>NZ_CP016450.1:1241250-2482500 GCF_001713395.1 Sinorhizobium sp. RAC02 | reverse complement strand
GGGCGAGTCTCCAGAATGATGAATGAGCCGGGAAAATTGCACACAAAGACCGAACCTGTCCACCGGTTCGGCATTGCTGCGCTCGCCATTCGGGAGCAGCGGCATCTCTCTTCGGGCTGTCGTGCAATATTTCCGCTCGCCGAACGGGCAGGCTCTTTACCGGCCAGGAAATGCATGCATACATAGTGTAAATATGCATACAAAAGTTGAGTTCTAAAACTGACAGCATTGCATGCCAAAACGATGCCCTTCAGGACCCAACGAGCGAAAGCTGGAGAATGATGTCGATGGACAGCCGGACGACCCAAACCGACACGCGCGACAGGACTGCCTTCGACTTCACGACGCTGTCGGCGCGTGAGCGCTACAAGCTGATGATCGGCACGATCATTCCGCGCCCGATCGCGCTGGTGACGACGGTCGACGAGCATGGCGGCTTCAATGCAGCTCCGTTCAGCTTCTTCAACTGTCTGTCTGCCGATCCGCCGATCCTTGCCATCGGCGTCGAGAACAATGCCGACATGTCCTTCAAGGATACCGGCCACAACATCCGCATGACAGAGGTGTTTACCGTCAACATCGTCTCCCATACCATCGCCGAGGCCATGCATGCCTGCGGCACGAAATATCCGCGGGGTGTCGATGAATTGAAGCAGGCCGGCCTCACCGCCATGCCCGGCACGAAGATTGCTGCGCCCTGGATCAAGGAAGCGCCGGCCGCCTTCGAATGCCGGCGGCATATCACCCTGGAACTGGGCAAGTCCCGCCAGATCATCATGGGCGAGATCATCTTTGCGCATTATCAGGAAGGCGCGGTGGATTCGGCCCTGCATGTCGATCCGAACGTCATCGATGCCATTGCGCGCCTTGGCGGCGATACCTGCTCGACAATCCGGGATCGCTTCGAGATGTTGACACCCAAGCTGGCCTGAACGGGCTCGCGAAGACTGGCAGATTTGACTGAGGAATAGATGCATGACGACACTTCCGCCCTCCGGACGCTTCGACGGTCCGGTTCTCCTGACCGCCCGCTGGGTCATCGGCCACCGTGATGGCCACCACGTGATCTTCGACGACGGCGTCGTGGTTTTCGAAGGGGACAAGCTCGTCTTCGTCGGACACGATTATCCCGGCGAGGTCACTGAACGCATCGACTATGGCAATGCGATTATCTCGCCCGGTTTCGTCGATCTCGACTCGCTTTCGGATATCGACACGACCGTGCTCGCCTTCGACAACCAGCCGTCCTGGAAGAAGGGCCGGGTCTGGCCGAAGAGCTACATGGATCGCGGCCCCTATGAGATGTACACGCAGGAGGAGCTGGCGTTCCAGAAGCGCTATGCCTTCGCCCAGCTCATCCGCAATGGTGTGACGACGTCGCTGCCGATCGCCTCGCTGTTCTACCGTGAATGGGGCGAAACGGTTGCCGAGTTTTCCGCCGCCGCCGATGCCGCACACGATCTCGGCCTGCGCGTCTATCTCGGCCCGGCCTATCGCGCCGGCAACAGCTATGTCGATGAGAACGGCCGTATCGCCTTCCATTTCGACGAGGAGCGCGGGCTTCGCAACTTTGCGGAGTCGCTGGCTTTCGCAGAACGGATCGAGGGCCTCGGCTCGCCAACCGTGCGCGCCATGCTCGCGCCCGACCGCATCGAGACCGGTACGCCGGACCTCATGCGCCGGACGGTGGCTGCCGGCCGTGACCTCGATATTCCGATCCGCCTGCATTGCTGCCAGTCGGAGCTGGAATTCGACCGCATCACCAGCGCCTATGGCATGACGCCGCTCGAGTGGCTGGACTCCATCGGTGCGCTTTCCGACCGCATGCTGCTGCCGCATGGCGAACTCGTTGCCGGTACGCGCAATGTGGAGCGCGCCGGTCGCGATCTCGATATCCTGCGCGATGCCGGGGCGACGCTGGTGCATTGCCCGATCGTATCGGCCCGCCATGCCGGCTTCATGGACAGTTTCAGCAAGTTCCGCGCGATGGGCGTGCGCATCGGTCTCGGCACGGACACCTGGCCGTGCGACTTCATCCAGAACATGCAGGTCGGTGTGCTACTCTCGCGTGTGATGGACGGCTCGATCGATAGCGTGCGCTCCGAACACTACTTTGACGCCGGCACGCTCGGCGGGGCGGATGCGTTGAAGCGGCCCGATCTCGGCCGCCTGCAGCCCGGCGCGAAGGCGGATATCATCGTCATCGACATGGGTCATGATCGCATCGGCCACGTCATCGATCCGATCCAGACGCTGATGATGAGCAGCTCTGGCCGCGATGTGCGAACCACGATCATCGACGGCCGCTTCGTCATGGTCGATGGCATAATCCCGGGTTTCGACGCGAAAGCCGAGCAGGAGAGGGCGCAGCGTCAGTTCGACGGCCTCGTCGCGCGTTATCCGGAGCGCACCCATGGCCATCCGCCGGTCGAGGAGATTTTCTCGTCGAGCTATCCGCGCTATCGCCGCGGCGCCTGAGCCCCGCCTTAAAAAACAGAAGGCCGCCGCGGAAAAGCATCCGCGGCGGCCTTTTTGGTTTTTGGACTGTCTTAGCGGACAGGCGGTGCGTACATCAGGCCGCCGTCGCTCCACAGCCGGTTGAGGCCGCGGTCGATCTTCAGCGGGCTGTCCTTGCCAAGATGGCGCTCGAAGACTTCGCCATAGTTGCCGACGGCGGAAACCGCGTTATAGGCCCATTTCGGATCCAGGTTCATCGCCTTGCCGGCCTCGCTGTCGATGCCGAGGAAACGCTTCTGTGCGGTGGTGCCGCTTTCGAGAAGTGAGGCGGCGTTTTCCTTGGTGATGCCCATTTCCTCCGCCTCGATCAGCGCGAAGAGTGTCCAGCGCACGACCTTGAACCATTGCTCGTCGCCCTGGCGAACGGCCGGGCCGAGCGGCTCCTTGGAAATCACCTCGGGCAGCACGGTGAAGCGGTCCGGATCGTTCAGCGTCAGGCGCTGGGCATAGAGCGCCGAAGCGTCGGTGGAGTACACGTCGCAGCGGCCGGTGTTGAAAGCCTGGATCGTCTGGTCCGGCTTTTCGAAGGCGATGACCTGATACTCGATCTTGTTGGCGCTGAAATAGTCGGCCATGTTCTGTTCGGTCGTCGTGCCGGTTTCCGTGCAGACGGAGGCGCCGGAAATGTCCTTGACGCTGGTCACGCCGACATCCTTGCTGACCATGAAGGCCTGGCCGTCATAATAGTTGACGCCAACGAAGCTCATGCCGAGATCGGTGTCGCGTGACAGCGTCCAAGTGGTCTGGCGCGACAGGAGATCGACTTCGCCGGATTGCAGCGCCGTGAAGCGGTCCTTGGTGGAAAGCGGCACATAGGCCACCTTGTCCGGATTGCCGATCACGGCTGCGGCAACTGCGCGGCAGAAATCGACGTCGAAGCCGCCCCACACACCGTTCTTGTCGGGCACGGAAAAGCCGAGCACGCCCTGGCTCACGCCGCAGCGGACTTCGCCGCGTTCCTTGATGACGTCGAGCGTGCCGGCATGGGCGGCCGTGCCGGCAGCGAGCGTGGCTGCGGCCATGGCCAGAATTGCGTTTCTCATGGGGTTCTCCTCCTTGTTGATATTGGGCATGCGTTGTCCCGGCCGGGGGAGCGTGGCCCTCCCGGCTGATCGGTCTTGGATGTTGGTGTCTCCAGCCTAGCCGAGCGTTTTTGCGACGTCGGCGAAGGTGTCTTCGAGCACGGCGATCAGGTAATCGGCGTCTCGCTTCGAAAAGATCATCGGCGGGCGCATCTTGAGCACGTTGTCATGCGGCCCCTCGGTGCCCATCAGCACGCCGCGGCGGCGGGCACCGTTGGAGACGGCACGGGCGAAGTCGGTCGCGGGCGCCCTGGTCCTGCGGTCGGTCACCAGTTCGATGCCGAGGAACAGGCCGAGGCCGCGCACGTCGCCGATAACCTCATGGCGCTTCTGCATGTCGCAGAAGGCGTCCATCAGGTAGTTGCCGATCGCCAGCGCATTGCCGCGCAGGTCCTGGCTTTCGATGACGTCGAGCACCGCAAGGCCGACGGCACAGGAAACCGGATTGCCGCCGAAGGTGTTGAAATACTCCATGCCGTTGTTGAAGCTGTCGGTCACTTCGCGGGTCGTCACCACGGCGGCCAGCGGATGGCCGTCGCCGATCGGCTTGCCCATGGTCACGATGTCCGGCACGACGCCCTGCGTCTCGAAGGCCCACCAATGGCTGCCGACGCGGCCGAAACCGACCTGCACTTCATCGGCGATGCACACGCCGCCCGCTTCGCGCACCAGCCGGTAGACCTCCTTGAGATAGCCTTCCGGCAGAAAAACCTGACCGGCGACGCTCGGGATGGATTCCGCGATGAAGAAGCCCGGCCCTTCGCCCTTCGCCTGCATGATGGCGATCTGCTCGGCGACGCTTTCGGCAAAACGCTTGCCGTGCTCCTCGATCGGCCAGTCCGCAGGCGCGTGGTAGCTATCGGGCACTGCCGCGATATGGACATGCGGCTTCGGACCCTTGCCGCCCTTGCGACGGAACTTGTAGGGGCTGATGTCGATCAGCTCCTGCGTCGTGCCATGATAGGACCAGTCGAGCGTGATGGCGTTTTCACGGCCGGTATGCGCCCGCATCAGGCGCAGCGCCAGGCTGTTGGCCTCCGAGCCGCTGTTGACGAAGCCGGCGACCGTCAGCTCTTTCGGCAGCGTCGCCGTCAGGCGCTCGGCATAGGCGACGATGTTGTCGTGCAGGTAGCGGGTATTGGTGTTGAGCGTTGCGGCCTGCTTCGTCATCGCCTCTACGACGGCCGGGTGGGCGTGGCCGATGTGGCAGACATTGTTGAAGCAGTCGAGATAGGCCCGGCCGCCATCGTCGATCAGCCAGACGCCATCGCCGCGAACGAACTTGATCGGCTTATCGTAGGAGATGGAGAGGTTGGGCAGCAGTAGTTCGCGCCGCATCTTCACGATCTCTTCATGCGAGCGGCCGCTCCGTTCGTAGAACTCCGCGGCAATGCCGGCAAAGGTGCGCGCATCGGGAAAGAGTTCCGCCCAGACATCGAGATAACGCGGCTCGCCGACGCCGAGGATTTCTGTGGCGGAGAGGCTGGTATCGGTCGAGAGCTGGAGATGCAGATGCGGCGCCCAGCCGCCGTTTTCCGCCGGCGCGCCCATCTCGCCGACGAGGGCGCCGGCGTCCAGCTGGTCGCCGGCCTTCAGGCGGCCCATCGCCTCATGGGCGAGGTGGCCCCAGAGCGTCACGAAGGGCGGGCAGCCTTCCGGCTCATGTCGCAGGGCAATCAGGCAGCCGTAGCCGAGCGGATCGGGCTCGACCTCGACACTGACGACGGTTGCGGGCAGCGGCGTGAACACTTTGGTCCCGGCCGCCATGAAGAGATCGAAGCCGAGATGGTGGGTGCGGCGCGCGCCCTCGATGAAGCGCGAGACGAACATCTCGCCGGCATAGACGGTGCGCTCTTCGCCAAACGGACCAATGCCAAGTTCGACACCGGTTTCACCGCAATAGGTCTCCCAGATCGCCTGCGCCTCATCCGGCTGCTCGGCGGCTGACTTGATGGTCATCGGATGGGTGGGGTCGCCATAGGGCACAAGTGCTGCCGGATAGGTCGCGGTCGGCCGCTCGAGGAGGGGGGCAAGCGACTCGCGGTTTCTGGCAATCCAGTCCGTGACGGCGCGGGCGCCGGGTGCCGCCTCGAAGCCGCAGGCCTTGCGCAGGATGGCGGTGGCAAAACGCGGGTTCATCCGGTCGAGCTTGCGCAGCAGCGTCCAGGCGGGTCGCTCGCTGATGGCGAGATAGGGGTTGTCTTCCGTGTGGCTGCGCCGCGAAGCGGAGATCGTCACGGAGGTGACGAGACGCAGGGCTATGAGGTCGTAGAGGAGGTCGATTTCCTCTTCCAGCAGCGGATATTCGGCGTGGAAACCGCGGGCGATCGCAGCCGCCGCACCGATCGGATCGGTATGGTCGAGGCCGGCATAGGCGCTCGCGATGGCGACTTCGGCGATCAGCGGTGCATGCAGCGCATCACCGAAATCGATGAGGCCGGAGATGCGGTCCTGATCTGCGGGATCGACCAGCACGTTCCAGTCGTTCGCATCGTTGTGGATGACGGCGGCGCGCAAGGTTGCAAGACGCGGCGCAAGCTTGGTGAAGCGCGCAAGAAAGCGTTGGAGCAGCGCGCGGTCTTCCGACGCCGAGACGTGATGCAGCCGCTCGGCCGAACGGCCGGCCTTGCGGATATCCCAGTCGAGATCGCGAAGCGCGCCGGGATGCATGAAGCCCTTCAGCGCGGCATCGAAACGGCCGAGCATACGGCCGAGGGATTCGAGTGCGGCATCGCTGCGGTTCGTCTCGGCCAGCGGCTGGCCATCGACCCAGCTGACCAGCCGGATGCGGTGGCTGACGCCGTTCGTGCTGGTGATACGGGCAAGGCTGGCACCCGTCACGGTCGGCCGGATATGCGGTACCGGCAGATCGCCGGCATGCGCATCGACATGGGCAAGCAGGGCCGTCTGGAAATCGCTCTCCACCGCGGGCTCGGCGGCGTTGACGATCTTCAGGATGAAGGTGCCAGCGGGCGTTTCCACCTTGAAATTCTGGTCGCGCTCGCTGGCAAGCGGCGAGAGCGTGCCGCTGAGCCCATAGTGCTCGGCGAGCAGCGCGGCTGCGGCTTCAAGGGAAACGTCCGGTGTCGTCTTCAGCATGTCGTTCATGGCAGTCCTCTTCGTCACGCAAAGAGTTGCATGGACGCGGATCGGGCGCATCCGGCATTATGCCGGTTGTGCCGGCACTCTGTTTATAATAACCGTCATCTTGTCGGCGCGATTGCAGGAGGGGCCATGCAGGATACGGACGCCATCGACCGCACCATCCTCAGCATCCTGACGAAGGAAGCGCGCATCCCGATGAAGTCGCTTGCCGGCCGCATCGGGCTCTCCCGAAGTGCGACGACGGAGCGCGTCAGCCGGCTGGAAAAGGCCGGCATCATCCGCGGCTACCGTGCGGATATCGGTCAGCTCGACGACGGCCAGATCCAGGCCTTCCTGCTCGTCACCCTGAAGCGCACGCCTTCGATCGGCGTGCTCGATCGGCTTGCGGGCTTTTCCGCCGTGCGCAAGGTTTCTTCCGTCAGCGGCCAGCTCGATCTGGTGGTGGAGGTCGAGGTCGGCTCGATCAACGCGCTGAACGAAATGCGCAACGAAGTGGCGACCATGGACAATGTCGAGGACCTCACGACCTCCATCGTGCTGCGCCGGGATATCGAACGCAGCTGAACCCGGCTGTGGAATCCGCTTGATCGATCAAGGCTTTCGGCGCCGGGTGGTTGCCCATGCCACCTCAAGTGACGTATCGAAAAACAAACATAAGGGGATACCGCGCCGCATGAGCGAAGATTGGGGACATTTCGACGAGGACCTGGAGCGCGCCCGCGTCGCATGGCTCTATTTCATCGGCGGCCAGACCCAGCAGGAAATCGCCCAGCGCATGAACATCACGCGGCTGAAGGTCAACAAGATCATCGGCCAGGTGCGCGAATCCGGCAGCGTGCAGGTCAATGTCAGCCTGCCGCTCACCGATTGCATCGAACTCGCCGAAAAAGTTTCCGCCCGTTACGGCCTCTCCGATGCCGTCGTGGTGCCGGATCTCGACGACTATCTCGAGCAGAAGCGGGTGATCGGCGAGGCGGCCGGCTCGCTTGCCAGCGACCTGATCGAAGGCCGCGACATGGGGGTTGGCATCGGCTCGGGGCGAACCCTAAGCTTTGCCGTGCGCAGCCTGCGTGCCCGGCCGAAATCCGAAAGCTGGGTGGTCGGCCTGACCGGCGGCGTCACCAGCGGCTCGGCCACCAACACATTCGAGGTGGCAACCGCCTTTGCGCGCGCACTCGGCGTCGAATGTCACTATCTGACGGCGCCGATCTACTGTGCCAATCCCGAAAGCCGCAATGCGCTGCTGCTCAACGACGAGCTGACGGACGTGCTGGCGCGCACCGAGATAGCCGATATCGGCATCGTCTCCTGTGGCGCGCTGGCGCAGGATACGTCGCTGACGCAGATCCGCGTGGTGAAGGACAATCTTGATGCAGTGCTGAAGCGCGGCGCGGTCGGCGAATTCATGGGGTGGTTTCTCGACGCGCGTGGCCAGGCGATCGACCATTTCCTCAACGACTCGATCATCGCGCTGCCGCCGGACAAGCTGAAGCTGAAACCGATTTCCGTGCTGGTTTCCGGCGGTATTCGCAAAATCCCAATCATCCGAGCGATCCTGCGCGCCGGCTACGTCAACCGGCTCGTCACCAATGAAGGTGTCGCGCGGGCCCTGCTGCAAGGCCCGCGCTGAACATTCAATCAGGCCAGCGCCTTCTGAAGTGCGGCCGCCATGGCGCGCAGCGTCACGAAGGTCGAGGCCGCGCCCGGGTCGATATGGCCGACGGAGCGTTCGCCAAGTTTGGCGGAACGGCCACGGCGTGATTCCAGCGCTGCCGTCGCCTTCATGCCCGCCTCGCCGCCATCGCGCGCGGCAACCAGCACGTCGAGCGCCGAGCCACCGTCCTTCGCCACCTTTTGACCGGCTTCGACCGCCGGCACCCAGGCGTCGATCATCGTCTTGTCGCCGGGGTCGGCGCGGCCGCGATCGCGAATGCCCTGGCAGGCGGCACTCAGCCATTCGGCCATGCCGGCACCATCGAGGTTGAGGCGGTGGCTGACGGCCGTGCCGGCGCGCAGGAACGCGGTGGCATAGAGCGGACCGGAGGAGGCGCCGACCGCATCGAGGAAGGCCTTCGCCATGCGCTTGCAGATGCCCTCGATCGTCTCGTCGTCCTGGCTGTCTTCCAGCGCGCTCTGCACGGCCTTCCAGCCGATCTCCATCGTCACGCCATGGTCGCCGTCGCCGATCACGCCGTCGAGTTCGGACAGCCAGTTCTTTTCCGCGATAATCTCGTTGCCCACGGCATGCATCATCGTCTTGAAGATCGCCGGCGTGACGTCGCCTTCGGTCAGCAGTTCGCGCGGCTTTTCCTGCGCTGTTGCCGTGCTCTCGGCAACCTTGACGGCCTTGCGGCTGCGCGCCGCAAGGCCGTCGGTCTTCTCGAAGGCGCCGACGACGAGGGCTGGCGTGCGGCAGGGGTGATCGAGAAGCGCCTGCAACGTGTCGTCGAGCTTCATCAGCGTGACGGAGGCGCCGGCCATTTCCAGCGAGGTGGCATATTCACCGACCCAGGAGGCATGGATTTCGATATCCAGTGCATCGAGCCGCTGCTTGACGCGGCGGAAGATGAGGTAGAGCTCGATCTGCGACGTGGCGCCGAGACCGTTGACGAGAACGGCAACACGCTCGCCCGCCTTCAGGCCAAGCTCCCTGATGACTGCATCGACCAGTTCGTCGGTCACTTCGTCCACCGGTGCAAGCTTCTGGCGACGGATGCCGGGCTCGCCATGGATGCCCATGCCGATTTCCATTTCGTCGTCCCCGATGGTGAAATTCGGCTTGCCGGTCTGCGGCAGCGAGCAGGGGCTGAGGGCCACGCCCATTGAGCGGGTCGCCTCGTTCGCTGCCTGCGCCAAGGCTTCGACACGCGCCAGCGGTTCGCCGAGATCGGCGGCGGCACCGGCGACCTTGAAGACGAAAAAGTCGCCGGCAATGCCGCGACGTTCGGATTTACGCTCGATCGGCGCGGAGGCGACGTCGTCGGCAACCGCGACGTGACGCACGGCGATGCCGGCCTGTTCCAGCTCTTCCGCGGCCATGGTGAAGTTCAAGACGTCGCCGGTATAGTTGCCGTAGAGCATGACGACGCCGACGCCGCCATCGACGGCACGGGCCGCCTCGACGATATGCGACGGCGAGGGGGAGGCGAAGACATTGCCGACGGCTGCCGCGTCGGCCAGGCCGCGCCCCACATAGCCGGCAAAGGCCGGCTCATGGCCGGAGCCGCCACCGACGACGATGCCCACCTTGCCGTCACGC
The DNA here is from genome assembly GCF_001713395.1 of Sinorhizobium sp. RAC02. Taxonomy (NCBI): domain Bacteria; kingdom Pseudomonadati; phylum Pseudomonadota; class Alphaproteobacteria; order Hyphomicrobiales; family Rhizobiaceae; genus Sinorhizobium; species Sinorhizobium sp. RAC02. The sequence continues at coordinate 2,472,537 of NZ_CP016450.1, read as the reverse complement.
GGGCCATCGACGGCGACGACGGCCCGTCCGGTAGACCCTTCCACGCGCAGCATGTCCGGATGCGCGCCGACCATGCCTTCGATCAACTCCGCGATGATATTTTCCGGCGCGTTGATCAGCTTCTTGGTTTTGACTTCCTGGTTCATTCTCTTGTCTTTCGTCAGATCGATGCGGCGGCTTGTATCAAGCGTCACGGCGCAGATAACGGCGGGAAATGGCGTCGAAGGAAATGGCGAGCACGACAATCGCACCCGAGACGATGCCCTGCCAATAGGGCGAGACGCCGAAGAGCACGATGATGTTCTCGATGATGGCGATGATGCCGGCACCGAAGATCGCCCCGATCGGGCTGCCGATGCCGCCCGTCGTGGCAACGCCGCCGATGACGGAGGCGGCGATCGGCGCCAGAACCCAGGTTTCGCCGATGGACGGCTGGGCGGTGCCGAGGCGCGCAACCATCAGCACGCCGGCCAAGCCAGCAATCGCGCCTGCCACGCCGAACACGAGAAGGCGAATCTTGTCGACCTTGATGCCGAGCATGCGCGCACCGGCCTGGTTGTTGCCGATCGCGTACATGTAGCGGCCGAACGGCGTCTTCAGCATGACGAAGGTGGCGAAAGCCAGCGCCACGAGCATGATGAGGAAGGGAACAGGCACGCCAAGCAGGTCGCCGCGGCCGAGATAGTGCACATCGCGCGGGATGCCCGTGATCGCGACGCCGCGCGTCAACACCAGGTTTGCGCCGCCGAAAATGCCGGCGGTGCCGATGGTGAGCACCAGCGAATGCAGCCGGAGTACGGTTACCAGCAGGCCGTTGAGTAGGCCGAGGCAGCCACCGAGCAGGATCGCCAGCAACATGGCCGAATAGGGCTCGAAGCCGAGCCGCACCATCAGGATGCCGGAGATGACACCACACAGGCCGCCGATCACGCCGAGCGACAGGTCGAGTTCGCCGAGCACCATCAGCATGGACTGCGCAATGGTGATCAGGCCGACGAAGGCCAACCCGCGAGCGATGACCGACAGGTTGTAGGGCGTGAGGAAGTAGGGAGAGATCAGCGCGGACAGCGTGAAGATGACCGCAAGAGCGACGAAGACGCCGGCAAGCGGGCTGCGCGCCAGGTGCGCGATGGCGCTGGTTTGCGTGGAACTAGTTTGCATGGGCTTTCGCCTCCGTGCCGAAGATGGCGCCTACGAGGGTTTCATTGCTGGTGTTCGTGGTGTCGAACTCGCCGGTGATGCGGCCATGGTGCATGGTCACGATGCGGCTTGCGCATTTCTTGAGTTCATCGAGTTCGGAGGAGACGAGGATGACGCCGACGCCTTCTTCCGCCAGACCCTTCATGATCTTGTAGATCTCGGTCTTGGTGCGGATGTCGATGCCCTTGGTGGGTTCGTCGAAGATCAGCACGCGCGGCCGGGTCGCCATCGCCCGGCCGATGATGGCCTTCTGCTGGTTGCCGCCGGAGAGCTGCGAGATGCGCTTGCCCATGCCGGAGGTGCGGATGCCGTAGTCGTCGATGATCTTCTGCACCGCCTCCCGCTCGCGGCCGCCGCTGATGCCGAACGAGCCCCTGGTGAGCGAGAGGATGGAAATGCCGATGTTTTCGCGTAGCGACAGCAGCGGGAAGATGCCGTGGTGCTTGCGCTCCTCCGAGAGGTAGAGCATGCCGCCGTCGACCGAGGCGGATGTGTCGTTCAACGTCCAGGGCTTGCCATCGACCGTCACGGCACCGGCCTTGGCTTTCAGGAAGCCGAAGACCGTCTGCATGACCTCCGAGCGCCCGGCGCCGACGAGCCCGGCAAAACCGAGGATCTCGCCACGGCGCAGGGTAAAGCTGACATCGTGGAAACGGGCACCGGAAAGCCCGCGCACATCCATGATCGTGTCGGTAACAGGCCCTTGCGGGCGGAAATGTTCGTCGAAGGCGAGATCCCGGCCGGACATGGCGCGGATCAGGTCCGCTTCGCCGATGTCGGCAATCCGGCCGCTTTCGACTTTCTCGCCGTTGCGCAGCACCGTGTAGTCGTCGCCGATCGCAAAGACCTCGTCCATTTTGTGGCTGATGAAGACGATGGCGTGGTCGCGGTCGAGCAGGCCGCGGATGACCTTGAAGACCCGGTCGACTTCGACGCGCGTCAGCGATGACGTCGGTTCATCGAGGATGAGGACCTTCATATCGGCATTGGTGCAGGCGCGGGCGATCTGCAGCAACTGCTGGTCGGAAACCGAGATGTTGGCGACCAGCGCGCGCGGATCGGCCTCGATGCCGAAGCGTTCGAGATAGGTGCGGGCCTCCTCGACGAGCGCACCGCGATTGACGAGAAGCCCGCCATGCCCCGTCCGTTCGAACGGCATGAAGAGGTTTTCCGCAACGCTCATCTGCGGGAAGAGGTTGAGCTCCTGCGGCACATAGGCGACGTTCTTGTAGAGGCTCGCATCGTCGGCCGGGTCATGCCCGTCGATCAGCACCTGGCCGCGCGACGGACGGTCGGTGCCGGTGAGGATCTTGACGAGGGTGGATTTGCCGGCACCGTTTTCGCCGGCGAAAATGTGCGTGCGGCCGAGTTCGATCGACAGATCGACCCCGTCGAGGGCGGTCACGCCGGGAAAGTCCCGGCCAAGGCCGCGGGTTTCGAGATAAGCCATGGGATACCTGCGCGCAGGATGAAGACAGAAGAGGCGCGGGAAAACCCGCGCCTCGCGGCAATCCGGTTTCTGCCGGATCAGCCGCCGACATTTTCCTTGGTGAGGAAGGCGTTGCCGGTGTCGAGGTAACCCGGCACCTTGGCGCCCGTTGCCTGCGCCCAGAGCAGCATGACCGACCAGTAGCCCTGCAGTTCCGGCTGCGAGGCCGACGAGCTGTCGGCGACGCCATCGCGGATCATGTCGAGCATTTCCGGCAGGTTGTCGAGACCGACGAGGGTGACCTTGCCCTGCTTGCCGGCTTCAACGATCGCCTGGCCGATGCCGATCGGGCCTGCCGCGTCGGACGCGACCCAGCCCTTGAGGTTCGGGTTCGCCTGCATGATGGCGGCCGCCTGCTGCTGCGCCGTCTCGATGCTGTCATTGTCGATACCTTCGGCAACGACCTTGATGCCCTTGTGTTCGGCAAAGACCTGGCGGTGGCATTCGGCGCGGATCGAGTGGTTCGGCGCGGTCGGAACACCCTGCATGATGGCGACTTCGCCTTCACCGCCGAGAACCTCGACGAGGCGGCGGGCCGCGATCTTCGCCTGCTCGCAGAAGTCGGAGCCGATATAGGGGATCGCCATGCCTTCCGGCGGGATCGAATCGAAGATCACCAGTGGGATGTTCTGGGCCTGTGCTTCTTCGAGCGAGGCACGGTTGCCCGAGGGGTCGAGCAGGTCGAGCGCGAGGCCGTCGGGCTGGGTCGCGAGCGCGCTGTCGATGATCTGGTTCTGCTGGACGACGTCGGCGGACTGCGGTGCCGAATAGATGACTTCGACGCTCGAGCCGGTCTGCGCCTTGATCGCGGCGGCTGCCGCCTGTGCGCCTTCGTTCACCTTGTCGAACCACGGATGCACGACCTTCGGCACGACGACGAAGCGATAGCTGTCCTTCTTGGTGGTTCCGGCGGCGTCCTGCGCCGAGGCGACGACGGGCAGGGCGAATGCGGCGGCGCACGCCAGCAGCATGGCAAGTTTCTTCATGATGACCTCCCTTGGAGCAGGCGAAATTTCCTCCCGCCTGAATGATGGAACGAGGGCTCTGCATGGGGGCTTGCTCCCAAAACCCAAAGCCCGCATGCGGATTGATACAGATGTATTTTCATTTTTACAACAGTAAAATCTGGCTGACTATTCCCCGACGGCGCGTCATGCACGATGATGGCCTTGCATCGCGTTGCCGGTTGTCGGGCTCTTATGAGCGGGAAGCGTCGTCGGTGCTGGAAACCGCTGTCACGGGGAATGCCCATGCCGCTTCAGAACCGCGTCACGCCTTTCGGTGAGATCGTCGCAATTGCACAACGCGGCCTGTTCACCGGCAATCGCGGCATCCTCCACGATCCGGCAACGAAAACCCTCCTCACGAAGCGCTGGTCGAGCAAGGCCTGGCTGGTCTGCACCTGTGACTACAAGGGCCGCCGCCGGGATGTCATGGCCGGGCGAAGCTGGACGGAACTGTTCTTTCTCGACGAGGCGGTGGCCTTTGCGGCCGGCCATCGGCCCTGCTTCTTCTGCCGGCGCGAGACGGCAGAGCAGTTTCGCGCATGCTGGGTTTCTGCGAACGGCGGGGAAAAGCCCTCGGCGCCGGACATCGATAAGGTCCTGCACTGGGAGCGGCTGGATCGGCGCAGAAAGCGCATCCATGCGCTGCCGGGGACACTATCCTCCCTTCCGGATGGTGCGGTGGTGGTCGCTGCCGGCGCGGCGTTCACGCTTCACGCCGGCCGCGCCTTCCGCTGGACCAATGAGGGCTATGCCCCGCCGCGATCGCTCCAAGACGCCGACGGGCTGCTGACGCCACCCTCGACGCTGGCGGTGCTCAGGGCGGGGTATCGTCCGGTGTTCCACCCGTCGATCCTGTCCGGCTGACGATCAGGCCACGCCAGCCTCCAGCAGGTCGACCAGCCGCGCCAGCATAGCGTCACATCGGCCGAGTTGATCGGCGCTGACGAATTCGTCCGGCTTGTGGCCCTGCTCCATGAAGCCGGGGCCGCAGACGGCGGTGGAAATGCCGAGGATCTCGTTGAACAGCCCGCCCTCGGTGCCGAAGGCGACTTTCAGCGTCGGATCGTCGTGATCGAGAATGCGCCGCAGCAGGCGCACCACGGGCGCGTCCGGTTCGGCATTCAGGCCCGGATAGCCGGAGACCTGCTCGATCTCGATACAGGCCATGGGAAAGCGGTTGCGGAAGGGCGCGGCGATCGCCTCGGCATCGGCCGCAATGCCGGTGAGGATGTCCTGCGGGTCGTCTTCGGCAATGTTGCGGATCTCGAAGTCGATCTCGCAGCGGTTCGGCACGATGTTGAGTGCGGTGCCGCCGCGCATCATGCCGGCATGGATGGTGGAATAGGGGATGTCGTAGTCGGCATCGCGCGCGCCCTTGACCGACAGGTCCTCCTGCCGCGCCTGAAGCGCGGTGATGAAGCTGGCGCCGAGATGCAGCGCGTTCAGCGCATTGGGCGCGAGCGCCGAGTGCCCTTCCTGTCCATAACAGCAGGCGCGTAGCGCCAGCTTGCCCTTGTGGCCCGTGGCAATCCGCATGCCTGTCGGCTCGCCGACGATGCACAGCGCCGGCCGTTCAATCCGCATGGCCAGCGCATCGATCAGGCCGCGCACGCCGATGCAGCCGATCTCCTCGTCATAGGACAATGCGAGATGCAGCGGCGTTTTGAGCGGCCGGGAGGAGGCGATAAGCATTGCCCGCACCGCCGCCGCGACGAAGCCCTTCATGTCGGCCGCGCCACGCCCGTAAAACCGGCCATCGCGCTCGACGAGGGTAAACGGATCGGCGCTCCAGTCCTGTCCTTCGACCGGCACCACATCCGTATGCCCCGAAAGCACCACGCCGCCCGGTCCATCCGGCCCGATGGTCGCCCACAGATTGGCGCGGCTGCCATCCGGATGGGAGAACCGCTCGATCTTTGCGCCGACGGGACGGAGCAGGCCCTCGACATAATCCAACAGCGCGAGGTTCGACGTCCGCGAGACCGTTGGCTCGGCGACAAGACGGGCGAGGATTTCCGGGGTCGAAGGGATCATGCGTGTGCTCTCACGGAGATACGATAGTAATCGGACGGCGTGCCGCAGCCCCCTCATCCGCCTGCCGGCACCTTCTCCCCGCTGGGGAGAAGGGAAACGAGACGCCGCGGTTGATCCCCTTCTCCCCAGCGGGGAGAAGGTGGCCCGAATGGGTCGGATGAGGGGGCAGGCGGCAGTCGATGTAGGCAAAAGGCGGAGCCCGCCGCTCAAAGATCGCCGGGCACGCCGTAGCTCGGTGCCGCTGTCGGATTGAGCGCGCGGGTGACATAGGCGTCCATTTCCGTGCGCCAGCGCTCCCAGAGTGCGGCACATTCCTCGATCGGGTCGCCGTCCGTCCAGTCGATGCGCAGGTCCGCGACGTTCCATGAAACCTTGTCGACCATGACGAGGCCCATCGAGTGCACCGGCCCCTCTTCGCCGCCCGCCGCGAGCGCTGCCCGCATTGCGCCGATCAGCCGGTCGCCGAGGTGTTTTCCCTGTGATGCCTCGAAGGCTTCGACCATCTTTTGCGGAATGTCCGTCGTCGTCAGCATGTTGCCCGCCGCAACGACATTGTCGCCGCGCGCCGTGGCGTGGGTGCCGAGCGTTTTTGCGCCCGAATAGGCGGCTGCCCGTCCCGCGGCATCGACGAGCGCGAGCTGGCGGTATTCAATATGGGGCGCTTCCGCGATCAGCCGTTCGAGCGCTGCTTCCGCCGAAAGACCGGTCGCCATCAGGTCGAGACCCTTGGGGCCGAGCCGGGGATCGGTGATGTTCTGCGTTGAGACCGCGCCGACGCCGGCGCGTACATGGGCGCAGCGCGCCGCAACACTCGGCGAGGAGGAGGAGACGGCGATACCGAACATGCCGGTCTCGGCGCAGCGGCCGGAGACGGAAAAGGTCATGGCAACATCCTCACGCTTCGTCGGGAATGACGGCGGTCGCTTCGATCTCGACCAGCCATTCCGGCCGGGCAAGTGCGGAAACGACGAGGCCCGTCGAGACGGGGAACACGCCCTGCAGATATTTACCCATCTCCATATAGACCGCCTCGCGGTAGCGGATGTCGATCAGGTAGACGACGACGCGGCAGATATGGCTGAGGTCGGAGCCCGCCTCTTCCAGCAGCATCTTGATGTTTTCCATGGCCTTGCGGGCTTGCGCGCCGGCATCGCCGATATACAGGCTTTCGCGCGTGTCGAGGTCCTGCGAGATCTGCCCGCGCACGAAAACCGTCGCCCCCCGCGCCACCACCGCCTGGCAGAGGTCGTTGTTGAGCTTCTGCTCCGGATAGGTTTCCTTGGTGTTGAACGGACGGATGCGGTTGTGCACGGGCATGGATGTCTCCTTGATGGCTGAACTGTCGATACGCCGCGGGCGCTTGATACCCGCGGCGCGAAAGCGGGTTATTGCAGGAGCTGTGTCCAGACGCGGGTCACCAGATCCTGTGCGGCGGCCGAGCAGGTGCGCGAGAAGGTGATCGGCACTTCCGGATAGAGTTCCGGTGCTGTTTCCTTGGTGTTGACGACCTTCTCCTGGATGACCTTCATCGGCGAGGAGTGGGAATAGAAGTTCATCTGTTCCGTGGCGTTCTCCAGCGTCGACATGAAGTCGACGAACTTCACCGCATTGTCGCGGTTCGGCGCACCCTTCGGAACGACGTAGCTATCCATCCAGCCGACGAGGCCTTCCTTGGTCATGGCGAGGCTGACGGGTGAGCCGGCCTTGCGGGCCCTGAGCGAATCGCCATCCCACCAGAAATGCGCCGAGACTTCGCCGGAGGCGAGGCGGCTTGCGATATTGTCGGAGGAATAGGCGGCAACCGACGGCTTCTGCGCCATCAGAAGATCCAGCACCTTCTTCATCTCCGCCTGGTCTTCCGAGCAGAAGGGCACGCCGAGATAGAGCTGGGCGGCACCGATCACCTCGTCGGGATAGGACAAAAGGGCGATCTTGCCCTTCAGTTCACCGTCCGGCTCGAAGAAGTACTTGAAGCTATCGGTCGGGCCCTTGTACTGCTCGGTGTTCACCACAAAGCCTGCGGTGCCATAGGCGAGCGGGATCGAATAGTCCTGCGTCTCGTCCCACCACTGATTGCGCCATTTCTCCTCGATGTTCTCGAAGGCCTTCAACTTGCTGGCCCCGAAATTCTCGATGATGCCCTGATCGATCATCACGCGCAGAAAGTGCTGCGAAGGCGTGGCGATGTCATAGCCGGATGAGCCGGCCTGCAGCTTGGTCAGCAGGTCCTCGTTCGAGGTGAAGCTGTCGACGTTGACCTTGACGTCGTTCTCCTTGGAGAATTTTTCGATCAACGCCGGGGAGATGGATTCGGCCCAGGCGTAGATGTTCAATTGCCCCTCCGCCTGCGCGGCGGTGGCAAAGCAGAGTGCAAGGGCTGTGGCTGCAAAGTACGTCTTCATTTTATGTTCCTCTCTTTGATTATGGTTCAGGCATTGTCACGGACGCCGCGCGCAGCGACGAGAAGCGCTGCAGTGGCCAGGATGAGCGAGGCAAGGATCAGCAGCGTCGCGATGGCGTTCAGTTCGGGCGAGGTGCCGGCGCGGATCAGCGAGAAGATGTAGACGGGCAACGTCGTCGAGCCGCCGGTCGACAGCAGGTTCGAGGTGATGAAGTCGTCCATCGAGATCAGGAAGGCGAGCATGGCGCCGGAAAAGACGCCCGGAAAGATCAAGGGCAGCGTCACACGGCGAAACGTCGTCCAGCGGTCGGCATAGAGGTCGGCGCTCGCCTCTTCGAGATCGAGCGACATGCCTTGCAGGCGGGCGCGGATCGGCAGGAAGGCGAAGGGCGTGCAGAAGGCGGAGTGCGCGATGGTCAGCCGCAGCATGCCGTTCTGCACGTCGATCAGCGAGAACAGGATGAGGGTGGCGACGGCCAGCACGATTTCCGGCAACAGCAGCGGCAGGTTAACCACCGTCTCCGAAAGCTTGCGGAATCGCACGTTCTTGCCGCGGATGATGGCGAGTGCGGCGGAGAGCGCGATCAGCGTGGAGACGACGGTCGCAATCGCCGCCACGATCAGCGAGGTCTCCAGCGCGCTCATCAGCGCGGCATTGTGGAGCGCCGAGCCGTACCATTGCAGGGAAAAGCCCGTCCACACACCGGCAACCCGGTTGGCGTTGAACGAGTAGACCACAATCACCGCGAGCGGCGCGTAGAGATAGACGAAGAAGAGGGCCGTGAACGGTCCGAGGCCGGGATAATGCTTGACGTCGTGGCGGGTGCTCATGGCAGGGCCTCCCGGCGGGCGGCGCGCAGCGCGGTGAAGATCAGGAAGACCATGACGAGCGCCATCAAGGCCATGGCGATGGCCGCGCCGAAGGGCCAGTTACGGCCGCCGCCGAATTGCAGCTGGATCAGCGAGCCCATCATCATCTGCTTGCCGCCGCCCATCAGCGTCGGCTCCAGCACCGCGCCAAGCGCCGGCACGAAGACGAGGATGGCACCGGCGACGATACCGGGTGCCGTCAGCGGCAGGATGACCCGGCGCAGCGTCACCCAGCGGTTGCCGTAGAGATCGTGCGAGGCCTCGATCAGCGTGCCGTCGAGCTTTTCGATGGAGGCGAAGACCGGCAGCACCATCAGCGGCATGGCGGTGTAGACCATCGCCGTCAGCGTCGCGCCGTCGTTGAACATGAAACTCATGCCGGCGGGAAAACCGAGCGTTTCCAGCAGGCGGGGCAACGTGCCGTCCTTGCCGAGAATGATCATCCAGGCATAGACGCGCAGGATCATCGAGACCCAGAAGGGCAGCGTCACCAGATAGACGAGGATCGCCTTGCGGCCCGGCGGCTGGCGCGAGATGAAATAGGCGACCGGCACGGCAAAGAACAGGCAGATCAGCGTGGTCGCGCCGGCGAGCGCGAAGGTGCGGGCGATGATCAGCAGATATTGCGGGGTGAATTCCAGCTCGCCCGTCCAGCCCTCGTTGAACAGGATCTGGCGATAGCCTGCGAGGTTGAAATCCCAGGCGAAGCCGCCATGGGCGCCGCGGGTGGCGAGCGAGACGGCGGCGATGATGAAGATGGGCAGGATGAGCGCAAACCCCATCAGCAGCCACGACGGCAGCAGCCCCCAGAAGGAAAGGTCATGCCAGAAACGGGCGCGCGGGGCGCGGTCCGTTCCGGCGGGGGCGTGGAGGGCGGTGTCGCTCATGCCGCAAGCACTCGCGCGGAGCCCGCGACGAAGCCCACCGGAACGGTTGCGCCGAGCGCGATCGTATCCCCCTCGCGGGACGCATTGCGGCGGGAGGCGCGCAGCTCCGTTCCGGCAACGTCCAGCGTGTAGTGGGTATAGCCGCCCATATAGTTCTTGTTGGTGATCCGGCCCTCGAAGATGATGCCTTGCGCCTGATCGCCGAGATTGATCTTTTCCGGGCGCACAGAAAGTGTCGCGCGCCCCTTGGCGGCATGGCCGGTGGCGGGCACGGTGAGCGCCACGCCGAAGGGCGTGCGGATGGTCGCCTGTCCACCAGTGGCTTCCAGCACCTCGACGTTGAGAAAATTCGTCTCGCCGACGAAATCCGCGACGAAGCGGTTGACCGGCTCCTCGTAGATTTCCGTCGGCGTGCCGATCTGCTGCACGTCGCCACCGCCGAGCACGGCGATGCGGTCCGACATGTCGAGCGCCTCTTCCTGATCGTGCGTGACGAAGACGAAGGTGATGCCGGTATCGCGCTGGAGCGTGCGCAACTCGTCGCGCATCGCCTGCCGGAGCTTCAGGTCGAGCGCCGAGAGCGGCTCGTCGAGCAGCAGAACCTCCGGTTCCGGCGCAAGCGCGCGGGCAAGCGCGATGCGCTGGCGCTGGCCGCCCGAAAGCTGGGCGGGTTTTCGCTTGGCCATCGCGCTCATATGCACGCGCTCCAGCATCTCGCCGACGCGGTTTTTGATGCGAACCGTCTCCCAGCCTAGGTTTTCCAGCCCGTAGGCGACGTTCTGCTCCAGCGTCATGTGCGGGAACAGCGCATAACTCTGGAACACCGTGTTGACGCGCCGCTTGTGCGGCGGAATGGCGACGACCTCTTCACCGTTGAGCAGGATCGAGCCCGAGTCCGGGCTTTCGAAGCCGGCGAGCATGCGCAGCAGCGTGGTCTTGCCGCAGCCCGACGGGCCGAGCATCGTGAAGAACTCGTTGTTGCCGATGCCGAAGCTGACGGATTTCAGCGCCTGATAGGCCCCGAAGCTCTTCGAGACCGATTTCACTTCGATGGCCTTGTTCATCCGTCTCTCCTCACGCCGGCTCGAGTTGGGTGACTTCGCGGCGGAAGGGCAGGGCATCGCCGATATCCGGCGTGTCCAGTTCCCGTGCGTAGCGGTGGCCGGCATAGGTCGCCCAGGCGATCGGCGCGGGGGCTGCCGCATCGCCGATGATCTTGACCGTCTTGATGCCGGCATCGGCCCAGTCGCCCTGCCGGGCAAGGAGGTCGTTGCAGAGCGCATCCTCGGAGAGCCGCGAGGCGACCATGACGACCGCGTCGCAGGCAATGGCGCTGCGGCGGCCGGTATAGGTGCAGTTGGTCTCGACCTCGCCGGCGCGGATCGCGGTGACGCCGCGGTTGAGGCGGATGTCGACGCCGAGATCGTCGAGGCGCACATGGATGGCGCCCTGTTCCAGCGTGTTGCGCGTCCAGTCGGACACATAGGCCGACGGGGTGACGAGGATGACCTTCGCGCCGGCTTTCGCCATCACCTCGGCCATGACGCCGCCCATGTAGTAATGGTCGTCGTCATAGACCACGACGGTCTTGCCGGCGAGGGTTTCGCCATGCGCCTTCGCCATAATGTCGTCCGGCGTAAAGACGGTCATCGCCGGATCGATCGGCATGGGCACGACATGCTGGCGGGCGACGCCATCGCGGCGCCAGTGCGAGCCGGTGGCGATGGCGACATGCTCGAAACCGAAGGCCAGCACGTCCTCGGCGGTCAGCCGGCTGTCGAAATAGGTTTCCACATTGGTGCGCTGGGAAATCTGGTACTGGCGGTAATCGACAACGCGGCCCCAGGCCGAAAGGCCGGGCAGCAGGCGTTCGCGCGCCACGCGGCCGCCGAGCGTCGTGGTGGCCTCGGCGAGCGTCACGTCATAACCACGCACGGAGAGCGCGCGGGTGGCTTCCAGGCCGGCCGGGCCGGCGCCGACGACGAGAACCGTCTGGCTGTCGCCCTTCGCATTCATGCGTTCCGGGTGCCATCCCTTGCGCCACTCTTCCATGAAGGTCGGGTTTTGCGTGCAGCGGCTGATCGACATGGTCATGTCGCCGGTAATGCACATGTTGCAGCCGATGCATTCGCGGATATCCTCGATGCGGCCTTCCTCGATCTTCTTGGGGAGGAAGGGGTCGGCAATCGAGGGGCGGGCACAGCCGATGAAATCGAGCACGCCCTGGCGGATCATACGCGCCATCACGTCCGGCGAAGTGAAACGGCCGACGCCGACGACGGGCCGGGTGGAGAGTTCGCGGATACCCTTGACCAGCAGCTCCTGCGCGCCTTCCTCCTTGAAACGCGAGGGGCCGGAACAGTCTTCCCAGGCGCCGTGTGCCAGATCCCAGAGGTCCGGCAGATCGGCGTTCATCTCGACGAATTCGCGCACCTCGGCATTGGAAAAGCCGAGTTCGCCGATCGTCTCGTCGAGGCTGACGCGCATGGTGATCGCCGTCGTGTCGCCAACGGCGTCGCGGATATCGGCGACGACTTCACGGGCGAAGCGCGAGCGGTTTTCCAGGCTGCCACCGTATTCATCGGTGCGCTGGTTGGTGGCGCGCGACAGGAAGTGCTGGAAGATCCCGAACCCGTGCGCGCCGTAAAGACAGATCAGGTCGAAGCCGGCGATCTTCGAGCGTTTCGCCGCGTTGACGAACCAGCGGCGCAGATCCTTGATCTCCGCCTTGTCGAGCGCGCGGGCCTGCACCGGATCGTTGGTGAAGGTGCGGATCGGCAGCGCCGAGGGCGCAAGCGGCACCTCCTTGGTATAAAAATTCGGGCCGTTGATGCCGGAATAGGCAAGCTGGATACCGGCCAATGCGCCGTGCACCTTCATGGCGTCGGACATGCGGCGAAGGCCGGGAATGTCCTTGTCTTCCCATAGGCGCAGCTCGATGAAGGGCGTGATTTCCGAGGTGTGGTGCATCTCGGTCTGCTCGGTGAAGATGACGCCCCAGCCGCCCTCGGACTTGATGCCGCGCATGGCAGCCGCCGCGGATGGATCGCGATAGCCGCCGCCATTGCAATGCGGCACCTGGTAGAACCGGTTCTTCGCGACGTGCGGGCCGATCGCAACGGGTTCGAACAGGATATCGTATTTGGCGTCACGCATGGCAGTCCTCGGAGTTTCTGGGTCTATAGGATTGGGCAACGGGCTTCCGGTAAATGACGCGTTCCGGAAACATGGATTAGGTTCAAACTAATCAGAGTTCGCCGTGTGGTGGCGCGTGATTTCAATCTGGACGCGAAGGTGCGGCCGTCATTCGACAGTCGAGAAATTCTCTTTTATTTTCAGCTGGTTGTGAAGGGCCAAACACCGATCCCCGTTCGCGCAAGAAGTCGTATAAGGGGACCGGCGCTGTCAATGGTTGAAATCCGGGCGATGCGGTGTCGCCGGAGCGGGCAGGTGCCTAGTATTTCACCCACACGGTTTTGAGCGCGCAGTACTTGTCGAAGCTGTGAATCGAGAGGTCGCGGCCGAAACCCGACTGTTTCATGCCGCCGAACGGCGTCATGGCCGACAGCGCATCGACTGTGTTGACCGAGACCGTGCCGGCATTCAGCCGGTCGGAAACGGAGAGCGCCCGTGACAGATCCCGCGTCCAGACCGAGGCGGCGAGGCCGTATTCGCTGTCATTGGCGATCCGCAGCGCCTCCTCGTCGCTGTCGAACGGCGTGATGGCAAGGACGGGACCAAAGATCTCCTCCCGCGCGATGCGGGCACCCGGCGCAACATCGTTGAAGATCGTCGGCTGGATATAGCAATCCGACCCGTCCCGCGTCTCACGCGCGCCGCCATGCGCCAGCCGGGCTTCCGAGCGGCCGATCTCGATATAGCTCGCCACGCGGTCGGCATGCGCCTTCTCGACCAGCGGACCCATGCGGGTGGCAGGATCGAGCGGATCGCCGAGCGGCCAGGCGGCCGTTGCCGCAATCAGCTTTGCGGTGAATTCCTCCTGCACGGAGCGGTGCACCAGCAGGCGGGAGTTTGCGGAACAAACCTCGCCGGAGTTGAACAGGATGCCGAAGGCTGCCATCTCAGCCGCCTTGTCGAGATCGGCATCGGCAAAGACGAGGCTCGGCGACTTGCCGCCCGTCTCCAGCCAGACCTGCTTCATGTTGCTCTGCCCGGCATAGGTCATGAAGAGTTTGCCGACCTTGGTCGAGCCGGTGAACACCAGCGCATCGACATCCGGATGCAGGCCGAGCGCCCGGCCGGCATCCTCGCCGAAGCCGGGCACGACGTTGAGCACGCCATCCGGCAGTCCGGCCTCGGAGGCGAGTTCGGCCAGCATGAGGGCGGAGAGCGGCGATTGTTCCGCCGGCTTCAGCACGACAGAATTGCCGGTGGCGAGCGCTGGCGCGAGCTTCCACGTCGCCATGTCGAGCGGGAAATTCCACGGCACGACGGCGCCGATGACGCCGAGCGGCACGCGGCGGATGAGCGCGAGGTCGCCACGGCCGGTGGGGGCGATCTCATCGTAGAGTTTGTCGATCGCCTCGGCATGCCACTGGAAGAAATGCGCCGAGCCGGGCGCGTCGATGGTCGAACTGTCGCTGATCGGCTTGCCGACGTCGAGGGTTTCGAGAAGCGCCAGTTCCGGGATGTTTTCGCGGATGAGGGCTGCGAGGCGCAGCAGCACCTCCTTGCGCTCGGCCGGCGACTTGCCCGACCAGCGGCCGTCGTTGAAGGCGCGGCGGGCGGAGGCGACGGCGGCGTCGATGTCTTCCGCAGTGCCGCGGGCCACGTCCGTCAACACCTGCGCATTGGCAGGATTGATGGTTTCAAACCGCCCGCCCTTCGCCGCATCGCGGAACCGGCCGTCGATATAGACGCCGCTGCGAAATTTCAGGTTTTTAGCGCGGGCGCGCCAGTCGATGGTCGTGGTCATGAACTGCCTTTCCGTTCTGAATGGGCGTCGGCGGAAACCGGCAGGTCCATGACCATGTCGCCGATCTCTTCGCCGCAAAAATCGATGAAGCGCCGCACGGTGAGCGCCGGGCTGGCGCCGCCCATGGCGAGGATGCCCATGCGCATGGGGCGCAGGTTGCCGGTCAGCGGCACGAAGGAGAGCCGGCCACCATCCAGCGCATAGGTGGAGACGGGCCGGATATTGGCGATGGAATAGCCGAAGCGGTTGGCGACCATGGCGCGCATGACGGACATATCCCGCGTGCGCTCGACGATATGCGGCGTCAGGCCCGCATCGCGGAAGAGCGAGACGAAGTAGGCCGAACTGTGCGGCAGGTCGAGCAGGATCATCGGGTGCGGCGCGAGGTCCTGGATCGTCACCTCGGAGCGCCCCGCCAGCGGATGATCCTCGTGCAGCACCGCATAGGGCGGCAGGACCGCCAGCTCATGGAAGGCGATGTCGGCGGGAATATCGAGGTCGTAGGAAAGCGCGATGTCGAAGCGCGCCATGCGCAGCCCTTCGAGGATGCGAGCCTGATCGCGTTCGTACTGGAAGAAATCGACGTCCGGATACTCATCGGAAAAGGCACGGCGCAGCGCCGGGATGACGGCTTGGGCGAAGGTGACGAGACAGGCGACATGCAGCGGCCCGCGCACCTGCCCGGTCAGCTCGTTCGAAAGCGCGTTGAGCTTGGCCGCTTCGCCGAGAATCTGCCGCGCCTGATCGACAAAACTGCGCCCCGCCTGCGACAGCGAAAGCCCGTGCGCGTGGCGGCGCACGAAAAGGGTGATGCCGAATTCCTTTTCGAGCTGCGAGATCGCCGCCGAGACCGAAGGGGCGGACACATTCACCCGTTCGGCGGCCTCCGTCACGGAGCCGTATTCGCCGACCGCGACGAGATATTCCAGTTGCCGGAGCGTGAAGCGCAAGACCATGTCTGTTCCCCTGTTCAGGCCCCAATTAAGGAACAGATTTGCGCGCGCGGAAAGGGCGCCGTCCTCAAGGCTGTGGACGAGCCGGTCGTCATGGGGATCTGGGTCTCGGATCATGGCACGCTCGCTTCCTCCCGGCGGGCAACATGCAACGTCGCTCAGGATGCTGCGGCTGCGGTGTCAGTCGTCTGCGCACTGCGATGTTCGGCGATATAGCCGGCGAGGTAATCCGCATCGTGCCAGCAGCCCCAGATGAAGGACGAGGCGCGGCGCGACAGCCAGGGCAGGCCGACGAAGAACAAGCCTTGCACCTTGGAAACGCCGCGCTCATGCACCGGCCGGCCCTTTTCGTCGAGGGCATCGAGCTTCAGCCAAGCGTAGTCCACCGCATAACCCGTCGCCCAGATGATGGAGGTAATGCCGGCTTCCTTCAGGTTCAGCGCGAGGATCGGATCGGTCACGCAGGCCGGGTCCGGCTCCTTTCGGCGGGCTTCTGGCTCTTCCGGCAGGTCGAGATTGTTCGTCGCGGCATAGTCGTCGGCGCGGTCGAGCAGGGAGAGGTGGTTGGCGTCACCCCGCGCGATGTTCTCGGCAAGGTCCGGCGCGATCTGCAGGACGCCATCCTTGAAGGTCTCAGCCCGGCCGAGCAGCGTCATGCCGCGGTTGCCGAGACGGCGGAAATCGACGGTATTGCCGCCATAGGCGCCGCTGACGGCAATGGTGACATGTTCGGTGTTCGGCGCCGGGACCTTGAGATCCCAGATGCCGAGCACGCCGAGCCACCAGCAGAAATCCTTGCCGCGATAGCGCCGCGGCGGCCGGTCGTGCGGGCCGATGGAGAGATAGACGCGTTTTCCGGCGCGCAGCAGCTCGTCGGCGATCTGCGTGCCGGAGGATCCGGCGCCAACGACCAGCACGGCACCCTCGGGCAGCTGGCCTGGATTGCGGTAGGTATTGGAGTGGATCTGCGTGAGGCCTTCCTCATCAGGCACAACGGTCGGCATGATCGGGCGCTGGAAGGCGCCGGTGGCGGAGACCACGTTCTTCGCCTCGATCAAACCTTCTGAGGTTTCGACATGGAAGGTATCGCCGTCCTTACGCACACTTCTCACCTCGATGCCGGTGCGGATCGGCGCGTCGATCTTCTCGGCATAGGCCACGAAATAGTCCGCGACCTGCTCCTTCGGCGCGAAGGCGTCGTCCTCGATGTCGAAGGTCATGCCGGGAAAACGGTCGTGCCAGGCGGGACCGTTGGCGACGAGGCTGTCCCAGCGCGCGGTGCGCCAGCTTTCGGCGATACGGCTCTTTTCGAGCACCAGATGGGAAATGCCGCGCTTGCCGAGATGTTCGCTCATCGCCACACCGGCCTGGCCGGCGCCGATCACCAGCGTATCCACTTTTTCCACTGCCATGCCGGCTTCCCTCGTGTTTTCCCGACCTACAGCCTTCGCGGCCGCTCTCTGGCGGAAGATGTAGAGGAAGCCGGAAATCGCCGACATGAGCGTTTGGTTCAGCGTTGATTAGGGTGCCGCTAAGTGCCCGGACGCGGGCGGCGGTCTGGCGTCGTGGCTTGAGAGCAACGCCGTTATTTCTCCCTTAATGCGTGCACTATAAAATTGCTCCCCTAATGGGAGTGTTGCATGCTGCCGATCGACGTCGTTGTTCCCCAGCGCGGCCCCCGCGTCTGGCAGGCTCAAATCATCAGCCGGCTCGATATGGGCAATGACGATGTGGCTGTGTTGCATGCGCCGCCGGCAACGCCGTGGCCAATCGGTGTGAACAGCATTCTCGACCTGGAGCGCCGGCTGTTCCGGCGCTTCGACAGGGCGCTGGCCTCGCCGGTAGCGGAGATTCCCGCCCGTGTGCGAGCGCGTGCACCCGCGCTTCGGCTGGATCTCTCGGGCAATGCCCCACCTTCGAATATTCCGACCATCACGCTTCGGTTCGATCGCGCCAACTCCGATCTCGCTGTCGCAAGAGCGGTTGCCATGGGCGAACTGCCGGCGCTTGAAGCCGTCCTGGACGGCAGGACCATTGTGGGGCGTGCCCTTCCGATGGTCGACAGACAGGAAGCGGCGTCGCTCGGGGTCGAGGATGTGCTTGCCCGGGCGGTCACCCTCATTCTCTCGGTCGTGCGGGCCTTCGCGGAAGGCCGGCTCGAAGACATGGGAACCGTGTCGAGCGCATCCGACGACAGCGGCGAAGGATTTCTCGCAGCCTATCTTTCCCGGGCTCTGCCCCGTCTCGGCAGGGAAGCACTCCGGCGTGTCCGGTATCGCCAGACCCATTGGCGGGTGGGCTATCGTTTCATCGATGGGCCGGGCGTCGCGGAAACGGGGCGGCTCGGGACCGGATGGGCGGTACTGCCGGACGCCGGCGACCGCTTCTATGCCGATCCCTTCGCCGTCCACTGGCAAGGCCAGTTCTTTCTCTTCGTGGAGGACTACGTGCACGCCGTTGGCAAGGCGGTGATTTCCGTCGTGCCGTTTACGCACGACCGGAAGCCGCTCATGCCGCGGGTCGTTCTGGAGGAACCGCACCATCTCTCGTACCCGCAGGTTTTCGAGCGCGACGGAACTCTCTGGATGCTGCCGGAAGCAAGTGCCAGCGGCCGGCTTACCCTCTACCGGGCCGCGGAGTTTCCGGACAAATGGCTGCCGGCGGCAACGCTGCTCGAAGGGGAAATCTCCGACGCGACGCTGCTCGATCACGGCGGTTCGCTCTGGCTTTTTGCCACGCGCCGCGATGGTTATGGCAGCACGTCCGATACGATGGTGGTCTTCGAAGCGGCGACGCTGCTCGGTCCCTGGCGGGAGCATGCCGCAAACCCCATCCTGATCGATCGTCGCCGGGCGCGTCCCGGCGGCGCTTTCATCCGCGGCCGGGAGGGGCGTCTCCTGCTGTCGGTCCAGGACGGCACGCTCGGTTATGGCGGCGGGCTTGGCCTATCCGAACTGGTCGGGCTCGATGCGACCACCGTGCACCTGTCCGATCCACGTCCCGTCCTTGCCGATGGTGATTGGCCCTATCCGCAAATTCATACGCTCAACCGCTCGGGATCGCTCGAGGTGATCGACGGCATCGCCGCCGTCCCCAGGCGATCGGAAAGAAGCAGGGCTTCGTAGGCCGCGCACATCGCTGCTGGAGAATATTGTTCGCGGAGCTGGCGTCCTGCCGCCGCAAGGCTGGCTGCAAGCATCGGCGTCGCCAGGATTTCAGCGAGACCCCCGGCAATTCCCTCCGCGTCCGGTCGCACGAACAACGCAGCCGGTGCGCCATCCATTGTCGTGAGCACTTCACGCAGCACGTCGAGATCGCTTGCGACAAGCGGCAGGCCCGCAATCGCCGCCTCGACGGCGGCGAGGCCGAACGTTTCCGTCAGCGAGGAAAACACATAGGCATCGCCGGCAGCCAGGAACGCGAAGATGCGTTCCGGCGGCACCTCGCCGACGAGATGCAGTCGGCCCGAAACACCCAGTCGTTCGGCGCAGGCCAGAAGCGCCTCCCGTTCCGGCCCCGTGCCGGCGATGGCAAGGTGCATATCCGGAATTCTGGCCAGCGCGCCGACCAGTGCCACTTGGTTCTTCGAAGCCGCCAGGCGGCCGGACGTCACGGCGATCCAGCCATCGGATGGCAGGCCCAACGCCGCCCGCGCCGCAGCCTTGTCGTGATCGTCGGCGGGAGCAGCGACACCGTGATCGATGCGCCGGATGCGCCGCCGGTAGGCATGTGGGAAATCACCGAACTGCGTCGCGGTCCAGGCCGAGTTGACGACGTTGATATGGTAGAGGCCGGCCACGCCCATCCATTTATCGACCTGCGTTAGCAGGCCCCGCACGCCCCGCGCCTGTGGAGCGCCGCTCTGGTTGGCGACGATCGTCCGCACGCCGGCCAGGCGAGCGCCGAGCGTTCCAAACAGGTTGCCGTAGTGCTGGAATGACAGCACGGCGTCCGGCCGCGCCTTGCGAAGATAGCGCACCAGACCGATGACGGCGCGGACCTGCCCGGCCAGCCCTTTCGGCGGTGCATCGAGAATGAAATCGGCGAAGGGATCGCGGTCGTAGACCTCGGTCTTGCGATAGAGGAAGACGGTGCGCACGGTATGGCCGCGGGCGCGAAGACCGTCACCCACCATGTCCGAAACGCGCTGCGCTCCCCCGGCTTCGGCCTGTGTCTGCACCTGGATGATTTTCATGCGCGACCTTTCAGGATGGTTCGTACGGTCGTCGCATCCGGCCCCGTAAAGAAACCGAGGATCGAGGGGTCGATGCCGAGCCGGCGGCGGGCGATGGTCACGCCCGTGACGCACCACGCCATCAGGGTACCTGCAATGCCAAGCGCAGCGCCGATGGGGCCGATGCCGTAGGTGAGGAGCGCGGTCAGCGCGAGCCCGGCCGAATTGACGACGATCAGGGTTCGGAAAAGCGCCCGTTGCAGGCCGGTCAGTTGCAGGAGGAGTTCGGTCGGCCCGCAGGCCGTGCCGACGAGGGCGCCGATACCGAGAATGACCAGCACCGCATGAATGGTGTCCGTCGCGTAGGCCGGCTGGAAGATGGCAAGGATCGGTTTGCCGAAGACGATGAAGATCGCCAGCATGAGAAGCGCGGCGGCAAAGCCGCCGATGGCCGTCAGGCCGGTTATGCGCTGCACATGCTGGCGGTCGCCCCGGTAGAAACTGCTGGAAATCTGCGGTGCAATCGCCTGGTTGATGCCGGTGAGGGCGAGGATGGCAAGGCGCATAATGCGGTCGGCGACGAAGATCGCGCCGGCCGCTTCCGGGCCGAGGATGACCGCGACGAGCAATGTACTCGCTTGGCTGAGCGCCGGCGGCAGGGCGGTGACGCCCCAGAGCCCAAACGTCACGCTCGTGAACTCCGCCTTCTGCGCGGCGCTGAGCGGCCCGCGGGCTGCGCCAAACGTGTCGCGTAGCAGGACGATGGTCTGCGGCAGGACGCAGGCGATAAGCAGCAGGGCGGTGAGATAGGTCGCCGCGACGGCGCTCATGCCGGTGGCGAGAAGGCCAGCGGCGGCGAACGCCGCGATCCCCGTGACGCGCCAGAAGATGTCACGCGGTAGCAGACCGCTGAAGAGCGCGTTCTTGGCGCGCAAGGCACAGGAGGTGAATTCCGACCAGCCGAGTGCGAAGGCCAGAACGGCGGTGGCAAAGCATAGCGGGCGCCATTCCGGCACGTCCGGGGCGAGGGGAAGGAACGCAATCGCACCGACGAGAAGGCTGGAGAAGACGAGACCGGCCAATGCCACCAGCATGGCGCGCGCCATGAGGGCATTGGCGGCTGGCTGGTCGTCGCTGCCGGCATATTGCGGCCAGAAGCGCAGCACCACGGCATGCTGACCGATCAGCGAGAAGAAGGACACCAGGCTCGCGCCGGCATAGGCCGTGCTGTAGAGGCCGAATTGCCGCTCGTCGGTCACCATGGCTGCCGCTGCCAGCATCAGGAAGGACAGGCCGGCACTGGCGAGCTTGATGACGCCCGCCGCAACGCCGTTCCGTGCCAGCACGCCAATCGGCAGCCTGGCACCCGGCCCCGCCCGTCGACTGCTTTCGTTCCTGCGCGCCATGACGCTCGGCTCCCGATTTGACGATCACCAGATACGCCAAAAAGGGGCAACTGCGCCACGAGAAACTCGCGTAATGGTTACTTTCAGAAAGTGAAATGATGCTTATGGTGGAATTTTAACGAAGAGCTAACGCTGATTGCCGATAGTTCCAGGCACAACCGCAGGGACAGAGACGGCGGAAATGGCAGCGCAGCAGATCGAAAAAAGCAGCTTTCCGCCCCTGTTCGACGTGGGCGCCGTCTGGCGGACGCTCTGGCAGCGCCGGCTGACGGTGCTGGCGAGCGTCGGTGTCGCCGTCTTGCTGGCAATCGCCTATCTCGCGGTGACGAAACCGACCTATACAGCGACGGCATCGATCCTGATCGACCCGCGCGATGCACGTTCCACGCGTTTCGAAAGCGTCCTGCCCGGCATTGGCCCGGACAGCGCAGCCGTTGCGAGCCAGGTTTTCGTGATCGAATCGCGTGACCTGCTGATGGCGGTGTTCGAAAGCGAAGACCTTGCCGACGACCCGGAATTCACCGATGGCGGCTTGCTGTCCTTCCTCGGCTCGGACGGAGCCGGCAAGGATACGGCCTTCAAGCGGTTTGAGAAACGCGTCTCCGTGGAGCGGGCGGGGCTGACCTATGTCATCGAGGTCAGCATGAAATCCGAGTCGGCGGACAAAGCTGCGCGGATCGCCAATGCCATTGTCGACTACTACAAGGCGGGTCTTGCGGGAGACCGCGAAAACGCCAACAGCGACGTCAGCGCTCTTCTCGCCGACCGGGTGGGTTCGCTGCAGAAGAACGTCGCCGAGGCCGAGCGCGCCACGGGGGATTTCAAGGTGCGGCACGGGCTTCTCGATGCGGCGGCCGGCGGCACCCTGCAATCCCAGATCGACCAGGTGACTGTCCAGGTGATCGCGGCGCGCGCGGGTGCCGATCAGGCAAAGGACAAATACGACCAGGCACTGGCGGCAGGCGCCTCGCCGGCCGGTCTCGCCCGGCTGTCGCAGATCGTCTCCTCCGATTCGATCGACACCTTGCGCACCGACTACAACCAGCGCGCGGCCGCACTTGCCAGCGCGGAAACGGTCTACCAGTCGCGCCACCCGACGATCCGCCGGCTGCGCTCCGAGCTGGAAAAGACCGCCGGCCTGATGGGCGCCGAGGCCGGCCGGATTAAACAGGAGCTGAACGCGAAATACGACCTCTCCATGCAGACGGTCGCGGCACTGGAGGCCAAGCTCGAAACCTTGCGCGAAACGTCCCGCACTGCCGACGCCGCGCGGGTGGAGCTGCGGCGGCTTGAGGCGACGGCGCAGGCGGCCCGCACCGTGCTCGACGATGTCTTGAAGCGGGCGGAGGAAACGTCGCAGATGCGCGGGCTCCAGCTCTCCGAGGCGAAGGTGATCGGTTTCGCCGCCCCGCCGGTGCAGCCCACCTGGCCGACGCCGCTGCTGCTCCTGCCGGTCAGCGCCGCTCTGGGGCTCCTCGTTGGCGCCGGCATTGCCGTGGCGCGGGGACCGGTCGAGAGGGGCGAGCGCGATCCCGGCCCCGATCCTGACGAAGCGGCGATAACGCCCTTGGCCAGCCGCCGTGTCCCGGCGCGGTCCGAGGTGGTCCCGATCAGTCTTGGCCGGTACGAATTGCCGGGATTGGCGAGTGCCGGCGCATCGTCGCGCATCCGCGCCATGCGGCGGCGGTTTCTCCAGCGCGGCGGCGAGGCCTTTTCGCAGGAAACGCTCAAACTCGTCCGGCGCATCCTCGCGCTCTTGACCGAGCATGCCCCGCCCTATGTGCTGCTCGTCTCTCCGCTGCGAAACGCGCCCGACGCCAAACTGGCCGGCGCGATGATCGGCATCGGCCTGCAGCAGGCCGGCCAAAACGTGCTGGTGGTCGAACTGAGCAGCGCGCCGCGCCCCGACCAGCCGGATGCGGCCCCGGAGCTTGGCGCGGGCGTATTCATCAACGGCGCGAGCGGCCTGCCGACACTCGTTCGCGCATTCGACGGCGGCAAGGGACGTCGAGAGCCTTTCGTTCTCGGCGCGGGCCTTGCGGATGCCGGCGACTATGATTTCGTGCTCCTGCTTGGGCCGTCGCTTGCCGATGCGGATTGGGATGCCGCGCTGTTTCCGGATGTCGAGCGCCTGCTCTTCGTGCTCGATGCCGCGGACGACGTGGCGGAAGCGAACGGCCTGCTGCACCAGCGTCTCGGCAATGAGGGTGCGGCGCGAAGCGCGACGCTCGTGCTTGACGCCGAGCGTGCTGCGGGCGCGGCAAACGATTCCGTCGTCCGATGGCGCAGGAGCGCGCGGTGAGGCCGGCCGGCGCGGTCTCGCGGCGGAAGGCGCTCGTGCTTGCAGGTGCGGCCGTGCTGGCCACGGCCTTGCCGTCGCGACCGATTCTGGCGCAATCCCGATCTCTTCTGACCCGCGGTATCAACATACCGGGATGGCTCGACCGGGAAGGTGGATTGGCTCCGGCCGATGGCGTACCGGACACGCTCTTTCACCATGGCTTCAGGACCTTCCGGCTGCCGGTCGATTGCGGCCGTGTGCTTTCCGAAAACGGGGCCGGGTTGCGCGATATCCGGGAGGGCGTTTCGGTACTCGCCGACCGGGGCTTTTCCGTCCTCGTAGACATGCATCCCGCCGCCGATCTTCATGCGCTCTTTCTTCAAGATGCCGCAGCGGCCGGCGAGCGCGTGCTGCGCGGATGGGAACGCTTGCGCGCCGTCATTGCCGACCTGCCGGCCGACAGGGTCTATCCCGAGCTTTTGAACGAGCCGCCGATGGAAAACACGGCCTGGCTGGCCCTCCGGGATCGCCTTGCGCAAACCGTCCGCAGCACCTGCCCCGACCATACCCTTATCTGGGGACCCGCGCCGGACCAGGGCATCTGGCAGCTCGATGCCACGCCGCCGCTCTCCGATGGCAACCAGATCGCCGCGGTGCATTTTTACGCACCCATGGCCTTCACCCACCAATGCCAGAGCTGGGGCGCCTCACCGCTTGCACGCATCTCCGGGCTGCCGTTTCCGGCCACGCGGGAAACGCCGGCTGTCCACGCGCACCTTGCAGCCCTTCGTGCGTCCGGCGACGAAGAAGCCGCCGCCCTGGTCGAAGAGCAATTGGCGACACCCTGGACGGAGGCTTCTGTCCGTGCCGTGTTCGAGCAGGCCGCGCGCTGGTCGGAACGATCCGGCTGCCCGGTGATGCTCAACGAGTTCGGTGTGCTGGATTTCTGTGTCGATGCACAAAGCCGCGTGGCTTGGACACGCGCCGTGCGCAAGGCGGCCGAAGCGAACGGCATCGGCTGGGCCTATTGGGAGCTCGACCGGGGTTTCGGCCTCATGGAAAGCCGCCTGGATGCCGAAGGTTTCGATACGGCCATGCTCGATGCGCTGTTCGGCGAGGGGGACTGACATGGCATCCGGTAAGCGGTGGTGCAGATGACGGACGCGGCGCTGACACGGCCATCAGGGAGTGGAACACGATCCGACGCGCTGTTTCATCTCGCCGTCGCCTTCCTCGCCATCGTCACGTCCGTCGCCGCTTTCGCGGTGTGGACGCCGTTCGGTTTTGCCGCGACCTTTGTCCTGGTGATCGTCCTCACGGTCTCCCTGCCGGCCGGCATTCCGGTGGTCATCGCCTGCGCCTTCCTGTTTCAGAATCTGGTGGTCGCCTGGTTCACGCCCTTCGTTCCGGACGACACCACGTTCGACGCGCTGCGCGGCGCCAATTTCGTCATCCTGATGACCGCCTTCGGCCTGTTTGCAGCGGCTTCCCTGCAGGCCCGCGTCCGCGTGTTCCAGGAGCTGCGGCCGTGGCTGCAATTCAGCTTCCTCCTCTGCGGCGTGATTGGCGTCTACTTGCTGCTTGGCGCCGTGCGCGGCGGGCCGAAGGACGCCATCATCTATTTCCGCAACACGATCACGCCGGTCGCCTGCTTCCACATCGCCATCCTTGCCGCCAGCCTTTACCGGATCGACCTGCGCGCCTGCATGATCTGCCTCTGCACCGTGGCCGTCGGGTATGGTTATCTCGAGCAGATTTTCCGGATGGATTTTCTCGGCCTGTTCCATGGCGATGTCTATATTCAGCGCGGCCTCAAGGAACAGATCGAGGCAGGCGTCTGGGAGAAGGCGTTGCGGGAGACCGGATTCGTGCTGCGCGGCCTCGAAGACACCATGACGGCGACCTTCTTCAATACGGCCTTCTTCGGCGATGCCTTGCCCCGCATCTTCCGCAACGGCGGGCCGAATTTCCATCCGATCAGCTATGCCTACGCGCTCAGCCTGCTGTCCTCCTGGCTGCTCTTTCGCGGGCGCTGGCTGTTGCCGCTGGCGGCCTTTCCCGTCCTTCTCGTCATCGGCTCCAAGGGTGCTGCCTTCCTGTTGATGGTCGCGCTGGCGAGCCGTCTGTTCTATCGCCCATCCCGCGCCAGGCTGACACTGGCGGGTGTCGTCCTGCTTGCCGCAACGTGGACGGTGGCGGCCACCGTCTACGGCGCAAGGCATGGCGACTATCACGTACTCGGCCTGATCGCCGGGGTCCGGGAATTTCTCGCCAACCCGCTGGGGCAGGGGCTCGGCATCGGTGGCAATCTGTCGAGCACCAGCGTCAACCTCGATTGGGACAGGGCGCAGGGCGAGGGGGCGGCGGCTGTGCCCGTCGAAAGCGCCGTCGGCGTCATGCTCTACCAGATGGGCATCGGCAGCTTCGTGTTCTTCGGCTTCCTGGCGGCCCTTGCCACGACGGCCGGCAGGCGGCTGATGGAAACCGACAATCCCGACTTCCTGTTCGCCTTCGTGGCGATCGTGACGATTTCGGCAAATGCCGTTCTGCAGGAAGAGGCCTTTTTCTCGCCCCTGGCTCTCGGTTTCTGCCTGCTGCTGGTCGGTGTTTCGCTTGGCACCCAGATCCGGGAGAAGCACGCGAAGGGTGAAGGGAACGAAAGAATACACAATTTTAAAGAGTGTATGTGAGTATTAAACTCCTATAATTGCAAATTGGAGCCCGCCATGAGCGCTTTGGGTGCCCTTCCGGAAGGCCTTACCTGCCGGCCGATTATGCAAGCCGATTGGCAGGCGGTCATCGATTGCCTCGGCCGGGGCTTTCCCGAACGCCCGCGAAAACACTGGGAAGAGGCATTGACCCGCATGGCGCGACGCCGGCCGGTCGGGGATTTTCCGCAATACGGCTATGTTCTGGATAGCGCCGGCCGCATCGTCGGCGTCATGCTGACGCTTTATTTTCCGGCACTCGGGCAGCGCGATGCCGTGCGTTGCAATCTCTCAAGCTGGGCTGTCGACGAGGATTTTCGTTCCTATGCCCTCAAGCTGGTTATGACGGCGATGCGGCGCAAGGAGGTGACCTATCTCAGCATCACGCCCGCGCCCGTCACGCTGAAGGTAACGGAAGCCCTGCGTTTCAAGCGGTTTGCCGACGGCCAGCTCGCCTTCCTGCCGATACTCAGCTCCACCGGCAAGCCTGTGCAGGTCGTCGAAGTGCGGCCGGACGCGCCGGAACTTGGGCTGTTGCCGCAGGACGAGCAGGAGATGCTGCTGCAGCATGCAGCGATGGGGTGCCGCGCGCTCATCTGCATTCGCGACGGGCTGGCCTCTCCTTTCGTTTTCAAGACGCGGCGGGTGCTGAAAGGCCTCGTGCCGTGCAGCCAGGTCATCTATTGCCGTTCCCATGCCGACCTCAGCCAGCATGCCGGCGCGCTCGGCCGTCATCTGCTGCGCAAGGGCCAGTTGATCTGCCTCGTCGATTCCAATGGCCCGGTGACGGGGCTTGTCGGGCGCTACTTTGCCGAGATCGGGCCGAAATATTTCAAGGGCCCGAACCCGCCATCACCAGGCGATCTGGCCTTCACGGAGTTCGTCGTCTTCGGTTCCTGAAGGCGGTCAGACGGCCGATGGCACGTTGTGCCTCGACTGCGATCCCCAGAGTTGGCGCAGCCTGCCGACGAGGGCGGGGCTCAGCCTGTCGATCCCGTTCACCACGCGTCGGAGCGCGAAATGGTGTTGTCGGCGCAGCCGCCACTCCATCTCCGTCCCGATTGTCAGGCGGCGGCGGAAGTCTGCCATTGCAAGCGCATAGGCGTCCATCCTTCGCTTTTCGGCATCGTCATAGAAGGTCGCAAGATCGGCGGCCGTCATGACATTATGGCCTGTCCATCGGGGAACATAGCTCCCACACAACCGCTCCACGTCGTTCAGAAGACGGGCGACACCCGTTCCGGTCGCCGGGCAGGTGGTCTGGAACGCATCGCCGACGAGCACGACGCCGTCCTGCCGATAGTTCTCGGCGACAGCGATGTCGGTGATCCAGCTGTCGACCGGGCCCTCGACCTCGAAGTCGCCGATCGCCCCGGCAAGTCCCGGGAAGGCGGCGCCCAGCGTGTCCTTCGGCCGCTCGCGCAGCGCCCGGACCCAGGAATCGCCACGGTCGCGGTAGACGAAGAGGTTGGCCCGTATCGCGCCGGCGACCGGAAACAGGCTGAGATAGTCGATCCCGTCGGACACCCGCTCGCCATACAAGGTCACCGCCGTATGCCTGAAACCACCGGCACTCGTCGGGCAGAGGTTGAAGCCGAAAGCAACCGACTGGCGTGGCCGGATGATCCGGCGCGATATGCCGAGGTCGCGCCGCAGGGTATCGCCCGTTCCCGTTGCGAGAACCAGGAGCCGCGCCGTCACCTCTTCATGGCCGACGATCGCGATACGCTGCCGTCGCGCGCCGGCTTTCACCTCGCGCACCTGGCCCTGAACGAAGCGAACGCCTTGCGGCATCTCGGCCCGGATCGCCTCGATGAGATCGTGGTAGAGGATGCCGAAATGCCGGGCATGTGTGCGGTCCACCACCTGCCCCCGGCGCATGTTGACGGTCTCGTCGTAGGAGACCGCCCTTGCGGCGATGGCTGCAGAAAGACCGAAGCGTTTAAAGACCTCGATCTCCCCAGGGCCGAGCTTTTCACTGCGGAAGGTCCGGGGAAAACTGCGATGGCGGTCGATCAGCGTGACGGCATGGCCGGCGCGTCCCAGCAGATACGCGGCGAGCGTGCCGGCGAGCCCGCCGCCCACGACGGCGATCTCCGCGCCCGGCTTGGTGTTTTCGGGTTTGGCCGTGTGTTCGCTGCTCATTTGGAGTACCTCAGGATGGCGTAGAGGGCGCGTGGATTGGTCGTCAGGTAGCGCCAGAACAGCCGGCGCGGCTCCATCAGCATGCGCCAGAACCATTCGAAGCCGGCCTGCTGCATCCACAGCGGCGCCCGCGGCACCTTTGCGGTGAGATGGTCGAAGAGCCCGCCGGCCGTTTTGACCACGCCGACATTGCCGAGCTGATCGCCAAAATCGCGCATGAAAATCTGCTCGCGCGGCACGCCGAGCCCGAGCCACAGGATATCCGGCGCCAGCACGTTGATTTCGTCGATCTTGGCCGCGAGCGCCACGCCGGTGAGGTAGCCGTGACAATGGCCGACAAGGGTGAGTGCGGGATAAAGCTGCCGGACGATCGCGGCGGCCCGCATGTTCTGCGCCTCCGTCGCACCGAGCAGGTAAAACGTCACGCCCTCCCGTTCCGCAAGCCGCGCAACGTCGTGGAAGAGATCGGTGGTGGCGACGCGCTCTGGCAGTTTTTGCCGGCACAGCCACCGGGAGGCAAAAACCAGCGGCTGGCCATCGGCAAGGATTTGGTCGGCCTCGCGGAAGAGGCCGGCAATGGCCCGGTCCGAATTCACCCGGGCGATGACCTCTCCGTTCGCCGAGGTGAAATAGAGCGGGCGGCCGTGGCGGCGGTGCCGGCGCGCCGCGGCAATCATCAGGGCAGCGGCGCGTGCCCGATCGACCGCGGCGATCGTCAACCCTCCAAGCTGAGCCTGCGGCACGGCCGGAAGCGTGTCCGGCAGGGGCGGTCCGCCCTCCGGTCTAACGCAATTTTCCCACTGCCAGTCAGGATGCCTGTTCCCAGAAGCCACTGAAGATGCGGTGTCTCCAGCTGTTTCGGAGTATGCCCTGTCGGATTTTGGCTCAACTCTACCAATAAGTGTGTTTGCCGAGTCGGGTTTTCCGTAAAAATTCTTGTCGGTATCTGGCATGATACGTCACCTCCGGTTGAGGTAATGTATTTTATACCACCTATGGAGTTAAGAAGATCGTCAATATCTGGTTAACTGCTAAAATTTTAATAGTATTTTAACGAAGAAGACTTGTTGAGAAGCTGTACGACTGAAGAAGCGTTTAGAGAATTTAACGTATAAATATCAATACATTTTGAGGATATGCATTCCCCTGTCATGCAGGCTTTGCGGTCTGTTGCGCAGCACGGGGATGCAATTTTTCGTAGAATTACCACCTATGAGGTTGCTTGTTTTGCGCAACCACTACAGGGGGAATTTTGAGGTGAGGAAACAGGATCCAAGGAAAGGCGGAGCTTGAGAGCGAGGCTTCTATGCAGCCGAAATCTTCCTATAGTTGTGTATTTGCATGGTCAAAATATAGGTGAGATGCACTGCTGGGGCGATCCAGGTTGTGCTGTGCCGTTTGGGCGCAGGGGCGGCCGTGACCTGGCAACCGCGCAAAACAAAACGGCGGCCGAGAAGACACGACCGCCGTCACAGAATTCGATCGACAATGGATCAGGCCTTGCCGACGCCGCCGGAGACCAGGCGCCCCTTGTGGAAGGTGGCATTACGGGCGGAGACGCGGGCGACGGCTTCGGCCGAGCAACTGGCGCTGGTCAGCGAAAAACCGGCCTCGTCGCCGGCCTTCGGCCAGGCGCGGTTGCCATCCTTGTCGAGCGGCAGGATGCCTCCGGTGGAGATGGCGAGCGAGCGGGACAGGTGGTACTCGTCCGAGCCGCGATAGAGCTGGGCGTAGAGATAGGCCTTTTCCAGCATGTCGCCGCTGCCGAAGGGCGACCAGTGGTCGATAACACTGTCGGTGCCGGTCATGATGAAGACGCCCTTTTCGGTGAGCTTCGGCAGCGGCATCATCAGGCCGCCGATCGGCACCGTCGATGCGATCGTCATGCCGTTTGCGGCCAGCCGTCCGGCCGTCTCGTCCAATTGCTCAGGCGAGAGCGTCGTCAGCGCGAAGGCGTGGCTGATCGTCACCTTGCCTTTGAGTGCCGGGTTTTTCTCCACCGTGTCAATCATGTAGTTGACCGCCGCGACACCCGCCGGGCTCGTCTCATGCAGGTGGATGTCAACGCCCTTGCCGGTGTCGAGCGCGATCTGGAACATCGCGTCGAGCGACTTTTCCATGGCGCTGTCGACATTGGTCGGGTCGAGGCCGCCGACATATTCGACGCCCATCTGCATGGCTTCGCGCATCAGCCCGTCGACCTTGGAGTGCAGCAGGCCGTGCTGCGGGAAGGCGACGATCTCGCAGACGAAGTCCTGCCTGTGCTTTTCCAGTGCGATCTTGAGGTGTTCTAGGCTTTTGAGGCCACTCACCGGGTCGATGTTGCAGTGGCTGCGGGCAACCGTGCTGCCCTTGGATTGCACGAGGGCAATCAGCCCCTCGGCGCGCTCGACGGAGGTTGGCAGCAGCTTTGGCAGCAGCTTTTCCTCCAGCGCGATCATGTCCATGATCGTCTTGCCCTGGCGCGGCCGCGGCGCCTGCCACGGGCCGCCATAAAACGTCTTGTCGAGATGGATGTGCATGTCGCGCATGGTAGGTAGCGCGAGCTGGCCGTTCGCCTGATAGGTCGGAAGACCGGTGGGCAGGGTAGCGCCGGCGGCGTGGAGTGCTGCGATCTTGCCGTCCTTGATTTCCAGCGTGTAGAGCGCCGTGCGCGTCGCGACGATGACATCGCCGTCCTTCTCGAAACCTTCCTCCAGCCGAACGTCGGCGAGCAGATAGTGGTTGTCCTTCACGGATGTCACCGTGGCATCCTCCTCGCAGGCCGTGGTCTGGGCGGCCGCCTCATGGCTCATGCCGGTGAGGCCAGCGACGGCGGCGGCGGTGGTCAATTGGCCGGTGCGGCTCAGAAAGGCCCGGCGGCTCTGCGATACGGCGTGCTGCAACATCGTTTCCTCGTCATGGTGCATGGATCGAATGGCATCATTCTAGGAAACGCGGTCTTCGCATGGCAGCGACATTTGAAAATGCTGGCTATTCGATTTGCCAATGTCACTAGGGTTTGAGGCCGCAAAAATCGATGAGCCTTTCGGCAAGGTCGAGTGCCAGCGGCGCGGCACTGTCGCGATAGAACAAGGCGAGCTCGAAATCCTCGATGGGCGACAGGCGCTCGGCAGCACCTAGCACGCGGTGCCCGGGCAGCCGGCAACCTGCCGGGAGCAGGCTGACGCCGAGCCCGGCGGCAGACGCCGCCGCAAGGGCCGCAAGCCCGCCGCCGCTATAGCCGACGCGCCAGCGAATCCCGAGACCATCGAGCGTCCCGCACAGTTCCTCGCGGTAGAGACCATTGACCGGGAAGACGGCAAGCGGCACCGGCGATTGTTCGATGGCGGGGTGTTCCTGGCTGTCGAGCCAGAGCAGCGGTTCCGGCCGCGCGGCGCGCGGCAGGTGCACGCGGCGCTGCTTGACGAGCACGAGATCCAGCTCCTCCTGAAGATAGGCGCGGTGCAGGTCCGGGCTGAGCCCGCTGGTCACGTCGAGCCGCAGATGCGGGTGCTCGCGCTTGAAGGCGGCGAGCAGATCGACCGTCGACACGGTAAAATCCTCCGGCATGCCGAGCCGCAGCACGCCGTCGCGCCACGGGCCGGTCAGCGCGTCATGGGCTTCTTCATTGAGCGCGATGATACGGCGGGCATAGCTCAACAGCTTGATGCCTTCCTCGGTCAGCCGCACCTCATGTGAGGTGCGCTCGAACAGCGCCTTGCCCAGAAGCTCCTCCAGCCGGCGCACCTGCTGGCTGACGGTCGATTGCGACAGCGACACCCGGTCGGCAGCGCGCGTAAAACTCATGGTCTCGCAGACGGCCACGAAGCTGACGAGAAGCTGCGGGCTGAACATGGGATAACGGTTCATTCTCCCACCTCCATCGGTGGCCGGGATCAGGCGCGGCTGCGGCGCTGCTCGGCCAGATAGCGCAGCAGCGCCAGGCTTTCCTCCGTGCCGGAGACGAGTTTCGCGGCGATCTTCGCGAAGGCGCGGAATTCATCGGGGTCGAGCCCCGCGAAGATCGCGTCGTTAACGGGGCGCTGGGTTTCGGCAAGCTCGGCAAGCAGGGCGCGGGCCTTGCCCGTCACTTCGACGATGACACGGCGACCGTCTTCCGGGTTGGCGAACTTGTCGACGAGGCCGGCCTTCACGAGTTTCGCCACCTCCAGTGTCACGAAGGCGCCGGACTGGTGCAGGTGATCGCTCACCTGGCTGATGCCGACATCGGCATCCTTGGACAGGTGCTCGATGGCAATGAGGATGGAGAAGGCCGGTCCCGAAAGGCCGATCACCTCGCCGAGCCGGTTGCGGATCTCAAGCAGCCGGGTGCCGAAGCCCAGCGCATCGTGGATCATCTGGCGGAAGGGCGCGTCGTCGCCATCCTGAAGCAGTTCGGGCCTGCTGATCGTCACTGGCATAAAAGCGTCCTTCAGCTTTGCGAAATACCTAGCTGAAACCGGTATATAGAGTAACCGCCGTCAAAACAAAGGAGGCCGAGCGGGCGTCGAACCGGCTCGATTGGCGCGATCACGCTGCTTCCGATTCACGCGACTGAAGCGTGACAGCGCCGCGCTCGATGAGCAGCGTCTCGTCCGCCACCGATTTCAGCAGGTTCGGGCTGGATTCGGTGATCAGCAGGGTGAGATCGCGCATGGTCTCGCGCAGCCGTGACAGCGTGCGGGCATAGTCGAGCGCCAGCGCCGGGGCGAGGCCCTGGAAGGGTTCATCGAGCATCAGCAGCTTTTCCGCAACCATCAGCGCCCGGCCGAGCGCCACCATCTTGCCCTGGCCGCCCGAGACGCCATTGCCGGGACGCGCCCGCATGGTGTGCAGTTCGGGCAGCAGCGCATAGACCTTTTCCAGGCGGCTTTTGATTTCGCCCGGCGGTAGCTTCAGCGCCTGCCCGGGCAGGATGATATTGTCCTCGACGGAAAACTCCGGGATCAGCCGCCGATCCTCCGGCGCATAGCCGATGCCGGCAGGGGCGCGGGCGAAGGCGGGCAGCGGCAACAGCTGCTTGCCATCGAGGGTGACCGAGCCGGATTCGGCCGGCGTGAGGCCCATGATGGCGCGCAGCAGCGTGGTTTTGCCGGCGCCGTTACGGCCGATCAGCACGGTGGTCGCACCGGGCTTCAGCGAAAAGGTGACATCGCGCAGGATTTTTGCGCCCGCCAGCGAGACGTTGAGGGAAGAGACGGTCAGCATCAGGCCACTCCAATCACGTTTTCGATGACGCGGGCATCCTTGAACACGGTTTCCGGCTTGCCTTCCGCCATCACCCGGCCCGATTCCCAGACAACGACGCGGTCCGCATAACGCTCGACGACATCCATGTCGTGCTCGACGAAAAGGGCGGAAACCTTGGCTTGCCGTAGCGCACCCATCAGCGTTTCCATCAGTGCAAACCGCTCCAGCGCGCTGACGCCGCTGGTCGGCTCGTCGAGCAGCACCAGCCGGGGTTTTAGCGCGAGCGCAATCGCGATATCCACCAGCTTGCGCCGGCCTTCCGGCAGCGTCGAGGCGAGTGTGGGCGCGCAATCGGCAAGGTTGAACATGGCAAGCAGCGCCATGGCCTCGTCGCGGTAGGCAGGCCGGTCGAGCGCCTTGCCCATCTGCCACAGGCCTTCGCGCGAGGCGATCGCCAGCATCAGGTTGGTGAGCACGGTTTGATCGAGGAAGAGCTGCGGGATCTGGAAAGCGCGGGCAATGCCCTTACGGGCGATGGTGCGCGGCGGCAGGCGGGTGATCGGCTTGCCGTCGAGATAGACCTCGCCCTCGGATGGCCGGATATAGCCGGTGCACAGGTTGAGGAAGGTCGTCTTGCCGGAACCGTTCGGGCCGATAATGGCGAGGAATTCACCCTCGTCGATATGCAGGCCCACGCCATTGGCGGCTTTGACCGCGCCGAAGGTGATGTGCAGGTTTTTCGCTTCGAGAAGCACGGTCATGCGGTGTCTCCCTTGTTGGCCGGACGCAGGAAGCCGATCAGGCCCTTGGGCATGAAGAAGATGACGCCAAGCAGGGCGGCACCGACGATCATGTTCCAGGCATCGGTGACGCCGGCGGCGAGCGTGTGCACCAGTTCGAGGAAGACGGCGCCGACGAAGGGACCGCCAATGCCGCTGATGCCGCCGAGTACGGCGACGAGCACGAGATGGCCGGAATCGGTCCAGTAGGCCATGTCGGGCAGCACATGGCCGATGGTCATGGCGGCAAAAGTACCGCCGATGCCGGCAAGCAGCGCCGAGAGCCCATAGGCGACGAGCAGCACGCCGCGCACCGGAATGCCGAGATATTCGAGGCGGATTTCATTGGTGTGAACGGCCGACAACGCCTCGCCAAGCGGGCTCTTGAAATAGGCGTTGACGGCAAAGCCGGCGAGAACCATCGCGGCGATCGACGCATAAAACAGGAAGGTCGCAACGGCCTTGGCTTCGAGCACCATGCCGAGCACGGTCGGCGTGCCGACGCGCAAGCCGTCCGTGCCGCCGGTGACGCCATAGAATTTCGAGAGCAGCGAGAACAGCACCATGGAAATCGCAAGGTTCAGCATGGCGAAGAAGATGGCGCGGTAGCGCACCACATAGACGCCGATCAGCAGGCCCGCGGCAAGCGAGATGATTGCGGAAATCAGGATCAGGGCGAAGACATCGGTGATGCCGAAATCCCGCATGGCGAAGGCCGTGGCATAGGCGCCGATGGCGAAGAACATGGCATGGCCGATGGAGATCAGCCCGCCGCGCAACAGGATCGCGACGCCGAGGGCGGCGAGGCCCTTGGCGATGGCGAGCGTCAGCACGAATTCGAGCCAGGGAAAGGCGAAGGTGGCCGCGACGAGGGCAATGATGGCGCCGCCAGCGAGGGGAAGAAGAGGCATGGTCAGATCTTTCTCGTCGTTGCGGAGCCGAACAGGCCGTAAGGACGGACCAGAAGCACGAGCAGCATCACCAGATAGGGCGCGACCGCATCGAGTTCGGGGGCGAAGTAGATGGCGAGCACTCGGGCGAGTGCCACGATGACGGCGGCGACCGCCGCCCCCTCGATCTTGCCGAGCCCGCCGATGGCGGCGACCGCGAAGGCGAGCACCATCGTATCGGCACCGAGCCCCGGCGAGACGCCGGCCTGCGGCACGGTGAGCGCGCCGCCAAGGGCTGCGAGAAACACGCCGAGGGTGAAGGCGATCATGAAGACGCGGTTGGTGTTGATGCCCATCGCCTGCGAGATTTCACGGTCGGCGACGACGGCGGCGATCAGCTTGCCGATGCGCGTATGGCCGATGAAGAGCTTCAGGCCGACGAACAGTGCGGCGGCAAGCAGGATCAGCACGAGCTGGTAGGTGAGGTAGACCACACCGCCGATCTCGATGGAGCCGAGCAACTGTACCGGCGTGTCCTCGTAGAAGGAATCGACGCCGAAGACGATGCGCTGCAGGTCTTCGAGGATGAGGAACAGGCCGAAGGTGACGAGGATCTGCACCGCCTCCGACTTGCCGTAGGTCCAGCGGATCAGCGTGCGCTCGATCACCGGGCCGACAATGACGGCGACCAGCGCGGCACTGAGCACCAGGCTGACGAAGGTCAGCCAGCCGGGCAGGCCCGCGCCGACGACCCAGAGACCGAGCGAAGCGGCCGCATAGGCGCCGATCGAGTAGAAGCTGCCATGCGCGACGTTGAGCACGCGCAGCACGCTGAAGACGAGGGTGAGGCCGACGGCGACCAGGAAGATGAGCGCCGCATTCGCCAGACCGTCGATGAGAAGAGGGACGATGGTTTCGAACATTTTGTGACCCCGCGCGCACGGCATTCTGCGCATGCGCTTGATGGAGGGCGCGGGGCAAAACCCCGCGCCGGCTGTGGCGTGCTTACTTGTAGGAACCCGGCTGCGGCAGCTTGGCGGGCAGGTCGGCCGCGAGTGTGCCGATCCAGGCGATCGGGTCTTCGCCGGCCGGCGGCATCAGGTCGGCGCCCTTGTAGCGCACCATGTCGCCGATGACCGGGCCGTCGTGGCCGTCGGCCTTGGCGGTGACGCCGATGATCTGGTCGACCACGCCGTCATTGTCCGCGCGGGTCTGCATCGTGCCGGTCAGCGTCTTGACTTCGCTGCCCTTCATGGCGCCGGCCACCTCTTCGCGGCTCGGCCACTTGCCGCCATTGCCGGCCATCGCCTTCTCGTAGGCGGCCTGCACATAGAGGAAGCTGTTGGCCATCTTCATTGCCGGGAAGACCGGCCACTTGCCATATTTCGCCTTGTAGGCGTCGGCGAATTCCTTGGTCTCCGGATTGGCGGCCGCATCCGGCGACATCCACCAGCCATCGCCCAGCACGCCGACGATCACGCCGTCCGGGATCTGTACGTTTTGCATGGAGGATTCGCCGAGTGCCAGGATCGCCTGGGAGGAGCGGAAGAGGCCGCGCGGGCTTGCCTGGCGCACGAAGTTTTCGAGGTCTCCACCCCAGAGATTGGAGAAGATCACATCGGGACGGGCGGCCGTCAGACGCGAAATTTCCGTCTGGTAGGTGCCTGCGCCGAGTTTCGGAAACAGTTCGGCGACGACTTCGACGTCCGGCTTGAACGCCTTTATCGCACTCGTAAAAATCTTTGCCGCGTCATGACCGAAGGCATAGTCCGGGTTGATGATGGCGATGCGCTTCACATCCGGCTTCACGGCGATGAGATAGGCCGCATAGGCGACGAACTCCGGCACGGTATTGCCGTTCGGCCGGAAGAAATAGGGGTGAGCGTCCTTGAGGTAGAGCTGGTGCGTGTCGCAGTTCCAGCCGACGGTCGGGATCTTCATCTGGTTGCTGACCGGGGCAAGCGCCATGCAATTGCCGGAGGACAGGGCGGCGATCATCACCTGGGTTGCGGCATCACCTGCAAGCTTGCGGTATTCGGCGATCACGCCCTCGGTGCCCTGGCCCTCGTCGACATAGGTGGCAGAGAGCGGCACCCCGCCGATGCCGCCCTTGGCGTTGATGCGCTCGATCATCAGTTCGGCGGCATCGCGGCCCGGCTTGCCATAGGCGGCGGTGCCGCCGGAGGTGAAACTAAACACGCCGACGCCAAGCGAAGCCGGCTTTTCCTCAGCCAGCGCCGGGCCGGCGAGCAAGGCGGCGGCCGCGACGGCCGAGCAAAGAATTTTTCGGTAGCTGATCATCTCATTCCCTCTTGTTGGCCCGGGTTGCGCCGGGTCCCGGTTGTTTTCGGCCATGCGGCATCGCCGCCCGGAGCGGTGCTCCGGAGCTGAATTCGGCGTCGGTTTTCCTTGTCCAGCGCTCTGTTTTTGATGATTGCGTAATCGCATTTCATATGCAAGATAAAACTGCAGTGAAATATCACTGACATTTAATTTTGTAGCAAAGCGATGTTAGCAAGTAGCCGTAACGGCTGTCTAGGGAGTAACTGCGCATGACGACACTCAATCTCACGCTTGAAAGCCGCGACGGCCGCACGCCGGTCACCATCGACGTCGAAAATCTGGTGATCGCCGGCTGGGCCGGCCGCAACAAGGAGGCGATGGAGCATCACATCCGTGAGCTGGAGGCGCTTGGCATCTCCCGCCCCGCCGCAACACCGACCTATTACCGTGTCGCCGCGGCGCGTCTCTCCACGGCTGAGGCCATCGAAGATGTCGGCGGGGCCGGCAGCGGCGAGGTGGAGGCTCTCCTGATCGCCAAGGATGGCAAGCTGCATATCGGCGTCGGCTCCGACCACACCGACCGCAAGGTCGAGGCCTATGGTGTCACCGTCTCCAAGCAGGTCTGCGACAAGCCCGTCGCCACCACCGTCTGGCCCTTCGAGGAGGTGGCGGACCATTGGGACGACCTGATCCTGCGCAGCCATGCGGTCATCGACGGCGTGCGCGTGCTCTACCAGGAAGGTCGCCTCTCCGGCCTTCTGGCGCCGGCGAACCTGATCGGTGGCTGGGCGACGGATGGAACGCTTCCCGACGGCACCGCGATGTTCGGCGGCACCATGCCCGCCATCGGCGGCGTGCGTCCGGGCACGCGCTTCGAGGGCGAACTGGAGGATCCGGTTTTGCAACGCAAGATCGCTTTCGGCTATGACGTGAAGACGTTGCCCATCGCGGGGTGATTCCCGGCTGGAGCATTTCCAGCCGAAGCGGCATCGCTTCAGCGTCGGACAATGCGGTAGAAACAAAATCCTGTAGCAATTCCGGCGAGCCGTATTTCACCGGAATTGCTACAGGCGCCCCGCTTGTCTCGGACCGGCAAGTCGATACTAATCGGCCTGCCGACCCTCACGGGCGGCGAGTGAAGGAAGGCGGACATGACAACGACGACCGATGCGATTGCGGAGACCGATGATGCACCGCTCGCCCCGCGCAGGCGCGGCGACCCCGTCGTTTCCCTGCGCGATACGGCCTATGAGGCCATCAAGCGCCGCATCATCACCTGCGACCTCAAGCCCGGCGAGGTGCTGAGCGAAGGCATGCTGAGCAGCGAGCTCAACATCGGCCGCACCCCCGTCCACCAGGCCATCGACCGGCTTGCGGCGGACGGGCTGATCGACGTGCTGCCGCGCAAGGGCATCATGGTGAAGCCCATCAGCCTGAACGAAATCTTCGACATCATCGACGTGCGCCTCGTCAACGAGGCCTTCTGCGTGCGAAAGGTGGCGGAACTGGCCGAGCCCGTCGATCTCGCCCGCCTTTCGGAAAACCTCGACGCCACCTGGCAGGCCGCCAAGGACCGCGCGATCGAGGCCATGATGAACCTCGACCGCGCCTTCCACGCCCTTCTTGCGACAAGCTCGCGCAATTCCATGCTGCCCGACATCATGGGCAACCTGCACGACCGCTCGACACGGCTGTGGTTCATCTCGCTACGCTCCAACGAGCACCATGTGCGCGTCTGCGAACAGCATGCGGCGGTGGTGGAAGGCATCCGCAAGCGCAATCCCGACCAGGCGGAGAAGGCGATCCGCGAGCATATCGAGGCTTTCAGGGAAAACATCGTTCGGCAGTTTTGAGGCGGCTTCAAAAACGGTTCGCTTATCGCTCCGGTAGCGCCTTCAAGGCATCATTGAGCCAGGTCCAGGCCTTGAGGTCGGCCTCGGCCAACGGTTTGCCCTGCAAAATGGCATGCAGCTCGCGATAGCGGGCGGTTCGGCCGGCGTTCTTGTCATACTGGGCGACATGCCAGTCGATGAACGAACGATCCGCCTCCCGTCCCATCGCCAGAGCGGATTTTGCAAGCCAAGTTTCCGCAATTGCCTGCGCTTCGGCACTCCGCGGCCGAATGCCGGTCGAGACACCGTTTTTGGCCGCTTCATAGGCCTCGATCGAAGCGGCTTGATAGGCCGCGGGGTCGAGCGCACCTGTCCAGAACGCCTGCATTTCAACGCGCATTTCGCGCGCGAAATCTCTGTCGACCAGCAGGGCGGAAAGCTCGTCCCAGGCTTCGATCTGCTCGGCGGTCGGATCATCGGGCAATGTGGGCACGCTGGCCTCGACGAGGCTGCGCCGCTGTTCACCGTCAAGTTTGGTACCTTCTGCAATGACGCCTATGAAATTCTCCACAAGGGTCTGCATTTGCCGATGGCTGTGTTTGCTCATGGTCCAAATCCTTCTGAGGTCCTCGTCGGACGGGTTTGGAAAACGAAGAACAGCACGCAGAACGCCCGCCGCCCGGCGCTTGGAGGCAATCTCCGCCTCGAGGATATCGAGCCGCGTTTGCAGCAATTCACCAAGGGAAAGCTTTTGGCGGAACAGATTGCCGATCAGTTCCAGCCCGACGCCGGCCTCGCGAAGCGCCCGGATGAGCTCAAGCTTCGCAAGGTCCGTGTCGGTGTAGATGCGGTAGTTGCTTTCGGTCCGCAGGCTTGGGGGCAAAAGGCCCTTGTCGGAATAGAAGCGGATGCGCCTTACCGACTGCCCGGAAATGCTGGATACTTCGCCAATCGTGTAGAACTTCGTTTCCATGGCGAGGTCATTACCGCCTCCATCAGGTGGAGGGTCAATACCTGTTTCGACAAATCAGGCTGAAACGATCCAAACCGCGGCTTTCCTTCATGGCATGAGCTTTGTGGACGGCGCTATCGTCCCCGCAGCGCCGCCTCCACCGCCCGCGCATTGGCAAACAGCGCTGCGTCGCGCCCGCCGGCCGCCGCCAGCATTAGGCCGACCGGGGCCTCGCCCTCGGCGTGCGCGGGCAGTGAGATCGAGCAGCCGTCCAGCATGTTGATCAGCGCCGGGTTGCGCAGCAGCGTCAGGTTGGTCTTTACGAAGAGGTCGTTATCGGCTTCCAGCGCGGCGATGGCCGGGGCGACCATCGGCACGGTCGGCATGGCGAGGACATCGTAGGCGGAGATCGCCCGGTTCGTTTCCTCGATATAGGTGCGGCGCAGGTGCAGCATGTCGATATAGTCGGCCGCGGTCTGCTCCTTGGCGCGCAGGATGCGGGCGCGCACGCGCGGGTCGTATTGCTCGCCGTGCTCTTCCAGCAGGTCGCGGTGCCAGGACAGCGCTTCGGGGGCCGGGAAGCCGCCCTTGCCGTTGATGCGGCCGACCATTTCGAATTCCCTGAGCGGAATTTCCGTCACGATGGCGCCGGCATCGGCGAGGCGCTGTAGCGCGGCTTCGAAGGTTTTGGCGACATGCGGCTCGATACCATCGAAGACGACGGATTGCGGCACGGCGATGCGCAGGCCGGCGACGGAGCGCGCGGCTTCGCCATCCAGCGACGTGCCGCTCAAGATTTCATGCAGGCTGGCGCAGCAATCGACGCTGTTGGCCAGCGGACCGATGGAATCGAGCGTGAAGGAGAGCGGCAGAGCGCCTTTGAGCGGAACGGTGCTGGCCGTCGGCTTGTAGCCGACGATACCGCAGAGCGCTGCCGGGATGCGGCAGGAGCCGCCTGTGTCCGAGCCGATCGCAGCAGCCGCCATGCCATCTGCCACCGAAACGGCAGCACCCGAGGAGGAGCCGCCGGGAATGCGGCCGGTGGCGCGGTCATAGGCGTTGGCCGGTGTGCCGTAATGCGGGTTGATGCCCACGCCGGAAAAGGCAAATTCGGTCATGTTGTTGCGGCCGACGACGATGAAGCCTGCGGCCTTGAGGCGCGCGATGGCGGGCGCATCGGTTTCGGCGGGCGCCGCGTTCGCCAGCACTTTCGAGCCGGCGGGGGTGGGATCGCCAGCTAGGTCGAACAGGTCCTTCACCGCAATCGGAATGCCGGCGAAGCGCGAGGGGGTAAGGCCTGCCTTGCGCAGGTCGTCGGCGGCCTTCGCCGCGGTCCGGGCCTTGTCCGCATGGACCTTGACGAAGGCGCGTGCGCCTTCGCCTGTCTCGTCGGCAATGCGCGCGAGCGATCCTTCGACCAGTTGCGACGACGTGATCTTGCCCGTCGCCAGATCGGCCGCAAGTTCGTTCAGTGTTGCGCGCATTGCTTATCTCCTGCCTATGCCCGAATCAGACCGGATCAAAATAGTGAATTTCGAGCAGTATGCAGCCCTTCTCCGACTTGAAGGGACCATGCGGCGCATGCGGCGGGCGACAGGCATAGGTGTTCGGCGGGAATGTCTCGCCGCCATCGCCGTTTTCGTCGTTGCCGACCGTCAGGTCGCCGGAGACGAGATAGACCTCTTCCCAATATTCATGCTCGAACGGCTTGGTGGTGAAGACGCCCGGATCGAACTTCAGGAGGCGCGTACGCGTCCCGCCGCGGTTTTCTTCATCGAGCGCGCCGGAAATGATTTTCTGCTTGATGCCCTGCGGATAGCCGGCGGGCACTTCCCAGCCCGTCGTCATGTCGAGCGTGTAGAATTCGTCGTGTTTCTTGTTGACCGGCATCGGGTCCTCCTGTGGTTGAAAGTGGGAGAGCGGGCGCGCCGGAAGGCACGCCCGCGAAGAACGGGATCACGCAGCTTCGGCGGCCTTCAGGCTGTCCTCGAGCGAATAGGAATCGAGCATGTTCTGCAGCAGGCCGTCGGCGGCGGACCAGTCGTAGGTGCGGAAGGCGTGGTTCTTCGTCACGAAGGTCGCGCCGGCATAGAACATTTCGTACTGGTGATGGCGCGAGCCGAACTCGGAGCCGACGGCATCCCAGGCAAGCTTGTAGAATTTGACGCGGTCCCGCGAGGAGGCGGCCGGCGACTGCTGCGTCTTGTCGATGAGGCGCGCCAGTTCCGGATTGCCGAAGTCGTCGACCGAGGAGGGCAGCATGATCATGCCGCCACCGGCAAGTTCGCGCAGCGTATTCAGGATCTTCGGATAGAGCTGCTGGGTCAGTACCTGCGCGCTGTAGAGCGTTGCTGCATCCGGCACGAAATAGGCACCGACCTGCTTGCCCTTGGCCTCCATCGCGGCGACCAGCGCGTCCACCATGCCGGCCTCGGCGGCGAGCTGGCCGAGCATTTCACGCACCTGCGGGAACTGCGAGATACCGTTGACGTCGGTGGTGCGCTTGGCGATGCCGACGAGGAAACGCAGCTTGACCGACAGGCGGATCATCGCCTGGTAGTTCTGGTAGACATGCGCCGGTGTCGCATGGAACTGCTTGGCACACATCGCCACGTCGCCATCGATGAAGACGCGGTCCCACGGAACCTTCACGTCGTCGAAATAAAGCACGGCGTCGTTCTCGTCGAAGCGGCTCGCCAGCGGATTGTCGAAGACCGAGGGCGAAGCCGCCTCATAGGACTTGCGCGACAGGATCTTCAGACCCTTGGCATTCATCGGAATGGCGAAGGACAGTGCGTAATTCTCTTCACCCGCCTTCAGCGGCTGGATGCAGGTGACGAAAACCTCGTTGGCGACGACACCGCCGGTCGCCAGCATCTTGGCGCCGCGCACGGTGATGCCTTCCGCGTCGCGATCCACCACGCCGGCCGTCAGGAACGGATCGGCCTGCTCGGCGGCATTCTTCGAGCGGTCAGCCTGCGGGTTGATGATGACGTAGGTCAGGTAAAGGTCGTTGTCGCGGGCATATTTGTAATAGTCGGCGAGGTTGCGCGCGAATTTCGGATTGTAGTCCTCGAAGACGTCGCGGCCCATATACATGCCGGCGATGCAGGAGGCGACATGGTCCGGCGCGCGGCCGAGGAAGCCGCCATGCAGGCCGGTCCAGGCTTCAAGCCCGGCGCGGCGCTTGACCAGTTCCTGGTAGCTGCCGGGCAGTTCCCAGATGCGGTTGGCACGCCCGCCTTCCGGCGTCGCATAGGTCATCAGCTCGGCATTTTCAGCGGCCTTCGCGAAGTCGAACATCTTTTCGACCGAGCGCGCGACATTGGAAAAGGCGTCATGCGTCGTCACGTCGTTGACGCGGGCGCCATTGATGAAAATCTCGCGGCCATCGCGCAGGCTGGCAAGGTGCTCCTTGCCGGATTTTGGTTCGGACTTGCTCATAATATGCATCCTCCAGAGGGTTTCAGTAATGCAGGGGCAGGGGCCAGGCATCGACGTCGATGCGC
The DNA here is from genome assembly GCF_001713395.1 of Sinorhizobium sp. RAC02. Taxonomy (NCBI): domain Bacteria; kingdom Pseudomonadati; phylum Pseudomonadota; class Alphaproteobacteria; order Hyphomicrobiales; family Rhizobiaceae; genus Sinorhizobium; species Sinorhizobium sp. RAC02. Next base: position 2,428,629 of record NZ_CP016450.1, on the reverse strand, counting down.
GGGCCGGCGACGCTGTGGTAGCGGCCGCGGAAGAACAGCAGCGGCTCGGCCGCCGTATCGGATGTGCGGAAATTGACGACGCGACCGAGGAAGATCAGGTGGTCGCCGCCTTCATGGCAGGCATAGGGCTCGCATTCGAACTGGGCGATGGCATTGGTGAGCCGCGGCGCGCCCTTGTGACCCTCGGTGTGGTGCACGCCGGCCCACTTGTCGCTCGAAGCGCGGGCGAACTGGTTGGAGAGGTTCTCCTGCGTGCGGGCGAGGATGTTGACCACATAGGCATCCGCCTCGCGTAGCGCATCGAGGCTCAACGCCTTGACGCCGACGGAAAACAGCACCAGCGGCGGATCGAGCGAGACCGTGTTGAACGAGGTCATCGTCATGCCGATCTTCTCGCCCGATTTCGACAGTGCCGTGACGATGGTCACGCCCGTCGCGTATTCGGCAAGCGCATTGCGGAACTGCCGCTCGTCCATCGCCTGTCCTCCCTAGCGATTGTTTGTAATATAGCTAAGTTATAAAGCTATTTTTGGCCGTGTCAAGACTGTGATATTTCACTGTCATGGCAATTGCGTGGATGCAGGACGGTGCAACGGTTCAAAGCGAAGCCGTGAACCGGATGTGGCTAGTTTCGATGTGTTTTTCGGGGAGGGGCCGGAAGGGCGTGGCCGCGAGCCAAAGGCTGCCGGCGAAAAGACACCGGCCGCGCACGAGGCGCGGCCGGTGTTTTCAGGCTTAGAAGCTGACGGCGCGGTCGCCGTCTTCGTCCTGGATGCGGGTGGGCAGGCCCATGCCGTTGAGCAGGTTGATGAAGGGTTTGGGCGCCAACTCTTCGATGTTGGCCATCTTCTTCACGTCCCACTCGCCGGTGGCGACCAGCATAGCTGCTGCGACCGGCGGCACGCCGGCGGTGTAGGAAATGCCCTGGCTGCCGACTTCCTCGTAAGCTTCCTTATGGTCGGCCACGTTGTAGATGAAGACGGTCTTTTCCTTGCCGTCCTTCATGCCCTTCACGTAGTCGCCGATGCAGGTCTTGCCTTCGTAGTTCGGCGCAAGCGACGACGGATCCGGCAGCACGGCCTTGACGACCTTGAGCGGCACGACCTCAAGCCCTTCGGCCGTCTTGACCGGCTGTTCGGAGAGCAGGCCGAGGTTCTTCAGCACGGTGAAGACGTTGATGTAGTGGTCGCCAAAACCCATCCAGAAGCGCACATTCGCGCCGTCCATGTTCTTCGCCAGCGAATGCACTTCGTCATGGCCGCAGAGATAGGCGCGGCGCGTGCCGACGACCGGCAGGTCGTAGTCCTTGCCGATTTCGAACATCTTGTTCGTCTGCCAGTGGCCATCCTGCCAAGAGTAGACGACGCCGGTGAATTCGCGGAAATTGATTTCCGGGTCGAAGTTCGTGGCGAAGTACTTGCCATGGCTGCCGGCATTGATGTCGACGATGTCGACGTCGGTCACCGTGTCGAGATACTCGTCCTTGGCGAGCTTGGCATAGGCGTTGACCACGCCCGGATCGAAACCGGCGCCGAGAATGGCGGTGATGCCCTTCTCTTCGCATTCGGCGGCACGCTTCCACTCGTAGTTCCCGTACCACGGCGGTGTCTCGCAGATCTTGCCGGGCTCTTCATGGATCGCGGTGTCGATATAGGCGACGCCCGTATCCATGCAGGCGCGCAGCACCGACATGTTGAGGAAGGCGGTGCCGACATTAATGACGATCTCGGACTTCGTGGAGGTGATGAGCGCCTTGGTCGCCTCGATGTCGAGCGCGTCGAGCGCATGGCCTTCGAGCACGCCCGGCTGTTTCATAGCCTTCTTCTCATGGACCGACGCGATGATCTTTTCGCACTTCGCCTTGGTGCGCGACGCGATATGGATATCGCCGAGCACGTCGTTGTTCTGGGCGCACTTGTGTGCGACCACCTGTGCGACGCCGCCGGCGCCGATGATGAGGACGTTCTTTTTCATATCGGGGGATATCTCCTTCTACCCGTATCGCCTCAGGAGAGGCTTTCTTCGTAGTCCGCGTAGGTGAATTCGCGGACCGTTGTGATGCTGCCGTCCAGTTCGCGGATGGCGATCGCCGGCATTTTCACGCCGTTGAACCAGTTCTTCTTGACCATGGTGTAGCCGGCCGCATCCTGGATGGAGATGCGGTCGCCGACCTTCAGCGGGGCCTCGAAATTGAATTCGCCGAAAATATCGCCGGCGAGGCACGACTTGCCGCAGACCATGGTGCGGTGCGGCCCGGTGTTCGGCGAAAGCTTGGCGTTCTCCCGGTAGATCAACAGGTCCAGCATGTGGGCCTCGATCGAACTGTCGACGATGGCGAGGTTCTTGCCGTTGTTGAGCGTGTCGAGCACCGTCACTTCCAGCGTGGTGGACTTGGTGATCGAGGCTTCGCCCGGCTCCAGATAGACCTGCACGCCGTAGTCGCCGGAGAACCGCTTCAGCCGCTCGGCAAATTTCTCCAGCGGATAGGTCTCGCCGGTGAAGTGAATGCCGCCGCCGAGGCTTACCCATTCGGCCTTCTTCAGGAGCGGCGCGAACTTCTCCTCGATCGTGCCGAGCATGCGGTCGAACAGGTCGAAATCGCCGTTCTCGCAATTGTTGTGGATCATGAAGCCGGAGATGCGGTCCATCACCGGCTCGACCTGTTTCACATCCCATTCGCCGAGCCGCGAGAACGGACGGGCCGGGTCGGCGAGATCGAAGGTAGAGGAGGAAATGCCGGGATTGAGGCGAAGGCCCCGCACGATGCCGGATGCCTTGTCGCCGAAACGATCGAGCTGGCTCACCGAGTTGAAGATGATCTTGTCGGCGTGGCTGATGACCTCGTCGATCTCGTAATCGGCATAGGCGACGGAATAGGCGTGCGTTTCCTTGCCGAAACGCTCGTGCCCGAGGCGCACTTCGTTCAGCGACGAGGAGGTCGTACCGTCCATATAGTCGCGCATCAGATCGAAGACCGACCAGGTGGCGAAGCATTTCAGCGCGAGCAGCGCCTTTGCGCCGGAAAGCTCGCGCAGGCGCGCGATCTTTTCCATGTTGGCGATGAGCTTCGACTTGTCGATCAGATAATAGGGGGTCGTGAGGGACATGCGGGACCTGTCTTCTTGGCGGGTGGATTGGCGCCGGCCGGGCCGGCAGCGCGATAGCAACGCGCAAAGCGGAGGTGCAAACCTCCTGCTTCAAACAGCAAAAAGGGGAGACCGATGTTACGGTATCGTTGTCCGGGCACGGCGATGTGACAGCGCTTTTGCGCTGTTGCCTCTGTCGCGGCGCTTGAGTGGAGAAAGGACGCGCAGGCGCGGCGCCCGCACCGGCGAAACGGTGTCAAAGCCCGATTGTGCCGCAAGGGCACCCATCAAAAAGCGTTCTTCCGTTCGGGGGGCATCAAGAGAGCCCATCCCCGATTGGAAGAGGGCGTGCCAAGACATGGCGTCCTCCCCAACCAGCAGATGAAACCTGCAAATAAAGTCGGCGCTCTCTAGCATGGCGATGCGGGAAATATCAATGCGCCTCTTTGCCCGGATTTTTTTCGTGTTCACCTCTTGCACCTCTAGTCGCTAGAGGTCGTAGAACAGCCTCGACAGACTGAAGAGGATTGTATGATGTCCGATGTGAAAGAGACGCGTTTCCGGGTTGGCGGCATGGATTGCGCCTCCTGCGCCAGCAAGATCGACACGGCCGTGCGCCGCATGCCGGGGGTTTCGGACGTATCCGTTTCCGTGACCGCCGGCACCATGCGCGTACAGCACGACGTGACGAGCGACCTGGAGGCGATCCGTAGAAAAGTCTCCGGCCTCGGCTACGCGGTGACGCCGGCGGCAGCGATTGCGGAAAAGCCGGCAGCGAAGCACGAACACGGTCCCGGTTGCAGCCACGATCATAACCACGGGCACGACCATTCCCATGATCATGATGACCATGATCACGACCATACGGGCCATGACCATAAGCCGAAGGCTGCGGCCATCGAGGGCCCGCACGGCCACGATCACGGCCCGTCCGAAGGTCCATGGTGGAAGGGCAAGAAGGGTCGGCTGACGATTCTCGCCGGTGCGTCGCTGGTCATCGCCTACGGCGTCGGCCATCTCTTCCCGGCCATCGAGACCTATGCTTTCGTCATCGCGATGTTCGTCGGCCTCCTGCCGATTGCGCGCCGTGCCATCATGGCGGCCCTCGCCGGCACGCCGTTCTCCATCGAAATGCTGATGACGATCGCCGCCGTCGGCGCGGTGGTCATCAACGCCACCGAAGAGGCCGCTGCCGTCGTCTTCCTCTTCCTCGTCGGCGAGTTGCTGGAAGGGGTTGCAGCCGGCAAAGCGCGTGACAGCATCCGCTCGCTCTCCGCCCTCGTGCCGAAGACCGCACTTCTCGAAGAGAACGGCCGCACCAAGGAAGTGCCGGCCGAATCACTCGCGGTCGGCGCCGTCATTCTGGTACGCCCCGGCGACCGCATTTCCGCCGATGGCGTGATCATCGACGGTGAAAGCGCCATCGACGAGGCCCCCGTCACCGGCGAAAGCACGCCGGTCAACAAGGACGTCGGCGACACCGTCTTCGCAGGCACGGTGAATGGCGATGCGGCGCTGCGCGTGCGCGTCACCGCGGCGGCTGCGGACAACACTATCGCCCGCGTTATCAAGCTGGTCGAGGAAGCCCAGGAATCGAAGGCGCCGACCGAGCGCTTCATCGACCGCTTCTCCAAATACTATACGCCCGGTGTGGTCGTCGTTGCGGCGCTCGTCGCAATCATCCCGCCGCTGTTCCTCGGTGGCATCTGGAGCGAATGGGTCTACAAGGGCCTCGCCGTGCTGCTGATCGGCTGCCCCTGCGCGCTGGTCATTTCGACGCCCGCCGCCATTGCCGCATCTCTCTCCGCCGGTGCCCGTCGCGGCCTGCTGATGAAGGGCGGCGCGGTGCTGGAAGGCCTCGGCAAGCTCACCGCCATCGCCTTCGACAAGACCGGCACGCTGACCGAAGGTAAGCCGAAGGTTACCGACATCGTCGCCTTCGCACAACCGGCCGACGAAGTTCTGCGCCTCGCCGCCGCCCTCGAAGCGGGCTCCAGCCACCCGCTGGCGCTCGCCATCCTCGGCAAGGCCGCGGATGACGGCATCGTGCCGCCGGTGGCAAGCGGTTCGCGGGCGCTCGGCGGCAAGGGCGTCACGGCCACCGTGGAGGGCAGGCAGGTCTTCCTCGGCTCGCCGAAGGCGGTTGCCGAACAGGTCACGCTGTCCGACGAGGTCAAAGCCGCCACTGCAAAGCTCAATGATGATGGCAAGACCGTCTCCATGCTGGTCGTCGAGGGCGTGCTCGTCGGTGCCATCGCCATGCGCGACGAGCCGCGCGCCGACGCGGCGGCCGGGCTCAAGGCACTGAAGGATGCCGGCATCAAGACGATCATGCTGACGGGCGATAATGCCCGCACGGCAAAAGCCGTCGGCGCCGAACTCGGCATCGAGGTGCGCGCCGAACTGATGCCGGAAGACAAGCAGCGCATCGTCGGCGAACTGCAGCGCGAAGGTTATGTCGTCGGCAAGATCGGCGACGGCATCAATGACGCACCTGCTCTGGCTGCCGCCAATGTCGGCATCGCCATGGGTGGCGGCACGGATGTGGCACTCGAAACGGCGGATGCCGCCATTCTGCACGGCCGCGTCGGCGACGTGGCGCTGATGACGGATCTTTCCAAGCGCACCATGCGCAACATCGTGCAGAACATCGTCCTCTCGCTCGGCCTCAAGGGTGTGTTCCTGGTGACGACCATCGTCGGCATCACTGGCCTCTGGCCGGCGATCCTCGCCGATACCGGCGCCACCGTGCTCGTGACGCTGAATGCGCTGCGCCTGCTGCGGCCGATCAAATGAAGCGCAGGACATTCATTGGTCTTGCAGGCGTGTTGGCCGCGATCGTCGGAGCGACGGTCGCGGCACAGGTTCCCGCAACGGAAAAGCCAAAGCAGCGCACCTTCGCCTTGCGGACGGTCGACGGCAAAGCCTTCGGCTCGGCCGATCTCGCCGGAAAACCCTATCTCGTCTTCTTCGGCTTCACCCATTGCCCGGATGTCTGCCCGACGGCACTGTTCGAGCTGAGTGCATTGCTGAAGGACATCGGCCCGGCGGCGGATCGCATCACGCCGCTCTTCATTTCGGTCGATCCCGAGCGCGACACTGCGGAGCTTTTGAAACTCTACATGACCTCCTTCGACCCGCGCATCATCGCGCTCCGCGGCGATGCGGCCGAGACGAAAGCGGCGGCGGATGCCTTTTCGGCTACCTACAAAAAGGTGCCGACGGCCTCGGACAGTTACACGATGGACCACACCGCCGGCCTCTTTCTCATCCGTGCGGATGGCCGGCTCCAGGGCATGCTGGACATGCACGAGCCGCGCGAAACGCAGCTTCAGAAGCTGAAATTGCTTGCAGCGTCCTAGTCGTGCTCGTCGTGGCAAAGGTCGTGGTTGGCGAGCGCCCGGATGACGTAGCAGTCGCGGACCTGGTCGGTGTGGCAATGGCTGGTGATGCGCACCAGTTCCGCCTCCAGCTTCTGCAGGCGCTCGATCTTGCGCCGGACGGTCGAAAGCTGTTCGGCGGCGATGCGGTCGGCATCGTGGCAGGGGCGTTCCGGGTGCTGGCTAAGGACGATCAGTTCACGAATGGCATCGATGGTGAGACCGAGGTCGCGGGCGTGCCGGATGAAGGCGAGGCGTTCGCGCTCCTCGTTCGAGTAGCGCCGCTGGTTGCCCTCGGAGCGCTCGGCATGGGAGAGCAGACCCATCTGCTCGTAGTAGCGGATGGTCGGAACCTTGACGCCCGTGGTTTTGGAAAGATCTCCGATCGTCAGCATCTTTTGCTCCTCGTCCTGGTCGAGACATTTTCGGCTTTCACGAAATCCTGAAGAGCCGTCCTGCGCAATGGCTCTACAGTGCTTGCACACAAATGTGAGGACAATCGTGGCAAATCAAGCGTGCTTTCTTCTGTCGCTGCTCGGGCTCATCGTCGCCACTCCGGCGGCTGCCGCGCCGATGAGCGCCACCGGTGGGATCGTGCCGCATGAGGCAATGTTATCCGGGCTTTCCGTCGAGCATGTCGATATCGTCGCGGGCGCGCAGGGTACCCCGGCGCGGGCTTACCTGACCATCTACAATGCCGACACTGCCGACAAACGCATCATGGCCATTTCCGCCGATGGGTTCAGCACGCCGGTCGTGAAACGCCGGGATTCTGGCGTTTACGAAACCATCACGGTCGCGGATGCCTTCCTCGTCATCCCGCGCCGGGCGGAACTGTTCATGGCGGCGGGATCGCTCTTTCTGGAAATGGATGAGACGCTGGGCGTTGCCGGTGAGCGTATGATGTCCGTGGCGTTCGACGACGGAACCATCCTGACGGTTCCAGTGACGTTGCATCCGCCGGGCGGCGTGCGTACGGCGCATCATCATGGCATCGGGGACTTCGAATAGCGCCGCTAACAATTTGTTGTTCGCCGCGTGTGCCTTCGTGATCACTCGGCGTCCGAAACCGGCAATGAGGGGCTTGATGCTCAAGCGGCTTGAGGTTTTATGCTCGCTTGCATTGGCTGGAGCCCCGGATTCGGGCACTGGAGACGGTATGAGGCCGTTGGCAGCCATAAGATTAACGAAGTTCTAAGCAATCGCTTGGACTCTAAGCCTGAAATGCGTCGTTTGCCAAACGGCGCGCCACGGATCCCTAACAACCGAAATCGACCCATGTTTGCGTTGCGCCACCGCCCCTTTCTTCAGAATGCCCGTCCACGCCTCTCGCTCCTCGCGCGGCTTGCCGCCGCGACCGTTGCCGGTGGCCTGCTCGCCGGCTGCATGGCCATGGATGTGGCCTCGCTCGCCGAGGCGCCGCAGCTTTCCAGCAAGGTGAAGGCGGAGATGTCGAAGAAGAAGATGAGCCCGACCAGCCCCGTGCTGGTGCGCATCTTCAAGCAGGAAAGCGAACTGGAAGTCTGGAAGGTCAATGCCAGCGGCCAGTATGCACTGTTCAAGACCTATCCGATGTGCCGCTGGTCCGGAAAGCTCGGGCCGAAGACGAAGAACGGCGACCGCCAGGCGCCGGAAGGGTTTTACCACGTCTCCGCAGGCATGCTGAACCCGAACTCGCAATATTATGTCTCCTTCAATCTCGGCTACCCGAACCGTCTGGAATCCGCACTCGGCTATACGGGTGAGGCGCTGATGGTGCACGGCGCCTGTTCATCCTCCGGCTGCTACGCCATGACCGACCAGGGTGTCGGCGAGATCTACGCCATCGTGCAGAAGGCGCTGGATGGCGGTCAGGCGCGTTTCCAGGTGCAGGCCTATCCGTTCCGCATGACGACGGAGAACATGGCCAAGCACAAGGGTGACCCGAACATGCCGTTCTGGCGTACGCTGAAGGAAGGCTACGATGCCTTCGCCTTCACGAAGCGCCAGCCGAAGGTTTCCGTCTGCGGCAGCCGCTACGTCTTCAACAAGGAATTCGTCGACGGCGAACCCGACGATCCGCTGGCGCAGTGCCCGGCGGTCGTTGGCGGCTCCGAAGGCGACCTGATGGCGAAGATCGGCGCTGAGCAGAAGAAGCTGGATGCCGCCATCGCAACCACCACGACGGTCTCGAGCTTCGCCTATATGGACGGTGGCATGCATCCGAGCTTCCGCACGCTGCTGAAGCAGCAGGGGGCCAAGGGCCTTGCCGCCCGGATCTCGCGCACCAAATATCCTGTCAGCCGGCCTGAAGCCGCGCTGGCCGATCCCTATGAAGATTGACATGTGAGGTCTGTATTGACGGGTGAAAGCGTAAGCCGCCGATCCTTCCTGCTCGGCAGTGCAGGATTGGCAACCACTGTTCTGGCTGGCTGCACCACGCCGGTTCGCGAAAGGGTCGTCGTCGCGCCGGAGCCGGTCGATACCAGCATCTATGCTACCATGTACGGGCCGAAGCCGGACGAGCAGTTTCCGCTGCCGGCCATTCCCTATCAGAAGATCGACCGGCGCTTCTATCGCCAGATGGTACCGAACCCGACCGGCGAGCGGCCCGGCGTGATCGTCGTCGATACGGCAAACCATTTCCTCTACCTGACCTATGAGGATGGCCAGGCGATGCGCTACGGCGTCGGCCTCGGACGCGCCGGCTTCGAATGGGCCGGCCGTGGCGTCATCCAGTACAAGCGGCAATGGCCGCGCTGGACGCCACCCGACGAGATGGTCGCCCGCCAGCCGGAGCTGGAACCCTACAGCATCGCCAATGGCGGCATGGAGCCGGGCCTGAAGAACCCGCTCGGCGCCCGCGCGATGTACATCTTCCAGAACAACGAAGACACGCTCTACCGCATCCATGGTTCGCCGGAATGGTGGACGATCGGCAAGTCCGTTTCCTCCGGCTGCGTGCGCATGATCAACCAGGATGTGGTCGATCTGTTCAACCGCGTGCAGAACGGCACGCCCATCGTGGTGCTGGGCAACGCTGCGGTCGCCGCCGCCTATTGACTGCATACGATTTTCGCGCGTTATTGCGTACAATAAATGACCCGCCCTTTGCGCGGCGGGTCAAGCTGTGCGCAAATGGAGGCGCGACATCATGGCCGGGATCGAGACGCTTTTCACCAATGCCAAACTGGCAGACGGATCGCTGAAGGACATCGGCGTTGCCGCCGGTCGTATCGTGTCGATCGAAGCGGCCGGCACAACGTCCGGCGCTGCCGGGCACGTCGACATCGCCGGTGCCCTGCTGGTCCCCGGCTTCGTCGAGGGGCATATCCACCTTGATACCAGCTTCTACGGCGACAAATGGATTCCGCACAAACCGTGCACCAACGGTTTTGACGTGCACGAGCGCGTGGCCTTCCAGGCCGAGAACATGGCCATTGCCGCTCCCATTGAGGAGCGCGCCCGCAAGCAGCTCGAACTCTGTGTCGCCAACGGCTCCCTCCACATGCGCAGCCACGTCATGGTGGATCGCTCGGCGGGGCTGAAGTCGCTCGAGACAATCCTGAAAATCCGCGAGGAATACCGGGATATCATCGACATCCAGCTTGTCGCCTTCCCGCAGAACGGCATCCTGAAAAGCCCCGGTACACCGGAGCTTCTGGATGAGGCGATTGGCCTTGGCGCCGATCTCGTCGGCGGTCTCGATCCGGCAAGTTTCGACCGTGACCTGCAAGGCCACCTCGACGTGGTCTTCGGCGTCGCGGACAAGCGCGGCGTCGGCGTCGATATCCATCTGCACGATTTCGGCTCGCTCGGTGCCTTCACCGTGGAAGAAATCTGCGCCCGCACGGTGGCGCTCGGCATGCAGGGCAGGGTGGCGATCAGCCACGCCTACGGCCTTGGCGATCTCGACGCGGATTCCGCCCGCCGCATTGGCGCAAAGATCGCCACTGCCGGCGTCTCGATCATGACCAACGCCCCCGGCGACCACGCTTTTCCGCCGGTTGCCCTGCTGCGCGCCGAGGGCGTTACCGTTTTCGCCGGCAGCGACAACATCCGCGATTCCTGGTGGCCTTATGGCGATGGCGACATGCTGGGCCGCGCGATGATGATCGGTTACCGCTCCGGTTTCTACACGGATGAGGAGCTTTCGGCCGCTTTCGACGTGGTGACAGCGGCGAGTGCCAGGGCGCTAGGCCTCGAAGGCTACGGCATCGCAATTGGCGCAAAGGCGGATTTCGTGACGCTTGCGGCGGAGCATGTGCCGGAGGCCGTGGTGGCGGTGCCGAAGGGGCGTCGGGTGTTTAAGGCCGGGAGGCTCGTTGCCGAAAACGGCACGGTTGTTCGCTAATCAAAGCAAGAAGGGCGTGCCACCGGCACGCCCTTCTTTTGACGTTTCAGAAACCGCTTACGTCCGCGGCTTCGAGTTCTCCGGGTCGTACAGCGGTTTGTAGCCGATGCCGACCACCTCGACCGGGTAGGTCTCGGCAAAGTACTCGATGTTGAGCTTGCGGCCTTCCTGGCAATAGGCGTGCGGCAGATAGGCCAGCGCGATGTTCTTGCCGATCGTCGGGCCGAAGGCGATGGATGTCGTGTAGGAGCGGCGGCCGAGGTCGTCGATGAGGACCTCACCGGTTTCCGGATCCATGACCGGCAGGTTGCCGAGCGGGTAGCGCTTTACGCCAGCCTTGTCTGTGTTTTCGGTCATGACCAGCGTGCAGAGCATGGCGGGCTGGTGGTCGCGCGCCTTGTACTCCAGATGTTTGGCCTTGCCGCGGAAATCGGCTTCCTTGACCTTCGGACGGGCAAGGTCGGCCTCGATGAGGTTGTACTGGGTCAGCAGGTCGGCATTCTGCAGGCGCAGGCTCTTTTCCATGCGGCGCGAGTTGGCATAGGTCTCGACGCCGAAGGCCATGACGCCAGTCGAACGCAGGGCATCCCAGACGGCGAGGCCATCCTCGTACTTCATGTGCAGTTCCCAGCCCTGCTCGCCGACATAGGAGATGCGGAACGCTGTCACGCTCTTGCCGGCGATCTCGATCTGCTTGATCGCGGCGAAGGCGAAATTCTCCTGGTCGAGACCGGCCGGGTCCGCCACCACCTTCTTCAGGTTTTTGCGGGCGTTCGGGCCCCAGATGCCGATGGTGATGTACTTTTCCGAGGTGTCGGTGATGGTGACATCAAGGCCACGGTCCTCGGCGACGCGCTTCATGTAGTGGAAGTCACGCGGGCCGGCGTCGGCGCCGTTCACCAGGCGGCAGCGGTCGGCCATGCGGAAGACCGTGAAGTCGGCGCGCACCATGCCCTCGTCGTCGAGGAAGTGGGTGTAGACGCCCTTGCCAATATTGCCGTCGCCGCCGATCTTCGCGGCGCACAACCATTCCAGCAGCTCGACATGGTCAGGGCCTTCGATGTCAACCATGTGGAAATGCGAGAGGTTGACGATGCCGCAGTCCTCGCTCATCGCCAGATGCTCGGCGTTTGAGACGCGCCAGAAGTGACGGCTGTCCCATTCGTTCTCGCGCACCGGAACGCGATTGCCGTACTTCTCCAAAAGGTGCTCGTTGGCGGCGTAGCCGTGCGCACGCTCCCAGCCGCCGAGCTCCATGAAGTAGCCGCCAAGTTCCTTTTCGCGCTCATGGAAGGGCGAGCGCTTGGCGCCGCGGCCCGAGGCATAGGGTTCGCGGTTGTGCACGGCCGGGAAGTAGATCTTCTGGGCGGCCTCGTAGCTGCGGCCCTCGATGAATTCTTCCGTCAGCTGGTGCGGGTAGAAGCGCGAATAGTCGATCGAGTTGTGGTCGATCTCGGTGCGGCCGTCCGTCATCCAGTCGGCGATCAGCTTGCCGTAGCCGGGGCCGTCCTTGACCCAGATGGCGACGCAATACCACAGGCCGCGCACCTTCTGGCTCTCGCCGCAGGACGGGCCGCCGGCGGCGGAAACCTGCAGCAGGCCGTTGAAGGAATGGCCTTCGTTGTAGCCGAGCTCGCCGAGGATCGGCGTCAGCTCCATGGCCTTTTCGAGCGGCTCGAGGATCTGCTCCATGTCGAGGTCGCGCTGCGAGGGCGACAGGCGCGCCTCGTGCTTTTCGAGAATGTTGCGCGGGTGGCAGAGGCGCGGATTGGTGGTCTCGTAGTAACCCCACTCGATCTGGCCGCCCTCGGTGGTCTTCGGGTCGCCGGTGTCGCGCATATAGGCAGAGTTGCCCTGGTCGCGCAAAAGCGGGTAGCCGATTTCCTTGCCGGTGCCTTCGAATTCGTTGTACGGGCCGAAGAAGGTCAACGGATGGTCGACCGGCATGACCGGCAGATCCTCACCGACCATTTCGGCGATCAGGCGGCCCCAGATGCCGGCGCAGACGATGACATGGTCCGCCATGATCGTGCCGCGATGCGTGACGACGCCCTTGATGCGGCCGCCCTCGACGATCAGCGACTGAGCCGGCGTGTTGCCGTAGACCTGCAGCTTGCCGGACTTTTCAGCGGCATCGACCAGCTTGCCCGCAACCGTCTGCGAGCGCGGCACGACGAGGCCGGCATCCGGATCGAACATGCCGCCCATGACCTGATCCTGTTCGATCAGCGGGAACATCCCCTTGATTTCGGCCGGCGAGACATAATGCGCGCGCGTTCCGAACGCCTTGGCGGAAGAAAGCTTGCGCTTGATCTCTTCCATCCAGGTGTCGTCGCCGGTGCGGGCGACTTCCAGGCCGCCGATGCGGGCGTAGTGGCCCATCTTCTCGTAGAAATCGATCGAGTACTGGGTGGTCCAGACCGACAGGAAGTCGTGGCTCGTCGTGTAGCAGAAGTCCGAGGCATGCGCCGTCGAACCGATGTCGGTCGGGATGCCCGACTTGTCGATGCCTACGATATCGTCCCATCCGCGCTCGATGAGATGGTGGGCGATGGACGCGCCCACGATGCCACCCAAACCGATGATGACGACCTTCGCCTTTTGCGGAAACTCTGCCATGTGCTGGACCCCGATGAAATATTGCGGCCGATTTTAGGGCCTCGTTCGGTGCCAGTGCAGCCTGTCTGCGACGGGGCAGCGACCAGTTCCGACAGTCGCCGGAACCGTCGCCCTGCGCCGGCGGCCCGACCCTAGCGGATCGCCCTTCCGGCGCAACGCTTTTTCTAGACGGTTATGCCGCGACGCCAAGCGGCTCGACCGCCTCCTTTTCCAGCACCGCCCGCACCGCCGGCCGCGCCTCGATCCGCCTTGCGAGCCCGCGCAGCACAGCCGGTACCTCGATGCCGCACATGGCAGCCCATCGCAGCATGACATAAAGAAAGGCGTCGGATGCGGTGAAATGCGCACCGAACAAATGGTCGCCTTCGACACGCGAAGCGATCCATGCGAACCGGCGGGCAAGCGTCTCGGACAGCCATGCCTTTTCCTCTTCGCTTTCGCTGAAGAACAGCCGCACGAAGGGCTTTTGCAGTTCGGTGGAGATGAAGGCGAGCGTTTGCAGGTGGCGCGTACGGCCGAGCGGTCCGCCTGGGACAAGGTCGTCGCCCTGCATGGCGATCCAGTCGAGCAGTGCGACGTTTTCGGTCAGCAACATACCGTCGTCGAACACGAGCGCCGGCACGTAACCGTTCGGATTGATCGTCTCGTAGCTGCTGCCGTCCTCCAGTTTGTGCTGGAAAATATCGACCTTGTGCGGGCGGAAGGGGAGGCCGGTTTCGTGCAGCAGGATATGGGCGGCCTGGCTGCAGGCGGTGGGGGCGTAATAGAAATCCATCTCTCGTCTCCTTTTTGATGAGGCGAGTGTGACGGCGATCGGCCGGGATGGTCAGAGGCAAACGCGCTGCCTTCGGGGCAAATGCGCCACTAATCGCCCAGGGTGCGAAGGCGATTGCGCTGGCGATATTGCGCGGGCGTCACGCCGACGCGGCGGCGGAAGAGTTTGCGGAAGAAGGTCGGGTCCTCGTAGCCGACGGCAACGGCGATCTCCTCGATGGCGGTCGGCTCGGTCTCGAGCATCTGCTTGGCCTCCTCGATGCGCATCGCCTGTACATAATCCACCGGCGCATACCCCGTTGCAGCCTTGAACTGCCGCTTGAAGGTACGCTCCGCCATGCCCGAGCGTGCGACCATCGCCGTCACCGGATTTGTGGTCGCGTAGTTGTCGGCAAGCCAGGTCTGTACGTCTGCGATCGCCGCATTGCCGTGCTGGCGCGGCCGGACCATGGCGGCGAAGGGAAGTTGGCCATCGCCGCGATCACCGATGAGAAAAAGCCGGGCGATGCGCGCCGCTTCCTCCGCACCGCAGAAGCGGCCGATGAGATAGAGCGCGAGGTCCTGCCAGGATGAGGCGCCACCGGTCGTGATCAAGCGTCCGGCCCGTCCACTGTCGCAGAGAATGCGCTCCGGCCGGAATTTCACCGCCGGATAACGATCACGAAAAACGTCTGCCATGATCCAGTGTGATGCCGCCTCCGTGCCGTCGAGAAGGCCGGCTTCGGCCAGCAGTACCGCGCCGCTGCATGCCGAACAGACGAGTGCATCGACCTCGATATGTCGGCGGACCCAGCCGATCTCCTGCGTCCAGCGGCCTTCCGGCGACATGCCGGGGTCGAGATGGATGTCGCAGATGATCACGATGTCGGCGGTGCCGTCCACTAGCCCCTGTTGCGGCGTCACGCGCAGGCGACTGCCCGTCTCATACGCGCCTGTCTCGGCTGCAACGAGCGTCGGACGAAGGCTGCGTAGCGCGTTTGGGCCACGGCCGGCTTCGCCCAGAACCTCGTGCAGGCCATAGGGCGCCATGGTGCCGCTCTCGGGAAGCGAAAGGATGGCAACGGTCAGGGGGCCGGTTGGTCTGGGTCGTGATGGCATGGTCGGAGTTTGGCGCATTTGCCCCGAATGTGTCGAGAACGTCTCTACACGGCAAAGGCAGGCCGCGTCATGCTTTCCTCATCATCAATCGCAGAAGAGAGAACGTCATGGGCATCGAACAGGGAACCGTCGACATCACGAAAACCTTTGCCGCACCGGTCGCGAGCATCTTTGCGGCTTGGTCGGAAGAAGGGGCGCAGCAGGCCTGGGGTGATCCCGGTCCGGACTGGCAAATGCATTTCGAGCGCTTTCGTTTCACCGTCGGCGAAAGCGACATCTGCCGCTTCGGCCCGAAGGACGGCCCGGTCTACCTCAATGAAAATCACTATCTGGAGATCACGCCGGATAACCGCATTGCCTATGCCAGCACCCTGCGCGAGGAGGGCGCACTGACGTTCGCCGGCACGGTCGTCGTGACCTTCGCGCCCGCAGAGGGCGGCACACGCATGCGCCTCATCGAGCAGGGCCTTTATTTCGACGGCCGTGACAAGGCGGACGACCACTGCGCAGGCTGGCGGGCCATGCTGGAGGCGATGGATTCGTACCTCCAGCAAGGCGCGCACCCTGCCGGGCGCTAAAGGTGTGCCCGTAGGCCTTCGGGCGGCGGATTGAAGAAATCGTCCGCCAGCCCATTCTCGTAGATGACCGGCGCGGCGCTGAACTCTTCCTCGGAGACGTCGTCGAGCGTGCCGGCATTGATGCAGTAGAAATGCCCCATGAAGTCCTTGTGATAGCCGCGCGAAAAGGGGCGGATGCCGCAACGCTTGCAGAAGTAGTGGTCGACATCGCCCTCCGGCCAGCCGGATTTGTCGGCGCGGTAGCTGACAAGGTGGTCTTCGCCGGAAATCAGCTTGAAATCCTCGCGCTTGGAGAAGGTTTTCAGCATGCGCGTGCGCCGGCAGAAGGAGCAGTTGCAGCGCCGGAGGCCCTCATCGAAGTCGAGCGCGCATTCGTAGCGGATGGCGCCGCAATGGCAGCTGCCGTGATAGGTCTTCTTCATTGGTTCCTCCTGAGGCCTGATTTTGCAGGATGTAGGCGACGAGCCGGTCGAGGCATTCGCCCCAGCCCTCGGCATGGCTGTCGCGGGATTCGGTGGTGTCAAAGGGCGTCTGCGCAAAGGTCAGCCGCGTCCTGGTCCCCAGATCGTCAACGGTGACGGTCACCAGCGTGTCCGGCCCGTCCTCCTCGGTCCAACGGAAAGTGAAGACGATGCGGTCGTTCTCGACGATCTCGCGATAGGTGCCGCCCATCGGGTATTCCTCGCCCTCCGGCGACCGGATGATGGCCGACCAGGCGCCGCCGGGGCGAAAGTCCATGCGAATGGAATGGGACGTGAAATCCTTCGGCCCCAGCCAGCGGGCCATGTGCTCCGGCGAGGTCCAGACCCTGAAGACGAGCGAGGCGGGCGCGTCGATCAGGCGCTCGATGACAAGGCCGATCTGTTCTGCGGGTTTGGTGGTCTGCTGCATGGTCTTCCTCCTCAGCTCTTCTTGTCCGGGTCGCCGGCCTGCAATTCCTTGAGATAATCGTCGAGCCGGTCGAAGCTCGCCTCCCAGAAGTGTCGGTAGTTGGAGATCCAGCCGTTCGCGTCCTTCAGTGGTGCGGCCTCCAGATGGCACGGGCGCCACTGGGCGGTGCGGCTGCGCGTGATGAGGCCGGCGGTCTCCAGCACCTTCAGGTGCTTCGAGACGGCGGGGAGGCTCATGGCGAAAGGGGCGGCAATCTCGTTGACTGTCGCATCCCCTTCGGAAAGTCGTGCGAGGATTGCCCGGCGTGTCGGGTCCGCAAGAGCGGCGAAGGTCAGGCTCAACGGGTCGCTCACATCATTTATCCATCAGGTTAATTAACTCATGAGTTTAATACTGCCGCCAACCCGATCCGTCAAGACCGGCCGCGACTTGACAGGGGAGGGGGCCGCTGCGATCGATCGTGGCGGCAAGGGAGATTTCTTGATGAGCGACAGCGCGGCCACGTCCGCCGATCTGCCGGAACAGCCCGGCCACGGCGTGCCCTTCGGTGAGGCGTTGCGTGTGTGGGCGCGCGTCGCGGCCCTCAGCTTCGGCGGCCCGGCAGGGCAGATCGCGGTCATGCACCGCATCGTCGTCGATGAAAAACGCTGGATCGGGGAGAGCCGTTTCCTGCACGCGCTGAACTACTGCATGCTGCTGCCCGGGCCGGAGGCCCAGCAGCTCGCAGTCTATATCGGCTGGCTGATGCACCGTACGGCCGGTGGTCTCGCCGCCGGCCTGCTGTTCATCCTGCCGGGCTTTCTGGCAATCCTGGCGCTGAGCTATATCTACGTCATCTTTGGCGATGCGAGCGTGGTCGAGGGCCTGTTCTTCGGCCTCAAGGCGGCGGTGCTGGCGGTGGTCGTGCAGGCGGTGTTCCGCATCGGCAGCCGCGCGCTGGCCAATCCGGCGATGATCGCCATCGCCACAGGAGCTTTCATCGCCATCTTCGCCTTCAAGGTGCCGTTCCCGCTCATCGTCCTCGTTGCTGCCATTGTGGGCTATCTAGGCTCGAAATTCGGGTCGCGGCTTTTCCGCACCCTGGGCGGTCATGCCGCCGCCAGGGGGGCCGTGCTTCAGGATCGTGATTCGCTGCTTGGCGAGGCGACGCCTGCCCATGCCCGCCCCAACCTCGCCTGGTCCCTGAAGATTTCGGCTGCACTTCTCTGTCTCTGGCTCGGGCCGGTCCTGCTGATCTGGTTTTTCGCTGGCGGAAACAATGTCTTCGCAGAGATCGGCACCTTCTTCAGCAAGATGGCGGTCGTCACCTTCGGCGGTGCCTATGCGGCGCTCGCCTATGTCGCGCAGGAAGCGGTTCAGCACTATGGCTGGCTTAGCCCCGGTGAAATGCTCGATGGGCTCGGCATGGCCGAGACCACGCCGGGACCGCTCATCATGGTGCTGCAATTCGTCGGCTTCCTCGGCGCCTATCGAAATCCGGGCAGTCTCGATCCCATGACGGCCGCGACGCTGGCCGCGATTCTCACCACCTGGGTCACCTTCGTGCCGTGTTTCCTCTGGATCTTCCTCGGCGCGCCCTTCATCGAAAAACTGCGCGGCAATGTGGCGCTCTCCGGGGCCATGTCGGCCATAACCGCGGCCGTCGTCGGCGTCATCCTCAACCTTGCGGTCTGGTTCGCCGTGCACACGCTCTTTGCCGATGTGACGGTGTTTGCCGCCGGGCCGCTGCATGTCGAGCTGCCGGTCGTGGCAACGATCATCCTGCCCGCGGCCCTGCTTGCCGCGGCGGCCGCCTTCGCGCTCTTCCGTCTCAAGGCCTCGGTATTGCTGACGCTCGGCCTGTGCGCCCTCGCCGGAATGGCCTGGACGCTGCTGGTCGGCTGAGGCATCAGGAAATCACGTTGCGTATGAAGCGCACGGTTTCGGTGCCGGGATTGGCATAGGCATAGCTCCGGTCGGTGCCGTAGACGGCAAACGTGCCGGCCGCATAGCTCTTCGCGGTGCCGGAAAGCTCCAGCTGCAGCGTGCCTTCCGTCACGAACACCATCTCGTGCCAGCCTGCGGGATCGGGCTCGGCCTCATAGCGCTCGCCGGGTCCCAGCGACCAGAGCCACATCTGCGTCTCTTTCGTCGCCGGCGCCGAGCCAAGCAGCACCGCGGTGCTTTCAGGATCCGTCCCCCGCCACGTCACCTCGTTGATCTCGGCGGAGGGGGCCTGGGCTGGATCGCGCACCAGATCGACAAAACCGACACCGATCGCGCCGGCGAGTTTGTCCAGGCTGGACAGGCTGATATTCGCGTCCCCCCCTTCGAGGGCAACGATCATGCGTCGGCTGATGCCGGAGGCTTCCGCCAGCGCCGCCTGGCTGAGGCCCGCTGCCTGCCGCAGGCGCCGCAGATTGCCGGAGACATGGGCGAGTACGTCGCCGCGTTCTTGACTGTGCAATATATTGCTCATATCGTCCCGATATTGAATGGGCGGCACTGCCGCATGCCGCCTTCTAACCCGAAAGG
This sequence comes from Sinorhizobium sp. RAC02, assembly GCF_001713395.1. Classification (NCBI taxonomy): domain Bacteria; kingdom Pseudomonadati; phylum Pseudomonadota; class Alphaproteobacteria; order Hyphomicrobiales; family Rhizobiaceae; genus Sinorhizobium; species Sinorhizobium sp. RAC02. The sequence continues at coordinate 2,409,356 of NZ_CP016450.1, read as the reverse complement.
ACCCGGCCATGAAGATACGCGATTTCGGTGTTGAAATCTGGATGAACCGTTACGAGAACCACTGCGAGTGGAACCTCGCGGAAACCTGCGTAGAATCGTTGACCGTCGCGGAACTGCTGGATATGGCCGGCAAGCGCGAGGATATTCTCGCGGAACTCCTGCCGATGAAGCTGACCTACGGCGCCATCGAAGGCAGCGAGCGGCTGCGCAGCCTCATCGCCGGCATGTACGAAAAACAGGTGCTGGAAAACGTCGTCGTCACCCACGGCGCGATCGGCGCCAATGCGCTGGTGCACGAGACGCTGGTGGAACCGGGCGACCGGGTCATCTCGGTCCTGCCCACCTACCAGCAGCACTATTCCATCCCGGAAAGTTTTGGCGCGGACGTGCAGATCCTGAAGCTCACGGCCGAGCAGGGCTTTCTGCCGGATCTCGCAGAATTGCGCCGGCTCGCGACGCCCGGCACCAAGCTCATCTGCCTCAACAATCCGAACAACCCGACCGGCTCGCTGATGGATCGGGAGTTCCTGCTTGAGGTCGTCGAGATCGCGCGGGGCTGCGGCGCCTGGATCCTCTGCGACGAGGTCTATCGCGGCACCGACCAGCACGGCAACGGCATCACCGCCTCGATCGCCGATCTCTACGAGAAGGGCATCAGCACCGGCAGCATGTCGAAAACCTACTCCCTGGCGGGGTTGCGCCTCGGCTGGATCGTCGGGCCGAGGGACCTGCTACACGCCGTCTCGATCCACCGCGACTACAATACGATCAGCGTCGGCATGCTGGACGATCATTTCGCCGCCATCGCACTGGAAAACCGCGACAAGATCCTCGCCCGCAGCCACGCCATCACCCGGACCAATCTGGCCATCCTTGCTGAATGGGTGGACGGCGAACCGCTGATCTCCTGGGTGAAGCCGAAATCGGGCACGACGGCATTGCTGAAATACGATCTGCCGCTCACCTCGGAGGCTTTTTGCATCAGGCTCCTGGAATGCACCGGCGTCATGCTGACACCCGGCAGCGCCATGGATATGGAGGGGCACCTGCGCATCGGCTACACGAATGACGAGGGCGTGCTGCGCGAGGGTTTGAAGCGGATTTCGGCCTTTTTGGCAGAGGAACGGGCCGTTTTGGCGGCCTGATAGCCGGTTTTCCGCCCGTTTCCTGAATAAAAGCTTAAAAGACCCATGCATCAATCGCATGGGTGGCGTGCCGGCTTAGCGCTGTTCCGCATTGCAGCATAAAGCTATAAAGCGGTCATCGAAAGACGCGGCGCCACGGACCGGTGCCGAACAGAGAGCCTCACGAAAGGGGATCATCATGAACATGGCACGTTCCTTCAGCAATTGGCGCAAGTACCGTCAGACCATCAACGAACTCGACCGCATGAGTGCACGCGAACTGCGCGATCTCGGCATCGAGCGCTCGGAAATCAAGTCGGTCGCCCGCGCCGCCGTCGGTTTCTGATCGACCGCCGTCATACGGCAGAATTTTGAAGACGCCCGCCCCTCGGCGGGCGTCTTCGCATATGCGAAGAGTTGTATCCGAAACAGGATTGGTTCGGGAAGTTGAGATATTCGGTACGCGCATAACGCATAGCTGCATTGCAAAACGATGCCTATGAAATGATCAAGAATCGAATATAGTCATATTTATCGAAGCAACGTACCTCCTCCCACGAAGCTTCGATGTTGCAGAAGGCCCACTCCTCCTCCCAGGGCCGACTGCGGGAATGGCGACACTCCTCCTCCCAGTCGTCATTCGGTTCTATCGGAAAGCCTGCCGCACCTCCTCCCGCGGCGGGCTTTTCCATTTCTGGACCCTCCCTCTCTCAAAATGAAAAAAGGCCGCGGAAACGACGGCCTCTCGAAATTTACAGGACGAACACGCTGTCAGGCGACGCTTCTGAGGATCGGCGCGTCGGCGTATTGGGCCTTGGGGATCTGTTTCAGCACTTCCAGCGCCAGCGCCCGGGCGTTTTCCTGCGCCTTGTCGAGATTGCTGACGCGTTTTGCATCCATGGTGTAGAGCGTTCCGCCGCAGCCGAACATGTCGCGGAATGCAGCGCGTTCGATGATCGGCGTTTCGAGCAGGTGCACCCGGCGGGCAGCGAGCAGGTCCTTTACGGCCGTCATGGCGCGCGTCGTCACCATGGAGTTGACGCGGGTCAGCACGACCGAATGGCGGATGCGGATATCGGCCTTGTCTTCGAGATATTGCAGCAGCTCGATGACATTTGCGCCGCCCTGCGCATCCATGGCGGAGCCCTGCACGGGGATGAGCACGTAGTCTGCATATCCGACCGCCTTGGCAAGCAGCGAGCTACGCGAACCGGGCAGGTCGATCAAAACGAAATCGGCGCGGGCCTTCTGCTCCTGGAGCTGGCGGTCGATCGTGCTCATGGTGACGTAGGGCACGACGCTCAGGCGGTTGCCGAGCAGGCCTTCGGAATTCTCATACCAGCGGGTGATCCAGTGCTGCGGGTCGGCGTCGAGCACCGAGACGCGGAAGCCGAGGCGGGCAAGCTCGGTCGCAAGCAGCAGCACGGCGGTGGTCTTGCCGGCGCCGCCCTTGGTGTTGGCGAAGGTGATGACAGGCATGATGGTCCCCGGATCGGTTCGTGAGCCGGTCATCGCTCCTGAAACTGCACCCTGCATGGTGCATGGCCATCCTCTTCCATTATGGTTAATGCCCGGTGAAAATCGACGCAGTCCACGTATAGTTCCGGGCAAAAACAAAAGGATAGGTGCTCGCGCCTATCGCCGGCGGTCTGCGACGAGGATCTCGCGGGCGAGCTGTTCCAGGGGCAGGATCCGATCGACACCGCCATGGGCGATCGCCTCCTTCGGCATGCCGAAGACCACGGACGTCGCCTCGTCCTGCGCGACGGTATAGGCGCCGGCCTGGTGCATCTCGGCCATGCCGCGCGCACCGTCGTCACCCATGCCGGTCATGATGACGCCCATCGCGTTGCCGCCAGCCGAACGGGCAGCGGAGCGGAAGAGCACATCGACGGACGGCCGGTGACGGGAGACGAGGGGGCCTTCGCGCACCGCGACGTGGTAGCGCGCACCTTGCCGCTCCAGCATCATGTGCTTGTCGCCGGGTGCGATCAGCACATGGCCGCGCAGCACCGGATCGCCGTGCACGGCCTCCTTGACCTCGACTTCGCACAGGCTGTTCAGCCGTTTGGCGAAAGCGGCGGTGAATTTCTCCGGCATGTGCTGGACGATGACAAGACCGGGCGAGTTTGCCGGCAGCTGCTCGAGCATGACACGGAGCGCCTCCGTGCCCCCGGTAGATGCGCCAACGCAGGCGACCATTTCCGTCGTCTTCGCCATGGCGCGGCCGGAGGGTGGCGGCAGCACGGCGTCGGCGGTGAGTTTTGCCGTTGGGCCTGAAGGCACGGCGGCTCGTCGGTGAGAGCCGATGCGGGCGACGGCCGCACCCTTCACCGCCTCGCGGATGCGCATGCCCGATTCGGCGAGATGGTCGGCCGCACCGATCTTGGGCTTCAGGATGATATCGACAGCACCGGCCTCCAGCGCCTGCATCAGCGTTTCGGAGCCTTCCTCGGTGAGCGAAGAGCACATGACGACGGGGATCGGCCGCTGCGACATCAGCTTGCGCAGGAAGGTGATGCCGTCCATGCGCGGCATTTCCACGTCCAGCGTGATGACGTCGGGGATCTCTTCCTGGATCTTCTTCGCCGCCATGAACGGATCGGAGGCCGCCCCCATCACCTCGATCTCGGGATCCTGCTCCAGCACGTGGGTCAGCGCCTGGCGCACGCTTGCCGAGTCGTCGATGATGAGAACGCGGATTTTCTTGACCGGAAGGGGCATCAGATCTTCTTGAAAACCGTGTTGGCGACCTGGCGCACCGGCAGGGTGATGCCGGTGACCGTTTCGGAGTGGCCGACATAGAGGAAGCCGCCGGGCACGAGGCAGTCGCAGAGCCTCGACAGCACCTTCGCCTGCGTCGGCTTTTCGAAATAGATCAGCACGTTGCGGCAGAAGATCATGTGCATCGGCTCGCCCACCTTGTAGGCGCTGTCCATGAGGTTGAGCCGCGCAAAGCCGACCGTCGAGCGCAGGCGCGGATGGATGCGCACCTCGCCGCGCGCGGCATCCCGCGACGTCATGACATATTGGCGCTTCATGTCGGCAGGAACGGGCTGGACCATGTCGCGCGGATAGACGCCGCGCCGCGCCGCTTGCAGCACGTCGGTCGAAAGATCGGTGGCGAGGATGCGGTAGTCGAGGCCGGGTTGGCCATCGATGAAATCCTGCAGCACCATCGCCATCGTATAGGGTTCCGCGCCGATCGAGCAGGCGGCGCTCCACAGCCGCAGCCGCTTGTGGCCGGCGGCCACCATTTCCGGCAGGCCGGTCTCGGCCATGTAGTCGAAGTGTTTCGGCTCGCGGAAGAAATCGGTCTTGTTGGTGGTCACGGCATCGATGAGGAAGATCGCCTCCTTGTCGATGCCGCCACGCTTGAAGAGGTAGTCGCAATAGTCGTTGAAGTTGGGGATGCCGGTCGCCCGGAGCCGTCGCCGCAGGCGGCCTTCCAGCATCGTCAGCTTCGTTACCGGCATCTTGATGCCGCTATAGTCATAGATGTAGCGTGACAGGGCATCGAAGTTCCGGCTGCTCAAGCCTTCCTCCGCCCCATGCGCCCGCAATGCTGCTCCCACGCCCGTTCTCCTGAAATTATGCCGTGGCGGCGAGGCGGTTGGCGCTGCCCATCATCGCGACTTCCGCGCCCGAGAACAGGCGCGCAAGATCGACGATGACGACGAAGCCGCCGTTCCGGCGCACCACGCCTGCAATGTAATCCGATCGCCAGCGCACGCCGATATCCGGCGCACCCTCGATTTCCTCTTCGCGGAAAGGAATGACCTCGAAGACCCGGTCGGCGACGAGGCCAAGCGTGAGGGTCTTGTCGCCCATCGGCACATCGAGCACGAGGGCCCGCGTGTGCGGCGTCTTCTCCGTCTTCGTCATGCCGAGACGAAGACGGAGATCGATGACCGGCACACCCTGGCCCCGCACATCCCGAAGCCCGAGCAGATAGTCCGGCCCGTGCGGGATCTTGAAGGCATCCTCATGGTCGAGGATTTCCCGCACCACCGAGACCGGCACGGCAAAGACCTCGTTTTCGAGACTGAAGGTGACGAACTGGGATTCGGAGGACGTGCCGGCCATGATTATGCGCTCTCCCTGAAGTCTGCGTCGTCGGCATCCGGGCCGCCCATCGACATGTCGAGGGCAAAGCCGCGGGCGCGAGCCTGCTGGGCATTGACGCTGTTGTCGGACTTGCGAACCTGTGCTGTGACGGACTTGGCGACCGGGCGTGCCGGTACCGGTGCCGGGCGGCGCTGGGCAACCATCGGTGCGCTGGAGGCGCGGTCGACACGGAAGAAGGCAATCGAGGTCTGCAGCTCCTCGGCCTGGGCGGCAAGCTCTTCCGAGGTGCCGGACATTTCTTCCGAGGCGCCGGCATTCTGCTGGGTTACCTTGTCGAGCTGCTGGATCGCCTCGTTGATCTGCGAAGCGCCGATATCCTGCTCGCGGCAGGCAGCGGAGATTTCGGAAACCAGCTCGGCGGTCTTGCGGATATCCGGCACCAGGCGGTTCAGCATTTCGCCGGCTTCGGTCGCGACGGAAACCGTCTGGCCGGAGAGCGTGCTGATTTCGGCGGCCGCCGCCTGGCTGCGCTCAGCGAGCTTGCGCACTTCCGAGGCGACGACGGCAAAACCCTTGCCATGTTCGCCGGCACGGGCCGCTTCCACGGCGGCGTTCAAGGCGAGCAGGTCGGTCTGGCGGGCGATTTCCTGCACGATGGAAATCTTCTCCGCGATGGTGCGCATGGCGCCGACGGCGCGGCCCACCGCTTCACCCGAAGCCTCGGCGTCCTTGGCGGACTGGCGGGCGATCTTTTCGGTCTGGGCGGCGTTGTCGGCATTCTGCTTGATGTTGGAGGCCATTTCTTCCATCGAGGCGGAGGCCTCTTCGGCGGACGACGCCTGTTCGGTTGCGCCCTGCGAAAGCGTTTCCGAGCTGGCGGACAGCTCCTGGCTGCCGGACGATACGTTGTCGGCGGCCGACAATGCGTCGGAGACGACACCCCGAAGGCGCTCGACCATGCTTTCCAGCGACAGGCCGAGCGTATCCTTGTCGGACAGCGGCTTCGGCGTCACGGTCAGGTCGCCGTTGGCGATCTGGTCGGCAATCGACGCGGTGTTGCGCAGGTTGCCGGTCATGACGTTGATCGTATCGACAAGATCCTTGATCTCGTCATTGGTCTTGATTTCGATATTCTGGTTGAGGTCGCCGATGGCGACGGCTGCCGTGGCGGCCTGGATCTTGCGCAGGCCAGTGTTGATGCCGAGCGCGATCCAGACGGCGGCGCCGACGGCGAGCAGCAGCGCGGCGCCCGAGATCGTCAGGATGAGGTTGCGCGTGCTGGCGTATTGCTCGTCGGTATCGTGGTCCGCCTTCGTCATCAACGCCTTATTGGACTCGATGCGGTTGTTGATTGTCTCTTCGATTTCGTCCATCAGGCGCCGGCCTTCGCCGGTCACGATGCGGATCGCCTCAGCCGAATTGCCGGACGCGACGAGCGAGCGGAGCTGGTCGTCGACGCGGATCAGCTGCTTTTCCTTCTCCGCGACCGCCTGCCATTGCTGGATGGCGGCGGGGTCGGTCGACAGATCGATCAGGGCCTTGAGTGTTTCCTCGAAGCGCTGCCTGTTGCGGTCGCTGGATTCGGTATGGGTCGCGATGTCCCGCTGGTTCGTGGCGGTGGCGAGGTTCATCTGGGCGCGCGCCAGGCGAAGCTGGTAGTTCGCGAGGTTCTGCGCAGTCTCGAGGCGGGCGGACGGGCCCGCGATCATGTCGGAAATCGCCTGATTGAGCGAAGACAGGCTCATGATGGCATAGGCGGACGTGCCGGCCATCATCAGAATGATGACGCCGAAGGCAATGGCAAGTTTCAGTTTAATGGTAAGGCGCATCTCGAATAGGTCTCCTTGTCGCAGATGCCGTATTGGTGGCAGGGCACCCGAAACGACGGGGCCCGTTACGCGCGAAGACCGATACACTCACCCTTCCGCGGGCCGCGGGAAGGCGGCCCTTTTTTGCCAGCGCTACACGCGCTGGGTCGATTTGGCAGCGCACCCGTTGCCGGGTGCGCTGCCATTGTTTCCAATCAGGCGCTTTCGCGGAAATCCGCGTCGTCGGCGTCGGGGCCGCCCATCGACATGTCGAGGGCGAAGCCATTGCCGCGCGTTGCCTTGGCGCCTGTCTGTGCGGAGCGGTAGGCCGGGGAAGCGGCCGGACGCTTGATGGTAACGGGTGCAGCCATCTTCGCCGCCGTTGCCCGCAGCTTGCTGGCGTGGTTCGGTTGTTCCTTGCGCGAGGCGTTGTCGACGCGGAAGAAGGCGATGGAGGCCTGAAGCTCTTCCGCCTGGGCGGCCAGTTCTTCCGACGTGGCGGACATCTCTTCGGAGGCGCCGGCATTCTGCTGGGTTACCTTGTCGAGCTGCTGGATCGCCTCGTTGATCTGCGAAGCGCCGATATCCTGCTCGCGGCAGGCCGCGGAGATTTCGGAAACCAGCTCGGCGGTCTTGCGGATATCCGGCACCAGCCGGTTCAGCATCTCGCCGGCTTCGGTCGCGACGGAAACCGTCTCGCCGGAGAGCGCGCTGATTTCAGCGGCCGCTGCCTGACTGCGCTCGGCGAGCTTGCGCACCTCCGAGGCGACGACGGCAAAACCCTTGCCATGTTCGCCGGCACGGGCCGCTTCCACGGCGGCGTTCAAGGCGAGCAGGTCGGTCTGGCGGGCGATTTCCTGCACGATGGAAATCTTCTCCGCGATCGTGCGCATCGCCGTGACGGCGCGGCCGACGGCCTGGCCGGATGCTTCCGCGTCCTTGGAAGACTGGCGGGCGATCTTTTCGGTCTGGGCGGCGTTGTCGGCGTTCTGCTTGATGTTGGAGGCCATTTCTTCCATCGAGGCGGAGGCCTCTTCGGCGGACGACGCCTGTTCGGTGGCACCCTGCGAAAGCGTTTCCGAGCTTGCCGACAGTTCCTGGCTGCCGGAGGAAACGTTGTCGGAGGCCGAAAGCGCGTCGCCGACGACGCCGCGCAGGCGGTCGATCATGGTGTTGACGTGGCCGAGCAGATCACCGATCTCATCGCGGTTGGTTATGACAGCCGTCTTGGTCAGATCGCCTTCCGCGACGTCACGGACGGCGCCGACGGCGCGATTGAGACCGCGGCTGATGGTGAGCGAGATCCACACGGCTGCAATGACGGCCACCAGGAAGGCTGCGGCCGCAACGGCAATCATGATCATGCGGGTCGAAGCGTATTGTTCTTCGGAGGAGATACCTGCCTCTTTCAGGCGGCCACGCTCCAGCGTGATGATCTCTTCGAGCAGCTTGTCGATTTCGGCAACAGTGGCGCGGTTTTCGGTGACCGAGATTTGCAGCGCGGCGGGGATGTTGCCCATCTTGGCCAGCGCGCGGATGCGATCTTCCTGCTTGTTGTATTCGGCGTCCAGCGTGCGCACCTGGTTCCAGATAGCCCGGCCCTGTTCCGTCGCCTTGGCTTCGGCCGCCGAAAGGGCCTCGCCGAAGCCGATGCGATGGGCGTCGCTCTTGTCGAGCGCGTCCTTGGCTTCATCGGGGTTGGCGGCGAGCAGCAGGTTCTTCTGCTGGCGGATTTGCTGGAGTTGCTCGCTGTAAATCGTCATTGCCAGTTGCAGGCGTTCGGACGGGCCGGTCAGGATGCCGTCGAGCGTGTTGTTCAGCGTCCCAAGGCTGAGGATACCGTAGGTGGCCGTGCCGCAAAGCATAAGGATGAGGAAGCTATAGGCCAGAACCAGCTTCGATTTGATTGTCATGCGCATCTAAATATCTCCTCAAAAAATTGGTGAGAAACGCTTATGGGACGGGTTCAGTGCTCGTGCCGGAACGTGAAAATCGCGTGCATGTTGGGCACGATGATAAAGTCACTGTCGCGCTTGACCAGGCAGTCGATGTAGTCCGCCCGCCAGCGCATTCCGACGCTTGGCGGCGGTTCGCTGGCTGTCTTGCTCAAGGTCGTCACCTCGTTGACCTTGTCGGTCCGCACGCCGATCAGCACGGGCTCGCCGTCCAGTTCGAGTTCGATGACGATGATGCGGCTGTCATTGGTAACCGTTGTCGCTTCCATGCCGAACGCAATGCGGATGTCGGCAAGCGGAATGACGCGTCCCCGGAAATTCAGGATGCTTGCGACGAAGGGACGAGCCCCCGGCACAGGCGTTTCAGGCAGAAGGTCGAGGATTTCCCGCACCATCACCGCCTCGATGGCGAAGGTTTCCCCGGCGATATCGAAGGTAAGGACCTCCAGTTCGTCGTTTTCGTTCCAGTTGGTGACGTCAACTTTTTTCAGAGCCTGGTTCATCCTGCCGCGCGCAATTGCGCCTCCCGCTGTTGTCCCGCGCTGACCAGATGGGCCACGTCTAGGATCAGCGCGACACTGCCATCGCCGAGGATGGTCGCACCCGAGAAGGTCGCAATATCATGGTGCAGTTTGGACATGGCCTTGATGACCGTCTGGTGGTCGCCGATGATCTGATCGACGACGAGGCCGACGCGCTCGGTGCCGGTCGAGATGACGACGATTTTCTGGTAGGGATCGGGCTGGGTGCCCGTGCGGAACTGGTCGCGCAGGCGCAGGAACGGCACGAGACTGTCGCGCACCGAGATGAAGCTGCGGCCGTGCGAGCGAAGATCGTCTTCGAGCGACAGTTCGAGGCATTCCTCGACCGCCGAGAGCGGGATGACGTAGCAGCCCTGGCCGACGCGTACGAGAAGCCCCTCGATGATGGCGAGCGTCAGCGGGATGCGCAGCGAGACTTGCGAGCCTTCGCCGGGGTTGCTGGTGATGTCGATCGCGCCGCGCAACGCCTCCACCGTCTTCTTCACGACATCCATGCCGACGCCGCGGCCGGAGAGGTTGGTGACGGTTTGAGCGGTGGAGAACCCCGGCTGGAAGATCAGCTGGAGCAGGTCCTGGTCGGTGAGGGCTGCACCCGGCTGGATGATGCCCGAGGCTTCCGCCTTGGCACGCACCCGCTCGCGGTTGATGCCGCGGCCGTCGTCCTTGATGGTGATGATGACCTCGCCGCCCGTCTGGTGCGCCGAGAGGATGACCTTGCCCTTGGCGTCCTTGCCGGCGGCGAGGCGCTCTTCCGGCTGTTCGAGGCCATGGTCGATCGAGTTGCGCACGAGGTGCACGAGCGGGTCGGCGAGGCGATCGATGACCGTCTTGTCGACTTCCGTGGTCTCGCCCTCGGTGATGAGTTCGATCTCCTTGCCCGTCTCGCGCGACAGATCGTGCACGAGGCGGCGGAAGCGGCTGAACAGGCTCGCGACCGGCATCATGCGCAGCACCATCATCGTGTCGCGCAATTCGCCGGACAGCCGCTCGATTTCTTCCGAGACGGAGCGCAGGCCGAGATCGGTCGCCGTGCCGGCAAGCTGGGTGAGGCGGGACTGGGCAATGACGAGTTCGCCGACGCGGTCCATCATCTCGTCGAGTCGTTCGGCCGGGACGCGGACGTTTTCGGCGGATTTCGCCTGCTTGGAATCGTTGGCCGCCTGGATAGCCGGCGCTTCGCGCTCGGTAACGACCACGGCTTTCGCCACCGGCATGTGTACCGGGGCTGCGACCGGCTGGTCCACGGTGATGTCCGTGATCTCCAGCGCCATGTCGTCCATGACGAAAATGAACACGTCCTCGATATCGCTGCGCGGCTTTTCGGTCTTCAGCACCACGTCCCAGGCGAGATGGATGTCGCGCGGGTCGAGGGCGGCAAGTTCCGGCACCTTCGTCGTGTCGGCAATGATCCGGCAGTCGCCGAGGTCGCGCATTTCATCGAGCAGGCCGAGCGGGTTGGTGCCGTTCGCCATGGCATTGGCCGGCAGGCTGAAACGGATGCGCCATTCACGCAGGCCGCCAGCCTTTTCGGCTACCGGAGCGGCTGCTGTAACCCTGGCAACGGGGGCGGGGGAGCCGGCGCCGTTGACCGCGCGGTGCAGGTTGTCGAGCAGAGCGGCACTCATCGCGTCGTGGTCGCCGTTCGGCGTTTCCAGCAGCGCGCGCATGTGGTCCTGTGCGGACAGCACCGCCGAGACCAGCTCGTGGGTTGCCGGCACATCGCCCTTGCGAACGCGGTCGAAGGCGGTCTCGCAATGGTGGGTGAAGGCGGCGAGCGCCTCGAAGCCGAACATCGCGCCGGAGCCCTTGAGCGTGTGCAGTCCGCGGAAGACGGCGTCGATCTGGTTGCGGTCTTCAAGGCTGCGCGTCAGATCCAGCAGGCCGGACTCGATCTGTTCCAGCAGTTCGGCGGCTTCTGTCCGGAAGACTGAGATCGGGTCCGGGTTGTTCATTTGCCGAGGACCTTCTTGGCGATCTTGACGAGGCTTTCCGGATCGAACGGTTTGGTGAGCCAGCCGGTGGCGCCGGCGGCCTTCGCCTGCGCCTTGATTTCGCCGTCGGATTCGGTGGTGAGAAAGATGACCGGAACGCCCGTATGCGCGGGCAGCTTGCGCAGCTCGCGGATCATGGTGAGGCCGTCCATGTTCGGCATGTTGAGGTCGGTGACGACGAGGTCGTATTCGCCGGCTTTCAATTTGTTCAGGCCGTCGAGGCCGTCGACCGCTTCGGTCACGGTGTAGCCGGCATTGCTGAGCGTGACCCGCGTCGTCAGCCGGATGCTGGCGGAATCGTCAACGGTCAAGATTTTCGCGGACATCAATTCGTCTCCTGATGCAACCAGAAATGTGCGGCTTCGGGCGTCATGTCGTCGAGGAAGCCGCCGCGCTTCAGCACGTCGTAAAGGTCTCCCGTCGCAGGCCGGGCAAGTAGAACGCGCCCAGCTTTCATTTCTGCCTGTTTGCGCGTGGCCGTAACAAGCTGGACAAAGCTGAGGTCGATCTGCGCCTCTTCATCAATATCCAGAACGGCGGTCGTGTTTTTATTCAGAAAGTCCAAGATCAACTCCTGGACTGCCACTATATTCTTGATGGTGAGCGTCGTCGGTAAGGTTAACGGCGCGTCACCGGGCAGGGGCGATGACATGGAGGCCTCAATATGCGTTTTTAAGGAAAGTATTTCCCGCCACAGATTCCCCAGTCAGGCTTAATGAACGGTAAAGCGCGGTTGCTAAATTCATCCGTTGGTAGTCCGTCTGTAAAAATACAACACCTCTCGCAACGGCAGGTAAATCTGATAAATTATTGTTTTCAATGTAAATTTAGAAATTTAGATATGATAGATATTATTTCTAAATCCCTAATTCTAGGGATGGCTGCATCTTCGGGTAGCAGGGCGGAAAACGGCCCGATGCAGCGGGATTCTACTACATAAGGAAAAGCGAATTTACTGCGCGTTACATTGTTCTCCCTAGGGTGCCCTCACAGAATCTTGTGAGTGGGGTATAGCGTGTCAGGATCAACGAGCGCAGTTCGCATCGAGCGGCAGACGGCTGAAGCGGAGCTCGTATCCCGCCTCGAAGGGGCGCGATCCCGCATCGAGCAACGGTTCCTTGATGGCGGCGTGGTGCTGCTCTCCGTACTCGATCTCCTTAACCGCATGGTCGCGTCGCTGGAAAAGCTCTCCGGCTCTCTCGACGACGAAACCGCCGACGCGACGATCGCCCGGCTTGTCGCGACCATCGACCAGCTCAGCGCACTGCCTGGCACCGAGGAAACGCGCCAGCAGCATCTCGCCCATATCGCCGTCACGGAAAAGTCGCTTGGCGGTTACATCGCGGACATGCAGGAAACATTGCGCTACCTGCGCACCTTCGCGACGACGGCGAAGATCACCGGCGCGGCCATTCCGGATTTCGCAGGCTTTGCGGATGAGATTCTCGCGCGCATCCAGTTCGGTTCCGGCGAGGTCAACGCGCTCGGCGCGAAGATCGGTACACTCGGCAGCGTGATCGGCGCGGCTTCGGTGGGGGGCGGGCAAGCGCTGGAGCGTTTCCACCGCAGCGTTCCCGACATTGCCGGCAACCTCTCGCGCAATGCCGCCGACCTCACCGCCCAGCGCCGCCATCTGTCCCAGCTCGCCGGCAAGGTCGGCGCCTCGGCCCGCCGCGTACAGGGCAAAGTGGCGACGACGTTGTCGTCCATGCAGATCGGCGACATCACGCGCCAGCGCATCGAACATTGCCAGTCCGCCTTCGGCTTCCTCGACGATTATCTGGGGGCATCCGCGCTGGATAGTGCCGCCGCCGCGCGCCTTACCGCGCTGGTGCGTCATCTCGTGCACGAGCAGCTTATCGAGATCGCCCGCGATTTCGAGCGGGAATGCAAAACCGTCGTCGGCACGATCCGCAGCTTTGGCGCGGATATCGATGGGTTGATGGTGCTTCATGGCGACATGGATTCCGGCGACGGCCGCTCTGCCGACCGCGCCATGCGCACGCTGGAGGCCGATATCACCGCCGCGCGCGCGGTGGTTGGAGATATCGAGCAGGCGGCCGACAAGGCCAATGCGCTGGGGTCGAACACGGTCGAGACCGTGCAGGAGTTGCTGAAGGGCGTGAAGACCATTCAGCTCGTGCGCACCGACATCCACTACATGGCGCTCAACACCAACCTGCGTTGCGGCAAGCTCGGCGAAGAGGGGCGGGCGATCAATGTCGTGACGGCGGAGCTGCGCACCTTCTCCGGTCAGCTCGACGATACCGCCGAGCGCATCCTGACGACGCTGCAATCGCTGAAAGGCGACGCCAGCAAGCTTGGTGAGGCGGGCGCAGGCGCAGGGGGCTCGCTTGATGCCCATCTCGAAGAAGTGCTCCACCATATCCGCCGTGCGGGTGACCGCATGGAGGAGGACATGGAGGCGTTGCGCGCCTGCGGCGCGGATATGTCCGCCAAGGCGGGCCGGATCATCGGCGACCTCGACTTCAACGCGGAACTCGGCGACGTGCTCGCCGATTGCTCGGCACGCGCGGGCGAATTGATCAGCCATGACCTGCCTGACATGACCGGCCTTGAAGAGGCGCTCGACGATCTCGGGAGCCGCATCGCGCGCAGCTACACCATGGTGTCCGAGCGCGAGATTCACGCCCGCATCTTCGGTACGACCGTCGAGATGCCGTCGGTGCCCGCTGCCGGCCAGAGCGACGAAGACCTCTTCGACGACGCCCTGTTCTAGGCGCCCGTTTCCGCGCCGCCGCTTGGTTTCGCTGGCGAGCCTTTCCGATCGATCCCCTGTGGTCAGTTTCACTATATTTTTGAAAATATAGCGCTGGCCAAGCCGTAAGTGTCGATATATTCAAAGAGATATCACGCTGCCGGAAAAGCAGGAAAAGGGAGAACAGGAATGAACCGTCGTCTGCTTCTGAAACTCGTCGTCGCCGCCTTCGCGGCCCTGCCACTCACCCTGCCGGCTGCGGCCGCAGAAAAGGTCACGATCTTCGCCGCGGCGAGCCTGAAGAATGCGCTGGATGCCGCAAATACCGCCTGGCAGAAGGAAAGCGGCAACGAGACGACGGTTTCCTACGCCGCCAGCTCGGCACTCGCCAAGCAGATCGAGGCCGCTGCACCCGCTGATCTCTTCATCTCGGCCGACCTTGCCTGGATGGACTATGTCGCTGAAAAGAAGCTGATCAAGGACGACACGCGCTCCAACCTGCTCGGCAACCGCATCGTGCTCGTGGCACCAAAGGACAAGGCGACGACCGTCGAAATCAAGGACGGTTTCGACCTCGCCGGCCTCGTCGGCGACGGCAAACTCGCCATGGGCGCGGTCGACAGCGTTCCGGCCGGCAAATACGGCAAGGCGGCGCTTGAAAAGCTCGGCGTCTGGTCTGCCGTCGAAGGCAAGGTCGCCGGCGCGGAAAGCGTGCGCGCAGCCCTTGCGCTCGTCTCGCGCGGCGAGGCGCCCTACGGCATCGTCTACCAGACGGACGCAGCCGCCGATCCGGGCGTTGCCGTCGTCGGCACCTTCCCGGAGGACAGCCACCCGCCGATCATCTACCCGGTCGCCATCCTCTCGGAATCGAAGAGTGCCGCCGCTGCCGCCTATCTCGACTTCCTGAAGTCCGACAAGGCCGCCCCCTTCTTCACCGAACAGGGTTTCTCGATCCTGAAGTAACACGAGCCTCGCAACAGCCCCGGGCGCTAAACCCGGGGCTCAGTGTGTTGACAGGTCTCACCCCACGCACGTCGTCATCCTCGGGCTTGACCCGAGGATCCACTCGGCAGCCGTGGCATGGATGGTCGGGTCAAGCCCGACCATGACGGAGGTAAGGTTTTCGGGCCTTGTCACGGTCTGGCCCGGTCTCGATGCCCGGGCCACTTGTATTTCGAAGGAACCCCGAGTGGACTGGCTTGCCTTGAGCGATGAGGAATGGACGGCGATCCGGCTGAGCCTCAGGGTCTCGACGGTGGCGGTGCTCGTCAGCCTGCCGCTCGGCATTGTCGTGGCGCTGGCGCTGGCGCGCGGCCGCTTCTGGGGCAAGTCGCTGTTGAACGGCATCGTTCACCTGCCGCTCATCCTGCCGCCGGTCGTCACCGGCTTCTTGCTGCTCATCCTGTTCGGTCGGCGTGGTGCCATCGGCTCCGTGCTTGACGAATGGTTCGGCATCGTGCTGTCCTTCCGCTGGACGGGGGCGGCGCTCGCCTGCGGCGTCATGGGTTTTCCGCTGATGGTGCGCTCCATTCGCCTTTCCATCGAGGCCGTGGACCGCAAGCTGGAAGAAGCCGCCGGCACGCTCGGCGCAAGCCCTTTCTGGGTCTTCCTCACCGTCACCCTGCCGCTCATCCTGCCCGGTGTGCTCGCCGGCATGATTCTCGCCTTCGCCAAGGCCATGGGCGAATTCGGCGCGACCATCACCTTCGTCTCCAACATTCCCGGTGAAACGCAGACGCTGTCGGCCGCCATCTACACCTTCACCCAGGTGCCGGGCGGCGATGCCGGTGCCATGCGGCTGACGCTGGTCGCCATCGCCATTTCCATGGCGGCGCTGCTTGCCTCGGAAGTCCTCGCCCAGCGCATCGGCCGCAAGGTGCATCTCGAATGAGCCTCATCGTTGAAGCCCGTCACCGGTTCGGCGACTTTTCGCTGGATGCGGCCTTTACCTCCGATGGCGGTGTCACCGCGCTTTTCGGTCGCTCCGGCTCCGGCAAGACATCGCTCGTGCGCATCATCGCCGGCCTCACGCGCCCCAAGGAAGGCCGTGTTCAACTCGGCGACGACGTGCTGGTCGATACCCGCCGCCGTCTCTTCATGCCGCCGCACCGCCGCCGCTTCGGTTATGTCTTTCAGGAAGCGCGCCTCTTCCCGCACCTGACCGTGCGCCAGAACCTTGCCTATGGTCGCTGGTTCGCCCCGAAAAGCGCGCGCACGGAAAACCCGGACCGCATCGTCGATCTGCTCGGGATCGGCGATCTGCTGGACCGACAGCCGGAGAACCTTTCCGGTGGCGAAAAGCAGCGTGTTGCCATCGGCCGCGCCTTGCTGGCATCCCCCCGTCTCCTCCTGATGGACGAGCCGCTCGCGGCCCTCGACGAGGAGCGCAAGGCGGAAATCTTGCCCTATCTGGAGCGTCTGCGCGACGAAGTCGGCATTCCCATTGTCTATGTCAGCCATTCCGTCGCAGAAGTCGCCCGTCTTGCCGACAAGGTCGTGCTGATGGCCGGCGGCCGCATCGAGGCGATCGGCCCGGCGTCCGACGTGCTCGGCGGCCCGCGCCTCGCCTCGGCCATGGAACGCCGCGAGGCCGGCAGCGTGCTCGCCGGCCATGTCGAGACGCGCGATGCCGAGCATGGCCTCGCTACCATCCGCCTCGATGGCGGTGCAGTAATCCAGGTGCCCGGCGCTGCCGTTTCGCCCGGCGAGATGGTGCGCATGCGCATTCCCGCCCGTGACGTCATGGTGGCGACGGTGCGCCCGGAAGGCCTGAGCGCTCTTAACATTATCGAGGGCACCATCGAAGCCATCGAGCCGGACGGGGAGGGCATGGCAAGCATCCGCATCGCCTGTGGCGGGGATGCCATCCGTGCTCGCATCACCGCGCTCTCCGTCGAGCGCCTTGCTCTGGTGCCCGGACGTGCCGTTCATGCCGTCATCAAAACGGTGGCGCTCGAGTAGGGCACTTGCAGCAAACGGGAGCCTCGAACCATTCCGCCAGATTTGTCATCGAGCGCGAAAAGGCGGGATGGTGATCAGGGTGTGGAACCGATAGCGTATGGCGGCGCACAGACCGCTTTCGGAGAGACGAGCCGATGCTTCATCACGTCGAGATCTATGTTTCCAACCTCGAGACGTCGCAAACCTTCTGGACGTCCCTGCTCGCACAGATCGGCTATGAAGAAAGCGGTCGTTGGGAGGACGGCTTCACGCTCGCCCATGGGACGAATGCCTATTTGACATTCGTGCAGGTCGCGGAAAAGCATGCCCTTCGGCCCTATCACCGATGCAGTGTCGGCCTCAATCATCTTGCTTTTCGCGTGGAGGACAGGGAGACGGTTGACAGGCTCAGGCACTTTTGCCGGGAGAACGGCGTTTCCTGCCTCTATGGCGACCGATACCCGTTCGCAAATGGCGGAAGCGACTATTACGCACTGTTCATCGAGGATCCGGATCGGATCAAGGTTGAATTTGTCGCCGCCTCCGCTGCGGAGTGAGCGGCCACCGGGCAGAATCGACTGCATCACTGACCCAAAGGCAACGGAGCGACAGTCCGAAGCGCTTGAAAAAAATCACTCGGCCAGATTAGCGACGAGCCAGCCGATATCGTCGTCCAGTGCCGCGCGCGCCTTCTCTTCCATGGCGTGGTAATGGGCGATCAGTGCTTCGCCGAAGGGCGTCAGCAGCGCCCCGCCGCCCTGCTTGCCGCCGCGTTGCGATTCCACCACCGGCTGCTTGAACAGACGGTTCATCTCATCAACGAGCAGCCAGGCGCGGCGATAGGACATGTCCATCGCCCGTCCACCCGCGGAAATCGAGCCGGTCTCCCGGATATGCGCAAGAAGCTCGATTTTCCCGCGCCCGATCCGCCCCTCCGGTTCGAACTGGAGCCGGAAGATGAGTTTCGGTTGGCTTTTGGCGGATGCTGACATGAAAAGGGCCCGTATGAATACGGGCCCAGATATAACAGCGTTTTGCGCGGAGGAAAGCTTATGCCGCGCGCTTCAGCGCATCGCCGAGGATCGAGACGATGTCCTCGAAATGCTGCTTTTCCGCAATCAGCGGCGGCGAGAAGGCGATGATGTCGCCGGTCACGCGGATCAGCAGGCCTTTCTCGAAGCAATCGACGAAGACGTCATAGGCGCGGGCGCCCGGTGCGCCGTCGCGCGAGGCCAGCTCGATGCCGGCGATGAGGCCGATCGTGCGGATGTCGATGACATGCGGCAGGCCCTTCAGCGAATGCATCGCCGTCTGCCAGTCGCCCTCGAGGTCGGCCGCGCGGGTGAGCAGGCCCTCGTCGCGGTAAATGTCGAGCGTCGCGATGCCCGCGGCACAGGCCGCCGGATGGCCGGAATAGGTGTAGCCATGGAACAGCTCGATGGCGTTTTCCGGCCCGTGCATCAGCGCGTCGTGCACCTTGCGGCTGGAGAATACCGCGCCCATTGGGATCGCGCCGTTGGTAAGGCCCTTGGCAGCGGTGACGAGATCCGGCGTCACGCCGAAGTAGTCGGTGGCGAAGGAAGAGCCGAGACGGCCGAAGCCGGTAATGACCTCGTCGAAGATCAGCAGGATGCCGTGTTTGTCGCAGATGGCGCGCAAGCGTTCGAGATAGCCCTTCGGCGGGATCAGCACGCCCGTGGAGCCGGCAACCGGCTCGACGATGCAGGCCGCAATGGTTTCCGCGCCGTGCAGCGCGACCAGCCGCTCTAGATCGTCGGCGAGCTCCGCACCGTGCTCCGGCTGGCCCTTCACGAAGGCGTTCTTGGAAAGGTCATGCGTGTGGCGCAGATGGTCCGAGCCCGCCAACTGCGGGAAGACGCGGCGGTTGTTGAGGATGCCGCCGACCGAAATGCCGCCGAAACCGACGCCGTGATAGCCGCGCTCGCGGCCGATAAGGCGCGTACGCGTGCCCTGGCCGATGGCGCGCTGGTAGGCGATGGCCATCTTCAGTGCCGTATCGACCGATTCAGAGCCGGAGCCCGTATAGAAAACCCGGTCGAGCTTGGCGCCTTCGGGGCCGGGGGCGATTTCCGCCAGCCGCTCGGCGAAGTCGAAGGCGATCGGATGGCCCATCTGGAAGGAGGGCGCGAAATCGAGCTGCATCAGCTGACGCTCGACGGCGGCAGCGATCTGCCGGCGGCCATGGCCGGCATTGACGCACCAGAGCCCGGCGGTGCCGTCGAGAACCCGGCGGCCATCGGCGCTCGTATAGTGCATGCCTTCGGCGCTCGCGAGCAGGCGCGGTGCGGCCTTGAACTGGCGGTTGGCGGTAAAGGGCATCCAGTAGCTGTCGAGCACCGGTTCGTTGGGCTTGTTGTGAACGTTCATGGCAGATCTCCTCTGATTGGGGCGATTGACGCCATGATTTATGATGCCGAACAAGTCCTTTTCTGGTTGACGTCAAACGCTTGAAAATAAAGGATATGGAAAGCAAGGTTTTCGCTATTTCGAACATCTAGAACAGGACGCTGCCGTGTCAGTCGATATCGGAGGCAGGCTGCGCCACTTGCGCATGGCCCAAAACCTCTCCCAGCGGGAACTCGCTAAACGCACCGGTGTTACCAATTCGACGATCTCGCTGATCGAATCGAACGCCTCCAACCCATCGGTCGGCGC
Organism: Sinorhizobium sp. RAC02; assembly: GCF_001713395.1. Lineage (NCBI taxonomy): Bacteria > Pseudomonadati > Pseudomonadota > Alphaproteobacteria > Hyphomicrobiales > Rhizobiaceae > Sinorhizobium > Sinorhizobium sp. RAC02. The sequence continues at coordinate 2,389,533 of NZ_CP016450.1, read as the reverse complement.
GCTGAAACGCATCCTCGACGGCATTCCCATCGGCCTTGCCGAATTCTTCGCCTTCGAACCGGATCGCCCGAAAAAGGCGTTCTACCGCGTGGACGAGCTGACGGAGATCGGCAAGGGCGGCATTTCGTATCGCCAGATCGGTGACAATCTGTTTGGCCGCAGCCTGCAGATCCTGAAAGAGTGCTACCAGCCCGGCGCAGACACCGGAAAGGTCCCGCTGGTGCATGATGGCGAAGAGGGCGGCATCGTGCTCTCCGGCCGCCTCGAAGTCACCGTCGACGACGAGCGCCGCATCCTCGGCCCCGGTGACGCCTACTATTTCGAAAGCCGCCGCCCTCACCGCTTCCGCTGCGTCGGCCCGGTGCCCTGTGAAGTCATCAGCGCCTGCACCCCGCCGACCTTTTGAAACGCAAAAAGCCCGCCGGCGGCAACCGGCGGGCTTTTTGAAATCAAAGTCGATCAGGCCTGCGGCGTTGTGTTGTCTTCGACGGGTGCGCCCGGGCCGTTCTTCTTGATCGAATCAATGGCGTTCTGTGCGCTGGCCTTGCTGGAGTAACCTTCCGTCGCGAACATCACTTCGCTGTTGTACTTGAAGCGAACACGATATTCGCCAGCCTTGTCCTTGTAGATCTCGAACTTGTGCGCCACGGGCTTTCCTCCACGCAGATGAATCACCTGTGCAAAGTGCCAGCCGAGCAAACGGCTGACAAGAGGGGCAGGCAGGCCATACCCTACAAAGCGACGTGTAGCTACCCAATGTCACTTTCGGCCCAATCGAACAGTATCGGCCGATCTTCGCCGCGTAGGCAGCCGAGCCTGCTCCAATGTACGAGAAGGCGCCAACAGCATGCACAGGGGATTCGACCGACAAGCTCCCACCCCCTTTACAGTTGCTGGTTTGATACCAAAAATTGGCTTGGCTGGTCTGTTCTAAGTATTCTTCGCTTCACCCTTAGTCGGCGCGCACCACACCCACCCAAGAAACAAACATAAATATCAATGGGGAGCAGGCAAGGCGGCAACAACCTGACCAGCTTTCTTGGCGTAGGTCGGATTTGTCGGGAAAAGTGCGAATGCCTTGGAAAATGAGAGTTTCGCCTCGGACTTCGCCTTGAGATTTAATAGAGACAAGCCAAGCCCGTAGTGGGCCTTATGGTTTGTGTCGTCGGCATTGATCATATTCCGGTAAATCTCACCGGCTCGGCATGGGTCTCCAACGCTCCGTAGGCAGCTCGCATAGGCAAGAAGGATAGCCGGATACTCCTCTGTTTTCTCATAGGCGAGCGCTTTGGCAATGGAGACATGAGGCAAGGCATCGACGTGGCGCCCGGTCTTTTGAAGGGCGACCCCAACGAGAAAGTGGCAGAATTCCGAGGTTGGCAGGATCTCTGCCGCCTCTCTGCCAATACGGACAACCTCATCCCATTCTTTTCGTTTATGGGCCTGGAAAGTAGCCAGAAAGAGTTCTGCAAACCCTTCCTTTTGCAGAACAGCGCCATCCCTCGGTGTTCCTGGCATTGGCTTGTCTTCAATCAGGCAGTTGAGAAAATCAGGCAGTAGCCCAATGTCTCGAATGTATCGGGGTGCCGCATGACCGAGGCCCTGCAAGGTTGTGAGACTGAGGTTTGGCGTTCCGTTCAATTTGGCCGCACAGTAGACATCGACCGGATCGAGTTCGCCGGCATAATGAATAACCTGCTTGTCTGATTGAGCGATATGCCCGGAGAGTTCGGGAAACTTTAGCTCCGTACCTTTGCGGATATGGGACACACTGCGACTACCTTCGATCCCGAGCGACGTTTCCGCGGCAAATGACAATACGCGTGCGCCGAGCATTGTCCCGTAAAGTATTGCCGCATATGCCCCCATCGAACCGCCGCAAGTGTAGATTTCTGTCGCCCCGAGGTGATCGGCCCACTGACGGATCGTAGCGGCTGTCGCTTCAACAGAGGAACCCAAATTCGGTACGCCGTTTTGGTACCATTCGTTGTAACCGTTGTTGATGAACATGCGGTGGCAAGGGAGTTTGGTGCCTTCCTTGATGAAGTTGAAAGCCCCTGGCTTAGTACCTGTCGCAGAGAAAAAAATTACAAGCTTACTTGAACCGGGAAGCGGTTGCACAAGATGCGTCGCACTCTCGAGCGCGGTCGGGGCTGTTACGGCCATTATTTTTCCACCTAAGTTCGATCGGTGGGAACATAGCCGCGCCTCAGCCAAGCATCAATATCAAAGGCAAAGCCGCAACGAAGCCTCCAGCGCGCCACGCTAGCGATCATCCATTGCTATGATTGATTGATTGAGACCGGGGAGCGCGCTTTCGCTCGCCCGGTCCCGTTCACGGTCGCGTCGGTGGCATGCTTCGACCGCTCGCTCATAACGCGTTACTCAATAATCAGTTCCACCACAAGGACATCCCACGACCACGACCCTGCAGGTGCAGGAGCGCTTGATTGCGCTCGGCTATTATCTAGGGCCAACGAACGCCGACGGCGTCGTTGGCCGAAACAAGACCAATGCCATCGTTCGGTTTCAGTTGGACAAGGGGCTCAGTATCAAGAACCCTGGATCGGTCGGCCCTAAAACGCTGGCGGCTCTCGGGCTTGATCCGTCGTCCCCGGCCTTGCCGTGGGTGAGCGAGGGATGACGTTTTCTCGGCCTGCACGAGGTAAGGGACGCCAGAAAGCTCGACAAGGCTCTCCGGCTCGATGCCTCCGAAATCGCGTGGTGTGGCGCCTTCGTCGGGATGATCATCGCCACGGCACTCCCCAACGAGGCTATGCCGGCCAATTCCCTCGGCTCGCGCAACTGGTTGAAGTTCGGCCACTCGATCGAGGCTCCGCAAATCGGCGCAGTTGCCGCCTTCTGGCGTGGCGCCAAGTCCGGATGGCCGGGCCACGTTGGCACCGTCGTCGGGCACGACAAGACGCACCTGCATATCCTCGGCGGCAACCAGAGTAACCGCGTCAGCATCTCCCGCGTGTCGAAAGATCGCCTGCTTGGCTACCGGTGGCCGCGAACCTACACGCCGCCGACCGGCACGCTTGCCCTGTCCACCATCTCCGCCAGCGTCACCACCAACGAGGCGTAACCCCTTAAAACTCGAAAGGAAACGACGATGAACAAGATTTCGAAAGCCCTCGGTGCTGGCGCTGGCGGCGTCCTCGGCGGTCTCGCCGTGCTCCCGTTCGCGCTGCAGGACGGCACGCCCTGGTGGGGCACGATTGCGGCCTATGCGGCGGTGATCCTGCTTCCGGCGCTTGCCGCCTACATCGCTCCGAAAAATGCTTCCTGATATCTGAAAGGCAAGGTGCTTCATGACACCCGCTGAATTCTTCGATTTCCTAGGCATCAAGGCCAGTATCGTGCTTGCTGGCCTTTCTGGCGGGGTGCTGCGCGCGTTGTCCCGCCGCTCGTACAAGGTCCGTGAACTGGTGGCGTCACCAATCTGCGGCGCCCTGGCGGCCGGATATCTGACGACGCCGGCCGTGCGCTATCTCGGCGTCGTCAACTGGCCACTGCCGCCGGATGAGATCGCCGCGCAGCATGCGGCTGCATTCCTGATCGGCGTCTCGGCCATGTGGATCAGCGATGCGTTGTTTGAGTTCGTCGTCCGGCGGTTCAAGCCGGCCGGCGACGCTTAAATCGTCGGCGGGCCGCGCTGCTAGATAATGAAGAAATCGGCATTCGTCAGGGCAAGGCCGGTCGCCAGCTTGGCGAACTGCACCGCTCCACCGGAGGCAGAACCGTTGCTGTCGTAGATCAGCGCACCCGTCGACGAGTTGTAGATCACCCGGTCGCTCGCGTCGGCAGCCGCTGTTCCGATCCGGAAAGCCACAGATGAAAGCCCACCGTTCGCGCCGACAGCCGTGAAGATGGCGTTGTCCAGCCAGATCGTGTCGGCGGTCGCGCTGAAATCGAGAATGGTGTCGCTGTTTGTGGAGCCGCTGAGGGCCGTGTTGAACACGAAAATATCTGCGCCGTTGCCACCTCTGAGGGTGTCATTGCCGCTACCGCCATAAAGCCTGTCATTGCCACTACCGCCCGAGAGGCCGTCGTTTCCCCCAAGTCCAATCAGGCGGTTGTGACCTGCATTGCCCGTAATATTTTGTGAGAAGTCGTTTCCCGTCAAAACATAGGAGCCAGTGGCGGCGCTATCGATTGTCCGAAGGTTCTCAATTTCCGCGCTTGCGTGAAGAGTGAAGGTATTCGCGCTGACGACGGTATCGCTTCCGCCCCCAGCATTTTCACGCACTTTGTCGAAGTTGGAATTGACGTAGAACGTATCATTGCCGGCTCCGCCGTACATGGTATCAGTTCCGGTGCCGCCAATAATCTTATCATTGCCGTTTCCGCCGTACAGGATGTCATTGTCGGCGCCGCCGTCGATCGTATCGTTGCCCCCACCTCCGTATAGTGTGTCATCCCCCATGCCGGAACTTAGATTGTCGCTGAGTTCCCCCGCAGCGAAATCATCGTCGCCGCCCGAGCCTGTGTAGTCCCACTGGTTGGACTGAATTAAATTGAAAAAGCCCGCGTTGCTTCCGTTGAGAATGGCCATCATCTCTTCAGCGGAAATTCCGGCGAATCCTTGAAGGGTGAAAGCCACATACGAGCTGTCGGCGGGAAACCCAGTCAAACCGGTTACCGTTCCGCCCGTCAGCACGCCATTCGAGTAAGTGAAACCGTGCCCGCTAAGCTGGATCTCTAAGGCGCTTGTGTCTTCGGCGATGAACATCGCGGTTGTGCTTTCCTGGCCAGAGATAGGTTTCACCGACCCATTCAGTGCTCGAATGTTCTCGAAAGCGGAGAGAGCCACTCTCGTTATGCTGATGCCTAGGTTTAGGATCATCGTTGCCATGAACTGCTTCCTATTCGTTGCGTCAACGCTGACGAGCTAAAGAATACCAAATGCTATCAGGGCGACCCTGCACGCATGCGGACCGCTTGTCGGTCAGAGGCTTTGGAAAATCACTTTTTCATCCTGTCGACAACAACGCGGCAGGAAAAGCGACTTACGGAACACGCGCCACTAAAGAATAGAGACGCTTTGACTGCAATGAATATTCGGTAATTGGGGTAAAAACGCTAACGTGAACAAGCGACACAACTACCGGCTGGCTTTCCTGCTCGGAATTTGTCCCACGCTCCAGAAGGCGTTTCCGTAGCGGAACTGAAGCCCGCCACCGACGAGGTGCGGCAGTGGAAGCTCATGGGGATCGGCGCGCTTGGCGTTACCGGCCTTGCCGCCATGGCGCTGGGCGTGACGTTCAGCGAGGCGCTCAAGCGGATAGGGGTGGTGATTATCGGGAAGGGTAAGGGCAACGAAAAAGCCCGCAGGTGAGGGCGGGCTGAGGAAAGACAGAGTTTTCATTTGCCGAAGAGACTACTCAACTCGTTCCATCTTGTGAGAATGGTCACAAGGCCGGCTGCGATACCGACGATCGTTGCCACCTTGGCTGTGGTGGGGAGGCTGTTTACTCGCCCCTTCATCTCCCCAAAGTCTACGGTTGATGGCGCGGCGCGCAACATGCCCTTGATCTCTGCAGTGTCCTGCAGGATTTTCTTCATGTCATCTTCAAAAGCTTTTACTCGAGCTTCCATGCCGTCAAATGTGCCACCTCCGTCTCCCGATTTCAACGGTACCTTTTGGTCGGTTTGCGGTCCAGCCTGCTGCCGAAGCTTCTCAAACAGCGAAAAATCGACGTCTTCAGTCATTCTTAGTCACCTCCTCAGCGAGGCCTCTTACGCCATCTCGGATCGAGTTTAGAAAGGCGTCCATGCTTGCCCTATACCTCTTAGAGGCTTCAATGCCTTCTTCTGTGCGGGGATCGTAAGACAAATCGCCATGCGCTGTGCTTATTGCCTCGAAAGCCAAAACCATGGCGGCATGCACATTTTGCGATATCGCGCTTTGTTGCCGGTGCGTCTATCGTCTCAAAAGCCTCGCGGACGCTCTTTGCAAAACCCAATGCTGGGCGTTCCTCGCCGTTGTCACTCAATGCGTGGTCCCCTTGTGTCTGGCGATGTATACGTCGTTCAATTCACCCACCATGAATCTTGCAACTTCTATGTCCAGTCCATCTTGCGGCACGCCGTTCACCTCGGCTGTCAGCCCTGTGAATATGTCGTAGACCGCCACAGGCCGGTCCCGTCTTCGCGCATGTCGTAGCGGTTCTGAGGCTTGGGTCTCGTCGGTATCAATCCCTCCTAGGCGCCTTTTGCACGATACCGCGATTCCGTTTCCTTACAAGGAAGCGCTCTAGACGGGAATTGATGCAACTTCCGGCTGTCGATGATCTAGAATTATTTCCTAGCGTTGTTCTTCTTTAGGTTTGATATCCGAACCGTGGTAGAAGCAGTTTAGCGTACAGGAGAATGAGCATGGCGTCGTATTTCGTGGTTCAGTCCTTCAGCCCGGGTAAACGCGGCTTGAAGCCAGACATTGCTGTCCAAGCCAATAGCGTCGTGCATGCAAGGCGGGTGGCCGAACGCCTCGCATTGAGTAAACCCATGGTCTTCGCGACTGTGATGGAAGGAGATCCAGAGAGTGGCGACTTTGGTGAGCCGAAGCTGATCTATTTCCATGGTGACGAAATGCCGGAAGAAGTCAGCAATATGCAAATGGTCTAGGGGACGCAGCGTTGCGGTTGCGGTCAACATCCGATCAAAAAGTTCTCCGCCCCCTCCATTGCGCTTCCCTGAGGAGAACCGCAAAGCGCGACTTCCCGGACACGCTTCACGGCTCCCGGCGTGCGGCCATTTGATTGGGCGAACCAAAATGCTCAGTGGAGACCGGGCGACCGCGCGTCAACAACCGTGATCGCCGCCGCTTGTTCCCTGTGCGCCACGTTGTTACATCTCCCGAAGCTCGCCGGCCGTAACCCCCGCGCGAGCTCACGCAGTGCCGACCTCGTCTTGCATCTCCATCAGTTCGGCAAGGTCGACGAGCAGCCTCTGAACGTCCGGCCCGATGCGAGAGTTATTGGCTTCGATGGTCGTCCGGATGTTGGCGGTATAGTGGGTCGGATCGAGCACGCCAGCCTCCTGAAGGGTTTTGCCCAGAACGACCAACGCGTTTGTATGGGCGGCATGGATGGCTGCAATGGCCTGTACAATCTCGTCGGATTTCTTGTTCATTCAGCACCCCTCCAAGATCTGCAATGCCAGATTCACTCCATCTTCGGACGCTCGCCGGCCTGAAATAGGATACTCGTCAGGCCGCACTCTCCGAGTCTGGAACCCGCTGAGGACAACGTCCACCACATCGGCCCCCGGGCGCCTACATCATTGGGTGGCTCGATCATTAACGATTCACTAACACTTCCGACTTCCCGCTCTGCTAGGTAGCCCCTCTTATCTAGACCTCTTCCCCCTAGACTATTAACTTTGGTTGCGAAAGAGTGAGACGCACCCGTGCTGCGGGCGCGATTTGATGGAGGAGGATGCAACCGATGACCCAGACTCTCAACGGCACTGCGGGTATTGACACGCTTACCGGGACGGACCTAGGCGCTCCAACAAATCCAGACGGTATCGACATCATCAACGGCCTCGGCGGCGACGATACGCTGTCTGGCCTGGGAGGCAACGACATCATCGAAGGCGGTCTCGGTGCCGACAACATGGACGGTGGTGCCGGCATCGACACGCTCAGCTACGCCAACGCAACAGCCGGTGTCGGGGTGGCCTTGAACGCCTTCGGCACCTATGGCGAGTCGCTGGGCGACACGATGAGTGGTTTCGAGAACCTGATCGGCAGCGCCTTCAACGACCAACTGGCCGGTGACGGCGGGGTCAACGTTGTCAGTAGCGGAGCGGGGGACGACTACATCCAGCTTAGCGGCGGCGCTGACACGCTTGATGGCGGCGCCGGCCGGGACCTTCTCGATGGCCGCGTCTGGGGTTCGGCCCTCACCATCGATCTGGCCACGGGGACGGCGACCGGGGGCGTCACGCTCTCCGGCTTCGAGTTGGTTCTGGGCACCGCTTTCAACGACACAATAACAGGCAACCAAAGCATCGACACCGACCTGGTCGGCTTTGATGGCAACGACATACTCAACGGCCTGGACGGCAACGACAGCCTCTTCGGAGACAGTTACGCCGGTATCTCCGCTAACGGCAGCGACACGCTGAACGGCGGCAACGGTAACGACTCTCTCGATGGTGGTGCGCTCGGCGACATATTGAATGGCGGTGCCGGTACCGACACGGCCGTATATGGCGGGTCCAGCGCAGCGGTGAGCGTCAACCTCATCACCGGTGTCGCGTCCGGCGGCGAGGCTCAGGGCGACACCTTCAACAGTATCGAGAACCTTACCGGTTCGAGTTTCAACGACACGCTGACCGGCAGCTCCGGGGTCAACGTTCTGAACGGCGGCAATGGTGACGACGCGCTTGAGGGCGGCGCCGGGGCCGACACGCTGAACGGCGGCGCCGGTATCGACACCGCCGACTATTCCGGTTCGTCGGCGGCGGTGAATGTCGACCTCGCCGCTGGCAGCGGGTCCGGCGGCGAGGCCCAGGGCGATACCCTGAGCAACATCGAGAACCTCATCGGCTCGGCCTTCAACGACACACTGACCGGCAGTTCCGCGGCGAACATTCTGTCCGGCGGCAACGGTGACGACGTGCTCCAGGGCGGGGCCGGGGCTGACACGCTTGATGGTGGCGCAGGTATCGACACGGTAAGCTATGCGGCGTCTTCGGCCGGTGTCACGATCGATCTTCGGCTGTTGGGGCCGCAAGTATCATCCGGTGACGCCAACGGCGACACGTTGACCGGCATAGAAATCATCAGGGGCTCCGTTTTCGCTGACATCATCACCGGTGACGCCAACGACAACATTTTCACCGATGGTGGGGTCGGCGCTGCCGACATTTTGACTGGAGGTGCCGGCAACGATACCTATTCGGTCTATAACGCCGGAACGGCAATCGTCGAAATTGGCGGTGAAGGCAATGACCGCGTCAGCGCCGGCGTGAACTATGTGCTCGCCAGCGGCGCCAGCGTCGAATATCTGAACACCACCTCCCTGCAGGGCACCCGTGCAACCAATCTGACCGGCAACGAACTGGCGCAGCTGGTGCGCGGCAATGACGGTGGCAACGTGATCGATGGCGGTGGCGGCAACGACACGCTGTGGGGAATGGGGGGGGCGGACACGTTCCTGTTCTCGAGCGCGCTGGGCTCCGGCGGTGTCGCCCGCATCGGCGATTTCAACGTCGCCGATGACCAGATCCAGCTCGACAGCGCGATCTTTTCAGCGCTCGATCTCGGGGGGTTGGATGCGTCGGCGTTCAAGGACAATGCCAGCGCGCCACGCGATGCAGACGATTTCATCATCTACAACTCGAACACCGGTTCGCTGTTCTATGACGCCGATGGCGGCGGTTCGGCGTTCAGGGCGGTCAAGTTTGCGTCGCTGTCGGCCGGCCTCAACCTCAGCGCTGCGGATTTCCTGGTGATCTGATCGGAGCAAAACCTTTCTGCCGACGCGCTTATCAAGCTCATGTATGCCCTGCCGGGCGTCTACCGGAACCGGGGGACGTGGGCAATGAATGGGACTACGCTCGCCACCATCCGCACCCTGAAGGACGGCAACGGCAATTATCTGTGGCAGCCGTCCTATCAGGCAGGCCAGCCGGAAACGATTCTTGGCCGCCCGGTTGTCGAACTTCTGGACAAGCCGGACATCGCCGCGAATGCCTTCCCGGTCATCTTCGGCGGCTTCAAGGCCGGCTACCGCATCTATGACCGCGTTGCCTTCGGCGTTCGCCCGAACCCGTATCTTTTGGCAACCGAGGGTCAGGTTCGTTTCCATGCTCGTCGCCGTTTCGGCGCTGGCGTCGTTCGCCCCGATGCTTTCCGCAAGCTGAAGATGGCGACGGTCTAAGCGATGACTTTTCAGCGGCCCGCATACGAACAGGTTACGATTGCGCACGGTGGCAGCACCGTGACACTTCGCCCTTCCTTGCGGGCCGCTGCCACCCTTGAGGCCTGTTATGAGTTCCCAGCACTCGAACGAGCGCTGGACGACCTCAACGTTACCATCATTTCCGTAATCCTGACGGCAACAGCACACCGGCAGGTAGCGGCAGCGGCTTTCCTCGATGGTCATCAGGGAAAGCCGCTTCTTCCCTTTTTCGCGGCTGTTCGTCAGCCGCCCTCGTGGCTCGAATTCTATGCAGATCAGTATGAGAAGGCTAGCGGCTGGCTCGGCTGGACTCCCGAGCAGGCTTGGAACGCCACGCCGACCGAAATCAACCGTGCTTATTAGGCCTTTGTCGATCGCTCGCGCTGGCTGGCCGGTAGTGATGAAGCCGATCCGCAGCCGACCCGCAGGGCGACCGATCCCGAGCAGGCCGCGTAACGTCGCTGATGGCCTCGACCCCGAATTTGACCGTGCCGGGCTTCACGCCCTCAAGGCAAAGATGGCAGGTGGAGCATGACTATGCCGCCCCGCATTTGTTCTTGTAGCCGCATCGTGCCTCATGGTGAGCGCTGCGAATGCCAGCGCAACAGCACCCGCGAGCGTAATCGTCGCCACGATGCACGCCGGCCCTCGGCAGGCAAGCGCGGCTATGATGGCGAATGGCGCAAGGCTCGCCTCGAATACCTCGCCAGTCATCCGCACTGCCGCGAATGCAGCAAGGACGGCGTTACGCGCCTTGCGACCGTTGTTGATCATGTCATCCGCACCGTGGCGACAAGTGCTTGTTCTGGCACCGCGCCAACTGGCAGCCGCTTTGCGCGCCTTGCCACAACTCAATCAAGGAGCGCCTTGAAAGGAACCTCTAATGGAGAAGATCACCCTTCAGCCGGGCGTTTGGACAAGCATCTCAAAGAAGAGGAAGCAAAGATGGCCGAGAGAGTTGCCGCCGAGCTGGCAGAGATTGCCGAACTGTATGAACTGGCCGACGAGTTGCTTCAGATGAGGCTCCTGGCTGCAATCGAGCTGGTGGCGAACTGGCAGCGTGAGACGCGCAGGATGTTTCCGGCACTATTCACCGAGCCCCGCGCAGAACATGAGACGGCGCAGGCTTACGCTGTCCGCCGGGAGAAGGCGCAGCGGTTTGGTCTCATCCGGTTGATGGCCGCCGATCATATTAAGAGCGCCGGCAATCGGCGGCGGAAGGCGACCTTTAACGCGAAGGAAGCGAACGAGGCGGCCGCCATCGGCATGGAGGTTGACGAATATCAGAAGCACAAGAAGGACCTGAAGCTCACCGCAAAGATGGCGCGGATCATTGCAGATCGTGCCGCCGTGTGACGCCGCTCGCGACTTCATGCACGCCGGCAACTTCTCGCCTTAACTAAAGTCAAGCAGGTGGGTTTCGTCTCCCGCCTGCTTCTCACGGGGAGGGAAAAGTCCGCTGTCACTCCTTGTCGACAGAGGCTTCTTTTACCGAAATATCTAGTAGATAAGTAAGTGCTTACTTAAAATTAGAGAAGCATAATCAATGTCTTGAGAAATTTTTGTGCTTGCCAAATCGGCGCGGCTGACTCATGAAGAGGCCGCCCACTATCGGGCCGGGGGATTGAAATCGAAATGCAGCATTACATGCCGACAGACGCGTATCACGACGTTCTCGACCAGCTTGAAAACCTGTTTGATAAATTTGATCCGGCAGCGCCGGATGACCTTCGCACGCGCCTGATTATGATCCTCGGCGATCACGGCGAGATATGGCCGGCGTCCTGCTTCACGGGCGACGAATTGGAGAGCGTCAAGCACGCCGCCTAAACAATCCTGTCAGAAGAAATCAATAGGTGAGGCCGTCAAGGCAACACGCCTATGGCGCGGCTATTGTTTTCTATACTTTCGTCTAGCTAATAGGAAGTCCCGCAACGAACAGGGACGGCCCACATAGAAAATCACATCAGAATTGAACGCGACCGGCAGTTAAATGCCGTTCCGATCAACCGACCTTTGCGTGGTGGCATCAAGCATTCCGCTTGATGGAATTACTGCCGGAAGCGGGTGCAACCGCCCCGGCAGATCGAAAACCCCAGACCTTCAAGAAAGAGGTTCCTATGGCGACGAATACCACGGCGATCACCACGGTAGCAACGGGCCACGCCCGCAATGAGCTTTTAAACAGCTTGTTCGTGAAGATTGAAACCGCGTGCGCTATGCCTGCAGCCCGGCGCGACCTTCCCGAACTGACGTTTGACTTGCTCGATATGGTAGAAGTTTGGGCAGTAGGTTACGGCCGTGACGGTCTTACCTATCGTGATCCTGCCGACGAAGTGGCTAGGGACGAAATCTAGTCCCGACCCGACCCTTCGCCTCATGGTTGACAATGCTCATGCGAGGTATGCCGCCGAGGTCGCCGCGCGTGAGCTTGCCGAAATCCGTAAGCCGCTTTCTGCCTCAGAGCAGCTTATCGTTCTCGGTCTTCGCAAGGCGGCAAAGAAGGAGTTTCAGGCATCTTGAGCTCATTGGCTGCCGAGGCTGCCGCGTAGACTAAACTTCAAGCCCGCCGATGACCTCGGCGGGCTTAATCAGTTTCTGTATAATCGCTAAAGTTGCCGATTCGAGAGGCTTCCTATGATTGATGACGGCTTCAAGCTACGGGAAATTTTTGCCCCACACGAAAGCAGGCGTCGTGATGATCTTATCAAATTCAATAAGCGACTAATTCATTATACTTCGGCGGCTGCGGCAATCTCCATTATACGCAATGGCATTGTATGGATGCCTAATGTGAGGTGTATGAACGACTACATGGAAGTGGAACACGGTTTTCAACTTCTGCAACGCTCGTTTGAGCCGCCCATAGATTCGGAATCACAAAAAGGGCTTCGGGCTATCGCTATAGCGATCGATGCGATCTTCCCCGACCTTTCCGCTGAAAGTGTTCAATGATTCGATGGCTGGCTCTTCCAGCTTCGAAACAAAACATACGTTACGTGTCTGTCAGAACATGAGCCGTCAGAAAATTCATTTGGGCGCTTGTCAATTTGGCGTTCTTACACCGCAAATCAGGTAGGCGTTGGATTAGTCATAAACCCTTTGCCACTATACAGCTTAGCAGAGACCTTTGGCGCGTTTAGTAGCCCTGTCTATTATTTCGGGGACATCGAACTTCGAGATGTGTTCCTAGAAATTGCAAAAAATATCATCGACAACTAAGAATTCGTTGTTTCGCAAACTCGTGAAGACATCAAAGGCTATTTCTGCATGCTTCTTCGAGCTATCGCCATGTGCTCCAAGCATCCGGGCTTCCTTGAGGAAAAGGAATGGCGAATTATGCACACACAGGGTTTGGATGATCCCGGCGCGCTTAAGCTAGAGGTTGAGTGTATAGCTGGGATACCGCAACCAATTTTTAAGATACCTCTACAAGACCACGAAGAGAGCGGGATGAAGGGAATTGGCGTGCCGGATCTCTTGGAAAGAGTCATAATCGGCCCTACGCAGTTTTCTATCCCAGTGTGGGACGCCCTTGTTCTTGAGCTGGAAAGAGCTGGAGTAAAGGACGCAAACGAGAAGGTGTTATATTCAAACATCCCCCTTCGCACCTAGTCTTAACTCACAAATTTGCTTGCGACCGATTGACTATGGACCAAAACCTTAATGAACAATCCCGTTAAAACTGGCCTGCATCATTGGTGGCCGAAAGGCCTTTCGAGTTTTTGGGTTGGCGACGATGATTGCGTGACGCGCATCACGCCCGAGGGTAAAGAGCTTCGGTCTCCTCCCGCGCAATTTGGAGCTATCACCAACGGGCATGCCGTCAAAATGGATGGCCCTTGGTCGTTTTCGTTTGAATCAAAATTCGATGCCGCCGACTCCCGGTTTCCTAGCTTGACGGGAGAGTTACTGGCATTCGAGGCTAAGCCCGTGGGGAACCAAAACGTCATTAATGGACAGGCTTACGGCTCATGACGTGAGTAAACCATTCCACGATGATATTGGTTTAGGACTTGCTTCACTGATCGTCCGCAGTCCCAGGAATAGAAATAGCCAGGCTAAAACTGCGGCGTATTATCAAGAAAGAATGGGTTTTAAAGAGCCGAGGGTCGACAAAAATCTAATAAGTATGAACTTGGCGCATAAGTTAGATTTAATAACTAGAAATTTTCAAGGTGGAAAATACGTTGTCGCATACACAGATGAGCAGGAATTTATATCTGGAGGTGTGTTATATACGAATATGGCTCACGAAGTTTCTATTGGACACAGAAAGACAATAGTTCTGATTGCGCCATTAGTGGCCGTAATTTACTCATGTACAAATAGTTATTCCACGGTTCCGAGTTTTATGACAATTAAGCTAAATCGACTTGAAGTTTTGCAGTTCAATAGATTGGTTAAGGTCTATTCAAGAGACCAGATATTCTACCGTAGCCAAAAGTCGGTTCTTGAAGATACGTTCCTGCAAAGTGAGTTTCTAGAGTATAAGTATCATAATGTTCCTTGGCTCGACACACTGCTCGAGACAGTTCATCGGTTGCGGGTTAGTGGTTTTTGCAGCCAAATTTCAGCCCGTTACAACATTACAACAGCCAGAAATTATCATTGTTTTTCAATGTTTTGGTCGATTTCGAACCTCACAACGCTTGCATTTTATCTAATCCCAGCTTCGAGGAAAATAGCGTCATACCGATCAACGACGCCTTGCGCCCACGGTGGAATACGTGACGCAGTGACGCGCCATTCTTGATAGTCGTGAAGCGTCTTGTCCCAATCGACAAACCCTTTTGCACCCGCGATCTTTTGTTTGTTGTCTTCCGTCATCTGGATAAGTTGAAGGGCGGCGCTCCGCTGCTCGTCCAAGAATTTAACAATGGTGGTGTGTAGGTCTGGCAGGTCGGTCGCTACTTGGGAGGCGAGACGAGTAAGACGTGGTGTGACCATGGAAAGTATGTCGAGCGTTCGTCCAGCCTCGCCAGCGACTTCAGCATTCAGCCTTGCCACTTCTGCTCGCCGGTCGCTCTGGTGCATGGCGCGGTCGCTACCGATTCCGATCAGCGCGAGCAACCAAGATATGAAATCCATGCCCCCCCCCAATACTCCGATCGCAGGTTGAGCGGGAATCACAGGATTCGCAAGGGTAGCGCACGTTCACGAGATGAGCCGTGTGGATCATCCGCGCAGGTTTAACACTTAGCGGCTGCTAATATTTTTCAAGTAGTTGTTTCTATTGAAAAAAAAGAGGTTGGCTGGGGAACCTGGATTCGAACCAAGATTAACGGAGTCAGAGTGTTTAATTTAATGCTGGTTTTATTTCTGAAAAACGCAGCATGTTGCACTCATGTTGCATTGATCGCAAAGAGGGCCATTTCCGCGGCAGCCATTTCCGCCCCTTCGTCCGTCGACGGGAACAGGTGACCGTAGGTGTCGAACGTCACCTGAATGGAGCTATGGCCCATCCGAGTTTGCACGGTCTTCGCCGGCAGTTCCAAGCCCCCGTCCGACTTCCGATTGATCAGCCAACTTGCGTACCAGTGGCGTAGCGCGTGAAAGCCGGAATACTTCGGCGCCATGATCGGGTTTCCTTTCTCGTCAAACTTCCCTGTCGGAACACCCATGCCTGCCTTGATCTGCGTCGGCCATAATCCACGCTGGAGCATGTTTTGGTGGTATTCGATGTTGCCGGCCGCGTTCGGGAATACCAATCCCGCTTCGCTGTTTGGGCATGCCAGTTTCCATTCTTTCAGCGTGTTCACGACCATCGGGGGTAGGGGGACGGTTCTTTGACCTGCCTCGCTCTTTGGCATGGCGACTTCGCCGTACCGATCGGCTCGTTGCCTAATGTGCAACTGCGCCTTTCCGAGGTCGACGTCCTCCCAACGGAGCCCGCGCGCCTCGCTTGCCCGAATACCCGTGAAGATCATCGTTACCAGCAACGGCCGATATCTTCCCGCAGCCGTGTCAAGGATCCGCCGGATTTCTGCGTTCGTCGGAATATCCATGCCGACGCGCAGCTTGGCCTTCGAGCGCTTCTCCGACTTTTTCGTTCCGGATCTGGCCTTCGACAGCTCATGGACAGCATTCCGCACAACCAAGCCCCGGCCCTGCGCGTCTGCCAAGATGCTACCGAGGCTCACGGTCACGCGCTTCACCATTGCTGCGGAACGGCCATTCTCTCGAAGATCATCTTGGAATGAGCGAACCCACGGTGCCGTCACCTTCGTGAGCTTTACCGCGCTCGCCAGGGGCACGATGTGAAGGTTAAGGTGCTGCTTGCGCTGATCGATTGATGTCCGCTCAAGGCCTGCAGCGTCACCGGACTTTAGCCAAAGCTTCCCGGCTTCCTCAATGGTAATTGTCGCGCTATCCGCTACGTGCACTCCCTCGCGCACCTCGACGCTCGCCGTGGCGGCGAACTGGTCGGCCTCTTTCTTCAGTCTGAAAGTCTTCAGGCGCCGTTTTCCGGCCGTGTCGAAGTAATCGACCACCCAAGCGGATTTCGCCTCGCCCTTTGGTGTCGTCCATTCACGCTTGCGGACTGACATTATTCCCCGCTCCTGGGACTGGTTTCCCATGGCGGTATTAGCTCGACAATGCGCCGAGCGTCGCCTTCGCCTACAGCTATTCGAATACTTTCTTCCCGGCGTGAAACGCGGTCGACGCTCATTTGGACTAGGCCGTTAATCACGCCATCAAGACTTCCCTCGAACGAAATGTCCCATTCTTTCATGAGTTGCTCTACATTTGCGTGTACCTCCTTGTCTAGTTTAACAACGGACGGCTGCTTTTCTCCGAAGAACTTTTTCAGCTTGTCGTTTGCTTCGTCTAACCTCCCGAGGACAATCTGGATTTTGTCGCTTGACGTGAGTCCATCTGACGACTCTTCGACCCTGAGGGCTTCCAATATTTGGACGGTGTACGCGATCTCATCGAGAATTTCCTCCATCCCCGGTTGCTGAGGAAAATACTCACGTAAAACGTCAAGGATTTCCTCATTCATCGACCGGCCACTGGCCTCCGCCGCTTGCTTGATCTGCTCACGCATCCCAGGCGGCAAACGCAATGGGAATTGATCCGAGCCCCTACCAGCCTTCGCCATAAACGCCTCTCCACAATAAGTACATCACCGTAATTTCTTTTCGCTTGACGCGCAATGAAATCACCGTAATTTACATTACCGTGATGTCATTAACGAAAGGTTATGCTGTATGGCGAAATCTGCGGAAATTGCCGGCGCGCTGGATTTGATCTGGGGCGCCGAGGAAATCGGAAAGGTCATCGGCCGCACGACGCGATCGACTTTCGACATGCTCGAAAAGGAGCAACTTCCCGCGAAAAAGGTGAATGGCCGTTGGGTGATTTCCCGCGCCAAGCTCATCGCGTTCTTCATGGAGGACGCAGCGTGAAACCGTCATTCCGCCAAGTACCGCGGATGGCGGCGGAACTCCAGAACGAGAAAGGCCCGGCAACCGCGCCAACGGTTCCGAGCCATGGCTCAACCCAATCCCCCAGGCAGGAAATTGATATGAACAGCACAAGTGATACCACGGCCGCGCCAGCGGCGGCAAGCCCGCTCGGGCATCTGCCCGGAGCCTATCAGCGTGACGATGTGGTCTATCAGATCGCCAATCTCTCCTCCCTCTTCACCGTGTGCGCGCTCGCCTTGAACGACGCAGAGGAATGGAGCGATGAAGTCGGCGAGGTCGTCCGGCAGGACATCAAACACGTCCTCGAAATGGGCGCGCTTATGGTTAGAGACACTCAGCTTGCAGTGGAGCGGAAGCTGGAGGCGCTGTCATGAAAACGACTCGACGCAGGTTCATCGCCGGGATTTCCGGCATTGTCGCCAGCACGATCCCGGCAGCCACCGCTACTGCAAATTCGTGCATAGAGCCGACGATCGCGCAGGAAAACCCCGCTCTTTTGGCGGCATACGAGAGGTTTGTCGCGGCGTGCGCGGAAGTCGCCACAGCAGAAGATGCGCTTGAATGGCTCGTCGACGAGTGGCGCCACCGCTGGCCGTCAGCGCCGGAGGAAATCCTGGGAGGCACCAACGCAGATCGCAGCTTCAGCCTGATCAGCAAAACTGCGGAGAAGGATATAGCTGGCCGGTTCATACGTCGGCCAACCGCTGACCTGACTGCGCGGATGACCCGAAAGATGCGCGAGAGCACTCCGGTGGCATGCTTCAGCGTCGAAACGCCCGAGGGAATCCAGCGTGTCATCACGGCGTGGGAAATCCCGCGCAAAGGCCGGACGCCGGCCGCCCAGGCTAGGCACCAGAAAGAACAACAAAAGGTGCTCGCAAAATATCGGAGAAAACTGCCGCTATCCCAAGCCTACTATGCCGAAACCGCACGCTTGCGCGAGGCCTCTGGCGTTGAGAAATACATTCAGCGCATCAACGCCGCGAAAAATGAACAGCAGCGGGCATCACGCGCCGTGTCGTATGCCGAAGCTTTCACCATGGCCGGCATTGCCTTCAAGGCCGCGGCGCTCACGGCAGACAACACGCTTGATGTTTTCCGAAAGCAAGAGGCGGGCATTTTCGGCGAGATGACGCGCTTCATCGACGCCACGCTCTCCGTCATCGGGAGGGCGTCGACATGAGAAGCCTTGCCATCGAAAGCTTCCGCCGCTCCGAACTGGAGGGCTGGATAGACCACGCCGTCGACGAGTGCGACGCAGTAACAAAGGCACGCAAGGTGCCAGTTCTGCGGAGGGTGCGCGCGTGAGCAACGTCATCATCCTCAAGGACCGCGAGTTGGCGCGGCAGGAGGCGGCCTGGAAGAAGTACGTCGAGGCCGCCGCCAAAGCCCAAGACACTCGGAATTTCAACGACGCTCTCGTTGCAGGCAAAGCATATGGTGAGTTCGTTCGCCTCTTCTGCGCAAAGGGCACGATATGACTGCCGGCGTCGACTTGGAAAGCGCCGGGTTCGTCCCTGAACTCGAGATGGAGGTGCTCGGCGCAATCCTGATGGCCGGTCACCTGTCTGCGGCGCAGAGCCGGGTGAAGCCGGACCATTTCCTTGAGCCGCTGCACCGCCGCATCTTCGAGAACATGCTGACCGCGAACGAGCGGTTCAAAGCCGTCTCGCTTGCCGTTGTCTTCAAGCTTTTCGAGCCGGCAGAGGCCGAGGCGTGGGCCAAGCTGGTGAAGATGCCGCTGTCAGCCTACCTCGCACAGCTCGCCTCGAACACTGTCTACGGTGCCGCTGGCCTCAGCAAGACGATACCAAACCTGATCCAGCAATGGGCGCGGGTGTCCGTCAAGAAAGAAGCCGAGATTGTCGCCAGTGCGGCGGCAAGCCCCGCCGCCGGTGCCGTGGAATTGATCCGCGACGCCACACGCGCGCTCGACGAGATTGCCTCTGGCATGAAGGCCGGTGGCCGCGGCAAGACGCGCTTCTCGATCGACGAGGCGACTGACGCGGCGCTGGTCGAGATTGAAGCTGCGATGGAGCGGGGCGGCGGCGTTACCGGCATCACCTACGGCCTGACCGATATCAACTACGCCACCGGCGGCATGCATCCGGGCGAGATGGTGGTCATCGGCGCGCGTCCCGGCATGTGCAAGACCGCCTTCGCGCTGTCGACGTCGATCAAGGCGGCGAAATCCGGCAAGGGCGTGGGCTTCATCTCCCTGGAGATGGAAGCGAAAACGCTGGTCAAGCGGGCAATAACCGATATCGCTTATGACTGGAACGTGAAGGTCCCATACACGGATCTGATCACTGGCCGCGTGTCCCGGCGAGACTTCGACGCCCTGATCGTCGCCAACCAAGACCGCGAAAAGCTTCCTCTCTGGATTGAGCAGCAGTCTGGCCTCACGCTGTCGGATCTGCGCGTCAAGATCGACCGAATGCGGGAGGATGCTGCGCGCGCTGGGCAGACGCTCGACCTTATCGTCGTCGACTATCTGCAACTGTTGTCCGCGTCGGGCCGGTATTCCGGTAACCGTGTCAACGAAGTTGCCGAGCTTTCCGCTGGCCTGCGCAACATGGGCAGGGACGAAGGGCTGGCTATCGTCGCCCTGTCGCAGCTCTCCCGCGGCGTTGAGAGCCGTGAGGACAAGCGGCCCATGCTCTCCGACCTTAGAGATTCGGGCTCCATCGAACAGGATGCCGACACGGTCGCGTTCCTCTATCGCGAATCCTATTACCTCGAACGTGAGCGCGGCAAGAACGCGGAGGCAGAGGCCGATCGGATAGACCGCCTCGTCGACTGCCAGAACAAGCTTGAATTCATCATCGCCAAGCAGCGCATGGGCGTGGTCAAGACCATTGACCTGTTCGTCGACGTCGCGTGCTCGGCTGTCCGAAATGCAGTGAGGCATTGATGGCGGCCGCTAATCTCAGGGTCAGGAACTGGGAGCAATTCCAGCACTACAAAGACCGCAATCCGCCGTGGATCAAGCTCCATTTCGCGCTGCTCGCTAGCGAGGATTGGGTGACGCTAGACGATGCTAGCAAGCTGCTAGCAATTGTGTGCATGCTCATCGCGTCGCGGAATAACGGCGAAGTGCCGAACAATCCGGCATACCTCAAGCGAGTTGCGTACCTCGATAAGGTGCCGAAGCTCGAACCATTGATTTCATGTGGTTTTCTCGAAAATCTGCAAGCGCCTGCTAGCACGATGCAAGCGCCTGCTAGCGCTGCGCAAGCGGATGCTAGACCAGAGACAGAGACAGATACAGATACAGATAATAAAAAAGATATTCCCTCATCACGCGGCAAGCGCGCGATGGTCGATGAGGAAATCAGGACTGAATTCGAAAAGCAGTTCTGGCCGGTCTATCCCCGGAAAGTGGACAAGCAGGATGCGCTGAAGGCTTTCGCCAAAGCTCGATCGCTGACCCCCCTCGAAATCATTCTCGATGCCCTCAAATCCTACTCCCGGGAAGTCGAAGGCAAAGAGCCCCAGTTCGTTCGGCACGCCGCGCGTTGGCTGAACGCTCAGCCTTGGGACGATGCCGCCGCCCCATCGCAGCCGCCAGTCCCGATCGATGACGACCGCTGGCTGAAGCGCATCGACTATGCCCGCCAGAAAAACGAATGGCCGACCGCATGGGGTCCACGCCCCGGCGACGCCGGATGTGCTGCGCCTGCGCACCTCCTTGAACCGACCGACGGCGCCAACTGGATCGAGATGGAGATAGCTCGATGAGCCAGCTTGCGCATACGATGCTCGGAGTTGCGACGCCGAGGCTGGAACGAGAGGCCGCATCCTGCAGCCTCTCCAGCGCCACAACTCAACTATGTGGAAACGCGTCCGCCGCCGGATCGCGTTCTGATCATCCATGGCTGAATCCCGGGCGACTTTACCAGGATGCCCTTGCTTTTGCCGAAGGATCGGATTGCGTCGCGCGCAACTTTCAACGGCTTATGTCCGTCCCACGCCATATAGCAGGTCTTCAAGGTCGCATCGTGCACTATGTCACGATCGCGTGCGGGCCATTCTTCGAGAAAGTCGATCGCATCCTCAAGCGACGTTATTTCCCGGATCAGGTCTCTGCGTTCCTTCAGATAGACTGGTCGGTCGAACAGCTTCAAGGTCATTGCTACCTCACTGAAAACGTTGGTGATCAACAAGGACGGCGCTGTGATTCAGCGCCCGACGACGATTTATTTCCTCGGTTTTTCAGTTTCAAGAAGGCGCTCGTGCACACGCCTATAAATTCTTTGGTAGCTGCTGAATGACCATCGCAGAGCGCAAAGCCCGAGAGACATACGACCGGGCAAATCCGTGGCGCCCGATGAAGGAAGCCAAGCCGGATGGCACGATCTGCGAGCTACTGTTCTCCGACCTCGTCGGGAGCTTCGACGCGGACCAGCGCCGGTATTTCCTCGACGCCTCCGGCGACTGGTTCTGCATCGATCCGCCCGAACGAATTTCGAGGATCATCACCAAGGTCACGAACTGGCGGCCGGCATGGGTGAAGCTGACAGCCGAGCGCCGCAACCTCATCAAGACGCGATCGGAAAGGAGATTCTCATGCTCGGTAGGGTGAGGCTTCAGCGCCTACGTGATGGGACCTTAGACCCGCTCGGAAGGGGCGTGGAAGAGGGCTTTGCCATCGTCGTGGAAGACGATGCCGGTCAGCGCACGGCTTGGGCAGACCAGCTGTTTATTACCGAAGACGCCGCGAACGTCACGGCCGCCCGATGCGTGCCTAAAGCTTGTGATGTCCGGCCAGCGCGAAGGATCTCGTTTTTCGGCCAAGACGCTGGTCGCTTCGCCAAACCGCGTTTCACACTGATCATTGATTGAAGAGGCTGATTGAATGCAGAGCAACCAAGAGACCGTGAAACCGATCGGCGCACAGGCTGGATTCGCCGTCGTCATTCCCGACAGCATGGCAGGCTGGAAGATGATCGACCAGGGCTTTACCCTCGATCAGTCCCACGCCGCCGTCCGCGCCGCTGGCTTCCACAAGGGGCGCGTCCTGCCGGCCGTGCAGGAGGAGCAAGAGATCACCATCGTGACGACGGACGTGCAGAAGCGCTTCGCCGTCACGGTCGACTGGCAGTCGTTGCTGCTTTCGGGTCGACGCGCCGAGCAATGGTATGCCGTCCGGGTTGCGCCTGGCGCGCAGAAGAT
The DNA here is from genome assembly GCF_001713395.1 of Sinorhizobium sp. RAC02. Classification (NCBI taxonomy): domain Bacteria; kingdom Pseudomonadati; phylum Pseudomonadota; class Alphaproteobacteria; order Hyphomicrobiales; family Rhizobiaceae; genus Sinorhizobium; species Sinorhizobium sp. RAC02. The sequence goes on along the minus strand of NZ_CP016450.1, from coordinate 2,367,008 downwards.
GGCGGCGAAGATACATGACGCGCCGGATTATCGGGTGGCTGAAACCATCGTGGAACGGAACCTTCGGGAGAAGAGGATAGACGTCTACATGCCCGCCTTCTGGCAGGAGCGGCGTCCACACCGTGGCGGCAAGCTTCGATCCCGCCGCCTGCCTTTCCTCGTCGGCTATGCCTTCATCCGGCGCGATCCGGGTTGCGGGTTCGAGGCCATCCGCAAGATCGAAGGCGTGATCGATGTGGTGTCAGTTGCTGACCGGCCGATGACCATTTCGGAAGAGGATGTTCGGTTCTTGATGCTCACGATGTTCGATCGGCACCAGGCGTTCCTTTTCCAGAAAGCTCAGAACGTCGAGGAGGCGCGGTTTAAGCGCCGGCAGACGCTCAATGCAGATCTAGGGCGGCACTTGCCGAAGGGGCGCGGGCGAACTGTATCGCTCCGAACCTATGCTGACGAGTGCATTCGCAACCTGCCAAAGCCCACCCGAAAGAGAATTTTGGGAATAATCTCCGCAATTGATGGCCTGGAGCATGATGAAGCGCTTGATGAATTTCGCAAAACGGTCTATTTTCCCAATCGGGATGACTGAATTCCTTGCGCCCTCCATGCTTCGCGCTGGACAGCTGCCGGTCCCATAGCCGAACGATTGCATTCGGCGCGATAGGGGAAATGCACCCTTTTTTCAGTTCAGCAGGCAGGACAAACGGTAAGTCGCCGGTCTCATAATTCGGAAGCGCCGAAGGTGAGGGGTTATTGCCCGATGTTCGCGCGGACCCAAGCTGTGACGGCGTTATGCACTTTCAGACCCGCCCAATCGCTCGACGGTTTGATTTCGCAGACGAAAAGGCCCTCGTTATCGCCAATAAGTGGCTTCAGAAGTTTACGGATTGTCACGGCATCGTAGTGCACGTTGCAAAGCCAAAGTGATTCCATAGGCTGGACAGACTTCCATTCTCGCAACTGTTCCGCAATCGCACCGTAGTTGTCGACCTTCTGAACATCGTAGCAGATCAAGTAGGCAGGCATCCTTCACTCCTCGTGTTGGGAAAGCCTCCCGAAGCGCAGTTGGCCTAGGAAGCAAGTGCTACAGGGCGGTTCAAGAGTTCGACTGAAAACTTCAGTTTGAACAGGACGTTTCCGCCGTCGTCTACGACAGCCATCATCCACTCGTTTCCGAGCCAAATGTTCATCTCTTCGTCGGCCAGCATCTCACTGGCGCCGCGAAGCGCTTCAACCCGAGCTTGACTTTCGTTGGCAAGAAAGAGGCCTTTGTCGTCGATCGCTGCTCGGCCGTCCAATACGTGGAAGAAATATCTAGGCATAGCGCTTCTCCATGGGCGGGAGCGCGATATAACTCTCTGTCACAGCGTGCCAGGGGAAGCTGATGATGCCTCAGTCTACGCCTATTCAGGTGGCCTAGGAAACGAATTCGTAAGTGGCACAGCTACCACCGCCTTCTCTCCAGCACAGAGGAATCAGCATAACCTCGGGTAATCTCTCCTCTTGGACGCCTTCGGCCGTACGATGCTGGCGTGGGCCTGGAACCAATCAAGTCAGCCAGAAGCCCAAAGCGATCAGTCCGGAGAGAGTGACGTTCACGATGACGTAGGTGGCGAGTTCATGGTTGAAGCGCGCATCGGGGTCCATCAGGAGTTCCTCCTGAACACTAACCCTCGCGCGTTTCCGATGTTCCAAGCTATTATGGACGTCGACGCTAGGGGCCTATGACGAAGGCGATAACCAAATAGGCAACTGCCGCGCCGCCCGCGATGAGGAACACAAGGGTTTCCTCTCGGGCAAAGTGAACTAGACGGCGACCTCGGCGGTCTGGAGGCATTTCGCTGTTACTCATGGGTTCCACCTAGTGGTTAGCCACGAAGCGATGCAATGCGCGATTGCAGACGGCGTTAAGAAACCATTTTCCTACCGATCGTCGGCAGCGTCAAGGAGCCTGCATGATACGGGTGCCTAGGAATATTCAAAACTGGTGGGCGTCCACTCCGTCCGCGCGTCGGTAAATTGCCTGCGTTCACATCGACCATTCGTGCGGCCTTGCAATCTGCGCGTAGCCTAGGTGACGACGATCTGGCCCTTTTGCACATACTCGGTGACGTCGAGATCGAAGCGCCGCACCAGGGCCAGGTCGTCTTCAGCGTTCGGCGGTGCGAAGTGCAGGAAATAGGATGCATTCCGGCTCATTGAACGCTCGATCTCGGTATCGGACAACTTCTGCCCGACATAGATTCCGTCGCTGACCTCGTGCCCATCAACCATAACAGTTTGCTTCACGGTAAATTTCACAGGCTTGATGGTCATCGCTTCCTCCATTTGACGGGACTTTGACACGGCCATGGCGAAAGCGAAACGGTAGTGGTGCTCGGACGAGGCAATTGAGAGGCTTCGCCACGTCCTCGGGTTGTCTTGAGGTTCGCTACTGCCTGCCTGAAACGAGAGCGGGGCTTAACCGTCCGGCTTCTCAGCGGAAGTTATTCCTTGCCGGCGGCTAGCTCGCGGTTCACGTAGGCCAGTTGGTCTTCATAGTGCTTCAAAGTCGCCTCATACAGCGCCCGAAGTTCAGGGGCAGTGTCCACCCATCCACCCGCGTTGTCGCTGGTAATTTGCTTGGTGCGTCCAAGGTCGAGGATGGCGATCTCTGCTTTGTGCTTGGACACTAGACCTTCAAAATACGTCTTCGCGTCGGTCAGATTGCTGCTCATTCCATCCCCTCCAAGTGTATCCGATGCTTCGCGAGGAAGGATGGAACGAAATTGCACGGGAGTCGATAGGCGATGCCATCACGCCCACCAGCCCATCGTTCCCCCAAGCACAAGCGAACCCGCAAAGGAAACCGACATGATCGGAATGAACCTTCGTTGCCCCATCACCGGTATCACCGGCACCGTCGACGCCCAGGTCGTACAGCCTGACGGCAAGGGGCTGGCCCGCATCGCTGATCACTGGCTCGATGCTGACGGCCTAGTCCCGGCATAACCGGCCAATCCTCAATCCCGACAGGAGAACGACCGATGACCATCCGTCGCCCCAATCCGCATAAGCTCATCGTCGGCCCGAATGATGTCGTCGACTTCGGCGGTGCCGTTGCTGGCGCTTCGATTGTCGTCGGTGCCGAAAACACCAACGTCCGCGCCGTCACCATCCAGTTGAAGGACGGGCAGGGCAAAGACCTCGCCATGCGCGCCGCCGTCGACATCGCCGTCTTTGCCGATGCGAACGGTGATGCGTTCGTCGCGACCGGCGGCTCCACCGGCATTGCCATCGGCACCGATGGCGCGCTGCTGCCGATCGTCGCGAAGAAGCTGTTCAAGGCCGTGTCCGAAGCGGATGGCGATATCGACCTGACGTGGACCGACACCGGCACCGAGGCCGCTTATCTTGGCGTGATCCTGCCCAACGGCAAGATTATCATGAGCGCGGCGCTCACCAACGCGTGAGGAAGCGTTACAGGCCAGAGCACCGGGCGCTCTACAATCACCCGGCCTGGCAGCCTCTCCGCAAGGCGGTTTTCCTTCGCGACGACTACACCTGCCAATGGCCTGGGTGTGGTCGTTCCCTCATTGGCAAGGGCAATGCGCCGAATGCACCGGTCGCTCACCACAAGCGGGATCACAAGGGCGACCTGAAGCTCTTCCTCGATCGCGAGAACATCATGGCGACATGCAAGGAATGCCATGACGGCGACATCCAGCGCGCCACGCACCGCGGCTATATCGCCGGCCATGACGAGAATGGCCGGCCCATCGATCCCGACCACCCTTGGAACAGGAGCCCGGCATGAGACTTGGAATGATGGCAAAGGACGTGATCACCGGTTTCTCCGGTATCATCACCGGCCGCGTAAACTACATCACCGGCTGCGACCAGTACCTGCTGAGCCCGCAGTCCGACAAGGAGCCGCGATGGTTCGACGAGCAGCGCCTCGAAGTGAACGAAGTATTCAGCGCCATCGTTCTCGACAACTCGAAGGGCAACGGCGCAGACGTCGCCGCTCCGATCAAGTGAGCCAGCCATGAACGAAGAGCTTGAACTAGCGCTGGCCTACTGGCGCACCATGGCACCGCAGCCCAAGGCTATCGTCTACTGCAACGCCATCGAGGCGCGGCAGAAGGGCATCGAGACGAAAGACATTGTCGTCGACCACGAGCTGGCGAACGCCATCACCCGCGGCGCATCGATCGCAAGGGCCAAGGGTGTGGAGGTAAAGGGCACTGAGGCAGACCAGCCGGCCGATGCTCCCGCCAAGCAGGATGACAGACCGAAGGAGAAGGGTGGCCGCAAGGCGAAGGGGCGGAAGCCCTAAACCACAGCGTCTTACGCGGCCACCCCCCCGATTTTTAAAGCAGGGCGCTCTTTCCCAGACCCGTGACGCTCCTTCATTTGCACTGAAATCAGTTTGAAAGGGGGGTAGGGTGGTCAAAATCGCACAACCGGCCTTCGAGCGCGTCTTCCAAGACGACGAAGGTGCCGCCGAACTGGCGAAGGTACTTTGGAAAGAGACCGTCGCCGCGCTCAAGGAACTTGATGCCGCGACGGCCGCCAACCTGGCGCGCGCCGATCGGTACGTCCGGGCGAAAGTCGAGTTCGAAAACCTCTATCCGATGGCGTTTCAGCAAGGCCCGGTCCTGAAGGGCGAAGAGGGCGGCGAGTATTTCAATTACCGCTGGAGCGCCTGCGAGAAGCTGAACGAGCGGATGCTGAAACTGGAAAAGGCTATGTTCGGTGAAGCAGCAGTCAAAGCGAGCGCGAAAAAGCCCGCCGCCGGCTCTACTGCCGCCGACGAGTTCCTTGGACCCAACCACGGGCTACGCCAGTAAGGTCATCAAGGGCGAAATCATCGCCGGCCGGTTCGTCCGTGCCGCATGCCAGCGCCACCTCAACGACCTGAATGACGGCCACAAGCGGGGGCTCAAGTTCGATCTGGAGCAGGCGGGCCGGGCGCTGCGGTTCTTCCCGGCGATGTTCACGGTGACGGCCGGGGCGAAGGTGGGGCAGCCTTTCCACCTGCTCGAGTGGATGACATTCGTTGTCGGGTCACTTTTTGGGTGGCGGAATGAAGACGGCACCCGCCGTTTCCGGCATGCCTGGATCGAGACGGGGAAGGGACAGGCCAAGTCGCCGCTGATGGGCGCGATTGGCGTCTACATGATCGGCTTTTGTGGTGTAAAGCGCGCTGAGGCTTACGCCATTGCGACCGACAAAGATCAGGCGAAAGTTCTGTTCTCGGATGCCGTGGCGCTCTGCCGGGCCGAAATCCCCGGCAAGGGTGGCGAGACGCTGGAAAGCCGCGGGACAGTGATCATTCGCGGCGTCGGTGACAACGCGTGGAAGATCGAAGTCCCGGGCATGGAGGCGAAATTCCTCCCGGTTGCGACAGGTGACACGATCTCCGGACCAAAGCCCATTGCGGTATTCGGTGACGAGATCCACGAAATGAAGACGGGAAAGGCCGTCGACCTCTGGAAGGCCGCGATCGACAAGATGGCCGGGGATCCGCTTTTGATGCTCGGGACGAACACGCCGGCAGCGGATCAGACGTTCGCAACCGAGCGTTCGCTGTTCTACCAGCGCGTTGCGGAGGGTCTGATACAGGACGACAGGGCATTCTCCTACATCGCGCGCGTCGATGAGAACGATGACCCGTTTACCGACGAATCGTGCTGGGTGAAGGCGCTGCCCGCGCTAGGGATCACCTATCCGATCGAGAACGTGCGCGGGCGTGTGGAGACCGCTAAGCACATTGCCTCCGAACGGCTGGCAACGGAGCGTCTGTATTTCGGCAAACCGGTTGGATTCCCATTTACTTTTCGCACAACCCCTGCCGCACGCTGGGCCGCGTGGGGGAGTAATAATCGCGAACAAACACCCCTGCCTCTTCCGCCGCCTCGAAAAACGCCTTCCGCGCCGCGGCCGCTTTCGGCCCATTGCAGACGTGGAATCATGTCTGTACCGTCAGGCACTATGAGCAGCCTGTCCTATCGGATCCTCCCTAATCACGAAGACAACACCTACGAGGTGAGGTTGATCGTCGATGGTGTGGACTGGATCGGAGACGACCATTTGGGTCTCGATCCTCCCGACCTTGTTAAGCAACTCATGAAAGGACACGAGGGTCGCCTCACCATAGGCCGCTGCGAGTGCGGTTGCATGGGATGTGATGACTTCGTCGTCGATGTCAGGAGGACTCCTACGTCGGTGGAGTGGTCACGCCGGGACCGGGCGCCTGTCGCCTTTGATGCGGAATATTATGATCAGCAGGTCAGTATCCTGGTCACGGATCATACTTGGGAACCTATCGGCAGGACCGTCGAGCGCCACGTTGACGCGATGTTTTCGGGCAAAGTGACAGACGATGGCTACGGGTACGATGGGAGTTGCACAAGGACTAAGCCCGGCGTGATCATCGTGAGCGTTACGAAAGATTTCCATCAGAAACTTCTGGAATTCTCGTGGGACGGGGAAACAATCGACAGCGCGCTAAGGCGTGGCAGGCAGTTCTTGCAAGAGCGCTTCGACGGCTGACTAGGTCACAAACTCATAAATCTTGGCATGGACTTAGGCTCGCGTGCTAGGCTTCGATTGGCGAGAGGGTCAACATGACAGCAGATGAAGTTCACGACAAACATGGGTTTATTGCACTCCTGGCGCAAATGCGTGAAGAATTGAAATTTGATTCCGACGGTTGGCAAAATATCAAGCTCGATGATTTTTTAGAGGCAATGTCGGCGTGGGTAAACGACTGGCAGAGGCCTGCTGACACTAACCCGTGGACCCACGCTGCCAAACTGATTGTTGCCGCCTCAATGTATGAGTAACAATCTACAGCATTCCATCACCGGAATTTCACCCGCCTGAAACAGGATCGCCAGCGGGAAAGGTGAGGCTAGCGGATGAACACCCCGGCTTCTTTCGCTGCCTTCAGAAACGGCCTCCGCGCGGTGGTCAACCTAATTTACGACAACTCGGCTTCGATGGAGAGGATGATTTTTTCTGCCTTCAGCGTGGAAAAGCTGAGCTTCTTCGATTGGAAACGAGCCGCCGCTAGCCGCACTGCTTCACGCAGCGAACTTCCTATGAACGAGTTGATATTCTCCCCATTAGCGACCGCTTGCGGGACAGCGATTTGGACGACTAACCCCTTTTCCTTCTTAGAGAAGTGGCCAAGTTTGTACCCCTCAAAGTCTGGGTTCAATAGTGAACCGGGAACGATGAAGATAGGGTTGATCCAAGTCTCTGAGCCATCGTTGTAGTTTGTCTCTCGAACTCTGGCAGCCACCCCCATCGCAGTTGCCAGCGCCTTTCTAATCGCCGATTCCTTATGCTCTGGCCCACCCGTCTGCACTCCAATTGCAATCACGTCATTTCCCTCCAGGCGCCTCCGCGAACCCCCTCCGCGCCGCGGCCGCTGTCGGGCCATTGCAGCACTCCACACTAAAAATCGGGGTTTCGCCGGTAAAGAAACACGAGCTCGGGATCGCCTTCATCGAGATTGTCGATCCGTCCACTTTGCACAAATCCTAACTTGCCAAAAAGCGCCTGCATTGGACGGTTGGAATCGTTGGCCGAACTAAATAATTTTGCACCGGTAGTCTTGGATTGGAAGTGCCGAACAAGTTCCTCACCGAGCCCTTTACGGCGGTGTTTTTCCCCCACCATAATCATTTCGATGAAGGGATAGCCAAAGAACTGGTAAGTCAACACCCCGTATGCAGCAACAGTCCGGTTGGACTCGGCGATATGACATTCTGCTGATCTTAGCCAAGCAAGGATACTGTGCCGCCGAGCGGCGTCCCTTTCCGCGATGGAATCGATTGAACAAAGCGCGTCGAAGTCATCTCGTGTTGCCGGACGGATAGTCATACTTCAACCATGTGGGTTCGTTCGTTGGCCTAGTCTTGATCGGCTTCCTTGACGGGAGCCGCGCAACGCTCGTGCCGACACGTTACACGGCTCCCGGCCTGCGTCGCAGCAGGCACCACATATGTAGCTGCGTAGCAGTTAAAAGAAAGGAGCCGCTCCCAGGGACGTGAAGCGGCTCCAGTGCGGTCTTTGATTGGGGGACCAAATGCTCAGTGGGTACCGGGCGACCGCGCGTCAGCAACCGTGATCGCCGCCGCTTGTTCCCTGTGCGCCGCATTATTCAATCTCCGCTAGCTCGCCGGCCTGAACCATGATCGTCAGCGCCCGATAGTTCCTTAGTTGTCGATCAGAGCAAACGCCGCCATTGGGCGACGCGTGACGGCGGTCCTATTGCTAAGGCACCACTCAGATTACAAAGAAGTCAGCAGCTGTCAGCGTTGGTGTTCCCGACAACGTCGCGAACTTCACCGCGGCGTACGTGCTTCCAGAACCGTCACGGTCGAAGAACAGGCTCCCGGTGTCGGAGTTGTAGAGGATGCGGTCACTGGCGTCCTTCGGCCCCAGCGTGACATCCTTGAACATGCTTGACGCCAATTGGCCGGCCGCAAGGCCGAGAAAGAGCGCATTGTCGATCTGCATCACGTCATCGGCACGACTGAAGTCCGTGATCTTGTCGATGTTTGTGCTCGCGTTCAGAGCAGTATGGAAAACGAAAGTGTCTTTGCCTGCTCCGCCCGTGAGCATATCGTTGCCGAGCCCGCCGTAGAGCTTATCATTGCCGTTGCCACCACCGATCGCGTCGTTGCCTGCGCCGCCGTTGAGGGAATTGTTGCCGGTGTTCCCGAGCATGGTGTTGTTGAGGGTATTTCCGGCGGCGCTGATGTTCGCTGAACCGATCAGGGCTACCTTATCGACATTGGCGCCCATGGTCCAACTGACCGAGGACTTAACCAAATCCGTGCCGCCTCCCGCAGCCTCGATCACGACGTCGCCGGCGTTGTCGAGGACATAGGTGTCGTTGCCCTTGCCGCCGGACATTGTGTCGGCACCAGATTTGCCGTCCAGGACATTGTTCGCGACATTGCCTACCAGGGAATTCGCAAGAGCATTACCCGTAGCATCCGCGTCCTCTATTCCAGTAAGGATCAAGCGCTCGACGTTGTTTGAGAGTTCATAGCTTACGGAGCTTTTGACTGTATCTAGGCCGTCATTCTCGTATTCCCACGCGACGTCCCGATACGAATCGACGATGTAAACGTCGTCCCCAGTATCGCCCAGCATGACGTCCGAGCCGCTGCCGCCATTAAGGGTGTCATTGCCCCCGTCGCCAAACAGCGTGTCTCGGCCTCCGTACCCCATCAGATAGTCACTACCTGAAGAACCGTCTATCCTGTCAGAGTACTGAAAAATAATCTCGGCCACACTCTCGGACGTCATGCTCCCGTCGAAATAAGTGTAGTTTAGCTCAAATCCTTTGATCTCGTAGAGTCCCTCAATGAAATCGAGATCATCATCAGTTTCCATCCATGAAGCTCTTATAAAGGAAACATACGACGACGACAAAAAATCTACATCTAGTGTCAGTTCATCGACAGAGTAAACGAACCAGCCGCGCAATTCATATGCGATTTCCGGGTAAGACACCGCGTCAACAAAATTGAGCCACTCAGATTCGTAGTCGCCTGGCCCAGACTCTGCTAAATCTGCGCCATAAATTAAATGGAAATCAATGTTTCGCATATCGACGCCAGCGGCGCCAAACACTGAGAATTCTGCCATAGCCCTAACCCATTCGACATTTGTTCGTTAAGATCAACTTGCCCGATCGGACTTGGAGCGTCAATGTCCTGCTCCTAAGCTTCATTTCGCAATTTTCGGATCAGCAGCGACAGATCGATGAAATCAAGAAGGACTTTCCTTTTGCTGGCTTCCAAGCAGACATATGATGCCCTCCCGTTCACAGCACCCGTCGGGCTTCCTGCCTCCTCTCGGTCCACGGCTCACTCCATCACTGGAATCTCGCCGGCCTGAAACAGGATCGACGGCGGGCCATAATCGCCTAGCGCCGGGTCTGCATCGCGGCTCCACGCCAGCACGCCGGCATAATGGCTCGCCATGAGCCTCGCTTCGCGAATCGCTCGCTCTTCCGTGTCGACCTGGCGCGGATCAAAGGCCGGCACCAACTTCCCATCGTCAGTCTTTGTGAATGCTGCGAGCACGATCAATTTACCTGCCCCTGCCATTCCGCTTCTCCTTTGCCCTTCCCTTATACCAAAAGTGCCACTTATGACCTCGGCCACGATCGCGGGGATCGAACCACTCTCCGCCGAAGTGAGCCAGGAAGGCCTCCGCATCCTCCAGCTTGGCAAAGCAATAGACCCGATGCCATTCGGCTTCCCAAACGACGCTGTGACCGCGCGGGCAAAGCGACAAGCTAGAGCAGAATTTCGCGATGACATCACCCTGCTCCATCGTCCCGAGCGAGGCCAGCCGCGCAATCTGATGCGGCCATCCGCTGTCGATGCCAGCGCTGGTCAGTTCCCCCTTGCGCCTGCTCATCTTCCCACCTTCCTGTCGTGCCCACTCGGAACGTAAAACATCAGCCGCAGGCCAAGGATGCCGCAACGCGGACAGCGCACTTTCATTGCAAGGTCGCAAACCGGGAATTTCCGCCCTTTCGCGGCCAGCAGCGTCGGCATATCCAGTTCATGTTTCCAGTCGCATTTCTTGTGACTTTTGTGGCCGAGATCGATCATGCCGCCATGGCAGACCGCGGAAACGGCCCAACCAGCCTCCCAGGCTTCACCTAACGTTTCCACCTTTCTCACTCCCGGTCGGTGTGTGGCCGCCAGCCGCGGGTAAAGCCGGGACTCAAGGCCCGCCCGGCAAGCTCAAGCTGCCAGCGCAAATAAGCGCAATCCGCCAGCAGAGTGGCAATTGCAGCGCGGGCGTTCCCATCGTGCCAAGCCAGCGCCTCGTCGATCTCGCTGGTCTCTTCTCGTTGTCTTTCAAGCGGGCGCACGTCTTCGTTCTCCTGTGTCTATGCCACAGCAGGCATTGGTCATTGAGTTTCAGATTGGCGGCCGCATCGCCGGTATGTTCTCAATATGTTCCGATCCCAATCTGAGTCAACGGGAGGAAAAAAGAATCCTAGATCGGTCGGCAGGTCATTCTTTCGCATCGTGCTTCCACACGCCCATGCTGTCCTCGCATCTCCTAACGATCGTTTGGTCGTGCGCACTAGTTTGCAATACGGCTCTCCTCGAAATTGCTCGGGCTCCCCTCAGGCAATCCCCCAAGTTATCGTGGAAACCGCCGGATACGCCCAGGAGACAGCCTGTGAAAAACAAGGAAAACCGACTCTTTTGATTTGGAAAAGCGGGTCGATTGCGCTCTCCTCCAGCGAGGAGGTGCGGATCATGTCACTTGCTTATTTCGCTCGAAATGTTGCTTCAGGGGAGCGTGCGCGGAAAAAGATGAGGCGGGAGGGGGTGAACATGAGTGGCGACAAGCTTTGGTCTGCTGTTGAGGATGAACTTATAAAGCGTCTTTATCCAAACTACGTCGCCATACTTACAGAGTTGCCTCATCGCACGTACTCCGCTTGTCGCACTCGCGCGAGAACTCTGGGGGTTGTAAAAGAAAGACCTCCCTACACGGCAAAGGAGCTATCGATTGTGCGGCGCCTGTACCCTGCGGGAGACAGGGAGAAACTTTTGGCGCTTCTGCCGGGCCGTACGTGGGATCAAGTGGGCGATTTGGCTAAACGTCATGGCATTCGTCGCGCCCCAAAATTATTCAAGCCCACCGGTGTTGTCGTGCTTGACCAAATCCGAGCACGGTGCCGCGAATTGAACTACACCATGCCAGATCTTGATAAGATGATTAGAAGTAAGGGGTACTTCAAGAAAGCCAATTGGTGCAAAGGTCATATCCACCACCGTGATATAGGCCGTGCAGTGTCCGCGCTATTTGGAGACGTGAAGGCTGAGTGGAAATAGGTTTAGGCTCGCCGCTCGGTCGGTCGCGAGAGCTGCGGTATCCCGCACGCCCTTTGGTAAGCGCACGATAATTCGGTTTTCTCCGATTTACCCCTGCAGCCACAATCACCCTACCATATGCGTGAGTGATTGAAGCGCAAGCATCCACCCTTTGGTGAGGGTGTGCTTGAATGTCGGATTCGAGTAAGTTTCCTTACGGGCGGCGAGGAAGATCAGTTTTCCCCTGACGATAGGCCAGATTGTGGGGAAATCACTTAGTCTTTCTCCTCTGCTGTTCTTTCAGTGCCTTAAGCTTCGCACGAGCCTCCTCAAGAGCGGAACTTGGTTTCGTTGTCTGGATTGCCCTGCCAATTTGCGGCGCTACAGCCACGGCTTGCGGCCTCATCGCATCGATGAGCCGCTTGAGGTCATCAGGCATGAAAAACATCGTCCGTCCTATGATGCGGCATGCGCCCGTTCGTCGTGCCCTTTCCCGTAGCGTTCGCTCTGAAATCACCACTCCCCGCGCTGCCAGAATTTCGACCACCGCACCGGGCGTAATCGCCTCGGATAATTCAGCCATGCTCCGCCTCTCCGTTTTCAGCAGGTTGGAAAACCATGTCGCATGTCGCAGTACATGTTGCATGGATTTGCCGACTGTGGCGGGAAATCATTGAAAATCAAGGGAAATGGCGCGCAACGGGACGCAACAAGAAAAGCGTGAGTTCCCCGGAGGGATCGTCACTTAACGCATTGATTTTTATCTAGAAGTGTTTGGCTGGGGAACCTGGATTCTCACATGAATTCAGAGGTTTAGCAGAAAAGCCCTGAAATTCCCTCTGTTTTCCCATCGCGAGCGACCGTGGATGCCACCTTTGTGCCCTGGCTTTGGGCATCAGTCAATACGGGGTGTGAAGCGGAAATAATTTCCGCTTTCGGGCTGAAGCTTACGTTCCCGCGGTCGCCGCGCGGATGGCCGCTTCGCGCCTTCGATTCGGAAATTTAAACACCTTGGCGAGGATCCCGAAACCGGTCATTAATTGTCGTGACACGGCGCGCGAGGGGGCAGCATGTGCAGCTTAGGAGGAAATGCTTGTCCAGCAAGTTACGCGTGTTCGTAAGTAGCACGATGAAGGATCTCGGTGACGCGCGGCGAGCAGTGGCCGAGCGCCTACGAATGTTGAACCTAGAACCCGTTAACGCCGAGGACATGAATCCGGATGGTCGCTCAAGTTGGGATGTGATCCGATCTGAGATCGATACGTCTGATCTTTTCATTCTGTTGAGCGGCGAGAGCTATGGCTGGATCCCAACCACTGGACCTGGAGGGGGAGAGGGCCAGTCGGTGACGCACATGGAGGCGCACTATGCGAACTCATTAAGGCTCCCGATTCTACCATTCTTCAAGCGCCTTTCCTACGATTCACCTCGCGATACCCATGACGCGAATGCGCGGGATGCTTTCCGGCGTGAGGTCGGCGATTGGGAGGCTGGCCGATTTCGACAGGAGTTCGACTGGATTGACGAACTCAGCAGAAAGGTCGGCAACACTTTGCTCGACCTTTTTCAGAGCTCGTTGCTTCGCGAGATGGCGGCTCGGCCGCGACCTAGGCCTCGCTTCCTGACCGGAGGGCCTCGCGTTGCTTTCGAGAGGGTGCCTCTACCGGAAGGTTTCGTCGGCCGCGACCCTGTGCTCTTCGCAGGCGCCGGAGTGTCAGTTTCTTCGGGTTTGCCTACAGCGGCGGTCATGACTGAGTTGTTCGGATCTCGGCTTTCGCTGGATGCGGATGGCGAGAGCCTCCTTGCGCGCCATCGTTTCGCCGATGTGGCGTCGGTGCTTGAACGCCGCTTCGGCCGTGCCGAGCTGGAACGCACGGTTGTCCAGGCGTTCGACACGGCGCAGGGGGCCGTGCCGACAGCGGGGCATCTTGCAGCAGTTTCTACGTTCCGCCACATCGTAACTACCAACTACGACGACCTCTTCGAGCGAGCCTGCCTAGCCAAAGACGTAAAGTACACTGTCCGTTCCCCGCACGGTGAAATCAGAGGTGCCGGGTCAGAGGTGACAATCTTTCAGGTGGATGGGTGGATTGGGTTTCCTTCTGCACTGGTTATAACTGAGGATGACGCCGCGCGCGCGCGCAAAGACAATCAATATTGGGACGATGTGGCTTCCGCGATCGGCGGCCGCCCAGTCGTGATAGTGGGCCATTCGCTACGTGATGAAAATGCTCGGCGCGTGCTGACTCGGCGTGGCGGCGGTCCTGCCCTGTATGTTTCGCTAATCGATGACCCAATGGACCAGATTGTCCGCGAACGGTTCGGCCTGGCGACCTGCATTGCCAGTGCGGACGACTTTCTCCAGTCCTTTGAAGCCGCTACTCACGCTTCCGGCGAGCAGGCAATGAACCACCTAGCCTGCCTCCCAACAGGACCATTTGGGTAGTCACTAAAAAATATTGCCTGTCATTGGTGCACCCCGATCCCAGTCGTTCAATGTCAACGAAATGATCGTCAAAGTCGTCGTTTTTCAGCGATCCAAGTTAATAATGACAGCCTTCGCAAACGATCAATATAGACGCGCGAGATCGATCGTGAAATGATGCACTCGTAGCTTGCGGCGGGAGTGCAATGCTAGCGTCGGGGGAGCTAAGTTGACTGTTAGTGTTCATAATCCTGATCAATACATGGCTGCACTTCGGACGATTATCGCTCAGGGCCGCAAGCGGATCGGGCTGTTGGTTGGCGCCGGAGCTTCTGCGGGCATGGCGAAACCTGATGGCACTTATCCCCTTATCCCAGCGGTCGTGGGGCTAACTGATCAAGTTCTCACCACGCTCGCACCCACCTATGAACAACAGATCAATGGCCTGAAAGCGGAACTTGCGCAGCACGACATCGAGACGATCCTTTCTCGAATTCGCTCTTTGAGCAAAGTGATCGGATCGGCAAAAGTCCACGACCTTGATGGCCCGGGCTTTGCCACTTTCGGCGAAGCGATCTGCACCGAGATCGGCAAGATCGTGGACGTCCGATTGCCGGAGACCGGATCGGCTTATGCTAATCTCGTGAAGTGGATCACGGGCACAATGCGTGACTATCCTGTCGAGATTTTCACCACGAACTACGACTTGCTGTTCGAAGAGGCGTTCGAGTCCGTGCGAGCGCCGTATTTCGATGGCTTCACGGGCGGCCGTGAACCGTTCTTTGACCCCGTATCAGTGTCGCGCAGCGACCTTCCCGCGCGATGGACCCGGCTATGGAAGCTCCATGGCTCACTCGGCTGGCGTGCGAGCCCAAAGGGGGAAGTGATCCGGACGGGCCAAAGCTCGGCAAGTCACCTCGTCTTCCCCGAACATCTCAAATACGATCAGACACAGAAAGCGCCATACGCAGCGTTGCTCGATCGCCTTCGTGCGTTCTTGCTCACTCCAGATACGTTGCTGGTCTCTATCGGCTTCTCCTTTGCCGACGCACATATCGCAGCCCGGTTGGATGAAGCGCTCGCAGCGAATCCATCCTCAAGCGTCTTCGCGTTCCAGTACAAGGTTATTGAGGAGGAGGGGCCAGCATGCGATCTCGCGCGCCGCCTGCCGAATTTTAGCGTTTACGCGCGTGACCAGGCCAAAGTGAACGGCATCCGCGGTGCATGGAAAGCACCGGTCGAACTTCCGAATAGGGATTGGGGGCCGATAAGGTCGACCTATCTCGATAGTGACGGAAACTTCACCCTTGGCGCAATCGAATCCTTCGCCCGGTTCTTCGCGGCTTCGCGCTCGGTCCAAGCTTTTCCCATACCACCGGCGCCGACAGCAACAGCGGCTGTAATGCCACCGCCAACCGCCACGGGGGCCTGATGAACGCTCCAACCCTTCTCGGTCATGTCGGCTCTGTCGCGGGTGCGACCGTAAGCGTGCGCCAGTTTGAGGGCGTGGCCTCGGGCATCGCAATCATTGGAGGACGGAGCTATCGTGTCGGTCAGGTCGGTAGCTTCGTGCGCATACCGCAAGGGTATCATGACCTCTACGCGATTATATCCGAGGTTGGAGCAAGTGCGACACCAGCGACGCTGACGGATGCGCTCGACCGAGGCGAACGATGGCTGACCGTTCAGCTAGTCGGGGAGATTGTCGAGGCATCGTTCGAGCGGGGCATCAGCCAATATCCAAACGTGAACGATGAGGTGCATCTCGTCACAGAGGAGGATCTTTCCAAGATCTACGGTGCAGAGTTTGCCGGGCAGGTAGTGGTGGGGCGACTCGCGAACGCGGAGAGCATCCCGGTCCGCCTAGACCTCGACAAGTTGGTCACACGCCACAGCGCCGTTCTCGGCTCGACAGGGGCGGGCAAGTCAACGACCGTCGCCAGCTTGTTGCGATCAATTTCGGCGCCGGGCGAAGCGGGCTTTCCCAGTGCGCGCATCCTCCTGCTCGATATCCACGGCGAATATGCCCGCGCGCTCGGCGACAACGCCGAGATTTTTCGGGTCACGCCTGGAGACGGCGAGAAGCAACTCGTCATACCGTACTGGGCACTGCGGCCGAACGAAATCCTCAACTTCCTGTGCGGGAAGATGGACGATCGTGCGACGACCGCAATCCTCGACAAGATCTTCACGGCAAAAAGCACGATAGCGCAGGCAGACAATTTGCCGGGCGTCGACTTGAATTCAATGACCGTCGACAGCCCGATCGCTTACAGCTTGCGAAGTCTGTGGCTCGAGCTGATCGATCCAGAGGTCAAAACCTGGCTTGATCAAGCAAAAACCCAGCCGGCTATCGTCCTCCCCGGCAACGCGGCTACACTTCGACCGCCGACCTACCAGCCGCACACTACGACGAATACTGCTCCCTATCAGAATAATATCGGTGTGCTCGGCATCCGCAAGCAGCTTGATCGCATGCGCTCACGTATGCTCGATCGTCAGTTCGAGTTCTTGCTTAAACCCGGCGACTGGGAGCCTGACCTGACCGGTCACGTGGCGAATGACCTTCCCGCCCTTCTCGAAAGCTGGATCGGACACGATAAGGCGATCACCGTCCTCGATCTTTCGGGCATTCCGACTGCCGTTCTCCTTGATTTAATTGGCGCGATTCTGTCGATTATCTATGAGGCACTCTTTTGGGGTCGCGCGCACGACGGGGGTGGTCGAAAGCGACCCCAGCTAGTCGTTATGGAAGAAGCGCACCGATATCTTGGTCGGGAAGCTGACAACCCTGCGCGCGAGATGGTCCAGCGGATCGCGAAGGAGGGGCGCAAGTTCGGCATCGGTGCGATGATCGTCAGCCAGCGTCCTTCGGAGATTGATGACACCATTCTGTCCCAATGTGGCACCTTCATTGCGTTGCGCCTCACCAACTCCACTGACCGCAGCAAGGTGCAGGCCGCGTTGCCCGATAACCTAAGCGGTATTGCCGACAGCCTCTCGGTTCTACGAACAGGAGAAGCCATCATAACCGGCGAAGCTGCGCGACTGCCAGTGCGCTGCCGCATTACCCTGCCACCCAAAGACCGTCGCCCGGACAGCGAAGACCCGCTCGTCGCAGAGAGCTGGAAGCGCCCTCGGGGCACTGAGGATTATGATCAGCTTGTTGCAGTATGGCGTGCACAGGATCCGAAGTGGAAGCCGCCAGAGAAGAGCGAGAACGAGGGGGAAAACTGATGGAAAGACAGCCTGTAACCTCCGGCAGTTTGGCCGAGGTTGGATATGACCCCGAGCTGGAGACGCTCGAGGTCCAATTCAGGCACGGCGGGATTTATCAATATTTCAACGTGCCTGCGTTCATGAACGAGCGTCTGATGACCGCGGACTCACTAGGTCGGTTTTTCAACGCGGAAATCAAAGGTCATTTCCCCGAGGCTAAGCTCTAGCGCGCTGCATTGAATTTGCATCGGAACGGTCCAAGCGAAGTCGGATTCCCCTTGTATGAATTTCAAGAGCAGCACGTCCGCAAGCGGCCCCGTTTGAGCCGTCTGCGTATAGACTGGAATGCGCTCTAACGGTGGCCAGTCGAGCTCAATTTACTCGAACTAAAGCTGCCAGGGGCGCCAGATCAGCGCGACAAGAGGCAGGAAGGCGTGGTAACCTCGATCGCGGTGGTCACCCGTCCATGGTGCTTTCCAGCCAGTGATCAAAAAAGGGCTTGCGTGAGGAGGCGTGCATCTGTGGCAATTCTTGATCCGCGCCTGCTCGAGCTGATAGAGACATTAGTGGCCGCGCGGCTCGACTGGCTAGCGTTCGAGCTGATCGAAGGCATCCAGACCGGCCGATTACCTGAAGAGTCCGAAGAAGCGCTCGCTGCGGCGCGGGAGTCGATCCGCGGCAATGCGCAGCCGAAAGCGCACGGCGAGCCGCAGGCGATTGGATTGGAAGCAAAGCCGATCCCACCGCACGAGCAGGTCGAATGGGCCGCTGCCTATGTCGAGGAGCGGCTCGGCGAAGCGCTCGATCAGCTCCAGACGTCGATCGATGCGCTCGACTTCATCGTCGAGGGGACGACCGAGCGGCCGGACAGGGCTGGTGCAGTGGCACAGTCAACCGACGCATCGGAGCCAAGGGCAGTTATGGTGCTGCTGGATCTCGAAGGCCGCCGAGAGAGCGGCCGCGACGATGTCGCCGGCGCGCGCGAGAGCTTCCCCACCCTGCGAACCGCGCTGGCCGAATGGACCGCGCAATCTCGCGGCCAAGCGACGACGTGATGATCCCCAATGTCCAATCCGCCCTCGACACGATCGTCGGCCGCATCACTACGCTCGAACATGCGTCGGGCGCTGGGCGCATCTTCGAGCTGTTCGTCATGAGCAGCATCGCGCGCGGCTTGCGCGATGCCGGATTCGGCGTCTGGTTGCAGCGCTCGGACGGGACCATTATTCAGCCCGGCGACGCGGACCGCCGCTTCATCCAGCGCGGCGGCGCGCCTACCGGCGTCCCTGCGGCCTCGGCCGGTGCCGACAATGCCAGCGTCATCGGATTCCGAAGGGGCCGCCGGCAGAAATGGGAGATTTGGAATGGCATCCAGTTCGCGGGCCGCAGTTCGGCAACGCACGAAATCGACATCTCGATTGTCCCAGGCAGCGTCGGGACTGCGATCCGTGCGACCGGCGGTATCCCGGTGGGGCGGCCGCGCGTCGCGATCGAATGCAAGGATGTCGGCACCGTTGGCAGCCTCGACGAGATGCGCGCCTTTATCGCGCGGCTCTACGACGTGACCCTGCTCCATGCGCATCATCACCATATGCACTTTCCGCACGCTCGCGCGCTCCATCCAGGCAGCCCCGATGAACCGAAGCACCGCGCGATCGTGACCTATTGGCAGGAAAATCGGCGCACCAAGAACATCATCGCGCGGCGAACCGGTTTCACCGGCGGGACCGCGCCGCTCGGCGACTATCACCGAATCGAACCGCATCGCGACATCAGCGTCGGCAGCAGTACCGTCGACGACCTAGTCTGGTCAGTGGTCAACTGGGCGATCCGCAATGCCTGAACCCGATGAATTCACCCGGCAGCAGAGCGATGAGGCGATCCGGCTTTACACCGCTTATCGCTACGCGCTCGACCATAGCGAAGGGAGCCGTCGGTTGTTCATGCCCTATCGCTGGTGGACTCTTCCTGACCCGATCAGTGGTGCCTGGATGCCCTATGTCAGCATGCTGGATGATTATGCATCCGAACTGGCAAACATCATCAATGACCTGACGCATGACGTGCAGCGGCTGCGCGCTTGGGCGCGCGTGACCACCACACTTACAGACGAGGAAAAGCTCGCCGTATCGCATGAGTTCATCGACGCGCTCGGTACGGTTGCACTTGGGCGCCCCTATGCGATCAAGTCGCGGTTCGCGTTCGCATCGGGCCATCTTTGCCACCAAGCCAATATGGCAAAGGAAATGGCTAGTTGGCGCGACGAGTTCCCCAACGAGCGGGCGCTCTATCTCAACGATATCGAGCCGTTTTGCACTAACTGGCGGAAGTACCGTGCATTCAAGCGCCGGGTCGAGCCGATTGCAGGCAAGGCGTTTAAGGACGCCACCAAAGACTTTCGCAACGCCTACAACCACCGTTTCTCGGCGCGCTTCCTGGTCGGGATGAGCGCGATGGTAACTCGCATCGTCCGTGATGATGGCCGTATCTGCTACGGTATCGGTGGCAGCGAACCGCTCAATCTCAACCAGGTCGCAGACTTGATCGCAACCGAGTTGGACCATTGCTACCGGGCGTTCGAGGCCTTTCAGGCACTGGTCGAAGAGCAGTGCATGGCGATCGCTGCGTTTGAAGAGCGGCATCGCGGCTAACGGCCCATTTAAGCCGATCCAGCGCATCTCGTTTACTTCGAAGGGTCGAGGGTTCGAACGTCCGCTCTGGCCCTGTTCCTGGCGCGAACCTGTCGGACAGAAACGGCCCCAAAGCCGTCGGTCGTCACAGACTGTTTGAAGCACTAGAACAGGGTCCCCAGCCGTTATTTTGACAGCGCGAAGCATCTCTGGGATAGGGAAAACGTCATACTCCAATTGACGGGAACTCGAGCCAAGTGGCTGAAAAGACGCCACGATTTCTGTTCGGGAATGACAACTCTATAATGGAGGCAATAGGTGGCAAAATCTCTTGCCTGGGTCACCTGGATTCTCACACTATTTCAATAGCTTAGAAGAAAAGCCTTGAAATTCCCTCTGTTTTCCCATCGCGAGCGACCGTGGATGCCATCCTTGTGCCCTGGCTTTGGGCATCAGTCAATACGGGTCTGAAACGGAAATAATTTCCGCTTTCGGGCTGAAGTTTACGTTCCCGCGGTCGCCGCGCGGATGGCCGCTTCGCGCCTTCCATCCCGTCGTTCGCGCAGACAAAACGCGATCCCGAATGCCGCCGCTAGCGCAGGTTACTTCCAAGGCATTTGATGATAGCCGTTCCGCCGGGGCGCCGCCCGGGACACGGCGGCAATGGCGCAAATGGGTTCGTCAGGGGCCTAGGGTGCCGGGAAGGTTCAGGGCAGTGGCGGCAGTCCCACGCCCTTTTCCGCGGCTTCCATCTTGGACAAATCTACCCATTGGCGAAGCTGGCGCCAATTGTCGCCGAAGTGGTGTTCGCCGTGCAGGATCGCCCCTGCGAACTCTCCAGCGCTCTTAAAATCCAGCCCGACTAGACCATGACTGAACATCGCCTTTTCGATGCGGATGTGCTGGTGATCTGCACTCCCCTGGATGAACCGGATCGTGTCCTCTTCAATGGGCACCGCTCTTGCGCCGAAGATGATGCGCTTAACCGCGATCGGCGGCAGTTCGGCGACATAGATATCGCCCGTCTTGTGCCGCAAGGCCGAAAGCGAGCGGTAGAGCCGCCACTCGCGCTCATAGGCCCAGGCAGCGCTTTTGTAATTTAGCGTCATCCAGAGCGGAAGGCCGCGGCCGACGAAATCGATGCGCTCGTCGCTATAGCTGACCTGCGCCATCGCCTGGATCTCGTCCGGTGCCTGACGCTTGACGATCAGGTCACTGACATCGAGTTCGAGTACAGCACCACGGTGCTCGTCGGCGTAATGCGCCCAAAGCAGCATATTGTCCGCGGTGTCGCACAGCGACAGCACACCAAGCTTCTCGCGTTCGGTCATTACCCAGGCGACCCGTTTGATCACGAGGCTATCGACGTTTCCGCACGCCATATCGGCGGCACGCTCGGGCGGCACGCCCGCTCCCACCAAATGCTCGTAGTAATCTCGGGTCAGGCTTTGCGGGTTGATCTCCACACTCAACTCATGGGGATCGTTCAGGAAGCGAGGCTGGGTGAACCGGATGTCCCGACCTTTGAGGATCGCCAACGCTCTGTCGAGCCGTACATATTTGAACAACGGCGGCGGCATCCAAGGCACGTCTTCGCCTTCCGGAGCGTCGATGTCGCGCGTGGTAAGCTCGTCACTCATATCCCTGGGCGTCCTCGCTGATGAGAAGATAAGTCCTGCGTCCTCGGATTATCTCCGCATTTCGCAGGAACGACTTCGCGGTGCGCGTCATCGATGTGACGCGATCATGCCATTCGCGCTTTGTGCTCGTCGACCGCGACCCCCGCCTCGATCAACTCCTTGACCAGACGTGTCCTCCAGCCGCCGTATTCGTCGAAGTTCTCCCAGACCATCCCGATGATGTCCGACGGCAACTCGACATGACCGCGCTTCAGCGCGCAGACATGCGACCGGCCGAGTCTACCGATAAAGTAGCCCCACTCGAGTATGACGTTCTGGCGCGCGCGTCCATCACCCCCCTCGGGGCTGTAGTCATCGGGCGAAAGCAGGACGACGGCGTAGCCGACATCAGCATTTCGTTCGAACTTTTCAATGATCGTTTTCCCGGCATTCACCTGGTCAGCCAGAATGACTGGCTCCAGACCGATGGCCATCAGAAAGTTAGAAACGGAGAGCTTCATGTTGTCGTCGTGGCCGTGCACAATGAAAACCCGCTTTGAACGCTTCAGTTGGCCCTCAGGCGCCCAAAACCCACTGAGCATGGTCCAACTCACCTTTGCCAACAACGTTAGAGAACTTAGCGGCAACGATTACCAAGGCGGCGATACCCGACACATCGACTGATCATTGACTCCCGGCGGAAGCTTCTTTCTGTTAGCGATGAAAATTTAGAGATGCTTGGAGCGAATGGGGAGCAAGTGCAGGAAAAAGCATTCGATCAATGGCTTCAGCAGGGTGATGCTGATTCTGAGAAGGCGCGGAGAACCCGCATTCAAGCGCTCAAAAGGATCGAGAGAAACCTTGCTAGTCTGGGGTCGCCGCATTCTGATCTCGATGCTGCGTGGCGGGACGACCGCCTTGAGCATCTACGCCGCCGAATCAAGGAGTTCCGCGCGGACTTCGCCAATGGCGGCAGCCACTTTAAGATACTTATGCCTGAGGCTACCAACCCAAGTGGCCGACTGGCCAACTGGAGATCTTGGCTTGTACAGTACGGCAAATTTCTCAGCGGAGAGCCGCGAGGGGACAAGGACGCTGACAGAATTCGGCAGTACGTCCTTGAGCATTACATTGAAGCAGCCCGCGAAAACGATGAGACTACGGTCGAGGTGCTGGTTAGAGATGTCAATGAGGCCTTGGGTCTGAACCAGGCCTGGCCAAATATATGCCAAGCGCTTACCCGCCCCAAATTCATGGAACTGGCCGAAGTCGAGCCACCTGAACAAATAGGGCGAGATATGAGCTCCGCGACGATCTTCAGGTTCCATCTGTTTGGTGCCCCGGATCTCGGACGTACCAGTGACCGCCCCTTCGTCCTCTTCGACGCGTCTGGTGCCTCATTCAAACCGGTGAGAAACGGCAACCGACAGACGGGGAGATCGTCGTTCCGCATCAAACCAGCCGGTGCCAGCAACCTCACCGAGGAGGCGCTGGAGGTCGACACGATCGCCGAAATTGCCAAGGCCATGATCGTGGATCGGCTACCCGCCAGAACTCAGTCGACTGCCGGCGGGGTCGTCAATTACCTCGCATACGGCAAACAAAAGCTTGTGCGTTATGAACTTGACCCGGATATTGCAAGGCAGATCGGCGTGCCGTCACAAGGCAGCGCCCAGGATGGTGAACCTGCGGACATTTCCTTGCCGCTCCGGGAGAGCAATTTGGAGGCGCCGATGAACCAGCCGACCAACCTGATCCTCTACGGACCTCCTGGCACCGGGAAGACTTTCGCGACGGCGCAGGAAGCCGTTAGGTTGTGCGGCGAGGCCGTGCCTGAAGATCGAGCCCAACTGATGGCGATATATCGGCAGTTGCTCGAGGCCGGTCGTATAGAATTCGTCACCTTCCACCAATCTGTCGCCTATGAGGATTTCGTTGAGGGACTGCGACCGACCCAGACCACTGATGAGGGTGGGGCCGGCTTTGAGCTGAAAGTCGTCCAGGGTGTCTTCCGTCGTATTGCTAGGAGAGCGGAAACAAGTACCGGCTCGGGCAACGTTCACTATTCCTTGGACGGGCGCCAGGTCTTCAAGATGTCCATCGGTGAGGCTTTTAGCTCGGAAGATGCCCATCTGTTCGAGGAGGCGATCGAGGGCGGTTACACGCTTCTGGGATTCGAAGAGATCGACTGGACTGGCGGGAAGTATTCTAGTCGCGAGGCTATCATCGAGGCGGTTCGCGCGGAGGGGACGCGTGGCGGAGAGCCCAACGCATCGAGCGGTCGCGTGCAAATGCCGTTCATTTTCCGCAATGGCCTGCGGAAGGGTGACATCATTGTGGTGTCAAAGGGCAACAGCCTCTTCCGCGCCATCGGAGAGGTCAGCGGTGACTACAACTTCGCGCCCCGCGAAGGTGGCGGTTATGCGCATCGCAAGCCTGTTCGATGGCTGTGGATTGATCGCGCCGGCGTCCCGGTTAGCGAAATCTATGGCCGGAGTTTCAGCCAGAAATCGATCTATCTGCTTGATAACTCGGATTTGAACCGACCCGCGCTCGAGCGATACATCGCGAGTCAGCAGAGCACTGGCAGCGGGAAGCCAGAGTCGTTCGTGCTCATTATTGACGAGATCAACCGGGCCAACATCTCGAAGGTGTTCGGCGAACTGATCACCCTGCTGGAGCCGGACAAGCGGTTGGGGCAGCAGAACGCGCTGAAGGTAAGGCTCCCTTATTCGGCTGAAATGTTCGGCGTGCCCTCCAATCTCCACATCATAGGGACGATGAACACTGCCGATCGGTCAATCGCCCTCCTTGACACTGCACTACGGCGTCGGTTCGAGTTCAAGGAATTAATGCCCGACGCCTCGGTCCTCAGTCAGGTCGACGGCATCGACCTCCCCAGCTTGCTGAATACCATCAACGAGCGGATTGAGTACCTCTTCGACCGCGAGCACCAGATAGGCCATGCATACTTCTTTGACTGTAGGACTCGCGAAGATGTTGAAGCCGTCGTGCGGTACAAGGTAATCCCGCTACTGGTCGAATACTTCTATGAGGACTGGTCAAAGGTCGCGGCAGTCCTCGGCGACGCTGCAGAAAGCGAGGGCAGCCGGGAGGGACGATTTATAGATCGTGTTCGCCTGATACCGCCCAACGGCATGGCACAGGATGAGGAAACCAGTACCCGATACCGGTGGAAGGTGCGGCAGACGTTCTCCTTCGACGAGTTCTCCCCGTCATGATCCGGCGCACGGTGCTGGAATGGAGCTCCATCAAATATGGTCCGGCTCCGGATGAAATACCAGCGGAAGTCGCCGACCGAATAGCTGCGGTCGCTTCCGCTTCTCCGTTGGCGCGGCGCGGAAAAGCAGGTGTTCTCGAGCATGGACGCAAGGCTCTGCGCGCCCGTGGTGTCGTTGGCGTCGTCGCTGCAGGCGGTTGCGCCCTAGAAATCCTGCCTAAGATCGACACACCCGGCGAAGAAGGTAGAGAGGCGATCGGAACCGTTCGGCGCCGGTTGGTGCACATGCTCGCGGTTGCTTTAGACCTGAAAATCGAAGCCGGACAGGTTACGGCCTTACACTGGCAAGAAGAAACGCTTCTGGAGATCCTGATCCGGCTTTTCACGACCAAGCTGATAGACAGCATCCGTCAGGGGATGCCAAGGCGCTATTTGCAGCACCAAGACGATCTGCCCGTATTACGTGGCCGCCTCGATGCCAAGAGGCAGTTCACTACCTTGGCGGCCGCTCCTTCTCTGGTCGCCTGCCGCTACGACGAACTGACCGCCGACATTACTCTTAACCAGATCATGAAGGCAGCAGTTCTGCGGCTCAGTAGGATTGCGCGGACATCCGATAATCTGACGCGGCTCCGGGAGCTTTCGTTCGCATATGCTGATATCTCGGATCTGCCTGTGTCAGCTTTGAGATGGGACGACGTCGTCCTCGACCGGACCAACAGCCGCTGGCGTGAGCTTCTTAACCTGGCTCGATTGCTGCTGGGTGATCGCTTCCAGACGACTTCCAGCGGGGGTGCTGATGGCTTCTCGCTCCTTTTCGAAATGAACGTGCTGTTTGAAGAATATGTAGCCCGGATGCTAAAGCGCGGCCTTGTGGGGACGGAACTGCGAGTGGTCAGCCAGGGCGGTCGCCTCTACTGCCTCCAAACGGAGGATCAGCACGGACTGTTCCAGACGCGGCCCGATATCCTTATAAAGCGGGGCAATGGGGTGATACAGGTCATCGATACGAAATGGAAACGTATCGCTTCCCTGCTCGATGACCCCAAGCAAGGTGTTTCGCAGGGCGATATCTACCAAATGATGGCGTATGGTGAGCTATACCAGTCGGACGCCCTTATGCTTTTGTATCCTCACAACGCTCGGCTGGGTGCTGACGAAGGTCTCCTTGCAGCCCATCGGATCACCGGCATTAGTAAGCGCCTCAGCATCGCGACAATCGATATTGCGATGCTCTCGGGGTGCGCCCAGCGTCTCGCAGCGCTTGTTCTGCAATAATCGGTCAAACTCCCCCAAGCATCCATAAGACCTCATCATATTCAGGCCAAACTGAATTTGCATTTCAATCGGCTGGTGACCGCACCTTCTATTGAGCCGGCGATTAGCGAATTCTGCTGGCTGCTCGCACGCCTGCGCTCGATCTGTCTATCCGATCGCGAGCAACCGTAGATGCCACCGTTTGTCATGGCTTTTGTGTCTTGGCCCCAGACCCGATGTTACGGTAGCGCGAACCGTTGTTCAGCAAACTATTGTCTCTGAGAGCCGGGAGCGGATAAATTTTTATTGCCAGAACTCCTATTCTAAGAGTTGTGATATTTGATGAAACAAGTAAAGATTTAAAACGGCAAGCGCGAAATTGAGGTTGGGGAACTACGTGGTCGATCTTCTAAGCTTTGCAGAGGCAATTACCGACTCCCGCCAATTTTCAAAACGACATCTGTTGCTTGGCAACGGGTTCAGCATCGCGTGCTGCCCTGACATCTTCCACTATGGGTCGCTTTTCAGCGCTGCTGACTTTTCCAAAAATCCCGAGCTCGTCAAGGTTTTCGAAGTCCTCAAGACTCAGGACTTCGAAGTTGCGATTAAAAATCTCGAAGCCGGCGCACTTTTGACAAGCATCTATACGCCTGGTCACGTTGATGCTGCCGCAAAGATGCAGGCCGACGCCAATGCTCTGAAGGAAATTTTGCTTTCCGCTATCGCGGGAAATCACCCAGATGTTCCCTCGGATATTTCGAATGACAAGTTTTGGGCGTGTCGTCGTTTTCTAAGCATGTTTCTGGGACGACAGAACGACGGGCAGATCTTTACACTGAACTATGATCTCCTCTTGTATTGGACGTTGATGCATGAGGATAACCCATTTTCAGAAGTCGTTGATCTCGCCACCAACGACGGTTTTGGAAACGACGAAGATGATCCGTCTGCCGACTATGTCGTGTGGCAAGGAGAAGTCGGCGCACATAACGCGAAGGTGCATTTTTTGCACGGCGCGCTACATCTCTTTGACGCGGGCACCGAGCTCCAAAAATACACATGGGTTAGGACCAACGATCGACTGATTGACCAGGCGCGCCGAGCGATCAACGACAACAAGTATCCGTTGTTCGTGACCGAGGGATCCAGCGCGCAGAAGAAAGCGAAGATCCGGCACAATGCCTATCTTTACCAGGGCTTCAAGCAACTGACTGCGAACGCGCAACAGGGAAGGCATTGTTTCTTCGTGTTGGGCCACTCGCTGGCTGACAACGATGATCATATTTTGCGCCGGTTCGGAACCGGGCGTTTCGGGAAACTGTATGTCAGTCTTTTTGGAGATCCGGCCGCACCCGGAAACCAACAGATCATTGCCAAAGCAAATAGGCTGGCCGCCATGCGTAACGATAGGTTTCCGCTGGAAGTCGCATTCTATGACGCTGCTACGGCGAACCCGTGGACCTATCCATAGCAGCCGCCACCTGCCCGCCTATCGCGTACCGGAAATAATTTCCGGCTCCATTTGGAGATAGCGGGCTAACTTTGCCCTATTGCAATCCAGGATGGAGCATCAGCCTTTACATGTGAAAGCGGCTCATCCTACTGTCGCCTCAAATGATTTGGGGAGACTGCCCGCGTGGCGAAAGAGAATAATGGCGACCTCGGCTTCACGGCCGAGCTGTTCAAGGCTGCCGATAAGCTCAGGGGCAATCTGGAGCCTTCGGAATATAAGCATGTCGCGCTCGGGCTCATCTTCCTGAAATACATCTCGGATGCCTTCGAAGGACTACACGCCAAGCTGACGGCGGACGAATACGCCGATGCGGAAGATCCGGAAGAGTATCTCGCGGAAAACGTCTTCTGGGTGCCAACAGAGGCGCGCTGGCCTTTTCTGCAGGCGAATGCCAAGCGGCCTGAGATAGGCAAGCTGATCGACGAGGCGATGGAAGCGATCGAGCGCTTCCCGTCGAACGAGGGGCTGAAGGGCGTTCTGCCAAAGAACTATGCCCGCCCGACACTGAACAAGACCATGCTTGGCGAGTTGATCGACTTGTTCTCCAACATCGGCCTGCATGACAGTAAGGATACGGCCAAGGATCTGCTGGGTCGGGTCTACGAATATTTCCTGTCCGGTTTCGCTGGCTCGGAAGGCAAGCGTGGTGGCGAGTTCTTCACGCCGCGTTCCGTGGTGCGAACCTTAGTCGAGATGCTGGAGCCTTATAAAGGCCGCGTATACGACCCCTGCTGCGGCTCAGGCGGCATGTTCGTACAGTCGGAAAAATTTATCGAGGAGCATGGCGGCCGGCGCAATGACATCGCCGTCTATGGCCAGGAGATCAACCACACCACCTGGCGTCTGGCCAAGATGAACCTCGCCGTGCAGGGCATCGATGCCGATATCCGCTGGAACAACGAAGGCAGTTTCCACCGCGACGAACTGCCGGACCTGAAGGCCGATTTCATCCTGGCCAACCCGCCCTTCAACATTTCCGACTGGGGCGGTGAGCGGCTGGCGGAAGACGCCCGCTGGAAGTTTGGCAAGCCGCCGAATGGCAACGCCAATTTCGGCTGGCTGCAGCACATCATCCACCATCTTGCCCCGCGCGGCACGGCGGGCGTGGTGCTGGCCAATGGCTCCATGTCCTCTAATCAATCCGGCGAAGGCGACATCCGCAATGCAATGATCGAGGCGGATCAGGTAGATTGCATGGTGGCCCTGCCGGGCCAGCTCTTCTATTCCACCCAGATCCCCGCCTGCCTGTGGATTCTGGCTCGCGACAAGAGCGCTAATGGCCACCGCGACCGCCGGGGGGAAATCCTCTTCATCGATGCCCGCAAGCTCGGCTTCATGGTGGACCGGGTGCGCCGCGAGTTCACGGCAGAGGATATCGACAAGATCACCGGCGCCTATCACCGTTGGCGCTCGAAGCCGGAAACGCGGGCAAAGAACGGCTGGGCGGACTACGCGGACGAACCGGCTTTCTGCAAATCCGCCAGCCTGGAAGAGGTACGGAGGCACGGCCATGTGCTGACGCCGGGGCGTTATGTGGGCGCGGCGGATGCTGAAGATGATGGGGTTTCGTTTGCGGAGAAGTTCGAAGGATTGAGGGCGACGTTGCTCGCACAGTTTGAGGAAGGGCGGAGGCTGGAGTCAAAGATCGCAGCCAATCTACGGGCGGTCGATGATGCAGTATAAATCGCCTTTTGGGCCAATACCTCGCCACTGGACTGTAGCGAGACTTCGCGACCTGACATCGAAGATCGGATCGGGAGCGACACCACGAGGAGGCGAGAAGGCCTATCTACAGAAACGGCAAAACTATGCACTCATCCGTAGCCAAAGCGTCCACGATCGATATTTCGACACAAGCAGTGTCTCGTTCATTACAGACGATCAGGCCCACTCACTTCGCAACGCTGAGGTGAAGGATGGTGATATTCTTTTGAACATTACCGGCGACGGCGTGACTTTCGCTAGATCGACGATCGTGCCGAATCGCGTTTTGCCAGCCTGTGTGAACCAACATGTCGCCATTGTGCGTCCCGTGCCTACACTCGCTGATGCGCAATACCTGATGTCGTTTTTAGCCAGCCCTGAGGTAAAATCATACATTGAGGGCTTCAACGCTGGTGGGTCCCGAAGAGCCATCACGAAGGGGCATATTGAGAGTTTTGAGATGCCTTTACCACCATTGGCTGAACAGGAAGCAATAGGCTCTATTCTTAGCTCACTCGACGACAAGATCGAACTGAACCGGCGGATGAACGAGACGCTGGAGACGATGGCGCAAGCGATCTTCCGCGACTGGTTCGTGGATTTCGGCCCCACCCGCCGCAAGCTGGAGGGTGCAACCGATCCGGTCGCCATCATGGGCGGCCTTGTGCAGGATGCCGAACGGGCACAAGCCCTGGCCGATCTATTACCCGCTGTTCTTGGTGATGATGGAGTGCCAGAAGGTTGGCATACAAAGGGACTGGATGAGATCGCTGACTTTCTGAATGGGATAGCTTTGCAAAAGTATCCAGCCGCAGACGGTGAAGACAGCTTGCCTGTGATTAAGATCGCCGAGCTACGTTCTGGCATCACGCCCAAATCTGGTCGAGCGTCCCCGTCCGTTCCACAGAAATATATCATTCACGATCGTGATTTTCTTTTCTCATGGTCCGGAAGTTTGCTCGCGAAATTTTGGACGGATGGCGTGGGAGCGTTGAATCAGCATCTCTTTAAGGTGTCATCTGCGGTGTATCCGAACTGGTTTTTCGCGCATTGGATCTACTACCATATGCCCGAATTTCAGAGAATTGCCGCATCGAAGGCCACGACCATGGGCCACATACAACGTTCGCATTTGAGCGCCGCTCAAATAATTTGCCCTCACCCGGCGACGATTGAAAAAATGGGAGAGATCATTCAGCCCATAGTTGATCGAACAATTCACAACGATTTGGAAAGCCGCACCCTCACAAGCACCCGAGACCTCATCCTCCCAAAACTCATGTCTGGTGAAATTCGTCTGGACGAGGCCATTGAGGCGGCTGCATGAGTGATCTACGCCACGGCATAGCAGAATATCTTATCAAGTGCGCTCCAGAGGGGCTCGTGCAAATCGCCGGGGGTGATCTGGAAACCATCGTGGCGGCGCTGGGAGATCACCCCAAGTATCTGTTGGATGGAGATGCGAAACTTGACGATCTTTCCGTGTTCGTGGCGAAAGAGTTGAAGCGAAGAAAGAAAAATCCTGCTCCAACCAAAGCGCGACTTCTGCCATTTCTGGAGGATTGGCGAACTGTTGCAGTTAGGAACCGTCCATATCATCTCTCACTTCCCGTCTGGCCTGATTTCGCGGCGCCAAACAACACCATCGACGGCCTGCTGCCGACGTGTCGCGTTCTGGGCTGGGACCATTTTGTAGAGGTCATGCGAGACCCCGGCCAGAACAGGGCAAGGCACGAAGTCATCTATCGTGGCCAGCGCGGTTATGACTGGCCATTGGCGTCCACGCTGACGCGACAATTCTCGGACGGACGTATACCCGACGAAGAACGGGATGAACTGCTGACCTATTTCCGTCTTGCGATGCGTGGCCGGGGGCCGGATCTTACATCGATGAACGATGAGGATGTGTGGGCTTACGGCCAACATGTCGGCCTTGCAACACCTCTGCTCGACTGGTCGAAATCGCCCTTTGTTTCTCTTTACTTCACATTTGCCGAAGCAGATCCCGAAAACGTTCAGAACGATAGCAGATCGATTTTCTGCCTCGATATGACACGTCTCAAGGGAGCCCTCCCGGAGTTGTTCATTGAGCCAAGGTCGAACGACAACTCAAGACTGGTCAATCAGGCAGGGCTCTTCACGTTGACCCCGTCGGGCAGCGAGAATTTTGAATCCTACATCATCAACTCGCTCCAAGAAAACACGGCGATTGATTTCGACGGCTTCGAGGATCTTCCGACGCCCGACGATGGGTTCGAATTTCCGGCCAATGAAATTGCCAGGAAAATGGCTCCGTTTATCTGCAAGATTCACATCCCCAATGTCCGGCGCACGGAGTGCCTGGCAATGCTGCGGAAAATGAACATTCACCACGGCAGCCTTTTCCCTGACCCCTTCGGTGCGGCTCAATATTGCAACGACTGGCTCCTTCGAAAAATCCAGGAGGACAAGGACGAGCAAAGAGCGGCCATTGAGGAAAGACGTATTGCGGAAGCTGAAGTTAAGGCTACACGAAGCGCGGAGCGGGCCGAGAGTTCCTCGCAAGAGGCAGAGCGGACGTCGCAAGCGGCTGCTGGCACCAGTTTGGGAGAGCAGGTCGCACGTGCGATCTCTGACCAGGCCGCATTGATAGATGCAGATATTGACGTCGAAGAATGGGCAAAGAAGATCATTCAAAACTATGCGAAGCTGGAAAGCGTCGACTGGGTACTGAAGGAAACAACTAAAGCAAACGTGAAGAAGGGCTTGTCACGCCAGCTAGGCCTTCTCGGAGCCGGCAGTTCGGCCAATCGCCTTGCAAATGAGCTCGTTGACATATTCGAGGCCGAATATCGCAAGACTAACAATCTGAATTTTGACGGCAAGGGAAAGCCGGGATACGATTTTTTCGCGGCCGCGCGGCCTTCGCCGCAAAATGGCGAGGGGAGCTGATATGGCGGACTTGGACTACCAGCAGCATGATGTGCGGTATTCCGGCTTCTCCGAGGGGCTAGTTGAAGAAGTCGTGATCTCCACCTTTCAAGATCTCGGCTACTCCTATGAATCGAACGCAGTCATTTCGCCGGACGGCAGCAACCCAGCTCGCCTAGCATATGGCGACGTCCTTTTGTCTGGCATTCTCGCGGCGGGCGTTGAACGTCTTAACCCGAACGTCCCTGCAGATGCGCGTGAACAGGCTATCCGCCAGATTTCCATCACGGAAACGCCGTCGCTGGTGGAAGAGAACCGCCGCATTCATCGGCTGATCACCGAAGGCGTCGATGTCGAATTCGGCATCGGCGATGGGGAGGTGAAGGGCGACAAGGTTTGGCTGATCGATTTCGAGCATCCGGAGAAGAACGAATTTCTCGTCACCAACCAGTTCACCGTCGCCGAGGGCAAGCATACGCGTCGGCCTGACGTAATCGTTTTCGTCAACGGGTTGCCGCTCGGCATCATCGAGTTGAAGAATGCCGCAAGCAAGACCGCGACTGTCGATCAGGCATACAGACAGCTCCAGACCTACAAGGAGCAGATCCCGTCGCTGTTTCGCGCCAATGCCGTCATGGTCGCCTCTGACGGAATGCTCGCAAGGATCGGCTCGCTGACGGCAGATGAAGAGCGCTTCATGCCCTGGCGTTCGGTCACCGGGGCGGATGGCGACTTCATGCCCCACGGTCCCTATGAGATGGATACTCTGCTGCGCGGCGTATTCGATAAGGAGCGCTTTCTTGCTCTGATCAGGGACTTCACGGTGTTCGGCGATCGCGGCGAAGGTCCGTTCAAGATCATTGCCGGTTACCATCAGTTCCACGGTGCCCGCAAAGCCATCACCAGCGCTATCGAAGCGGTGAAGCCGGATGGCGACCGGAAGATCGGCGTCATCTGGCATACACAAGGGTCTGGCAAAAGCCTGCTGATGGCCTTTCTCGGCGGGCTAATCGTGCGATCCCGCGCGCTTGAAAACCCCACGCTGATTGTGCTCACCGACCGCAACGATTTGGACGACCAGCTCTTCGGTACTTTCAGCCTGTGTAAGGACCTCATCCGCCAGACACCGGAACAGGCCGACAGTCGCGACGATCTGCGCAAGCTGCTTAACCGCGCTTCCGGCGGCGTCATCTTCACCACGGTGCAGAAGTTCACACCCGAAAAGGGCGAGGAGGTGTTTCCGGTTCTGACCGAGCGCCGAAACGTCATTGTGATGGCGGATGAAGCGCACCGCAGCCAATACGGATTTGACTCCAAGCTGAACCAGGAGACCGGCGAGCGCCGCTATGGCTATGCCCACTATATCCGTCAGGCGCTGCCGAATGCTTCCTTCATGGGTTTCACGGGTACGCCGATCGAGGCGACCGATGTGAACACGCCGGCCATCTTCGGCGAATACATCGACATCTATGACATCAGCCGGGCAGTGGAAGACGGCGCGACGGTGCCGATCTATTATGAGAGCCGTCTTGCCCGGATAGAGCTAAATGAGGACGAAAAGCCGAAGATCGACGCCGCTATCGAAGCGATGCTTGAAGATGAGACGCTGACCGAGCAGGAAAAGCAAAAAGCCCAGTGGACCACGGTTGAACGGCTGGTGGGCGCGGAAAAGCGCCTCAAGCAGATTGCAGGCGATCTTGTTGCCCATCTGGAAAAGCGAATTGAGGGCCTGCCCGGCAAGGCCATGGCGGTGTGCATGAGCCGCCGCATCTGCGTTGATCTCTACGAGGAGATCGTCGCCCTTCGTCCCGAATGGCATTCCGATGACGATGACAAGGGCGCAATCAAGATCGTCATGACTGGTTCGGCCTCCGATCCGCTCGACTGGCAGCCGCATATCGGCAACAAACGGCGGCGCGACGATCTCGCCAAGCGGGCAAGGAAGGTCGAGGACCCGCTGAAGCTCGTCATCGTGCGTGACATGTGGCTGACGGGGTTCGATGCGCCCTGCATGCATACAATGTATGTCGACAAGCCGATGCGGGGCCATGGGCTGATGCAGGCGATCGCCCGCGTCAATCGTGTGTTTAAGGAAAAGCCAGGCGGACTGGTCGTGGATTACATCGGCATCGCCACCAACCTGAAAAAGGCGCTTGCCCAGTATTCCCAGTCCGACCGCGACAAGACGGGGATCGATGAGGAACAGGCCGTCGCGCTCCTCCTGGAAAAATACGAAATCGTCCGCGGCATGTTCGCCGGTCACGACTACAGTCTCGGCATATCGGGTAAACCGTTCGAGCGGCTGAGAGCACTCGCCGACGGAATCGACTGGATCCTGAAGTGGCAGCAGGCGGAGGCCGCGAAAGTCGACAGTCAGGAGGCCAAGAAACAGGCCCACCGGCGATATCAGGATGCCGTTCTGGAACTCAGCAAGGCCTATGCGCTTGCCTCTGCTAGTGATGACGCCGCCGAGATCAGGGATGAGGTGGGTTTCTTCCAGGCTGTTAGAGCCGCGCTCGTCAAGACGACGGCTACCGGCAAGATCTCGGACAGGGCGAAATCGCTGGCCGTTGAACAACTTCTCAATCAGGCTGTGGCCAATGCCGAGATCGTCGACATCCTGAAAGCTGCGGGTCTCGACAGTCCCGATATCTCCGTCCTGTCCGACCAGTTCCTCGCCGACATCCAGAAGATGGAGAAAAAGAACCTTGCCCTGGAGGCGCTGAAAAAGCTGCTGAACGGCGAAATCAAGAGCCGCTCGAAATCCAACGTGGTCGAGGCCAAAACCTTTTCACGTCGGCTAGAGGAAGCCGTAGCGCGTTACCATGCCAATGCCATTTCCACCGTCGAGATGATCCAGGAACTGATTGCCTTGGCAAAGGAGATGCAGGCTGCCTCGGCCCGTGGCGAAGAGATGGGGCTTACCCCGGAGGAGATCGCCTTCTACGATGCCTTGGCGGGCAATGATAGCGCGGTCGAGGCAATGGGCAGCGAGCAACTTCGTGTCATTGCCCACGAATTGGTGGAGCAGATGCGCGGCTCGGTCACGGTCGACTGGCAGCACAAGGCAAGTGCCCGAGCGAAAATGCGGATTCTGGTGAAGCGGGTTCTGAAGCGGTTCGGCTATCCGCCTGATCTCGAGCAGGAGGCCGTTCAGACAGTGCTGGCTCAGGCGGAGCTGCTGCTGAAGGAGATCTCCTCCGGCAACGGAAGGTGATCGCCGGAAATTATTTCCGCTGCTACCTCACCCCTTGAACACCTGCATGCGGTGATATTGCAGAAATTGCGAATGCGGCCGCTCGTCCGCGCGTGTCGGCACAAGCAGACGTCGCTCAGGATTAATGAGCCGCGTGATGGTATTGGGCACACCGCTGTCAGCGATTAGCAGGCTGTAATCGTCATCGACCGAAATCAGGCCGCGGTCGAACATCCAGTGCACGGTGCCGGAAAGGGCGAGGCCGTTGCGAATGCTATCCGGCCCGCGATCTGCGACCGGACGAATATGGGCGGCTTGCACTTCCGAGCGCCCGCCGCCATTGAACAGCTTGAGGCCGGTTACGGCGCAGGTGTCCTGGTAGGCCGCCTTGATCGCCACAGAAAACGCTCGGTCCCGGAAGGGGCGCTGTAGCACGTGGGAGACGATCCGTCGGTCTATGCTGTCGACCTCGTAGGGCATCTGCGGATTGTCACCAAACCCAAGACGCGCCTCCTCGGCCGGATCGGGCGCCGGTCGCTCGCGGTCTCGTCGACCAAGCACATGCGCGAAGCCGGCGGCGAGGATCAGGTCGTATTCTTCATCCGGGATGTTGCGGACGGCGCGCCCGAAGGCGCCCTTGTTCGTTGAGCCGTCCTCCTTGCGCAGGCCGCTCTCATAATAGTGATCAGCCTCCTTGAACGGCACGGCGTGGTCGAACTGCAGAAAGTCCTCGATCAGCGCATAGAAGTGGTCGGCCTTTGAGGGATCCTCGATGATGTCGGAGATCCTGGCCGTCGCGAAATAAGCCTGCTTGCCACCCGTCTTCATTAGATCACCGCTGGGCCGCCGTGGCTCGTAATAGACGATCCAGTCTCTCCGCGCGGCCTCGATCTGACGCAAATAGGTCCGCGGGAAATGATACCGCTGCTCGGGCAGATCGTCATAGGTCGGATCGATCTTTGTCGTCAGAACTGCCTTTGCCATAAGCGCCCTTTTCCATGCAGACGAGTTGCGGCCAGTCCGTTCTGACTACCAGGCGGGGCAGGATGTTGAAAGGCGGCGCTTGGGTGCACCCGGGCCGGAAAGCGCCTCAGGCCGCACTCGTATTAAGTGTAGGCTTTTCTTGCCTCAACGAGAAGCAAGATTCCTCTGTCAGGCGGTCGAAATGACCATTCTATAAGTATAAACAGTATTTACTGATGTATATATCTTGGCAACAAATTATTGCAAAACCTTGAGTTGGTTTAATTATTCGGATTCCGTGCGATAATAGTTTGGTAAGCTCATGGAAGCTTACTTCCGCAAACACACAAGGAGATAAACTGTGAAGAACATCAATAAAGCATCCGCTTTTGCCTCTGCCGCCCGCCCCTTCTATGAAGAGAACGCGATCGGCGAGGAGTTGAAGATCCTGCTTGAGGATGAGGCCAAGCTCCTCATCGGTGCGCAGCGCAGATCGACGGAAGAGGCCTTCGAATCCGGGGAGCGTCTCGAAAGGATCGCTTTGCTCCTCCCGGAAGGTACCGTGGAGAAATGGGCGGTCGAATGCTGCGGCTACACGGCGCGGCACGTCCGGACGCGGCGTGCGGTTTACCGCAACCTGAGTGCCTATAAGCCCATCCTTGTGGCGCTTGCTGTTGGCCCGACCGTGCTTGGAAAGATGAGCGGCGCCACGCCGGCGCAGGTCGAACAGATCATCGGCTTTGCCACCACCCACGATCGGCTGCGGGTTCAGGATGTCACGGCCATCATCGCCAGGTCGAAGTCGGACGTCGATGAGATGCCGGAAGTTGATCCCTACGATGCCGGTGGGCTCGACGGGCTCAAGGCGATCATCGCTATCAAGGTCCGCGATGGCTTGAAGTCGTTCGTTGCGCACCTTGAGGAGATTCGCGGCCACGTGGCTGAAGCGTTGCCGAAAAAGAACATCGTCAAAAAGTCCCTTGCC
This sequence comes from Sinorhizobium sp. RAC02, assembly GCF_001713395.1. Classification (NCBI taxonomy): domain Bacteria; kingdom Pseudomonadati; phylum Pseudomonadota; class Alphaproteobacteria; order Hyphomicrobiales; family Rhizobiaceae; genus Sinorhizobium; species Sinorhizobium sp. RAC02. Next base: position 2,329,494 of record NZ_CP016450.1, on the reverse strand, counting down.
GAAAAGACGCACCTGACGGCACGACTTGCGCAGAAGGAACTCGAAAGTCTTGTGCAGTTCGTAATTCCCAACTCTAGGGCTGCGTTCGTTATTGATACCACTCGGCTGCCGTCCGGATCCAACTGGGCTGCGGTCAGCGCCATGCTCTACAAGATGGGTAGCGATACGACGTGGCCTGACAAAGCCGAACTTCGGACTTGGCTGGAAACCGAGGTCGTCCCCTTGCTCGACTGGGCGACCTCGAAAAAGGCCGGGCCGAGCTGGCCGGATGCGAAGGCGGCTGCCCTCGCGGTTCCCGTAACCGAGACAGTGATGGTCGAAACGCCCGAGGCTTCGACGCCGGCCGCAGCCGGAGCGCCATCGATCGAAGACGCGGTGACGTCGATGGCGGCGGCCTTTGGCATCGTCGCTACGGTCGACTTGTCGATGCCTGAGAAGACGGAGGAGGAATCGATCCACACGTTGACGGAAGCGCTGGCCAAGACCACCAAGCGTGTCGAGCGTCCGGCGTTCCAGGCCAAGGCAAAGCCGACCTCGCCACCATCCGCCACGGCTTAAAGTTGGAAGGCCGGACTACCGGTCTTGCCATCGAGTTCGAGAGGGCCGCTCGTCGGCCCTTTCTCATTTCCGGATCCAGCCAGAATCTGCGGCAACGAAATACGATCCGCAATTTTCGATCGCTTCCAGCCAGGGAACTGTGAGCCCGGTGTTAACCTTGTACCGGCTTCGTTCTCTTTTTTGCTTTGGGGTCCTTGAGCCCGACCTCGGGTCCTGTCAGGTTGCGGACGTTCCGGATGTCTGGAACAAGACGGCCCAAGCCGATGCTACCAACATCGACAAGGGCCTGACCGTCAACCTTGTACAAGAAGGAATCGGGCTATGAGCACGAATACCGCTTCTGTTCCCTATGGGGAAGTTCTCCGTTCTATCATCAACACCAGCGAAGCCGCCGCGGCTGCCGCATCCCGCCCGCGGCTGTTCGCCTTTGGCCGTAACGCAGTTCAGGCTGTGGCTTCAGTCCACGAGCCTGCGGTCCTGCGCCGTCATCCGCATCTCGTTCGCTTCGCCGATGTCGAGGCCGATCTCGATCTGCTGATCGATCGCGCCATTGCCGCCATCATGGATGGCGAACCAACCGAAGACGAGATCCTCGGCCATTACGTCAATATCGCCTCGCTTGTCCGCGCGGTCTCATTCCGGGAAGGCAAGCTTTTGGAACAGGCGGTCGACCGCCTGGCCAAGGCCAACCCGAACATCCTCGTCCTGACCCAGTCCTTGAAGCTGCCGCTCGTGAAGGCGGCGATGGAAGCCGTCTCCGGACACGACTGGTCGAGCCTTGACGGCATCAAGCTCGATTGCGAGGCGCCGGCGAAAGGCAGCTATACCCCCGACCTGATCGTTGTGAACCGCGCGCGTCACACGGCCTACATCTTGGACCTCAAGCGGTCGTTGGCGTCCTATGGCGATACGAGCCGCCTCGAAGAGCTGAAGATGAAGATGATGGCAGGAGCGATGGTTCTGCCGGACTGGCTTTACAAGAACCAGAAGCGGTTGATGGTCGACACGGTCGAAGTGGCGATCGTCGATGGCGCCAGCCGTCCAAGCGATCATGCCAGTGGTGTCTGGGCTCTTTCTGAGATCGACGACCTTCTGGAGATCGATGGTGTCGCGGCCTGCATGGCAGAACTGCGTCGGCGCTTCGGTCGTCGTGTGCAGCAGCTTCTCGAAGTCGAGGCGCGCAGGGCGATCGGGGTGAACGAGCGGGCCATGACCGTTGCGGCCGACGTGGTCGGACGTTCGCCAGCTCCCATGCCCTCGCGGATCAATCTCAACGGTCCAGGCCGCACCTTCGAGGAAGACCAGGCTGCCCGCTTGGGTGAGGGCGATCTCGCTCGTGATGATCGCACTTGTGATGATCTGGGCGCCGATGTCGGCCCGTGCGATGAGATCGAGGATGACGCGCCCACACCGGTCTTCTTCCGCGTCGGCTATGCCCGCCGTCCGGCGGCGCATTGATCCAAGTGCCATGATGATTTGAACGCCGTGCCCTGACGCTCGCCGTCAGGCATCGGACGTTGACCGCCATGGCCAGAGGCCGTGGCTCCTCATCCTTCCTTCATCTCATTGGCGCCGGACCTAAAGCGGTTCGGCCAAGGAGCCGTCATGACTTCTGACACCCATCCGGATGTGCCGCCGCGCATCCGTTGCGAGGCGATCTCGTCCGCTGCCTCATCAAACCTCGCCTGCCATCGTTCGCATGGGACTATCTTCCACTATCCCGGATCCGGTCTTGGCCGTCCGCTTGCCGACGACCCGGCTGCCCTGATCGGATTGGCACTCGGTCACGTCCGGCAGGGCGACTGCCTTACCGGCATTGTGCCGGATGCGATCATCGGCCGACTACGGGCGCATGCCGATCACGGTAATCCGGCCTGCCGCCTGTTGCTCGACTGGCTTGCCGGGCGCAACCGCGATCTTGTTGCCTCATCTCAGCCGGATCCGGCCAAGCCGCATTCGACCAAGCCTCGCTTCGGTCGCCGTATGATCCGGGAGCGCCGCCAGGCAGGGCCGGGCAGCTTGAAGCGGCGCAAGCCGACGAAGACCCCGTCGCCCGATCTCAAAACGGCAATTATTGCCGCGACGACGGAGGGTAGGATCGATGAATAAGCTGTCGCGTCTCCTCATTCGCCGCCTCGAGCGCATCGCCCGTCGTGAGGCGCAGCGCAATGGCCATCGCAATGGTCTGCTGCACATGAAGATCGTTGACGTCAGCGGGCATCTGCTGCGGCGCTACGCACCGGTCTTCGATACGTCTCGTCTGTCCGGAGATCGTGATCGCGACCTGGCATGGCTGCGCCGGAATTTTGGCGGCTATCTTCTGCCGCCGCCTCAGCCGTCTGATATCGTCGTGACCGAAGGCAGACCTCATGCGTTCGTCTCGCCGTTTCCGTCTGGAGGGACGCAGGCCGGAGGCGGTGAATCTATCTCTGCCACTGATCATGCTCGCCGCGCTTACGCGGTTAGCTTGGTCGGCCGGGCAGGGAGGGCGCCCTTGGTCAGCAACATCGTCGCCGCCCTCGTGCTTGCCCGTGCGATCGAGAATGGCCCCGTGCCCTTTGCCAAGATTGTGCGTGCTGCCGCCATGTCGGCGCCCGTCGTGTCGCTGCATGCGCCGATGGCAGGCTTCGAGCAGGCCATGCGGCGGCTGATCGAGGTGGTCGGCTTTATCCCTGGGGGTGCGCCGAATGGGATCGATGGTGACTATGTCTATGACGACGGGTCTTTTGTAGCGTCCGAAGGAGCGGGACGGACCTATATCCAGTTCATCGGAGACAATGTCCGGCGCATCGGCGGGGCGGCGCTGCAGCGGCGGTTGGTGAATGCCCTGACGCGGGATTATCCCGTTGTGGCCATCTCGGAGAAGTCGGAGTGCATTCCGTCGGAGATCACCCTTGCCGCCGATATCAATCTCTCCACAGGCTGGCTGGATTATGCCTTCATCAGTACGATGGTGGAAGTGATGCATGGCACTGCTGGCATCGCCGCTCTCGAGCAGTGGTCAAATGCCTACGATGCCCACTACCTGACCATCGACGACGTCGTGCTGGCGTTCCGACCGGGGCGGAGCGCCCATGAGGTGATCGCGGTGGTGGCGTCGCTCACCGAGCGCAATCGCATTGCGGCCCGGGACGGCGATGATGGCGAAGCCGATCCGGCTACGACCGACGCCGGCAAGCCATCGAAGTCGAAGAAGGATGCGGCATCGTCAGAGAAGACCTCGTCCGGAAAGGACGGCGGCGGTGGGTGGAAGCGTGACAAGCCATCGGGCGCCGAGGTCATTCAGCCGGAGCCGCTGGATAAGACCGATGCATCCGGTCGCCCGTCACTGACGGTCGAAACGCTCTCCGGCTACGGCAAGGCCAAGACCTGGGCACTGGATCTGAAAGTAGATCTCGTCGACTACCGGGCAGGCTCGCTGGCCTGGGCGGACATGAGCACCAAACTTCTGCTCTACGGCGCGCCGGGGACCGGCAAGACGACCTTCGCCCGCGCGCTGTGCAACTCCTTGCAGGTTCCGCTGGTCGTCACCTCCGTTTCCACCTGGCTTCAGGGCGGGCATCTCAATGATGTCATCGACAAGATGGCCAAGACGTTTGCGGAGGCGCGTGCGTTGGCGCCGTCGATCCTGTTTATCGACGAGATCGACGGCATCGGCAAACGGCAGCCAGCGGAACAGGAGTACGCCGACTATTGGAATACGCTCGTCAACAAGGCGCTCGAACTGCTCGATGGTGCCGTGAAGAGCGAGGGGCTGGTCATCGTCGGTGCCACGAACAGGCCGGACCAGATCGATGACGCGATCAAGCGCTCTGGGAGACTTGAGACGCATATCGAAATCCCCTTGCCTGATGTCGCGACGCTCGCGGAGATCTTCGCCTATCATCTGGGCGATGATGTTGCGGCCCTGGTTAGGGACAAGAACGCAGTCAGCGCCGCGGTGGAGGAGGGCAATCCCGAACTCATCGGCATGACGGATGAGCCATCGGCCTTTAACGGACAGGCCAGCGAAGACAGCGGCGAACAGGGTTCCGGAAAAGCTCGGAAAGGAGCAGCGAATTGACCATCACATCCACGCGCCTTGAACCAGTGACGCCCGAAGCAGTTCAGGCAGCTTTGAACAAACTCGCGACCCGCGCCATGGGCATGACAGGCGCCGACATCGAGCGGATCGTTCGGCAAGCGCGGTTGAAAGCGCGCCGGCAGAAGCGGTCGATCCGTTACGAAGACATCGAGGAGGGCATCCGGATGGACCGTCCTCAGGTGCCATATGATTTGCGCTGGCGTTTTGCGATCCACGAGTCCGGCCATGCGGTCGTTCACAACGCTCTCCGGCTCGGTCCAATCCACGGCCTCAACATCGATACGCCTGGCGGTGGTGGCTATAGCCAGCTTGGCTTCACTGCATCCGGCAGCGATACCCTCGGCTATCGGGAGGACATGCTGGCAATGCTGATGGCGGGGAGGGCCGCCGAGCAGATTGTCGTCGGGAGCGTGTCTGCCGGATCTGGCGGCACCGACGACAGCGATCTGGCGCGGGCAACAAGGCTGGCGCTCGCCATGGAGCGCAGCCTCGGCTTCGGCGCCATCCAGCCGCTGCTCTACCGCGACGACAAAGATCCGACCGCCGTGCTCGATGGCAATCCGGATCTGTCGGCTCGCATCCATGCGAGGCTTGATAAGGCGCTCGCACGGGCCGTCGAGGTTCTGAACGAAAACCGGGACGGACTTGATGCTTTGGTGAAGGCGCTGTTCGATGCCCAGGCGCTTGACGGAGTGGCCGTGAAGCGGCTCCTCAAAGACAGTGATCGTGCCGGTGGAAGCTGATAGCCTTCGGTGCGCATCGTGATGGGGAGCAAGGTATGAATGTCGCTGTCGTCGCGCATTGCGACTGGAGCATGGACAGGAAGAAGCGCTGGATGTCGGTCACCATCCGGGACGGCCTGCGCTGGCAGGTCCATGCACCAGAGCTGGTGGGCGACACGTCGACCCTGATTGACCGGATGAAGGCCAGATCGGTGGACAAAGGCGCTCTGCTCCTCGGCTTCGATTTACCGATCGGTCTTCCGATGGCCTACGCGCGCGCTACCGAGCTTGGCTCGTTTCGTGAAGCCCTTGCCTCGTTCGGATCGGGTATCTGGTCGGACTGGTATAGCGTTGCCGACCACCGTAGCCGTATCTCCCTCCACCGCCCGTTCTATCCGGCGCGGCCGGGCGGCACCCAACGCGCGCATCTCTTCGATGCTCTCGGCGTAACCGATCCGCACGCGCTTCTGCGTCTGTGCGAACGCGCGACCCCGGATAGGCAGGCCGCCTGCATGCTGTTCTGGACGCTCGGCGGCAATCAGGTCGGAAAGGGTGCCATCACCGGGTGGCGCGAGATGATCGTCCCCCGGCTGGATGACATCGGCCTCTGGCCATTCGACGGTCGACTGGCCGATCTCCTCGACACGAGGCCATGCGTCATCGCTGAGACTTATCCCGGTGACGTCTACCGACAGCTCGGCATGCCCCGCGGCGGCTGGAGCAAGCGGCGGCAGGCAGACCGCCAGCGGATAGCGAAGATGATGATACCTTGGCTTGAGGCACGGCCGGATATCGACGCTCATGCTTTATTGCCGATGATCGAAGATGGGTTCGGCGCGGATAAAGCCGGTGAAGACCGTTTTGATGCAGCCGTCGGCCTGCTCGGTATGCTCGACGTCGTCGACGGGCGGCGCGACGAGGGCGTTCCGGATATCGATGGGGTGCGCAGATGGGAGGGTTGGATCCTCGGTCATCATCGCAATGATGCACGGTAACCCGAGATGACGTGAGGCAGGTTGTCGGCAACGTACCTCACGTCTTCAGGACCTGAGACAAATTGCGCTCTTTTGATTCCGAGTTCGGGATTTTTGATTCAGAACTCAAACCGAATGATTCAGCAACGCCGTTTGCTGCGGGTCAACCTGTATTGATGCAAGGCAACGTGCCCGCAACGTGAAACAAATTGCGCTCTTTTGATTCAAATCTCTGAGCTGCCGATTCCCGGTTCGATATTTTCGATTCTGCCAAACGGCGCTTGCGCCGGTCGGCCGGTCCCCTGACCATTGGGGAGGCCGAGGAATGGGAGGGCGAATGATGAATGTAAAAGCGGCAAGGCAGCGGCAGAAGGCGCTTCGTGATGCGAACAGGAGTGCCCGTCGGCCTGAGCGGGATGATCTCGCGAGGGTGGCCCTTTACTGGCTCATCCGCAGGGCGGTCGATAAAGGCCAGGAGGCTGAACTCGGGAAATTCCAGGACGTGATCGTGTCTATGCTGAGCGATCAAGGCTTCGATGAGGGCGAATGCGATAGGGTCTTCGACGATCTCGTCTCGAAGTACCGGTCCGGTGGCCTTCCGTTCCGCCGGAAGCTTCACCTCCTCTATCCCGACGGTGTCGATCAGGATGCTTGAGCGGTCATTCATTTCGGACCACCTTCGGTTCCGGTCTTCCTTGTTGCTGGTACCGCTCAGCGCCTAACGGCGTTTGTCCATTTCACGTGTTCTCCACCCATTACTTCGTAAAACGCCGTTCGATTCTGAATCGAATTTCCAGAGTGTGCCGTGGGCTCCAACGCTTCATTAACGCGCTTCGCTTAGCTCGACCGCCCCCTGGAACTGAGGGGCCCAGTAACAACGAGCATGAAGTGAAATGACGAAACTTACCGCAAAGAAAGCCTTCCAGCGCAAGATCGACGCCTATTGCGCGATGCGACTGTCCCCAATCTTCTCGACCAACGATGCCGACGCCCTCAATGCCTATATGCGGCGTCTCATCGAGCGACGTTGTGGTCCGCAGCGAACCGGAGGTCACACGGATTGGGATGTGGTTGCCCGGCTGACTGGCGTGGATGCGGCGATGCTCGCCGTACATCACCGTGCAATCGATCCGGCCTTTGATGCCATCATTCGATGGAGCAGGGATGGCGACGCCGGGAAAGATGCGCCACCCGGTTCGCGGAAATCTATCGCGAACAACAAGAAGGCGGCTTTGGCCGATCAGCCGAAGGCTCGTCCGGGAACTGTCGCAGCAGACAACGCGCGGCCTCGGGACGATCTCCCGAAACGAAAGCCGGCGGACATCATCGAGTTTCCGGAACCCTTGTTCCGGGAATGGACCGATCCTTCCGGTTTCGCTGAGGCGCTCCAGCTTCATATGCGGCGGCATGGCGAAACCTATTGGGTCCTCCATCGTTCCGTCGTCCGCTCCGATGAGGCTATGGACAAAAACACACTGCTGAGCTGGATCGAAGGACGGCGCGTGCCTCGCAGCACCGACAGCTTTGAAGTGCTCGGGCGGATCGAGCGCCGCTACCGCCTTCCCGACGGATACTTCAAGGCGAAACTTCCGCATCAGTCACGGTCAGCGTCCGGTTTCAATCTGTCGGAACTCGATCCGGCTGAACGTCGAAGGATCGCCTGGCATCTCCCGGACGACTTCAATGCTCTGCCATTTGCCAAGCGCCAGGAGATCCTGGATTGGGTGCGTCGTGTAATCATCAGCGGCTCAACGGATTACAGAAAATTCCAGGCGGCCGCAGCCAAGCAGCGTTACGCCATCCGCTTCCCGGGCGTGTCCTATGGCGGACGTGCACCGCGAGACGGCAAGATCGCGGTGCCGGCAAACTATGAGGAGACATGGATCGAGGATCCCGATCTCCTGTCGGGCGTCGTGGATGCACCGCCCGCATTGGCCCTAGAAATGGCAGACCTCGTCCGCTTCAAAACCTCGGCCCTCACGTCGATCGGCTTCCAACGCAACGGCGTCTGGGGCGAGGAGACGGCTTCTCAGAAGATCGAGCATCTGGGCCTCATGTTCGGCGCCTTGGCTGCGTCGAGGACGGGCGAGATCAAGGGGTACGGCGTGCCGGTCCGCCACCTGACATTCGGTCTGCTTATCTTCCCGGGCATATGGGACTGGTATCTGCAATGGCGTGAAAGCCGTCGCGGTTTCTATACGGCCTGGGAAGTCGATATGCTGCGGATAGCGCTGGCGATCACCAAGGGAGGCACTGGATGGCTTCGACAGCATCCTGAACTTCTCGCTCGCGTTCAGCCCATTCCCGGTCTCGTCTCGCAAAACGAAATCGACTATGCCCGAGAGGATTGGCATGGTGCGTGTGAGGATTTCCACAAGCACGCCGCTCATCGTGTAAAGGAGATCCAGCGCATTGCCCGCGTCCATCGCGATCCCTTCGAGCCGATCATGCCAGTGCTCGAGGCCGAAAGTCCGGTTGGCGAGTATCGCAAGATCACCGAGGAGATCATTCGCCTCATGCCGGACGAAGAGCGTTATCCGCGCCCGGCCGCGGAGGCAGTTCGATCGTTCCTCATGTTGCGGCTGGGATTGCATCTGGGGCTTCGCCAGAAAAATCTTCGGCAATTGATGCTCTGCCCACGCGGACAGATGCCGCGTCCGGAACGTGTCCTCGAAAAGCTGAAGCGCGGGGAAATCCGTTGGAGTGAGCGAGACGGTGGCTGGGAAGTGCTGATTCCAGCAGTGGCCTTCAAGAATGCCCATTCGTCATTTTTCGGAGACAAGCCGTTCCGACTGGTTCTACCGGATCTGCTCGACCTCTACCGTTATATCGATGACTATGTCGAACGGCATCGCGCTACGCTTCTCAGGGGCGTTGCTGATCCAGGAACGTTCTTCGTGAAAACCGTCAAGACGACTAGCACCGATGCGGCATATGACGTGACGACCTTCTACGAGGCCTGGAGGCTGACCATCCAGCGTTACGGCATCTATAATCCCTATACCGGCCGAGGGGCGATCAAGGGTCTGCTGCCTCATGGTCCACATAACGTGCGGGATGTGCTCGCGACCCATATCTTGAAGCAGACCGGCTCATACGAGCAAGCAAGCTACGCGATCCAGGATACGGCTGACATGGTGGCTAAGCACTACGGCCGTTTCCTGCCGCAGGACAAGGCGGCACTGGCGGCACGAATTCTCAATCAGGTTTGGGAAGCAGCTTAGTTTTCTGGAATGCTGAGGCGGAAATCATTTCCGCCTCAGCATTCTATTTCTTGCCCTTGCGTGCCCACGGCGGCGGCTGCTTCTTCTCGATCCATGGGAGAAGATGCAGAGGCTGTCGTTCGACGCCCGATGTGATGACCGGATAATGTTTAAGAGCACTGCGCATCAACGGAAGGCCTGCTGGGTTGGTGTATCGCGTGTTGGTTTCGCTACCCTCGCTTAGCCGTCCAGAGATGTCGTCGATGACTTCAGTCGGCACACCCGCCTGTTTCAACGTATCGGCCATGCCGTGCCGAAGCGCGTGAATTGCTCGATCCCACATATTCTCACCGAGCGCTCCCTGCATGATTGGGACAAAGGTGTCGTAGAACCGACCTCCGGGATCGTTATCCGTCTTGTCAGAGAAGAGATCCGGGAAAAGTGCCTCGTACCCCAACTGCTTGATGGCTTGAACGTAGTCGATGAAGCCCAAGCGGACCAACTCCTCCGGCACAGGTAGTAGTCGCTTAGACTGTACATTCTTCAATCCACGAATGCCGTTCGTACGAAGGATGATGACGTAGCCGTCCCCGTCCTTTGCAATGTCATTCACATGAAGTCCGGCAAACTCTTTCCGTCGGGGGCCGAGATAGGTGAACAGGATCGGCAGAAAATAAAGCGAATCGTGGAAGACTTGTTTTCCCGGCTGGCGCCTTTTCCCGCGCAGATGCCCATGCGAACCAACATAAAGCGGGCTGGAAAAAATCGGAGCGATATCCGCCGGGGATGGCTTGAATTGTTTGCCACGGACCTCGCCAGCCTTGGGCTTTCTGGGGCGCAAGCCCTCGAAGGTCCATTCCTCGATTTCGAAGCCGTGACCTTTCAGATGTTTCAGGAAATGGCTGAGGTTTCCGAAGTGCTTGCGGACCGTCGCCGCGGCGAGACCGACCTTCGCCTTAGTGCCGGAAGCCTCCGCCGCCAGGCGTAGCTTTTCTCCCTCATTACGGAGTTCCGGCGCCGACATCACGCGCATCCGGCTGCTGCGGCCCCAGTCGGTTGGAATGTGGTTGAGATGCTGACGCAACTGACCAATGTGAAATTGCTCAATCTGTCCGGAATGCTCCACGCCATGCTCGATGAGTACCGATTTAAACATCCGCACCAGCGCCATTACATCCCGCGCGGTCGCTGGCTCCCATTCGTCTCCCATGTTGGCGATGAGCTTTTCGCACTCTTGCTCGAAATCGGAAACGGCGACCACCCGTTGCTCGGCCTCAGAAGCTTTCGAGGTGGACTTCTTCGTCACCGCCGGGCGCGGGGTCAGATCGAGCTGGGTGATTTCCGTTTCTTCTGGAATGGCGATCAGAGCCGTCGGCAAGGGTCGCTCATCGACCGCAGGCGCAGGAGCAGGGCCTGCGGCCTTGATGTCTCCTGCGCTGACCACGGCGGCAGCCGCATTGGCTCTTCCGCCGCCTGTGAACTCGCTCTGACTCTTGTCGACAAGCTCGTGGCGCTCATCGATGTCGAGTAGGGCGGCGGCCCGGCCTTCGAACATCTTTGACATGGCGCGTTCGCGATTGAGTGCCGTGTCGTCGATTTCAAAGTTGTACATCAATCGTCTGATGCCCTCCTCGAACCCGGGGCTGCGAGCCGTGCTGCGCTCGCTTCGATAGTTCGCCCGGACGGCATCGACATGCGAGGCTGGAACACCGTTCCGCAGGAGATAGGTCAGGCCGACGCAAGCGCCCTCGAGGCTGAGCTCCGCACGCGTTCCGAACTTGGCAAGAAGTTGGTAGGCCCAGCCCGCCTCGAGATCGAGTTCCATCTCAACGACATCGCCAGCCCGCCCGAAGCGCTTCGCAGCGTCGCTGATTTTCTCGAGCCGTTCGAGTTCCTTGTCTCGCTCGTGTTCGCAAAGTTTCTGGAGCTGCTGCTTGGACATCGGTTCCTTCGAATGCGTCTTCAACTCGGCCAGCCGCGTGTTGAGCTTGCGGCCGATGACTTGCGCCTTTTTATGGTCGGAACAATGAAGGCTGAGTGAAAGCCGGCTGCCGGGCTGGCATTGAGTGAAAGCGGCCGGTACCCGGGGGCGCCAGTAGAAGATGTTTCCGCGGCGGGTGAGATTCTCGACCTCGTGGCGCACAGCCATGACGAACAGACCCTGTATCAAGCCTGAAGGTTTGACCGCGCCGAATTCGGCTGGGCATCACCTTTGGGCATCAGTTCTGGGCATCAGGTCGCCAATGATGCCAAAACGATATCCGGCACGACTGGAAAATCAAGGAATTAAGAGCTTTTAGGGAGAATTGGCTGGGGAACCTGGATTCGAACCAAGATTAACGGAGTCAGAGTCCGTCGTTCTACCGTTGAACTATTCCCCAGCATAACGGTCCCGGCTTGGCCGGCGTCTGTGAGGCGGGCTTATAAACAAACGGCGGCGAGATGCAAATGGTTTTTTCGAGAAAATTGCCTCGGCCTTTTGCCGGCCCGGCTGTCGCCGTCGCGTCACAAAAAGAATTTGGCGAACGGGCCGGGCGCTGGTAATGTCGCGCCAACGAAGATCGAGAGAGCGCCTGCTTGCAGCTTCAAAGCTTTGCGCGGCGCCATAGGCAAGTAACGTGAACGACCCCGACAGCGGCGAAAAGCCGCCCGTTTCCGGGGCGCGAGATGCGGACAATGGCGCGCGACCGAAGCGGTCGCGCCGCCGCAAGGGAAAGCAGAAGGGCGCAAGCTCCTCTGTCGCTTCCCCGTCCGCAGGCCAGGCGGCCGGTTTATCCGCTGTCGCCGAGCGCCCCAAAGCCGACTTGAGCGGCAACAATGCGCGCCGGAACAAGCGTCGCAAACACGGCAAGAGCGCCGTGAGCGGAAACGTGCGACCGCTCACGCCCGTCGGCCAGCGGGAAGCCTCGCAGCAGGACCAGCACCAGGCGGATGGCCGCAAGGCGACCCGGCGCAAGCAGCGCGGACGGAAGTCCACGCCGCCAGCCGCAGTTGATGCCCAGGTCGTTTCGCCGGCGATCGAGCCTGTCGTCGAACGGCGCCCCGCATCCCAGGAACCCCGGCGGGATGCCCCGCACCATTTTGCGGAGCGCGACGCCTATGACGCGCCGCTCTATGCGGCGCTCGATCTCGGCACCAACAATTGCCGGCTGCTGATTGCCCAGCCGACACGGCCCGGACAGTTTCGCGTCGTCGATGCCTTTTCGCGCATCGTGCGCTTGGGCGAGGGGCTTGCTGCCAGTGGGCGGCTGTCCGAAGAGGCGATGGATCGCTCCGTCGAGGCGCTGAAGATCTGCGCGACCAAACTCAGGAACCGCAACATCCGCCGCGCGCGCCTCATCGCCACGGAAGCCTGCCGTGCAGCGACGAACGGCGAAGCCTTCCTTGAGCGTGTGCAGGAAGAGACCGGGCTGGAACTCGAAATCATCAACCGCGAGACCGAGGCGCGCCTGGCCGTTTCCGGTTGCTCCTCGCTCGTCGGGCGGGAAGCCAGGTCGGTCGTGCTGTTCGACATCGGCGGCGGTTCTTCGGAAATCGCGGTCATCCGCATCGGCGACAACCGCTCCAGCCGGCTTGCCAACCACATCACGCACTGGACGTCGCTGCCGGTCGGCGTCGTTACGCTGTCCGAACGCCATGGTGGGCGCGATGTGACGCCGGAAGGCTTTTCCAACATGGTCTCCGAAGTCGAAGGCATGCTGGCGGGCTTCGATTGCCCGGGCGAGGGAATCCACGCACCGGAGGATTTCCACCTCATCGGCACCTCCGGCACCGTCACGACGCTAGCCGGCGTGCATCTCGACCTGCCGCGCTACGATCGCCGTCGGGTGGATGGTGTCTGGCTGTCGGACGACGAGGTTTCGGCCATGCAGGCGCGGCTTCTCTCCTGGGATTTTTCCGCCCGTGCAGCCAATCCCTGCATCGGGCCGGACCGCGCGGATCTCGTCCTGGCCGGTTGCGCCATTCTGGAGGCGATCCGCAAACGCTGGCCGTCGCGCCGCATGCGCGTCGCCGACCGCGGCTTGCGCGAAGGCCTGCTCACCGACATGATGGCTGATGACGGCGTCTGGCGCCGCGGCCGCCACCGTCGCAACCATCGCGGCGGCCCCCGCAATCCGGCAAAGCCCGAAGGACAGGCATCATGAGCAAGCCCCCCGTTGCCGGCAACCGCACTGGCCGCAAACTCGGCCAGAAGGTCAAGAAGGGCAAGCTGAAGGCGTCCTCGCGCCGCTGGCTCGAACGCCACATCAACGATCCCTACGTGCAGCGCGCCAAGCTCGAGGGCTATCGCGCCCGCGCGGCCTTCAAGCTGCTGGAGATCGACGAGAAGCACAACATTCTCGCCGGTGCCCGCCGCATCATCGATCTGGGTGCTGCCCCCGGGAGCTGGTCGCAGATCGCCGCCAAGGTGACGGATTCGACCGATGCCGACCCGCGCGTTGCGGCCATCGACTTCCTGGAGATGGACCCGCTGGCAGGTGTGCGCGTCCTCCAGATGGACTTTCTGGATGACGATGCCCCGGCAAAGCTCATCGAAGCCGTCGGTGGCACGCCGGATCTCGTGGTGTCCGACATGGCCGCGCCGACCACCGGCCACCGCCAGACGGACCACATACGCACCATGCATCTGTGCGAGGTTGCCGCGCATTTCGCCGTGGAGGTGCTGGCCGAGGGTGGGCATTTCCTGGCAAAGACCTTCCAGGGCGGTACGGAGCGTGATCTCCTCAACATGCTCAAGCAGAATTTCAGGCAGGTCATCCATGTGAAACCCGGTGCCTCGCGCGCCGAATCGGTGGAAATGTTTCTGCTCGCCAAGGGCTTTAAAGGCCGCAAGGCGAGGGACGAGGCGGCGGACACGGAAGAGGGCGCCTGATGCTTCTCTACACCACCGTCGGCACCAACGACCTCGCCCGCGCCGGCCGGTTCTACGATGCCGTGCTGCCATTCCTCGGCTATATCAGGCAGAAGGAAGCGCCGGGCGAGATCGGCTATGGTGCGGATGACGATATGCGCTGCCGCTTCTGGGTGGTCGAGCCCTTCAACCGCGAGCCCGCGACGTTCGGCAATGGCGTGACGATTGCCCTCGTCGCGCCCACCCGCGCCGCCGTCGATGCCTTCCATGCCGCAGCGCTGGCGCAGGGTGGTACGGACGAAGGTGCGCCGGGCCTGCGCCCGTTCCATGCCAGCTTCTACGCGGCCTTCGTTCGTGATCACGACGGCAACAAGATCGCCGCCGTCTGCGAAAAGCCGGAATAGCTCTTCCTACTTCACCGCGGCCGTTTCTTCTTCCGGTGCCACCAGACGGTGGCCGGAGACGGCGGCGCCGGCGTTCTTTGCCATGGTAATGAACGGAATGACGGCGGTGATGGTGATGGCCGAAATCACCATGAAGGCGATCTGGAAATCACGCAGTTCGAGCGGCGATCCGGTGAGCGACGTCTCGATTTCGAGGATCGTGCCGGCGACCGCGACGCCCATGGCGAGGCTCATCTGCTGAAGCACTGCGGTCATCGAGGTCGCCTTGCTGGCATCCTCGTCGGAAATATCGGCAAAGGAAAGCGCGTTCACGCTGGTGAAGAAGAACGAACGTGCAAGGCCCGCGACCAGCAGCACGAGCGCCATGAACCAGAAGGGCGTGGCCGGCGTGAAGAAGCCATTCACGAAGGTCAGCACGGTGCCGCAGATGGCGGCAACGATCAGCGTCGTGCGGAAGCCGGCGAAGGTCAGCACCCGCTTGGCGATGAATTTAGTGGTGATGGCGCCGATCGCGCCGGTGAAGGTGACGAGGCCGGACTGGAAGGGCGACAGGCCGAAGCCGACCTGCAGCATCAGCGGCATCAGAAAGGGCACGGCGCCGACCGAGATGCGAAACAGCGTGCCGCCGATGGCAGCGGCGCGGAAGGCGCTGTCACGGAAGAGTTTCAGGTCGAGCAGCGGCGTCGGGTGGCGGCGCGCGTGGCGCACATAGAGCACGCCGCAGGCGAGCCCGATGACGGTCGCGGCGATGCCGATGATCGGCGGCAGGGCGGGAAGGCTGATCACCGAGAGGCCGAACATCGTGCCGGAGGCGGCGACGGCGCTCAGGAAGAAGCCGATCCAGTCAAGCGGCGGCGGGGCGGCGGCGCGGATTTCCGGCAGGTAGATGCCGGAAAGGATGTAGCCGATGATGCCGACCGGCACGTTGATCAGAAAGATCCAGTGCCAGGAGAAATAGGTGGTGATGAAGCCGCCGAGCGGTGGGCCGGCAAGCGGGCCGACGAGTGCGGGGATCGTCAGCAGCGCCATGGCGGAGACCAGCTCGGAGCGCGACGTGCTGCGCACCAGCACGAGGCGGGCGACCGGCGTCATCATTGCCCCGCCCATGCCCTGCAGGAAGCGCGAGACGACGAAGGCGATGAGGCTGTCGGCCACGGCACAGAGGATGGAGCCGGCGACGAAGACGAGGATGGCAAGCCGAAAGATGCGTTTTGCCCCGAAGCGGTCCGCCATCCAGCCGCTGAGCGGAATGAAGGTCGCGAGCGACACCATGTAGGAGGTGAGCGCCAGCTTCAGTGTGATCGGTCCCACGCCGAGATCGGCGGCAATCGCCGGCAGCGACGTAGCGATGACGGTGGAATCCATCTGCTCCATGAAGAGCGCGACGGCGAGGATGAGGGGGACGATACGGTTCATCAGGCAATCGGGGTCGGAGGTCCTGGAGCAGTTCCAGCAAAAGTGTGCAACGGTTTTGCGTCCGGAACTGCGAAACAAAAGATAGCGCGCGGGCCCGCCCGTCTTCTGCGCCCCTCGTTGCGATCTGTCAAATCGTGAGGATTTGCCTCAAGCATCACAAGCCCGTGATGCGGCGTGCCCGGATCGTGACAGCGCCCTAGATTCCCGCGTGTCATCTTCATGCCGACGCCGGCCTCTAGAACGGCGGTGCAGCTTTCACAAAAAGGGATATACCCATGGGAGACCATTCGACAATCTCGCGCAGATCCTTGTTTCTGGCCGTAGGTGTGAGCACATTGGCCGCGCCGCTGGTTTTGAACCGCGCGGCTGTTTTCGCCCAATCCGAGAGTGACGCCACCGACATGCGCGTAAGCCCCCTCGAAACCCGCAGCTTCAAGCTCGGCAGTTTTCGCATCCTGACGGTGCGCGATGGCATACGCCCCTCCGGTGCCCCGAACGAGACCTATGGCCTCAATCAGTCGGCCGACGCGGTTGGCGCGCTGCTTACCGAGAATTTCCTGCCTGCCGATACCTTGGTCAACAGCTTCACGCCGACGCTGGTCGACACCGGCTCGGAGGTCGTGCTGTTTGATACAGGCATGGGCGAGGGCGGGCGCGACGCAGGCATGGGGCGCCTCACCGAAGGGCTGAAATATGCCGGCTACACCCCGGACCAGATTTCCGTCGTCGTCATCACCCACATGCATGGCGACCATATCGGCGGGCTGATGGAGGGTGGCAAGCCGGCCTTCCCTAATGCGCGCTATGTTACCGGCCGCACGGAATATGATTTCTGGGTCAACCCGGAGCGCATGGGCACGCCGGCCGAGCAGGGCCATCAGGGCGTATTGGCCAAGGTGCAGCCGTTCGCCGAAAAGCTGACCTTCATCGAGAACGAGGGCCAGGTCGTGCCCGGCATCACCGGCCTCGATGCCTTCGGCCATTCGCCCGGCCACATGATCTTCCGCGTCGAATCGGAAGGTAAGGCGATCATCCTTACGGCGGATACGGCAAACCACTATGTGCTGTCGCTTCAGCGGCCGGACTGGGAGGTGCGTTTCGACATGGACAAGGCGCAGGCCGCAGTCACGCGCAAGAAGGTGTTCGACATGATCGCGACCGACAAGCTCGCCTTCATCGGCTACCACATGCCGTTCCCCGCCGCCGGTTTCGTCGAAAAGGGCGGCGAGGGCTACCGCTTCGTGCCGGTGAGCTACCAGTTCGATATTTGACGCACCGGCCTGTGCGTGAGCAAAGCCCGGAACCGCTTCCGGGCTTTTTGCTATTTCCAATCCGTCATGAACGTGTTACCAGCCCTCGCCAACTTCCAAGAATTTCTTGCAAGCGACCGAGGTGGACATCTCCCAATGTTCCCCTTGGTGCGTAAGCTTTACCCTAAAAGGAACTTGGCCTATGGCGCGCATCATTGAAACCGCAACCGGTCTCGAAGCCCTGACTTTCGACGACGTTCTCCTGCAGCCCGGTCACTCCGAGGTCATGCCGGGCCAGACGAACATCGCCACCCGCATCGCGCACGACTTCGAACTCAACCTGCCGATCATTTCCTCCGCCATGGATACCGTGACGGAAAGCCGTCTCGCCATTGCCATGGCGCAGGCCGGTGGCCTCGGCGTCATCCACCGCAACCTGACGCCGGCCGAACAGGCCGAAGAAGTCCGCCAGGTGAAGAAATTCGAAAGCGGCATGGTCGTCAATCCGGTCACGATCAGCCCGGACGCCACGCTTGCCGACGCGCTGTCGCTGATGAAGATGCACGGTATTTCCGGTATCCCCGTCGTGGAAAACGGTGGCAATGCCAAGGCCGGCCGCCTCGTCGGCATTCTCACGAACCGCGACGTGCGCTTCGCTTCCGATCCGACGCAGAAGATCTACGAACTGATGACCCGTGAGAACCTGATCACGGTGAAGGAAAGCGTCGATCAGCAGGAAGCCAAGCGCCTGCTGCACACGCATCGTATCGAGAAGCTGCTGGTCGTCGACGGTGACGGTCGTTGCGTCGGCCTCATCACGGTCAAGGACATGGAGAAGTCGCAGCTGAACCCCAACGCCTCCAAGGATGCGCAGGGCCGGCTTCGCGCCGCCGCCGCGATTTCCGTCGGCGACGATGGCTTCGAGCGGGCCGAGCGGCTCATCGATGCGGGCATCGACCTGATCGTCGTCGACACCGCGCACGGCCATTCGCAGCGAGTCCTCGATGCCGTTGCCCGCGTGAAGAAACTCTCGAACTCGGTGCGCATCATGGCCGGCAACGTCGCCACTTCCGATGGCACCAAGGCGTTGATCGATGCCGGCGCGGACGCCGTCAAGGTCGGCATCGGCCCGGGCTCGATCTGCACCACCCGCATCGTCGCCGGCGTCGGCGTGCCGCAGCTTGCAGCCATCATGGCGTCCGTCGAAGCCGCCCACGCAGCCGACATCCCGGTCATCGCCGATGGCGGCATCAAGTTCTCCGGCGACCTGGCCAAGGCCATCGCCGCCGGCGCCTCGGCCGTCATGGTCGGCTCGCTGCTCGCCGGTACGGATGAAAGCCCGGGCGAAGTCTTCCTCTACCAGGGCCGCTCCTTCAAGGCCTATCGCGGCATGGGCTCCGTCGGTGCCATGGCGCGTGGTTCCGCCGATCGCTACTTCCAGGCGGAAGTGCGCGACACGCTGAAGCTGGTGCCGGAAGGCATCGAGGGCCAGGTTCCTTACAAGGGCCCGGTCTCGGGCGTGCTGCACCAGCTCGCCGGGGGCTTGAAGGCTTCCATGGGCTATGTCGGCGGCAAGGATCTCAAGGAGTATCAGGAGCGCGCGACCTTCGTGCGCATCTCCGGTGCCGGCCTGCGCGAAAGCCACGCGCACGACGTCACGATCACCCGCGAAAGCCCGAATTATCCCGGCGCCGTCTGATCGTTTGACGCTTGTCGATATGCCTTCGAATGCCCCGCTTTGCCGGGCATTTTCGTCTTCCGGGCCGCTCGATTCCTGTTCCGTTTTTCTACGTATGCGCTAGGATCGGGACACCGGTAATCTCGCCGGTTTCATCTGGGGGACATCATGAAAAAGATACTGGCTGGCGCCCTTCTGGGCCTGGGGCTGGTCGTGCCTGCGCAGGCACAAACGGTCAACGCCGGAACCTACACCGTCGAAGGCACGAACCTTGATGGCTCGGCCTATACCGGTACGGCGACGATCGCTCTGACGAGCGAGACCACCTGCTCGATCGAGTGGACCACCAACGGCACCACCTCGAACGGCATTTGCATGCTCTACGAAGACGCCTTCGCGGCGGGCTACGTGCTGCAGGACGCCGTTGGCCTCATCGTTTACAAGGTGAAGGGCGATGGCGTGCTCGAAGGCGCCTGGACGATCAGCGGCAAGGACGGCTCGGGTACCGAAACCCTGACAGCACAGTAACAGCCTATCCTTCGGCCTGTCGTGACGGTCTTTCGGGTTGAGGCTTCCACTGGAAACCCCTAAACCGGTTCGAAACGACAAGCCGAAGGATTATCATGTCTCCCACGGAAGCCACGATCTGGCCGATGATCGCGCATGTCGCGCTCGTCTTCTGCCTCTATTTGCTGCTCTCGTTCCGCCGCGTCGGTGCGGTCAAGAACGGCAGCGCACGCGTCGAGCAATTCCGCGAAAACCGTGAGGAGCCGACCGAAAGCCTCGTGGTCAAGAACTGCCTCGCCAACCAGTTCGAGCTGCCGGTGCTGTTCTACGCCGTGAGCATCCTGCTTTACCTCGTCGATGCCGACAATCCGGTGACCGTCGCCGGTGGCTGGCTGTTCGTCGCGCTGCGCTATGCGCATGCCTATGTGCATGTCACCAGCAACCGCATCCGCTATCGCCGTCCGCTGTTCATCGCGGGTCTTGCGGTGGTCGGCCTGCTGTGGATCTGGCTCGGCGTCTGGCTCGCCTTTACCTGAGCACGCAGTAACGCAGTTGTGTTCCGCGCTCGCAATCGGGCGGCCTATCTTATCCTCCGGCTAGAAACCCGGAGGATCCGCCATGGACAAGCCGCAGATCACGCAGGCGATGATCAACG
This sequence comes from Sinorhizobium sp. RAC02, assembly GCF_001713395.1. Taxonomy (NCBI): domain Bacteria; kingdom Pseudomonadati; phylum Pseudomonadota; class Alphaproteobacteria; order Hyphomicrobiales; family Rhizobiaceae; genus Sinorhizobium; species Sinorhizobium sp. RAC02. The sequence continues at coordinate 2,309,191 of NZ_CP016450.1, read as the reverse complement.
CCTATGACGACTACACCCATCTGACGCTCGACCGCCGCCGCTTCATGGAACGCCTGACGGCGCTTGCGGGCTCGGGCGCTGCCGCCGCCGCCATTGCCCCGCTCTTGGCGGCGAATTCGGCGAACGCCGAAATGATCGCCTCGAATGACGCCCGTGTCGTTGCCAGGGATGTCGTCTACGGCGGCAGTTCCGGCGAGATGAAGGGCTATCTCGTACGTCCGAAGGACGCGGCCGGCCCGCTCGGCAGCGTCATCGTCATCCACGAGAACCGTGGCCTAAACCCGCATATCCGCGATGTGGCGCGCCGCATGGCGCTCGAAGGCTTTATCGCGCTCGCACCCGATTTCCTGTCACCCTCGGGCGGCACGCCGGAGAACGAGGACCAGGCGCGCGAGATGATCGGCAAGCTAGACCCCGCGGTGACGGTGGCGAACGCAGAGGCGAGCCTGAAATTCCTGACCGAGCTCGACGGCGCGAGCGGCAAGGTCGGCGCGATCGGCTTCTGCTGGGGCGGCGGCCTCGTCAATCGCTTCGCCACCAAATCGCCGGAGCTGAAAGCCGGTGTCGCCTATTATGGTGCGCAGCCGCCGGCGGAAGACGTGCCGGCGATCAAGGCGGCGATGATGATGCATTATGGCGGGCTCGACGAACGCATCAATGCCGGCATCGACGCCTATCGCAAGGCGCTGGAAGCGGCGGGCAAGACCTTCGAGATCCACGTCTATGACGGCGTCAACCACGCCTTCAACAACGATACGTCGCCCGCCCGCTACGACAAGGCCGCAGCTGACCTCGCCTGGCAGCGCACGGTGGACTTTTTGAGGGCGAATCTCGTTTAGCGAGTGCACACCCGAATAAAGCAAATGACTGAGCCGTTTGAGAAAACGGGGCCGGGCTCCGGGTGAGTCCGGCCCCGTTTCTTAAGGGGCAACAAAACCATTGCGAGCATGCGGCCAAGCAAAATATTGCGGCATCAGGCGAGCGATTTTATCACTGTTCAAACAGGATCATTTCCGTGAAGTCTATCGCCATCAAATCGATCGCTGCCTTTGCCGCCGCGACGCTGCTTCTTTCTGCCCCGGCCGTTTCCGCCGCCGGCATGAAGTTCGATATCAAGAACGATTCCGGCTACATCATCGACGGCTTCTACACCGGCGAGGGCGGCGAATGGAGCGCCAACTGGATGAACTTCAAGCTGGATGGCGGCGAGACCGCCAACATGGAGTTCAACTACGAGGGTGGATGCGATATCGAGTTTTACGTCACCTGGGAGGCCGAAGACGGCTCCAGCATCAAGGGCGACGAGACGACGATCAATATCTGCGAAGCCAACACCATCTATTTCGATGGCAAGCAGGCGACATACGACTGATCGCACACATTTTCTGAAAGGAAGGCCCTGGCGTGGCAGCACGCCGGGGCTTTTCTGTCTCTAGCCGTCGACCGCCAGGCGCATGGCGCAACGGGTGTCGCGTGCAAGCCCGTGTTCGGCTTCGAGGTCGAGCACTTCCGCGAGACGCGGCGACAGCTCGGCTTCGTCCAGCGTGCGAAAACCGAGCCGTTCGTAGTAGGGGCAATTCCACGGGATGGTGCGGAACGTGGTAAGCGTCACGGCATCGAGGCCGTGCGCCGCGGCGTGATCGATGGCGTGCTGGATCAACTGGCGCCCGATGCCGAAGCCCTGGTGCAGATGGTCGACGGAAAGCTCCCAGATGTGCAGGTCGCGCCCGACGACTTCCGCGCTCAGGAAGCCGACGGGATCATCGTCCGCGCCAACCGCTGCCCAGTTCGTTCCCTGTGCGAGGAGTTCGTGATGTCGCTCGGCGTCTTGCACGTCGCCGACGGCAAGCCAGGAAAGTGCCTCGATCAGCCGGAAGGCCTGCGCGGCCGAGCGTTCGATCTGGCGAAGTGTCTCGACCTCGTCTCCGCGGGCAAAGCGGATCCTCACGGTGGGCGGCCCGGCCTTGCGCGCGGGAATGCCGTCGAGGGGAAGCTGCGTTACCATCCGGGCAGGATATTGCTCTGCCGCAGCCGTTGGATGCGTGGGAAGACCTTCACTTCGGTCTCGGTCAGGTCATCGTTCGCCGTCAGCGGCGTAATGTTGTCGAGGCAGGCCGTGATATGGCTGGTAATGGCATTGGAGAGCGACGGAGACAGGCCCGGCCGCCGCATGATGCCGATCTGCACGGGGGCGAGCGGCGGGAAGCCATCGGCCTGGGTCAACACTTTCATGCCGGGGCGCAGGGCCGATTCTGGCAAGACCGAGACGGCCATGCCCGCCATCACGGCGGCGGCGACGACGGTGGACGACCAGCTGGTGAACAACACCTGATAATCGCGCCCCACGGAATCGAGTGCCGCACAGGCAATCTGCCGCCACTGGCAATCCCGCCGGCCGACAGCGAGCGGCACCGGCGCATTTTCCGGCAGGGGATGGTTGGCCGACATGACCCAGCAGAGCGGTTCCGTCCGCACGACATCGGACTGGCGCTGGCGTGGATTGTGGGTGACGAGCGCGATGTCGAGTTCGCCCTTGCCCATCTTTTCCGCGAGGTCCACCGAGGGTTCGCAGACGATGTAGAGTTCGACATTCGGATGCGTCTTGGCAAACCGCATGATGATTTCCGGCATGTAGCGGTCGGCATAATCATCCGGCGTGCCGATCCGCAGCGTGCCCTCGAGACGGTTGTCGTCGAAGGCGGCGATGGCCTCGTTGTTGAGGCGCATCATGCGGCGGGCATAATTGAGCAGGCGCTCGCCCTCGGCGGTCAGCCGGTTGCCGCGGCCGTCCTTCATGAAGAGCTGCTTGCCGATGCGTTCCTCGAGGCGGCGCATCTGCATTGAAACGGCCGACTGGGTCTTGAAGACCCGCTCGGCGGCTCGCGTGAAGCTTCCGGTATCGGCAATCGCAACGAAGGTCTGAAGCTGGTCTATGTCTAACGGAGCGGACATAACGGCACCCATAAGATTGTTTGATTGATACTATTAGAAACATTCGTTGGACTGATCAATTAGATTCTGCGAAAAAGCAATTGTTGAACGATTGATCCGTCCGCCGGTCGATCGTTCGACAGGATCTGCCGCTTCGCCTCGACCTCCCGGCACGGCTCTTCCCAAGACTTGACCTGTAAACCGTCACCCGTCCCTGCGGGTGACGAACGATCACGGGTGTCGAGCGAAACCCCATCGAGGACGATGGATCGCCGCGCCGGAAAGGAGAAATGCCATGCGCATGATCGACCGTAGACTGGAAATCGATATCCTCGCAACGCGCCGTCCGGCCCCGAGCCTCTTCGACCGTGTTCGCAACGCCACCTACAGAGTTGCGCGCGTTTGGCAGAATCGCCGCCTGATCAACCGGTTGAGCGAACTCGACGATCATCAGCTCCTCGACATGGGGCTGTGCCGGAGCGACGTTCGGGAGGTCATGACCTCCTCGTTCTTCTCCGATGCCGGCCTGCACCTGACGATTGCGGCACGCGAACGCGCCCGCCGTCATCTGCGCGGCGGCCGCTCGGATTGATTTTTCATGGTGCCGGCCTACCTCCCTGGTCGACACCAGACTTCCCCGCAGGGTGAGAGCCAATAACCCTGCTGCTTGCCCGGCGTGCGACTCCCAAGGTCCGCGTCGGGCTTTTTCAACAAAAATCCCACGACATAAGCTTTACCTTAGGTAAACCACCCTCAGCTACCGTTCCCTGGCAGCCGCGGATTTTTCCGTGGGCATGACGCTGTCTGCTCTCCGGATGAGCCGGAATCGCTCTCATTGTGTGTCGCAAGTCCGAACGCAAAACCGTGTTCCGCACGTTTGCCGGAATTGCCTGAGCCATCGGACGGATTGTCATGCGGATTTCCCGGAAACTGCCCCTTGCTGCCGCCGTGCTCACGCTTCTTTCCATCGGTGCCGCCAGCGCCGTGTCGCTGATCGTCAGCGCCGATACCGTCACCGAACAGGTGATGCAGAAGCTGGAGGCGACCGCCGACGGACGGCGCAACGAGGCCCGCACCTATCTGGAAGGCATGAAGCTCGATCTGCTCAGCCTTTCCACTGCCATGCCGACGACACAGGCCTTCTACGGCTTTGCCGGCGCCTGGGGCGCACTCGGCAAAGAACCGGCGAAAGAGCTGCACGAGCGCTACATCACGAACAACCCGAACCCGCCGGCGACACGTTTCCTGCTCGACACCGCGAAGAAAGACAATTTCGACCGCGCCCACAAGCAGTACCATGTGACCTTCCGCAAACATCTGGAATCGCAGGGTTACGCCGATCTCTACATGATCGACCCCAAGGGCAACGTGCTCTACTCGGTCGCCAAGGCCGAGGATTTCGGCGCCAACCTGCTTGATGGCCCCTACAAGGACAGCGGCCTGACGGCTGCCTTCAAGGACGCGCTGGCACTCAAGGAGCCCGGCGGAATCGTCTTTTCCGATTTCTCCGCCTATGCTGCGCTCGGCGGCACGCCGGCGGCCTTCATTGCTGCCCCCATCACCATGAACGGCCGCACGCTCGGCATCATGGCGATCCGCGTGCCGAACGCCAAGATCGACGCCATTTTCGGCAACAGCAAGGGCCTCGGCGAGACCGGCGAAACGGTGCTGGTGCGCGCCGATGGCACGGTTCTCACCGATTCCGCCCGTACGCCGGAGCCGGATGCACTGAAGACGCAGCTCGACATCACGGGTCTGCCGGTTGGCAGCGAGACCCATGGCACGATCGCGGATGCCGCAGGCGCGGAACTCTACGCCGCGGCATCACCGCTCTCCTTTGGTGGTACGGACTGGTCGGTTATCGCGAAAATCACCAAGGCCGAGGCGACGGCCGGCCTGATGCGCGGCACGCTGATCGTGCTTGGCCTCACAGCGGCGATCATCGGCCTGGCAATCCTTGCCGCAACCATCTTCTCCCGCGCGCTGACCCGGCCCATCCACCAGCTCGTCAAGGCGATGACGGAGCTTGCTGCCGGCAACACCGAAATCGTCCTGCCGAAGGAAAACCGCGCCGACGAGATCGGCGACATGGTGCGCTCCGTCGCCGTCTTCCGCGCCGCAGCCCTTGATAAGGATGCGCTGGAGCGCTCCAGCGCGGAAAGCCGCGAATTCACGGCACGCGAGCAGCAGGCGCAGGAACAGGCGAAGGCCGAGCAGCAGCGGCAGGTGCAGCAGGCGGTCGAAACGCTTGGCGCAGCCCTTGAACGGCTGTCCGCCGGTGACCTGTCGACGGTCATCGACCATGAATTCTCGGACGGGCTCGACGAGTTGCGCGTGGATTTCAACACCTCCGTGCGCCGTCTCGCGGAAACCATCGCCGCCGTGTCGTCCAACGCCCGTTCGATCGACGGCAAGGTCGCCCATGTCGATGCCGCCGCTCGCGACATGGCCGAGCGCACGGAAAGCCAGGTCGCGGCGCTGGAGCGTACCACGGAGGCCGTCGGCCAGATGATGGAAGCGATCCGCAGTTCCACGGCGCGCGCCGGTGAGGCGTCGCGCATGGCAACGGAGGCCAAAAGCAGCACGGACCTGTCGAGCGCCGTCGTCTCGGATGCAGTCTCCGCCATGGAGCGCATCGAAGGGGCTTCCCGCGAAATCTCCAGCATCATCAACGTCATCGACCAGATCGCCTTCCAGACGAACCTGCTGGCGCTGAATGCCGGCGTGGAAGCGGCCCGGGCAGGGGATGCCGGCAAGGGCTTTGCGGTCGTGGCACAGGAAGTGCGTGAATTGGCGCAGCGCTCCGCCAACGCCGCCAAGGACATCAAGGCGCTGATCACCAAGTCGGGTGTCGAGGTCGCGAAGGGCGTGGATCTCGTGCAGCAGACGGGTGCGGCGCTTTCCGGCATTGCCGAGCAGGTCACCCGCATCAACGATCATATCCACTCGATCGCCGCGGCCGCCAACCAGCAGTCGTCAAGCCTCGGCGATATCAGCCGTTCGATGAACGCGATGGAGCAGGTGACGGCGCAGAACCGTCAGGCGGTTTCGCAGACGGCCGCCGGCATGTCCGGCCTTGCCGGCGATACACGCTCGCTTGCGGCGATCGTCGAGCGCTTCAATGTGCCGAGGGAAGTGGCGCAGGATCGGGCTGCCGCCTGACGGTCAAAGCTGTTCGTTCATCTGTGGCGCTGTTCGCGCTACCAAGTGTTTATTAATTAGCAAAGGGAAGCGTTTTCCGGAAACAATGAATGTAAGGGACGCCCAATCGAAATTAGCATCTACAGCGTGAATGGCAGCATGGAAGGTTGGTGACAATACAACGATGTTAGCTTCGACATCCAATCCGCCGCGCATTAACCAGCGGATGTGGTGCGCCTCCGTGAGATCGCCAGCTATTCCGTCCATTACAAGCTCACCCGAAACCTGACACCGGCCTCCATAAAGTTTCTTGAGAGCAAGGATTGGGCGCGAATTTCTCAAAGTGAGCTCTCTCACATATTCTCGCCGCTCAGGAGGTTCAGCATCAACCAAAATGCTCGCGCCCTCAATATCAGGCGCAATTTGGAGTTGTTCGCTAGCCTTTGCCAACGACCAAAAGCCTTTTCCCTTCCCACGAGTTGAACGGAATAGATCTGGTCGCCCTTCTTTCCAATTGTCCGAGTGCGACGAGAAGCGCTCCACTTCTTTGCGAACAGTCGCTTCGTTGTTCCGCGATAGTTCCCGCCCCCTGATGCGACCTAATTCGCTATATAGGTCGCTATAGTGCATCTCGCCGCCAGCCGCCGTGAAGACTTGTTTAATATCCTCAAGCCATGTCGCCATTAGTGCTCCCTTGGCTTTAATGCGGTTCTACCAACATGACGCAATGTCAGCCCTTCTTGCCGCCATCTGGCTCCACGCTGCCTCGCATTGTCTCGAAGATCGATTCGATGTTGCGCTGGTAGTCCTTCTGCATTTCGAGGCCGGTGTCGAACATCGTGTTGACGAGGCCTTTCAGCGAATCCGCCGGTGTGGCTTCCGGTTCGCTGGGCTTCGCGCTTGCCGCAGGCTGGCCGCCCATATTCGCCATCATGTCCTGGAAGGCTTTGGCAAAAGGATTGTCGGTGAAGGGGTTTGCCGGCGCGTCCTTCTTCTGGCCCGCGCCGAAGAACTCCTGTGCGGCCTGCGTGAAGGGATTGTCGAATGGGTTTGCCGGTTCCGGTTTCTTGGCAAGGCCGGTCGCCTGCGCCCATTGCTGCATCATGTCGGTGAAGGGATTGGCCTGCGTGCCGCCGGTGCCCGGGAAGAAGGGCGCAAAGGACTGCTTGAACAGGCCGCCCATCAGGGTGCTCGCCATGGCGGGCAGCATCTGCTTGTAGATCTCCTGGCCGATGCCGGTCATCTGCGCCGCCTGTGCGGCGATGGCACGGGAGACGTCCTTGTTGCCGAAGAGATGGCCGAGAATGCCATTGCCATCCGCCAGCCCCTGCGGCGTGAAGGCCTTGCTCATGTCCTCGAAATATTTGGCGTGCTCGCCTGACGTCAGCGCCTGCATGAAGGCCGCCATGTCGTAGGGATTGGCGGCATTGCGCTTGAAACCTTCGGAAAACGCCGGCATCAGCGCGGCGACGGCTTTCGTCGCCTGTTCCTGCGCCAGTCCGAACTGCCGCGCCATGGTCTCCACGGCATTGCCGTTCTGCGCCTGCATCATCATGTCGTAGAGCGAAAGCATCGTGAACCCTTCCCCGTGCAGGCACATGCATGTGCCTGCACTATAACGGGAATTTTGCCCACGCAAACCGCTTTTTCGAGGATGGGCTCAGTACTGGTAGTCGGTGAAGACCGGCTCGACCGAGCCGTTCCAACGGCCGTTGTAGAGCGCCAGCATATCTTCCGCGAGCGTCGCCTTCTTCGCCAGCACCTCGTCAAGCGGTGCAAGGAAGATGGTCTCGTCGACGCCGTCGCCATTGAGGCGTGCACGGGCCTTGAGACCCTGCCGGGAAATCGAGACCACTTCGCGCGCCACGTCGAGCAGCGGCTTGCCGCGGAAGTCGGCCTTGAGGCCCTGTGCCGGCACGGTATCGCGCAGTGCCGAGACTTCTTCGACCGTCCAGTCGCGCGTCAGGGCTTCGGCGGCGTCCAACGCGCCGTCGTCATAGAGCAGGCCGACCCAGAAGGCGGGCAGCGCACAGATGCGCCGCCACGGACCGCCGTCGGCACCGCGCATTTCGAGGAAGCGCTTCAGCCGCACGTCGGGGAACAGCGTGGAAAGGTGGTTCGTCCAGTCGCCGATGTTCGGCTCCCAATCGGCAACCTCGCCCTTCAGCGCGCCGGCCATGAACTGGCGGAAGGTGACGTGCGTGCAGTCATGGTACTTGCCGTCGCGCACGATGAAATACATCGGCACGTCGAGCGCCCATTCGACATAGTCGATGAAGCCGAAATCCGGCTTGAATGCGAAGGGGATGAGGCCGGCGCGGTTGTTGTCGGTGTCGCGCCAGATGTCGCCGCGCCAGGACAGCAGGCCATTCGGCTTGCCCTCGGTGAAGGGCGACGAGGCGAAGAGCGCGGTCGCCATCGACTGCAGTTTCAGCGAAACCTGCATCTTGCGGCGCATATCGACTTCGGAGGAGAAGTCGAGATTCACCTGGATCGTGCAGGTGCGGTACATCATGTCGAGACCCTGGCTGCCGACCTTCGGCATGTAGCGGGTCATGATGTCGTAGCGGCTTTTGGGCATGCGCGGCGTTTCGGCAAACGACCATTTCGGACTGCCGCCCATGCCGAGGAAGCGGATGCCGAGCGGTTCGGCGATCTCACGCAAGGTCGCGAGGTGCTGGTTCGATTCCTTGCAGGTCTGGTGCAGGTTTTCCAGCGGCGCGCCAGAAAGCTCGAACTGGCCACCCGGCTCCAGCGAGATCGCGCCCATGCCGGACGGTTCGGCAAGGCCGATGATATGGCCGGCATCCACGATCGGCTCCCAGCCGGTCTTGGCCTGCATGCCGTTCAACAGCGCCGAGATGCTCGCGTCGCCGAAATAGGGGACGGGACTGTTGTCGGCCGTAAAGAAGACGAATTTTTCATGCTCGGTGCCGATGCGGAACCTCTCCTTCGGCTTGTTGCCTTCGGCGAGGTATTCCGCCATGTCCGCGACGGTGCGGATCGGCGTCTGGTCGGTGGTATCACGGGCCATGGGCGTCTTCTTCTGAACGGATGGCGCCCGGCGGAACCGCAGGGCCTTGGGAAGGGTGCTTGGACCGGAATTAAATGCGGTGCAAGCGAATTCCTTTCAAGGCAGATTCAAAAAAACCCATTCGACTTTTCGGGAAAATTCGCCTTTTTGCTTTCCCGCAATTCCAGCGGGCAGGCGGGGCGGTCGCTCATACCCAATCGCCGATTGCCGCCTGGATGACGGCCATCGCCGCTACCGCCGCCGTATCGGCGCGCAGGATGCGGGGGCCGAGCGGGATCGGCGTCACGAAATCGAGACCGCGCAACAGCGTGCGCTCGTCATCCGAAAAGCCGCCTTCCGGGCCGACGAGCAGGGCGAGCTTGCGCTCCTCGATCTTTTGCAGCACCGGCAGCGGGTTCTGGCTGCCATGGCCCTCGTCACAGAAGATGATGCGTCGCTCGCGCGGCCAGTCGGAGATGAGGTCGTCCAGCTTGCGGGGGGCTACAACCTGCGGGATTGCGAGAATGCCGCACTGTTCGGCCGCCTCGACGGCATTGGCCTGCAGGCGCTCGATGCTGGTGATCTTGCCCTGCACATGCTGGGTCATCACCGGCTGGAGCATGCCGGCACCCATTTCGACCGCCTTCTGCACGAGATAATCGAGCCGGCCAACCTTCAGCGGTGCAAAGAGATAGTGGAGATCGCAGGGTGCCGGCTGCGGCCGTGTCTGTTCGACCGGCGTCAGCAGCAGGCGCTTGCGGGTCGGCAGCGAAAGCTCGGCGCGCCACTCGCCGTCGCGCCCGTTGAACAGCAGCACGGCATCGCCGTCTGCCATGCGCAGCACATTGGTGAGATAGTGGAAGTGCTCCTTGGCGGCCTCGAAAGCCTGCCCGGCGACGAGGGCGTCGTCGACAAAGAGGCGTTGCATCCGATAATTTGCACGCATGGTCGACCTCTCAGGTGAAGAGCGCGTTGAGGACGAGGAAGACGACAGCCGACAGGATCGCCGAGACGGGCAGCGTCACGATCCAGGCGGAGATAATCGTCATGAAATGCGAGCGGCGCACGAGATAGCGCCGGCGTGTCTCGTCCGGATTGGCCGACGGTTCTTCTTCCTCCGCGACGCGGTTGCCGCGGCTGCGGATATAGTCGATCCGGCGCTGGGAGTTACGTGTGTACCACTCGCGAAACAGCCCGACACCGAACACCGCGCCGACGGCGATATGGGTGGACGAAACCGGAATGGCGAAAGCCGACGCCGTCAGCACGGCGATAGCCGAGGAGAGCGCCACGCAGAAGGCGCGCATCGGGTTGAGCTTGGTGATCTCGTTGCCGACGATGCGGATCAGGCGCGGGCCGAACAGCAGCAGGCCGAGCGAAATACCGAAGGCGCCGATGATCATCACCCAGAGCGGGATGGCGGCTTCGTTGCCGGTACCCCCCGAGCGCAGGGCCGAGACAACGCCGTAGAGCGGGCCAACGGCGTTCGACACATCGTTGGCGCCGTGTGCAAAGGAAAGCAGGGCGGCTGAGCAGATCAGCGGGATGCGAAACAGCGTGCGCAGCGACTGGTTGCGGTTGTCGAGGCCTTCCGCGTGCCGGCGGATGATCGGCCGCGTCACAAAGTAGACGACGATGCCGAAGGCGAGGCCAACGAGCAGCGCGCGGCCGATCGGTATGTCGTAGAAGCCATTGGTGCCGCCATTGGCGATGAAGGCGGCAAAGGCACCGGCCATCAGCGCGACGAGCACGGGAACCCAGGTCTTGGCCGCGGCGATCTTGTCGTCGCGGTAGATGATGGTTTCCTTGAGGAAATAGAGTAGAGCCGCCGCGATCACCCCGCCCAGGATCGGCGAGACGGTCCAGCTGACGACGATGACGGCGATCGCGTCCCATTGCACGCTGTGGAAGCCGCTTGCGGCGGCAGCCGCACCGATCACGCCGCCGATGATGGCGTGGGTGGTGGAGATCGGCGCATTGGCAAGTGTGGCGATGTTGATCCAGAGCGCTGCCGAAACCAGCGCCGCCATCATCGCCCAGGCGAAGACTTCGGGGCTCGGAAAGATGGCACGATCAACGATGCCCGACGAGACCGTCGCCGCAACGCCCTGACCGGCGAGAAGCGCGCCGGCAATTTCGAAGACGGCGGCAATGCCCAGGGCGACACCCATGCTCATGGCACGCGCGCCGACGGCAGCGCCCACATTGTTCGTCACATCGTTTGCGCCGATGTTCATGGCCATGTAGGCGGCCAGTGCTGCGGTGACGGCGATCACCAGCACGCCCGGCGTGCCCATGGCAAAACTATCGGCAACGGCCATGGTGATGAGCAGGAAGACCAGCGAAATGCCCACGCCCGTCCAGGACCGCAGCACGAAGTGCGTGGCCTGTTCGGTGAAGGTGAGTTTTTCCAGATCCTTGTCCAGCGTCGGCTTGCGAAGCTGGACCTGAGAATTCGCCATTCATGCTGCTCCGTCTTTGCCAAAAGGCAATACAGCGCCGTGTGTCGCTTGCGAGGCATAAAGGTCGCTGTAAATCCTGAATCCACTGAATAATTGATCCGCGGGGCGATTTCGACCCGCGGATCAATTATTCAGGGGTGTTTCAGGGCATCAGCGGCCTTCGGACGACGGCCGTATCAGGCGCCGGTCGTGCCGTTTTTGGGCTCCGGTGCGACCGCGCCAAGCATCTTCTGTTCGAAGGCGAGGAGAAGGGTTTTGAGGCCCGGTTCCTGCACACGGGCGGCTGCCTCCGTGCAATCGACCCATTCGGCGCGTCGCTCACCCTTTTCCGGAAAATTCTTGACCATCTCATCGACGGCGAGCGGGAAAACGCGCACCAGGCAATCGACTTTCAATCCTTCCGGCAGGCCCTTCATGTAATGGTAGCTGCCAATCGGCTTCTCGCCGATCTTGCCCTTCACCCCGGCCTCTTCCCAGGCCTCGCGCGCGGCGGCGGCGGATGCGCTCTTGCCATCCATCGGCCAGCCCTTCGGGATAACCCACCGACCCGTGTCGCGGCTGGTGATCAGGAGGACTTCGACCGCCGGACGCTTCTTCCGCACGCGATAGCACAGCGCACCATATTGCTCCCGCGCCGGGCGCTGGAACATGAGGTGGACGTCGTTGGCGATGCGGTTGAGAAGGTTCAAGGTCTTGTTCATTCCTCTTGTCGGGATTCGCTCACTGAGTCGTTATCGTACATCATGCTTGCGTGAGATTTGCGGCGCAAGTCAGGCTTGTGGCGCGATACCGCGTTTTTGCATGCGCAGCTGTGCAATACGTTGCCATTCGCCGCTGCGTTCCGCTTCGCGGATTGCGACGGCAATATAGCCCATATGCGCCTTAGCGGCATTTCGTGCCGCATTTCCGTCACCCGCCATGATCGCTGCATAGATCGCCTCGTGCTGGGCAAGCAGATGCCCACGTGCTTCTTCCGAGGTGAAAACGAGGTGACGGTGGAAAAAGATCCCCTGCGCCAGCAGACGATAACACGCGCGGAGCGTGTGCAGGAGCACGATGTTGTGCGCGGCCTCGCCGACGGCATTGTGCAGGTCGACATCCGCCTCGAGTTCGGCGTCGAAGGACCCGCCCTTATGCGCCGCGCGCATCGCCTCCATGATGCGGGTCAGCATCTGCCGGTCATAGTCGGTGGCACGCCGGGCGGCGAGGTCGGCGGTGATGCCCTCCAGCTCGCGGCGGTACTCGATATAGTCCTCTGTTGCGCGCTGATGGCGGGCGATGAGATCGACGACGGCGGGCGAAAAAACCTGGCCGATAATGTCGGCAACATAGGTGCCGTCACCATGCTGGCTGACCAGCAGCCCGCGGTTTTCCAGCTCCTTCAGCGCTTCGCGCAGGATCGGCCTGGAGACGTCAAGCCGTTTGGAAAGCTCGCGCTCGCCAGGCAGGCGATCCCCGTCGCGCAGGATACCTTCGAGCAGCAACAGCTCGATCTGCCGCACGACCTCATCGGCGGTGCGGCTGTGGCTGATGCGGGCGAAAAGGTCGAAGCTGGTGTCGGTCACGACGGCGATAGTATCAACCGGCGCAGAAACTGGTCAACAATCTTGTCCACTTTATACTTTCTGCCTGCGTCAATGCGTCCTATCTCCCGTGCCCTGACATTTGTTAAGAAAGAGCTGTTGCACATGGGGGAACGGTGCAGACATGGCAAAAGGCAGCTTCGCTTTTCCGCAGGCGACTTCGCGTGCGCAGGCGCTCGGGGAAATTCACGCAAGACCATATGCGCTGGTGCCGTCACCACGCGTCATCTTCCAGCTCGCCTTCCTGACGGAGGGTGGTTCGGCGGTGGATCATGCCGTGATGGCCGAAGTGTCACGCTCGCGCGGCATCTCGCCGCCCGGCCGCGATTCCAGTCACCACGCGCTGAGCTGGGGGCAGGGCACGCTGCGCTGGGAACGTCACACAGAATTCTCGACCTATTTCTGGGACGGGCCGGTGCCGGATAAATTCGGCGGCGAAGTCCCGGTCCATCCGTTCGGTGACAGCTTTTCGCCGCCCGGCACGATGATCTCCGGCATCCGCCTGGAAATCCGGCCCGATTCGCCGGAAACCCGCGAGGCGATCGCCAGTTTCGACCCGACCAGCCTCTGTTATAGCGAGATCAAGAACGGCCAGGCGATGATCCTGACCGACTTCCGGCAGAACGGTGACGGGCTGACGCAGATCCTCGTCATCGACCGCGGTATGAACGAGGCCGGGCGCGGTGCCGTCGTGCAGCGCCTGCTCGATATCGAGACCTACCGCACGCTCGCCATGATGGGCCTGCCGCTCGCCCAGTCGCTCTCGCCGGAAATCCGCCGCATCGAGGACGGGCTGACCGGCATTACCAACACCATGAAGCAGCATGCCCGCGACAGGGCGGATGAACTGCTGTCGGAAATCACCCGTCTTGCCGCCGAACTGGAGGCCAATGCCGCGCTCAGCCTCTACCGTTTCGGCGCCAGCCGCGCCTATTACGGCATCGTGCAGGAGCGTATCCGCACGCTCGCGGAAACGGCGGTGCCGGGGTACGAAACGCTCGGCTTCTTCCTGGAGCGCCGGCTAGCGCCCGCGATGCGCACCTGTCAGTCCATCGAGGAGCGGCAGGCGAACCTGTCGCGAAAACTCGCCCGTGCCACCGCCCTGCTCAGAAGCTGGATCGACGTGGAGCTGGAACAGCTCAACTCGTCGCTGCTCAATTCGATGGACCGCCGCGCGAAATTGCAGCTGCGCCTGCAGCAAACCGTCGAAGGCCTGTCGGTTGCGGCGATCTCCTACTACGTCGTCGGCCTCTTCGGCTATGTCGCGAAGGCAGCGCATGGTCTCGGCCTGCCGATCAAGCCGGAAACGCTGACCGGCATCGCCGTGCCCTTCGTCATCGCCGGCATGTGGCTGCTCGTCCGCGCGATCCGCCAGCGGCACGCCGAAGAGGACAAGCATTAAAGCAATTCCAGATCCGGGATTGCGTCAGAGCATAGTCAGGTGGACAGGTCGCACTGGTAGCGCGGCGCGCCATCGATGATGGCGAAGCCGGTGTCCCAGCCGAAGCCGGAATCGTCCTGTGCCGACAGCTTCTTCTTCGCGGCGATGCCGCGCGCCTTGAACGTGGCCTCGGCGGTCTTCAGCGCGTCCAGCGGGAAGAGCACGGCGTGGTAGTTGAAGCCGCTTTCGAGTTCGGTGATATAGACCTCGATCTCCTTGACGGGCACGCCGCGCCAGGTGCCGTCCACCACCGGCAGCGTCACCTTGAGATACTCGTTTTCGGGTTTGACGCTGGGTGGGCCGAACAGGGCTTCGTAACCGGCGGGGATGGAGAGTGTCCCCTCCTTGCGCGCGAAAGCGTAGCTCGATTGCAGCAGGGAGGCGAGCGCGTCGCTGTAGTCGCAGGCATCGTCGAAACCCTCAAGCAGGGGGTCGAGTGGCCGCGCTGTGGCCGCCGCCGGAAACAGCAGGCCCATGAAGGCCGCCATCAGTAACACCCTGCCGATCATCCGCCATCCTCCCCAAGAGAACGGCAGCCTAGCGCAAGGCCGTCATCACGCCAATCGCCCTCAGCGCTCCCAATAGGGCAGGGGGCCGTAGAGGTCCGCGAGGTAATCGATGAACAGCCGCACCTTGACCGGCAGGAACTGACGGCTCGGATAAACTGCCGAAAGCACCACGTTGCGCGAGCCCTCGTATTGCGGCAGCACCTGCACGAGCTCGCCATTCTTCAGTGCCGGGCCGACATCCCAAGTGGAGCGCAGCGCGATCCCCATGCCGGAAAACACCGCCTCGCGCACCACCTCGCTTGAATTGGTGTAGAGCGAACCGTGCGGGCGATAGGTGACATTGCCCTCCGGCCCTTCCAGCCGCCAGACGTCCTGGGTGTGCGGCGGCAGGCAGATATGGTTTGCAAGGTCCTCCAGCGAGGCCGGCGCGCCATGGCGAGCGATGTAATCGGGCGAGGCGCAGAGCACGCGCCGCACCGAGGCCAGCCGGCGGGCAACGAGCGAGGAATCCGACAATTCGCCGATGCGGATCGCCAGGTCGAAGCCGCCGCCGACAATGTCGGAAAAGTCGTCGGTCAGCATCAGGTTGACGGTGACTTCGGGATGGGCATCCATGAAGCCCTTGAGATTGGGGGCGATATGCATGCGGCCGAAGGATGTCGGCGCGGAAATGCGCAATGTGCCGCGCACCGCACCGGACCGGCCTGACACGAAGGCCTCCGCCTCCTCGATGCCGGAGAGAATACCGACGATGCGCTCGTAGAATCCCTGTCCGGCTTCGGTCAGCGAAATCTGACGCGTCGTGCGCTGGAACAGCCGGGTGCCGAGCCGTTCCTCCAGTCTTTTCACGCGCTTGGAGACGACGGCTGGGGATAACCCGAGTGCCCGCCCCGCTGCCGACATACTTCCCATGGAGATGACGCGGGAAAAGATTTCGAGATCGCCGAGATTGGTCATTCAGTCGCGTCCATTGTTGCCGAAGCGGATAAAATGCTTAGCATTTGCACCTGCTGATAGGAAGTGGTAAAGAAAACAGACCACTTTGCGCAGGTCCGGCGAAGACCGAATCGGCAGCGTGCAGGGCGAAGGGCAGGGAGAGAAAAACATGGATCAGATCGGGTTCCTGGAGCCACGGCCGGCAGTCCTCTCCCGGCGCCGGGAAATCGTCGCCGACCTGCTCGATCTCCTGCCGGAAGGCTGCCTCGTGCACCAGCCGCGTGAACTCGTTCCCTTCGAGACGGATGCCTTCGTTTCCTACCGCCGCCTGCCGCTCGCCGTCGCGCTGCCGGAGACGACGCAGCAGGTCGCGGCCGTGTTGAAATATTGCAACCGCTACGGCGTGCCGGTCGTGCCGCGCGGTGCCGGCACCTCGCTCTCCGGCGGCGCGATCCCGCAGGAGGACGCGGTCGTCATCGGCCTTTCCAAGATGTCGCGCATCCTGGAGGTGGATTACGCCAACCGCACCGCCACCGTGCAGGCCGGCGTCACCAATCTCAACATTTCCGAGGCGGTCTCCGCCGACGGCTATTTTTACGCGCCCGACCCAAGCTCGCAGCTTGCCTGCACGATCGGCGGCAATATCGGCATGAATTCCGGCGGCGCGCACTGTCTGAAATACGGGGTAACGACCAACAACCTGCTCGGCGTCAAGCTTGTGCTGATCGACGGCACGATCGTCGATCTCGGCGGCAAGGGGCTCGATGTCGGCGGGCTCGACCTCTTGGGCGTAGTCTGCGGCGGCGAGGGCCAGCTCGGCATCGTCACCGAGGCGACCGTACGCCTCATCGCCAAGCCGGAAGGTGCGCGCCCGGTGCTGTTCGGTTTCGACAGTTCGGAAGAGGCGGGCGCCTGCGTTACCGATGTCATCGGCGCCGGCATCATTCCGGTCGCCATCGAATTCATGGACAAGCCAGCGATCGACATCTGCGAAGCCTTTGCCGGTGCCGGCTACCCGATGGATGTCGAGGCGCTCCTGATCGTCGAGGTCGAGGGCTCCGAGGCGGAGATGGACGCCATGCTGGCGAGCATCATCGAGATCGCCCACCGCCATGGCGTGAAGGTTGTGAAGGAAAGCCAGTCGGCGACGGAGGCGGCGCTGATCTGGAAGGGCCGCAAATCCGCCTTCGGCGCCACCGGCCGCATTGCCGACTATATCTGCATGGATGGCACCGTGCCACTCGGCCAGCTATCGCATGTGCTGCGCGGCACCGCCGAGATCGTCGCGAAGTATGGACTGCGCGTAGCCAATGTCTTCCACGCCGGCGATGGCAACATGCACCCGCTCATCCTCTTTAACGCCAACGACCCGGAGGATGCCGCCCGCGCCGAGGCGGCCGGCAACGACATCCTCAAACTCTGCGTCGATGCAGGCGGCTGCCTCACCGGCGAACATGGCGTCGGCATCGAGAAGCGCGACCTGATGCGCCACCAGTATACGGATACCGATCTCGCCCAGCAGATGGCGGTGCGCGCCGCCTTCGATCCGCAATGGCTGCTCAATCCGTCGAAAGTCTTCCCGCTCGAAGGGCGCCCCGCCGCATGACGCCGATCCATGAACCGCTGTCCGAAGAGGCCGCCGCCCGCCTCGTCCAGGTCGCTGCCCTGTCGAAGTCGTCCTTCGTCATCCGCGGCGGCGGTACCCGCAGCCTGCACGCCACCCCCGAAGGCACCGACGTGCTGTCGGCACGGGGCCTGAACGGCATCGTCGCCTACAATCCGGCCGAGATGACCATGACGGCCCGCGCCGGCACGCCGCTTGAAACGGTGGAAGCAGCCCTTGCCGAAAAGCGTCAGATGCTCGCCTTCGAGCCGAACGACCTGCGGGGAGCGCTCGGCACATCCGGCATCCCCACCATCGGCGGCGTCTTTGCCACCAACGCTTCCGGCCCGCGCCGTTTCGTGGCGGGTGCCGCGCGCGACAGCTTGCTCGGCGTTCGTTTCGTCAACGGCAAGGGCGAGGTGGTGAAGGCGGGCGGCCGGGTGATGAAGAACGTCACCGGTCTCGATCTCGCAAAACTGCTCGCCGGTTCGCATGGCTCGCTGGCGCTGCTGACGGAGGTCACCTTCCGCCTGCTGCCGGTGCCGGAAACCGCGGCCACCATCGTCGTCTCGAACCTCAACGACGCCGAAGCCGCCGCTGCCATGGCAACCGCCATGGCGATGTCCGTCGAAGTCTCCGGTGCCGCCCACCTGCCGGAAAGCGTGCGCGGCCGCTTCGCCGGCGGCGCACTGCCCGAAGGTCCCGCCACCGTGCTGCGCCTGGAGGGCCTTGCCGCTTCGGTTGCTGTGCGTGCCGAAAAACTGGGTGCCGTCATGGCCCGGTTCGGCGCCGTCTCACAGCTCGACGCTGAAACCACGCGCCGCCTCTGGCGCGAAATTCGCGATGCCGCGCCCTATGCCGATGGCACGCCGCGCCCGCTCTGGCGCGTCTCGGTCGCCCCCATCGCGGGCCAGCAGCTCGTCGCCGCACTCCGTCTCGAAACCGGCGTCGACGCCTTCTATGACTGGCAGGGCGGCCTCGTCTGGCTGCGCATGGAATCCGACCCGGAGGCCACGCTGCTGCGCCGCTACGTCAAGGCGGTCGGCGGTGGGCATGCGACCTTGCTGCGTGCGCGGCCGGAGGTTCTGGCGGCGACGGAAACAGTCCAGCCGCAGAGCGATGCTGTTGCAGCTCTCTCGGCGCGGGTGAAAGCAAGTTTCGATCCGGCGGGGCTGTTCAAGTCCACCATGGTCGGCTGAGAAGGAAGGCCACGGATGCAGACCAATTTCACCGCCGAGCAGCTTGCCGATCCGCATGTCGCGACCTCCGAAAAGATCCTGCGCAAATGCGTGCATTGCGGTTTCTGCACCGCCACCTGTCCCACCTATGTGACGCTCGGCAACGAGCTGGACAGTCCGCGCGGGCGCATCTACCTCATCAAGGACATGCTGGAGAACGGCCGGCCGGCGGATGCCGAAGTCGTCACCCATATCGACCGCTGCCTCTCCTGCCTCGCCTGCACGACGACCTGTCCCTCCGGCGTCGACTACATGCATCTGATCGATCATGCGCGCATGCATATCGAGGAAACCTACCGGCGCCCCTTCTGGAACCGGCTGACCCGCAACGTGCTTGCCGCCGTGCTGCCCTATCCCGGCCGCTTCCGTCTGGCGCTGAAGGCTGCTGCCCTCGGCCGTCCCTTCGCCGGCCTCCTCAAGCGCTTCAAGCCGCTCGAACCCTTCGGCGCCATGCTGGATCTCGCGCCGCGCAGGCTGCCAAGGGCCTCGGACAGCGCAAAACCCGGCACGCATCCGGCCGCCGGCCCGCGCCGTGGCCGCGTGGCGATCCTCTCCGGCTGCGCCCAGCCGGTGCTGAAGCCGGAAATCAACGAAGCGACAATCCGCCTGCTCACCCGTCTCGGCGTCGAGGTCGTGGCGCCGGCGGGCGAAGTCTGCTGCGGCTCACTCGTCCATCACATGGGCCGCGAGGCACAGGCGCTGGAGGCGGCGCGACGCAATGTCGATGTCTGGCTCGGCGAGGTCGAGCGGGGCGGGCTCGATGCGATCATCATCACCGCGTCGGGCTGCGGCACGACAATCAAGGACTACGGCTTCATGCTTCGCCTCGACCCCGCCTATGCGGAAAAGGCGGCGCGCGTCTCCGCGCTCGCCAAGGACGTGACGGAGTACCTTACAACGCTGGACCTGCCGCAGCAGGAGGCGCGCGGGCTGACGGTCGCCTATCATTCCGCCTGCTCCATGCAGCACGGCCAGAAGATCACGCTTGTACCGAAGACACTTCTCAAGAAGGCAGGCTTTGTGGTGCGTGATCCGGCGGAGGGGCATCTCTGCTGCGGGTCGGCCGGCACCTACAACATCCTCCAGCCGGAGATTTCCGGCAAGCTGAAGGCGCGCAAGGTCAAGAACATCGAGGCGACCAAGCCGGACCTCATCGCCACCGGCAATATCGGCTGCATCACGCAGATCGCGACGGGCACGCAAATCCCGATCCTGCATACGGTGGAACTGCTCGACTGGGCCTATGGCGGAACCAAGCCCGCCGTGCTTTCCTGATCCTGTCACGCGCGGAACAGCCGCTTTCCTCAGAGACTGCTAGAGGAGCGGCATTCCAACCCGTCCGGAGATCGCCATGCGCCGCGTCCTGCTTTCTATTGCTGCCCTTGCCACCCTGTCCGCGCCGGCCTTCGCCACCGGCGGCTTCAGCTGTGCTGTGAACGACAAGAATGTTGCCTTCGAAGCGGAGGCAGGCTTCAGCTACAGCCTCGGCGGCATCCTGAATTTTCGGGGTCAGCTCGACCTTCCGGCGGATCTTGCACAGAAGGGGCTCGACAAGGTGACGCTCGACCAATCGTCGCTCACGCATCACTGGCTGCATGACGGCGAATTGCGGCTGCTCGTCCACGCGGAGTCCGGCGATGGCCAGCCCTTTGCCGCGCTCGATTTCGTCATGATGACGACGGTGGACGAGGAGGGGCTGAACTATGACGGCACGTATTCTCTGAAAGTCGAAGGTGCCGACCTCGATGAGCCGGTGCGGCGAACCGGCAAGGTATCCTGCTCTGCCAGCTAAAACGACGATGCCGGCGCGAGGCCGGCATCAAGGCGTTTGCTTCAGGCTGGCGGCTCAGCCGCCGAAGCCGAAGAGGTTGCCGAAGAAATCGACGCCGCGATCGTTGTAGCTGACCGCACCCTGGCGATTGCCGGGGCCGACTACGACCACCTTGGTGCCGACGTCGGCGCGGGCGTAGAGGTGCTCCACGTCCTTGTTCATCATGCGAATACAGCCCGACGACATGTTCTGGCCGATCGTCCAGGGCTGGTTCGTGCCGTGGATGCGGAAGATCGTGTCACGGCCGCCCTTGAAGAGATAGAGCGCGCGCGCACCGAGCGGATTATCCTCGCCGCCGGCTTGGGTGACCGGCAGGATGCGGCCCTTCTTGGCCTCGCGGTGGCGCATTTCAGCCGGCGGCGTCCAGCTCGGCCATTCCGCCTTGCGGCCGACCTTCACCACGCCCGACCAGCCGAAGCCATCGCGGCCGACGCCGATGCCGTAGCGCGTCGCCTTGTTGTTGCCCTCGACATAATAGAGGTACTTGTTGTTGGTATCGACGATAACGGTGCCGGGCGCCTGATCGGTGACGAAACGCACCTTGGTGCGCTTGTACTTCGCCGCGACCTGCTTCTTGCTCTGTTGCTGTGCGACAAGCGTCACGTTGGACGTGGTCTCGATATTGCTGCCCTGCACGGCCCCGGGGAAGGCGTTCGCCGATGTGACCGGCATGATCGCCGTGACGGCAAAGGCCGTCGCCAGCAAGATCGATGCGTATTTCCGCATGGTGTATTCCCTCTCAATCCTCAATTGCCAGAGGCTAGCCGAGTTCTGAGCGATTTCAAGCCAGCCCATGGGCAGTAAGACGCGTGTGATGCCGGATTTCTTCGGCTTCTTGCCGCAAGTGTTGCCTGAAAAGCAAAAAACTCCGGCCGCGCGGCGACCGGAGTTCTTCATTCAGCGCCGACGTAACGACGACGCTGCCGTCAGATCACGATGACCTTCGTGCCGACATTGACGCGCTCATAGAGATCGACGACGTCTTCGTTGCGCATGCGGATGCAGCCGGAGGACACCGCATAACCGATCGTCCAGGGCGCGTTCGTGCCGTGGATGCGGTAGAGCGTCGAGCCGAGATACATGGCGCGCGAGCCAAGCGGATTTTCCGGGCCTCCTTCCATGGAAGCCGGCAGGTAATGCCCCTTGGCGGCCTCGCGGGCGACCATTTCCTTCGGCGGCGTCCAGCTCGGCCATTCAGCCTTGCGGGTGATCTTGTGGGCGCCCGCCCATTCGAAGCCCGGCTTGCCGACGCCGACGCCGTAGCGCCGCGCCTTCCCGTCGCCCATCACCAGGTAGAGGAAGCGGTTGTTGGTATCGATGACGATCGTGCCCGCCTTGTGCTCGCTCTCGTAGGACACGACCTGCGGCAGGTACATCGGGTCGAGTTTCGAGCGGATCGGGTTTTGTGCGCGCGTCGTCACCGAAGCCTGCTCGATGCGGACGGCACCGTCGCGGCGGATGACGCGGCGCTGCTGCACCTTCTGGCGCTGGATGATGCGGCGTTGGTTGACGGCGGGCTGTACGCCCTCGCCGGTGAGCTGCATCACCCAGGGGGCGGTAAGGTCGGGGCTTACGATGATGGGCGGGCGGGTCATGTACCGCTCGTTCGCATAGGCTGCGGTCGAGGTGCACAGGAGGGTCGCTGCAAGAAGGGTTCGTATCAACATCGGACGTACTCGCTACTGATCGTCACCGGGCTGCGCCGAAAAACAAAAGAGATGGCGCCGGTTCGGGAGAATGCTTGCACCCTACGATGAAGCGAAAGGTAAACGGCCGTTCATTCGATATGGACGATGCCGATAAAGCTTTGAGTAGGGTTATTGCCCGCTTTCCAAAAGTGGTTGACGAGTGGTAAAGCGGAACAAATAGGAAACGGAGACGGCAATGGCAAAAGGGCTCTTGGAAGGCGACGATGGTCGTGTGCGCTGTGCATGGCATGGCAATCTGGACGATTACCGCCGCTACCACGACGAGGAATGGGGCCAGCCGGTCACCAGCGACCAGCGCCTCTTCGAGAAGATCTGCCTGGAGGGCTTTCAGTCAGGCCTGTCCTGGCTCACCATCCTGCGCAAACGCGAGAGTTTCCGCGCAGCCTTCGCCGGTTTCGACTTCGACAAGGTGGCCCTCTTCGGCGATGACGATATTGCCCGTTGTCTCGCCGACACCGGCATCGTGCGCCATCGCGGCAAGATCGTCTCGACGATCAACAATGCAGTCCGCGCGCAGGCGCTGCGTGAAGAGTTCGGCACGCTCGCCCGCTATTTCTGGGGCTTCGAGCCGACGCCGGAGGAGCGGCCGGCCAGGGTGGATTGGGAGACGATCGCCGCGAATCCGACGACGCCCACCTCCGTGAGGTTGTCGAAAGACCTCAAGAAACGCGGCTGGACCTTTGTCGGCCCCACCACCGTCTATGCCTTCATGCAGGCCATGGGCCTCGTCAACGACCATGTAGAGGGCTGTTTCTGCCGCGAGGAAGTCGAGGACAAGAGAAAACGGCTCGCGCGGCCCTGATTGCGGTATAGCCGTCACAAATACATGTTTGAATTTACAACGAATCATGTAGCTTAGACTTCAGCGGCAAATTCATACATCAAGAGTTCTGGGGTCGACGCGCATCTGCGCAGTCGTGGTGTGCCGCTTATGCTGAATGATTTGGCATGGGGGACATATGGGGCCGAACGTATCTGTGACCGACGAATCTCGTCTTGAAGGCTGGGCCTGCAGCAAGGCCCAGGAGATCATGCTCCGGGAAGGTTTTCGCCTGATCCGGTCCGCCCGCAGCGGCAGCAATACCGAACTTCGCGAAACGAGCCTGTTGATGGCGCGCGTCATCGCGGCTTCGCTGGTCGAGGCCTCGGCGGCGAGGCACGTGGCAGGCGAATAACGCAAGTTCAGCAAAAACCGCCAAGCGGTTTAGCGTGCGGCGAACTGCGTGGAAACGAAACGATGAACGGAAAGGCCCGCCGGTTTGCCGGCGGGCCTTCCTGTTTTACTTGGCGTTGTTGGCGAGCCAAGCTTCCATCATCTTGATCTCGCCTTCCTGCGCGGTGATGACCTCCTGCGCAAGCGTGCGGATGGCTTCATCCTTGCCGTATTCCAGCTCGACCTTCGCCATGTCGATGGCGCCCTGGTGATGGGCGATCATGCCGCGCACGAAGTCGACGTCGGCATTGCCGGTAAAGTCGATCTCCATGCCCTTGTGCATCTTCGCATTGGCGTCGATGAAGGCCTTTGTGGATGCGCTCTGGTCGCCGGCCGGGGCTTCCATCGTCATGCCCTGGTGGCCGGAATGGTCGGCTTCTTGGGCGATTGCGGGCAGGGCGAAGGCGAGCGTCAGGGCTGCGCCGAGAAACATGGTCTTTGCGTTCATTGGATTTTCCAGTTCTGAACAGGATTGAGGACCGGGCGCAAAACGCCCGGCATTCCGTCACGTACTGGTCAGGACCGGGGAGGGGGATCGAGCGGCGGCAGCGCCACGCCGATCAGTTGCGGCACGGCGGCCGAGGCAGGACTTGAAGCGTCTAGCGCCTGGCGTACCGGAGCAAGCCCGAAGGCCTCGATCGCGAAACAGGCGGAACAGGCAACGGGATGCGCGGCGGGCTTGGACGTGTTGCCGTGTTCGCTGTCGTCCTTCTCCGTGGCCATCTGGTGCACGGCATGCATGCCGGCCGGCTGCGCAACGCTGAGCGTCGCCGCGATTGCCGGCACCCAGCCGGAAAGTACGGCGCCCAGAATGGCGAAGACGAAGAGGATCTGTCTCATGAGGGGAGAGATAGGCGCTGCCCGCGCAAAAGAAAAGGGTCAGTTCAACGGGCCGCGGCTTGCTGATGGCATCTCGAGACAGCGGCGCGCGATGGCAAAGGTGGCGTGAATGGCGCCGCTCGTGCCGTCTTCCGTGTAGGACCGGCCGAAGCAGAAGACGGGCCGGTAGAGGCCGGGGCCTGGACGGATCGCCGTGGCGAAGCTGAAGGTGGTGGCAATCGTCGCCGCCTCTTCCAGCGCCAGCAACACCTTCTGCCGTTCGGTCGGCTCATAACGCTGGATCAGGTCCATGACGCCGCACCGGACGCTCGGGATATCGTGCAGTGCGGCCGCCTGTGGGCCGAGCCGCACAAGGCCGGTCGCGAGTTCGGCACTCCATTCCTCGCAGATGAAGGCGTGTTCCAGTTCGCGAGGGTCTATGCCCATGAACTCGGCCACCGAGGCGAGAGGCGTGGGAATCATGATCGGTTTCAATGCCATTCGGTCGGTCCGCAGAGCTTTCAGCCGATGGTGGAGGGATATGCGGCCGGCGACGGCCAGGCCCCCCGGCCCCATCTGGCCGTCGCCGGTTCGGAAAACGCGCGCAAAAGCCCCGCAAGGCCGCTTGCCAAATGGCAAGGATGGTCGTTTACCTATCCTTAAGGGTAGCCGACATCGAGCGACGCCGAAAGCGGAGCGGCTGGTCGTTTACTCCACTGAAAGATGTGTTTTCTCAATTTTTCCCCCAGGAGTTGAGTTTGGCCGGTTTCGTTGTCACCATTGGTCACGATCTTGTCGACCAGTTGCGCGCCTACCGTCTCAAGGTCGGGCTGACGCAGGACGATATCGCGTGGAAGCTGGGCTTCTCCTCCACCACCGTCTCGCGCTGGGAGCGCGGCATCGCGGTGCCCGATCTGAGGGCGACCGGCGCCATCGTCGATTTCCTGCGCCGCGCTGATGCACAGACCGAGCGACGGCTTTTGACCTCGATCCTCGCCTCGCGGGAAAGCCGCAATCTCTGGGAGGGGCCTGACATCCGCTATCTCGGCGGCTCCCAGCAGGAATATCGCGAAAGCCCGGAAATGCGCGCCGTCGTCGGCACCAGCATCCGGCGCTATATTACCGGTTCCTATCGGGATTGCCTGGAAGACCAGGGGTTGGTCGCCAGCCTCTATGCGCGTGAAGTCGCCAGCATCGACATCTACGGACGCACGGCGCTCTCCATGACGTCGATACCGGAGGGATATGTGCAGATGAAGCGGCTCTCCTTCCAGTCGGAGATGCGCGGCATCATCCGCGGCGATACGCATTCGACGCTTATTCCCGTGGCGCAGGCGCCGCATGCCTCCGCCGTCATCGTGCACAGTTGGGATCAGCTGTCGCGCCGGCCCTGACATGCGGCTTTTGCGCCTTGCCGCTGCCCGCCCAATCCGCTAGGGAAACCGCAACGGAAATACAGGAATTTCGGGTATCGCGATGAGCGAAAAGCAGAAAAAACCGCAGAAGCTGAGAGCCCGCCTGCCGCGCGGCTTCGTCGATCGTGATGCCGCGGATATCCGCGCCGTCAACGAAATGATCGCAAAGATCCGCGCGGTCTACGAGCATTACGGCTTCGATCCGGTGGAAACCCCGCTCTTCGAATATACCGATGCGCTCGGAAAATTCCTGCCGGACAGCGATCGCCCGAACGAGGGCGTCTTCTCGTTGCAGGACGATGACGAGCAGTGGATGAGCCTGCGCTACGACCTGACCGCGCCGCTTGCCCGCCATGTCGCGGAAAACTTCAACGAAATCCAGCTGCCCTACCGCACCTACCGCGCCGGCTATGTCTTCCGCAACGAGAAGCCCGGGCCGGGCCGCTTCCGCCAGTTCATGCAGTTCGATGCCGATACCGTCGGTGCCGCTGGCGTCCAGGCGGATGCAGAGATGTGCATGATGATGGCCGACACGATGGAAGCGCTCGGCATTGCCCGCGGCGACTACGTCATCCGCGTCAACAATCGCAAGGTTCTCGACGGGGTCATGGAGGCGATCGGCCTCGGCGGCGAGGACAAGGCGGGTGCCCGCCTTAACGTGCTGCGCGCCATCGACAAACTCGACAAGTTCGGCCCCGAGGGCGTGAAGCTCCTGCTTGGCGCAGGCCGCAAGGATGAATCCGGCGACTTCACCAAGGGCGCGGGGCTGGATGCGGAGCAGATCGAAAAGGTTCTCTTCTTCGTCGGCATCAAGGATTATGCTGAAAGCGCGGCCGACCTCGCAAAGCTGCTCGAAGGCAGTGCGCGTGGTGGGGAAGGTGTCGAGGAGTTGAACCAGATCGGCCATCTCGTCACATCGGCGGGCTACGGTTCGGATCGCGTCAAGATCGACCCCTCCGTCGTGCGCGGCCTCGAATATTACACCGGCCCCGTTTTCGAAGCGGAGCTGCAATTTGCCGTGACCAACGAGAAGGGCGAAAAGGTCGTCTTCGGCTCGGTCGGCGGCGGTGGTCGTTATGACGGCCTCGTGTCGCGCTTCATGGGGCAGCCAGTGCCCGCCACCGGTTTCTCCATCGGCGTCTCGCGCCTGATGACGGCGCTGAAGAACCTCGGCAAGCTTGGTCAGGACGAGGTGATCGCGCCGGTGCTGGTCACCGTCATGGATGGCGACGTCGAGAGCATGGGGCGCTACCAGCGCTTCACGCAGGCGCTGCGCAATGCCGGCATCCGCGCCGAAATGTACCAGGGCAACTGGAAGAAGTTCGGCAACCAGCTCAAATATGCCGACCGCCGCAATGCGCCGATCGCCATCATCCAGGGCGGCGACGAGCGGGCCGAAGGCGTCGTGCAGATCAAGGACCTGATCGAAGGCAAGCGGCTTTCCGGCGAGATCGAGGACAACACGTCCTGGCGCGAGGCGCGTGTCGCGCAGGTCTCCGTGCCGGAAGCCGATCTCGTGGAAAAGGTTCGCGAGATCCTTGCGGCGCAGGCCGAAGACCGGGCGCGGGCTGGCTGACATGCCCCTCGTCAACCTCCCCGCCTTCGCACCCGATCTGATTGCCGATCTGGAAAAGCTCGGCACGGAGCGCGTCGATACACCGGTCATCCAGCCGGCCGAACCCTTCCTCGACATGGCGGGCGAAGACCTGCGCCGGCGCATCTTCATGACGGAGAGCGAGACCGGCAAGAGCCTGTGCCTGCGTCCTGAATTCACCATTCCAGTGTGCCTGCGCCACATCGAAACGGCGACCGGCACGCCGCGGCGCTACGCCTATCTCGGTGAGGTCTTTCGCCAGCGCCGCGAAGGCTCGAACGAATTCTACCAGGCCGGTATCGAAGACCTCGGCGAACCGGATGTCGCGCAGGCCGATGCACGCGCCGTGCGCGATGCCCTGACGGTGCTCGCCAACCGCCTGCCGGGTATAAAGCTGTCGATCGTTCTCGGCGACCAGTCGGTGTTCGAGGCCGTCGTCGCGGCCTGTGGCCTGCCGACCGGCTGGCAGAAGCGGCTGGTCCACGCCTTCGGCAACCAGGCGCAGTTGCAGAAGCTGATGGCCGACCTCTCCGATCCCGCACCGTCCGGCGTCTTCGGCCCCGAGGTCGAGCGCCTTGCCATTCTCGGCAAGCTCGACGACGAGGCGACGCTCATCGCCCATATCGACGAGACCATGGAAGCGACCGGCTATTCCACCAATGCCAGCCGCAGCCCGGCCGACATTGCCAAACGCCTGCGCGAAAAAATGGAACTTGCCAGCACGCGGCTCGACAGCCGCACGTTGGCGCTGCTCAAGGAATTTTTGGCGCTGGAACTCAGCCTTGCCGAAGCATCGAAGGCGCTCGCCGCCTTCGCAGACAAGGCGGGTCTTTCGCTCGGCGAAGCTCTGGAGCGTTTCGAGAGCCGCGTTGCGGCGCTTCGCAAGGTTGGCGTCGATCCCGAAACGATCACGTACCGCGCCGCCTTCGGCCGTCCGCTCGATTATTATACCGGCCTGGTCTTCGAGATCGAAGGCGAGGGCCTGGTGCTTGCCGGTGGCGGTCGTTTCGACCGGTTGCTGACGCTGCTTGGCGCCAAGGAGCGTATTCCTGCTGTCGGCTTCTCGCTCTGGCTCGACCGTATCGCGAGCATGAAGGGAGCCGCCGCATGACCATCACCATCGGCCTTCCGTCCAAGGGGCGCATGAAGGAGGATTCCTCCGCCGTGCTCGCACGCGCCGGTTTCACCGTCACCGCCGTCGGCAATGACCGCTCCTATCGCGGCCGGGTCGAAGGCCGCGACGACATCGAGATCGCCTTCCTGTCCGCGTCCGAAATCTCCCGCGAGATCGCCAACGGCACCGTCGATTTCGGCGTGACGGGCGAGGATCTCGTGCGCGAGGGGCTGGCGGAAGCCGATGCCCGCGTCGAATTCTGCGCCCGCCTCGGCTTCGGCCATGCGGATGTCGTCGTCGCCGTGCCGGAAATCTGGCTCGACGTCGATACGATGGCCGATCTCGGCGACGTCGCCGCCGATTTCCGCGCCCGCCACGGCCGCCGTCTCACCATCGCCACGAAATACTGGCGGCTGACCCAGAAATTCTTCTCCGGCAACCACGGCATCCAGCTCTACCGCATCGTCGAAAGCCTCGGCGCCACGGAAGGCGCGCCGGCATCCGGCTCGGCCGATATCATCGTCGACATCACCTCGACGGGCTCGACGCTGGTGGCCAATCACCTGAAGATCCTCTCCGATGGCGTGATCCTGAAATCCGAAGCCTGCCTCGTACGCGCCCGCAAGCCCGAGCACGAAGGCAATGCGGTGGTGGCGGAGATCATCGAGGCTGTGCGCGGCGTGCTCTGAGGCGCGCGCCGTTCACGACCGGAAAATTCTCAACTCACCCTGACATCCTCCGACAAGCTGTCCTATCTATGAACTCCCATCGCAAGGAGTGCTCCATGGCAGATATGTCGTCCTTCCCCATCACCAAGAAATGGCCAGCCAAGAATCCCGACATCATCCAGCTCTATTCGCTGCCGACGCCGAATGGCGTGAAGGTGTCGATTGCGCTGGAAGAACTCGGCCTTGCCTATGAGGCTCATCGGATCGAGTTCGGGCCGGAGGGCGTCAAATCACCGGACTTCATCTCGCTGAACCCGAACGGGCGCATTCCGGCAATCGTCGATCCGAACGGCCCGGACGGCAAGCCGATCGGCCTTTTTGAATCGGGCGCGATCCTCGTCTATCTCGCCGACAAGACCGGCAAGCTGATCCCGGCCGATCCGGCTGGGCGGTATGAAACACTGGCCTGGGTGATGTTCCAGATGAGCGGCGTCGGCCCGATGTTCGGCCAGTTCGGGCATTTCCACAAATTCGCCGCCGATAAGGTCGCCAACAATTCCTATCCGGTCGAGCGTTATCGGGACGAGTCGAAGCGCCTGCTTTCCATATTGGAAGACCGCCTGAGGGACCGCCAGTTTATCATGGGCGACGAATACACTATTGCCGACATCACGACCTTCCCGTGGATCCGTGGCGCGGATGTCTTCTATGGCGGTCGCGAGGCCCTGGACTATGCGAGTTTCCCCGCCGTCATGGCCTGGCTCGATCGCTGCCTCGCCCGTCCGGCATCCCAGAAGGGTCTCGAGATTCCGGCAAAGCCCTGACGCAAACGAAAAATCCGGCGGCGCGGCGATGAGTTGACGCCGCCCGCCGGCGCGCGGTACGTCTGGGTAAAACAAAGACGGGACGGAAAATATCGTGACGGGAAGACTGGTTGTAGTGGGCGGCGGTCAGGCCGCATTTGCCCTCGTTGCAAAGCTGCGCGCGCTCAAGGACGAGCGGCCGATCACCATCATCGCCGCGGAGGCGAGCCATCCCTACCAACGCCCGCCGCTTTCCAAGAAATACCTGCTCGGCGAGGCCGATCTCAGTCGGCTGATGTTCCGTCCGGAAAACTGGTATCCCGACAACCATGTCGATATCCGCCTGTCTACCGAGGTCACGTCCATTGACCGTGCCGCAAAGACGGTGACGCTGAGCGACGGTTCGACCCTTCACTATACCTATCTCGCGCTCGCCACTGGTGCCACGCCCCGCCGTCTGCCGGCCGGGATCGGCGGCGACCTCGATGGCGTCTTCACGGTACGCGACTATCGCGATGCCGACCGCTTGGGCCTCGAAATGCAGGAGGGCCGCCGGGCGCTAGTCATCGGTGGCGGTTACATCGGCCTTGAAGCCGCCGCCGTCGCACGGGGCAGGGGGTTGCATGTCACCGTCATCGAGATGGCCGACCGCATTCTCGCCCGCGTGGCTTCTCCGGCAACGGCAACCATCCTCAAGGCGATCCACACGGCGCGCGACGTCGACGTGCGTGAAAAGACCGGGCTGGTGCGTCTTCTCGGCGAGAACGGCCGTGTCACCGGGGCGGAATTGACGGACGGGTTCGTGTTGCCGGTCGACGTGGTGATCGCCGGCATCGGCGTGACGGCAAATGATGACCTTGCGCGAGATGCGGGCCTGGAGGTTGCGGGCGGCATTGTCGTGGATACCCATGCCCGCACGTCCGATCCTGCGATCTTCGCGATGGGTGACTGCGCCGTGCTGCCTTTCGAGGGCAATCGCGTCCGGCTCGAATCCGTACAGAACGCCGTCGACCAGGCGGAGGCTGCAGCCGTCGTCATCGCCGGAGGCGATGCGCCCTATCAGCCGAAACCGTGGTTCTGGTCCGACCAGTACGACGTCAAGCTCCAGATCGCCGGCTTCTGCATGGGCTTCGACGAGACGTTCGTCCGCGTCGGTCAGCGCGAGGGAAGCGTCTCCGTCTGGTATTTCCGCGAGGGGCGCCTGATCGCGGTGGACGCCGTCAACGACGCCAAGGCCTATGTGGTCGGCAAGAAGCTGATCGAGATGGGCCGCACACCGGAACGCGCCGCCCTTGAAGACCCGGCGACGGACCTCAAGGCGCTCACGCTCTGAAACGCTTACGTTGCGTGAGTTGCACGACACGACTGTCGCACACTGAGGCAGTTGCATTGTTTTGATATTCGTTAAGTATGATAAAAGGCGGGGCCGGATCGTGCTCCCCAATACTTTCTGAATTCACTCATTTTTTAGGGTTCTCGCGCTGAGTGGGGTCATCTTGATCCCGCCCGGTGACCCTTCATGTATCGCATTCTGACCTGCCTGACCGTCGAGCACGATCTTCGTCTCGTGCTGCTCGCGGCCTTTATCTGCTTCCTGTCCTGCTATGTGGCGGTGACGCTGGCGCAAAGGGCCCGGGCCGCGGAGGGCACGGCGCGCAATCTCTGGCTTGGCGCGGCCGGCATATCCAGCGGCTTCGGCATCTGGTCGACGCATTTCATTGCCATGCTGGCCTATAATCCCGGCGTTGCCATGGGGTTCGACATGGAGCCGACGCTGCTGTCCCTGGCGGTGGCCATCGTCGTGACGACGATGGGGCTCTCGCTCGCCACCTATGTTCCCGGACGAGGCGCCACGGTTGCGGGCGGCGTGCTGCTGGGCGCCGGCATCACCTCCATGCACTATATCGGCATGTCCGCGCTGGAGCTGCCGGGCCATATCGTCTGGGATCATGCCTATGTGGCAGCCTCGGTGGCGTTTGCCGCGATCTTTGGTGCCTTGGCGCTCATCTTCTGCATGCGTCCGCAAGCCGCCGTGCGTGACCGCGCGCTCGCAACCCTGCTCATGGCGCTCGGCGTCGTTTCGCTGCATTTCACGGGCATGGCGGCCGTGACGATCGAGCCGGGCCTGATGCCGGTGAGCGACGATACGATGCTGTCGGCGAGCCTGATGGTGCCGCTGATTGCGGTTGTTGCCTTCTCGCTGCTGTTTGCCGGCATGACCGCCGCCGTCTTTGCCCGGCAGGCGGAGTTGTCCGCCAGCGAAAGCACGCGCCAGTTCGCCATGCTCGTGCAGGGCGTGAAGGATTACGCCATCTACATGCTCGATCCGGAAGGTCGTGTCGCCAACTGGAACGAGGGTGCCGAGCGCAGCAAGGGCTATACGGCGCGCGAGATCGTTGGCCAGCATTTTTCCCGCTTCTACAGCGAGGAGGACCGCGCTGCCGGCCTGCCCGAACAGGCCTTGCGGACGGCGCGGGAGGAAGGCAAATGCGAGAGCGAGGGCTGGCGCCACAAAAAGGACGGCGGCCGGTTCTGGGCGCATGTCGTCATCGATCCCATCTATGATGCCGGCGGCGTGCTCGTCGGTTACGCCAAGATCACCAAGGACGTCACGAAGGAAAAGGCCGATGCCGACCGGCTCGCCGCGGTGACGAAGAACCTTGATCTCGCGCTGGAGAACATGTCGCAGGGCCTTTGCCTGTTCGACAGGGACGAGCACCTGCTCATTGCCAACAAGCGCTACAGCGAAATCTTCGGTTTCGCGGAAGGTCACATCCAGCCCGGCATGACGCTGCGCGAGATCGTCGAGCAGGGTGTCGCCACCTTGTTTGCCGATCCCGATATCCGCCAGGCCAAGGCGCGTGACGTCTATGCGCGCCGGCGCGCTGCCATCCAGGCCAATGACGGCGGCGCCATCGTGGAAAAGCTGCCGAACGGCACCTCGGTGCAACTGCGCTACCGCACGCTGCCGGATGGTGCATGGGTTGCGACCTATGAAGACGTGTCCGATCGCCTGCGCTCCGAAGAGCAGATTTCCTTCCTCGCCCGCCACGACAACCTGACGGGCCTGCCGAACCGCGCGAGCTTCAACAATCGTCTGGAGGCAGACCTCGATTCGGCGCAGCGTTCCGGCGGCAAGGTCGCGGTGATCGGCATCGACCTCGACAAGTTCAAGGAAATCAACGACACGCGCGGCCATGCGGCGGGCGACGAGGTTCTGGTCACGCTGTCGAAGCGCATCGAGACCTGCCTCGAGGCGGATGAAACGATCGCCCGCTTCGGCGGCGATGAATTCGCTGCCGCCAAGCGCTTCGAGGATATGTCCGAGCTGACCGACTTCATCCAGCGTCTTGAAACCTGCCTCAATGCAGAAATCCGTATCGACGGCTACGACATCAAGCCGGGTGCGAGCCTCGGCGTGGCGATCTATCCGCAGGACGCCGACAATATCGAAGCGCTGCTCAACAATGCCGACCTTGCCATGTACCGCGCCAAGGATGCACTGACCCAGACGGTGTGCTTCTACGAGGTTTCCATGGACGAGGCCGCCCGCAGCCGCCGCCTGATCGCCAACGACCTCTGGCAGGCCGTGGAGCGCAAGGAATTGCAACTGCACTACCAGGTGCAGAAGGCGGTCAATACCGGCGAGACGCTCGGCTACGAAGTGCTGCTGCGCTGGCACCATCCGGTGCGTGGCACGATCCCGCCGTCGGACTTCATCCCGATTGCCGAAGAGTGCGGCGCCATCCTGCCGATCGGCGAATGGGTGCTGCGGCAAGCCTGCCGCGAGGCTGCGACCTGGGGCAACGAGCACAAGATCGCCGTCAACCTGTCGCCGGTGCAACTCGGCAATGCCGATGTCGCGGATCTCGTACATCGTGTCCTGCTGGAAACCGGCCTCGACCCGCGTCGGCTGGAGCTGGAGATCACCGAGTCGACCATCATCGGCGACAAGGAGCGCGCATTGCAGACGCTGCGCCGCATCAAGGCTTTCGGCGTCACCATCGCCATCGACGATTTTGGCACGGGCTATTCGTCGCTGGAAACGCTGCGCGCCTTCCCCTTCGACAAGATCAAGCTCGACCGCAGCTTCATGAGCGAAGTCGAGGCAAGCCCCGAGGCCAAGGCCATCATCCGCGCCATTCTGGCGCTCGGCCAGTCGCTGCGTGTACCGGTGCTTGCCGAAGGCGTGGAGACGAGCAGCCAGCTCGCCATCCTTCTGGACGAAGGCTGCGACGAGGCGCAGGGCTATTTCCTCGGGCGTCCGGTGCCCATCGAGCGGATCCGGGTCGACGTGGAGACAAGCGAAGCCGCTTGAGCGGGCTTACTGGCGCTTGAAGCGTCGGCCGGCGAGGTCGATCTGGAAGCGGGGAAAGATGAAGACGCCGATGATCGTGCCGGCGTACTTCTCCTCGAGACCCGTCGATTCACCGACGCAGAACACCGGCTGGCGCGGCGCGCCGTCGAGGTGGATCGTCGTGGAAAAACAGAAGGACGACGAGGTGGCGGCCGCCTGCTCGAAAAGCTCCAGCACGCGCGTGCGGTCGAGCGGCTCGTAGCAGCGGATGAGATTCAGCAGGCCGCAGGCACGCTGCGGCAGGCCATGCGCCAGCGCGGCCTTGTCACCGAGCGTGAACAGGCCGTTGGAAAGATCGCCGGTCCAGCGCTCCGTCACGCAATACTGCGTCAACAGTTCGTTGTCCGTCTCGTCGAATTCCATCGAGCCCGGCAGAAAGGGCGACGAGAGATCAGTCTTGATTATCTTGAACACCCACGACCTCAGGCAGTTGCTCGAATTTTGCCGAACATGTCCGTCCCTTGAGGCCCGTGACATGCTAAAAAGACAGCGTTGGCTGACAACCCCCGAAGTCGGCCGAACCATTTTTCCATGAACTGAACTATACCCGGATCCTACCGTCGATCGGACCGGGTGTACGCGTAAAGACCGCCGCTGACTTTGTTCAGTCCCCGGCGGGTGCTATCCAATGCTTCGGGAAATCCGGCTTCGCAACAAGCCGACAACACAGTGTCGAATTTAGCGCCTGAACCCCGAGTGAATCTGAAAAGTTCACTTGGGGCGCCTTTATAATTAGTTTTCTGATGCCAGCAACGGCTTTTTGATAATTATTGCACGAATGGAAAAATTCTTTTCACGGCAACGATACAGCCCGGCCCTGCAGCAAAGCAGAAAGGGCGGCCCGAAGACCGCCCTTTCCGAACTGAACCGGGTGGCTCAGATATAAGACCCGAAGGCCTTACATCATGTCCATGCCACCCATGCCGCCCATGCCGCCAGGCATGCCGCCAGCGGATTCCTTCTTCGGCAGTTCGGCGATCATGGCTTCCGTCGTGATCAGCAGCGAAGCAACCGAAGCAGCGTTCTGCAGAGCCGTGCGGACAACCTTGACCGGGTCGACGATGCCAAGCGCGATCAGGTCGCCGTATTCGCCGGTCTGGGCGTTGTAGCCGTAGTTGTCTTCGTTCTTGTCGAGGATCTTGCCGACAACGATCGAAGCTTCGTCACCAGCGTTCTCGGCAATCTGGCGAACCAGCGACTGGAGCGCCTTGCGAACGATGTTGATGCCAGCTTCCTGGTCGTCGTTTTCACCCTTGACGGTGATCTTCGTGGAAGAACGCAGCAGGGCAACGCCACCGCCCGGTACGATGCCTTCCTGAACAGCAGCGCGCGTCGCGTTGAGGGCGTCGTCGATGCGGTCCTTCTTTTCCTTCACTTCGACTTCCGTCGAACCGCCGACGCGGATGACGGCAACGCCGCCAGCGAGCTTGGCAAGACGTTCCTGCAGCTTCTCGCGGTCGTAGTCGGAGGTGGTTTCTTCGATCTGAGCCTTGATCTGCGCGACGCGGCCTTCGATTTCAGCCTTCTGGCCGGCACCGTCGACGATCGTCGTGTTTTCCTTGGAGATCGAAACCTTCTTCGAACGGCCGAGCATGTCGAGCGTTACGTTTTCAAGCTTGATGCCGAGGTCTTCGGAGATGACAGTGCCGCCCGTCAGGATGGCAATGTCTTCCAGCATGGCCTTGCGGCGGTCGCCGAAGCCAGGAGCCTTGACGGCAGCGATCTTGAGGCCGCCACGCAGCTTGTTGACGACGAGCGTTGCGAGGGCTTCGCCTTCGACGTCTTCAGCGATGATGACCAGCGGCTTGCCGGTCTGAACGACGGCTTCGAGAACCGGCAGCATTGCCTGAAGGTTCGAGAGCTTCTTTTCGTGCAGGAGAATGAAAGCGTCTTCGAGGTCGGCGATCATCTTTTCCGGGTTGGTCACGAAGTAGGGCGACAGGTAGCCGCGGTCGAACTGCATGCCTTCGACGACTTCGAGTTCGGTTTCGGCGGTCTTGGCTTCTTCAACCGTGATGACGCCTTCGTTGCCGACCTTCTGCATGGCTTCAGCAATGTCGAGACCGACCTGCTTGTCGCCGTTTGCGGAGATCGTGCCGACCTGGGCAACTTCTTCCGAGGTGTTGATCTTCTTGGCCTTGGCCTGGAGATCCTTGACGACTTCAGCAACGGCGAGATCGATGCCGCGCTTCAGGTCCATCGGGTTCATGCCGGCGGCAACAGCCTTGTGGCCTTCGCGAACGATAGCCTGGGCAAGAACGGTTGCGGTCGTCGTGCCGTCGCCGGCGATGTCGTTGGTCTTGGAAGCGACTTCGCGAACGAGCTGGGCGCCCATATTCTCGAACTTGTCTTCCAGTTCGATTTCCTTGGCGACGGAAACGCCGTCCTTGGTGATGCGCGGTGCGCCGAAGGACTTGTCGATAACGACGTTACGACCCTTCGGGCCGAGCGTTACCTTGACTGCGTCTGCGAGAACGTCGACGCCACGCAGCATCTTTTCGCGCGCGGTGCGGCCGAATTTGACTTCTTTGGCTGCCATTGTGTGAACTCCTGAAAGAGGTATCAGCGAATTTCGGAAAGGGATTTATCGGCTAGATCAGCCGATGACGCCCATGATGTCGGCTTCCTTCATGATCAGAAGGTCTTCGCCGTCGAGCTTGACTTCGGTGCCCGACCACTTGCCGAACAGAACGCGGTCGCCAGCCTTGACGTCCAGCGGAACAACCTTGCCGGACTCGTCACGAGCGCCGGAACCGACGGCGACGATTTCGCCTTCCTGCGGCTTTTCCTTGGCGGTGTCAGGAATGATGATGCCGCCCTTGGTCTTGGCTTCAGATTCAACGCGACGAACGACGACGCGATCGTGAAGCGGGCGGAAGGTGGTGCTTGCCATTGTCTTATCCCTCGATCGAATGACATTGCGGATCCCGAACTGGATCCGATGGATGAGTGTTAGCACTCACCGTTTAGGAGTGCTAGCGGCCTGGAGATAGGCGGTGGGGCTTTTCGAGTCAAGAAGAGCGACCGGAAATTATTTTGCCGCGAATGGTTACCGCTGCCGCCAGATGGGAGCGAAATCGCACGCCATCAAGTCAGGCTGATGAATTTCCGGCAGTTTCCCCGCCGATGCGGCAAAATTGTGTGGAGAGGCTTGTTTTCTTGGCGTCGCTTTGCAATGTCAGCCGGGCTCGACCTCGACACGGGAATCCCTGATGGCTCACCGCATCCAATCCTTCCGCGATATCACCGCGCACTATGACGTGGTGCTCTGCGACGTCTGGGGCGTCCTGCACAATGGCGTCGAAGCCTTTTCGTATGCCTCGGAGGCACTCGCCGAGGCCCGCGCGGCCGGCCTCACCGTCGTGCTCATCACCAATTCGCCGCGCCCGCATCCGGGCGTGAAAGTGCAGATCCGCGGCCTCGGCGTCACCGATGATTCTTATGATCGTATCGTCACATCGGGCGACGTCACCCGTGCGCTGATCGCGCAAGGCCCGAAGAAGATCTATTTCATCGGCGCGGAAAAGGACTTGGCCCTGCTCGATGGCCTAGGCGTCGAGCTGGTCGGCCTGGAGGAGGCGGGCATCGTCGTCTGCGCCGGCCTTCGCGAAGACGAGAAGGATACCGTCGAGGATTATCGCGCGGAGCTGACCGCGCTCGCCGCGAAAAAGCTGCCCTTCATCTGCGCCAACCCCGACCTCGTCGTCGAGCGCGGCCACCGCCTCATTCCCTGTGCCGGTGCGCTTGCCAAGCTCTATGAAGAGCTCGGCTGCACCAGCCAGATCGCCGGCAAGCCGCATCGGCCGATCTACGAAAAGTCGATTGCGGAGGCTGAGGACGTGCGCGGCGCCTTCGACCTGTCGCGCGTCATCGCCATCGGCGACGGCATGCCGACCGATGTACGCGGCGCTGAAGCCTTCGGTCTCGATGTGCTCTATATTTCCGGCGGCATCCATGCGCAGGAATATGTTGAAGCCGGCCGCACGGACGAGGCAAGATTGGAACGCTTTCTCGCTCAGGAAAATGCCCACCCGAAGTGGTGGATGCCCCGGCTGCAGTGACGGGACGGAGACGGTCGGCATGACGGTATTTCACAGGAACGAGACGAAACAGCCGCTGCCGGAGCATCTGCGCGGCGGCGTCATTGCAATCGGCAATTTCGACGGCGTGCACCGCGGCCACCAGGCTGTTCTGCAACGGGCGCTCGATCTTGCCGCCGAGCGCGGCATCCCCGCCCTCGTGCTGACCTTCGAGCCCCATCCGCGCACCGTCTTCCGACCGGAGCGCCCCGTCTTCCGTCTGACGCCGGCACCGTTGAAGGCCCGCATCCTCGAAGGCATGGGTTTTTCCGCCGTCATCGAATATCCCTTCGATCGCAACTTCTCCGAAATATCGGCGCACGACTTCATCCGCGCCATCCTGATGGATTGGCTGCACGCCTCCGAGGTCGTCACCGGCTTCGATTTCCATTTCGGTAAGGGCAGGGAAGGCGGCCCGGCCTTCCTGATGGCCGCTGGCCAGGACAATGGTTTCGGCGTCACACTGGTCGATGCCTTTCGCGACGAGAATGCCTCGGTGATCTCGTCGAGCTTCGTCCGTGCCCTGCTTGGAGAGGGAGCCGTCGTCGAGGCGTCCGGCCAGCTCGGTTACCACTATACGGTCGAGGCCGAGGTGATCGGCGGCAAGCAGCTCGGCCGCACATTGGGCTATCCGACCGCCAACATGCAGCTTCCGCCGGAAGTGGAATTGCGCAACGGCATCTATGCTGTGCGGTTCCGCCGCCCGGATGGCAGCCTGCACGACGGCGTCGCCAGCTATGGCCGCCGCCCGACGGTCACCTCGAATGGCGTGCCGCTGCTCGAAACCTTCCTCTTCGATTTCTCCGGCGACCTCTACGGCGAAGTCTCCGCCGTCTCCTTCTTCGGGCACCTGCGCGACGAGCTGAAATTCGACGGCCTCGATGCCCTTGTCGTGCAGATGAAGCGTGACGAGGAGGAGGCGCGGGCGCTGCTTTCCGGCGTCAAGCCGCTCGGGGCGATCGACCAGCGCCTCTGTTTCTGAAGGGAACGACGGCTTTCCGGTGTGCCCCGTCTTTTCAAAGCTGCGAAAAGGCCGTAATACCGCGCGCATGATGCTCAACCGGCTGACCATCGATCTGCGAATTAGTGGCCCGGCTTTCCGCGCGCTCTAAGCGAGAGCCGGAAGGTCCGGGATTTTGGGCGTTTCCAGAACTTCCCGCCGTCAGAACAAGCATTTCCAGGAAAAGTGCCAAGCGGTTTTCCGTCCGGGAATGCGAAGTAAAATGACAATATCCCCGCATGCGCAAAATGCGCGCGAAAAAGACGATAGCCATATCCATGACCGATACGCCCGAAAAAGTCGATTATTCCGCCACCCTCTACCTGCCGCAGACGGATTTCCCGATGCGCGCTGGCCTGCCGACGAAGGAGCCGGAAACGGTGGCCCGCTGGCAGAAGATGGGTCTCTACAAGAGGCTGCGCGCCTCCGCCGCCGGCCGTGAAAAGTTCGTGCTGCACGACGGCCCGCCCTATGCCAACGGCAACATCCATATCGGCCACGCGCTGAACAAGATCCTCAAGGACGTCATCACCCGCTCGTTCCAGATGCGCGGCTATGACTCCAACTACGTGCCCGGCTGGGACTGCCACGGCCTTCCGATCGAATGGAAGATCGAGGAAAAGTACCGCGAGAAGGGCAAGAACAAGGACGAGGTTCCGGTCAACGAGTTCCGCCAGGAATGCCGCGACTTCGCGGCCGGCTGGATCAAGATCCAGTCCGACGAGTTCAAGCGCCTCGGCATCGAGGGCGACTTCGACAATCCCTACACGACGATGAACTTCCATGCGGAATCGCGCATCGCCGGCGAACTCCTGAAGATCGCCAAGAGCGGCCAACTCTATCGCGGCTCGAAGCCGGTCATGTGGTCGGTTGTCGAACGCACGGCGCTGGCCGAAGCCGAAGTCGAATATGCCGATGTCGAGAGCGACATGATCTGGGTAAAGTTCCCGATCATCCCAACGGTTTATGACACTCACGTTCCTAAAGGACAGCAGGTTCCGACGGTCGGAATGGAAGCCGATTTCAACGGCGCGTTCGTTGTCATCTGGACGACCACGCCTTGGACAATCCCGGGCAACCGTGCGATCGCCTTTTCGTCACGCTATCCATATGGCTTGTTCGAAGTGGAAAGCGCACAGAACGATTTCGGCCCGCAGCCGGGCGAGAGGCTTATCTTTGCAACGCGCCTTGCCGATGAAGCTGCTGCCAAGGCAAAGCTCACCTTCAAATTCGTCCGTAACGTTGCGCCAGAAGAGTTGGCAGCGATCGTCTGCGAGCATCCTCTACGGGAGCTTGGCTACGATTTTCCAGTACCGCTACTCGACGGCGACCACGTCACCGACGATGCCGGTACCGGCTTCGTGCACACCGCACCGAGCCACGGCCGCGAAGACTTTGACGCCTGGACGTCGAAGGCTCGCGAACTGGAAGCGCGCGGCATCTCTTCGAAGATCCCGTTCCCGGTCGACGATGCCGGCTTCTACACCGCCGACGCCCCTGGTTTCGACGGCGCGCGCGTCATGGACGACAACGGCAAGAAGGGCGACGCCAACGAGCGCGTCATCAAGGCGCTGATCGCCTCGAACACGCTGTTCGCCCGCGGTCGCCTGAAGCACTCGTATCCGCATTCCTGGCGCTCCAAGAAGCCGGTCATCTTCCGCAACACGCCGCAGTGGTTCGTCTACATGGACAAGGAGCTCGGCGACGGCACGACGCTGCGCTCGCGTTCGCTGAAGGCGATCGACGACACGCGCTTCGTGCCCGCGGCCGGTCAGAACCGCCTGCGCGCCATGATCGAAGCCCGTCCGGACTGGGTGCTGTCGCGCCAGCGCGCCTGGGGCGTCCCGATCGCCGTCTTCGCTGACGAGAATGGCAACGTGCTCGTCGATGAGGCCGTCAATGCCCGCATCCTCGAAGCCTTCGAGCAGGAAGGTGCGGACGCCTGGTTCGCCGAGGGCGCCAAGGCACGTTTCCTTGGCCCCGACCACGACCAGTCCAAGTGGACGCAGGTCATGGACATCTTGGATGTCTGGTTCGACTCGGGCTCGACGCACACCTTCACGCTGGAAGACCGCCCGGACCTGAAATGGCCTGCCGACGTCTATCTGGAAGGCTCCGACCAGCATCGCGGCTGGTTCCACTCGTCGCTGCTCGAAAGCTGCGCGACGCGTGGCCGCGCGCCCTACAATGCCGTCGTCACCCATGGCTTCACCATGGACGAGAAGGGCGAGAAGCAGTCGAAGTCCAAGGGCAACGTCGTCTCGCCGCAGGACGTCATGAAGGAATCGGGCGCCGATATCCTGCGTCTCTGGGTGATGACCACCGACTACTGGGAAGATCAGCGCCTCGGCAAGACGATCATCCAGACCAACATCGACGCCTACCGCAAGCTGCGCAACACGGTGCGCTGGATGCTGGGCACGCTGGCGCACGATACGGGCGAGGAGATCGCCTATGCCGATATGCCGGAGCTGGAAAAGCTGATGCTGCATCGGCTGTCGGAACTCGATGCGCTCGTGCGCGAAGGCTACGACGCCTTCGACTTCAAGAAGATCACCCGCGCGCTCATCGATTTTTCGAACGTCGAGCTCTCGGCCTTCTACTTCGACGTCCGCAAGGATGCGCTCTACTGCGACGCCCCGTCCTCGCTGAAGCGCCGCGCCTCGCTCTCGGTCATCCGTAAGCTGTTCGACTGCCTCGTCACCTGGCTGGCACCCATGCTGCCCTTCACGATGGAAGAGGCCTGGCTGTCGCGCAAGCCCGATGCCGTATCGGTCCATCTCGAGCAGTTCCCGGACGTGCCGGCCGAATGGCGCAACGATGCGCTGGAAGCCAAGTGGGAAAAGATCCGCAGCGTGCGTTCGGTCGTCACCGGCGCGCTCGAGATCGAGCGCCGCGAGAAGCGCATCGGCGCCTCGCTGGAAGCGGCTCCAGTCGTCTACATAAACGACCCGGCGCTGCTGGAAGCGCTCGAAGGCCAGGATTTTGCGGAAATCTGCATCACCTCGGCCATATCGGTTGTCTCCGGCGATGGCCCGGCTGACGCCTTCCGCCTGCCGGAGGTCGCCAAGGTCGCGGTCGAGCCGAAGCTTGCCGAGGGCACAAAGTGCGCGCGCTCCTGGCGCATCACCACGGATGTCGGCGCGGATGCGGACTATCCGGATGTCTCGGCGCGTGACGCTGCGGCACTGCGCGAAATCGGCTTTCGTCGCGCCGCCTGACGGGTCTGCCTGTTGACGGCCGGGGCTTTCCGGCCGTCGATCCCCCGGATGAATTGCACTTCCATGCTTCATCCGGTATTGCTGCCTGAAAATGGTCGGATTTTTCCGCCATGGCACGGCGATCTATTGCCGTGCTTGAGCTTTGGGGCGCCGGCTCTGCTGGAAGGGTATTCATGGGAATGACGCGAAATATTCGGGTGCGTACCGGCCTGATCGGTCTTTTGGGCGGAAGTTTCCTTTTGACCGGCTGCATGGGACCGACCTACGGCACGGGCAAGAGCGCCGGCGAACAGCTGGTGGAAGATGTCGGCAACGCCGTCATGGTTCAGCCCGACAATGAGGAAGCGAAAAATATCCGCTACCAGCCGCGCGGCGGCCTCGTTGTGCCGAAGGATCAAACCGCACTCACCACGCCGCAGGATTCTGTTTCCGGCAAGAACAATCCGGGATGGCTGGAAAGCCCCGAAGACATGCGCCAACGCCTGCGGGCGGAAGCGGATGAAAACAGCGGTGACGTGAACTACCGGTCTCCGCTCGCCAATCAGGGTACGACGAACCGCAAGCTCTCCGCATCCGAGCAGACGGCCGCCTATCGCGAGGCACGCCGGCTGGAGATGGGCGCCTATTCCGACAAGCGCCGCTACCTGAGCGATCCGCCGCTGGACTACCGCCGCCTTCCCGAGGAGGCTCAGGCCGATCTCGGTGAGCCGGAAAAGACCAAGGAGCGTCGCCGCAAGAAGGAAGCCAAGGCGGCCAAGCAGGGCGGGTCTAGCTGGTGGCCGTTCTAAGGCCATGAAGGCTTATCGCATTCGTCCGGCGTCGGTTGACGACGCCGCGATCATCCTGCGGTTCATCCGCGAACTTGCCGACTATGAAAAAGCGCTGCACGAAGTCGCAGCGACGGAACAGAGCATTGCCGCCTCGCTTTTCGGCGAAGGCTCGGTCAGCGACGCCGCCATCTGCGAGACCGAGGACGGCGAACCCGCTGGCTCCGCCGTGTGGTTCAAGACCTATTCCACCTGGCAGGCGAAGAACTGCCTTTATCTCGAAGACCTTTATGTGACGCCCGACCATCGCGGCGCCGGCGTCGGCAAGATGCTGCTGCGCCATCTCGCGCGCACCGCGCTTGATGAGGGGTGCGCGCGGTTCGAGTGGAGCGTGCTCGACTGGAATACGCCGGCGATCCGCGTCTATGATGCGATCGGCGCCGAGCCCAAGC
Source organism: Sinorhizobium sp. RAC02 (assembly GCF_001713395.1). NCBI lineage: Bacteria > Pseudomonadati > Pseudomonadota > Alphaproteobacteria > Hyphomicrobiales > Rhizobiaceae > Sinorhizobium > Sinorhizobium sp. RAC02. The sequence goes on along the minus strand of NZ_CP016450.1, from coordinate 2,265,292 downwards.
CGGAATGGGTCCGCTACCGGCTGGATGGTGAAAAACTTCGTCAGTTCGCCGCTGGATAAATCCCAAAGTTTTGATCAGCGCCGTTCGGCGAAGAAATCCTTCAGGATTTCCGCAGCCTCCAGGCCGCCGATGCCGGAATAGACGTCCGGTGCATGGTGGCAGGTCGGTTGCGCGAAGAAGCGCACGCCATTGTCCACCGCGCCGCCCTTCGGGTCCTCTGCGCCGTAGTACAGCCGGCGGATCCGGGCGAAGGAAATGGCGGCGGCGCAGAGTGTGCAGGGCTCCAGCGTCACGTAGAGATCGGCGCCGGTGAGACGCTCCTGGCCGAGTTTGCGGGCGGCCTCGCGGATGACGGCAACCTCGGCATGGGCGGTCACATCGGTCTCCGCCCGCGTCCGGTTGCCGGATTGCGCGATGATCGTGCCATCGAGCACCAGCACGGCCCCGACCGGCACTTCGCCCCGTTCGCCGGCCGCGCGCGCCTCGCAAAGCGCGATCTCCATGAAGCGATTTGTCATCGCACAACGAATTCCTCTTAACCCGGGGCGTGTGACCTGATAGGACACGCCAAAACGCAGGCAACACAAATGACATTCAAAGACAAGCCAAAACGGCCGGGCGACAAGCCCGAGGGCCGTGATCGTAAGCCGCGTGGCGCCGCATCGGCCGCACCGGGCAAGAAATCCTTTTCGGCTGAAAAGCCTGCGGGCCGCAAACCCGAGGGCAAATCGTTCTCCGGAAAGCCGGCCCCGCGGGACGGTAAGCCTCCCCGTGATGGCAAGCCCGCCCGTGATGCACGGCCTGCCAAGGCAGCGCCGGCCGCCTCGGCCAGCACAGATCTTGCGCCCGAGCGCATTTCCAAGCTGCTCGCCCGCGCGGGCGTCGCCTCGCGTCGTGATATCGAGCGCATGATCATGGAAGGCCGCGTCAGCGTGAACGGCAAGGTGCTGGAGACGCCGGTCGTCAACGCCACCTTCGCCGACCACATCGAGGTCGACGGCCAGCCGATCCGCGGCATCGAGCGCACGCGCCTCTGGCTCTACAACAAGCCGGCGGGTCTCGTGACCACCAATGCCGACCCGGAAGGCCGCCCGACCGTCTTCGACAACCTGCCCGAAGACCTGCCGCGCGTCATGTCTATCGGCCGCCTCGACATCAACACCGAAGGTCTGCTGCTGCTGACCAACGATGGCGGCCTTGCCCGCATGCTGGAACTGCCGACGACCGGCTGGCTGCGCCGCTACCGCGTGCGCGCTCATGGCAAGATCGAGCAGGCCGATCTCGACAAGCTGAAGGACGGCATCGCCGTCGAAGGCGTGCTCTACGGCGCGATCGATGCGACGCTCGACAAGGTGCAGGGCACCAACGTCTGGATCACCGTCAGCCTTCGTGAAGGCAAGAACCGCGAAATCAAGAACGTGCTCGGTGCGCTTGGTCTCGACGTGAACCGCCTGATCCGCATTTCCTACGGCCCGTTCCAGCTCGGCGAACTGCCGGAAGGCCAGGCACAGGAAATCCGCGGCCGCACGCTGCGCGACCAGCTCGGCCCCCGCCTGATCGAGGAAGCCAAGGCGAATTTCGATGCGCCGCTGTTCGATCATGCGCCGGATGAGGACGAGAAACCCGCGAAAAAGGGTCGCGACGCCGCACCTGGCTGGGGTGAACGTCCCGCCGAGCGCCGCGAGAAGCCGGAAGACCGTCGCGAAAAGGCCCGCGCGCGGCTCGATACCAAGCGCGACGACCGCTTTGGTGACAAGCCGCGTGGCGGCCCGCGCGATCGGGATCGCGAAGAAAACACGTTCGACAGCAAGCCGAAGCGCGAGCCCGCCAACCGTGCCCGCAAGTCCAACGTCTGGATGGCGCCCGGCGCCCGTCCCGTTGCCGAAAAGAAGGCCGAGACGTCTGAAGGCGTGAAGCGCGAACCGCGGGAACGTCCCGAAGGCGCGCCGAAGACCAAGCGCTACGGCAGGACAGCCGATGGCGCGCCGACACGCTCGGCAAAGAAGTTCGATCCCGACCGCAAGGGACCGGCGCGCGGCCGCCCCGGCGACGACCGGGCAGACAAGCCCCGTGTCCTGAAGACGCGTGACGAAGACGGCGAATGGATCCGCGCCAGCGAGCCGGAAAAGAGCGACCGTGACGACGGTGGTCGCGGTGGCTTCGGCCGCCCGCGCTCCGGTGCCGGCGACGACCGCGCGCCCCGCGGTTTCGGTGACCGTCCGCCGCGTGGCGACCGCAAACCGCGCGCCGAGGGTGAACGCTCGTTCGTTGATCGTCCGCCCCGCGGCGATCGTAAACCGCGTGCGGAAGGCGAACGTTCCTTCGGTGCCCGCCCGGCCCACGGCGACCGCAAGCCACGCGCAGAAGGCGAGCGTTCCTTCGGTGATCGCAAGCCCAGGGCAGAGGGCGAACGCACGTTCTCCGACCGTCCGCCGCGCCGTGATGGCGGCAAGCCGTTCGGCGCAAAGCCTTCCGGTGGCAAATCCTTCGGCGGCAAGCCGGGTGGTCGCCCGTCCGGCGGTAAGCCTGCCGGCAAGCCCGGTGGCCGGCCTTCGGGCGGCCCGCGCGGCAAGGGGAAGTAATCAGCAGTGCGGATCGTCGGCGGAGAGTTTCGCGGCCGTTCGCTTGCAACGCCGAAGTCGGATGACATTCGTCCGACTTCGGACCGCACGCGCGAAAGCCTGTTCAACATCCTGTCCCATGCCTATCCTGAAGCGCTCGACGGCACACGCGTGCTCGATCTCTTCGCGGGAACGGGTGCCGTTGGCCTGGAGGCGATGTCGCGCGGCGCCCGCGCGGCACTCTTCGTCGAGCAGAGCGTCGAGGGCAGGGGGCTTCTGCATTCAAACATCGAAACGCTCGGCGTCATCGGCCGCGCCAAGATTTTCCGGCGCGATGCCACAGCGCTCGGCGTCGTCGGCACGGTGGAACCATTCGATTTCCTGTTCGCCGATCCGCCCTACGCCAAGGGCCTCGGTGAACGCGCGCTCGATGCAGCAGCCCGCGGCGGCTGGCTCGTCGACGGCGCCCTTGCGATCCTCGAGGAGCGCGCCGATATTCAGCCTGCCGCCATCGATGGTTTCGATCTTCTCGAGGTCCGCACCTTCGGCGACACACGCATGCATTTCTACCGCTACCGGGCCGGCTGATCCGCCAGGCCTCCGCAGAGGACGCCAGCGATGACCGAAGCCTTCGTTTCCGTTGACAGCCTGCGTGCCGGCGGCCCGACCGTCGCGATCGCGCTCGGCGGCGGTGGTGCACGCGGCCTTGCCCACATCCATGTCATCGAGGTGCTGGACGAACTCGGCATCCGCCCGGTGCTGATTTCGGGCGCCTCCATCGGCGCCATCATGGGCGCCGCCATGGCGGCCGGCATGACGGGCAAGGAAATCCGCGAACACACGCTTGCCACCATCGGCCATCCGAGCCGCATCATGAACCGGCTGTGGAGCCTGCGCCCCACACGGTTTTCAGAAGTCGTCGCCGGTGGTTTTCGCGTCGGGCAATTCAACCTCGAACGCGTGTTAAAGGCTTTTCTGCCGGATCGCCTGCCGGAAACCTTCGAAGACCTGCAAATCCCGCTGAAGGTCATCGCGTCGGATTACTACGGCCAGTGCGAATGCGTTTGCGAGAGCGGCGCGCTCTTCCCGGCGATCGCCGCCTCCGCGGCACTGCCCGCCGTCTTTCGCCCGGTGCTGATCGACGGGCGCGTGATGATCGACGGCGGCCTGTGGAACCCGGTGCCGTTCGATCATCTGAGAGGGCATGCGGACATCACCATCGGCGTCGACGTCATCGGCCACCCGCCGGCCGGTACCGCGGGCCTGCCGAACAGCATCGACAGCCTCTATGGCGCAACCCAGCTCACCATGCGATCCATCGTCACGCTGAAGCTGGAAAAGGCTGCACCCGACATCTTCCTGCAACCCGATGTCGGTCGTTTCCGCGTGCTCGATTTCGCCAAGGCCGAGGAGGTGCTTACCGCCTCCTCCGGCATCCGCGACGAGCTGAAACGGTCGCTCGATGCAAAGCTGTCCGCTTTGGCCTAGGCGCTTTCTTCCTCGTCGACTTCGGCCTGCGTCTTGTTCTTCGGCTTGACCAGCGGCTCCGGCTTGACGGGCTTGAAGTGCAGCATGTGCCGGCCGGCCGTCAGGCCCTCGACGGCCTGCAGTTCCAGCCGTGCGACGTCGCGGCGGCGGATGTCGTCGCCGATCGCCAGTGCATCTTCCGGCTCGACGCCGAGTTCTTCCAGCGTTTCGCGACCGAAGAGCAGGGCGGATTCGAAGGTCTCGCGCACGTCGTGCTGCACCCCGCGGGCACGCAGCGATAGCGTGTGCACGCGGTCGTAGGAGCGGGCGAAGATCGTCGCATTCGGGTACTCCGACTGCACGAGGTCGACGATGCTGTCCGTGGTCGCCTTGCCCTGTGTGCAGATGGCGACGATCTTGGCGCGCTCGATGCCGGCGGCGCGCAGCACGTCTTTGCGCGTGCCGTCACCGAAATAGATGCGGAAGCCGAAGCTTGCCGCCTGGCGCACGCGGTCGGTCGAATGGTCGATGACGGTCACCTCGCGCCCGCCGGCCAGCAGGATCTGCGCGGCGATCTGGCCGAAGCGCGAAAAACCGATCATCAGCACGTCGGCGCCGGCCCCCTCGAAATCCTCCTCCATCTCCTCCTCGATATCCTCGACCAGCAGGAAGCGGGACAGTGCTGCCGCAATTGGCGTCAGTGCCATGGAAATGGTGACGATGGCGACGAGCAGCGAGGCGAGCCCGCCGGAAAAGATGCCGGCGGCAGAGGCTGCCGTGAACAGCACGAAACCGAATTCACCGCCCTGCGGCAGGACAAGCGCAATGCGCACCGCGTCGTTGTGCGATGAGCCGGTGAAGCGGCAGAGGCCGTAGATCACGAAACTCTTCACCAGCATGACGGTTGGCGTGGCGATCAGGATGGTCAGCCAGCCGGAAAAGATGACGTCGAGATGCAACGAAAGGCCGACGGCCATGAAGAACAGCCCCAGCAGGATACCGCGGAAGGGCTCCACATCCGCCTGCAATTCATGGCGGTAGGAGGAGTCCGCGAGCAGCACGCCGGCCAGGAAGGCGCCCATTGCCATGGAGAGGCCGGCCATCTGCAGCAGCATGGCGGCGGCGAGCACGACGAAGAGAGCCGCCGCAATCATCGCTTCGCGTGCGCCGGTGCGGGCAATGATCTGGAACAGCGGGTTGAGCAGGTAGCGGCCGGCCACCAGCAGCGCGGTGATAGCGGAAAGGGCGATCATGAAGTCCTGGAAGGCGGTCGTCGTGTCCTCCGGCGCCTGCTCCGCCAAAAGCGGGATCAATGCCAGCAGCGGCACGATGGCCAGATCCTGGAACAGCAGCATGGAGAAGGCGCGCTGGCCATAGCGCGTGTTCGTGTCGCCCTTCTCATCGAGGATCTGCATGGCGAAGGCAGTGGAGGAGAGCGCAAGGCCGAAACCGATGATGAGCGCTCCGTCCCAGTGCTCCATGCCCGTCACGAAGGTCAGCCCCGCCAGCACCAGCCCGGTGACGACGACCTGCGCCAGGCCGAGCCCGAAAATATCGTGCCGCATCGCCCAGAGGCGTGAGGGTTTCAGCTCCAGCCCGATGAGGAACAGCAGGAAGACGACGCCCAGTTCGGCGACGCCCAGAAGCTCTTCACCGTCGCGGATCTGGTGCAGAATCGGGCCGATCACCACGCCTGCGGCGAGGTAGCCGAGAATGGTGCCGAGCCCCAGCCGCTTGAAGATTGGCGCCGCGAGAAGCGCGCCGCCGAGCATCAGCAGGACCTCGTTATAGGGGCTGTGGGTGTAGGGCATGCGGCAGGCTTTCTTCGAGAGGCGGCGGTCGCAGGGCAAAAAAGGGACGGCTGCCCTTGATGCCTGTGCTACTGCACAATAAATGGGGCAGCAAAGAAAGGCCAAGTCATGTCAGAGACGATCGATTCCGCAAGCCTTCTCGCGCGCGCCGGCGAACTTATCGACCGCGCCATCCAGGCGGGAGCGGATGCGGCCGATGCTGTCGTCGTTCGCGGCCGCTCCAGTTCCGTCAGCGTGCGCCTCGGCAAGGTCGAAGGCACCGAGGCCTCGGAGGGCGATGACTTCTCGCTGCGCGTCTTCGTCGGCAAGCGCGTCGCCAGCGTCTCGGCCAATCCCGGCTTCGACCTGAAGGTGCTCGCCGAGCGCGCCGTCGCCATGGCGAAGGCCTCGCCGGAAGATCCCTACGCGACGCTCGCCGACGAGGCCGACCTCGCACGCGACTGGCCGGATCTCGAACTCTACGACCCGACGGAAGTCTCCGCCGAGCAGCTGACCGAGGCAGCACTTGCCGCCGAAGCTGCGGCCCTTGCCGTCTCCGGCATCACCAACTCCGGCGGCGGCGGCGCCTCCGCCGGCATGGGCGGCCTCGTGCTCGCCACCTCGCATGGCTTTTCCGGCGCCTACAGCGCCAGCCGCTTCGGCCGCTCCGTCAGCGTCATCGCCGGCGAAGGCACCAAGATGGAGCGCGACTACGATTTCGATTCGAGCCTCTACTTCGCCGATCTGCGCGATGCCGAAGACATCGGCCGCGAGGCCGCGGCGCGTGCCGTGCGCCGGCTGAACCCGCGCCAGGTGCCGACGGCGAAGAATGTCACCGTCGTCTTCGATCCCCGCGTGGCGCGCGGCATCGCCGGCCACATTGCCGGTGCGATCAACGGCGCCTCCGTCGCCCGCAAGACGAGTTTTCTGCGCGACCGCATGGGCAAGCAGGTCCTGAAGGCCGGCCTCACCGTTACCGATGATCCGCTCATCGTGCGCGGCTCGTCCTCCCGCCCGTTCGACGGCGAGGGCATCTCCGGCGAGCGCCTGGCGATGATCGAGGACGGCGTGTTGCAGCACTGGTTCCTCTCCACATCCACCGCCAACGAACTCGGCCTCAAGACCAACGGCCGCGGCGCGCGCGGCGGCACTTCGGTCAACCCGGCCTCCACCAACCTCGCGCTGGAGCCGGGCGATATCTCGCCGGAAGACCTGATCCGCTCCGTCGGCAACGGCTTTTACATTACCGAGCTGATCGGCCAGGGCGTCAACATGGTGACGGGCGAATACAGCCGCGGCGCCTCCGGCTACTGGATCGAGAACGGCGAGCTGACGTTTGCCGTCTCGGAAGTCACCATCGCGTCCAACCTCGTCGACATGTTCATGCGCATCACGCCGGCGAATGACATCGATCGCTCGTTCGGCGTTGCCGCGCCGACGCTTGCCATCGAAGGCATGACGCTTGCCGGGACATGAGGCCATGACAAGCCCCGCCAACGACTGGAATGCCGACCTCGCGCTTCTCACCGCCGCAGCGCGGCTTGCCGGTGCGCGGGCGCTGGAATTCTTCCGCAAGGAGCCGGAGGTCTGGTGGAAGAACGGCGGCCATTCGCCGGTGAGTGCCGCCGACTTTGCCGCGAACGACATCCTCAAGAAGGAACTGCTCTCCGCCCGGCCGAACTACGGCTGGCTCTCGGAAGAGACCGACGACGATGCCGGACGGCTCGATTGCGAGACGGTGTTCGTCATCGATCCGATCGACGGCACGCGCGCCTTCATCGCCGGCAAGGACATCTGGTGCGTCAGCGCCGCCGTTGTGCACAAGGGCAGGCCCGTTGCCGGCGTGCTCTTCGCGCCGTCGCTCGATGAACTGTTCACCGCGGCCGCCGATGGCGTGGCGTTGAAAAACGGCCAGCCGATCAAGGCGACCGAGCCCGATGCCAGCCGCCCGACGCGCATGGCCGTGCCGGAAGACATGCTGCGGGACATCGACAAGCGCGTGGTCGGCGGCGTGCACCGCATCTCGCATGTACCCTCGCTTGCCTACCGGCTTGCCATGGTGGCGGACGGGCGCATCGACGCGACGCTGGTCAAGCGCAATGCCCATGACTGGGATCTCGCGGCTGCCGATCTCATCCTGACGCGGGCCGGTGGATCGCTCGTGACGCTCGATGGCGAGCCACTGTCCTACAACCGCCCGAACGTCACGCACGAGACGCTCGCTGCTGCCGGTTTATCCCGGCTTTCCGGCCTTGTGGATGCCTCCTGTCCCTTTGCCGGCCATTGACCTTTGGTGCGGAATACCGCAAACCGTGTGCCAAAATCCGACAAGAAAAAGAGAGAAGTCATGACCGAAACCACCGAATCGAAACAGCTCCTCCATCTGGTGTTCGGCGGCGAACTGACCACGCTGACGGACCTTCAGTTCCGCGATCTCAACAATCTCGATATCGTCGGAATCTTCCCCGATTATGCGAGCGCGCTCACCGCCTGGAAGTCGAAGGCCCAGCAGACCGTGGACAACGCGCATATGCGCTATTTCATCGTGCACATGCACCGGCTTCTGGACCCGCAGAACGGCTGAGACGCGTTTCCTGACACCGCTCCCGCGCGGCTTTCGCCGCGCCGGACAAAATCGGACCTTTCATGACCCTCACAAGCCCGAAAGCCGTAACCGGGGCGCCCTGCCGATGAGCAGGCGGCTCGCCCGTTTCGCGCTTTCGCTCTACCGTTGGGGTGGCGTCGCGCTCTACCCGATCGTCGGTCCGTATCTGGCGTTGCGGGTGGCCAAGGGCAAGGAAGAACGCTCCCGCCGCCGCGAGCGCTACGGTTTCGCCAGCGTCGATCGCCCGACGGGGCCGCTCGTGTGGTTTCATGCCGCAAGCGTCGGCGAGACCAATGCGGTGCTGCCGCTGATCAAGGAAGTGCGCCGCCGCGGCATCGCCGTCCTGCTCACGACAGGCACCATCACCTCCGCCAAGGTCGTGCGCGACAGGCTCGGCACAGACGTCATCCACCAATATGTGCCGCTCGACCTGAAGCCGGCGATCAGCCGTTTCCTGGAATACTGGCACCCCGATCTCGCTATCATGGCGGAGTCGGAGATCTGGCCGATGACCATCCTGGAGCTCAGCAAACGCCATATCCCGCAGGTTCTGGTGAACGGTCGTATTTCGGACCGCTCATTCCCGCGCTGGAAGCGGCGCATGTCGATCGCCGATGCGATCTTCGAGAATTTCGCCCTGGTCATCGCGCAGTCGGAGCTGGATGCGGAGCGCTTCCGCACGCTGGGTGCCCTGCCGGTCATGGTCTCCGGCAACCTCAAGGTCGATACGGATGGGCCGCCGGCCGATGCCGCCGTGCTGAAGGCCTATCTCGACCAGATCAAGGGCCGTCGCACCTGGGCGGCGATCTCGACCTTCGAGGGCGAGGAAGCGGCCGCCGGCAATGTGCACCGTGTGTTGAAGGAGCGCACGCCGGGCCTCCTCACCATCATCGTGCCGCGCCACCCCGAGCGCAGCGATGCTATCGCCGACATGCTGACGGCGCGCGGCCTGAATGTCGCCCGTCGCACATTGAACGACCCGCTGACGCCGGAGACCGATATCTTCCTCGGCGATACGATCGGCGAAATGGGGCTCTACCTGCGCATGACGGAAATCGCCTTCGTTGGCCGTTCGCTGTTTGCGGAAGGCGGACAGAACCCGCTGGAGCCGGCCATGCTCGGCTGCGCGATCCTGTCCGGCGGCAACGTGCAGAATTTCCGCGAGGCCTACCAGCAACTCGCCCGCAATGGCAGCGCCAAGATGGTGCGCGACGTCGAGATGCTGGCCAAGGGCGTGCATTACCTCTTGAGCAACGACGAGATGCGCAAGCAGATGATCGAGGCCGGGCAGGAGACCGTGCAGGAAATGCGCGGTGCCTTGCGCGCCACGGTAAAGGGGCTGGAACCCTATATCAATCCGCTCACCGTGAAGGCGCGGCTCCACCCGCGCCAGACCTCCTGAAAGGACGGGACATGACCAAGGCAGCGACGATTTCCGGCATCCTCTTCGACAAGGACGGAACGCTGCTCGACTATGCCCGGAGCTGGGTACCAGTGAACTACGAGCTCGCCCGCGTTGCCGCTCTCGGTGACGAGGATCTGGCGCGCAAGCTGCTCGTGGCCGGCGGCATGGACCCGGACACCGGCCATGTCATGCCCGATAGCCTGCTGGCCGCTGGCAACACGGTGGAAATCGCCGAGGGCTTCGTCGCAGCCGGCGCACCCTTCACCGTGGAGGCGCTGACCATCCATTTCGACGGCCTCTTCGCCAATTCCGCGCAGCTTGCTGTCGCCGTCACCGATCTTGCGGACTTCTTTGCCACCATGCACGCCCGTGGCTACTGGCTGGGCGTTGCCTCCAGCGACAACGAAGCGTCGATCCGCGCGACGGCAAAGCGCTTCGGCTTTGAAAACTATCTCCACTACGTTGCCGGTTATGACAGTGGCTTCGGCATCAAGCCGGAAGCCGGCATGGTGCTCGGCTTCTGCGCCGCGACCGGCCTCGAGCCGCACCAGGTCGCCGTCGTCGGCGACAACAATCACGACATGCATATGGGCCGCAACGCCGGTGCCGGCCTCACCGTCGCCGTGCTCACCGGCACGGGCTCGCGGGAATCGCTGGCCGACGCCTCCGACTACTGCCTCAACGACATCACCGAACTCGTGCCGCTCTTCCCCGAAGCCGCGGCCGCACGTCCGGCAGCGTGAGACGCCGCAACCGTCTTGCCAGGCAAACCGTCTCTCATGGTTGATTTTCCGCGCCTTCTCGCGTTTCTTGACGCAACGACCGGGCAGAAGCGCTCGCTGGGGGCCGAATGGTAAGTGAAGCACCGCCTTTCTGGTGGACGAAGCCGGACTGGCGGGCCTATGCGCTCTGGCCTGTCTCGCGCCTCTATGGCCTGGTCGCCGGCCAGCGCATGCGCAAGAAGCGGCGCGGGGAAGTGCCGGTCCCGGTCATCTGCGTCGGTAACTTCACCGTCGGTGGTGCCGGCAAGACGCCGACGGCGATCGCCATCGCCCGCGCCGCCAAGGCGCGGGGCCTCAAGCCGGGCTTCCTCTCCCGCGGTTATGGAGGTTCGCTCGACGTGACCACCGTCGTCGATCCCCATCACCACTATGCCCGCGCCGTCGGGGACGAACCGCTGCTGCTCGCCCGGGAAGCTTTGACGGTCATCGCCCGCAAGCGGATCAAGGGCGCGAAAAAGCTGGTGGAGGAAGGCGCCGACCTCATCATCATGGATGACGGCTTCCAGAGCGCGCAACTGACCTTCGATTATGCGCTGCTGGTCATCGACACGCGCCGCGGCATCGGCAACGGCCACCTCGTGCCGAGCGGCCCGGTGCGTGCGCCGCTGGCCGAACAGATGCGCCAGGCGAGCGCGCTTCTGGCGATCGGCGATGGCAACGCGGCCGACCGATTGATCCGCCAGGCGGCGCGTGCCGGCAAGGCGGTCCATTCCGCCACCCTCGTCACCGTCGGTGCCGAGGATCTGGAGGGGCAGGTCGTCATGGCCTGGTCGGGCATCGCCGATAATGAAAAGTTCTTCCGCACCGTCAACGAGACCGGCGCGCATCTCTACGTGACCCGCAGCTTCCCCGACCATCATTATTTGAGCGACGACGAGGTGGCGGAAATCCTCGACCATGCCGAAGGGCTCAGCTACCAGCTTCTCACCACATCCAAGGACAGTGTGCGCCTTGCCGGCGGGCACGGCCGGTCGGAAAAGCTTAAGGAGAAGAGCCGGGTAGTCGAGGTGGAAATCCGCTTCGACGACCCGAAGGGACCGGACGCGATCATCGACGCGGCGATCGCGAATGCGAGGCGGCGGAAACTGAAGGCGTCGGGTGCAGGTAAGGCCTAGCGCTTCTGGTTGGGCAGCGCGCCGGCGCGTTTTTCGGCGTCCAGCGAGGCGGCGCAGGTGGCGTAGGGTTCCTGGCGGGCGACGCTCCAGTAGCGCAGCTCGTCGACCGGGATCATTTCGCCGGTCATCGCGCAGGTGACGTGCGAACCGGGCATCAGGATCTGGAAATCACCGTCAAGATAGCGGATCTTCGCTTCGCGGCTGCCGCGTCCTTCAAGACGGTTCATCATCGATCTCAATATCCGTGTCATCTGGTCGTCATGCTGCCATATCGCGGCAAGGGTGAAATTTCCAGCGTTTTCGCTGTTGTCAGCTGCGTCCGAACAGCCGTTCGATGTCCGAAAGCTTCAGTTCGATATAGGTCGGCCGTCCATGGTTGCACTGGCCGGACCCTGGGGTCGCCTCCATCTGGCGCAGCAATGCGTTCATCTCTTCCGGCCGCATGCGCCGGCCGGAGCGCACAGAGCCGTGGCAGGCCATGGTGGCGGCGAGGTATTCGAGCTTGGCCTTGAGGCCGCTCGCCGTGTCCCATTCCGCCAGTTCATCGGCAAGCTGGCGGATGAGGCCGCTCGCGTCCATCTCGCCGAGCATGGCGGGGGTCTCGCGCACCGCGACCGCGCCGGGGCCGAAGCGCTCGATGCCGAGACCGAGTTTTGCGAATTCCTCGGCATGCGAGACGAGCCGGTCGCAATCGTCCTCCGGCAGGTCGACGATCTCGGGAATGAGCAGCACCTGCGCCGGCACGGAACGGGAATGCAGGGCATTGCGCATCGCTTCGAAAACCAGGCGTTCATGCGCCGCGTGCTGGTCGACGATCACCAGCCCGTCTTCGGTCTGCGCGACGATGTAGTTTTCGTGGAGCTGCGCGCGGGCGGCGCCGAGCGGATGGCGTTGCGGTGGCTCCTCTTCGCGCATGGCGGACGGCGTGAACATTGGCTCGCTGCGTGCCGACGGCGTTGTGAATTCCGCAAAACCCGCCTGCCGCTCGCGAAGCGGACTTGGCGAGCCTGCGGTCTCGAAAGGGCGATAGGGCGAGGCAGACGGCGTCCAAGGCGTCGAAGGCTGCGATGTTTCGGGCCGGAAAGCGCGCATCAGGCCGCTTGCACCGGTCGTTGCTGCCCGGTCGCCTTCGCGGGCAAGCGCCTCGCGGATCGCGCCGATGATCAGGCCGCGCACCAGGCCCGGATCGCGGAAGCGCACGTCGGATTTCGCCGGATGCACGTTGACGTCGACCAGCGCCGGATCGATGTCGATCGCCAGCACCGCGACAGGATAACGCCCGTGCGGGATGGTCTCGGCGTAGGCCGCCCGCAGCGCCGACCAGACCAGCTTGTCCTGCACCGGCCGACCGTTGACGAAAGCGAACTGGTTGAGGCTGTTGCCGCGGTTGAAGGTCGGTACGCCGGCAAAGCCGGTGAGCCGAACGCCTTCGCGGCTGGCATCGATCTCGATGGCATTGTCGCGGAAATCCCGGCCGAGCACCTGGGCGATGCGGGCGAGCCGGTCCGTGCCGGTCGCCGGAAACTCCAGCGTCGTGCGGTCGGAACCCGACAGCACGAAACGCACATGCGGGAAGGCGATCGCCATGCGGCGCACCACGTCGGAAATCGCCGACGCCTCGGCCTTCTCGCTCTTCAGGAACTTGAGCCGTGCGGGCGTCGCGAAGAATAGGTCGCGCACTTCGACGACGGTGCCGCGGTTGGCGGCGGCGGGGCGAACCGGCACCACTTTGCCGCCCGTCACGCTGATCTCGGCCCCTTCGCCGGCGTCGGCCGTGCGGCTGAGCAGCGAAAGTTTTGCGACGGAACCGATCGAGGGCAGGGCCTCGCCACGGAAACCGAGCGTGCGGATGTCGGCGAGATCCTTGTCGAGCTTGGAGGTGCAGTGCCGGCGGATCGCCAGTTCCAGGTCTGCGGGTGCCATGCCGCTGCCATTGTCGGTGATACGCAGCAGCGTCTTGCCACCGCCGGCCGTCGCGATCTCGATGCGCGTCGCGCCGGCATCCAGCGCGTTCTCGATCAGCTCCTTGGCGGCACTCGCCGGCCGTTCGATCACTTCGCCGGCGGCAATCTGGTTGATGAGGGTTTCGGAAAGCTGCCTGATGGTCATGGTGCTATTTTCGCGGATTCGGCGGGGTCATGCCAGTGGCAAGTTGCCTTATCCCGCGTCGTGCACACCAACGGCCTGAAATCGTTTAATCAGGCTTTAATAAAATGCTGCCAACGTGCCGGAGCGCTTGTATGAACACAAGCCGGCCGGTTCTCCGGTGGATTATTTCAGCGTCGCTGGCCGCTGTCATTCCCAAGTCCGAAGGTGCGACAAGCATCGATCAGCATGTTTCCGGGAATGCCAGACAGGCGAGGACTGCCACAATGAATGATGTAGCGTCGCCTGACGCGAACATCCGGCTGGGAATGTTTGAGGCCGCGTGCGATATCCTCGCCGCCGCCGTAATCGTCTACGACAAGAACGATTGCCTCGTCTTCGCCAGTCGCCAGGTCCTGCGCTATTTTCCGATTCCGCCCGACACGCTGAAGCCCGGCACCCGGCTGCGCGACGTGCTCGGCGCGATCTTCGACAGCGGCGTGCGCTATGGCATTCCGCCGGAGCAGCGCCACAAGGCCGTCAACCGCGAGGAATGGATCTCCACCCGCATCTCCGCCCACTGGCGCGAGCAGCATGACGCCGTCGAACGGCTTGGCCGCGACCGCTGGATCCATTTCCGTAAGCGCCGCCTGCCGAGCGGCTACAATGTCACGACGCTGGTCGACGTTTCCGAGCAGAAGAAGCAGGAAGAGCAGTGGCGCGTCGATCTCGAGCGCATCGCGCTGACCGAGGCCATCCTCGAGAGCCTGCCGTCGCCGGTGGTCATCAAGGACCGCAACCTCACCTATATCGCGGCCAACAAGGCCTTCTGCACCATCTACGACACCAGCGCCGACAGCATCATCGGCCGTTCGATCTGGACGCTTGCCGACGCCGAGAGCGCCGAGCGTATCGAGAGCAGCGACCGCACCGTGCTGGAGACGGGCGAGCCCTACACGCTTGCCGAACATGTCATCCGCGCTGACGGGTCCGACCTCTACGCTATTACCCGCAAGTATCGCATCGGCGCGCCGGGACATTACGCCCTGGTGACGCTGATGGAGGACGTGACGGCCTTCGTGACGGGCGAGCGGGCCGTGGCGGATACCGACGATGCCGTGCTGCGCGTCCCGGGCGGCTTCGTGGAGGCGCAGAACTGCTTCGATCCCGTGCGTGATGCGGAGCGCCGCCTGTTGCTCGACCAGCTCAATCCCGAGGAACTGCGGGTCGTCGCCGGCAAGCGCATCCTCGTCGTCACCCCCAACCCGCATATCGAGGACATCCTCGTTGCGGAGTTCAAGGCACGCGGCGGCGATTGCTGCGCCGTCAGCAGCGTGCGGGAATACGACGCCTTCCTTGCTCTTGCCGCCCGGCAGGGACTCGTTATCGATCTCGTCGTCATCGACGACAACATGGCAGGCCACGAAATCGTCCAGGGGAACAGCCGCGGCATCGCCACGCGGCTGATCAGCCCGGGTGGCATCGGCCCGGATTTCATGCGCGCCCTCGTCGAGGAGCACGAGCTGTTGTCCGAAGACGGTTCGCCGCTCGGCGACATCCTCACGCCCGTCTCGTTTTCCGACGACTGGTATATCGCAACCGACATCTCGACCATGCTGCCGGCCGCCGTCGGCGACATCGAGGTCCTGGTCGCCGAGGACAACCAGATCAACCAGTTCGTCTTCTCGCAGATTCTCGAAGGCATGGGCATTTCGCACCGTATCGCCGAGAATGGCGAGGAGGCGGTCATGCTGTGGCGCAAGCACCAGCCGCGCCTCGTGCTGATGGATATTTCCATGCCCGTCATGAACGGCATCGATGCCGCGATGGAAATACGCGAGGCGGAGAAGCAGACCGGCACCCGCACGCCGATCGTCGCCGTCACCGCCCAGGCGCTCAATGTCGACATGCAGAACTGCATGGATGCGGGCATGGACGACTACATCACCAAGCCGGTGAGCCCCGACATGATCGAGGCCATCTATCGGCGCTATGCCGCCGCCAAGCCGGAGAAAATAGTCGCGTAAGTTGAAAAGGGCCGGTCAACTCCCCAGAAATGGGGAGGCGCGTGGGGAGGACTGAGGATCGCTTGCTATGCATTTGTTAACGATCATGCCCCATCGTGGATCGGTCGGCGGAGATCGGGCGCAAGTACGGGAAATCATTGATGAAGTCTGCTGAACACGCGGCGCTGGATGTTTCCCAGACTGACCTCCATGCCATGGCATACACCGACCCGTTGACCGGGCTCGGTAACCTTTACCGGCTGCGCGACAAGGTGCGCCAGATCGCCAAGGAGCGCGAGGAGGACCCGGCTCCCTTCGCCATCGGCATGGCCAATCTCGACGGCTTCAAACCGATCAACGACCTTTTCGGCCCGCGCGCAGGCGACGAAATCCTCTGCCAGGTCGCCCACCGCCTGAAAGCCTGCATTCCGGACGGCGCGACCGTCACCCGCCATGGCGGCGACGAGTTCGCCTTCGTGCTGCCGCTGGTCTTCGAGCGCAAGGGCGCTGAAAAGATCGGCCAGATGCTGCGCGAGGTGCTGTCGGCGCCGTTCGATCTCGGTGATCGCAACGTGCGGCTTTCCGCCTCCTTCGGGTTCGCCATCTACCCTTTCGCCGGTGAAGACTTTACCGAGCTTCTGAAGAGCGCCGATACCGCGCTCTACCGGTCGAAGCGCCGTGGCCGCGGCCAGATCACCGTCTATTCGCAGGAAATCGCCCAGGAGATGAAGCGCGCCACGCAGCTCGAGCAGGCGCTGCGCAATGCCATCATCGCCAACGAGGTGGACGTGCATTTCCAGCCGATCGTCAGCCTGCGCGACGATACGGTCCTCGGCTTCGAGGCGCTCGCGCGCTGGTGCGATGCGGACCTTGGCTATGTCTCGCCCGCCGTCTTCGTGCCGCTTGCAGAAGAGCGCGGGTTTATCGACGCGCTGTCGGACACCTTGCTGCGCAAGGCCGCAGAAACCGCCTTGTCCTGGCCGAAGGAACTTTTCCTCTCGTTCAATCTCTCCTCCGCCCAGCTGATGGACCCGAAGACGGCGTTCAACACGCTGGCCATTCTCAACCGCGTTGGTCTCGATCCGCGCCGGCTGGAGCTTGAAATCACCGAAACGGCGATGATGACGGACGCGGACACCGCGCAGAAGATCGTCGGCGAGTTGCGTGGCGCCGGCGTGCGCATCTCGCTCGATGATTTCGGCACTGGCCAGTCGAGCCTCGGGCGCCTGCGCGATTTCACCTTCGACAAGGTGAAGATCGACCGGGCCTTCGTCTCGCGTATTTCCAACGACAAGGCGTCGGAACATATCATCAAGGCCATCGTCGCCATGTGCGAGGGCCTGGACCTTGCGGTGGTTGCGGAAGGCATCGAGGATTTCTCCGAGGCGCTGAAGCTCAAGGCGCTCGGCTGCGGCATGGGCCAGGGCTATTTCTACGGCAAGCCGGCGGATGCCGTCGCCACCATGCGTTTCCTCGCTGACCGCTATGTCAGCATCGATGGCCGCACCGCGTCCGCCTGACGAATCGTCCCGGAATAAGCCGGTTCGTTAAAATTGTCTGTTTCGGTTTAGCCGGGCGGCAAACACTCTCCACTATGGTCGGTTCCATAGAATAATTCGTGAGTGGAGCCACGGATGACCACCATCAAGGACATGCCCGTCAGGGCGACCGACCGTTCGAACGTGCGTATTTTCGCGACGGTCCACATCATGCATCAATCGACGCGCGGCCGCGTCGTCGACCTGTCGCCAAGCGGCATGGCGCTCGATCTGGAAAAGCCTGTGCAGGCGATGCCCGGCCAGATGGTAACCATCGAGAGTGAGGAACTGGGCCGTCTCAGCGGCACGATCCGCTGGCTCAGCAATGGTCGCCTCGGCATTCAATACAAGTTGTCGACCAATGCGCTGGCGCAGATTACATCCTACTTCCGCTTCTTCCACGAGGAAGTGCGGCCGGTCCTTCGCCGCTAGAAGTCAGGGTTCCTCGGCCCGGCCCACCCGGCCTTCCTCGACGAGCCAGTCGCGCACGCGTCGTGCCGGGCCGTTGAGTTCGCGCGATCGCGGCCAGACGACGTAGAAGGCATCGTCCATGCGCAGCACATGGCCGCCGACGGTGACGAGTGCGCCGGAGCGCACCTGCCGCTCGATCAGGTGCTGCCAGCCGAGTGCCACGCCTTCCCCCGCCAGCACCGCCTGGATCACCAGCACATAGTCATTGATGGAGAGCCGCCGCGCCTGCGCCGGATAGCGAAGGCCGGCGCTGGCAAACCATTCCGGCCAGTCGCAGGCCGAGCGCACCGGTTCCTCCAGATGGATAAGCGGCAGTTTCAACAATTCCGCCGGCGTTGCTGGATGCCCTCGGCTTTCCACGAAGGCGGGGCTGGCAACGGCGGTGATCACCTCCGGCGCCAGGAGAGCGGCATGATAGCGCGGCCATTTCGCCGGATCGCCGCCGCGAATGCCGAGCGGGATCGGTTCCTCGTCGAGATCGAGGTCGCGCACGCTGGTCTGGATGCGAAGGTCGACGTCCGGCAAGTCCGCCCGGAGCTTGGCAAGCCGCGGCAGCATCCACATCGAGGCGAAGGCAGTGGAGGCGGCGAGCGTCACATTCGCCTCGCGCCCCTTGGCGCGAATGTCCTCCGCCGATTTCTGGATGCGCGAGAGGCCGAGCGTCACGTCGACGTGGAAGCGCTCGCCCGCATCGGTCAGTTCCACCGCGCGGTGGACACGGTGGAACAGCGCCACGCCCAGCTGTTCCTCCAGATTGCGCACCGCATAGGAGACGGCGGCCTGCGTCATGCCGAGCTCACTGGCGGCACGGGTAAAATTCTGGTGCCGTCCGGCGGCCTCGAAGATGATGAGGCTGGAGGCGGAGGGAAGCAGGCGGCGGAGCGTTTCCATAAACTCAGCTTATAGTGTCGAATAAATTTTTCCAGCGTTACAACTGGCCTTTTCACGCCTAGCCTCGCTCCAAATTATGGAGGAATGCATGGCCGAGGCAGCGACGATCGAGGCGCCGGTACGGCGCAGCAGAGGCACACGGCGGGACAACGCGGCAAAGCCGCTCGGCGTGCCCTATATCGTGCGCGGCATCCCGACCTATGACGTGCTCTCGGAAGAGAATCTGCAGAAGATCGAGCGGGTGGCGGACCGCATCCTTGCCGAAGTCGGCATCGAGTTTCGCGACGACCCGGCCACGCTCGACCACTGGAAGCGCGCGGGTGCCAAGGTCGATGGCGTGCTGGTCCGCTTCGAGCCGGGCATGCTGCGCGAAATCGTCTCCTCCGCGCCTGCCGAGTTTACCCAGTATGCCCGCAATCCTGCCAACAACGTGCAGATCGGCGGCAACAAGGTTGTCTTCTCGCCCGCCTATGGTTCGCCCTTCGTCATGGACCTCGACAGGGGCCGGCGCTACGGCACGCTGGAGGATTTTCGCAACTTCATCAAGCTCGCCCAGTCGAGCCCCTGGCTGCACCATTCCGGCGGCACGATCTGCGAGCCGGTCGATATCCCGGTGAACAAGCGCCATCTCGACATGGTCTACAGCCATATGAAATATTCCGATCGCCCCTTCATGGGTTCGATCACGGCGGAGGAACGCGCCGAGGATTCCATCGACATGGCGCGCATCCTGTTCGGTGCCGACTTCGTCGACCAAAACTGTGTCATCCTGGGCAATGTCAACGTCAACTCGCCGCTCGTCTGGGACGGCACCATGACAAAGTCGCTGCGCGCCTATGCCCGCGCCAATCAGGCCGCCGTCATCGTGCCCTTCATCCTCGGCGGCGCCATGGGTCCCGTCACCAATGCCGGCGCCATCGCGCAGTCCTTTGCCGAAACGCTCGCCGGCTGCGCGCTGACCCAGCTGGAGCGCAAGGGTGCGCCGGTCATCTTCGGCAACTTCCTGTCTTCCATGTCGCTGCGCTCCGGCTCGCCGACCTTCGGCACGCCGGAGCCGGCCATCGGCTCCATGGTCGTCGGCCAGCTCGCCCGCCGCCTCAAGCTGCCGCTACGCTGCGCCGGCAATTTTTCCAACTCCAAGCTGCCGGATGGGCAGGCGATGCAGGAAGGGATGATGTCGATGCTGTCGGCCGTGCATTGCGGCGCGAATTTCATCCTGCATTCCGCCGGCTTCCTCGATGGCCTGCTCGCCATGTCCTACGAGAAGTTCGTGATGGATGCGGATCTCTGCGGCGCGCTGCATTCCTACCTTGCCGGCGTCGTCGTCGACGACAACACGCTCGCCATGGACGCCTTCCTGCAGGTCGGCCCCGGCAGTCATTTCCTTGGTTGCGACCACACGATGCGCAACTACCAGACGGCTTTCTGGGACTCGACGCTTTCCGACAACGAACCCTTCGAGAAATGGAGCGAAGAAGGCGGCTCGACCGACATGGCGACACGCGCCAATCGGCAGTGGAAGAAGACGCTCGCCGAATACGAGGCACCGCCGCTCGATGCCGCCATCGACGAGGCGCTTTGCGCCTACATGGATCGCAAGAAGGCCGCGATGGCCGACGCCTGGTACTGACGCTTTTCGGATTCCGAACAAAGAAAAACCCGATGGCGCAGGGACGCCATCGGGCTGGAGGTCAGAAGTACCCGCCGGTTTATTCGACCGGCTGGGTCGTGGCCGGAGCCGTGCCCGTATCGGTCGTTGACGAGGTGGTCGAAGTATCGACCGGCGTCGTGGCCTGGCGTTCGGCGACCTGCTGCGACTTGGTCTTGAATTCCGGCGCAGCCTGCAGGCTTTCGGCGGTTTCGGTCGTCGTCAGCTTGACGTCGTCCGAATCCGGGGTCTGCGTGATCGAGACCTTCTCGAACGGAACGGCGACCCACTTTTCACCGATGCCCAGGAAGCCACCGACACCGACGACAGCAGCGGTGATACCGCCGTCCTTTTCCATGATCAGGTCGGAGATCTTGCCGATGCTTTCATCGGCGCTGTTGTAGACCGCCTGACCGATATAGGTGTTGGCGCTGATCTGCTCGTCCGACTGGGCGGTCAGATAGTCACCACCGGCGGCCGGAGCCTGGGCGGTGTCTTCGCTCGGCGTGGTGGCCGGGGTCTGAGCCGTATCTTCGGTCGGCGTCGTGCTCGGGTTTGCGGCGGTGTCGCCGGGCGTCGTGCCCGTTGCGTCATCGCCCGGCATCACTGCCGGCTTGTCCATGGTCTGGGTTTCGCCGGCGGCCGGCTGGGTGGTGTCCTGCGCATAGGCTGCCGGAGCAAGGGCCGCGCCAAGGAAAATTGCACCAGCGGCAACGGAGGTAAGAAGTTTGTTGGTCATTGGAAACCTGCCTTTCGTCTCGTTGGTATCAAGGCGCGGCGGAGGTTTTGAAGTGCCCGTCCACACCGGTTGATGGACAAGGAACGGCGACACCCGGCTTTGGTTCCGATGAAAATTGCCTTCTTTTTCGTTGCCGCCATGCTTTTTTGACGTGGCTCTGCTGGTAAAATGCCCGCTGGACAGGCGTCTAAAGCTGGAATTTCGGCTCGAAACGTCCCTTGACCGTTATGCCCAACTCGAAGGTCTGGCCGGCATGCGGATCGGCAAGGTGCCCTTCCGCCTCCAGGTCCTGCCAGGCGGAGGTCACCAGCAGCCGGTCGGCCTTTTCGCCGATGAAGGCCGGGCAGCTCGCCTGCGAAGCCGGCACCAGGTAGCGCGCGATCTTCGTACCGTCCGGTCTGTAGACGTCGACGGCGTTCGAGCCCCAGCGGGCATTCCAGATGAGGCCATCGGCATCGCAGACCGCACCATCGACGCCACCCGGCGTGACGCTCTCGTCGCTGAGCACCTCCGGCGCGCCGGTGGGGAGGCCTGTCTTCGGGTCGAGTGCGACCCGCATCAGATGGTTGACGTCGGTATCGGTGAAGTAGCCGATGCTGCCATCCGGCGAAAAGCAGATGCCGTTCGGAATGGTGATGTTGGAATAGAGCACCGTCACCCGGTCGCCCGCGACGTGGTAGATCGCGCCGGAATGCTTTTCCGCCTTGCGACCCATCGTGCTCGCCCAGAGCGCGCCGGACGGGTGGACGCGGCCGTCGTTGGAGCGGTTCTGCGTTTTGTCTTCCAGTTTTACGAAGGGCGTCAGCCGGCCGTCGGCGACCTGACGGATGAAGAGCCCCTGGTCGGAGACGATCAACTGGCGCTCCGCATCGATGACGGCGAGCACGCTGCCGAGGAAATGCAGGTCGTGTTGGGTTTTCGTCATGCTCGAAAGGTGCAGCTCATGCAGCTTCTTGCCGCGGATATCGAACCAGAAGGCGTTGCCGGTCGCAGGATCATAGGTCGGACCCTCGCCGAGCTGGCAGGCGATGTCGCTCAGAACGCGACCGGTGAAGGAATGCGTCTGGGTCATCGGCCCGCTCCATAGACGGCATCGTAGGCTTCGAGGGTGGTTTTGGCGCGCGCACGCACTTCATCGGCAGCCATGCCCATCTTGTAGAGGCTGGAGCCCAGGCCGAAGCTGCGCAGGCCGATCGCGGCATAGTCGGCGAAGTTCTTCTCCGACACGCCGCCGACGGCTGCGATCTCCAGTTCCGCCGGCAGCACGGCACGGATCGCCTGGATGCCGGCTGGGCCGAGCACGCTGGCCGGGAAGAATTTGAGGCCCGTCGCGCCGGCGCGGGCGGCGGCCAGCGCCTCGGTCGGGGTGAAGACGCCGGGCATCGTCACCATGCCCTTGGCGGCAGCGGTGGAGATGACGTCCGGCTCGACATTCGGGCTCACCATCAGCCGTCCGCCAACGTCGGCAAGGCGATTGACGTCCTCCACGGTCAGAACGGTGCCGGCACCGATCAGGCAGCCATCCGGCGCCATCTTCACGGCGGTCTCGATGGATTTGAACGGCTCCGGCGAATTCAGCGGGATTTCGATTGCCGTAAAGCCGCTTTCGATCAGCGCGCCGACGACACCTTCGGTTTCGCTCGGCTTCAGGCCGCGCAGGATGGCGATCAGCGGATATTTCATCGGGGGAAAGGGAATGCGGTTCATGGTGTTTGCTTTCTCAGAGGGACCAGAGCGCCTTGGCGCCTGCGGCTAGGCCGTTTCGCACGGCGGTATCGGCGTCGATGAAAGAGGGGGAGAGGTCGGCGGCGGCCAGCGCCTGGCTGTAAAGGTCGCCGAGCCCGCCCGAGACGACCAGCGTCACGGGCGTGCCTTCCGCAACCAGCGACAGCGCTCCGGCGATTTCGAGCCCGATCAGCGTACCCGAGAGCCGCGCCTTGGCATCTTCGGGCGAAAGCCCGGCAATCAGCGATCCGGCCCGTACGGAAAACAGCTGGCTCGTCGCGAGCGCCGGATTGGCGACCATGCGCGCCACGGCCGCGCGGAAGGCGGCGGTCCCGCCGGAAATCGCACCAGCGTCGGCGATGGCATGGCTGAGGATCGTGTTCTTCGCGATGGCCTCGAACAGTTCGCCGGTCATGAAGGTGGAGAAACCCAGAACCTTGCCGCCGGACAGGCGAACCCATTTGCTGTGCGTGCCGGGCATGCAGACGAGGTGGTCGCCATCGCCGAGCGCGCCGGCGGCACCGAGAAGCTGGGTTTCCTCGCCGCGCATGACATCGGGCGCCGCCGCATCGCGCTGGGCAAGGCCGGGCAGGATGCGGATATCCGCCGCGACACCGGGAATGCGCACGGCCGCGGCCGGGATGTCGGCAAGGGCT
Organism: Sinorhizobium sp. RAC02; assembly: GCF_001713395.1. Classification (NCBI taxonomy): domain Bacteria; kingdom Pseudomonadati; phylum Pseudomonadota; class Alphaproteobacteria; order Hyphomicrobiales; family Rhizobiaceae; genus Sinorhizobium; species Sinorhizobium sp. RAC02. Next base: position 2,241,808 of record NZ_CP016450.1, on the reverse strand, counting down.
GCGGGCGTGTCGATATAGCCGGCCTCGATCCAGCCCTGCTTGGCGCCGGCCATGCCGCAGACCAGCACGGGCAGGCCGTCGGGCGCGGAAACTGCAGTAAGGTGACTTGCCAGCACCTCGGCAAAGCCGGTGCGCGCGGCGGTGGTCATGCCTTCGCCGCTGCGGCGTTCGGCGATGACGTTGCCATCCTTGCCGATGAGCCAGAGGCGGAAGCTGGAGGTTCCCCAGTCGACCGCGACATAGGCGGGTTCGGGGGTGGGGTTGGTCATCAGAGCATGCCTCCATCGACGATGAGTGATTGGGCGGTGATGGCGGCGGACGCATCCGACGCCAGGAAGAGGGTAGGGCCGACCATGTCCTCAGCCAGCAGCGAGCGCTTCAGGCATTGGCGGTCGATGCCGCCGGCCTTGGCGTCTTCGTCGATCCACAGGCGCTTCTGTCGCTCCGTCAGCACCATGCCGGGCAGGATGGCGTTGACGCGGATCCTGTCTGGGCCGAGCTTGCCGGCGAGCGACTTGGTGAGGCCGATGATGCCGGCCTTGGCCGTCGCATAGCCGGGCAACTCGCCCATGTTGAGCAGGAAGGCGATGGAGGAGAAATTGACGATCGCGCCACCGCCGCCCTTGCGCATATGCGGCGCGACCGCCTGGGCGGCGAAAAAGTGGTGGCGCAGGTTCACCGCCTGGTTCTCGTCCCAATAGTCGGGTTCGACTGTTTCGAGATCGTGGCGGTCGTCGCGCGCCGCATTGTTGACGAGCACGCGAATGCCGCCGAGTGCGGCCGCGGCTGTCTCGATCGCTATCCGCAACGCCGCGATGTCGCGCAGGTCCGTGCCTATGAAGAGGGGAAGATGTTCGACCTTGCCGTCCAGTTCGGAAACCAGCGTGCGGCTCTCCGCCTCGGCAATGTCGAGGAAGGCGACGCGGGCGCCCTCAGCCGCAAAACCCGCCACCAGCGCCGCACCAATGCCCGAGCCTCCGCCGGTGATGATCACGCCCTGTCCTGCGAGGTCCGGATAGCGACCCGTCATCGCTGTTCTCCCGATATGAATTCCATTATTTGGAACTGAGTTTGATTATTCGGAATTATTCCGCTACTGTGCCGGAGTGTCAAGGGATCAGCGGGGCTGCGACAATGACGACGGCAAACGAAACCGGTGCAGGCACCGGCACGCTCGGCAAGGCGATGGATGTGCTGGAGACGGTTGCGCTCGCCGACAGGCCGATGCGCTTCACTGACGTGCTTGCTGTCAGCGACCAGCCGCGCGGCACGCTGCATCGCCAGCTGTCTCATCTGGTGCAGGAAGGGCTTCTGGAGCTGCGCCCCGACCACGCCTATATGCCGGGCCTGCGCCTTCTCAAGCTCGCCTCAGCCAGCTGGGCGCGCAATGAATTCCGCGCCGTCGCGGCCCCGTTCCTCGATGCGCTGCATCGGGAAACCGGCGAGACCGTGCATCTCGGCGTGCTGCGCGGGCGGGAAATCATCTATCTCGACAAGGTGGAAAGCCGCCAGGCGGTGCGCATGAATTCGCAGGTCGGCAATGCCTCGCCCGCCTATTGCACGGGCGTCGGCAAGGCGGCGCTCTCCGTGCTCGATTCCGAGGCCTTGGAGGCGGTCCTGTCGGTGACCGAATTCCGCCGCTTCACGCCCCAGACGATCACCGGGCGAGCCCAACTTCTCGCCGAACTGGCGGAGATTCGCCAAAGCGGCATCGCATTCGACCGGGAAGAACACGAACCCGGCATACGCTGTGTCGCCGCCCCGGTTTTCGATGCCGGACGGTCGCTTGTCGCGGGCGTTTCCGTGACGGGACCGGCCTATCGTGTTGGACAAACAGAGCTTGTCGACTGGGCGCCGCGTGTCCGCCACGCGGCCGGCGCCATCATGGCGGAGCTTGCCGCACGGCTCGGTCCGCAACGATAAGTCGATAATGAGGTACGTAAGTGATCACGTGGTTGTCTTCTGGCACCATTTTACGGTAAATTAGAAAATCGCGCTGGACGTGGGAAAGGGGCATCAGTAGCTTCCGTCACGACCAGCTCTTGAGTTGCGTCGCTTTCCGCGGTCTTGAGACGTGGTTCATCGAACATACTTGCATTGGGATACGGGGGTTCCTGAGGCAAGCAGTGCATTGTGTCGGCAGGTTATTTTGCCGCACGGTTGCGTGCGTGCTGAAGGAAGATAGGGATATGGCGGATCGATTCCATACGACGTCTGCACAATTCCAGCATCGGTGGGGAACAACCCCGTCGGCCCTGGGGTCGGAGGAAGATGTTGCCGAGATGCTGAGCGGCATCGTCAAGCGTTTCGGCCTCCGCGGTTATCTGCTGATCAACATTCCGTCCGAAACCTCGACCGATTTCTCGTCCAACGTCCTTCTGACGTCCTGGCCGGATGAAATGCTTGAAACCTATGACGATGCTGGCCTGATCTTCGGCAGTCCCGTCATCGGGCGCCTGCGCCAGAGCACAAATCCCTTCACCTATGATGCGGACGGCACGAACCGCCGCCGGGCCGATGGCAAGGCGACGATCGCGGCGAGCCTGTTTGACCGGCACGGCCTGTCGCGCGGGGCCTATTTCCCGGCGCACAATTCAGCGGGCCTGCGCGGTGCGCTCGCCTTCGGCGGTACGCGCGAAGCGCTCAATCCGCGCGAGATGGCCGAACTCAACGCGCTTGCCAACCACATCTTCACCGAGGTGGTGGATCTGCGTGCCGGCCGCCGGCAGAACGTTTCGCTCTCGCGCCGCGAGACCGAATGCCTGTCCTGGGCATCCGCCGGCAAGACGAGCGTTGAAATGTCTGAAATTCTCGGTCTGTCGGAATATACGGTCAATCATTACCTCAATCGGGCGACGCGCAAGCTCGATGCCGTCAACCGGGTCCAGGCGGTCGTCAAGGCGATTCGTGCCGGACTTTTGAACTGATGTATAAAAAAACCTTGCGACTTTCTGGAAAGCGTCCGTTGCCGCTCCAATTGCCCAGGGCGAAAAACAAAATTGCGGGGAAACATGACGGCTGACGAAACGAGCAGCACCGAAAACCAGCTACAGGACGAGGGCGTCGAGATCGCCGCCCTCGAAACGCAGTTCGATATCGTGCGCTATATGCGGCGCAAGTGCGAAGAATACGGGCTCAAATATTTCATCGTTTTCAACCTGCCGGGTTTCGAGGCCGAAAAGCTTTCGGCCTATTCCATCGTCAGCAACTGGCCGCAGGAAGTCCTTGCCAAATACGATGCCTTGCGCATGGTGCGGCAAAGTGCCGGGATCCGTAAGCTGCGGCTGACCACGGTGCCGTTTTCCTACGACATGCGGGAATGGATCGGCGAGTCGTCCGAACAGTCGGATTTCACCGAACTGCTCGACCTGATGAACAACCATGGCATGCTCGTCGGTCATTTCTTCCCGGTACACGATGCGCTCGGCAATCGCGGCGCCGTCGTCTGGGGTGGCGAAAACCCGTCGATCAGTCGCGACGACCGGTTGATGCTGCAGATGATTTCCGTGCACCTCTTCAACCGGCTCGCCGAGATCGGCGCCGCGTGGAAATCGGGGCAGGTGGTCCTTACGGAACGCGAGATCCAGTGCCTGAGCTGGACGGCGGCGGGCAAGACCAGCCTGGAGATCGCCGAAATCCTCGGTCTTTCCGAGCACACGGTGAACCACTACCTCAACCAGGTCACCCGCAAGCTGGAGGCGGTCAACCGCACCCAGGCGGTGGTCAAGGCGATCCGTCGCGGGCTGATCGCCTGAAGCGGTTTGCCGCCAGCCATGCTTGGGCTGAGGCAACCTGCCGCAAAGCCGAGGCCTTCCGTCGCCGGTAAATTCGTTTGGCGACGGCCTTTCCGTGCACTATCTACGGGAGAAGGCGGCGGCTAGACGCCGCGAAGGCTATCGAGGGTTTCATGACGGATGTAAGCAAGGAACAGGTGCTGGAACGGCTGCGCACGGTGCGCGGCCCGGACATGGATGGCAACATCGTCGATCTCGGTCTCGTCTCCGACGTCTTCATTTCCGACGGCAAGGCCTATTTCTCGATCACCGTGCCGGCCGAACGCGCCCGTGAGCTCGATCCGTTGCGGGCGGCCGCCGAGCGCGTCGTCAAGGAAATCCCCGGCATCAAGGCCGCCATGGTGGCGTTGACGGCGGACAAGCGCGCCGCCTCCGGCCCCGCTGCCGCGCGTTCGCCGGCACCACCGGCGCCCGGTCGCGGCGAGCCTGCGCATTCCCACGCCGGCCATTCGCATGCAGGCCACGCCCATGCCGCCCCCGCGCAGCCGCAGCAGCGCACGAAATCCGGCATTCCGGGCGTCGATGCCATCATCGCGGTCGCTTCCGGCAAGGGCGGTGTCGGCAAGTCGACGACATCGGTCAATCTGGCGCTGGCGCTGAAGGCGAATGGCCTGCGCGTAGGCATTCTCGACGCCGATATCTACGGCCCCTCCATGCCGCGGCTGCTGAAAATCACCGGCCGGCCGCAGCAGCTCGAAGGCCGCATGATCAAGCCGATGGAGAACTACGGCATCAAGGTCATGTCCATGGGCTTCCTCGTCGACGAGGAAGTAGCGATGATCTGGCGCGGCCCGATGATCCAGTCGGCGCTGATGCAGATGCTGCGCGAGGTCGCCTGGGGCGATCTCGACGTGCTCGTCGTCGACATGCCGCCGGGCACGGGCGACGCCCAGCTCACCATGGCCCAGCAGGTGCCGCTCGCCGGCGCCGTCATCGTCTCGACCCCGCAGGACCTGGCGCTCATCGACGCGCGCAAGGGCCTCAACATGTTCAGCAAGGTCGAGGTGCCAGTGCTCGGCATCGTCGAGAACATGAGCTACTTCATCGCGCCCGATACCGGCAACCGTTACGACATTTTCGGCCATGGCGGTGCGCGCAAGGAGGCCGAGCGCATCGGTGTGCCGTTCCTCGGCGAAGTGCCGCTCACCATGGATATTCGCGAGACCTCGGATGCCGGCACGCCCGTCGTCGTCTCCAATCCGGAGGGCGCGTCAGCCAAGAGCTACCGTGCGATTGCCACGCGGGTCTGGCAGGAGCTGGAAACCGTGCGGGGCAAGGGCACGCGGGGAGCACCGGCCATCGTCTTCGAATAGACGAACCTTTCGCGTCCCTGGGGCGTTTCGGGCGGGCGCTTGATTTTTATGTTGCACCGCGCAATATGCGCGGCCATCCGCTGAAGGATGGCGTTCAACCAGGAGTGTGAGCGATGGTCCGTTTCGGAGCCATTCGCCGGTGATCACGGTTTTCCGTCCCCATGGCGAGGCATGCGCCCTGCCCACAGCGACCGATTCTGCCGCCGCCGACGCACTCGACGGCGCCGTGTGGGTCGATCTGCTCGAGCCCACGCGAGACGAGGAGGCGCTCATCGAGCGTGTTCTTTCGATCGAAGTGCCGACACGCGACGAACTGAAGGACATCGAGCCGTCGAGCCGTCTCTATACGGAGGGCAATGCGGCCTATCTGACCGCTTCCCTGATGGTGAAGGCGGAAAGCGATCTGCCCCACCTGACGGACGTCGCCTTCATCCTGACGCCGAACAAGCTTCTGACGGTACGCTACGCCGAGCCGCGCTCGTTTTCGCTTTTCAAGAGCGCGATGCACCGTATTCCGGGCGGCTGTTCCTCGCCGACCGTGATGATCACGCGCCTTTTGGAAACCATCGCGGACCGCACGGCCGAAATCCTCGAAACCGCCGTATCGCGTGCCGACAAACTGTCCCTGGAAGTGTTCGGCGACAAGCGGCACCTCTCGCGCCGCCCGCCGCGTTACCTTGAAGATCGCATTGTCCAGATCTCGGCGCTGCACCGCCTGCTTGCCAAGACGCGCGACAGCCTGATGTCGCTGTCCCGTGTGCTGACCTTCCTGCACGGGCTTCCCGCCCTGCAATCCGACCGCGAGAGCCTGGAACGGTGTCGCACGGTGACGCGCGACGTGCAGTCGCTGTCCGAACACGCCAATTTCGTCGCCGGCAACATCACCTTCCTGCTCGATGCCTCGCTCGGCCTCATCAATCTCGAGCAGAACGCCATCATCAAGATCTTCTCGATCGCCTCCGTCGTGCTGCTTCCGCCGACGCTGATCGCCTCGACCTACGGCATGAACTTCGAGTTCATGCCGGAACTGCGCGTGGCCTCCGCCTATCCGCTGACGCTTGTCGCGATGGGGTTGTCGGCAATTCTCCCGTTCTTTTTCTTTCGCTGGAAAGGCTGGCTCTAGAGCCTGATCGCCATGCACTCACACGCCGGTCATGCACCGCAATCCCGCAGCAGGGCGCGCACGCTGTTCGTACTTGCCCTCGGCTCCGTCGGCGTCGTCTATGGCGACATCGGCACGAGCCCGCTCTATGCCTTCCGTGAGGCGCTGCGTCCCGTCGCAGATGACGGCGTTTCCCGCATGGAGGTCGTCGGCCTGATCTCACTGATGATCTGGACCCTGACGATCATCGTCACGCTCAAATACGTGCTCTTCCTGCTGCGCGCCGACAACCACGGCGAAGGCGGCACGCTTTCGCTGCTGGCCTTGTTGGCGAAAACCGCCGGCCGGCGCGCCACCGTGCTGTTCTTCATGGGCGCGGTCGGGGCCGCCCTCTTCATCGGCGATGCGATGATCACGCCGGCGCTTTCCGTTCTGTCCGCTGTCGAAGGCCTCAAGCTGGTGACGCCGACGCTTGCCGATTATGTCGTGCCGATTTCGGTGGTCATCCTTGTCATGCTGTTTGCCGTGCAGTCCTGGGGCACGGCCGCGGTGTCGAAGTTCTTCGGCCCGATCACGGCGGTCTGGTTCATCGTCATGGGCGTTGCCGGTCTCAACCATATCAGCGACGATCTCGGCATCCTTGCCGCCTTCAATCCCTATTACGCCGTGCTCTTCATGATCCATGAAGGCTATGTCGGCCTTGTCGTGCTCGGCGCGGTGTTCCTCACGGTCACCGGTGCGGAAGCACTCTATGCCGATCTCGGCCATTTCGGCCGCCGGCCCATCCAATGGGCCTGGTTCTGTCTGGTCTTTCCGGCGCTGACGCTGAACTATCTGGGGCAGGGCGCGCTGGTGCTGGCGCATCCCGAGACGATCGAAAACCCGTTCTTCCTGATGTTCCCGAAATGGGCGCTGTTGCCCGTCGTCATCCTTGCGACCGCCGCCACCATCATCGCCAGCCAGGCGGTCATTACCGGCGCCTTCTCGCTGACGCGCCAGGCCATCCATCTCGGTTTCCTGCCGCGCATGGAAATCTTCCACACGTCGGAAACCCAGACCGGGCAGATCTACCTGCCGGGCGTCAATTCGGTTCTGCTCTTCGGCGTGATGGCGCTCGTCTTCATCTTCGGCTCGTCCGAGGCGCTTGCCACGGCCTACGGCATCTCGGTCACCGGCGCTATGGTCGTGACGACCGTGCTTGCCTTCGAATTCCTGCGCAAGCGCTGGCGCTGGACGAAGCTCGCCGCCACCGCCGTACTGCTGCCGCTCTTCCTGCTGGAACTCACCTTCCTCGGCGCGAACCTGCTCAAGGTGCATGATGGCGGCTACGTGCCGGTGATGATCGCCGCGGGCGTCGTCATCGTTATGTGGACCTGGACGCGCGGCACGCGCATCCTGCGCGACAAGGCGCGCCGCATCGAGGTGCCGCTGCCGGCCTTCGTGAAGTCGGTGGAGAGGCAGAGCGCCCATGCGCCGGTGCAGGTTCCCGGCACGGCGATCTTCCTGACCAGCGATCCGGATTTTGCGCCCGCCGCCCTGTTGCACAATCTCAAGCACAATCATGTGCTGCACGAGAAGAATTTCATCCTGACGGTCAAGACGAACAACACGCCACGCGTCGCGCGTGCCGAGCGCTTCAAGGTCGAGAAGATTTCCGAACGCTTCTCGCGCATCGAAATGCATTTCGGCTTCATGGAAACGCAGAACGTCTCGCAGGTGCTCGGCCTGATGCGCAAGGCGGGGCACAAGTTCGACATCATGTCGACCTCGTTCTATCTCGGCCGCCGCAAGCTGGTGCCGGATTCTGACTCCGGCATGCCGATGTGGCAGGATCGGTTGTTCATCGGCCTTGCCAATCTTGCGACCGACCCGTCCGACTATTTCCGCCTGCCGACCAACCGCGTGGTCGAACTCGGCTCGCATGTCGTGATCTGAGCAACTCCGGCAAAAGTGTACAGCGGTTTTGCGTTCGAAATTGCGCCGGTCATTGACGAAATCGTGAAGGGGTGGTGATGGCCTCCCCCAAAGCGGTTTATCAGCATTAACCAAGCATCAAGGTTAATGCTTCATTTTACCCTGACAACGAGCCGCTTCGGGCCCGTGCTTCGGCGCGGCGGGGCTCCCATACGAACATTTCCGGGCAGGAAGAGACGTCGATCGTCTATCGGCGGCAGGGCCTGCGCATGCGTGCGGAGTAGACAGTTGCGTAAGCGTAGCATTCGTCATGCAGGGACAGGCGGCTTCCTTGAGTCTTTGAAGCAATTCCAGCGGAAATGTGCAGCGGAATTGCGCAGAAAAACCCGGCGGGAATGGACAATCCCGCTCGCCCTCGGCCTTGGCCTCGTCGCCAGCTTCCCCACCCAGGCGGCTCATACGGACCTCGCCACCTACCTCGCCGGGCTCAACCGCAAGGGTGGCAACCAGACCATGGTGCTGACCCGTTCGCCGGCCGGCTCCGTGCACGAGGTCGAGATCGAGTTTGCCGACGCGATGACCACCGGCGGCGTCGAAAGCGGGGCAGGGGTCGAGCTGCCGGGCGGCGTCTCGGCGGCTTTGCGCAGCGAACACAAGGGCCAGGGCGGCATTCCCGACGAAGACCGCGTCAACCGTCGCGACAAGAAGAACCGAATCGTCACCGTCATGCCGGTGCTGCCGCCGAAGGATTTTACCGCAGGCTCGATTCTGGAGCGCACCAGTTCGCTTCTCTCGCCCGCCTTCGACACCGGTGAGCGTATGGCCTTCGCCAAGTCGCAGATCGCCGGCAAGGAAATCGAGATCGCCACGGCGTTCTACAAGAAGACGCCGGTACGCAAGGACCCCGGCGTCTCGCCGATGATCGCGGACCTCGTTACCAACGACAAGGCCGATGTTCTGGCGACCGCCTATGCCCGCGTCGAGCCGGATTACGCCCGGGAATCACCCTTCGATTCGATCCTGAAGCCGAACAAGGAGCTCGGCCGCTTCATTCCCGATATTTCGGCGGAAGATCATGCCTGGGCCGCGACCCCGCTGCCGGCCGAGGTCTTCACCGCCAAGGAACAGAAATGCCTTGCCGAAGGTATCTATTTCGAGGCGCGCGGCGAGGAGCTGAAGGGCCAGGCCGCCGTCGCCCAGGTCATCCTGAACCGCGTGCGCAACCCCGCCTATCCGAACACGATCTGCGGCGTCGTCTACCAGAACGAAAACTGGCGCAACCGCTGTCAGTTCTCCTTTGCCTGCGACCGCATTCCGGACCTCATTCTCTCGCCCTGGCACTGGAAGACCGCCAAGGAGATCGCCATGGCCGTCACGGCCGGCAAGATCTGGTTCGAGGAGGTCGGATCTTCCACCCACTATCACGCGACCTATGTGAACCCGCCGTGGGGCCGCACGATGAAGCGCGTGGCCAAGATCGGCAAGCACATCTTCTACCGTACCTATGGCGGCGGCTGGAGCTGATGGCTTTCGTCTGACGCCGGCCGGGGCTTGCTGAGTCTGTGCCACGGCGTGCCCGATTCCCGGGGCGATCTGTCGCGGCCACGGTGGGAATCCTCATAATCTATTGATATATCTCAATATATTTGGTGCGGCACAAAGCTCCGCCATGCCTTGACTATGCTGGCACCTAAAACTATGTTGCGGCCGACTTCGAAAGGGGTCGGATATGGCTTGAATCCTAGCCTTCAATATGTCCGCAATGGGGCGAAAGCTTCGCGGGAAAGCGAGCGAGGAGCGTGCCATGACCGATCAGCAAAAGGAAAGTCTGGAAGACCGGCTGAAACGCCTGGACGCGGAACTCGCGGAACGGCGCAAGGACGACGGGGCGGAAGCAGCCGCCGAGGCACGGGCATCCGAAAGCCGCAAGGGCTACGCGGTTGCCATGAAGCTCTCGAGCGAGTTCGTCGCGGCCGTCATTGTCGGGGCGCTTCTGGGCTATCTTTTGGACCATTTTGCGGGTACACGGCCGTGGGGGATGATCATTCTTCTGCTCCTTGGCTTCTGTGCCGGCGTTCTGAACGTCATGCGCGCGGCTGGCATGGTGGCATCGCCCCATCCCGTCGACAGGCTGGCCGGCCGTGAGCCCGGCAAGGCCGCAGGCGGACGGGACGAAACCAAGACGAAGGACGGTGCCTGAGGGGACTGTTCGGCAAGCAAGACCGGGAAAAGCGCGTAGCGGTTATCATCGGAATTGTGCGGAATAATGAGATAGAGCCTTTTCGTTTTTCGAAGAAAAATGGATAGGCTCCAGGGGTGACTTCCGCCGCAAGGCGGGCAAGCGAGAGAGATACGCGGTGTCAAACGATCCGACCCATCAGTTCCTGGTCAACAAGATTGTTCCGATCGAAATCGGTGGCATCGATTTCTCGTTCACCAACGCTTCGCTGTTCATGGTCGCCACCGTGGCCGCCGGCATCGGCTTCCTCTACTTCACGACCGGCCAGCGCGGCCTCGTTCCGAGCCGCATGCAGTCGGTTTCTGAAATGTCCTATGAGTTCATCGCCTCGATGCTCCGGGAAGGGGCGGGCAGCCACGGGATGAAGTTCTTCCCGTTCGTCTTCTCGCTCTTCATGTTCGTGCTGACCGCCAACATGCTCGGCATGGTGCCGTACTTCTTCACCGTCACCAGCCAGATCATCGTCACCTTCGCACTCGCCATGCTCGTCATCGGCACGGTCGTGGTCTACGGTTTCTACAAGCACGGTTTCGGCTTCCTCAAGCTCTTCGTGCCGTCCGGCGTTCCCGGCATGCTTCTTCCGCTGGTCGTCACGATCGAGGTCATCTCGTTTCTCTCGCGTCCGATCAGCCTCTCGATCCGTCTTTTCGCCAATATGCTGGCGGGTCACATCACGCTCAAGGTCTTCGCCGGCTTCGTCACCTCGCTCAGCGCCCTCGGCGCCGTCGGTGTGGTCGGTTCGATCCTGCCCCTCCTCATGACCGTCGCCCTGACCGGTCTCGAATTCCTCGTGTCGTTCCTGCAGGCCTATGTCTTCGCAGTTCTGACATGCATGTACCTCAACGATGCCGTGCATCCGGGTGGTCACTAAGGAAACAGTCGTTGGCGCCCTCGGGCGCCGCTCATAAGCCGCAACATCCCATTCAAGGAGTTCAACATGGAAGCGGAAGCAGCAAAGTTCATCGGCGCAGGTCTTGCCACGTTCGGTCTCGCCGGCACGGCTCTCGGCCTCGGCAACATCTTCGGCAGCTACCTTGCCGGCGCTCTGCGCAATCCGTCTGCTGCTGACAGCCAGTTCGGCCGTCTCGTATTCGGCTTCGCCGTTACGGAAGCTCTGGGCATCTTCTCGCTGCTCATCGCTCTCCTCCTCCTCTTCGCCGTCTAATACCGGCTGAGGACTGGACCATGGCCCGCAAGGGCCGTGGTCCATCGTACGTTTCGTACAAGATTTGAGAATGCCCCCTGGAGGTCAGCATGTCTGTGACCTTGGCGTCGGCCGAGTCCACCCCTTTCGAAATCGCCCAGGCGGAAACTCCTGCGACAACGCATGAGACCCCTGCGGATACGCATGCGGCTCAGCCGGCAGGCGAAGTGCACACCGAAACGGGTGTTGCCCATGGCGAAGAAGCCGGTTCCGGCGTCTTCCCGCCGTTCGACCAGACCACGTTCGCATCGCAGCTCCTGTGGCTCGCGATCACCTTCGGTCTTTTCTATCTTCTCATGTCGAAGGTTGTCATTCCGCGCATCGGCGGCATCCTTGAGACCCGTCATGACCGCATCGCTCAGGATCTCGACGAAGCGTCGCGCCTGAAGGCCGAAGCGGATGCCGCGATTGCGTCCTACGAGCAGGAGCTTGCGAGCGCCCGCACCAAGGGCAACGCGATCGCTTCGACCGCCCGCGACGAAGCCAAGGCCCGCGCCGACGCCGAACGCGCCAAGATCGAAGCCTCCTTGCAGGACAAGATCGCCGGTGCCGAAACCCGCATCGCCGAGATCAAGGCCAAGGCGCTTGCCGATGTCGGCACGATTGCCGAGGAAACCACGGCAGCCGTCGTCGAGCAGCTGATCGGCGCCAAGGCCACCAAGGCCGAAGTCGCTTCGGCCGTCAAATCGGCCGCAGGCAAGTAAGGAGCGCACCATGGCATTCGACGCAACATTCTATGCCTTTGTCGGCCTCATCCTGTTCCTGGCCCTCATCGCCTACCTCAAGGTTCCGGGCATGATGGCCAAGGGCCTCGACGCCCGCGCTGAAAAGATCCAGAACGAGCTGGCGGAAGCCAAGCGTCTTCGTGAGGAAGCCCAGCACCTGCTCGCCGAGTACCAGCGCAAGCGCAAGGATGCCGAGGCGGAAGCCGCCAGCATCGTCGCCGCCGCTGAGCGCGAGGCGAGCCTGCTGACCGCGGAAGCCAAGCAGAAGACCGAGGAATACGTCACCCGCCGCACGGCGCTCTCCGAGCAGAAGATCAAGCAGGCGGAAGCCGACGCGATCAACGCCGTTCGCGCCGCTGCCGTCGACCTCGCAGTCGCAGCCGCCGAGAAGGTCATCGCCGCCAAGGCCGATGCCGCCACCGGCAAGTCGCTGTTCGACAACGCCATCAGCGAAGTAAAGACCCGCCTCAACTGAGGGTCTTGCAGAGCGTGATTTAAAAAGGCCGGCAGCAATGCCGGCCTTTTTGCTGTTTGCGCCTGCCACTACGCCTCCGTCATGCTGGTTGATGCAATGGCGCGCCGCCTATGCCTTGATTTCAAGAGAACGTCGAAGATCACCGCCGCCATCACCAGGCCGCCGCCGATCCAGGTGGCGGTTAGCGGTTGCTCCCCAAAGGCGAGCCACACCCATAGCGGTGCGAGCGGATTTTCCATGCTGCCAATGAGGGCCGAACGGGTGGCCGAGATCAACCGCGTGCCGACCGTCATCAGCAAGAGACCAAGGCCGAACTGCACGGTCCCGAACAGCATCAGGTCGATCATCACCGTCGTCGAGACAGCCATAGGCCGCCCGAACGGCAAAGCCACGAGCGCGCAAAGCAAGGCCGAGAGACAGGCTGCGGGCAGCATCGAGACGTGCCGGTTCTTGCGGATGATCACCATCATGGCCGCATAGGACAGTGCCATCGTCGCGGCGAAGGCGTAGCCCGCCAGGTGCCCGCCCGACGCCTGTGGGTTGACGATGATCATCACGCCGATCAGGGCGGCGACACTCGCTCCCCATGTGCTCCAGCCTTCCCGCTCGCCCGTGAAGACGAGCGCCAGGACGGCCGTCATGAAGGGGATGGCCGCATGGATCGCCATCACATCGGCGACCGGAGCGAGGCGAAGCGCGCTGATGAAGCAGATCGTCGCGACGGTGGACAGGACCGTCACCCAGAGACCTGGCATGCCCACGGCCCGGACCACGCCCCACAGGCCGTGCCGATGGTGCCAGGCAATAAAGACCGCGATGGTGAGGCCGCCGAACAGTCCGCGCCAGAACAGGATCGTCCATACGTCCAACGGGATGAGCCTGGTGAAATAACCCGACAAGCTGTAGGCAACCGCCGAGCCGATGATCAACACGGTGCCCAGTCCTCTGTTTTGGTCGTCCTGCATCCTGTCCCTCCCTTGCTTTGGATGCTCTATAGACCGATGCTACTGACACCGTTTTGTCAGTGGTGTTGAGGAGCTCTGACCATGCGCCGCGCCGACCGCCTGTTCGACATCATCCAGGCACTGCGCGGAACGTCGCAGCCGACGACGGCTGCCGCGCTGGCCGAGCGGCTGGAGGTGACGACGCGCACCATCTATCGCGACATCGCCACCTTGCAGGCGCGGCGTATCCCGATCGAAGGTGCACCCGGTCTCGGCTATCTGCTGCGCAGAGGCTTCGACCTGCCGCCCTTGATGTTCACGGTAGAGGAAGTGGAGGCCATTACGCTCGGCGCTCATCTGGTCCACCGCATTCGCGACCGCAAACTGCAGGACGCCGCCGAAAGCGTGCTGAGCAAACTCCAGCACACGATCCCGGGAGATCTTCGCAGCTATTTGCTCTCGCCCCGGTTTTTCGTGTCTGAAGGTGATACGGTTCGGCCAGAAGGGATTGAGTTGCTCGACGTCCGCAACGCAATCCGTGACTGCCGGAAAATCCGAATCACCTATCGAGATGAGCAAAATCGCCGTACGCAGCGCACGATCTGGCCGGTCGCCACGGTTTACTATGTCGATGTCACGCTGATTGCGGCGTGGTGTGAACTGCGCGGGGACTATCGGCATTTCCGGGCCGATCGCATCGTGAAATCGGCGGTCCTCGATACGCACTTTTCCGCCGGCAGCGGCCAGCTTATGGCGAAATGGATGACGAAGCGGACAACACCCGAAGGTCGATCCTAAAGCTGACGGTTTCTCAACGTCACTCCTGCCGGAGCGGGCGGAAACTCATGCGGTGCAGGCGGCAGGGGCCGATGGATTCGATGGCATCGCGGTGGACCTGGGTAGCGTAGCCGGCGTGGAGGGCGAAGCCGTAGCCGGGGAAGGTGGCTTCGGCGCGGGCCATCATGCGGTCGCGCATCACCTTGGCGACGATGGAAGCGGCGGCGATGGAGAGCGAGCGGGCGTCGCCCTTGACGACGGCGCGGCCCTCGCAAGCGAGGCCGGGCGGCACGTCGCGACCATCGGCGAGCACGAGTTGCGCCTTGACCTCAAGACCCGCGACGGCGCGGCGCATGGCGTCGAGGCTTGCCTTGCGGATATCGATGACGTCGATGCGGCGTGAACAGCTGGAGGCGACCGAAACGAAGGCCGATTGCATGATGAGCGTGAAGAGGAATTCGCGTTTTGCCGCGCTCAACTGTTTCGAATCATTAAGCCCGTCTGGAATGTTCTCCGGATCCAGCACCACCGCTGCGGCCACCACAGGCCCGGCGAGCGGCCCGCGGCCGGCCTCGTCCGTGCCGGCGACCGGCCAGAGGCCGCGCTTGCGGGCAGCAAGCTCCATCGAGAAGTCCGGCCCTTCGGGCAGGTCGAAAAGAAGGCGGGAATCGGAGGATGCGACACGGGACATGCGGCGAGCCTCGCACATCCGTCCGATTCCCTGCAAGCCCTCCGGCAGGAGGCAAGTGCCGGAGGAGCAACCGGTGCGCCCGGGGAAGACGGACCGGAAGAGGATGGCGCCTTTTCCCGAGCCGTCCGGCCCAAGGAAGCTGCGCAGAATTTTCAAACCATGGCCGCGGCTTTGGCGGTATGCAGGCCTTGGCTTTACTTGCCGTGGGACAGGCCGTCTTGTCAGGGTGCCGAACGGGGAAGCTGGTCGAACCCCGCCCTGCGCTCAAGCATCAGAGCAAGGACAGTTGCACCCCGCTGCCTGACGGCGGTACGAACTGGTCGCTGGCGAGGCTGCGGCGGGTGCGGGTCAATCCCAGCCGCTTGCCTGCCATCTCGAAACGCCGGGCGATCTGCCAGGCATAGGGGCCGGCGCCCTTCATGCGCTTGCCGAACTCGGCGTCGTAATCCTTGCCACCGCGCATGGAGCGCACCAGCGACATGACGTGGCGATAGCGATCCGGATAGTTGCGTAGCAGCCAGTCGCGGAAGAGCGGGCTGACCTCCAGCGGCAGGCGCAGCAGCACGTAGCTCGCCTCCACCGCGCCGGCCGCCTTGCCCGAATCCAGCACGCGTTCGATTTCGTGGTCGTTGAGGCCGGGAATGATCGGCGCCATCATGATGGCGGTCGGGATGCCGGCTTCGGAAAGTGCGCGGATCGTCTCCAGCCGGCGCGGCGGGGTCGCAGCACGCGGTTCCATGGTGCGGGCGAGCTTGCGGTCGAGCGTGGTGACAGACATGCCGACCCAGGCGAGGCCGCGCGCCGCCATGCGGGAGAGAATGTCGATGTCGCGCATGACCATGGCCGACTTGGTGACGATCGAAACCGGGTGATTGGCCTTGTCCAGCACCTCGAGGATCTGGCGCATGATGCGCCATTCCTTCTCGATCGGCTGGTAGGGATCGGTGTTGGTGCCGATGGCTATGACGCGCGGCTTGTAACCCGGCTTGGAGAGCTCCCGTTCCAACAGCTTCGGCGCATCCGGCTTGGCGAACAGCTTTGCCTCGAAATCGAGCCCGGCGGAAAGACCCATGAAAGCATGCGACGGCCGGGCAAAGCAGTAGATGCAGCCGTGTTCGCAGCCGCGATAGGGATTGATCGAACGGTCGAAGGGGATGTCGGGTGAATCGTTGCGGGTGATGATGGTGCGCGGTTTCTCGATCTGGACTTCCGTGCGGAAGGGCGGCAATTCCTCCAGCGTCTGCCAGCCGTCGTCGAACCCTTCGCGTGTCACAGGCTCGAACCGGCCGGTGAAATTCAGCCCGGCGCCGCGGCCGCGCCGGCGATCCACTTCGATGCGCATGCCGGTCTGTGTCAACAGCGCTTCGGCAACGTCTTTCGTGTGGCCGGGCGCTAGTGCACCCTGCCTGAGGTCAGCAAGATCGTTCATGGCTGTCTCCGCGAGGCGATCCCGCCCCTGCTTCAGTGACTATATTCCTATCGCGGGAATGAGAACAATGCAAGAACAAATTTCCGCCCGGCGCTAACCATGCCGCCTAACCATGCGGCGAGATGCCGGGCGAGGTGCGGTGGAAATCGATGTTGCATTGCGGTATTGAAGGGGATGCTGACAATCATCATGGAATGCCGGGACAACGAGGCGGAACTGGCGCAGACATTGTCCGCGCTGGTCGCGGGCGCCGTCGAGGGCGTGGTGCGCGACGTGATCGTGCTCGACCACGGCTCGCGCGACGGCTCCGCCATGGTGGCGGATGCGGCGGGCTGCCGCTTCCTGACGAGCTGGGATATCAAGGATGTGATGCGCTCCGCCCGCGGCGACTGGCTGCTGCTGCTGGAGCCTGGTGCCCGGCCAATGACGGGTTGGGTCGATGCGATCGTCGACCATGTCTCGGTCAATGCCGGCCCGGCGCGGTTCCTCGGCTCGCGCAGCCATCGCCGGCCGTTCTTCCAACGTGTTGGCCGAAAAATCCCGCCGCTGGAGCAGGGTTATCTCGTCACCAAGCAACAGGTTTTGGCGTCCATACGCACCGGCATGGCGCTTGCCGATATCGCGGCGGGCAAACGCTCGCGCACGCTCGTTGCGGAAATCGTGCCCGCATGGGCGGTGAAGGCCATGCGGGCGCAAGTCGTGGTTTGACGGGCGTAGGGCGGCCGGACGACCGACGTCTTAGAGCAGGAAATCGCTCGCAACCATAGCGCTGATGCCCTGCACCCCGATCTGGAAATCGGCGCGTCCGTCGCCGGTGATGTCGCCGGAAACGATGCCGTCCTTGAAACGAAGCTGGCCGGCGCTGCTCGAAAAATTGCTGTCCCCGATGAAGGTGAAGGCCTGGTTGCCGGCTTGGGTGGTGTTTGCGTCGATGTCGCGCACGTCGATCCGGTCACCCTGGCTGCGATTGAAGTCGAGCACGACGTCGCGGTTGGCGCCGACGGCCGATTCGGCGCGGAAGTTGAAGTCGAAGCGGTCGGCGCCGCCATCGCCCTGCAGGAGATCGTGGCCGAGGCCGCCGACCAGCACGTCGTTGCCGCCGCGGCCGGCAATCGAATCGTCGCCGGCAAGGCCGCTGAGCACGTTATTGACGTTGGAGCCGAACAGCGCGTCGCCGGCATTGGTGCCTTCCGCATTCTCGATGCTGATCAGAGTCTCGAAGCGGTTGGCGGCTGTCTGGGCGAGCCCTTGCTGTAGGTCGATACCGACGCCGGAGCCACCCAAGACCGTATCGTCGTCGCGGGGCAGGAAGCTGATCGAATCGACGCCGCTGCCGCCATTGAAGATGTTCTGCTGGCCGACGGAGAAGAAGCTGTCATTGCCGGCCTCGCCGAGATAGGTACTCTTGAAAGTGCTGACGACGATCTTGTCGTTGCCGTCGCCAGCCCGCACGAGGTCGGCGCGTTCGCTGGAGAAGGAGCCGAAGCCCGTGCCGACATAGGTGTCGTTGCCGGCGCCGAGAAGGATGACATTGCCATCCTCCTTCATGTTGACAACACTGTCGTTGCCCGCGCCCGCATCGACGCTGTTGCGGCCGCCGAAGTCGTCGGTGCGGTTGAGGATGATGGTGTCGTCGCCGACCAGCGCCCGGATGGTCAGTTCGATATTGTCGCTGCTGCCGCCCTGGACGATGCGGTCTGCGCCATTGGTTCCGGTGATCGTGCGTGCCATGTTCGCTCTCCTCGTCTCTCTGTTGCCGGGAGAGTCATAGGCGCGGCGAAAGCGGCGCGCAGTGCCCTATGGAACAGGTCAGCCCGCGGTGCGCTTCAGGTGCTCGTCGAGGCGCGGCATGATTTCCACGAAGTTGCAGGGCATGTGGCGATAGTCGAGCTGCGCTTTCAATATGCCGTCCCAGGCA
The DNA here is from genome assembly GCF_001713395.1 of Sinorhizobium sp. RAC02. NCBI lineage: Bacteria > Pseudomonadati > Pseudomonadota > Alphaproteobacteria > Hyphomicrobiales > Rhizobiaceae > Sinorhizobium > Sinorhizobium sp. RAC02. The sequence continues at coordinate 2,223,283 of NZ_CP016450.1, read as the reverse complement.
TCCTTGCAGGCGCCGGGTGAGCCGGGCAGAACGAAGATGAAGGTGGCGTTCAGCACGCCGCCGGTCGCGCGTGACTGGATCGTCGATGTGCCGATCTTGTCGTAGGAAATGCGGTGAAAAACCGCGGAAAACCCGTCCATGCGCTTTTCGAAGATCGGTTCCAGCGCTTCAGGCGTCACGTCGCGGCCGGTAAAGCCCGTGCCGCCGGTGGTGATGACGACGTCCACGGCGGTATCGCGTGTCCAGGCCTCCACCTGCGCGCGGATCGCAGCGATATCGTCCGGCACGATGGCGCGTGCGATAAGGCGGTGGCCGGCTTCCTCGATGCGGGCGACGAGCGTGTCGCCGGAGCGATCCGTTTCGGGCGTGCGGGTGTCCGAGACCGTGAGCACGGCGATGCCGACCGGGAGAAAAGGCCTCGTCTCGTCAATGTGTGCCATCATCGGCTCCAAGCGTGCGGGTGGCGGTGAAGAACCAGGACGGGTGCAGGCGCAAGAGCGCCGTCGCCGCGGCTTCTGCCGCCTGATCGGAAGGGTATAGCGCGAAACAGGTCGCGCCGGAACCGGACATGCGCACCAGGGTCGCGCCGGTGGCGGCGAGGCTTTCGGAGATCGCGGCGATGTCGGGGCAAAGCGCGCGGGCAGGGGGCTCCAGGTCGTTGCGTAACAGGCTGATCGCCGCCGGCCAGTCGACGGGCGCCACGTCGAGAACGAGCGGCGGATTGTTTTTCGAGGCCAGTGCCTTGAAGACAGCGGGCGTCGAGACCCCGACGAGCGGGTTGGCGAGCACCATGGGCAGGGATGGCATCGGCACCGGCGTGATGTCCTCGCCAATGCCGCGGGCGACGAGCGGCCGGCTGGCAAGGCACATCGGCACATCGGCGCCGAGGCCGAGTGCGATGTCATCAAGCTCGGTCTTCGGCACGTCAGCCTGCCACAGCGTGAGAAGACCGCGCAACGTGGCGGCGGCATCCGCCGAACCGCCACCGATACCGGAGGCGATGGGAAGGTTCTTTTCGAGGTGGATGTGGACCGGGGGAGCCACCCGGCCGGCTTCGGCCAGGGCAGCACGCAACCGGTCGCGAGCGCGGGCGACGAGGTTGTCGGCGTCAGCCGCAAGCGCATCGCCAAAACGGCCGGAGAGCGTGAGACGATCTTCCGCCGCCGGCGACAGGCCGATACGGTCGCCGAAGGCGGTGAAGGTCACCAGGCTGTCGAGGAGATGGTAGCCATCCTCGCGCTGGCCGACAACGGCGAGCGCGAGGTTGATCTTGGCCGGGGCCTGCTCGATGACGGCAAAGCCCGGCAGGCTGTCGGCGCGTTGCATTTACGACTTGCGGTCTGTGGCAGCGCCTTCCGGAGAGACATTCTGCACCGGCTTTTCATCCTTCGCTTCGGCGGAGGCGGGCTCGGTCTTCTTCAGTTCCGGCAGGCCGTTCTCGACCTTCAGCTTAATCTTCGGGATTTCCGCTTCTTCCGGCTTCAGGCCAAGCGCGCGGTTCCACTGGAAGGTCGCCTCCAGCTTGCGGCCGACGCGCCAGTAGGCGTCACCCAGGTGGTCGTTGATCGTCGGGTCGCCGGCCTTCAGCTCCGCCGCACGCTCCAGTTCCGCCACAGCATCCGAGAAGCGGTTCAGGCGGAAGTAGGCCCAGCCGAGCGAATCGACGATGTAGCCGTCATCGGGCTTGAGGGTGACGGCACGACGGATCATGTCCAGGCCCTCGTCGAGGTTCTTGTTCATGTCCACCCAGGAGTAACCCAGATAGTTCAGCACCTGCGGCTGCTCGGGGTTCAGCTCCAGCGCTTTGCGGAAGTTCGGCTCGGCCTTCTCCCACTCCTTCAGCCGCTCATAGGCGATGCCGCGCTGGAAGAAGACACTCCAGTGGTTGCGTGTCGGAACCGAACCGATCGCCTCGACAGCGCGGTCGTAAAGCACCGCCATGTCCTTGTAGTCCTTGGCGTCCGAAAGCACGCTGCCAAGTGCCAGATAGCTGCGCAGATCCGCGGGATCGGCATCGATCAGTTCCTGAAGATGCTTCTTGGCCTCCGGGACCTTGCCGGTATCGGCGAGGTTGAGGCCGAGTTGCAGCTCGGAAATACGCCGCATCGGCGACTTTTCCGGCACGGCACGATAATAGTCGATCGCCTTTTGCGGCTTCTTCTGGTTTTCGGCGAGGCCGCCGAGCAGCACCAGCATGTCGTCGCTGTCCGGGTCCAGCGCGCGCGCGACCTGGAGATAGAGCGAGACGATGTCTTCCGCGCCATCGCGGTTGAGCGCCCCACCGATCGAGAACAGCACGGCGGCGGCACCTTGCGCGGCCGTGCGCACCTGCTGTTCCTGCTTTTCGCCGGCGTCGATGCTCTGGCGCAGCGCCTTCAGCGGTGCGTAGCTGGTGATGAAGTTGTCACCGACCGAAATCGCATCGAGCGCCTTCTGCTTGTTGCCTTCGCGCGCTTCGAGGCGGGCGAGCGCCATGACGGCACGAATGAACGTGTCGGGTGCCGCACCGGCACCGTTGCGGTCGAGGATCGCCTCGTTGAGGCGTGCGCGCGCGGTCGCCTTGTCACCGGCCGCGGCAGCGAGCGCGCCGGCATGGTAGTTCTTGAAGATGGCAAGCCATTCAGGCCCTTCCATCCCGTTGATCAGCTTGAGCGCCTCCTTCGACTTGCCGTCGCCGAACTTGGCCCAGGCGAGCAGCAGGTCGTTCATCATCTTGTCGAGGTCGTTCGGCCCCTTGTAGACGAGGATCTTTTCCGCGCTCTTGTATTCCCGTTTGCGGATCGCCTCCATGCCGCGCACGACGGAGGTGATGCGCTCGACGGACGAATCGTTCTTCAGCGTGTCGGCGAGCTTCACGCCTTCCTCGAAATCGCCGTTCATCAGCTGGGTGATCATCAGCCGCTGCTTGACATCCGGGTTGGTCGGGTCGAACTGCAGCGCGATCTTGTACAGCGTGACGGCGGTCTCGTAGTCCTTGTCGAAATCCGCCGTGCGGGCGGCGAGGAACGCGCCGGAGAAGGTGTTGACACCCAAGGGGTCGAACGGCGTTTCCTCGGCGGCAACCGCTGCGGGCTTTTCCTCCGCGAAGGCCGCGAGCGGGCCGGTCAGCACGAGGCTGGCCGCAATCGCCACGCCGGAAAGAAGCCGAAGGAGAAGGGAATGCCGCATCAAAATGCCTTTCCAGCAGGAATGAAATAAGCCCCGGAAGCCGTGCATGACAAATCCTGCCACGATGGCGCCCAAATCAGTCACGGACTCATGACGGTAGAGAATGGCTTTTTTGGCGCGGTGCGGCAAGAAAATCCTGCCGGACCGTTTTGGGCTGTCCCGATCAGCTGACGCGGGCGATGGAGAAGTCGATGACTTCGAGCAGCGCGTTCTTCCAGGGGCTGGCCGGCAGGGGGGCGAGCGCATCGCGGGCGATCATGCCGTAGTGCTGGGCGCGAGCGATCGTGTCCGTCAGGCCACCATAGCGGGTGATCAGGCCGAACGCACGTTCCAGATTGGCGTCGTCGCTCTGGCCGCCTTCGATGGCGTCCCGCCAGAAGGCGCGGTCTTCCGCCGTGCCGCGGCGCCAGGCGAGAATGACCGGCAGCGTGATCTTGCCTTCGCGGAAATCGTCGCCAGTGTTCTTGCCGAGGTCGGCGGCCTTGCCGCCGTAATCCAGCGCGTCGTCGACGAGCTGGAAGGCGAGGCCGAGATTCATGCCGTAGGATTTCAGCGCATTGCGCTCCGCCTTGGTCGTGCTGGCGATGATCGGGCCGACTTCGGCGGCCGCGGCAAAGAGTGCGGCTGTCTTGGCGCGAATGACCTGCAGATAGTCGTCCTCGGTCGTCTCCATGTTCTTGGCGACGGAGAGCTGCAGCACCTCGCCTTCGGCGATCACGGTCGCAGCCGTCGACAGCACGTCGAGCGCCTCCAGCGAGCCGACCTCGACCATCATCTTGAAGGCCTGGCCGAGCAGGAAGTCGCCGACGAGCACGCTCGCCTGGTTGCCCCAGATCATGCGCGCGGTCGATTTGCCGCGGCGCAGGTCGCTTTCGTCCACCACGTCGTCATGCAAAAGCGTTGCCGTGTGCATGAACTCGACGCTGGTCGCGAGCTTGATGTGATGGTCGCCGTCGTAGCCGAACATCGCGGCCGAGGCGAGCGTCAGCATGGGGCGCAAGCGCTTGCCACCGGACGAGATCAGGTGGTTGGCAACCTCCGGAATCATCTGCACGTCGGAACCGGCCTTCGACAGGATGAGCTGGTTCACCCGCTCCATGTCGGCCTTCGTGAGGTCGACGAGCGGCTTGACCGACGCCTGTTTGTTTTTGCCTTCTTCAAGCGGTATCACGACGCCCAAATGCCCGGACTCCTGTTCATTTTTGTTGAAAGACAATAGAAAGCGAGGCTTGCTGCGGCAAGAGGCGAATTGTCCCGCCTCGGCAATAATGGCTGGAAAAAGACCGGAATGATCGAACTGATCCGTACCAACGACGCCGTGCTGCTTTCCTTTGCGGAAAGCCTGATGAAGGAAGCCGGCATCCATTGCCTGATCGCCGACGAGGCGATGAGTATCCTCGAAGGCTCTCTCGGCATGCTGCCGCGCCGCTTCCTGGTCGAGATCGACCGGGAGGATGAGGCACGGCAGATTTTCCAGGATGCGGGGTTGGCGGCGGAGCTGCGCCCGTGAGCGATGCCGGCCCGACGTTCGCGCAGACGGCTGTCACCGAAACCGTCGATGCCTTCCACTACGGCCGGTTCCACGTCGTCCAGCCGAAGGGCATAGGGCACCGCTCCGGCATGGATGCGATGCTGCTTGCTGCCCTCGTCGCCGGCGACGGGCCGATGCGGGTGGCGGATCTTGGCGCGGGCGCCGGGGCCGCCGGCCTTGCCGTTGCCGCGCGCATCGAAAAAGCCGAGGTGCTGCTCGTTGAGCGTTCGCCCCTGATGGCCGAGTTCGCCCGCAAGTCGGTCGCCTTGGCTTCGAATGCGGCCTTCGCCGGGCGTGTTTCCGTTCTGGAGGCGGATGTGTCGCTGTCCGGCAGGGCACGCGTGGCCGCCGGCTTGTCCGACGACGTGCACGACCACGTCATCATGAACCCGCCCTTCAACGATGGCGCCGACCGGCGGACGCCGGACGCGTTGAGGGCGGAGGCGCATGCGATGGACGATGACCTCTTCGAGCGCTGGATCAGGACGGCAAGCGCCATCCTCAAGCCCGGAGGCCAACTCTCGCTGATCGCCCGGCCGGAATCGATCGCCGACATCATTGCCGCCTGCGGCCACCGCGTCGGCGGCATCGAGATCACGCCCATCCACCCCCGCACGGGCGAAAGCGCCCATCGTATCCTCGTGACCGCCATAAAGGGTTCGCGCGCGCGCCTTGCCTTGCGCATGCCGCTCGTGATGCATGACGGCCCGCAGCATGCCTTCGCGCCCTTCGTGAACGATCTCAACAATGGCCGTGCCAGCTATCCACGCCTGTCAAAAACCCGAATTTGAGGGCGCGCCATTGTGTTTTCGCCCGTCGTGCATACATCAGCCGGGCAGATAAACAGGAGACAGGATCGCGTGATGGCCGGATTTTTGAAGACGCTGGTGCCGAAGAGATTTCGCAAGGAAGGTGTCGCAATCCCGGTCGTCAGGCTGAGCGGAGCGATCATGGCGACGGGCAGCCAGTTTCGGCCGCCGCTCAATCTCGCCACGGCGGCACCCGCACTGGAAAAGGCTTTTGCCTACAAGCAGGCACCGGCGGTGGCGATCTCCATCAACTCGCCCGGTGGCTCGCCGGTCCAGTCGCGCCTGATCTTCCAGCGTATTCGTGAGCTCGCAGCCGAGAACAACAAGCGCGTGCTCGTCTTCGTCGAGGATGTCGCGGCGTCCGGCGGTTACATGATCGCGCTTGCCGGCGACGAGATCTTTGCCGACCCCACCTCGATCGTCGGCTCCATCGGCGTCGTCTCCGGCGGCTTCGGCTTTCCGGAAATGCTGAAGAAGATCGGTGTCGAGCGCCGCGTCTATACGGCCGGCAGCAACAAGGCGATCCTCGATCCATTCCAGCCAGAGCGCGAGAGCGATATCGAGTATCTGAAGTCGCTCCAGCTCGAAATCCACCAGGTCTTCATCGACATGGTGAAGGAGCGTCGCGGCGCAAAACTCGCCGACGACCCGGACCTGTTTTCCGGCCTGTTCTGGACCGGCGGCCGGGGGAAGACGCTCGGCCTCGTCGACGGGCTCTCGGACATGCGTTCGGAGTTGAAGCGGCGCTACGGGCCGAAGACGCGGCTTGAGCTGGTTTCGGCGCCCAAGGGTCTGTTCGGCCGCAAGGCGCCGGGCATCGGGGGGCTTTCCGAGGACATGGCGGGCCGTATAGGTTCGGCTGGCGTCGCGGCGGTCGCCGGGCTCGCGGAAGAAAAGGCGCTGTGGGGCCGCTTCGGGCTTTCCGGATAAGGCGCAATAGTTTTTGGGGGAGGGGCTATGGCCCAGTTCATCTTTCTGCTTCTGGTCGTCGGCGTTGCCTGGTTCGGCTACCGCAAGTTCATTGCGGATGCCGAGCGGCTGAGCAAGATCAACAAGCGCGCCCAGGAAGAGCGCCGCACCGGCGCAACCGGCACGCTCGTCAAGGATCCGGAAACGGGAGAGTACCGCGTGCGCCGGGACGACGAGTAGCGTTGCGGCACAGCCGCGTGTCGTCGTGGGACCGGCAAAACGAGCCGTTCGTGCCGGCCTGGTACATTAACCATTCTACGTAAGGTTAATATCGGATTTACGCACATGCAGCCTGGGGTTTTACTTGCCCTCGCGCGCAGGAAGACCGATCTAGCGGTCAGGGTCGCCATGAGGGCGCCCCTCTGATGCGCCTGCAATGAACGGAGTACACCATGGCCTCGCTCGACCTCGACCGGATTCGCACCATCGTCGTGACGGGTGGTGCTGGCTTCGTCGGTTCGCACATCGTCGATGACCTCCTCGCCCATTGCCCGAATGCGCGCATTCGCGTGCTCGATTCCGTCACCTATGCTGCCGACATGTCGCATCTCGATGCGGCCTTCCGCACGGGCCGCGTGACGTTGCAGGAAGGCGACGTCGGCAATCTCGACCTTGTGACCGAGGTTTTGAAGGATGCCGATCTCGTGGTCCATACGGCGGGCGAAAGCCATGTCGAGCGGGCCTTTTCCGTGCCGGAACGCTTCACGCTCGCCAATGCGCTCGGCACCCAGGTTCTGGTGGAGGCGATGGGCCGCCGCCGCGTGCCGCTGATGATCCATATCAGTTCCGCCGAAGTCTACGGCGCCGGCAACGGCCAGCCGATCGGTGAGCTCGCGCCGCTGCTGCCCGACAATCCGCACGGCGCCTCCAAGGCCGCCGCGGAGATGCTGATCGCCGGCCTGCGCCGGTCCTTCGATCTCGATATCCGCGTACTGCGCCCGGTCAACATCGTCGGCACGCGCCAGAACGCGGAAAAGCTGCTGCCGCGCTTCATGGAGTTCGCGACCGTCGGCCGGCCGCTTCCGGTGCATGGCGACGGCGCGCAGAAGCGGGCCTTCGTCACCGTCGCGGATGTCTGCTCGGCCTTGCGCGCCGTCGTTTCCAGCGGCGCGGAAAACGCCACCTACAACGTCGCCGGCGACGAGCTGTACGATGTCCTTTCCATCGCCCGCATGGTGCTCGATACGGTTCAGGGCTCCGTCGCAGGCGTCAGCTTCACCGGCGGCCGGCCCGGCAATGTCACCCGCTCGCCGCTCGATACGCAGGCGCTGCGCGCACTTGGCTGGCGGGCGTCAGGTTCGTTGCGCCGTGAACTGCCGGTGCTTGCGGCCTGGTACGGTTCACGCGTGCCGGGCGGCCTTCGTCGGCAGATGAGCCAGGTGCCGGATTTGGCACCCCAGCGGGTCCAGGCCGTCACGCAGGTTGCCGGCTCGGGCCTCTTCCGTTCGCTCGAACGGCATTGAGCGCATTGCAGGCAGCCGCCCGAAACCCTTGACCCCTTGGGCGCATCGTGGCACCAGTCCGCCAGCTTTTCCAAAGAATGCTGGACGAAACCGATGACCTCTGCCGCCCTGCCTGACCACATGAACCCGACCCGCTCCTTCCAGGGGCTGATCCTGACGTTGCACGCCTATTGGGCGGACAAGGGCTGTGCGGTGCTTCAGCCCTATGACATGGAAGTGGGTGCGGGCACGTTCCACCCGGCAACGACGCTGCGGGCGTTGGGTCCGCGCCCATGGCGCGCCGCCTATGTGCAGCCGTCGCGCCGCCCGTCCGACGGCCGCTACGGCGAAAACCCCAACCGTCTCCAGCACTACTACCAGTACCAGGTCATCCTGAAGCCGAACCCGTCGAACCTTCAGGAACTCTATCTCGGCTCGCTCGCTGCCATCGGCCTCGATCCGCTGCTGCACGACGTGCGCTTCGTCGAGGACGACTGGGAAAGCCCGACGCTCGGCGCCTGGGGTCTCGGCTGGGAATGCTGGTGCGACGGCATGGAAGTCTCGCAGTTCACCTATTTCCAGCAGGTCTGCGGCATCGAATGCTCGCCGGTCGCAGGCGAACTGACCTATGGCCTCGAGCGCCTCGCCATGTATGTGCAGGGCGTCGACAATGTCTACGACCTCAACTTCAACGGCCGCGAGGGCGATGAAAAGATCACCTATGGTGACGTCTTCCTGCAGGCCGAGCAGGAATATTCCCGCCACAACTTCGAATTCGCCGACACGGCCATGCTGCACCGCCATTTCATCGATGCGGAGAAGGAGTGCCAGGCGCTGCTCGCCGCCGGTGCGCCGGGCGATGCGGATAACCAGCGCCTGCACAAATGCGTGCTGCCGGCCTATGACCAATGCATCAAGGCCAGCCACGTCTTCAACTTGCTGGATGCGCGTGGCGTGATCTCCGTCACCGAGCGCCAGAGCTACATTCTGCGCGTGCGCGCGCTTGCAAAGGCCTGCGGCGAAGCCTTCCTGCTGACGGATGCCGGCGGCGTGAACTGGACCAAGAGCGCGGCTTGATCTGTGCCTAGCGTCGTCGGCTAAGGTCGAGGACGGCTTGAGCGAAGGCGTCCGGCTTTTCCTGCGGCAGGTTGTGCCCGGCACCGGGAACGATGCGACGCTCATAAGATGCCGTGAAGTGCCGCCTGTCGTGATCGACGGGCGAGGGGGGGTCGACGCCATCGTCGGCCCCCATCAACACGATCGTCGGAACGGTGATATCCGGCTGCCGTGCCAGCCGGGCCTCTATGCCCGCCAGCGCCGGATCACCCGGAATGCCGCCGAAGCGATGCCGGTAGGAATGGATGACGATCTCGACGAAATCCGGATTGTCGAAGGCGGCCGCCGAGCGGTCGAACGTCGCCGCGTCGAAACCCCATGTCGGTGACCAGAGTTTCCAGATGAAAGTGCAGAGACCCTGGCGGTTTTCCTGCAAGGCTCTGCGACCGCGCTCCGAATGAAAATAATACTGGTACCAGTATCGCGCCTCTTCCTCCGGCGCGGCCGGCGTGCCCGCCTGCGCGATGTTCTGGATGTTATACCCCTGGCCGCAGCTAACGAGTCCCAGCACTCGCTCCGGCCAGAGCGCCGAGACGATGCAGGCGGCGCGCCCGCCCCAGTCGTATCCGCCAAGATAGGCCTTTTCGATGGACAGCGCGTCGAGCAGGGCGAGGAGGTCCGCGCCGAGCGCCGATTGCTCGCCGGAGCGGGGCGTTTCTGCGGAAAGAAAGCGCGTGGCGCCGAAGCCGCGTAGGAACGGCACGATGCAGCAATGGTCGGCTGAGGCAAGCGTTTCGCAGACCGCGTCATAGGCGTGTCCATCATAGGGAAAGCCGTGCAGCAACACGGTGGCAGGCCCATCGGCAGGCCCGGCCTCGATATAGGCGATCTCGAGAGACCCGGCGGCGACAGTTTTCATCCCATGGTCCTCCGTCACGGACAGGCAGGCCGCAACGGCGGCACCGCCGTTTCAATATGACCGGCGGGATCGTTTCGGCAAGGGTGGCGGGCGGAGGCAGCGGCGCCTCAAGCGATCGTGGTGACCTTCACGCCGAGTTCCCAGACGGGCTTCAGCGTGGGGAAGGTACCGGTGGGGAGTTGGCCGGCATAGGTCTGGAGCGCCCGGCGTACACCCTTCGGACGGTCGACCGTAGCGCCCATCGTGTAGGCGAGGAACAGGGCGGTGAAACCGAGAACGTTGATGGTGAGGACGAGGGCTTTCATGACGGTCGCTTCGGGGTTCGTGTTGTTGATGAGCGACTATCGGGCAAAGCACGCCGCCGCGCGGTTCCCGCGGTGACAGGGGCGTAGTGGCCCCTCATCCGGCCCTTTCGGGCCACCTTCTCCCCAGCGGGGAGAAGGTGCCGGCAGGCGGGTGAGGGGGGCTTTCCTGCGCCAGCGCGAATGCTAAGTTCACACGCAACACACAGAAGGAGCGGAGAACGTCATGATCGGTCTGGCAATCGCGGCGGTGGTCGTCATCTACGCCATCATCATCTACAACGGCCTGGTGCGTGCCCGGCAGGTGAAGGAAGAGTCCTGGTCCGGCATCGACGTGCAGCTGAAGCGCCGCGCCGATCTCATTCCCAACCTCATCGAGACCGTGAAGGGCTACGCGAGCCACGAGAAGGAGACGCTGGAAAAGGTCGTCGAGCTGCGCAACCAGGCGCAGGCCGTGCCAGCAGGCGATGTCGCCGGCCGCGCCCAGGCGGAAGGCCTGCTCAGCCAGGCGCTCGGCCGCATCTTCGCCCTTGCCGAGGCCTATCCGGACCTAAAGGCCAACGAGAACTTCGCCGAGTTGCAGCAGTCGCTGGAAACGCTGGAGGACGAGATCCAGATGTCGCGCCGCTACTACAACGGTGCCGCCCGCGATCTCAACGTCAAGGTCGAAAGCTTCCCGTCGAACCTTGTTGCCAGCCTCTTCAAATTCATCAAGGCGCCCTATTTCGAGATCGAAAACCCGGCCGACCGGGCCGTGCCGACCGTAAAGTTCTAGATTTGGGGTCCCCTATGATGCGGATTGCCGCTCTCCTGACGCTGTGGCTTTGCCTTCTGGTCGGGGGTGCCGCCCGGGCGGAAGAGTATTTCGACCGCTACCATTCCGATATCGCGCTTGCCAAGAACGGCACGCTGACGGTGACGGAAACGATCCGCGTCTATGCCGAGGGCAACCAGATCCGCCGCGGCATCTACCGCGATTTCCCACTGACCTTCGTCGATGCCGAAGGGCGGGAGCGCGAGGTCGGCTTCAAGATCCTCAGCGTCGAGCGCGACGGCCGACCGGAACCCTACCGCACGGAAAGCATCCGCCGCGGCATCCGCATCTATTTCGGCTCGGCGGACGTGCTGCTCGATCCCGGTTTCCACCAGTACCGGCTGACCTACGAGACGACCCGGCAGATCCGCTTCTTCGACACGCATGATGAACTGTTCTGGAATGTCACCGGCACCGAATGGGCCTTTCCCATCCATCGCGCGAGTGCAACGGTGACCCTGCCGGAGGGTGTGCGCGCCGAGGAACTGACCGTCTTTACCGGCCCGCTTGGTGCAACGGGCAAGGATGCGCGCGCGGAAAACCGCGGCAATCAGGCAAGCTTCGTAACGACGCGCGAACTGGCGGCCCAGGAGGGCCTGACGATCGGCGTGAAAATGCCGGCCGGCAGCATCAGCCGCCCGACGCCGGAGGAGGAGCGGGCACTCTTTTTCCAGGACAACCGCAATCTTTTCCTCGCCTTCGGCGGCCTCGTCCTCGTCGTCGGCTATTATCTGTGGGCCTGGCTTTCCGTTGGGCGCGATCCGCCGCGCGGCGTCGTCGTGCCGCGCTGGGATGCGCCGGAGGGCATGTCGCCCGCACTCGTCAACTATATCGACGAGAAGGGGTTTGGCGGGCAGGGCTGGACGGCGATTTCGGCCTCCTTCCTCAACCTTGCGGTCAAGGGGTTGGTCGAGCTTCAGGACCTGAAAAAATCGATTGTCGTCACCCGCGCGGACAAGACAGCCGGTGACCTGCCGACGGGTGAAAAGGTGCTGCTCGGCGCGCTGGGTGCTGCCGGCACGAGCCTTGCCATTGACAAGTCGAACGGCAAGCGGGTGCAGACACTCGGCGGCGATTTCCGCGATGCCATGGAAAAGGAGCACCGGCGCAAATATTACCTCGCCAACTGGCCGCAGGCGATCGGCGGCATCCTGCTGTCGCTTGCCTGCCTGGCCGGCCTGCTGGTCTTCGGCTCGCTGCCGGAGGAGGGCATCGTGCTCGTCATCCTGCCGGTCTTTGCCTCGGTGTTCGTGTCGATCTTCGCGGTCGCGCTCGGCCAGAATTTCAGGCGCTCGAAGTCGCTCGGCGCGCGCATTTTTGCGGTCGCCATCATCGCCTTCATCAGCTTCGTCTTCCTCACGGTCTTCGGCGGCATCGTGCTCGCACTGTTTGCCACTGGTGCTGCAACCGGCCAGTTGCCGCTGTTTGCCGCCATCGGCGGCATCGTCGTCACCAATCTCGTCTTTTTCTTCCTGATGGGCGCGCCCACACCGCTCGGCCGCAAGATGATGGACGGCATTGCGGGCCTGCGCCAATACCTGACGCTCGCCGAAAAAGACCGCATGAACATGGCCGGCGCGCCAGAAATGTCGCCCCGCCATTTCGAGACGCTGCTGCCCTATGCCGTGGCGCTCGGCGTGGAAAAACCCTGGTCGGAGACATTCGACCATTGGCTCCTCGCCGCGGCCGCCGCCGGTGCCGCCGCCACCTACCAGCCCGTCTGGTACCACGGCGACAGCCTCTCCTCCGGCAATTTCACCGACCGCATGGGCGGCTTCGCCGGCTCCATGGCCGGCACCATGACCTCCTCATTGCCCGACCCGCCGAAAAGCTCGTCCTCCGGCTTCTCGTCGGGCGGCGGTGGCGGCTCCTCCGGTGGTGGAGGCGGTGGAGGCGGTGGCGGCGGATGGTAGGTCTGCCGTAATCCATGCAGTGGACGGATGTATCATTCAGTGATACAAGTGTGGAGGCGCTGAAATGATCAGGGCATTCCGGGGCAAGCTTGTCGAAATGGTCGCCGATAGTTCGGTGAAGAAGGGATTTCCTCCTGAACTCGTTCGACGCGCCCAGCAATTGCTCACTGTGCTGCACGCCGCGGTACCGATTGAAGATCTTCGGTCACCACCCGGTAACCGGCTGGAAAAACTGGCGGGCGATCGGGAAGGGCAACATTCGATCCGCATCAACAGGCAATGGCATATCTGTTTTCGCTGGACGGCGGCCGGGCCTGAGGATGTTGAGATTGTCGATTATCATTGAAGATAGGAATGTGTGATGGTCTCGCCAAAGCTGCCGCCGATCCACCCGGGGGAAATCCTGAACGATCTCTATCTTGCCCCGCTGGAGATGAGCGCGGGCGCGCTTGCAGGTAAATTGAACGTGCCGCGGACGCGAGTCGAGCGCATCGTTTCCGGCCGTGTCGGCATCACCTCCGATACGGCGCTTCGCCTCGCCAAGTTTTTCGGCACGACGCCCGAATTCTGGATGAATTTACAGACGGCTTATGAGTTGAAGATCGAAGCGGAGCGCAAGAAGGCCGATATTGCACGCATTCCCGTTCATGACGCGGCCTGAAAGAGGCGTTTTCAGGCAATCACCGGATGACAATTCGCATGGGGCTTGCTAAGTCCCGGCCAGTTGAAAAATCAAGTGTTTGTTGAACCCCATGCCCGATCTCCTGCTTGAACTCCGCTCCGAGGAAATTCCCGCCCGCATGCAGCGCAAGGCGGCGGGTGACCTGAAGAAGCTTGTCACCGACGCGCTGGTGGAAGCGGGCCTGACCTATGAGGGTGTCCGCGAATACTGGACGCCGCGGCGTCTGACGCTCGATATCCGTGGCCTCAATGCCCGCTCCAGCGACGTGCGCGAGGATATCAAGGGGCCGGCAACGTCAGCACCCGAGCAGGCGATCCAGGGCTTTCTGCGCAAGGCGGGGCTCGCCTCGGTCTCCGAAGCCCATGTGCACAGCGATCCGAAGAAGGGCGATTTCTATGTTGCCCATCTCGTGAAGCCCGGCCGTCCGGCCGACGAGATCATCGCGGACGTCATGCCCGGCATCATCCGCAATTTCCCCTGGCCGAAGTCGATGCGCTCCGGTGTCGCCTCGGCGAAACCCGGTGCGCTGCGCTGGGTGCGCCCGCTGCAATCGATCGTCTGCACCTTCGGCTCGGAAACGGAAGAAACTCGCGTCGTGCCCTTCGAGGTCGATGGGCTCGTTGCCGGCAATGTTACCTACGGCCACCGCTTCCATGCGCCCGAGCCGATCACCGTGCGCCGCTTCGAGGATTACGCCGCCAATCTGGAGAAGGCGAAGGTCGTGCTCGATGCCGAGCGCCGCAAGCAGATCATCGCCACCGACGCCAACAATATCGCCTTCGCCAACGGCCTCGAACTGGTCGAGGACGAGGGCCTGCTGGAAGAAGTTTCGGGCCTCGTCGAATGGCCGCAGGTGCTGATGGGCACCTTCGAGGAAGAGTTTTTGGCGATCCCGTCGGAAATTATCCGCCTGACGATCAAGACGAACCAGAAGTGTTTCGTCACCCGCAAGCCGGGCGCCGACACGCTCTCCAACCACTTCATCCTCATCGCCAATATCGAGGCGAAGGACGGCGGCAAGGAGATCGTGCACGGCAACGGCAAGGTCGTGCGCGCGCGTCTTTCGGACGCCAAGCATTTCTGGCTGCGCGACCAAGGCGACCTGCCGGACCTCGACACCCTCAAGGCCTCGGCGGAAAAGTTCGACCTCGACCTGAAAAAGCCGCTCGACCAGCGCATGGCCAAGCTCGATGCGCTGAACGTGACGTTCCACGCCAAGCTCGGCACGCAGGGCGAGCGCGTCGCGCGCATCCGCAGGCTTGCCGCTGAACTCGCGAAGGTCACCGGTGCCGATGCTGCGCTCGTCGACCGCGCCGTGGTGCTCGCAAAGGCGGACCTGCGCACGGAAGCCGTCGGCGAATTCCCGGAACTCCAGGGCATCATGGGCCGCAAATACGCGGCGCTGCAGGGCGAGGACGCGGCTGTCGCCGAAGCGATTGAAGATCATTACAAACCGCAGGGCCCGTCCGACCGCGTACCCGCTGGCAAGATCGGCCTCACCGTGGCGCTTGCCGACAAGCTCGACACGCTGATCGGCTTCTGGGCGATCGATGAGAAGCCCACCGGCTCCAAGGACCCCTATGCCCTTCGCCGTGCCGCGCTGGGTACAGTTCGGATTTTCTTGGAACGAGGATTGCGCCTCAATCTCCTTGATCAATCTTTCGCAAGGTTCATTTTTGAGAACTTTGAACAGCAGCTGAGAGTTTTGGCCGGCGCTGATGCCGCGTTGGCGTTCCGTCGCCGTCAGGAAGAAAAAATCGAGACTGACGGGCTCGACCCGCCGGCAGACGCTTGGGATGACGCTTCCAGCACGATCGATGATATCGAGCACGGATTGTTCGGTACCGCACTGGATGTGCAGCACGATCTCCTGGCCTTCTTCCAGGATCGCCTCAAGGTGTACCTCCGCGACATGGGCGCGCGCCATGACCTGATCGACGCCGTGCTGACGCCGGAGGCCGATGATCTGTTGATGGTCGCCCGCCGTGTCGAGGCGCTGACGGCGTTCATCACCTCGGAAGAGGGGCAGAACCTGCTCGCCGGCACCAAGCGCGCCACGCAGCTTCTGGCAGCGGAAGAGAAGAAGGGCACTGTCGTCGAAGGCGCGGTCTCGGCCGATCTGCTGAAGCTCGATGCGGAAAAGGCGCTCTACGCTGCTGTCGAAATTGCCTCGCGTGACGCGGCTGCCGCCGTTGCACAGGAGGATTTCCGCTCCGCGATGGAAGCACTGTCCACGCTGCGTGCGCCGGTCGATCAGTTCTTCAACGACGTGCTCGTCAATGACGAGGACCCGGCTATCCGCGCCAACCGCCTCGCTCTCCTCGCCGCCATCCGCGCGGCGACCGGCACGGTTGCGGATTTCTCGAAGATCGCGGGGTGAGGGACGGGCGCTGATGGCCGGAAAGATCCTCATCAGTGCCTGCCTTGCCGGCCTGCCGGTGCGCTACAACGGCTCGGCGAAACCGCTGGTGCATGACGCTGTCGATCGCTGGAAGGCGGAGGGGCGGCTGGTCACGCTCTGTCCGGAGCTGGCGGGCGGCTTCCAGGTGCCGCGGCCGCCGGCGGAAATCGAAAACGGTTTGGACGGCGACGACGTGCTCGACGGACGGGCGCGGGTGCTGGAATTATCCGGCGGCGACGTCTCCGCGGCCTATATCGCCGGTGCGCAGACCGCGCTCGATGTGGCGCGGGAGAACGGCTGCCGGCATGCGCTGCTCATCGATGGCAGCCCGTCCTGCGGGTCCGGCTTCGTCTATGATGGCAGCTTTTCCGGTGTGCGGCATGCGGGGCAGGGCGTGACGGCGGCGCTGCTGCGCCGGAACGGCATTGCCGTCTATTCCGACCGGGAGGTCGAGCAACTCGCGTGTAATCTCGGAGAGGGCGGCTAACACGCCTGCGCCCCCGCTTGAGGTCAGGGGCGCAAAACGTCCGTTTTCACGGATCCAACAGCCTGGAGGGACTGAAGGGCAGGGTCCCTCCAATATGGGGTCAATTGAGCCGAAGTGCAAACTTCGATGGATCAAACTCGCGTGAGGAGGCCATCGTCGCCGTCGCTGCCTTGTGCGCAGCGGTCTCGTCCACGGCGCTCGTCTTGGCGCTGGCATCGACGGTTTCCGTCGCCGTGGCGTTCTCCTCCACCGGCTTTTCAACCTCTGCCGCCTGCACTGTCTCGGCCGGCGCCTTGCTGACGAAGAGCACGGGCGAACCGCCCATCCAGGCCTCGGTGCGGAAGATCTTGCGCTCGCCGTCCGCTTCGCGGATCTCGACCTTCTGCGTGCCGGGCTCGATTGAGTCGACATGGTAGGTGTCGAGCGAGCGTTTCGGCTTCAAGGGCGGGCAGTCGTTGCAGGTGATCGTCTCGATGCTGGTGCCTGCGGATGCGGCCTTGGCAACAGGTTCGAAGGACCCGGCAAAAGCGGGGGCGGCAAGAAGCACGAAGGCAAGGGTCGGCAGCAGGGTACGCATCAACGGTTCTCCCTAATCATGGGAGGAGAATAGCGCCCGCCGGTTACGGTCCCGTCAGGGGATATGGTAAAATTTGAACGACCGGGCGATTTTTACCGCCCGCTTCAGGCCTGTTCGCGGGCGACGGCGCGCCAGCCGATATCGCGGCGGCAGAAGCCGTTGTCCCATTTTACCCGGTCGAGCGCCTGATAGGCGGCCTTTTGAGCGTCTGCAACGGTACCTGCAACCGCCGTGACATTGAGCACGCGCCCGCCGGTCGCGACCAATGTGCCGTCCTTCAGGGCTGTGCCGGCATGAAACACCTTGGTGCCTTCGTCGTCCGCCGGGAGCGACAGAATCGGCGTGTTCTTCTCATAGCTGCCCGGATAGCCCTTCGAAGCCATGACGACGGTCAGCGCCGGCGCATCGCGCCATTCGGCGGAAACCTTGTCGAGCCGGCCGATCGCCGCCGCATGCAGGATCGGCAGCAGATCGCTTTCAAGCCGCATCATCAGCACCTGGCATTCCGGATCGCCGAACCGTGCATTGTATTCGATGAGTTCAGGACCTTTGGCGGTGATCATCAGCCCGGCGAAGAGCACGCCCTGGAATGGATGGCCATCCGCCGCCATGCCGCGGATCGTCGGTTCGATGATCTCCTTCATCGTGCGCTCGACCATGTCTGATGTCATCACCGGGGCCGGCGAATAGGCGCCCATGCCGCCGGTGTTCGGGCCGCTATCGCCGTCGCCGACGCGCTTGTGATCCTGGGCGGAGGCAAGCGGCAGAGTATTCACGCCGTCGCAGAGGCAGAAGAAGCTTGCCTCTTCGCCATCGAGAAAGGCTTCCACGACGACTTCAGCGCCTGCAGCGCCGAACGCGCCGTCAAAACAGTCGTCGACGGCGGCAAGCGCCTCGTCGAGCGTCATGGCGACGGTTACGCCCTTGCCGGCGGCAAGCCCGTCGGCCTTGATGACGATCGGCGCACCTTGTGCGTTGACATAGTCTTTAGCCGAAGCGGCATCGGTAAAGCGCTGGTAGGCGCCGGTCGGGATGTCGTATTTGGCGCAGAGGTCCTTGGTGAAACCCTTGGAGCCCTCAAGCTGGGCCGCGGCCGCGGAGGGGCCGAAAACATCGATGCCATCGGCGCGCAACACATCGGCAATGCCGGCGACCAGCGGGGCTTCAGGCCCGACCACGACAAAACTCACGCCATTGTCCTTGCAGAAGGCCGAGACGGCGGCATGGTCGTCGATATCAAGGGAAACGAGCGTCGCGCATTCGGCGATACCAGGATTGCCAGGCGCCGCATAGAGCGTCTCAAGAAGGGGCGATTGCGCCAGCTTCCAGGCAAGGGCGTGCTCGCGTCCGCCCGATCCGATCAACAGAACCTTCATGCCCGCACCCTCGATCCGTCCTTGGTTGTGAGGCGGGTTAAGCGGGCGAGGCCGAAAGGTCAAGGGCTGCGGGGCGTCAGAGCGTCGCCGCGCCCTTTTCCTCCACGCTACGGCCGAGGTTTTCCAGCTCGGTGTCGATCAGGTGCACGTCCTCGTACCAGCCGTCGTCCTCGACCATGGCGCTTTCGGTGGCGGCGCGCTGGAGGGCGCGGGCTTCGGTACGCAGCTTTTCCAGTTTTTCGATCTTTTCCTTGCGGGAGAGGCCGGTATCTGTGCGGATCGCGTTCAGCTTCAGCTCCATCGTGCTGATGGTCATGGGAAAACTCCTTGTTTCGTCTCTTAAAAAACGCAGACTGGAGCGAATCGTTCCGGCTTCGTGGTCTGAACGATGGTTAGCGAAACGGTAATGAAACGCGGCTAATGTTCACCAAATCAAAGGTTTCGGCAGCCCGCGGCGGGTCTGCCGGTGAAGCGAGGATTTTAGTTTTGCGTATCCGTGTTTCGACCGCAATGACTGCGGCCGCCCTGTTGTTTGCGCCTGCAAGCGCCTTTGCCGGCGATTATTTCTGGTCCGGTGACTGGTATCTGAAGGTCGGCGCTGCCGGCTTTGCCGCCCCGGACTACGAAGGCGCCAAGAAGTACCTGTTCCAGGTCACTCCGATGATCTCGCTCGGCAAGGCCGGCAGCACCGTGCGTTTCTCCTCGCGCAACGACAACCCGTCCTTCGCGCTCATCGACAATGGCGGTTTTCGCGCCGGCGCGACCGGCAAGCTGGTCATGTCGCGTGACGACGGCGATTCCGACGACCTCAAGGGCCTGACCCCGGTAAAGTTCGGCGGCGAACTCGGCGCGTTCGCTGAAGCCTACCCGACCGACTGGCTGCGCGTGCGCGGCGAAGTGCGTCACGGCATCCGCAGCCATGACGGCATTGTCGCGGACATTTCGGCCGACGCCTTCGTCGACGTGCGGCCGGACGTGCGCCTCTCGGCGGGCCCGCGTGTCACGATCGCCTCGAACGACTATATGGACACCTACTACGGCGTGAAGCCAAGCCAGGTCGCAGAATCCGGCCTTGACGCTTTCGATCCGGATGGCGGTATCCATTCGGTTGGTGCCGGTGCCGCCATCACCTGGCAGGTCAACGAGAAGATCGAGACCAGCGCCTTTGCCGAATACAAGCGCCTCGTCGGTGATGCCGCGAAGTCGAGCCTCGTCAAGGAGCGCGGCGACAAGAACCAGTTCCTGATCGGCCTCTCCGCCACCTACCGCTTCGATTTCACGTTGCCGTAACCGGCTGCGGCTTCGTGCCGGCTTGACCGTGGCGAGGCCGCTTGCGATCTAGGGGGATGATCACCTCTCCGTCCGATTCCGGCCGCGTCGCCGATGCGCCGTCCAACAACTGGGTCTACCGCGCGCTGCCGCGCGCCGCCTGGCCCTATGCACAGCTTGCGCGCTGGGACCGGCCGATCGGCTGGCAACTCCTGCTCTTGCCCTGCCTCTGGTCGACGGCGCTGGCGGCCAACCTTTCGGCGGCGGTCGGCACGTTCGATCTGACGCGTTTCGTCACGCATCTCCTGCTGTTCTTCATCGGCGCCGTCGCCATGCGCGGCGCCGGCTGCACCTATAACGATCTCGTCGACCACGATATCGATCAGGCGGTCGCCCGCACCCGCTCGCGCCCGCTGCCGTCGGGCCGCGTCACGCGCCGGCAGGCGAAGATCTTCATGGCGCTGCAGGCGCTTGTCGGCCTTGTCGTGTTGCTGCAGTTCAATCTTTTCGCCATCGTGCTCGGCGTCGCGTCGCTGGCGATCGTCGCGATCTATCCCTTTGCCAAGCGCTTCACCGACTGGCCGCAATTCTTCCTCGGCATGGCCTTTTCCTGGGGCGCGCTGATGGGTTGGGCGGCGGAGTTTTCGGAGATTTCGAGCGCCTCTATCGCGCTCTACATAGCCGCCATCGCCTGGACGATCGGCTATGACACGATCTATGCCCATCAGGACAAGGAAGACGACGCGCTGATCGGCGTGCGCTCCACCGCGCGGCTGTTCGGCGAGAATACGGCGCAGTGGCTGATGGGGCTCTATGGCCTGACGGTGGCGCTGATCGCGCTGTCGTTCTGGCTCACCGGTGTCGGTCTTGTCGCCTGGCTCGGCCTTGTCGCCGCCGGCATCATGCTCGCCTGGCAGATTGCCACGCTCGACATCGATGATCCCGAACAGTGCCTGGCACTGTTCAAGTTCAACGGTGTCGTCGGGCTGATTCTGTTCCTGGGCCTCGTTGCCGCGCTGCCCTTCGCTTAGAGCAATTCCGGCAAAACTGCGCAGCGGTTTTACGTTCCCAACTGCGCAAGACCATTAATTCAGGCGGTCTTCAGCGCACTTTCGGACGTGGCTTCGGTCCCGACGCGGCGGGCGCCGCCATATTCCGTCGTACGGTCGAAGCCGACACCGGATGCACCGGAATGGCGGCTGGTGGCAACGACCTGGAACGCGTTCAACGCGCCACGGTGGAAGGACAGCGCGCAAAGCGACAGATACAGCAGCCAGATACGCGTCTGCGGCATGCCGACCAGAGCCGCACCCTCTTCCTTGCGGTCATAGAGACGACGGACCCAATGTTCCGTCGTGTAGCCGAAATGCTCGCGCACGGCCTCGACCTCGTGGACCTCGAAGCCTGCCCGTTCCAGGGCGCCGGTGGTCATGCCGACATGGTCAAGCTCGCCGCCGGGGAAAATGTATTTGACGATGAACTGCATGTAGGGCGTGAGTTTTGGAAAGTCCTCCGGCCGCTCGGTGTTCCGCCGGAAGCTTGCCTGGCCGAAATAAACGCCACGCGGGCGCATGTGCTTGCGCAGGTATCGATAGAAATCGTGGTGGTTGGCGATGCCGACATGCTCGATCATCTCCACCTGCGCGATCTTGTCGAAGATCTTGTCGTCGGAGATGCTGCGGCAATCGCGCAGCTCGATCTTGACCTTGTCGCCCAGGCCCATCTTGGCGATCTTGGCGTTGACGAAGTCAAACTGTTCGGTGGACAGCGTCGTGCCATAGGCGTCGACGCCGTAATGCTTTGCCGCGTAGCACAGGAGGCCGCCCCAGCCGCAGCCCGGGTCGAACAGACGATCGCCCGGCGCCAGGCGCAGCTTGCGGCAGATAAGGTCCAGCTTGTTGAGCTGTGCTTCGTCGAGCGTGGCATCGGGCGTCGGGAAATAGGCCGACGAATAGACCATCTCCTCGTCGAGGAAGAGGCTGTAGAACTCGTTGGAAAGATCGTAGTGGAAGCCGATCATCTCCTTGTCGTCTCGCCCGCTGGTCGGGGTGGCGCCCGCCTTCTTGGTGAAGCGCTTGACGAAGGACGAAGCCGAATAGCTCTTGAGCAGGATGGGCAGGGCCATTTTCAGGAGCCGCGCCTTGTTGACCTTCTTGGGAAGCCGCAGGAACTGGAGATGATCCACGCCGCGCATCGCATCGACCGGGTTGGCGCCGACGATATCGAGATCGCCCGTGGCGTAGAGTTCGGCGACGCTGATCAGCGAGGGTTCGCGCAGCAGGCGGCGAAGCACGTTGGCGGAAGCGACGACGAAACGAATTTCGTCCTGGGCGTCCTTGCCGAGCGGGATGACCGTGCCATCCCAGAGCTCAAGGCAGATATTGACGTTGAGATGCTTGGCCAGCTCTCCGATAACTGCTTTGGTTGCTTCCAGCTCACGCTGCGTACCGAGTTCCCGAGACATACAAGACTTTCCGACGTTTCAAACCGGAGTGCAATTGCGCTGTTTCACTGCCGGATGTCAACCGCTGCGGGCAGGCGTCGGACAAATGGCGACCGCATTGGCCGGCGCGCGGCCTAGCGGTAACGGGGCGAGCGCGCGCCCACATGCGGCCGCTCTTCCGAGCGGCGCAAAGTCGCCGGATGCATCGCGATCTCGAAACCCCGGCGCGGTGGGCGGCCGCGCTCGATGAGAGCTGCGTCGGCCTTGCGGATCTGGACGAGGAGGGTGGTGAAGAGCTTTGCCATGATGATCGGTCCCTTGCGTTCGTGCGGGCTTTGCCGCTGTGTTGAACGCTGTTTCCCACGCCGGGCGCGTGAAAAGTGTTCCGGAGGGAACAGGGCACGAAAAAGCCGGCCGCAGGGAACGGCCGGCTCTTCTGGAGGTCATGTCTTCGTCAGGCATCAACGCCGGGCGATGATTTCCCGACCGTCGATCTTCATCTGGACGCCAAGCTTGCCCGTCGTGCGGCGCACGAGGAAGCGCGGGCGGCGATCCGCGAAATAGGAGTGGCGGCGGCGCGGCTTGGCGGGGCGGCTGCCGACGGTCAGGTTGTCGTCGAGCGGCCGGGCGATGCCATCGGCTTCGACCATCAGCATCGGAATGCGATAGGCTTCCGCCCAGCTGCGCCAGTCGGCGGCGATATCGCAGAGATCATGCGCCACGAGCAGCGGAATGCAGAGGTCCGGGTCGGGGTGATGCAATTCGAGGGTAACGGTCACGTCGCCGTTGCCGTGGTCGATGGCGCGGGCGGCAACACCCTTGAAGGCGCGGGCCGGCAGTGCGATCGAAAGCGGCAGGCCGCTCGACGGCAGAACCTTGCGCAGCACGGCGCCACGCTCGTCGAGGGTGATGGTGGCATCGGTTCCTTCGCCACGCAGCTCGAATGTCACCTGCTGCGGGAAGCGCTTGGGATCGAGCCGGAGCGTGTTGCCGGCCCATGCCGGCTTGGAAACGGTATTCAGCATGTCTTTCGCCCTTGTTTTCCTTGAGAGCCCTATCCGGTCTTCTCATTGGGACTTTGCGTCCTCTGAGGGGGAGAATAGGCGGGGCCCCTTCCTCGCCGCTTAAAAATTGCGGTTAAGAAAACTTTGCGCTTCCCGATGGTTAGCAAAACCGCACGGCGTAGGGTTTAGGGAAGGTGAACGCTGCGGCCCGCAGGTGTCCCACGCTCCCGAAAGGCCGGGACAAGCCTCGCGCGCGAAAATAGCCTTCGATTGGCCTGCCGTTGCCACGAAGGAAGAGTTGCCGATGCTGTCCACCTATACGAGCTACAACCTCATCGCGCGCGATATGTTGACGTCGCTGGACCGCACGGCGAGCGAGACGACGACGGCGCGCGAGGCGGCGTATTACAAGGAGAACATCGGCAAGGTGTCGACCGTCGATGAGTTCCTCGACGACTACCGGCTCTATTCCTACGCCATGAAAGCCCACGGCCTGGAAGAGATGACCTACGCCAAGGCCTTCATGCGCAAGGTGCTGGATAGCGATATCTCGGACGCCAACAGCTTCGTGAACATGCTGACCGATACGCGCTACCGCGACTTTGCCACCGCCTTCAGCTTCACCGGCGCCACCGCCGTGGCGCAGACCGAGGTGCAGCTCGATGAGATCATCGGCCTCTATTCCGCGACTGCCGCCAATGCGGGAGACGTGATCAAGGAAGAAACCCGCTACTACAACATCGTCATCGATACGGTGACGAGCGTCGACAAACTGCTCAACAACGAACGCCTGCGCAACTACGTGTTCACCTCCTTCGGCATCGACCCGGCGAACTATTCGCGCGCGGCGATCAAGGGCGTTCTGTCCAGCGATCGCAACGATCCGGCGAGCTATTTCAATACGGAATTCGAGGCCAAGGCGACGGCGGCTGCCGCGGCGCGACAGGCGGCGAGTGACGAACTGGCAGGGCTGGAATCGACCCCCGCCAACCAGCCGCGCATCACCCAGCTCAAGGCGGAGATCAACCGCCAGATCGCCATCATCAGCAATGTCGACAAATACCGTGCGCTGGCGGATGCGTTCAACTTCAACACGGACGGCACGGCGACGGCCGGCACCGTGCAGGACGCCGACCAGAAGAAGGGCACGAACGAACTCTACACGCTCTCCAATCCGCGCGTGACGACGGCGGCTGCGCTGATGAACAAGGAGTATTTCGAAAGCCAGATCGGCAGCATCACGACGGCAAACGAACTCATCGCCGATCCGCGCATAGTCGCCTACCTCAAGGTCGCCTTCGATCTCGACAAGGTGTCCGTCGGCAGCCTGACGCTGCGCAACATCATCACCAGCGACGCTGACCCGAACAATGCGACGAGCTACATCAACATGTTCGGCGGTGCCGACAAGGAAAAGTACGTTGCGCTGCGCGCCGCCTTCAATTTCCAGGAAGACGGAACGCTGGCGGCCGGCGACACGCCGCAGACCGCCGCCCAGACCGCGACGACCGCGCGCGGCTACATGGTTCGTTACAACGACAAGGACGACGAGGCGGACGAAACCGCCATCAAGCGTTTCAAAGGCCA
This sequence comes from Sinorhizobium sp. RAC02, assembly GCF_001713395.1. Lineage (NCBI taxonomy): Bacteria > Pseudomonadati > Pseudomonadota > Alphaproteobacteria > Hyphomicrobiales > Rhizobiaceae > Sinorhizobium > Sinorhizobium sp. RAC02. The sequence goes on along the minus strand of NZ_CP016450.1, from coordinate 2,198,534 downwards.
GATCGGCGCTGTGAAGTCCGTGAAGGACTTTATCGGCGAGGCGACGGTCTACGACTTCGCGTTGAAAGCCTTCGGCATCGATCCGACGAAGGTCTCGGCGCTGACGATCAAGAATGTGCTGAAGAGCGACCTCAACGATCCGAAAAGCTATGTGTACCAGCTCGACGACGAGCGTTACGTGGAGCTCGCCAAGGCGTTCAATTTCGGGTCGGACGGTAATATCACCCAGCCGAAACTGGCGCAGTCCGAATCCGAAATCCTCGTCATGTCTCGCGGCTATGTGGTGGAGAAATCCCGTTTCGGAACGGAGGATGACCGCAAGCTGGCCGAGGAAGAGGCCAAATATTACTCCGTCCAGATGCAGAAGATCGATTCCGTCAAGGAATTCCTGTCCGATCCGCGCCTCGTCGCTTTCGTTCTGGAAGCCAACAATATCGATCCAGCCAGCGTCGATGCCGAGTTCATGGCGAAGATTTTCACTTCAGATCTCGACGATCCGAAGAGCTTCGTGAACCAGCAGGCCGACCGCTCCTATCGCAAGATCGTCGCCTCGTTCAACTTCAACGCCGAAGGGCTTGTCGAGCGGCCGGACGATGCGCAGATCCAGTCGCGCCGCGGCATTTACGAGACGCTCGACAGTTATGTGCGCCAGATGCTGGAGGAGGAGGCCGGCAACGACAATGCCGGCGTGCGCCTCGCGCTTTATTTCGAGCGCAAGGCAGATACGATCTCGAGCGCCTACGATCTTCTTGCCGACGATGCGCTCTTCGAGGTCTTCAAGGTGCTCTATCAGCTGCCCGACGAAATCGGCAGCGCGGATATCGACGCCCAGGCCGACATGATCAACCGTTATCTCGAGCTGGAGGACCTGCAGGATCCGGAGAAGGTCTCCAAGATGATCGTGAAGTTCTCCGTGCTCTACGACTTGGACAATCAGAGCACGACCGATCCCGCCCTTTCGGTGCTGACCGGCTCCGGCAATGCTGGCATCAGCGCCGACCTGATGATGTCGCTGGCGCAGCTGCGCACCGGCGGCAGCTGATCCCTCAGGCGTTGACGACCTTGCCGGGGTTCATGATGCCGGCAGGGTCGAAGGATCGCTTCACCCTTCGCATCAGGTCCATCTCGATCGGTGCGCGGACCTCCGCCAGCTCGTCGCGCTTCAACTGGCCGATGCCATGCTCGGCGGAAATCGAGCCGTTGTAGTTCAGCACGATGCCGTGCACGAGGTGGTTGATCTCGCGCCAGCGGTCAAGGAAGGCCTGTTTGTCAGCGCCGACGGGCTGCGAGATGTTGTAGTGGATATTGCCGTCGCCCATGTGGCCGAACGAGCAGATGCGCGCTCCCGGAATGGCCGCCATCACCGCAGCGTCCGCCTCCGCCATGAACGCCGGAATAGCCGAGACCGGCACGGAGACGTCGTGCTTGATCGAGCCGCCCTCCGGCTTCTGTGCCGGCGACATGCTTTCGCGCATGTGCCAGAGCGCCCGGCGCTGCTCTTCGCTGGAGGCGACCACCGCATTTTCGACAAGCCCCGCCTCGATGCCTTCGGACAGCAGCGCCTCCATCATGCGCGTCGCCGCCTCTGCGTCGTCGGAGGTGGAGATGTCGATGAGGACATACCAGTCATGCCGGGTGGCGAGCGGATCGCGCACGCCCGGAATATGGCGTGTGGTGAAATCGACACCGAGGCGCGGCATCAGTTCGAAGCCGGTGAGGGCAGGGCCGCAACGGCTTGAGGCGCGCTCGAAGAGGGTGAGGGCATCCGCTACCGATTTCAAACCGGCAAAGGCGACCTCGTGACCAAGGGGCCGCGGGAAAAGCTTGAGCACCGCCCCGGTAATGATGCCGAGCGTGCCTTCCGCGCCGATGAAGAGATCGCGCAGGTCGTAGCCCGTATTGTCCTTCTTGAGGCGGCGCAGGCCGTTCCAAACCTCGCCGGTCGGTAGCACGACTTCGAGGCCGAGGCACAGCTGGCGCATATTGCCATAGGCGAGCACGGCAGTGCCCCCGGCATTGGTGGAAAGGTTGCCGCCGATCTGGCACGAGCCTTCCGAGCCGAGCGACAGCGGAAACAGCCGGTCGACTGCTTCCGCCGCCTTCTGGATGTCTGCCAGCACCGCGCCGCCATCCGCAACGATGACATTGCCGACCGGATCGACATCGCGGATGCGGTTGAGGCGGGATAGCGACAGCACGACATCTGCTGCGCCCTCGCGTGGTGCGGCTCCGCCGACATGGCCGGTGTTACCGCCCTGCGGCACGATGGCCGTGCGGGTTTCGGTGGCGAGCGCCAGGATGGCCGAGACCTCTTCAACGGAACCGGGCCGCAGCACCAGCGGCGCCGTACCATGATAGAGCCCGCGGCTCTCGATGAGATAGGGGGCGATGTCCCGGTCTTCGGTGAGCGCATAGGTCTCGCCGGTAATGGCGGCGAAACGGGCGATCAGGTCGGGAGAAAGCGTTGCCTGGGCCATCACGTCTTCCTTTTTAGCCGCGCGGGGCGGCCGCGCGCTGCAAACGGTCGTTGATCGCCTCGCCGAGGCCATCCGAAGGGATCGGCGAAAATGCAATCGAGCCTGCGCCCGTGGCATCCGCCTGTTTCATATAGCCGAATAGATTGGCGGCGGCTTCCGCGAGATCACCGCTGGGGCTCAAGTCCAGCACGAGCGCCGCATCGGCCTCGCCGGGAAGCGCCCTGCCGCCGAAGCGGATCAGCACTTCGCCCGGCCGCACGTCACGGGCATCGAGCCGCACAGGCGCGTCGGGCGCATAATGCGAGGCGAGCATGCCTGGCGCCTCGATCGTGGCGCCCGCCGTGTCGTTGCGCAGCACCGGGCGGCCGGTGACGCGTTCAACCTCGGCCGCATCCAGCCCGCCGGGCCTGAGCAGCCGGATCGTCTCGCCCTCGACCTTGAGGATGGTGGATTCAAGCCCAACCACGGCCGGCCCGGCATCGAGCACCAGCTCCAGCCGCGCGCCAAAATCCTCGGCGACATGCCGGGCGGTCGTCGGGCTGATACGGCCGGAGGTGTTGGCGCTGGGGGCCGCCAGCGGCCGGCCGAAGGCGGCAAGCAGCCGGCTGGAAAAACCCGTCGGCACGCGGATGCCGACCGTATCGAGCCCCGCGCGCGCCAGCGGGTGGATGGCGCTCTCCGGCCGGATCGGCAGAATGAGGGTCAGCGGGCCGGGCCAGAAGGCCTCTGCAATCTGGCGCGACAGCGGATCAAAGAAGGCATGTTGCTCTGCCATGGCAAGATCGGCCATGTGGCAGATCAGCGGATTGAAGCGCGGTCGCCCCTTCATCTCATAGATGCGGGTGATCGCCAGCGGATTGGTGGCGTCGGCGGCAAGGCCGTAGACCGTTTCCGTAGGGATCGCGACCGGCACGCCGCGGCTCAGCACCTCCGAGGCTCGCGCCAGCGCCACCTCCGGTTCCGTCCGCGTATCCACGATGTAAGCCATGTCGCCCTTCCGTCGTTTCCGGCCTCCTTTACAGGGCTTTGGCGGCAAATGCCAAGGGCACAGGCGGATTGCTTAAAATTCGAATGATCGGGTTAGAGGGGTCGAAAGAGCGGCCTGCTATGGGTGAGGTGAACACTCCCGCACGCAGGTCCCCGCACCAGATGACTCACAAGAAATCCTCGACGACCGACATCGCCCTGCGCGTCGCAACGGCCATGAAGCAGATGGGCATCGATGGCCTGCCGCGTAATTATGAACTGGTCTACGAGGCCTATGCCGGCGCCAATCCGGATCTGGTGCGCGATTTCGTGGCGCTCGGCAAGTACAAGACCCAGGCCATGCTCGATGAACTCGGCCGGAAGTACCTGCCCCACCAGCATGAGGCCGGCGTGCTGCAACGCTCCGCCGGTGCGATCAGCGGCGAGATGAGCAATTTCATGGACCTGCTCAGCCAGGAGCGGACGTCGCTTTCCGACTATGGCCGGCTGATCGGCGAGGCCTCGCAGGTCATTCAAAAAGCGGGCGGGGTGGATATGCTCGGCGGCTCGCTCGAGGCCCTGCAACGCGCGACCGAACAGCGCGTCAGCCACACGGCGGAAATGGCCGCAAAGGTCGCCGCGCAATCGGCCGTCATGGAAGGCATCCAGAAGGAGATGGCGGATTTCGAGGCGATGAAATTCATCGATCCGCCGACGAAACTCGGCAACCGCCGCGCCTTCAACAAGGCGCTCGCCCGGGTCTATGCCAATCCGGACCTGCCGATGCTTTGTGGCGTCGTCGTCGCCGAGGTCGATGCCGATCGCCGTTTCTCGCCGGCCCAGATCGAGGCCCTTTCGGACCATCTCGTCACCTTCTACGGCGGTCTCATCCGCCAGGTATTTCCGGCCAACGATCTCGCCGTGCGCTTCGACGGCCTGCGCTTCGGCTTCCTGTTCCAGACGTCGGACGAGGGCGAGGTGACACGGCTTGTCGATCTGTTGCGCGCAGCGTTCCAGACGGTTGCGCTCCGCGACCCCCGCACCGGCCGCAATCTCGGCCATCTGACCTTGTCAGCCGGTGTGTGCATGTCGGACCGCGCCGACAGCGCGCTCGACCTCGCATCGGCCTGCGACCGGGCGCTTCTGGAGGCGAAGGGCGCCGGGGGTGATCTCGTCGTCGTCTACGGTCGCGGCGACGAAGTGCCGGTCGGCAAGGAATGGATGCTGTACCGGGCGTCCTAGAGCAATTCCAGCGAGGGTGCGCCGCGGTTCTATCCCCGGAAATGCTCTAAAGCGCGCGGATGATCTTGCGGAGCGCCTCGTTGCGGGCACCGAGCATCAGCACGTTCTTCATGGCAAGTTTCGGGTCGTCGGTGCGGAAGATCACGCCGTTGCCGCGCACCTTGCGGTCGATGGTGAGGCGGCCTTCCTCTTCCGTCGGGGTGATCGCGATGGCGAAATACATGCGGCCCGGCTTCTTCGAAATGCCGGCGAAGAACTGTTCCCCGTCGCCGATCTCGGCACGGAAATTGGTCATGTAGAAGGCCCATTGCACGTTCGGGAATTCCGCAAAGCGGGAATTGGCCACCGTGATGTGGCAGTAGCCGAGATGCGGCGTCTCGGCCAGCGTGCGGTGGAAGATCAGCTTGGGAAACTGGATCGTCTCATGAAAGCCGTTGATACGGTCATGGGTGACGCTGCCCGCCCGCTCCAGCTTGCGGCCGGTGCGCTCGGCCACTTCCTGATAGGAGAGGTAACGCTTCTCGCTTGGGCTCCAGCTGACGTCGCGGTCGATACGGCCGGTCCGGAGAAATTGCGTGTGTACGGCTGCTTTCGGCGGGTTCGCACGCTTGTAGGCAACGGCGTCGTAATATCGAAATTTCGTCTGCTGCACGTGGCGGCACTCCATCCTCGCGCCCTGATCGCAGACGAGTTTAGGAAAACGTCGTTAAGCAATCCTTGCTGTCGCACTCCCAATTCCTGTCCCGGCAACATCGTGGTCGCAATATGACAAGCGTGTGATGCTTGGCCACAGCATCGCCATTGTCGAGGCAATGCGCCGAAAAATTAGGCATATCGCTTTGGTATGACTGGAGAAAGTTACCCCGCCACGCCCTGGCTCTTCTGGAAACAGCTGTCGTCAAATCAGGAGGCCATGTCGTTTTCCGACATGTTGCGCGACGATTCTTGCGTTTAGATAGGAACACTCAAGGTGCCATTCCTCAGGGAGGGTGGAGAATTGGGAAGCCGGTTGAATTCCGGCGCTGCCCCCGCAACGGTGTTGGAGCAAGGTGCAGCAGAAGCCACTGGACGGGAGGTCTGGGAAGGCGCTGCACTGGTTCGGAAGGCATGACCCCGAAAGGTTTTCGACTTTTTGGACGCGGTCATGGCCCGACAAGAACACTCCTCAGCCCGGAAACCAGCCTGGAGAAACGATCGTGACTGGCTGCGGCGGGCGGCCGGGAAGCGTGCACTCCGTGCGGCTTGCCGCGTGGATGCCGTCTCCTTCTGTGCGCCTCATCCGAAAGCAGTTCCAGGAAAAGTGTGAAGCGGTTTTCCGTTCGGAATTGCGTGGCAATAATTTGGATATTCTGAGGATCCGGCATGGACATTCGCAGCGACGTGCTCCGCAAGCTCAAGAACCGGCGCGACGGCTACAGCCTCGAGCAGGCCTTCTACATCGACCAAGACCACTACAAGCTCGATCTGGAGACGATCTGGTATCGCGACTGGCTGTTCATCGGCCATGACTGCGAGATCCCCAAGGCCGGCAACTATTTCACCGTGCAGGTCGGCGATTATCCCGTCGTCATCACCCGCGACCGCTCGGGCACGGTGCGCGCGCTACACAATTCCTGCCGCCACCGCGGCTCGCGCGTCTGCACCCAGAACAAGGGTTCGTCGGCCAAACTCGTCTGTCCCTACCACCAGTGGACCTACGAACTCGACGGCTCGCTGCTCTTCGCCCGTCACATGGCGGAGGATTTCGACAGGACGCAGCATAGCCTGAAGCGCATGCATTGCGAGACCGTCGGCGGCTACATCTTCATCTGCCTTGCCGATGAGGCTCCGGATTTTGCGCCGTTCCGCGCCATGGTCGAGCCCTATCTCGCCCGTCACCGCCTCGGGGAGACCAAGGTCGCCTTCGAAAGCACGATCATCGAAAAGGGCAACTGGAAGCTCGTCTGGGAAAACAACCGCGAGTGCTACCACTGTGCCGCCAACCATCCGGAACTCTGCCGCACCTATCCGGAAGCGCCGAGCGCCACCGGCGTGCAGGGCGCCAAGGATGATCCGGTCATCGCCGAGCATTGGGCGAAGTGCGAGACCGCCGGCCTGCCGAGCGAATTCCGCATGTCGCCGACCGGCCAGTTCCGCGCCGCCCGCATGCCGCTGATCCAGGATGCGGAGAGCTATACCATGTCGGGCGCGCGCGCCGTTGCACGCCCGCTGTCGAGCGACGTGCTGGAAAGCCATATCGGCACGCTGCTGCTCTTCCACTACCCGACGACGTGGAACCACGTGCTGGCCGACCACGCCATCACCTTCCGCGTGCTGCCGCTAGGGCCCGAACTGACGCAGGTCACGACGAAGTGGCTGGTCAACAAGGATGCCGTGGAAGGCGTCGATTACCGTCTCGACGAACTCACCCATGTCTGGACCGAGACCAACGACCAGGACCGCCGGATCGTCGAGGAAAATGCCTTCGGCATCCGCTCGCCGGCCTACCAGCCCGGACCTTATTCGCCGGAAGATGAAGGTGGCGTCATGCAGTTCGTCGAATGGTACGCCAATTTCATGATCGAACGGCTCGACGGCGCCAAGCAACCGCTGTCGCGGGTGGCGTGAGATGACGATCGCCAGCCATTTCCGCCATTTCGACGAACTCAATCCCTGGCACGATCGCCACAACCTTCTCGAATGCGTTGCCGCGACCGTCGAGACGACGGATGTGATGACCTTCACCTTCCGTTCGGATCGCGACAACTGGTTCCGGTATCTGCCGGGCCAGTTCGTCACTCTGGAGCTGCCCGTCTCCGAAGACGAGCCGGTGATGCGCACCTACACGCTGTCCTCGACGCCCTCGCGGCCTTTCTCCGTCGCCGTGACGGTGAAGGCGCAGAAGAGCTCGATCGGCACGCGGTGGATGTTCGATCATCTGAAGCCGGGCATGAAGCTGAAGGCCTTCGGACCGCTCGGCGACTTTTCCTTCGTGCGCTATCCCGCTGAAAAATACCTCTTCATCTCGGCCGGCTCCGGCGTCACGCCAATGATGTCGATGACCCGCTGGATGTCGGATTGCGCACCGCAGTCGGACGTCGCCTTCGTCACCTGCGCGCGCAGGCCGGACGACCTGCTGTTCAAGGCCGAACTCGAATGTCTGGCGGCCCACATGCCGAACCTGGCACTCGGTTTCGTCGTCGAGGGCCACAATCCGCGCGATGGCTGGCATGGCCTGCGCGGCCGCATCGACGCGGCGCGTCTGTCGCTGCTCGCCCCGGATTTCCGCGACCGCACCGTCTTCTGCTGCGGCCCGGAACCGTTCATGCGCGGCGTCAGGGATATGCTGAAGGTCTGCGGCTTCAACATGGAGCGCTACCACGAGGAGAGCTTCCAGCCGGCAGCAGCACCGGCACCGGAGGAGATCGCCATCCGTGCCGGCGCCGGCGAGATCGAGGTCGATGCCAATGCGGTGGCCACCATCTCCTTCACCATGGCCGGCAAGGAAGGCAAATGCCCGCCCGGCCAGACGATCCTGCAGACGGCGCGCGCCGCCGGCGTGCGCATCGGTGCGGCCTGCGAGGGCGGCCTGTGCGGCACCTGCCGTGTCCTGAAGATTTCCGGCGACGTGGACATGCGCCACAATGGCGGCATTCTCGACGACGAGATCGAGGAGGGCTACATCCTCGCCTGCTGCTCGCGGCCGATCGGCGACGTGTCGATCGAGGCGTGACGGACGGTACTCGACCTATCCATCGTCGGTGGCCGCGACTTCGATGAAGTCGATCGGTGCACCGGCGATGTCGTCGTCGAAAACCGCACAGACGAGCTTGCCGCCGAACACGCAGGCGCCATCGACATTCGTGCGATTGCCAACGGTCTGGGGGTTGTATTTCGATGGCGTGTGGCCGTGGACCAGGTGCCTGCCCCAATAGTCTTCTGGCTCATCGGATCGAAACCGTAGCCACAGCAGGTCGCGCCTGCTTTGCCGATCCAGCGGGAAGGCGGGGGATACGCCGGCATGGACGAACAGCCTGCGCGCGTCGATATGCATGAGCGGCAGCTTTGCCGCCCAGTCGAGACAGCCGGCCGGCACCTTGCCGCCGAACGACATTTCGGTTTCAAGGCCGCCATTGTCGAGCCACCAGTCGCGGTCGCTGCGCCCGTCATAGGCCCCGCACATCATGTCCTCATGGTTGCCCATCAGGCATATCCACCGGAAATTGGCGGAGGGGCCGGCCATCAGCCGGTCGAGCACCGCGCGGCTGTCCGGCCCGCGATCGATGTAGTCACCGAGAAAGACCACCGTGCCCGACGCGGCATAGCCGTCGATCCGGGCGAGCAGCCTGTTCAGCGGATCGATACAGCCGTGAATGTCGCCAACGGCGAACGTATAGCTCATTCGGACGCTCTTGCGGGGCTGCGGGCTGGCCCTCAGAAATCCTGGTAGTTCATCGGTGTAACCTCGACCACGCGAGGCCCGAGCAGGGTGGTCGTGGTGCCGTTCGCCATAATGCCGGCGCGAACCTCTGCGCTGACCGTCACCGGAAATGGTGTCTTGCCGCCGGCGAGCGTGACGATGCCGGCCGTCTGGGCGGCCGTGCCGACAGAGGCGGTCGCTTCGGCCGTGGCGTTGAGTGCGCCGCCCGTCGGGATGGACGCGGTGAGCATCTCATCCAGCGGCTCGAAGGGCTTTTCCGGCAGCAGGGCGCCGAACGTCCAGGCCTTTTGCAGCTCTGCCCTGGTCATCGGCGCGACGTTGACGTCGATGTCGTTTTCCGCACCCTTGACGCGATAGGGGCAGCGGCGCTTGGAGCAGTTCGCGGCGGCGGAGAACTGCCAGAGCGCATAATTGTCCCAGTTGCCCATCGGGAATGCGCCCTCGATACCGGGCTTGTAGCGGGCATACCAGAGCGGCAGGCGAGAGAGGATGCGGTATGTGTCGCGGTTGAGCGCGATGTACCGGGCGGTGGAATGGTTGGTATAGAGCACCGGGTAGCGGCCGGTGCGCGTCTTCACATGGCCGGCAAAGATCTGCGCATCCTCGAGCGACATATAGTTTTCCGCATCGATGCCCTCGATGTCGAGCACCATCATCTCGTCGTCCTGCGGCTTGGCATAGTCGAGGAAATGATTTGCCTGATCGATCGGGTTGCCAGGGCGGGCGAGGTGATAGGCGCCCCACAGCAGCCCTTTGGCGCGGGCAAGCAGGCGGCGCGTTTCGTAGAGTTCGCGGCTCACAGCATATTTGCGCCACATGGTCTTGCAGTGCGCCACCGTGTCGCCGCTATGCTCGCCCTTGCAGCTATAGCTCTCCGGCAGGCCGTCGGAGGCTTTCGAGATGAAGCCGGCGATGCGCTTGTCGGACAGCATTTCGGACCAGTCGATCTCGTTCAGCTCGTAGGCGTCGATGACGATGGCGTTTTCCGGCGTCTTCCACGGTTCCACATCCGCTGCCTTGGCGGGAAAAGACAGGGCCGCTAGCGCCATGAGGGCGGCCAGCCCGGAAAGATGCTTGGGGTTCATGGACGCTCCTGTTCGATCCTCACGCCTCCGCAAGCGAGCATGGTGCGACAGACATGGTTAATGGAGCGCTAATGCTGGCGGCGCATTGAATAGGAAGGCCGACAAACACATATGGAACGAAAGGGACTCCAAGGCGTTCCAGGTTCAAATTGCCGTTTGAGCAAGGCTTGAGAGGCATTGATTAGGGAGAAGTGTGATGAAGTTGCTGAGAAAAGTTATCGTCGTGGCGATGTCGGCTTTGTTTGCCGCAACGCCCGTCGTGCCCGCAAACGCGATGCCGGTGGCGAGTTCCGTCAGCCAGCCCATCACGTCCACCGGCGGAAGCGATGTGCAATTGGTGCGTGATCGCGATCACCGTCGCTGGATCAAACGTGGCGATCGCGGATGGCGCGGCGATCGCGGCTGGCGTGGTGACCGCGGATGGCGCGGTGATCGCGGCTGGCGGGAGGGCCGTAGATGGGACCGGAATCGACATGTCGGCTGGCGTGACCGCGGCGATCGTCGTGGTTGGTACGGCGGCCACCGCGGATATCGTTACCAGCGGCGCGGCTACCGCTATCATGATGGCTACTGGTTCCCGCTCGCAGCGTTTGGCGCCGGTGCCATTATCGGTGGCGCGATTGCCAACGACCGCGGTTATGTCGGCGGCGGTTCGCATGTGAACTGGTGCGCCAATCGCTATCGTTCCTACCGCGCATACGACAACACGTTCCAGCCTTACAACGGCCCGCGCCAGCAGTGCATTTCGCCGTATAGCTGATGGGCTTACATAAAGTTGCCGGTGTCCCGGCACAGCAAACAGGTCGACCGGTTCACCAACCGGCCGGCCTTTTTGCATTTCAGGCTTTGGTCTGCATTATTGACGTTTACGTAAAAATCAATAATCTGCCCGCCAGCAAATCGCCGTGCCCGCTCGTTCGGGGAGGGCGCATGGAGGAGGATAGAGATGTACAAGGCGCCGGTCGAGGAGATTGCGTTCACGCTGAAACACGTCGCGGGGCTGACGCCGGCGCTTGACGGGGGCCATCTCGGCGACCTCACCGACGACCTCGTCGATGCCATCCTGTCAGAAGCCGGCCGGTTCGCGACCGAGGAAGTCGCGCCGCTCGCGGCGATCGGTGACACGCAAGGTGCGCGTTTCGTCGACGGCAACGTCTCCATGCCCGATGGCTGGCCGGCGCTCTACAAGGCCTGGGCGGAAGGCGGCTGGAACTCGCTGACGGCCTCGCCGGACTTCGGCGGCCAGGGCCTGCCGCACATGCTGCATGTCGCAGCGCTTGAAATGTGGAACAGCGGCTCGATGGCTTTCGCGATCGGCCCGACGCTGACGATCGGCGCGATCGAGGCGCTGACGGCGCACGGTTCCGACCACCTCAAGAGCACCTATCTGCCCAAAATGGTCTCGGGTGAATGGATGGGTTCGATGAATCTCACCGAACCGCATGCCGGCTCGGATCTCGGCGTCATGAAGACCCGCGCCGAACGCCGCGACGACGGCACCTACCGTCTCTTTGGCCAGAAGATCTTCATCACCTATGGCGAACACGATTTTACCGACAACATCGTGCATCTGGTGCTTGCCCGCCTGCCGGATGCGCCGGCCGGCACGCGCGGCATCTCGCTCTTCCTGGTGCCGAAATTCCTCGTGAACGAAGACGGTTCGCTGGGGCCTCGCAACGATGCGCATTGCCATTCCATCGAACACAAGCTCGGCATCCACGCTTCGCCGACCTGCACCATGATCTACGGCGACGGCCGCTTCGGTGACGAGCCGGGCGCCATCGGCTGGCTGATCGGCGAGGAGAACCGCGGCCTTGCCTGCATGTTCACCATGATGAACAACGCCCGCCTTGCCGTCGGCATGCAGGGCGTGGCGATTGCCGAAGCCGCGACGCAGAAGGCGATCGCCTATGCCAAGGAGCGCACGCAGGGCAAGGCACCCGGCTGGCAGGGGGCCGGCATGAGCCCGATCATCGAGCACCCGGACGTCGCCCGCATGCTGCTGACCATGAAGGTGCTGACCCAGGGTGCGCGGGCCATCACCTATGCCTGCGCCCACGCCGTCGATCTGTCGCATGGCGATGATGCAGAACACTGGACCGACCGCGCCAGCCTGCTCACCCCCATCGCGAAAAGCTTTGCCACTGATGCCGGTGTCGATGTCTCCTCGCTTGGCGTGCAGGTGCATGGCGGCATGGGCTTCATCGAGGAGACGGGTGCCGCTCGCCTCTATCGCGACGCCCGTATCGCGCCGATCTACGAGGGCACGAACGGCATCCAGGCCATCGACCTCGTGACCCGCAAGCTGCCGCTCGCCGAGGGTAGTCACATCCGCGGCTTCATCGCCGAACTGCGCGACATTGCAGCGAGGGCCCGCGCGGCGAACACGCCTGAACTCGGCGACACCGGCGCGCGCCTGGAAGCCAGCATCGCAGACCTCGAAGCCGCCACCGAATGGCTGCTTGCCACGCTCGCCGAGGGCAAGCAGGCCGAAGCGCTGGCCGGCGCCACGCCGTATCAACGGCTCTTCGGTCTGGTGCTGACCGGCGCCTATCTCGCCAAGGGCGCGCTCGCCGATGGCGGCGACGGTCGCAATTCGGAACGCGCAGCCCTCTGCCGCTTTGCCGCGGAAAATGTCATCGGGGAAACGGTCGCGCTCAAGGACCGTGTCATGAGCGGTGCCGCAAGCCTTGCGGCGGCGCGTACGGTTCTGGGCTGAAGGAAAAAGCATGACCGACCATATTCTGATCGAACGCCCGGAAAATGCTCCCGGTGTGCAGGTAATCCGCCTCAACCGCGTGGAAAAGAAGAACGCCATCACACGCGCCATGTACCAGGCGATGACGGACGCGCTGAAGGCGGGTGACGCGGATGAAAGCGTGCGCGCCACCGTCTTCCTCGGCTCGGAAGGCTGCTTTTCCGCCGGCAACGACCTCAACGATTTCATGGCGTTTGCCATGGGCGGCACGATGGGTCGCGAGGTCATAGACTTTCTCCATGCGCTCGCCGCCCATACGAAGCCGCTCGTTTCCGGCGTCGATGGCCTGGCGATCGGTATCGGCACGACGATCCATCTGCATTGCGACCTGACCTATGCCTCGATCCGCACAGAATTCCGCACGCCCTTCGTCGATCTGGCGCTGGTGCCGGAAGCGGCCTCCAGCCTGTTTGCGCCACGCCTGATGGGTCACCAGCGCGCCTTCGCACTGCTTGCTGCGGGTGACGGTTTTTCTGCGACAGCTGCACGGGATGCCGGGCTCATCTACGCCGTCGTCGAGCCGGCCGCGGTGGAGGAGCAGGCGCTGGCGGCCGCAAAGCGCTTGGCCGCCAAGCCCCCGCAGGCGCTCGCCATCGCGCGAAACCTCATCCGTGGCGACCGGGCCGACGTCGCCGCCCGGATCGACGAGGAGGCGGGGCACTTCGCGGCACAGCTGAAAAGCCCGGAAGCCCGCGCCGCCTTCGAGGCCTTCATGGCACGGCGCTGAGGGGGCATCCGGCAAGCCGTTTGCGATTTGTGGTCTGTCAATTTTAACAGGCTCTTAAACACGTTTTCCTATGGTGCGGCCACTCTCCGGCGTCCTGCCGGCGGCCGCATGATGCGTCCGATCCTCGCCCTCCGGCATGCCGTTCAGCATCGCGTTACCGCCCTCTGGCGGAGCGCGCCCCGAAGGAACATCGCGCCCCATGTCCAAGCGCTCCAATCTGATGACGCGCATCCTCGTCGTCGCGTCTCTCGTCGTTATTGCCGCCTTTACCGGCTTCTCCGTCTATATCGATAGCCTGCAACGCAGCGTGCTGACGAATTCCGTCGAGGAAAGCATCGACAGTTCCGGCAAGCAGGCGGCCCAAAGCATTGCCAACTGGCTGAACGCCCGCGTGGCGCTGACCGAAATGGCGGGCAATGCCGCTGGCAAGGCCGCCGATCCCGCCGGCATCGAGGCAGTGCTGCAAAACGACGTGCTGGTCGGCCAGTTCATGACCACCTATGTCGGCGACGAAGCGGGCATCTTCACCCAATGGCCGAAGTCGGAGATGCCGGAGGGCTACGACCCGCGCCAGCGTCCCTGGTATCAGGATGCCGTCAAGGCGAACGGCAGCGTGCTGACGGAGCCCTATATCGACGCCTCCACCAACGACCTGATCATCAGCGCCGCCGTGCCGGTCAAGCGCGATGGCACGCTCGTCGGTGTCGCCGGCAGCGACTTTTCGCTGAAATCCCTCGTCGAGATGGTCAATTCGGTCGATCTCGGCGGCATGGGCTTCGCCTTTCTGGTCAACAAGGACGGTCAGGTTCTCGTCCACCAGGACAAGGCGCTCGTCACCAAGACGCTTGGCGATGCCTTCCCAGAGGCGACGCCCGCCATCGGCGGCGGCATCGCGCACACGACCTATGCCGGCAAGCCGGTGCTGGTCTCCTTCGTGCCGGTCACCGGCCTGCCGTCGGTGGAATGGTATCTCGGTTTCACCATCGACAGCGGCATGGCTTTCGCGGCTATCGACCAGTTCCGCATCGCCGCGACGATCGCCACCGTGCTTGCGGTCATCGTCATGATGGGCTTCCTCGCCACCGTGCTGTCGCGCCTCGTCGTGCGCCCGGTCAAGGAGATGACCCTCGCCATGGACAAGCTCGCTTCGGGTGACGTGCGTACGGAAATCCCCGGCCAGGACCGCACCGACGAGATCGGCCGCATGGCCGCGGCCGTCGCCGTCTTCCGCGACAATGCCATCGAGCGCACCCGCCTCGAAAATGCCGCCGAGGAGGGCCGCGTGCTGTCCGAAAGCGAACGCCGCGAGCGCGAGGCAGCCAAGGCCCGCGAAGCCGCCGAAATCCACCACGCCGTCGAAGCGCTGGCGGACGGCCTGGGTCGGCTGGCGGAGGGCGATCTCGCCCACCGCATCGATGCCCCCTTCGCCGGCCATCTCGATCGCCTGCGCACCGACTTCAACCACTCCGTCACCAAGCTGCACACGGCGATGACGACGGTCGGCCAGAACGCCCGCGCCATCGACGCCGGCGCCATGGAAATCCGCACGGCCGCCGACGACCTCGCCCGCCGCACGGAGCAGCAGGCCGCCTCCGTCGAGGAGACCGCCGCCGCGCTGGAGGAGATCACCACCACCGTGAAGGATTCCACCCGCCGCGCGGAAGAGGTCGGCTCGCTGGTCTCGCGCACCCGCACCGGTGCCGAAAAGTCGGGCGAGGTGGTGCGTCGCGCCGTCTCGGCCATGCAGGGCATCGAAAGGTCCTCGAGCGAGATCACCAACATCATCGGCGTGATCGACGACATCGCCTTCCAGACCAACCTCTTGGCGCTGAATGCCGGCGTGGAAGCGGCACGTGCCGGTGAAGCCGGCAAGGGCTTTGCGGTCGTCGCACAGGAGGTGCGCGAGCTTGCCCAGCGCTCCGCCAATGCGGCGAAGGAGATCAAGGCGCTGATCACCACGTCCAGCGATCAGGTCCGCTCCGGCGTCTCGCTGGTCGATGAGACGGGTGCTGCCCTCGAAGCCATCGTGCGCGAGGTGCAGGAGATCAACGGCCACGTCAACGCCATCGTCACCGCTGCCCGCGAGCAGTCGACGGGTCTCCAGGAAATCAACACCGCCGTCAACACGATGGACCAGGGCACGCAGCAGAACGCCGCCATGGTGGAGGAACAGACCGCCGCGAGCCACGGCCTCGCCGCCGAGGCCGCAGCCCTCAACGCGCTGCTGGCGCAGTTCCGGCTCGGCCAGGGTGGCGCAACCTATGTCGCCAACCCGGTGCGCCGGGCGGCATGATCGGCTGAATCTCAGAAACAAAGGCCCGGGAGCGATCCCGGGCCTTTGTTCATTGCGGAAGGCTTTACTCCAGGACGACGACGGCCTCGACCTCGAAGAGCATGGGGTCGATCGCAAGTTTGGGAACGGGGATCAGTGTCTGTGCTGGCAGCGCCGCACCGAACATCTCCTTGACGTTTCTGGTCAGCACCTCAAGCTTGGACATGTCGTGATCGACGACAAAGACCGTGAGCTTGGCGACCTGATCCGGCTTTGCGCCCAGCGCGTCGAGGGCAGTGCGCAGGTTCGCGTAGGCCTGCTGAACCTGGACGGCAAAGTCCGGCGACAAAGCGCCGGTGCTGTCCTGGCCGCCCTGTCCTGAAATATAGGCGATCCGGGCGTTGCCGGGCACGATCACCGCCGTGCTGTAGCCATTCGGCGTCGGATCGTAGAGGTTTTGCGGATTGACGATGGTCAGCTTGAGATCACTCGCTGTCGCCGTCGTGGAAATGCCCGTGGTCATGATGAGTAGCCCTCCGATAAGCAGCTGCCTGATTGTGCGTGACATGTTTTTTCCTGGCTCCGGGAGCTCCGAGCAATGGTATCTCGTGGCCGGCCGGGTTGATTGAACGCATTTCCAAATTTTCTCGTACGATGTACGATTAAATTGCATCGTACATCGTACGAGTCAATCGCTCGGAATCGACATTCGATTCTTGTCGGCTTAAATCGATGGTCTGATCAGCAGGAAAGTCGGATGACAACCAAACGCAGCGGCGCTCGGGGCAAGGGATTTCAACCGGCAGAGGCGACACCGCAGCCCGCGCAGGAACCGCGCACTGAACCGCCTCTCTCCCTGGACCGGATCGTGGCGACCGCGGTCGACCTGCTGGACGCCGAAGGCATCGAGGGCTTGAAAATGCGCCGCCTGGCCGATCGCCTCGGCGCAGGCGCGATGAGCCTCTATTGGCACGTCGACAACAAGGAGAAGGTTTTCGATCTGGCGCTCGATTCGGTGCTGGATTATCGCGGGCCGGCGCAACTGGCCGACACACAAGACTGGCGCGGCGATGTCGTTCACATGCTGGAAGACTGGCGCGCCAGCATGCTGCGCCATCCCTGGTCGGCATCGCTGCTGCCGCGCCGGGCACTTGGCCCGAACATCCTCGCTCGACTGGAATTGCTGAGCAAAGCCTTGTCCGCGGCCGGTGTCGCGGAGACAGACCTGAACGCCGCGATATGGTCGCTCTGGAACTATGTGATGGGCGCCACCATCACCCGGGCGAGCTTCAACCTTTCGGACGACGACAAGGCCGCCGCGCAGCAGCGCCTGACACGTCTCGGCGAACAGTACCCGACGATCGAACGCTCGCGTCTGCTGTTGGATAACGATTGGGACGGCGCTTTCCGAAAAGGCCTCGACTTCCTGCTCGACGGCCTCGTTCCAAGGCCCTGAGCGGGGAAGGTTTAGCCGCCGCTGGAGCGCGTCGTGCACAATGGAACGGCAGAATGCCTGGTTACTTCTGCAGCACCGCCACGGCCTCGACATGGGCCGACCAGAGGAACTGGTCGATTGGCGTCACGATACGAATGCGGTAGCCGGCGGCCGTCAGGATCGCGAGGTCGCGGGCAAGGCTGACGGGATTGCACGACACGGCGACGATGGTCTTCACGCCGGACCGGGCGAGTTCCTTGCACTGGTCTTCCGCCCCCGCGCGCGGCGGATCGAACACGACGGCGTCGTAGACCTTCAGTTCTGAGGCCATCAGCGGTCGGCGGAAGAGGTCGCGCCTTTCCACCGTCACGGGCTTCAGGCCCTGCGTGTTGCGGGCAGCATGATCCAGCGCCTTCAGCGCCTTCTCCTCGCCTTCCACCGCATGCACCTTGGCCTGCCGGGCGATGCGCAAGGCAAACGTGCCGGAGCCGGCGAACAGGTCGGCAACGCGCTTGGCCTTGCCGAGGGCCGCCAGCACCAGTTCGGACATGGCATCCTCGGCGGGCTTCGTCGCCTGCGTGAAACCGCCAGCGGGCGGCGAGACGCGCACTCCGGCGAAATCGATCTCCGGTTTCTGGGGCTCGATGAGGATTTCACCGTCGCTGGAAACGCGCGCGATGCTGCGCAGCGAGAGCACGCATTCGGTGACGGCGCGGCGCTCCTTGTCTCCCACCTTCTTCACGCCTTCGAAGGCGAGGTCGAGGCCGGGGGCGGTTTCAAGCACGGTCACGCGGAACGGCTCGGCCGAGGTCGCGATGGCGCCGGCGACCCGGCGGATTGCCTCGAGCTGGGAGATGATGCCGTCACTGCTGATCGGACAGTGGTCGATCGAGACGATATGATGGCTGCCGGCCTGGTTGAAGCCGAGCAGCACGCCTTTTTCCGTCTTGCGCGCGGTGAAGACGACGCGGCGGCGTTCGCCCGGGCGGGCAATGACCAGCGGCGCCACTTCCGGTGTCAGGCCCTTCGACTTGAGGGCCTGCACGACGAGGTTACGCTTGAAATCGTGATAGAGCGCATCGCCCGCATGCTGCAAGGTGCAGCCGCCGCAGGTGCCGTTCTTGCCATCAGGGCCGAAATGCACGCAGGGCGGCTCGACCCGGTCGGGCGAGGTGACTGACATGGACATGATGGTGCCGTGGCTCTTCACGCGGGCGACGGCGACCGTCTCGCCGGGCAGGGTGAAGGGCACATAGACCGGACCGTCCGTCGTCTCGGCTATCCCGTCGCCGCCACTGCCGAGACGGGCGATGGTGAGCGTCTCCGTCGTCATGGCTTGCGGCCTCCGAGAAGGAACTCGACATTGCCGTCACCGCCGGTAATGGGCGAGGGGATGAGGCCGAGGCTCTGCCAGCCCATGTCTTCCGTGAGCCAGCGTTCCAGCTCGGCCGCAACCGCCGGCGCGCTGTCCGGATCCTTGAGAAGCCCCGCCTTGCTGATCGCCTCGCGGCCGGCCTCGAACTGCGGCTTGACGAGCAGCACGCAGAAAGCGCCCGGTTCGGCGAAGGTCAGGGCCGGCGGCAGCGCCAGCTTCAGCGAGATGAAGGAGACGTCGGAGACGACCGCGCCGATCGTGCGGTCTTCGAGATGGTCTTCCTCGAGCACGCGGGCGTTCAGGCCTTCGTAATTGGTGATGCGCTCGTCGGCCCGCAGCCGCGGGTGAAGCTGATCATGGCCGACATCGACCGCGATGACATGCGCAGCACCGCGCTCCAGCAGGATATCCGTGAAGCCGCCCGTCGAGGCGCCGATGTCGAGACAGTCGAGGCCTGTGGGATCAAGCCCGAATGCGTCGAGCGCAGCCTTCAGCTTCAGCGCCGCGCGCGAGACATAGGCCTGGGCGGGATCGTCGATCTCGATGACGGCGGAGGCGGGGAAGGTGGAGCTTGGCTTGGTGACGACGCGGCCGTTGACACGCACGGTGCCGCGCGAAATTGCATCGCGCGCCCGCGAACGGCTGGCAACGAGGCCGGCATTCAGCAGGAGCTGGTCGAGGCGGATGGTTTCTACAGGTTGGGACATTGCCTCTCATGACGCCTTGCGTCGCGGGTGGCAAGCCCCGTCCAGCGCATTCCACCCCACATGATTCGTTGAGGGCGAACGGAAACACAAGAAGCGGCAATCCTACATTCACGTTTCCTTAAATTATGACAGTCAGGATTCATTAAGCATATGCTGGCATGAGGCCGGTGCCTGGCCCCATGCGACGGGGACTTTTCGAACATTTTTGTGGATTGGACCCGTGGCGAGCGGGCGCAAGGAGCACGCATGACCCTACGTCTGTCCCACCGGATCGGCCTGATGGCGCCGATTGCCGTCGCGGGCATTCTTCTTATCGTCGGCATCTTTTCCGTCGAGCAGCGCATCGCCGATGACTATCGCACAAGGGTCGAGCGCCATCGCAGCGCCGAGACGGAGCTGCGCGCGCTGGAGATCGAGTTCCTGCAAAACCGCCGGGCCGAAAAGGATTTTCTGCTGCGGCGCGATGAAAAATACGTCGCCGCCCACAAGGAGATTTCTGCCCGCGCGGAAACGACGCTCGCCACGCTGGGTGGTCTTGTCGAGAACCCCGCGACCCGCGCCGACCTCCAGAAGATTTCCGACGGCTACACCACCTATCAGCAAAGCTTTGCAACGCTCGCCGAGGCCAGCATCGCGCTCGGCCTCGATCCGTCCTCGGGTCGCGAAGGCGCCATGCGCGCGGCGGTGCACTCCATCGAGGAACTGCTGAAATCCGTCGATGACAAGGGCCTTCAGGCGAGCATGCTGACAATGCGCCGCCATGAGAAGGATTTTATCATGCGGCGCGATGCGAAATACCTCGCCAAGCATGCGGAAGAGCGCGCGGCCTTTGCCAAGACGCCGGCCGAAAAATTCGGCGGCGCGGCAAACCAGGCGGCGATCCTCAAGGCGCTCGACGACTACGGCAAGGCCTTCGATGACTATGCCGCCATCGCTGGCACGGAAGCCGCCGCCAGCAAGGACGTTTCCGACGCCTTCGCCGCCGTCGAACCGATCTTCGACCAGATGGCATCCGGCATTGCGAGCGACAAGGCGAAGGCCGAGGCGGACAGCGCGGCTGCCCTCGCCAAGACCCGTAGCATCGCGATTGCCGCAATCCTCGCGGCCATCGCCGCCATTGCCGCGACGGTCCTTCTCATCGGCCGCTCGGTCTCCCGGCCGATCGTCGCCACAACGAAGGCGATGACGCTGCTTGCTGGCGGCGACACGGCTTCGGCCATCCCCTATGCCGGCCGCCGCGACGAGATCGGCGAGATGGCCGGCGCGGTGGAAGTCTTCCGCCAGGCCGCCATCGCCAATCGCCGGCTGGAAGCGGAAGCTGCGGAAAACCGCAGCCGGGCCGAAGCGGAGCGGATTCGCTTGCAGGAAGATGCGGAGGCCGCCGCCCAGGCGCGGCTCCAGCAGGCGACATCCGGCCTTGCCGGCGGCCTGCGCCGCCTGGCTGCCGGCGATCTCAGCTTCCAGCTCACCGAATCCTTCGCCCCGGATTTCGAGCAGTTGCGCCACGACCTCAACACGGCGGTCGCCCAGCTTGGCGAGACACTTGGCGCGGTGGCAGCCTCGAGCGGCTCGATCGACAACGGCTCGCGCGAAATCAGCATGAGCGCCGACGACCTTTCCAAGCGCACCGAGCAGCAGGCGGCCTCGCTGGAAGAGACCGCGGCCGCCCTCGACGAGATCACCGCCAACGTCGCCAATTCGGCGAAGCGGGCCGACGAGGCGCGCACCGTTGCCGGCGAAGCCAACCGCAGCGCCCAGAAATCCGGCGAGATCGTCGCCGGTGCCATCGAGGCGATGAAGCGCATCGAGCACTCGTCCGGCCAGATTTCCAACATCATCGGCGTGATCGACGAGATCGCCTTCCAGACCAACCTGCTCGCCCTCAATGCCGGCGTCGAGGCGGCACGGGCTGGCGAGGCGGGCAAGGGCTTTGCCGTGGTGGCGCAGGAGGTGCGGGAGTTGGCGCAGCGTTCGGCCCAGGCCGCTCGCGAGATCAAGGAACTCATCCGCAAGTCCAGCACCGAGGTCGAGGGCGGCGTGCGACTGGTACAGGATACCGGCGCCTCGCTCCAGGCGATCGGCCTGCATGTCGGGACCATCAACCAGCACATGGATGCCATTGCCATTTCCGCCCGCGAGCAGTCGGTCGGCCTCAGCGAGGTGAACACCGCCGTCAACCAGATGGACCAGGTGACGCAGCGCAACGCCGCGATGGTGGAGGAGACGAATGCCGCCAGCGCGTCTCTCGCCAACGAAGCCGTGCGGCTGCGCGAGCAGATTTCCCGTTTCGCGCTGCCCAATGCCGCCAACGACACCGGAGCGCGCGACTTGCGCGCCGTCCATCGCCAGATGGAGACGGCGGCACGGCCCGCCTACCGATCCGCACCGGCGGCTCGCGGAAATACCGCTGTCGCACAGGAATGGACGGAATTCTAACACGATGGAAACCAACAAAACGCCCCGGTGATAAGCGGGGCGTTTTGCTTGGAACAGGGCTCAGAGCCAGATGATGCGGCCCGCGAAACCAGCCAGCGAATCGAGGTCGGCGAGCGCGGAAATGCCCTGCGGCTGCATCTCGGGCCGGGCTTCGCGCACGAACCCCGGATCATCGCCGATATCATGCGTCTTGCGAATATCCGGCAGCTTCTTCTGCAGGATGGCGATCGCCGCCGCCTCGATGGCGGGGTCGTGCGCTGGCCGCTCTTCGGCGGCTGCGATGGAGGCATGGCAAAGCGTGGCGGCAAGAGCCGCAAGCAACGCATATCGCATGATGGAAATCCCTGTCCGGTCGTTCTTGTCGTTGCTGCAACTCATAACAGCCGGAGGTTTCCGGACGCCCAAGGGACGTGGTTACGGGGTGGCAAAACGGCATGGTTGAGAAAGCGTGCACCGTGTGCTGCAGGCTGGACGGCGAACTGCGGTAGCGCGGCCGGGTTCGCCGTGACCGGTTTCTAAGGCTCCATCAAAAACGTTCTTCTGCGAATGCGGCGGGCGTTCAAACCGCGGCACGCGCGCCCGATCAGATGGCGCGGTTTAGTTTGGGCCGTCCTGGATGGTCTCCACCTTCACATCAAAATTCTTGCAGTCATTGTCCGTGCAGATGCCGCTAATCCAGACCTGGCCGTCGCCGAACATGACGCCCTGATAGTTGACGAAGAGATCGCCATACTTCTGGTCGGTGACCGCCTTGGCAATGCGGGGGGTGATGATGCCGCTATAGTGTTTCTCGAACGCGGCTGCGGATTTGACGTTGGTTTCCTTGCCGTTGATCTTGACGCCGATCGGGTAGCTCACCATTGCGGCGACGCCTTTGGCATCCTGTGCTGCGACAGCCTTTTGCAGGGCGATGATGACCGCCTGGTACTTCGTGTGATCTCCCAGCAGTTGATCAATCGACTGATTGACGCTGCTTTCATCGGCAAAGGCGGGAACCATGCCGGCGATGATCAGTGGCGCAGCGAGAAACAGATGACGAATTCGGTTAGCGTTCATAGCCTTGTCCTTTGATGGATTCCGATTTCACGACGCGACAGGGAAGGGCGTTGGAGGTGGGTGACATCAGCATCATAGAGGCCGATGTCTGGAAGGGCGTGGTCTTTCGGGTTCAGTGTTATCAAGCGCTTTAAAGCTGTTGTGCAATCGTAGCGTGTTGAAACACCTTGTCACGCACAAATGTGATTCCCGTCTTTGAAGGCGCGAAACGGGGCTGTGCTGGCATCGCGCCTTCGGCTTGCCGCAGCCAAGGAATTCGGCTCATATCGCCCGCACCAATGCTTCGAGGACGCCCATGAAAAATGCTCTGCGCCTTCTACCGCTTCTCCTTGCCCTCTCGGCCGCGCCGGCCTTTGCCAACGATACGATGGCGGAGCTGAAGACCGGCGGGCTGACCTTCGTGCGCACGCCGGACGTGGAGATGACGAGCGAGGCGCTGTTCATCTCGCCGCAGGAAATCCGCGTCGACTACGTGTTCACCAACACGTCAGGCAAGGAGGTCTCCGGCCTCGTCGCCTTCCCGATGCCCGATATCGGCGGCGATCCCTATGCCAACATCGCGATCGACGATTTCGAGACGGACAACTACCTCGCCTTCACGGCGTCGCAGGATGGCAAGGCGGTCACCACAAATCTCCAGCAGCGCGCCTATGCCTCCGACATCGACGTGACCGAGGACCTGAAGGCGCAAGGTATTTCGCTGCTGCCCTACGCCAAGGCGACGAAGGAAGCGTTGAAGAAACTGCCGGACGACGTGGCAGCGGACTGGATCGCCCGGGGCCTGATCTTCATCGACACCTATGACGACGACGGCACCGGCATGAAGGACTACCGCACGCCGCTCTGGTCGCTGAAATCCGTCTACTGGTGGCGCACGACTTTCCCTTCCGGAAGGGAGGTGAAGGTGCAGCATCGCTACAGGCCGAGCGTCGGCGGCACGGTCGGCATTTCCTTCCTGGAAGAGGGCAAGGCGAAGGGCGAGCGCTATGAGGACTATGTGAAGCGCTACTGCATCGAAGACAGCATCGTGCGCCGCGCCGAACAAGCCGAAAAAGACATGCAGGCCGGTAAACCCTATCTCACCGAGAGCTGGATTTCCTACATCCTGACCACCGGCGCCAACTGGAACGGCCCGATCAAGGACTTTTCGCTGACCATCGACAAGGGGGCTGCGGAAAACCTCGTCAGCTTCTGCGGCGAGGGCGTGAAGAAGACCGGCCCGACGACCTTCGAGATGAAGGCAAAGGATTTCTCGCCGGACAAGGATATCGAAATCCTGCTGCTGAAGCCGAGCGGCGCCCAGTAGGCAGGGCTTCCTTGCAGGGTGGGTATTTCGTCAACCATCATTGACGGACGCCTCATCGTCAACTAAGGTTGACGAATGGTCGATATCAGCAGCCTGCCCGATCCCGAAGACCCGGAGACCGCCTTGGCGGCGGTGATCGCGCTCCGTCGCCTCGCGGACGGACTGGAGCGGCGTACCGTGCGGTCGGCCTTGCGACAGGGCTGGTCCTGGGCGCGGATCGCGCAGGCGCTCGGCGTCACCAAGCAGGCTGCCCATAAACGGCTCTCGGACATCGTCGCGAGTGATGATTCCCCATAGGAGGATAACCCATGTTCAATCGGATCAAGGCTCGCTTTGAAAGCATGAGCACGATCAGGGCCTTGTGCGAGCAGGCGGAACAGCACGCAAGACAAGACCAGCAGCGCGAGCCCGGAGCGGAGCATTTTATGCTCGCGGCACTCGACCTGCCGGATGGGACCGCCCGGCGGGCGTTCGAGGCGGTCGGCGCCGATGCCGCCGGCTTCCGGCCGGCGATCGAGCGTCAGTATGGCGAGGCGCTCCGGCTGGTCGGCCTCGATCCAGCGGTGTCGGTGCATGCGGCGGAGCCCGAGCCGCTGCCCTCCCGGCATGGGGTATTCGATGCGGCGCCATCGGGCCAGGCGGTCATGCAGCGTCTGGCGGAGGGGCGCAAGGAGCACAATCCCCTGCTCGGCGCCCACGTCGTGTCGGTCGTGGCCGGCATGCCGCATGGCGTTGCAGCGCGGACGTTGCGCGTCATGGGCATAGATGCAAAGGCGCTTCAGGACGCGGCGGACCGCATCATCCGAGACGTGCAGGGATAGCCGAACCGGCGATCAGCCGGCCGCCACGACATCCACGGCCTTCTGGCCGAGCGCCTGGAAGACGGTGGAGACGATGCCGGCGCGGTCGAGGCCGGCCTTGGCATACATGGCATCGGGCTTGGCCTGTTCCATCCAGATATCCGGCAGCACCAGCGGGCGCACCTTCAGGCCGTGGTCGAGCAGACCCTCCATGGCGAGGAACTGCAGCACATGGCTGCCGAAGCCGCCGACCGCGCCTTCCTCGATGGTGATCAGCACCTCGTGGTGGCGTGCAAGCTGGCGGATCAGGTCGTGGTCGAGCGGCTTTGCGAAGCGCGCATCGGCAACCGTGGTGGAAAGCCCGGCGGCATCGAGGTCTTCGGCCGCTAGCAAACAGTCGGCGAGCCGCGTGCCGAAGGAGAGGAGGGCGACCTTGGTGCCCTGCTTGACGACGCGGCCCTTGCCGATTTCGAGGATTTCGCCACGCACCGGCATTTCGACACCGACGCCTTCGCCGCGCGGATAGCGGAAGGAAATCGGGCCGTCGTCATAGGCGGCTGCCGTGCGCACCATGTGCTTCAGCTCCGCCTCGTCGGCGGCGGCCATCACCACGAAGCCGGGCAGCGTCGCGAGATAGGTCGTGTCGAAGGAGCCGGCATGGGTCGGGCCATCGGCACCGACGAAGCCGGCGCGGTCGATCGGGAAACGCACCGGCAGGCCCTGGATGGCCACATCGTGCACGACCTGGTCGTAGCCGCGTTGCAGGAAGGTGGAGTAGAGAGCGCAGAACGGCTTGTAGCCCTCGGCCGCAAGGCCGGCGGCGAAGGTCACCGCATGCTGCTCGGCAATGCCGACATCGAAGGTGCGGGCCGGATAGGCGGCGGCCAGCTTGTCGAGGCCGGTGCCGTTCGGCATGGCGGCGGTAACGGCGACGATCTTCTCGTCGAAACCGGCTTCCTGCACCAGCGCTTCGGCGAAGACGGAGGTATAGGCCGGCGCATTCGGCTTGGCCTTGGCCTGCGCGCCGGTGATGACGTCAAACGTGTTGACGCCGTGATACTTGTCGGCGGCGGCTTCGGCCGGCGGATAGCCCTTGCCCTTCTGGGTGACGACGTGGATCAGCACAGGGCCCTTGGAATTGTCGCGCACATTGCGCAGCACCGGCAGCAGATGCTCGAAGGAATGACCGTCGATCGGGCCGATATGGTAGAAACCCATTTCCTCGAAGAGTGTGCCGCCGGTGACATAACCGCGCGCATGCTCGACGGCACGGGTGATGGCGCGGTCGACCTTCTTTCCGAGATAGGCCGTCAGTTTCTTGCCGAAATCGCGGAAGCCCATATAGGTGCGGCCGGAGGCGAGGCGCGCGAGATAGGCGCTCATCGCGCCGGTCGGCGGGGCGATCGACATGTCGTTGTCGTTGAGGATGACGATGAGGCGCGCATCGAGCGCACCGGCATTGTTCAGCGCCTCGTAGGCCATGCCGGCGGACATCGCGCCATCGCCGATGACGGCGATGACATTGCGGTGGTCGCCGGAAAGATCGGCCGCCACCGCCATGCCGAGGCCGGCGGAAATCGAGGTGGAGGAATGGGCGGCGCCGAACGGGTCGTATTCGCTTTCCGCGCGGCGGGTGAAGCCGGACAGGCCGTCTTCCTGGCGCAGCGTGCGGATGCGGTCGCGCCGGCCGGTGAGGATCTTGTGCGGATAGCACTGGTGGCCGACGTCGAAGATCAACCGGTCCTTCGGCGTGTCAAAAACCTTGTGAATGGCGATGGTCAGTTCCACCACGCCGAGGCCTGCGCCAAGGTGCCCGCCGGTGCGCGACACGGCATCGATCATTTCCGCGCGAAGCTCGCTGGCGAGTTGCGGCAGGTCACGATCGTCGACGGCCTTCAGGTCTGCGGGAATGCGAACCTTGTCGAGCAGCGGGGTGGCTGGCGTTTGTGTCACTCTCATGCCTCGTTGTCACGCCCGCTGGCGATGGCTCCCTTGCGGAGACACGGCCCGGGCATGCGGTCTATATAGTGCGCTAGCCTGTCACATGCAGAATGCGGCGCGCGATTTCAACCGTTTCAGCAAGTCTAGAGCGTATTTCGCCGGATTGATACTATGCAAACCGACGCAGGGCCGCCTTCTGTCCGGCAATTCGGGCATTTTGCAGACAGCGTTGGACCCTGTTGCAGGAGCGCAATTTTTTGTGAGAGCGAAGCGGGCTACTTCTTCTTGCCTGCGCGTGACGACTGATTGAGGGCGACGGCCGCGCGGATCAGCGCTTTCAAGGCCTCTTCGTTGATCGCTTCGCCCTCACGGAAATCGATGGCGCGCCGCGTGTTGCCTTCGAGACTGGAATTGAACAGGCCCGCCGGATCCTCGACCGACGCACCCTTGGCAAAGGTCATCTTCACCACCGCCTTGTAAGTCTCACCGGTGCAGATGATGCCGTCGTGCTCCCAGACCGGAACGCCGCGCCACTTCCACTCCTCGACGACCTCGGGGTCCGCCTCCTTCACCAGCGCGCGCAGCCGGGCGAGCGTCCCGCCGCGCCAGTCGGCGAGGTCTGCGATCCTCTTGTCGATCTGCCTGGAAGGGGATTCCGTTTCGCTGCTGGCCTGGTCCATGGTTGTATCCTCTCGTTTCCTACAGCCGCTCGCCGGGAAGCTCACTCGCCTGCCTGATCCAGCTGGCAAGCTGCGCCTCGTCGAGATCGTCATCCTCATGAATGTGAAAGTACCGCGTTTCCGGCGTCTTGGAGGCGACCGGCGGCACCGGATCGAGCGAGGTGCCGCGAAAGAACGTCAGCTTGATGTATTTCGCAAAGCAGTGATAGCCGAGAAACCAGCCTTCGCCCTCGATGCCGTAGAACGGTGAGTTCCATTTCACCGCCTTGTAGACATTCGGTACGCTTTTCTCGATCAACGCATCGAGCCTGCGGCCGACATCGCTCTTCCAGCCGGGCATGGCGGCGATATAGGCCTGGATCGGGCCATCGCCGTAGCCTTTGGCAATCTGCGGATTGCCGCCCGAGAGAAGCCCGGGCTTTTCCGGTGTCTTGTCTGCCATGAGGTCCTCCTAGCTCCGCTGTGCCCGGGCCAGATAGGGCAGGGCGAACAGGTAGAGCCCGCTGAGCAACAGCAGGATGAGGGGGAAGAGCGCAAGCAGGCCGACCCAGATGGCCGGCTCCGTCTGCGTCATCGCCGCGATGTTGATGATCACGGCGAGCGTGAAGACGATCGACAGCCAGCGGTGAACCTGGCGGATCCGCATGTTCCAGCGCATTGCCGTTCCTCCCTTATTCCAGTCCCGCCAGAACCCGTTCGAGGTTCGTGAAATGCGCCTGCCAGCCGTGGCGGGCGCCACCGAAGGCCTGCTTCTGTTCCGGCCGGAAGCCTGTCTGCTCCATGCGCAGAAGCGTGCCGTTGGCCGTCGGCGTGAGCGTGAAGGATACCACGCTGCGCAGATCAAAGGCAGGATCGTCATGCATGTAGTTCCAAGTATAGGTCAGCGTTTTGCCCGGCTCGACGGTCAAGACCTCGCAATCGACACCGCCCCAGTCGCCGCTGAGCCTGAACGTTTTACCGACGGCGGGCTGAAAATCCTCATTCCGCATCAGCCATTCCGTAATCAGGTGCGGCTGCGTCAACGCACGCCACAGCTTTTCCGGCGGGTGGGCGATATCGCGCTCGACGACGACGGAACGCGTCTCTGATGCAACGGTCATTGGTCCATTCTCCTCAGCAAATTTTCAAGATCATCGAACCGCGATTCCCAGAACCGCGCCATCTGGCTGGTCCAGTCGATCAGCGGGGCAAGCGCACCGAGCTGGGCGCTGTAGTGCGTCTGGCGACCCTCGTGGCGGTCGCGCACGAGGCCGGCCTGCTTGAGCAGGCTGAGGTGTTTGGAAACGACTGGCTGTGAAACGCCGGCCTGGGCCGTCAGTGCGCCGACGGTCTTTTCGCCTTCGCGGCAAAGCCGCTCGAACAGCGCCCGGCGCGTCGGGTCCGCCAGCGTGCGGAACAGGGTGTCTTGCGGTTCGGTCACTAATCCATACCTCGGTGGCTATGGATTTTCTTATAGCTGTATGGCTATGAATTAGTCAAGGCCGCTTATTCCCCTTTCGTCATCCGCGGCTCTCAACGCGCCGAAGAGCATACTCGAAGATAGGGTGTGCGGGCGGGAGAGATGCAAATCGCAATCGCATCTCAACTAAATAGTCAATCGCCTATGCATCATCCCGCCGGCAACGGTACGAACTCTTCCTCGTCGCCGGGCACGATATCGAAACGGCCGGTGCGCCATTCCTCCTTGGCCTGCTCGATGCGCTCCTTGGAGGAGGAGACGAAGTTCCACCAGATATAGCGTTTCGAGCCGAGCGCCGCGCCGCCGAACAGCATGATGTGACAGCCTTGCGGCCCCGCCTTCAGGGTAATCGCATCGCCGGGGCGGAAGACGAGCAGGCGGTCCGCCTCGAACACATCGCCCGCCACGTCGAGCGTGCCGGAGAGTACATAGACCGCACGCTCCTCCCAGTCCGCCGCGAGCGGCGCGGCAGCACCCGGCGCCAGCATCAGGTCGGTGTAGAGCGTATCGGTCGGCACGCTGACGGGCGAGGCGTGGCCTTCGTACTTGCCGATGATGGTGCGTCCGGTGATGCCGTCGGCCGAGAAAGCCGGAAGCTCGGCCTTCGTCGTGTGGGCAAAGACCGGGGCCATCTCCTCATGGCTGTCGGGCAAGGCGAGCCAAGTCTGGAGCCCGGAGATGGATTGCGGATGGCCGCGCAGGTTTTCCGGCGAGCGCTCCGAATGCACGATGCCGCGTCCCGCCGTCATCAGGTTCAGGTCACCGGGGGCGATCACCATCTCGGTGCCGAGACTGTCGCGGTGCTTGATCTCGCCGTCGAAGAGATAGGTGACGGTGGAAAGCCCGATATGCGGATGCGGCTTGACGTCGATCGCCTCGCCGGCGCGCAGGAGCGCCGGGCCCATCCGGTCGAAGAAGATGAACGGGCCGACCAGCCGCCGCTTTGCCGTCGGCAGCGCACGCCGTACCTCCAGCCCGCCGATATCGCTGGTGCGCGGAATGATCAGCAGCTCCAGTGCGTCGCACGCCGGTGCATCGCCAGCCTCGGGGTCCTTGCCGGGAAAGAAGCTCATTACGCCCTCCTGTCGTTGGTTTGTGACGGCATGCTAGCCGGCGGAGAGGGGGAGGGATAGGGCAGCCGCTGTTGACGCTGTGGTCAGGCTTTCATGCCTCTGGCCTTTATTGCGGGCCGCGCCATATTGGAGACATCCACTGCCGGAAGCAGGAAAAACGCATGACCAAGGACGAAATTGCAGCCCTCTATCGCGGCTATATCGGCTGTCTCAACAAGCAGGATTGGCCGAACCTCGGCAGCTTCGTCCACCAGGACGTGCATTACAATGGCGCGCGCATCGGCCTGTCGGGCTACCGCACCATGCTGGAAGGCGATTTTCGCGCCATTCCCGACCTGCGCTTCAACATCGATTTCCTGGTCACCGACCCGCCGCACGTCGCCAGCCGGCTGCTGTTCGAATGCACGCCGGTCGGCACTCTCTTCGGCCTGCCGGTGAACGGCCGAAAAGTCTTGTTCACGGAGAATGTCTTCTACGAATTCGAGGATGCGCGTATCCGCAATGTCTGGTCGATCATCGACAAGGCCGCGATCGCCGCACAGCTCTGAGGCTCACGCCCCGTCGAGCGGCTCCGTGCCCTGCGGCTTGCCGGGGCTATAGTATGAAATCACTTTGCGTGAGGGTTACCGTTCCGACGAGTATAATACCCAGATCTGCAACGCCATCACCGTCCACGTCGAGCTGCACATAGGTCTTGCCAGTCGAAACAAAGCTTCGCACCTCTCCTACCTTGCCGCTGAAGGGGCTGGCTCCAACGAAGGAATATGCAGGTGATCCCTCATGCAGGAGATGGATCTTGTCGCCTTCGCTTTGTTTGAAGTCGGTGATGACGTCGCGCGCTCCCGTTGTCGGAAGCGAATCGGAGGCATCGGCGAAAACGAAATGATCCGCGCCCTTGCCGCCTGTAAGTCTGTCCGAACCCTTGTTGCCGGTCAGAGCGTCGTCGCCATCGCCGCCACGCAACGTGTCGTTTGCGCGTCCGCCAGAAAGGACATCATCGCCCTTGCCGCCGATGATCTGCACGGAAGCCCTGGCAGAACGCCCCTCAGCGACCAGGCTATCATTGGCACCAAGCCGGCTGCCATTAATCGTTATGGCTTCGGCTGTCGCTAGAACGACGTCCGTTTTATCGCCGCTGGCGGATGTATTGACGATCTTCAATTCCTCGACGCCGGTGATCTTGCGGCCGAGCGTGCTTTTGCGTCCTTCCAGAACGAGGATCGTATCGAACCCGCCGCCACCTGTTATGGTGTCAATGGTGGTCAACCCGCTCGAATCTGAGAACCGCTTTTTGCTGGTAAGCGAGTAGTCGAAAATATCATTACCCATGCCGCCGGAAAGAACGTCTACTCCTGGCGAGCGAACAGCAATATGCACCGAATATTTAGTATCCGTCACGCCCGAGGCGTCGATTGTTACCGTGCCGCCGGACATGCCGGCTTTATTCTGGATCCACAGCCGCCCGTTTTCGTCATGGTTTTTCTTCAGAAACGCTTGGCCGACGGTAAAGGTAACCTCGTTTTCGACGAAGTCGATAATTTCAATGCCAGAGACGGTCATGGTATTCAGTATATCTGCCGGAATGTCTCGTCCTGAAATCTGTATCGTGTCGATTCCGGCGCCCCCCGCAACCAAGTCTGTATTGTATTTCGGGTTCCAGTACTCCCATGACAGCTTGAAGACGTCGTTCCCTTCGCCGCCATACATTTTGTCGACACCGGGTCTACCTGTGAACATCCAAAGGATTTCATAATCACCGGCGTAAAGGCTGGAATCGCCGATAAAGGTGTCATTTCCTGAGCCGCCGTAAAGCCGGTCTGCTCCGCTTCCGCCGACCAGAATATCATTTCCCTTGCCGCCGGACAGGCTGTCATCGGCGGCTCCGCCGATCAGGATATCTCCCGCGTTGCCACCCGTGACGTCGAGCATGCTCTGCAGAGATTTAATTCCCGATCCATCGATGATCAGCTTCCCGTCAACGGCCTTTGCGGCCTTCTCCGTCCCATAGTTGTGGTCCGTCGAGATTTCGATCGCGTTGCGACCCACATAACGACTGCTATCACCAAAATCGATTGTACGAGACTGCCCTGCGGATAAATCCGTGACGACGATTTTCTCGACATTCTTGACCCCGGTCAGCGTGGTAAAGCCATTCGGGGCCATCTTTTCCTTACCGTTCACGGTCGTCGTGCCGCCCGCGCCAACCAGCACGATTGTATCGGTTCCGGCTCCGCCATCGATTTTGTCGTCTATCAGCGAGTTGGCGTAGTAGATGAATCTGTCGTTTTTGCTGCCCGTTCGCAGGTTGTCGTAGCTGTCCCGCTCGAAGCCATCGGTTGAGTAGCGTCCCATGGAGCCATAAATGTCGAACGACATGTTCGTGACGGTGGAGGCAGAGAGTTCCAGTCGTCCGCCATCGAGGTCGAGCCTGGACGCATCCAGGGTGAATTGCTCGACCTTGTTCATTTTGAAGAATGTGTTGTCGAAAGCCAGCTTGAAACCGGCGTGATCGTACCCTTCGGTGTTCCGCGAAATGAGAGCGATGCCTTGGATATTCGACAGGGTTGGCCAGTCGGTTTGGAAAATCTTCCATGGCTGGGCAAAATCGTTGATCAGAACCAGGGCGTTGTCGCCCCCACCACCGCGGACCTTGTCGGTTGGCGTCATGAAGCCGGGAAAGAAATAGAAATAGTCGTCTTCGCTTCCGCCGACGAAACGGTCGATACCCTCGGTGCCGGTAAATTCAGCCATTGCAAGCAGCCCCTTTATGCCAACGCGTTCTTTTTATGGGGTTATGCCGATGCGCAGGCACGCTATCCATTCAATGAATCGAGGGCAGTCCAAAACGTTACTCGATCAAGGGCTCCAGCGCTGTACGAAAGAGAGCTCTAGCCGCCGATCATACGGTGGCTAGAGGTAAAATTGCAGCGTGTTTTATGTCAAGGAAAAATTCAACCTTCGCGGGCCAACTACGCCCCGTCGAGCGGCTCCGTGCCCTGCGGCTTGCCGGCGCGGTCGAGGCGGATCTTTTCGATGCGGTTTTCGGCGGCCGACAGCAGCGTCTCGCAATGTTTCTTCAGTGCTTCGCCACGCTCGTAGATCTCGATCGAACGGTCGAGCGGCACGTCGCCGCGCTCGAGGGCGGCGACGATCTTTTCCAGTTCCTCGACGGCCTGTTCGAAGGAGAGCGCGGAAACATCCGGGGCGGCAGGGGCGGGGTTGCTCATGGTCAGCCTCTCATCAGGCGGTAGATATGGGTGGCGGCGGATTCGGCAAGGCCCGTGAGGTCGTAGCCGCCTTCCAGCAGGCTGACCACCCGGTTGTTAGCCGATTTTTCGGAAAGTTCCATCAGCTTTGCCGTCGCCCAGTCGAAATCGTCGGCGACGAGATTGATCTGCGCCAGCGGGTCGCGGTGATGCGCATCGAAGCCGGCGGAGATGATGATGATGTCGGGCTTGAAGTCCGCGACGCGCGGCAGCACACGCGACTTGAAGGCCTCGCGAAAATGGTCGCTGCCGTCATTGGCGGAAAGCGGCGCGTTGACGATGTTGCCGGCGCCCGTCTCGCCCTTCGCGCCGCTGCCGGGATAGAGCGGCATCTGGTGCGTCGAACAGAACAGCACGGAGCGGTCGTCGTAGAAAATGTCCTGCGTGCCGTTGCCGTGGTGCACATCCCAGTCGACGATGGCGACGCGCTCGGCGCCGTGCGCCTTCTGGGCATGGCGGGCGGCGATGGCGGCATTGTTGAAGAAGCAGAAGCCCATCGCCTTGTTGCGCTCGGCATGGTGGCCGGGCGGGCGGGCGGCGACGAAGGCATTGTCCGCCTTGCCGGAAAACACGGCGTCAACGGCGGCGATCGCACCGCCGATACCCGTCAGCGCGGCCTGGAAGCTGGCGGGGCTGGCATAGGTATCCGCCTCGACCTGGTTGATGTCCTCTTCGGGAATCGCCGACATCACCGCCCTGAGGTGACTTTCGGGATGGGCGAGCAGCACGAAATCCTCGTTCGCCTGCGGGGCCTTTTCGCGCACCAGGGGCGCAAAGCGCTCATGCTCCAGCGCAAGATTGATCGCCCGGATGCGGTCCGATCGCTCCGGGTGGCCCTCAGGCGTGTGATGCTCGAGGAAGATCGGGTTCTCGAAGAGAAACGTCGTCATGGCCGGAAGCTACCCATTGCGGTTGGCGAGGTCCACGGGAAATGGGCCGATGTCCACCCTTTTCAACCGTCACGGCGCAAGGAGCAGTTTTCCGCTGCGCGCCGGATCGTCCTGCCGGGCAAGCGCTGCGGCAAGCGCGGACAAGGCGAAAACCCTGTCGACGGCGGAACCGAGCACACCGGTGCGGATGCCGGCAAAGCTGCGCGCAAAGGCTGCCTCGATCTCGGCGCGCGGGGCGGAATGCACCCAGTTGCGCAGCCAGAGGAAGGAGAAGGCGACGTCTTCGCGGCGCCTGGCAACCAGCATCGGATCGAGTTGCAGGCCGGAGAGCGCACCATACTGGATGAACGCGCCGCCGGGGCGGATATGCCGGAACAGCGCATTGCCGGGCTCTCCGCCGACAGCATCGAGAACCGCGTCAAGCGGCGGTGAGGATTGCACGACGACATCGCCCGAAAAGCTTTCCTTCAGCCGGGCCGCGGTCGCGGCGCTGCGCACGAGGGCGACGGGCTGAAAACCGGCCTCCGCCAGCAGCACCAGCAGCATCTTTCCGATCGCCGAGGCGGCGGCGGTGACACCGATGCGCTGGCCGCGCACGCTGCCGAATTGCGCCTGCACGGCATTGACCAGCTGGAAGGCCGTCAACGGATTGACATAGGCCATGGCCGCCTGGTCGTCGGAAAGATCGTCGGGCACCGCAAAACACCGCTCAGCCGGGCGGACGAGATAGTCCTGCCACAGCCCGCTCGCACCGATCGGCAGCACGCGCTGGCCCGGCGCAAGGCCGGTGACACCCTCGCCAAGCCCGACGATTTCGCCGACACCTTCGAAACCGGGCACGAAGGGCAGGGCGGTGCGGCTGCGATAGGCGCCGGTGACGGGAATGAGGTCGGAGGGGTTGATGGCCGCGCGCCGGATGCGGATCTCCACCTCGCCGGGGCCGGGTGCGGACCGCTCCGTCTCTTCGAGGCCGATCACTTGCCGGGGATCGCCGAACGCTCTAACAACGGCACGAAGCATGGTTTATCCCGGGGGTCGACGTGGAACAGACGGTAGACATCACGGTGAGCGATATCAGGATACCCTTCCGCGATATAGACATGCACGGGCATATGCACAATGCCGCCTACTACGCCCATGCCGAAGCCGCCGTCGCCGGCCTCTGGCGGCATCGGCCGGATGGTGCGAACGATCCGGTCTATTTTGTCCGCAAATCCGGCTGCACCTTCCATCGCGGCCTCCGGCTCGACGATCTCGCCCGCCTGAAGGTCTCGGTCGCGCGCATCGGCGCGACCTCGCTGAGCTTTGCCGTCGCTATGTCCTGCGAGGGCGCTCCGGTCGCCGATCTGGAGATCGTCTGGGTCGCCGTCGATCCGGCGACCCGCCAGCCCGTCAATGTGCCGCAGCCGGTGCGCGATTGGCTGAAATTATTCCTCGGCTGACGCCGTCTCGACCTGCAGCCAGCCCGGCCGGCAATCCTCGAACGAATGGTATTGCGGCGCCAGCGCCGGATCGGCCGGGTCGTCGAAGCCGCCGATGAGCAGCGCCACGACCGGTTCGTCGTCGATCGCGCCGATGGAACTGCCGCAGGCCGGGCAGAAGGCGCGGCTGGAATAGTCGGAGGAGCGCCAGGTCGAGGGTGTTCCGCCGGCACCTGTCCATTGCAGGCGCTCTGCGGGAAACTCCACCCAAGCGGCGGTCGGCGCGCCGGTATGCTGCTGGCAGAAGCGGCAGGAGCAGGTATGCGGCTTTTCCGCCGGCCCCGTCGCCGCGAAACGGACGGCGCCGCACAGGCAGCCGCCTGAATAAATCTTGTCGCTCAAATCGTTCCTCCCGTTTTTTGAAACAAAGTCGCAATACCCATGCCGCCGCCGATGCCCATCATGGCGAGTGCCGTGGTCCCGGCATCGGCCGCCCGCATCTGCGCGAAAAGCCGCGTGACGAGGATCGCGCCGGAGGCGCCATAGGGATGGCCGAGCGCCAGCGCCCCGCCGCCGCGGTTGACCGCCGCGGGATCGACCCCGAGCGCATCGAGGCTTGCCAGCACCTGCGAGGCGAAGGCCTCGTTGAACTCGAGGAACGGGATAGCCGCGACGTCGAGCCCCGGATTGCGCGCAACGAGTTTTTGCATCGCCGGCACCGGTCCAAGGCCGAGCAGGTTGGGGTCGACGCCCGCCACCGCGCTGTCGATAATCTCCAGCAACACCGTCAGGCCAAGATTGCGCGCCTCGGCAAGCGAGGTGACCAGCACGACCGATGCGCCATCATTGACCGGGCAGGCATTGCCCGCCGTCACGGTGCCGTTCGGCCGGAAGACGGGTTTCAGCGCGGCGAGTTTCTCCAGCGAGGTGTTTTCGCGCGGGCATTCATCGCGGGAGACCATACCGGAGGGCGTCTCGACCGGCACGATCTCGCCGTCAAACTGGCCTGCCTTTGCGGCCGCGACGGCGCGGCGGTGGCTTTCGAGCGCGAAGGCATCCTGCCGCGCGCGGCTGATACCGGCGTGCGCAGCGACATTCTCGGCGGCGATGCCCATGTCCGGATCGCCGACGGCATCCGGCGCCATGCGGGCGCGGCGCACCGGCTCCGGTTCACCGCCGGGCGTGGTGGACGGGCGAAAGCGCAGATGCGCCCGGCTGCTGCTCTCCGTGCCGCCGGCAAGGTAGAAGCGGCCGGCGCCCGCCTGCACGAGCCGGGCCGCCAGCGCGATCGCCTCCAGCCCCGAGCCGCATTGCCGGTCCACCGTTATGCCCGGCACGCTGATCGGCAGGCCCGCCTCCAGCGCGGCGAGGCGGGCGAGATTGCCCGCACTGTTGGCGGCATTGCCGAGGATCACGTCATCCACGGCCTCGGGCGCGAGCCCGGTCTCGGCGAGGATATGGCGAATGAGGGGCGCGGCGAGATTGGCCGGCTCGATAGCCGAAAGCGAACCGTTGACGCGGCCGATCGGCGTGCGAAACGCCGCGGCGATGACGGGAATCCGGCTGGGGTCAGAAGAGCCGTTCGAGCGCATTGCTGCCCTCCACCACCCACTGCCGCACCATCTTCGCCTCGACCTTGCCGGAGGGTGTCACCGGCATGGCGCGGCAAAGCCAGAGCCGCCGCGGTTGCTTGTAGCGTGGCAGCACTTCGGCCATCGCTGCCGAAAGCCCGTCCGGCGTCAGGTCCGATCCGCTCGGTTCGATGACGGCGACCAGCTCGCTGCCGAGATCGGCATGCTCGACACCGAAGACATGGGCGGCGCGAACATGCGGCAGGCCGAGGAGCGCTGCTTCCACTTCGGACGGATAGATATTGTTGCCGCCCGAGAGCACCATGCCGCCGGAGCGGCCGAGGAGATGCAGCGTACCGTCCGCCTCGAGAAATCCAAGGTCGCCCACGGTGGCAAGGCTGCCGAAACGGGCAAGCCCCGCGCCGTCGCCAGCACCAAGATAGCCGGTGGCGACAAGCGGGCTTTCGACGAAGATGGTGCCGGTTTCGCCCGCGGGCAGCGCCTTGCCGGCGCCGTCCAGAATGGAGAGCCGAACGCCGGGAAAAGCCGTGCCGACGGCGGTGGAGGAGGCGGGATCGCCCGGCGCGGTGGCGGTGATGAAGCCGAGCTCCGAGGCCCCATAATATTCGCGAAGCGCAGCCCCGGGAAATGTCTTGCTGCACAGCGCGTGGTCGGCAGCCGTCAGTTTGGCGCTGGCAATGGTGATCGCCGTCACCCCTTCCGCGCCGTCGCTCTCGCAAAGCCGGCGCAGCACCGTGGGCACGAGGACCAGGCGGCGCACGGCGTTGCCCCGGATGGTTTTCAGCGCCTCCGCGGCCTCGAAATGCCTGGCGGAATGGAAGGTACCCCCGGCAAGCAGCGTCTCCGTCATCGCGTAGAGCGCAAGGCCGTGCGCGAGCGGGCCGGGTGCATAGGTGCTCGCCGTCGCGTCGATGCCGAAGAAGGGGGCACCGGTTGCGAGGCTGGCACGCCAGGAGCGGCGATCACGGATGATCGGTTTCGGGTCGGCGGTGGTGCCGGACGTGAAGACGATCAGGAACGGATCGTCGCCATTGCCCTCCGGGAGCGGCGGCGCGCCGAAGGAGGCTTCTTCGGCGATGGTCGCGTTGTTGCCGTCGCGTGGGCTGCGGACAAGAAGGGCAGGGCCGTCTGCGATGACGATGAGATCGGGATCGAGCTTTTCGATCATCCGGCGGCGAACCGGTTCCGGCAGGTGCGGATCGATCAGGGCGGCGCAATTGTTGCCGGCCGTCGCTGCGGCGAAGGCGGCGGGAAAGAGCGCGTGGTTACCGGTGACGATGGCGATGAGCCGGTTTTGCGGCCCGATCGTACTGCAGCCTTCAGGCGTCAGATTGGAGAACGCTGCGAAGAGACGCCGCGCCGTCGCAGTCAACGCACGGTAGGAGAGAACCCGGTCCTCCAGATGGAAGGCCGGGTTCGCAGGATTGTTGGCGGCGTGCTGTTCGAGTGCGCCGGAAAGCGGCATGGGCTCAGGCTCAGGCACGCTGCGGCAGGAGCGGATAACCTGCAAGCACGGCGCGGCCGGCCAGCATGGCGACAAACGCCTTGATGAGGTCGCCGGGAATGAAGACAAGCGAGGCGAGGGCCGTTTGGAAAAACGCCTTGCCGCTCACATAGGCGAGCCACGGAATGCCGAAGAGGTAGACGACGGCGATGCCGCCGATGACGGATGCGCCCAGGAAGGCGAGAAACTGCGTAAGCTCCCCCTGGTCTTCCCGAACGAAGCGCTCGGCGATCAGGCCGCAGACGAGGGCGCCGAAGACCCAGCCGACGAGGTAGCCGCCGGTCGGGCTTGCGAAAATGGCAAGGCCACCGCGACCGCCGGAGAGAACCGGCAGGCCGATCGCCACGAGCAGCAGGACGAGCAGCACGGCGCCAGCACCGCGCTTGGCGCCGAGGATGCAGCCGGCCAGCATGACGCCGAGCGACTGCGCGGTGATCGGCACCGGTATGAAACCGAGCGTGATCGGCGGCAGCAGGCCCAGTACCACGATGATCGCGGCGAAGAGGGCGACGAGGACGATGTCTCTGGTGGTCATGTCGAGGTTCCCG
Source organism: Sinorhizobium sp. RAC02 (assembly GCF_001713395.1). Lineage (NCBI taxonomy): Bacteria > Pseudomonadati > Pseudomonadota > Alphaproteobacteria > Hyphomicrobiales > Rhizobiaceae > Sinorhizobium > Sinorhizobium sp. RAC02. The sequence continues at coordinate 2,159,098 of NZ_CP016450.1, read as the reverse complement.
GATGGACAAAATTGGGTTGGCATTTAGTGCCGCCGAAAACCGCGGGCGTCAATCGCCATGGCGATCGTATCCGCATCCTTCAGCGTCAGGATGATGAGCGGCGTCAGTGTGGAAAGCGGTCGCACCGGCAGGCCGCGCGCCCTGTGCGCGTCGGCGATATCCTGATAGCGCGCAAAAATCTCGGGAACGAAACGGATGACGAGGCCAACGGCAAGGCTGACATCCGCCGCCCGCACGAAACCGAATCGCTCCAGCGGCGTGATGAGCCGGGTGATCTCGTCCATGAAGGCGGAAATGCCCGTCGTCGCGGTGACGGCCGCGGCCAGCAGCACCAGCGTGGACAGGCGGCAAAACACGACGAGCGCCTCATGCAGCGAATGAAAGAGATAGTTCGCCACTGCGACAATCAGCACTGTGAACAGCACGAACCGTGTGCGCCGCGCTGCTTCCCGGATGCCGATGCCGGTCGACAGATAGAGCCCTGCAGCCAGCACAAGCGCGGGTACGAGAAGGCGCAGGTCCGAGGTAACGAAGAGCACAATGGCCGCGACGAAAAGCACAATCAGCTTGCCGCGCACGGGCATGCGATGCAGCAGCGAAGTGCCCTCGATGTCGAGCCCGTTCAGCATGCGGCGATTTCCCGGTAGGCGCGGATCGCTTCGGCCGGGTCGCTGTCTGCGGCAAGCCGCCCTTCGTGGAAGACCAGCACCCGGTCGAAGCCTTCGAGTAGCGCAAGGTCGTGCGTGATCACGAGCACCTGCTCCGGCAGGCCTTCGATGGTGCGCGCGATGAGCGCGCGGTTCTTCAGGTCGAGCTGGTTGGTCGGCTCGTCGAGGATCAGAAGCTCCGGGCCGGTGACGAGCACGCTTGCAATGGCGCCAAGCTGCGTTTCTCCGCCGGAAAGCTCATGGACACGCCGGCGCGCCAGGTGCGAAATGCCGAAACGCGCAAGCACCGCCTCGGTCTTCTCCGCGATCTCGACCTTGCCGAAGCCGCGATTCTTCAGGCCGAAGGCGATGTCTTCGGAGAGGATCGGCAGGATCATCTGGTGCTGCGGGTTCTGGAAGATGAAGCCGGTTTTTCCGCGCGCGGCAACCTCGTCCGCCATCGTATCGAGCCCGCCCACCGTCACTGTGCCGGTCGTCGGTTTGACGAGGCCGTTGATCAGCCGCGCCATGGTCGTCTTGCCGGAACCGTTGAGGCCCACGACACCGATGCGCTGCTCGGCAAGCCGTAAATCCAGCGGCTGGAGCGCGGTGCGTCCGGCATAGCTCACCGTGGCGGCAGAGAAAACGATGTCCAAGAGCGGGGTCCCGGTTCGCAGATGGGTGGTGGACCTATAAGCAATTCCAAGGGAACTGCGAAGCGCTTTTGTGTCGGTGCCTGCAATAATGTTGAACAATCGACGGAAAATGTTGAAGGAGCTCGCATCGGCCTGATGTCCGCCGACAGAAAATGACTGGAACAAAACGGGAATATGTGTCTATCATCCAGCCATGACGATTCTGCTTTCCAATGCCGAGGCCCGGCGCATCTTCCTCGCCCGCCAGGGCCTCAGCGGACCACCCGGTCGCCTGCTCGGCAAGGCAGGGCTGTTGCAGCTCATCCACGATATCGGCTTCGTGCAGGTGGACAGCATCGCCACCGTCGAACGGGCACATCACCAGATCCTCTTCTCGCGCAACCAGACATACCGGCGCGAGCACCTGACGGAACTGCTGGAGACGGATGGCGAGCTCTTTGAGCACTGGACGCACGATGCCTCCATCATCCCGAGTGAATTCTACCGCTATTGGAAACATCGTTTCCGCCGCAAGGAAGCGTCGATCCTGGAACGGTGGCGCAGATGGCAGGGCGAGGGTTTTGACGCCACATTCGAGGAAACCTATGAGCGCATCGCCTCCGGTGGGCCTGTCCTATCGCGCGATCTGAAAACGGACGAGCATAAGTCCGGCGGCTGGTGGAACTGGCATCCGAACAAGACGGCGCTCGAATTTCTCTGGCACACCGGCAGGCTGGCGATCGCCCGGCGGGAAAACTTCCAGAAGGTCTATGACCTTACCGAACGGGTCGTGCCGGCGCATCACCATGAGCCGGATGTCGAACATGACGCCTTCGTCGACTGGGCTTGCCGCAGCGCGCTGACAAGGCTGGGCTTTGCCACCCATGGCGAGCTTGCCGCCTTCTGGGCGCTGATCTCGCCGGAGGAGGCGAAAGCCTGGGTGGAAACGCACCGAGACGAACTGCGCCCCGTCGCCATCGAAACGGCGGACGGCGACAAGCCGCGTGCCTCCCATGCTTTCGCCGACTTTCCGCAAAACCTCGGCGATATCCCCGAGCCGCCCGCAAGACTACGCGTGCTCTCGCCCTTCGATCCGCTGATCCGTGACCGCAATCGCACGGAACGGCTGTTCGGTTATTTCTACCGCATCGAAGTCTTCGTGCCGGAGCCCAAGCGGCAATACGGCTACTATGTTTTTCCGCTGCTCGAAGGCGACCGCCTCGTCGGCCGCATCGACATGAAGGCCGACCGCAAGGCCGGCACGCTCGACGTCAAGCGGCTGTGGTGGGAGCCGAAGGTCCGCGCCTCGGCGGGGCGGCTGGAGAAGCTGGAGGCCGAGCTGGCCCGTCTGGCGAAGTTCTCGGGCGTGGAGGAGGTGCGGTATCTCGATGGGTGGCGCGGGGAGGGCTAACGCCTTTTCCCAAAGGCGTTGGCTGGAACGGCGCGGCTGAAGGATGGTGCGGCCGATTGCGCGCGCGGCACCGCCGCCATGTTCGGCTTTAGCTGGAGAGATGGCTCCGCTCTGCCAGCGGAAAAGCGCCGCTCGTCGAGGTCATCCTCTGTTTCCGTTCGGCCCCGCGGGGTGAAAATGGCGCGGCGCAGGCCCGACGAGCGCAGCAGGGCGAAGCCAGCGGCGACAACCGCTCCGATGATCCAGAGGAGCCCGACCATCAGCTGGCCGCCGACCCCGCGTGTGGGTGTGTCGGCTTCCGTCAGTCCGACTGCCGGCAGTACGAACTGTTTGACCTTTTCCTGATCAAGTCTGACATAGCTGGACTTGCTCTTGAAATAGCCGACCCATTCTCCGCCACCGAACGTGCTGAACTTGTAGCCGAGATCGTAGAAGCCCTTGTCCTGGAACTTGAACGCCGTGATATCTGGCAGTTCCTTGACGAAGACGACGGATGAACCGCCGCCCGGGATGGGAATGATGACGGGCAGGGATTGAGGTTTCGCCCGGCTGCCGCTGAAGGAAAAGCCGCGACGGCGGGCCTCGGCATCATCGGTGAACGACAGCGCGGCCAGCATTGTCGCCAGCAAGAGAACGACGAACAGACGCATGGAAATCCCCCAGCGGTTTGCTGAAAGGGGATGGTAGAGTCAAATCTACAACTTCCGGTAATCGGAATAGTTAAAACTCTTTCCATTCCGTAGCGGTGGGGAAAAATGCGCGGCGTGGCTCTACGCCGAGACCGGCCGTCCACCGAAGGCACCCCTGGCGCTTTCCGTGAGCGCCCGGAATTTCTCCGACGCGCCGGCGAGCTTCGCGTCCCATTCGGGGTCCGGCACCTGGCCGCGGATCGTGTCGAAATAGACGGCCATCAGCGCGGTGATCGCAAAGGGCTCCAGCACGGCTGCCTTGAAGGCCCAGGCGAAGACGAGCGCGATGATGAAGCTGTAGCCGGCGATCTCGCCAGGGAAGACGTAGAGGATGGCGGCCGCCGGCGCGAGGGCCAGCAGGAACACGCCGATCGAGAGGATCCAGAGGAAGATGGAGAGCCAGACGGCGTTCTTCACCATCTTCAGCCCGTTCTGCGCATAGAGCACGAGGCCGCGGCGCGAACTTTCCCAGGCATTGTCGCTTTTGGTGCGGATGTTGTAGCCGAGGATGATCTCGTCGACATAGGTCAGCGACAGGCGGATGACCGTATTGGCAAAGCGCGTGATGCCGTCGAGGCCCGGGATCGGCAGGAAGGCGGCAACGCCGCCGATGAGCCCGGTGATGGCGGCGATGACGCCCTTGATGAGCTGGTCGAGCGCAAAAAGCATGTTCGCCTCGCCGAAGCGGGCGGTGACGATCTCGCGGCCATAGGCAACCTGCCCCTTGCCGTCCGGCAGGGCCTCGCCGTCGATCAGCTTGACGATGACGGCGATATGCGCGGTCTTGACCATGTAGAGCAGCCATTCCCGCGCCCAGTAGACGGCCGTGCCGACCAACCCCATGCCGAAGAAACCGCCCCAGACCGCAAAGGATTCCGGGCTATCAGTGACCGAGCCCACGCCATAGCCGATACCGGCACCCACCCCCGTTGCCAGGATGAAGGCAAGTGTGATCGAGAAGTAGATTACCATCCGGGTGAGGATGAAGGGCATGGTCTTCAGCAGAATGCCGATGGTCTTGCCGATGCTGAAATCCCACATGCCGTATTGCCCCCGATGGTTGCGTCGCTGCGAGGCAAACGTTTCATGGCCGCAGGATATTCTGCCAGATCGTCCTGGGGTCAATATCCCTCCATCTCGCTTGGAATGGGCGGTTTCTTCGGCTTTGCCCCCAGGATGCGCTCCATGATGGTCGCAAGCGTCGCCGCGTCGTTGTCGAACCCGCCATGCGACGTCGATTGGGTCTTCGCGCCGGAAGCGCCGGACGAGAGGTCAACGGTCATTTTGCTCGATTTCGGTATGTCGGGTTGGAAAATCTCCATGCCGGCGAGCGGCGTGCCTGGCTTCTCTTCATAGGCGCGGGAGACCAGATAGAGCAGCGAACGGCTGTAGGCGGGCAGGAGGACCGTATCAAGCCCGACGATGTCGTCCTGTTCCAGCTTGTCGGTCATCATGTAGAGATGGATCTTGCCCGACAGGGTCGCCTTGCCCTTGCCGGAGAGCAGCGGTTGGTAATGGTCCTCGAAGAACTTGACCGTGCAAGCCGGCGCCATCAGGTGGACGCTGGCGATTTCGGTATTCTTCAGCCCGAACTTGTCGAAGGCCGAAAGCAGCCGCCCGAGAACGATGGAACCAGCGCTGTGCCCGACGAGATGGAGTCGTGGTCTGTTTTCGGCGGTGTCGAGAGCCTTCAGCAGCGGTCTCAGGCCCTTGATCCCGCCGCCATATTCCTCCTCGTCGGACAGGGTGGAGTTGGTGCCCCGGTCGAAAAAGGCGGCCTCGGCGTCCCCCTTCATGTTGCGCCATGCCTTCTGACCGGCATCTTTGCCGAGCCCCGTTTCGAAAACGGGGTCCCATAGCCCCCCACCGGCGAGACCGGCCAGCTTGTTCGACATCGACCCGAAGACCTCATCGAAGAATCCGGAGGCCCACATGAGATGAAAATTGTAGATGCGGTTGCGCGTAAAGATTTCGCTGCGTTTCCAGGCGGAAATGCGCTTGGACTCCGCCACCGTGGTGTTGAGCCCGCCATGGGCGTAGATCACGAGATCGGAAAAGCCCTTGCCGCCGTTCGAATCCGTTCTGGTCAGCCGGTCAACCGTCTCCAGCATCTCGGTCGATGAAGGGGAATAGTATTTGCCCTGGGTGATCAGCCGTCCGTCGTCGATATTGATGAAATGGCCGAGAATGTCGTCCCGCTTCGGATCCCCGAAGCCGAACAGCCCAGTGGCCTCGGCCGCGGTGACCTTCGGCACGGCGCTGAAGGCATTCGGCGCGGGCACGCCGAGTTGGAGGACCCAGGCGTCCATCACCGTGGCCGCCCAATCCTCGTAGGACCAGTGGGCGGTGCCGTCCTTGCCCCATTCCTCGCCCCAGGAGTTGAGGATCCAGAAGCCTTCCGCATCATAGCCGACGATCACGAAGGCATGCCCGCCCTTGGGAGTGCCGCCGGGCGCGATGCGGCCGTTCTTCGGCTTGTCCCAGTTCGAATGGATCTGCGCCGAGATGTAGACCGCGCCGACCTCCTGAAGGGCGGCGTGATAGTCGCTGATATCCGGCTGGACGCGGAAATAGGCGCCGAGCCGTGTTGCCCGAGCCGCTTTGGCGATGTCGTAGGTCAGAACCCAAGGCGCGGCATCTTCACCGGGTGTCCCCTCGGTGCAGACGCCATTGCGGAAGAAACCCTTGAGCCCGCCGCGCAGGCTGGATCCGTCGTGTATCGTCTCGGCCCACTCGTCGTTCTTGCGTGCCATTTCGTAAAGCATCTGCGCGCTGACGCGCTCGGGCTCTGGCCCGTCCGGTTCGGCAAAGCGCAAGACGTCGATGATATGGGCGAGCGAATGGCCGACGCAGCTTTGCGTCTGGCCCTGGTTTCTCACGGAAAAGGCGATCCGCGGCGTCTTTTGGGGGGCAAGCCTTTGCAGGTGCGGCTGGTAGGCGCGGTCCCGAATGTCGGGAAGGTCGGGCAGAATGTCGAGCACGCGCCCGCCCGCAGTCGCAGATGCAAGACTGGTCAGATAAAAGCGGCCACCGATGTGGACGCCCCCGCTCTTGCCAGATGTCGGTCCCTTGCCTGATGGAATACCCTTGCGTGGGCCGCCCCTTGCCATGCTGTGTCCTCCCCTGACAGATGCATGGCTAATTTAATCACAGGTTGTATTCTGTGTTAAGGGCAATTTACAGCGTGATCGACAGAGTTCAGCAGAGGTCCGTCGCGCTGATCTGGATGCCGAACCCTTCGAGGCCGACATAGTGGCGCTCGCGGGAGGCCAGCAGGCGGATCGAGGTGATGCCGAGATCTTTCAGGATCTGCGCGCCGAGACCGATTTCCAGCCATTCGCTTTCGCGCGCCTGCGCCTCGTCGTGGCCTTCGCCCTCATGCTTGCTTCTGCGGGCGGTCTGCGAGGCGCCGACGCCGACCGAGCCCTCGCGCAGGTAGACGATGACGCCCCGGCCTTCGCCGGCAATGCGCTTCATGATGCCGTCGATCTGGCGGTCCGCGCCAAAAACGTCGCCGCCGACATTTTCGAGATGCAGGCGCACCGGAATGTCCACACCGTCGCGGATGTCGCCGAAGACGACGGCGAGGTGGTGCATCGGGTCCCAGGGCAGGGTGTAGGTCATCGCCTTGGCCTTGCCGTAGGGTGTGTCGATGGTGAAGCTGTCGACCTGTTCGATCAGCGTTTCCTTGCGCTGGCGATAGGCGATGAGGTCGGCGACGGAGACCTGCTTGAGGCCATGCGTCTCGGCAAAGCTCGCCACCTGCGGACCGCGCATGACGGTACCGTCGTCGTTGACGAGTTCACTGATCACGCCGATCGGCGGCAGGCTTGCAAGCTTGCAGAGATCGACGGCGGCTTCGGTATGGCCCGAACGCATCAGCACGCCGCCCTCGCGGGCGACGAGCGGGAAGATGTGGCCGGGGCGCACGAAATCCGTCGGACCAACATTCGGATTGGCGAGGTTGCGCACCGTCAGCGTACGATCGTCGGCGGAAATGCCGGTGGTCGTGCCGTGCTTGAAATCGACGGAAACGGTGAAGGCGGTGGTGTGCGCCGAATCGTTTTCCGCCACCATGGCGTTGAGGTTGAGGCGCTTGGCTTCCTCGCGCGGCATCGGCGTGCAGACGATGCCGGAGGTGTGGCGCACGATGAAGGCCATCTTTTCCGGCGTGCAATGCACGGCCGCGACGATCAGATCGCCCTCGTTCTCGCGGCCGTCGTCATCCATGACGACGACGATTTCGCCGGCCTCGAAGGCGCGGATAGCATCGACGACACGCTTCTGGTCGTAGCTCATGGCAGGCTCCTATTTAAGACGGCCGGTTTGGCCCCGGTCGCGCAAGTAGTGATCGGCAACGGCGCAGGCAACCATGGCCTCGCCGATCGGCACGGCACGGATGCCGACGCAGGGATCGTGCCGGCCCTTGGTGCGCAGGTCGACATTGTTGCCGTCGGCGTCGATCGAGCGGCGCTCGGTGAGAATGGAGGAGGTCGGCTTGATGGCAAAGCGGGCGATCACCGGCTGGCCGGTCGAGATTCCGCCCAGGATACCGCCGGCATGGTTGGACAGGAAGATCGGATTGCCGTCATTGCCCATGCGCATCTCGTCGGCGTTTTCTTCGCCGCTCAGTTCGGCGGAGGCAAACCCGTCGCCGATCTCCACACCCTTCACGGCGTTGATCGACATCAGGAGGGAGGCGATGTCCTGGTCGAGCTTGCCGTAGATCGGCGCGCCGATGCCGGCCGGCACGCCTTCCGCGACGACTTCCACGACGGCGCCGATGGAGGAGCCGGCCTTGCGGACGCTGTCGAGATACGCTTCCCAGACGGGAACGATGGCGGGGTCGGGCGCGAAGAACGGGTTGTTGTTGACCTCGTTCCAGTCCCAGTTGTTGCGGTCGATCTTGTGCTTGCCGATCTGCACCAGTGCTGCGCGGACAGTGAGGCCCGGCACCACCTTGCGGGCAAGGCCGCCGGCGGCGACGCGCGCCGCGGTCTCGCGGGCGGAGGAACGGCCGCCGCCGCGATAGTCGCGGATGCCGTATTTGGTGTCATAGGTGTAGTCGGCGTGGCCGGGGCGATACTGCCGTGCGATCTCGCCATAATCCTTGGAGCGCTGGTCGGTGTTCTCGATCATCATGGAGATCGGCGTGCCGGTTGTGATCATCGTCTCGCCGTCCTCGTCCATCATCACGCCGGAGAGCACCTTGACGAGGTCGTCCTCGCGGCGCTGCGTCACGAAACGCGACTGGCCGGGCTTGCGCTTGTCGAGCCAGGCCTGGATTTCGGCGAGCGTGAAACGGATGCCGGGCGGGCAACCGTCCACCACGCAGCCGAGCGCGATGCCATGGCTTTCGCCCCAGGTGGTGACGCGGAAAAGATGACCGAAAGTGTTGTGCGACATGAGCGGAACCGGACCCGATAGAAGTGGTCCCTCTCTTAGTGGAAAAGAGAGGGGTGGGACAAGGGTTTCGCACAGTATGTCGGCTTTTGCGCGAGCCGGCCGCTCGGGCTACGCCTTCGAAACGTTGGGTGAATAGGTTCCGTCGTCGGTCTCCGCATCCCGGCGCTCCTGAAGCCAGATGATGAACTGCGTCATCGACGTCGTCGTCTGGTCGCCATTCTTTCCGAAGAATGCGAATTCTTCTGTGCGGCCGCTGTGTCTCACATGAGCAAAAAGCTCGATTTGTTGCTCGACCTGCTCGTCGCTCAGGGCGGTGATATCGGCCTTGCCAATCGCCTCGCGTATCTTTGTATCCGTGAAGTCCTTCGACCTGTCAGGTGGCATGAGGTGCAAGCCAGCCCTTACTCGCTTAGCATTTTCGATTGCGCGACCCACACTCTCTCGAGCCTCCGGTGGAAGTTCATCGAGAGTGCGGACAGCCGATGCTGGTGGAGTTCTCCAGTTCGAGAAATCTGAAATCTTTGGGCCAGATCTGTGCCGATCAAGCTCCGCCATGATGCTCGGGCCTATGGTGCTCGCATTCAACATATGGAGTTCCCGTAGATTGTGGGTTCGTGATGTCGATTCCAGCATAGCGCGAAATCCTTACATATGGTTACCAAAGGATTTAGGCGGCAGGATCAGCATGGCGGCATAAACGAAGCTCTCGAAGGGACCCTGCCCGACGAGAGGGGAAGCCGCCGATTGAAGGAAGAGACCTAAGACGCCAGTTTCCAGCGCATCTCGGTGCCGAAGGCCAGGAACGCATCGCGCGATAGCGGCTTGGCGAAGGCGTAGCCCTGCAGGAGGTCGCAACCCAGCAGGCCGAGCATTTCGGCGTGTTCCATGGTCTCGACGCCTTCGGCGACGATCTCGATATTGAGCGAGCGGCCGATCTCGATGATCGAGCGCACCAGTGCCTGTTCGTCGCGCGAGGACAGGATAGGCGCGACGAGTTGGCGGTCGATCTTCAGGCGCTTGGGCTTCAGCTTCAGCAGGCTGACGATGGAGGTGTGGCCGGTGCCGAAATCATCGATCTCGATGTCGATGCCGAGCGCCTTGATGCGCTCGAGATTGGAGAGAACGATGTCGTCGCTCTCGTCGAGGAAGATCGATTCGACCAGTTCGAAGGCGATCTGGCCGGGCTGGATGGAAAGGCCGGTGAGGCTGTCGATCAGGCTTTCGTCACGCAGGCGTTTGGCGGAGACGTTGACCGAGATCTTCGGCATGATCAGGCCGCGCGCCGCCCAGCGGGCACAGTCGAGCAGCGCCTTTTCCAGCACGATGCGGTCGAGCGTCGCCATGACGTTGAGGTCCTCGGCGATCTTCAGGAAGCGGTCAGGTGTCAGCAGGCCGTCGCGCGGGTGGTTCCAGCGGATGAGCGCCTCGGCACCGGCGAGCTTCAGCGTACCGGCATCGATCTGCGGCTGGTAGTAGGGAACGAATTCGTTGTTCTCGATGCCGGACAGAATGTCGTCGGCGATGCGCTTGTTCGAGATGATTTCGGCTTGCAGCGCCTGCGTGAAGAATTCGTGCCGGTTGCGCCCCATCGCCTTGGCGCGGTAGAGCGCGATGTCGGCGTTGACCAGCAGCTTGGCGGTGTCGACCGCCCGGCCCTCGGCGAGCGCGATGCCGATGCTGACGCCGAAGCGGCAGAGATGGCCTTCATACTCGACGGGCTGCTGCATCAGCGTGATGATGCGGCGCGACAATCCGCTGAGATAGGCCTCGTCCGTCGTATCGGCCACCACCACGACAAATTCGTCGCCGCCGATGCGGGCAACAAGATCGCCCTCGCGCACCGAGGCGCGCAGCACCTGCGAGGCATGCACGAGCAGGGCATCGCCGGCTGCATGGCCGAGCGTGTCGTTGATCTGCTTGAAGCGGTCGAGGTCGATATGGAGGATGCCGACGCGCACGTCAGCGGTCGTGCTGAGCGCGGCGATGGCTGTCAGTTCGTCGTCGAGCTTGCGACGGTTGCCAAGGCTGGTCAGCGGGTCGTGCAGGGCGTTGTGCTCGATGCGGACCTTCGCCTGTTCGAGTTCCAGGTTCTTGGCGTCGGTCTGCGTCTTGGCGGCCTTGAGATGTTCGCGCAGCACGACGTCCTCGGTGACGTCGAAGGCGAGGCCGATGAGCCTGCGGGTAGCGCCATGACCATAGTGGATCTTGCCGACGGAACGCACATGGCGGATTTCTCCCCCGGGCAGAACGACGCGCGCCTCGTGCACATAGGGCAGGTCCTGCGCGATGCAGCGTTCGACGTTTTCGATGATCGCTGCCCGGTCATCCGGGTGCATGGCACCAAGCCAGGCTTCCTGCGTAACGATGCCATCGGTGAAGGTCAGCCCATAGAGCTGATGCATGCGGAGGTCCCAGAAGGTCCGGCCGCGGTTCAGGTCGGCTTCCCACAGGCCGCACTGGTAGGAATCGAGCGCGAGGTCGAGGCGGCGGGTCGTCTGCTCCAGCTCGGTGTTCTGCAGCTCGGAGCGCTCCTTGGCCTCCTTGAGGCGGGCGGTCATCTGCACGTCGCTGGTGACGTCGAAGGCGAGGCCGACGAGCTTGCGGCGGCCGTCCTGCCCGACATGGAGCTTGCCGACCGACTGCACATGGCGGATCGTCCCATCGGGGTGAACCACCCGTGAGGTGCGCATGTAGGGCACGTTTTCGCGGATGGTCTGGTCGGCCTTGCCTTCCGCCTCCTCCCGGTCGTCGGGATGGATGGCGTTGATCCAGGTGTCGTGCGTGATGCGGCTTCCCGTGTTGGTGACGCCGTAGAGCTGGTGCATGCGCTCGTCCCACAGGGTAAGCCCATCCTCCAGATCGGCCTCCCAGAGGCCGCATTCATAGGAATCGAGCGCCAGGTCGAGGCGCTGCGTCAGCTTGGCAAGCTCGGCGTTCTGGATGTCGGCCTGTTCCTTGGCGGTCTTCAGGGCCTGATTGAGCAGCACGTCCTCGGTGACGTCCCAGCTGATGCCGGTCAGCTTGTCTTCGCCGTTCGGGCCGGCGAGGCGCGAGCCGACATTGCGGATATAGTGCCAGCTGCCGTCCGGCATGAGGATGCGGTATTGCGACTTGTATTCGCTGCCGCCGGCGCAGATCAGGTCCATCTGGGCCTTGGCGGTGGCGACGTCGTCCGGGTGGAGAACCGAGCGCCATTCGTGATCGTTCGGCGTCGCCTCTTCAGAGAAGCCATGCAGGCGGTGCATCTGGGCGTCCCAGTTGCGCGCGCCGGTTGCAAGCTCGATTTCCCAGATGCCGATCTTGGACGCGTCAAGCGCAATGTCGAGACGTTGCGAGAGCGACTTCACTTGCCGTTCGCGCGCCCTGAGCCGGGCAATGTTGCGCTGGCGCTCGCTGACGAGGCCGCCGGTCAGGAAGATCGGTACGATGATGATGAGAGCGGCGGCGATGATGATGAGCCGGATCTGCGTCAGGTTTTCCGGCGGATGATGCCAGCCCTTCGCCGGAATGGCGGCCAGCTCCCAGCGACCGCCTGGAAAATCCAGCACCTGGACGATGGGTGTGCTTTCAAAAATCTCGGCATCGCCGAAGAAGGGGTCGACGATGTTGTCCGGTACGCTGACATCGCGGATGGCCAGTTGGATATCGGCGGAGTGCGCTGAAAAGCCCGGCGGGTTGTGCCGGTCGGGATCGATCAGGCCGGCATCGGTGAAGAGCTTGCGCTCGTCTATCACCCCGTCGATGTAACCCCAGAAGTAAGGTCGGGCGTCGACATTGGTGAAGACCGGCATGAAGAGGTTGAAGCCGCGCCCGCCCTTGGCGAATTCCACCGGCCCGAACATCAGCGGGCGCCCGCGCGAGCGATCGGTCTGGGCGGCCATGCGGAAGGAGTTGAAGCGGCTGAAATTGGTGCCGAGATAATGCTGGTTGCCATCGAGCGGGAAGGCCTGCGTGACCTTGCCGCCGGGTGCGACGCCGACACGGCGGAAATGGGTGTTCTGCAGCATCAGCTTGCGGGCGAAGACATTGAACTGCAGGGTCGCCTGCTCCGGCGCCACGGCGAACATGTTGGCGACGCTCCGCAGCGCCGCCACATTGCTGTTCACCTCGCTCTGCAGGCGGGCGCCGACGAGTGCGAGGTCGCCCGCGACATGGTTCTGCAGCTCGTTGCGGTAAATGTTCGCGTTCTGCCGCTCGTAGATGATGCCCGCCGTCAGGATGACGCAGCCGGCAATCGCCGCGGGAACGAGCGACGGCCGCGCCCATTCTGCAATGGACGCCAGATGGCGGCGAAGGGCGGCAGGCAGGTGCAAAAGACAGTTCCCGTTTGTTGCAAAACGGTACGGCTTGTTTCCTTAAAATTGCATTTATAAGCAGCTGAAATACTTGCATTTCCGCTCGACAAGGCGCGGCTGTGCCGCATTTGTCCGACAATCCCGGGGATGAGCGCTGCGCCCGCCTTGATTCACGGGGCCTTTCCGGCCATCCATTTCACACGACCGCGGGGGCGGGCAAATTTCGCCATATTTGGGGGGCATCTGATGGCCAGCAAAAAGACCGATTCATTTCCAGGGATTCGCACGATGCGCCTTCTGATCGCCGCTCTGATGGCTATGGCTGTTTTCCTCTCGCCACTGACTGCATCGGCAGAAAGCGCCGACGTCGAGGCCACCATCACGAATGTCGATACGACGAACCTCAGCCTGTCGCTCGACGACGGCAAGAAGTACCAGGCGCCGGAAGAGTTCAACTTCGAAGGCCTGACACCGGGCGTGAAGGTGCTGGTGTTCTACACCGAAGTGGATGGCAAGCGCGTCATCAACGACCTCGAAATCATCCAGTAGGATTTAATCGCTCCTCACAGCCAGTGCATGCCAGTCGCATCGATGCGTAGCAGCCGGTCCTGATGGATCGGCGTGTTGGCTGCCTCTTCCTCACCCATGCCATGCAGGCGGAAGGCCGCGCGGAACACGCCGCCATGGCTGACGCAGACGGTCGGCTGGCGCACGTCGGCAAGCCATGAGGCGATGCGCCAGGAGAGGATCTCGTAACTCTCGGCATCGTCGCCCGGCGGTATGAAGTTCCACTTCGCGTGGCGGCGCTCCTCGACGCGCTCCGGCGCCTGCGCCGCAAGCTCGGGCAACGTATGGCCTTCCCAGTCACCGAAGGAGACTTCGACGAGGCGCGGATCGGTGCGGTAGGCGAGGGGATCGAGGCCCATGGCGCGGCGCAGGATCTCCATCGTCTCGCGCGTGCGCCCAAGCGGGCTTGCCACGAAATCGAAATCGGAAACCGTCTTGCCGAGAATGCCCTTGAGGGCCGTGCCGTTACCGGCCGCCTGCTTGCGGCCGGTATCATTCAGCGGGATATCCTTCTGCCCTTGCAGCCTGCCCTCTGCATTCCACGCGGTCTGGCCGTGTCGGATCATGTAGATAAGCAAGGCAGAGGGTCCCGCGGTCCGTTTAATCCTTGGCGACAGAAATGTCCGGCGCGTCCACGGCCTTCATGCCGACGACATGGTAGCCGCTGTCGGCATGGTGCGTTTCGCCGGTCACCGAGCGCGACAGGTCGGACAGCATGTAGAGGCCGACATCGCCCACTTCCTCGATGGTGACGGTACGGCGCAGCGGCGCGTTGTACTCGTTCCACTTGAGGATATAGCGGAAGTCGCCGATGCCGGCGGCCGCGAGCGTCTTGATCGGGCCGGCCGAAATGGCATTGACGCGGATGTTCTTCGGGCCGAGGTCGACGGCGAGGTATTTCACGCTCGCCTCGAGTGCAGCCTTGGCAACGCCCATGACGTTGTAGTTCGGCATGACCTTTTCCGCGCCGTAATAGGTCAGCGTCAGCATCGAGCCGCCGTCGGTCATCAGCTTTTCCGCACGGCGGGCGACCGACGTGAAGGAATAGACCGAGATCTGCATCGTCTTGGCGAAGTTGCCCGGCGTCGTGTCGACGTAGCGGCCGGTCAGCTCGTCCTTGTCGGAAAAGCCGATGGCGTGCACGATGAAGTCGATCTTGCCCCACATCTTCTCGACATTGTCGAAGACCGCATCGATCGACGCTTCGTCGGAAACATCGCAATCACCCGCCAGCACGGCGCCGATTTCGGCAGCCAGCGGCTCGACGCGCTTCTTCAGCGCATCGCCCTGATAGGTGAAGGCGATCTCGGCGCCCTGTGCGTGGATAGCCTTGGCGATGCCCCAGGCGATGGAACGGTTGTTGGCGACGCCCATGATGACGCCGCGCTTGCCCTTCATCAGACCAGATGCCTGAACCATGGTTTGCCCCCTGAACTTAAAGTCGAAACTGCCTATGGCATAGGCGGCACGGTGGTTCAAGCGCGGGAGGCTTCAGGAACTGTTAGCACACGTAACAATGGGTGCATGTTTTACCGAAGCGTCACAAAAGGCTTAAAGATAAAGGCCTTCGCGCAGCGAACGCATGAGATCGATCATCTTGGCGTCCGGCTTTTCCCACAGCAGAAGGCGGATTTCGGCGATGAGATCGCCGCGCTCGCCGTTTTCCTTGACGAGGCCTTCGCCCGCAATGGTGATCTTCTGGTCGGAACCCGACCAGGCCGGCACCGTCACGGGAAGCGACCCGAGAGGGCCCTCGATCGTCGTCTCGCAGCCGAGCACGGCGTTTTCGATGGTGATCGGCAGGTCCACCTTCAGGTCGAAGCCATCGACGCGGAAGCGGCCCGGCGCCACGCGCACGGTGATGATCGCATCGCCACGTCTCAGGTTTTCCAGGCGATAGCCCGCTTCCCGGAGGCGGATCACCTGGCCGTCGGTCGAGCCGGCGCCGATCGGCACGCGCAATGTCTGCCCGTCCGGTGTTTCGAGCGTCTGGCGCACCCGGTTCAGGATATCCTCGACCGTGACGGTGACGTCGGCGACGAGATCCGGGGCCTTCTCCACCTTGGCGCGGCTGCCGCGAATGCGGCGGATGATGGCGGAGATGATCGCTGCCGCGGGCGCGGCGGCGCGCGCCGGCGCCGTCTCGTCCAGCGGGGTGTCGCCTGCGGCCTTGCGCGCGTCCTGTGCGGTGGCGGCGGTCGGCTGCTGAGCCTGCGGCTGCGGGCGGGCCTCCGGTTTGGCTTCCGCCGGCTGGCCGCGGGAATCGACGCCGAAGATGCGGGCGATCATGTCTTCCGCGCCTTCGTCCGCCATGCGCGGCGGGGCTTCGGCCTGGGCCTTGCGCTCGGCCTGCTGGCGACGCATCTGCTCCATGCGGCGAAGCTCGGCCTCGCGCTGTTGGCGGTCGTAGCGGCTGCGCTTGTCCGGGTCGCGCAACAGGTCGTAGGCCCGGCCGGCCTCGGTGAAGCGCACGGTTGCGTTGGGGTCGTCGTGATTCTGGTCGGGATGCACCGCTTTTGCGACCGAGCGCCAGGCGGCCTTGATTTCATCTTGTCCGGCGCTTCGCTTCACGCCGAGCACTGAATAGGGGTCACGCATAACTTCCACCCGTTGACGTTTTGCCGATCACGATAGCGAGCAACGTCCTAATCACTGGTTACGGGTCAGGGTTGAGAAATCGCAAAGATTTCGCGCAAGCCCCGGGAGGTGCCCTCAGCCCTGCAGGTCGAAGGCGAGCAGCATCCATTCGCCGGAACTGCCAAGGCAGGTGCGGCCGGTATAGTTGGCGATGCCCTGGTAGGAATGCCTGGTCGTCACGAAGTCGCGGCAGGTACGTCCCGTCGTGTCGCGGTTTTCGGCGATGGTGCTGATCACGCCGGCGCTGCCCGAAGCGGAGTTTGCCCAGGGAATGGCGCTACCGGCGGTGCGCGCAAGATCGGCGGAGGAGACGGCGTTGCGCACGGTGATCTCGTCGGTCAACCGCTCCGCGTTGTTCGGCACGGCGCTGGTGCGTACGGTATCCACCTTGTCGTCAAACAGGTCGAGGCCACTCATGCAGCCGGATACGAGCGCACCGGACATCATCACGGTAACGATCGCAAGGCAGCGCGCCCAGTATGGCTTTGTCTCCGGTCGCGACTTTGCTATGACGTCCACTCCATCCTGCTTCATGCAGCCAATAGATCGGCATTGAATCGAATATGAGCGAAAACGCGTTAACAAGCGGTGACTTCACCGAGGAAAACGAACCTTACTCCCTGTTCGGCACCTGGCTGGAAGAGGCCGGAAAGACCGAGCCGAACGATGCGAGCGCGCTGTCGCTGGCAACCGTCGACGAAACCGGATTGCCCAACGTCCGCATGGTCCTGCTCAAGGGATTCGACGAGCGCGGCTTCGTTTTCTACACGAATTTCGAAAGCCGAAAGGGCGAGGAACTTCTCTCCGCCCGCAAGGCCGCCATGTGCTTCCACTGGAAATCGCTGCGCCGCCAGGTGCGCATTCGCGGCGAAGTGGAGATCGTCACCGACGCCGAGGCCGACGAATATTACGCCTCGCGCCCGCGCGGCAGCCGTATCGGTGCCTGGGCGTCGAAACAGTCCCGCCTGCTCGAAAGCCGCTTCGCGCTGGAAAAGGCGGTCGCCGAATACACCGCACGCTACGCGATCGGCAACATCCCCCGCCCGCCATACTGGTCCGGCTTCCGGATAAAGCCCGTCTCGATCGAGTTCTGGCACGACCGCGCCTTCCGCCTGCACGACCGCGTGGAATTCCGCCGTACCGAAGACGGCAAGGGCTGGACGAAGGTCCGGATGTATCCGTAACGATTAGCGCCGCAGCAGCCGGAACGGGATGCCGGAGGCCAGTGCGCCGACATATTTCGGTTTCTGGTAGAGCCCATTCAGCGAGATGCGGGGGAGCGTCGTCGGCGCGTCGAAGGAGCGGGGCGAGAGCGTGCCGGGTTCCGTCGTCACTGCGAGGCGGAAGCCAAGCTCCTTGGCGATGCGGTGTTCGCGTGACGAGACGGCGGCGCGGTCGCCATAGGGATAGGCGAAGGTTTCCGGGCGGTGGCCGATGATCGCGGCGATGCGGTCGGCCGATTCATCCATCTCGCGGCGGGCTTCCTGGTCGCTGAGGCGCGCGAGCGAGCGGTGGCTGACCGTATGGGCGCCGATCGAGGCGAGGGGGTTGAGCACGAGGCTTTTCAGCTCCGGTTCGCGCATGACGAGCCGTTCGGTGATCATCATCGGATCGATGCCGTGCGCCTTTGCGGCCGTATCGAGCCTTTCGATCGCGGTCGCCTCGTCTGTTTCCACCTGGACGAAGCGGGTCATCCGGCTGAAGGCCGCCTGCTTCTGAAAGGGGGTGGCAAGCGGCATGGTGACCGCGCCGGTGCCGAAATCGAACTCCAGATGCGGCGCCACGCGCAGCAACTCCGTCAGCGTCTCCCACCAGATGCCATGGGTCTTGCAGCAGAAGCCCGGCGCCACGAACACCGTGAACGGCACCTTGTGGCGGGTAAAGACCGGCTGGGCGTGCATGGCGTTGTTGCGATAGCCGTCGTCAAGCGTGAAGGCCGCAAAACGCTCGCCGGGCCGCGCAATGGCAAGACGCGCCGGCATGTCGGCAAGCGCCACGAACTGGTAGCCTTCCTCGCGCAGGTGCTCGATCGCCGCTTCGAGGAATTCCGGGGTTATTTCCAGATGCGCATTGGGATCGAAGACGTGCGGCACCTTCGGGCGCACATGATGCAGCGTGAAGATCGCGCCCATGCCGCGCGCCGTGGACATCAGCCCGGCGCGGCCCGCAAAGTGCGCAAACTCCAGCCCGCCGGTGATGACGGCGCGCTTGAGCCCCTGGCGCATGACATTGCGGATTGGCATGTTTCTTCGGTCTTTCTTGTCGTTTCCTGGCCGTTATCGCATCCGGTCGGTATCCGATGGGTTAACAACGGCTTTCCTGTGGCGCGGCGGTGCCGCCCGCCCGGACTGGAAGGTGAGGATGCGAACCACCTCCATCATGATGGTTGTGACAGCGTCGAACATTGTCTCGTTCTCCATGCGTTTGAACTGCATGGATTGTCCGCCCGCTTGCCTCTTTCGCTCAAACGAGTTTATCGTCGATCTCGAATGACTTGAGGTTATGCGATGAAACGCGGACGGCTGCCCCTGACGGCGCTGAGAAGTTTCGAGGCGGCGGGCCGGCTTGGAAGTTTTACGCTTGCCGCCGACGAACTGCTGGTGTCGCAGGCCGCGGTCAGTCGGCAGGTGAAGGAGCTGGAGGCCGAACTCGGCAAGCAGCTGTTCGAGCGGCGCCACCGCAACGTCCGCCTGACACCGTCCGGCCGCGCACTTCTCGACGTGCTGTCCCGCGCCTTCGATGCCATGGATGCCAGCCTGTCGGAAATCCGCGGTCGCCGGGGTGGCGGGCTACTGGAAATCAGTGCCGAACCCTCCTTCGCCGCCTGCTGGCTCGTGCCGCATCTCGACGATTTCCATGCCGACCATCCCGAGATCGACGTCGTGGTCGATTCCGACGCGCGGCTTATCGAGTTCCGCACGCAGGATGCCGAGATCGCCATTCGCCACGGGGCGGATGCAAAGGCCTGGCCGCGGGCCGTAGCCGACCATCTGGCAGATGTGGAAATGGTGCCGGTGATGATGCCGTGCCTGCTGGCGGATGGCCCGCCCCTGAACGAACCCGCCGACCTTCTGGCCTACACCCTGTTGCACGAGGAGAACCGCAGCGCCTGGCAACACTGGTTTGCCACCGCAGGTCTGCCGGACGCGGCCCGCGGGCGCGCCCAGATTTTCACGGAGGGCAATCTGGTGCTGCAGGCGGCCCTTCGCGGCCACGGCGTCGCCTTGGTCGACCGGTCCTTCGCCGCCGAGGATTTGGCCGAGGGCCGCCTGGTGCAGCCCTTCGACATCTCGATTCCCTTTGGCGCCTATTGGCTGGTCGCCCGTGACTTCAAACGCCTGTCACCGGAGGCGCGTGCCTTCCGGGAATGGCTGTTGCAGAGTTTTGGCGTAGGAGGCGGGGAGGGCGTTTAAGCCTTCGTCCCACCCACCGTGATCTGGTCCATCCGAAGATGCGGCTGGCCAACACCGACCGGCACCCATTGGCCGGCCTTGCCGCAATTGCCGATGCCGGTGTCGAGCTTGGTATCGTTGCCGACCATCGAGACGCGGCGCATGGCGTCCGGGCCGTTGCCGATCAGCATGGCACCCTTGACCGGTGCCGTTACCTTGCCATTTTCGATCAGGTAGGCTTCTGTACAGCCGAAGACGAACTTGCCCGATGTGATGTCCACCTGGCCGCCACCAAAGGAGACGGCATAGATGCCGTTCTTCACCGAGGCGATGATCTCGTCCGGCGTCTTGTCGCCGGAGAGCATGTAGGTGTTGGTCATGCGCGGCATGGGGCGATAGGCATAACCCTGCCGGCGGCCGTTACCGGTCGCCTTCATGCCCATCAGGCGGGCATTCTGCCGGTCCTGCATATAGCCGACCAGTTTTCCGTCCTCGATCAGCACATTGTAGGCCGACGGGGTGCCTTCATCATCGACCGTGATCGAGCCGCGCCGGTTGTCGATCGTGCCGTCGTCGACGACGGTGACGCCCTTGGAGGCGACCTGTTCGCCAAGCAGGCCGGCGAAGGCCGAGGTCTTCTTGCGGTTGAAGTCGCCCTCCAGGCCATGGCCGACGGCCTCGTGCAGCATCACGCCCGGCCAGCCGGAGGCCAGCACCACATCCATCGTGCCGGCCGGCGCCTCGACGGCTTCGAGATTGACCAGCGCCTGGCGCAGCGCATCGTCGGCGCCCGCCCGCCAGCTTTCCTGGGTTAGGAAGGCGTCGAAGGTCGTGCGTCCGCCGATGCCGTAGCTGCCGGTCTCCTGCCGGTCGCCTTCTCCGGCGACGACGGAAATGTTGATGCGGGTCATCGGGCGCACGTCGGTGACGCGGTGTCCGTCGGCGCGCAGGATGTTGACGACCTGCCAACTCGCGGCAATCGAGGCCGTCACCTGCCGCACCTTCGGATCCTTGTCGCGCAGATAGGCGTCGATCTCGGTGAGCAGCGCCACCTTCTGCTCGAAGGTCGGCGCGCCGATCGGGTTGTCCTGGGTGTAGAGCTGGCGGTTCGTGCCCTGCGGCGCATCCGTATAGTCGCCGGAGTAACCACGCGTAACGGCACCGGCCGCATCGGAGGCCCGCTTCAGCGCGGCGAGTGTCATCTCGCCGGAATGCGCATAGCCGACCGCTTCGCCGGCAACGGCGCGCAGGCCAAAACCCTGGTCGGTGTTGAAGCTGCCCCCCTTGAGGCGGCCATTGTCGAAGGAGAGCGACTCGGCCTGCGCGTGCTCGAGGAAGAGCTCGCCGTCGTCCGCGTTTTTCAGCGTCTCCCGGAGCATCGCCTGCACGGACGCCTCGTCGGCATCGAAGAGGGAGAGGAGGTCGGTGTTCATGAGAGGCTCCGCAAGCATTTATGTACGGGCTTCATGTAAGTCCCCCGGCGGCGGGCGGCAAGCCCGCCGGGTGATTGCTTACGGCAGCGCGTCGTAGCCCTCGCCGAAACCCTTGAGGTCGACGGGGATGCCGATGCCTTCTTCCGGCGACTGGAAGACGATGAAGGTGGCGGTCGCGCCCGAGCGGAAGGTCTTCAGGAGTTCGTCTTCGAGAACCACTTCCGCGTAGCAGCCATCGGCGAAGCAGCGGACGAAGTAAGCGCGCCCGATATCCTTGCCGTCGACATTGAGGCCAAGCCCGTTCGGCAGCAACACGCCAAGGGGAGCCAGCACGCGAAGGATCTTCGCCTTGCGGTCGGCGGTCTTGAGGACGACGACGGAGAGGCCGAGTTCCGGGCGGTCTTCAGCCAGCACGTTCTGCATCAGCGCGCACTGTTCGCCGGAGGCGCCGGCGGGCTGATCGCAGACGATCGACCAGGCACCATGGTTCGATTTCACCGTGCCGGGCTGCTGGGCCACTGAGGCGGACGGAAGCGCCGCGGTGCCGAGCCCGAGCGCGGCGAGGCCAAATGCCGCCCGGGACAGCCGGGAAAGGGAAGAAAAACCCATGAAAACCTCGAAAATCTCGAATCAGTCGCGGTATATTTGAAGGGGCGGCGGTGAAATGAAAAGCCCCAAGCGCTCCTTTCCGATTGATTGAAGGCGGAAATTGGACCTGGCGCGGACACTTTATAATATAGCGCGGCCCCGCTGTGTCGGCCGTATGCTGCCGCAGCACGAATCGGCGAGGGAAGGGGCTCCGGGCGGGATCGCCGCGGCCAAACCTTTCATGCTATAGGGAAATGTGAAGAAACTGTGGGGTTCCGCCCTAGGCTTTTGCTTTTGCGCAAAAATGCCGCATGGGGGGTCGTCCATGGCGGTTGCGGCGAGCATGAAACTGTGGTTTTAAGCACTCAGTATAGCAGGGATTCTGCGCGCCTGTTTGATCCCAATCAAACGCCTTGGGGAGATACGTTGTGAAAAACAAAGCTTTTGCAGTTCTGGCCGCTCTAGGCTGTCTGCTCTTTGCTTCGACCGCTTTCGCTGATCAGCCGTTCGAGTGGCAGAAGGGCCTCCAGCCCCCCGCAACCTCGATCATGGAAGAGATTCGCTGGTTCGAGCAGTACACACTCTGGTTTATCGTACCGGTCACCCTGCTGGTCCTCATCCTGCTCATCATCGTCGTCGTGAAGTTCCGCGAAAGCGCAAACCCGGTCCCGTCCAAGACCAGCCACAACACGGCGATCGAAATCGTCTGGACGCTCGGTCCGGTCGTTGCTCTGCTGTTTCTGGCGGTTCCCTCCTTCCAGCTCCTCAACAAGCAGCTTGCGCCCACCGAAGAGCCGGAATTGACCATCAAGGCGACCGGCTTCCAGTGGTACTGGGGTTATGAATACCAGGTCGGCGAAAGCCCGCTCTCCTTCGACAGCCTGCTCCTGCAGGACGGCGACCGCGCCAGCGCCGGCAAGGAAGACAAGTCGGTCTATCCCCGTCTTCTCGCCGTCGACAACGAACTCGTCGTTCCGGTCGGCAAGCATGTCCGTCTCCTCGTCACCGCCGCCGACGTGATCCACGCCTACGCCATGCCGTCCTTCGGCATCAAGATCGATGCCGTTCCGGGCCGTCTCAACGAGACCTGGTTCAAGGCCGATCGCGAAGGCCTGTTCTACGGCCAGTGTTCCGAGCTCTGCGGCAAGGACCACGCATTCATGCCGATCGCCATCCGCGTCGTCTCGCAGGAGAAGTACGATACCTGGCTTGCTGCCGCCGCGACGAATGTCGGCGAGGCAAACAAGGCCCTGATGGCGTCTGTCGACGGTGCGGACAAATCCGTCAACGTCGCCCAGAACGCCGCGCAGTAATTCCAAGGGAGTCTGATCCATGGCCGGAACATCCGCTGCCCACGGCGATCACCACGATCACCACGAACACAAGCCGCTCACCTTCTTTCAGCGTTGGTTCCTCTCGACCAACCACAAGGACATCGGCACCCTCTACCTGATCTTCGCGATCTGTGCGGGCATCATCGGCGGCACGCTGTCGGTGGTGATGCGCATGGAACTGCAGGAGCCGGGCATCCAGATCTTCCACGGCCTGGCCTCGATGGTCTACGGCTTCGAAGGTGATGCTGCCATCGACGGCGGCAAGCACATGTTCAACGTCTTCACGACGGCACATGCGCTTATCATGATCTTCTTCATGGTCATGCCGGCCCTCATCGGCGGCTTCGCCAACTGGATGGTGCCGATCATGATCGGCGCGCCGGACATGGCGTTCCCGCGCATGAACAACATCTCGTTCTGGCTGATCATCCCGGCCTTCCTGCTCGTGCTGCTCTCGATGTTCGTCGAAGGTCCGGCGGGTGGTTATGGCGCAGGCGGCGGCTGGACGATCTATCCACCATTCTCCACTGCGGGCCAGCCCGGTCCTGCCATGGACTTCGTGATCCTCGGCCTGCACATTGCCGGCGCGTCCTCGATCCTCGGTGCGATCAACTTCATCACCACGATCCTGAACATGCGCGCTCCGGGCATGACGCTGCACAAGATGCCGCTCTTTGCCTGGTCGGTTCTGATCACCGCCTTCCTGCTTCTGCTCTCGCTGCCGGTTCTGGCAGGCGGCATCACCATGCTGCTCACCGACCGCAACTTCGGCACGGCCTTCTTCGCGCCGGAAAACGGTGGTGACCCGATCCTCTTCCAGCACCTTTTCTGGTTCTTCGGTCACCCGGAAGTGTACATCCTGATCCTGCCCGGCTTCGGCATCGTCAGCCACATCGTGTCGACCTTCTCGAAGAAGCCGATCTTCGGCTATCTCGGCATGGCCTACGCCATGGTCGCCATCGGCGCCGTCGGCTTCATCGTGTGGGCGCACCACATGTACACGGTCGGCATGTCGCTCGACACGCAGCGCTACTTCGTCTTCGCCACGATGGTCATCGCGGTTCCGACGGGCATCAAGATCTTCTCGTGGATCGCGACGATGTGGGGTGGTTCGATCCGCTTCACGACGCCGATGGTCTGGGCGATCGGCTTCATCTTCCTGTTCACCGTCGGTGGCGTCACGGGCGTTCAGCTCGCCAACGCCGGCCTCGACCGTGCCCTGCACGACACCTACTACGTGGTTGCCCACTTCCACTACGTTCTGTCGCTCGGCGCCGTCTTCGCCATCTTCGCAGCCTGGTACTACTGGTTCCCGAAGATGACCGGCTACATGTACTCGGAATTCCTCGGCAAGCTGCACTTCTGGGTGATGTTCGTGGGCGTGAACCTCGTGTTCTTCCCGCAGCACTTCCTCGGCCTCGCCGGCATGCCGCGCCGCTACATCGACTATCCGGATGCATTCGCCGGCTGGAACGCGGTTTCGTCCTACGGTTCGTACATCTCGGCCTTCGGCGTCCTGATCTTCCTCTTCTGCGTCTTCGAAGCCTTCGCCAAGAAGCGCGTCGCTGGCGACAACCCGTGGGGTGAGGGTGCAAACACGCTGGAATGGCAGCTGTCTTCGCCGCCGCCGTTCCACCAGTGGGAACAGCTCCCGAAGATCAAGTAAGATCTTTCAACACTTGGGCCGCCGGCAACGGCGGCCCTGTCACTACCAAGAGACGACGGAAAGAACATGGCGGTCATCGAGCATCACGATACAGCAGCGGGCAGCGGCGAGGTCTATCTCTCCGAAGCATCGCCGCGTGACTTCTTCGAACTGCTGAAGCCGCGCGTCATGTCGCTCGTCGTCTTCACGGCCTTTGCCGGCCTGGTCGTTGCACCGGGCACGATCAATCCGTTCATCGGTGCCATAGCGATCCTCTGTATCGCCGTGGGCGCCGGTGCATCCGGTGCCCTGAACATGTGGTACGACGCGGATATTGATGCGATCATGACCCGCACGGCCACCCGTCCCATTCCCTCCGGCCGCATCCGCCCGGAAGAAGCGCTCGCCTTCGGCCTGACGCTCTCCGCGTTTTCGGTCGCGATCCTCGGTCTTGCCGTCAACTGGCTTGCCGCTGGCCTGCTCGCCTTCACCATCTTCTTCTACGCCGTCGTCTATACGATGTGGCTCAAGCGCTCGACGCCGCAGAACATTGTCATCGGCGGTGCTGCCGGCGCCTTCCCGCCGATGATCGGCTGGGCCTGTGTCACCGGTGGCGTCTCGATCGAGAGCACCGTCCTCTTCCTCATCACCTTCCTCTGGACGCCGGCGCATTTCTGGGCGCTCGCGCTCTTCAAGATGCGCGACTACGAGGCCGTCGGCGTGCCGATGCTGCCGAACGTTTCGGGCGAGTGGACGACGAAGGTGCAGATCCTGATCTATGCCGTCCTGACCGCCGTCATCGCCGTCGTGCCGACCTTCCTCGGCTTTGCGAGCCTCGGCTACGGTCTCTTTGCCGCAGGGCTTGGCCTCGGCTTCGTGTGGTATTCTGTCGGCGTGTTGCGCATGCCGGAAGGCGACCGCGCGATGGTGCCGGCCAAGAAACTGTTTGCCTTCTCCATCGTCTATCTGTTTGCGGTCTTCTCCGGCCTGATGGTCGATCACCTGATCGCGTCATTCGGATGGGTATAGTCATGGAAACGGTAAATCTCACGGAACGCCAGAAGAAGTCTCGCCGCGGCCGCAACATTGCGCTCGGCGTGGTGCTGCTGGGCCTCGTCGTGCTGTTCTACATTGTCACGCTGGTGAAGTTCGCCGGCGGAATGGTGGGCTGAACATGAGCGAGACGAAAAAGACTGAAAAGACGAGAATGGGCAACGGCGCGGTCGTCGCGATGTGCTGTTCCTTCGTCATCGGCATGGGCGCAATGGCCTATGCCGCCGTGCCGCTCTACGAAATGTTCTGCAAGGTGACGGGTTACGGCGGCACGACGCAGCGCGTCGAACAGGCGTCCGATGTCATCCTCGACAAGAAGATCAAGGTGCGTTTCGACGCCAATGTCGGCCCGGGCCTAGCCTGGACTTTCGAGCCGGTGCAGCGCGAAGTCGAGATGAAGATCGGCGAGACCGTGCAGATCATGTACAAGGCTCGCAACATGGCCTCGACAGCGACGACCGGCCAGGCGACGTTCAACGTCACGCCACAGGCCGCCGGCGCCTATTTCAACAAGGTCCAGTGCTTCTGCTTCACCGAAACGACGCTGAAGCCGGGCGAGGAACTGATCATGCCCGTCGTCTTCTTTGTCGATCCGGAGATCGTCAAGCCGGTCGAGACCAAGGGCATCCACACGATCACGCTGTCCTATACCTTCTATCCGCATGAGGCGTCGAAGCCGGTGGTTTCGGCTGTGGACGTGAAGACGGACAACGCGAACAAGCTTTGAAATACATACGTTTCCGGCTATGCCGGGAGCCGAACGCGATATATTCGGGGATAAGCAAATGGCCGATGCGCATCAGAAGAAACACGACTACCACATCATCGACCCCAGCCCGTGGCCGCTTCTCGCCTCCATCGGCGCCTTTGTCATGGCGCTCGGCGGCATCGGCTACATGCGCTACATTTCCGGCGGCGCGTTCCACCTGTTCGGTGCCAACCTCGCCAATCCGTGGATCTTCTACATCGGTCTCCTGATCGTGCTCTACACCATGTACGCCTGGTGGGCGGACACGGTGAAGGAAGCGCATGAGGGCCACCACACCCGCGTCGTCGCGCTGCACCTGCGCTACGGCATGATCATGTTTATCGCCTCCGAAGTGATGTTCTTCGTCGCCTGGTTCTGGGCCTTCTTCGACGCCAGCCTGTTCCCGGGCGAAGCCATCCAGGCTGCGCGCGTCGAGCATACCGGTGGCGTCTGGCCGCCGCAGGGCATCGAGGTCCTCGATCCCTGGCACCTGCCGCTCTACAACACCGTCATCCTGCTGCTTTCGGGCACCTGCGTGACCTGGGCGCACCATGCGCTGCTGCACAATGACCGCAAGGGCCTCACCAATGGCCTCGCGCTGACGGTCGTTCTCGGCGTGCTGTTCTCCTTCGTTCAGGCCTACGAATACGCCCATGCACCGTTCGCCTTCAAGGATTCGATCTACGGCGCGACCTTCTTCATGGCGACCGGCTTCCACGGCTTCCACGTTCTGGTCGGTACGATCTTCCTGATCGTCTGCCTCATCCGCGCCATGCGCGGCGACTTCACCCCGAAGCAGCATTTCGGCTTCGAGGCCGCCGCCTGGTACTGGCACTTCGTTGACGTCGTCTGGCTCTTCCTCTTCTTCTCCATCTACATCTGGGGTGGTTGGGGCGCGCCGATCGCTCATATGTGATCAGCCGATACGAGACTTCCGAACGGCCGCAGCGATGCGGCCGTTTGCTTTTGGGGCACTGCCCGGCCGCTTTGTCGCAGCTTTTCGGTTGGACGCGGCGCCACGCGGGCGCTACCTATCGGGAATGCGGCCGTTAGGCCGGAAGACCTGTTTGATTGGACTTGCATCATGGACGAGGACAAGGCGCTCTTTCCGCCCGTCGATCCCTTCAGCGCCGGCGCGCGCGGCTGTTGCCCGCGCTGCGGCCAGGGCAAGCTGTTCGACGGCCTGCTGAAGGTGCGGCCGGCCTGCACGAATTGCGGGCTCGACTATTCCTTCGCCGATTCCGGTGACGGCCCGGTCGTCTTCGTGCTGCTGATCGTCGGTTTCATCGTCGTCGGTGCAGCACTGTGGGCGGAGGTGAATTACGGCCTGCCGATGTGGCTGCATTTCATCCTGTGGGTTCCGCTGGCGATCGGCCTTGGCCTGTGGCTGACACGCATCCTCAAGGGCCTGCTGATCACCCTGCAATACAAGAACAATGCCCGGCCGGGCGAGATCGACCGTGGCTGAGGTGCCGGCAGCCCATATGCCGCGCAAGGGCAGGGGTGGAGGCAAGGGCAAGGCGATCCTGGCCGGTATCGCCTTCCTCATCGCGCTGGCCATTCTGCTTGCGCTCGGCACCTGGCAGCTCCAGCGCCTGCACTGGAAGGAACAGCTCCTCGCCGACATGGCCGAGCGCCGCATCGCGGCCCCGGCGGTGCTTGCCGATATCGAGGCGATGGCGGCGAAGGGCGAGGACATCGAATACCGCCCGGTCACCGCGACGGGCGTCTTCGCCAACAACCGGGAACGCCACTTCTTCGCCACCTGGCGTGGCCAGACCGGCTATTACGTCTATACGCCGCTCCAGCTAGCCGACGGCCGCTTCCTCTTCGTCAACAGGGGGTTTGTGCCCTTCGAGGCGAAGGAGCCGGAGATGCGCAAGCAGGGCCAGTTGACGGGCGAGCAGACCGTGACCGGTCTCGCCCGCGCCCGCCTTGCCGAAAAGCCGTCCTCCATCGTGCCGGACAACGATCTTTCCAAGAACATCTTCTACTGGAAGGACCTCGGCGTCATGGCGTCGAGCGTCGATATCCCGGCCGACAAGCTGGTGCCGTTCTTCGTCGATGCCGGCGATGCGCTGAACCCCAAGGGTCTGCCGATCGGCGCCGTCACCCAGTTCGACCTGCCGAACAACCACCTGCAATACGCCGTAACCTGGTACGGCCTTGCCGCAGCGCTCGTGGGCGTCGCGCTCTACGCGCTCTTCCGGCGAAAAGACGATCGCCCGACGTCCTGAAATGTCTTAGAAAAGGCGAGGGGACAAAAGGGGCAAAGACATGCAGACACTCGCGACCATACTCGTGGCGATCATCGCCCTCGAACACGTCTACATCCTCGTCCTCGAAATGTTCCTCTGGACGACGCCCAAGGGCCTCAAGGCCTTCGGCATGACGCCGACGCAGGCGGAGGCCACAAAGGTACTCGCCGCCAACCAGGGCCTCTATAACGGCTTCCTCGCCGCCGGCCTGTTCTGGTCGCTCGTCCACCCCGATCCGGCCTTCGCCTACCAGATCAAATTGTTTTTCCTTGGCGCGGTCGTGGTCGCCGGCCTATATGGGGGCGCAACGGCCTCGCGGAAAATTTTCGTCATCCAGGCGCTTCCCGCGGCCATCGCCCTTGTTGCTGTCCTGATTGCCGGATAACCGATGCGCATGATTGAAAACCGTTCGGACTTGACCATCAGGCTGTGTGGCCCGCGTGGCTTCTGCGCTGGCGTCGACCGCGCCATCCAGATCGTCGTGCTGGCGCTGAAGGCCTATGGCGCGCCGGTCTACGTGCGCCACGAGATCGTGCACAACCGCTATGTCGTGGAAGGCCTCGAGGCCAAGGGGGCGATCTTTGTCGAGGAACTCGACGAGATCCCGGAAGAACACCGCAAGCAGCCGGTCGTCTTCTCCGCCCATGGCGTGCCGAAGTCGGTTCCGGCAGATGCCGAGAGCCGCAACCTGTTCTATCTCGACGCGACCTGCCCGCTCGTCTCCAAGGTCCACAAGCAGGCGATGCGCCACCAGCGGCTTGGACGCCACGTCGTGCTGATCGGCCATGCCGGCCATCCGGAGGTCATCGGCACGATGGGCCAGCTGCCGGATGGCTCCGTCGACCTCATCGAGACTGTCGAGGACGCTGATAGATACGTGCCGCCGGATCCGGACAATCTCGGCTTCGTCACCCAGACGACGCTCTCCGTCGATGATACGGCCGGCGTCATCAAGCGCCTGCACGAGCGCTTCCCGAATCTCACCGCACCCGCCGCCGATTCGATCTGCTACGCCACCACCAACCGGCAGGAGGCCGTCAAGCAGGCTGCGCCCGGCTGCGACCTCTTCCTCATTGTCGGTGCGCCGAACTCGTCGAATTCCAAGCGCCTCGTCGAAGTGGCGCTCAGGGCCGGTGCCACGAAATCCGTGCTGGTGCAGCGCGCCTCGGAAATCGACTGGGAGACGATCGGCGATATCAGAACCGTCGGCCTGTCGGCTGGCGCATCTGCGCCGGAGGTCATCGTCAACGAGATCATTGAAGCGTTTCGCGCCCGCTACAATGCGGTGGTGGAGCTTGCCGATACGGTCGAGGAAAACGAACACTTCCTCGTCAATCGCGAGCTGCGCAGCATTGAACTCACCTCCGCCGACATGGCCTTCGTCAATGGGGAGTGAAGCCGCGAACACGTGTTTGCCGGCCTCCACCCCTGATTTCACCCCGCAAGCCTGAGAGCCGCCGTGGCCGTCTATACCGACATCACCGAAGACGATCTTTCCCGCTTCCTGACGGCCTATGACGCCGGCACGCTGACGTCCTACAAGGGCATTGCCGAGGGCGTGGAGAACACCAATTTCCTGCTGCACACCACGAAGGGCGCTTTCATCCTGACGCTCTACGAAAAGCGCGTCGACCGCAGCGACCTGCCGTTCTTCCTCGGCCTGATGCACCATCTGGCGGAGCGTGGCCTGTCGTGCCCGCTCCCGCTGCCACGCAATGACGGCGCGCTGCTCGGCGAACTCTCCGGCCGCCCGGCCGCGATGATTTCCTTCCTCGAAGGCATGTGGCTGCGCAAGCCCGCGGCACAACATTGCCGCGAGGTCGGCCGCGCGCTTGCCGAAATGCATCTGGCGGGAGAAGGCTTCGAGATCACCCGTAAGAACGCGTTGTCCGTCGGCGGCTGGCGTCTGCTCTGGGATAAGTCGGCCGATCGCGCCGACGAGGTGGAAAAGGGCCTGCAGGACGAAATCGCCGGCGAACTGGCATTGCTGGAAGCGAACTGGCCGAAGGATCTGCCCGCCGGCATCATTCATGCCGATCTCTTCCCGGACAACGTGTTCTTCCTCGGCGACGAGCTGTCCGGCCTGATCGACTTCTACTTCGCCTGCAACGACCTGCTCGCCTACGACGTCGCCATCTGCCTCAATGCCTGGTGCTTCGAGAAGGACGGTGCGTTCAACCTCACCAAGGGCATGGCACTGCTCGCCGGCTACGAAAGCGTGCGTCCGCTCTCCGATGAAGAGGCTGCCGCGCTACCGCTCCTAGCGCGAGGCTCGGCGCTGCGCTTCTTCCTGACGCGGCTCTACGATTGGCTGATGACGCCGCCCGGCGCGCTGGTCGTGAAGAAGGACCCGCTCGAATATCTGCGCAAGCTGCGCTTCCACCGGCAGGTCGCAAACCCTGCGGAATACGGTCTTTCCCGATGAAACATGTCGATATCTACACAGACGGCGCCTGCTCGGGCAATCCGGGTCCCGGCGGCTGGGGCGCGGTGCTGCGCTACGGCGACGTCGAGAAGGAACTCTCCGGCGGCGAGGCCCAGACCACCAACAACCGTATGGAGCTTTCTGCGGCCGTCGCCGCGCTCGACGCGCTGAAATCGCCCTGCGAGGTCGATCTCTACACGGACTCGAAATACGTCATGGACGGCATTTCGAAGTGGATTTTCGGCTGGAAGAAAAACGGCTGGAAGACCGCCGACAAGAAACCCGTCAAAAACGGCGACCTCTGGCAGGCCCTCGACGCGGCACGTCTGCGCCACAAGGTCGAATGGCACTGGGTAAAAGGCCACGCCGGCCACCCGGAAAATGAACGCGCCGACGAACTCGCCCGCACCGGCATGGCGCCGTTCAAGCGGGGGTGACGGAGGGCGCTGCCGCCCCCCGCCAAAAGCTGGCTCAAAGCTGCTCGATCATCGCCGCAGCGCCTGAGACAGTCGCCTGGCCGGGGCTTTCCTCGACGTTCAGGCTCTTCACCACACCATCTTCGACGAGCATGGAGTAGCGCTTGGAGCGAACGCCCAGCGTGCCGGCGGAGAGGTCGACATCCATGCCGAGCGCCTTTGTGAAGGCGGCGTCCCAGTCGGCGAGGAAACGCAGCTTGCCGGCGCCGCCGGTCGAGTTGGCCCAGGCGCCCATGACATGATGGTCGTTGACGGCGACGACGGCGATGTCGTCGACGCCCTTGGCGAGGATGGCGTCACGGTTTTCGAGATAACCGGGCAGGTGGTTCAGCGAGCAGGTCGGCGTGAAAGCGCCCGGAACGGCGAAGAGCACGACGCGCTTGCCCTTGAACAGGTCTTCGGTCGAGATTTCAGCGGGACCGTCCGGCGTGCGCTCCTTGAGCTTGAGGGCGGGCAGCTTGTCTCCAACGGCAATGGTCACGAGGCGTCTCCTGTCAGATCGTTCGTCATGGCGGGCGGCCGGAAGGCCGTGCGACGGGACTATAGGCGACAGTCATTCGATGGCAAGCGGGCTTTCCATCGTCTTGTCGCCGGCGCGCAGGGTCAGCTGGATCGGGTTCTTCGCGAGGTCGAAGACTTTCGGCCTGTGCAGCACCGGTATGTCCGAAACAAGCGCGTCGCCATCGCGGCGGACCGGGCCGGCGGCGCCGAACTCGAAAGGTGCGCCGGATAGGAAGACATCCGGCATCGGTCCGTTCGCCGGCGCCTCGAAGTGCACCGTCACCATCTTGTTGTCCGCCGACCATTGGCCGGAAAGGGGCCGGAAGCCATCTTCCGCGCCACCGGGAAGTGTCGCTTCGGCACCGGCGATCGCGGTCTCCTCGAGCGGATTGGCAAAACTCTCCGCGCTGGCATCGGCCGTCAGTTCGGCCTGCACGGGAATACAGATTTCCTTGCACACACCGAGGAAGACCGTCGCCTTGATCGCCCCGTCCGCCTTGTCCAGCTTCATCGGCAGGCGAACCGGTTTGTCATAGCCGATGTAGTGGTTCTCGACGTCTCCCAGCCGTTTCGGTGCGGGAAAGCCGACCGAGACGAGATTCGCTCCCGTCACGACAATCGATGGTGGAATGCCGCTGCCGCCCGGATCGCGCCAGTAGGTCTTCCAGCCGTCGTGCAGGCGAATGTCGAGCATTGCGCGCACCGTGCCGTCCGTCGCTGCCGGCAGCGTGACGAGGCGCACGTCGCCGCCCGGCGTCTCGACCCAGGCAGAGGTCGCGGCCATTGCGGCGGAGGGCAGGAAAAGCAGGGCGAGGGCGGCGGTTTGCAGGCGTTTCATGCATCCACATCTAGCGCCGGACCCCGCCGCTTTCCAGCAGCAAACGCTCGCGCGTCAATCATAAAAGCTTGATCGTGCATCTCGCCGCCGGTCGTTCTCCTCGGGGGCCGGTCTTCCGCATGGGCGAAAAGAACGCTTTTCATTTGCCGGCGCTTTGATAGGCTATCGGCATTATGGCTATGTCGGTTCTGAAAAACAGACGAGAACGCGGCTTCCTTGACGGTCAGTTCCTGATCGCCATGCCGGGCATGGCCGACGCAAATTTCGCCCGCACGGTCATCTATATCTGCGCCCATTCGGATGATGGCGCGATGGGTTTCATCATCAACCGGCCGCAGCAATTGAACTTCTCCGACGTGCTGCTGCATCTCGATATCGTCGAAGAAGACGAAGTCATCCGTCTGCCCGGCACGACACGCGATTTCCCGATCCGCGCCGGCGGCCCGGTCGAGAGCGGCCGCGGCTTCGTGCTGCATTCGGACGACTACATGTCCGAATCGAGCATTCCTGTCAGTGACGACATCTGCCTGACGGCGACGCTAGATATCGTGCGCGCCATTTCGCGTGGGCGCGGGCCGCAGCGCGGCTTGATGATGCTCGGTTATGCCGGCTGGGGCGCCGGGCAGATCGAAAACGAGATCGGTGCCAATGGCTGGCTGTCCTGCCCGGCGCAGGAAGAGATGATCTTCGACAAGAACCTCGACAGCAAATACGAGCGTGCGCTCGGCCTCATGGGCATCAAGCCCGCCATGCTGTCGGCCGAAGCCGGTCACGCCTGATCACAGCAGTCCGGATTTCCCTGGAACTTGTTGGCGCCTGCGTCGTTGTCCTGCCGCGTGGAAAACACGCCTCGAACAACAGGAGTACGACGGTGGGTAGCACGAGCGACAAGATCAAGGGCACGGCAAACGAACTCGCTGGCAAGGCCAAGCAGGCCGCCGGTAAGGCGACAGACAATCCGAAGCTGCGCGCAGAAGGCGCTGGCCAGGAAGCCAAGGGCAAGACCCAGAAGGCTGTCGGCAAGGCCAAGGATGCCGTCAAGGGCGCGGTCGATCGCCTCTGATCGACATCGGGATGACACGACGGTGTCATCCAGCATTCGCGACTGAAGAATACCCGTATCGCCATTGGTCGATGCGGGTATTTTGCAAGAGGCCATACCGCAATTTGGGAACGCCATGAAACTCTTCACCTGCACGACCTGCGGCCAGACCATCCATTTCGACAATCGTGTCTGCGTGCGCTGCGGCTCCTCCCTCGGTTTCCTCGCCGAGGACGTGACGCTGCATGCACTGGTGCCGGAGGGCGACGGTTTCTGGAAGATCGCGCCGGGCGAGGGCGTCTATCGGTTCTGCGAGAATGCCGCGCACGACGTCTGTAACTGGCTGCTGCCGGCCGACAGTTCCCATGCCTTCTGCCAGGCCTGCCGGCATAACCGCATCGTGCCGACCACGGACCCGAAGGGGTTGGAGCGCTGGCGGCGCATCGGCGGGGCACAGCAGCATCTGTTCTATTCCATTCTGCGCTGGGGGCTGCCGCACCCGACGCGCGAGGAGGATCCGAACGGCGGTCTGGTCTTCGATTTCCTTGCGGACGAGGTGGACTTGAACGGCAACGTCGTCAACGCCGCCATGACCGGCCACGAGGACGGCCTCATCAGCCTGCGCGCGGCGGAGGCTGATGACGAGGTGCGCGAAAGCGTTCGCGTCTCCATGGGCGAGCCATACCGTTCGCTGCTTGGCCATTTCCGCCACGAGATCGGGCATTTCTACTGGGCGCTGCTGGTTCGAGACGATGCGACGCTGGAGGAGGCGCGCCGCCTCTTCGGTGACGAGCGCGAGGACTACGCGGCCGCCCTGCAACGCAACTACGAGCAGGGGCCGCCTGCCGACTGGTCATCGAATTTCATCAGCACCTATGCAAGCGCGCATCCGGCAGAGGACTTCGCCGAGTGCTGGGCGCATTTCTTCCACATCGCCGATACGCTGGAAACCGCGCGTGCCTTCGGCCTCAACACGGACCCCAGAGGCCACGAGGAGCTGGAAGCCGAAGTCAACTTCGATCCCTATCGCGCGCCGAATGCCGGCCGCCTCGTCGAAGCCTGGATCCCGCTCAGCGTCGCCCTCAACGCCATCCAGCGTTCCATGGGACAGCCGGACAGCTATCCGTTCGTGCTGCCGCCGCCGGTCGTGGAGAAGCTGGATTTCATCAACCGGCTGGTGCGGACGGCGGGCGGTAGAAACTAGCCGGCGGCGAAAATCAGGACTTTTGCGAATTGTCCGGAGACGCAAGATCTTGCGGCTCGCCGATCTCGACCGCGTGCCCGTCCGGATCATAGAACCGGAACACGCGTTGCCCCCATGCCTGACGCTCGATGGGGTGTATCAGCTCCACATAGGGCGCGATGGCCTCGAAGGCCGCGTCGACATCGTCGTGCTCGAAATACAACAACAGATTTCTTCGACCGTAGGGCTCTTCCGTCGCAAACTCTTTTCGCCAGACAGTTTGTTCGAGCGACCGCCCCTCATGGATGGCAAAGCCGGTCTCAAAGAGGACGAAGTTCCCAAAATCTTCCCGTACTTTTAGGCCGAGCCTCTTTTGGTAAAATTCCTTGGAACGGCTGATGTCGCGCACGAAAGGGATTGGGTTGATAAACTGCATCGCATTCGTCCCGCGGCGTTCTGGTCTCGCGACGAAGCGCAGGGTGCACGCAAAGCGGCCGCGCCGTTACGCCCGCTTCATCAGTGGAAAGCGCTCTTTCAGCAGCCGCAGGACCGAGTCGTAGCCGATCGGCGGACCGAACAGATAGCTCTGGCCGAACTCGCAGCCCATATTGCCGAGCTCGATTGCGTCTTCTTCCGACTCGATGCCTTCGGCAACGACCTGCATCTCCAGCTCGCGCGCCATGGAAATGACGGACCGCAGCAGCACGGAGCGCTTGTCGGAACCGTCGCGCACCAGCGCCTTGTCGATCTTGATCGTGTCGAAGGGGAAGCGGGTGAGGTAGGAGAGCGAGGAGTGGCCCGTGCCGAAATCGTCGAGCGCCAAGCCGAGGCCGACATCCTTCAGCTTAGTGAGGATCAGGCGGGCCTGTTCGGCATTCTCCATCACGACGGATTCGGTGAGTTCCAGCTTGATCTTCTGCGGCTCGCAGCGCGTCTTGGCGAGCACGGCGCGCACGTCGTTATAAAGTTCGTTGTTGAGCAGCTGCGCACTCGACACGTTGACCGACACGAAGACCGGCAGGTCACCGGTCTGGAGCTGCCAGTCCATCAGGTCGCTTGCCGCCTTGTCGATGGCGAACAGGCCGAGCTGGCCGATCAGGTCGGACGATTCCGCGATCGGAATGAATTCGGTCGGCGAAATGTTGCCGCGCTTGGGATGATCCCAGCGCATCAGCGCCTCGAACCCAGCAATCTCGGCATCCGACAGACGCACGATCGGCTGGTAGACGAGGGAGAGTTCCTTGCGCTCGATGGCGCGGCGAAGGTCCGTCTCGATCTGCAGCCGGTCGGCACCGAAGGTGCGGAAGGCCGGGCGGAACGGTTCCACGCGGTTGCCGCCGGCCTTCTTCGCCCGGTACATGGCAAGTTCGGCATCGTTCAGCAGGCCTTGCGCGTCCTCCTGCTGGTCGACCCAGGAAACGAGGCCGATCGACGCCGTCAGGATGATTTCGCGACCGCCGAAATTGATCGGCACCATGATCGCCTTGCTGACCGCATCGGCAAAATCCGCAACCTTGGCGGGGTCGCGCTCGGACATCAGGATCAGGCCGAACTGGTCGCCGGCGAGCCGCGCCAGCGTATCCTGCGGCTTGAGCAGGCGGCGCAGGCGGCGGGTCAGCGCGATCAGGATATTGTCGCCGGCGGCAATGCCGAGCGCATCGTTGACCTGTTTGTAGCGGTCGATATCGATGGTCAGCACCGTCGGACGTACGGCTTCGGAGCTCGCGGTCAATGCCAGGACCGCCTGCAGGCGATCGAGGAAGACCTGGCGGTTCGGCAGGCCGGTCAGGTTGTCGTGCAGCGCGTCCTGCAGCAGGCGGTCGACGGAATTGCGCTGCTCGGTGATGTCGATGATCGTGCCGACGCAGCGGATGATCTCGCCATTGGCGCCGAGCACCGGCCGGGCGCGGATCGACAGCCAATGATAATGGCCATCCTCGGCACGCACGCGGAACTGATGGTTGAGCCGGCCCTTGCGGTGTTCGAGCAGCACGTCGAGCGTCGCGCGGAACCGGTCGCGGTCGTCCGGGTGCAGGCGCGGCAGCCAGTTGCGCGCCGGCCCATGCATGACGCCGGGGGCGAGGCCGAGCTGGATCGAGATGTCGGGAATGGTGACGACGCGGTCGCGCGCCACGTCCCAGTCCCACACCGTATCGCCCGAACCTGTCAGCGCCAGCGACTGGCGCTCGAGATCGGAGAACAGGCCCTGGCTATAGGCGCCACCGGCAAAGGCATGCTGCATCACCGTGAAGCCGATGAGGAGCACGATAAGCACGAGGCCGCCGCCGAGTGCCGGCTGGATGATGTCGTTGTTGAGCTGGCCTGTCACCGTCAGCCAGGCGCCGAACAGCCAGACGAGGATCAGCGCCCAGGCGGGCACCAGGAGGATGGCGCGGTCATAGCGGTTGAAGCCGAGATAGGCGATCAGCACGATGCCCACCGTACCGGTCAGTGCGAAGGAGAGACGCGCAATGCCGGACGCGATCGGCGGGTCGTAGATCGCGACGCCGAACAGCAGGCCGAGGCCGAGGATCCAGGCGAGCGTCGCATAGGACAGATGCGCGTGCCAGCGGTTGAGGTTGAGATAGGTGAACAGGAAGACGACAAGGCCGGCAGCGAGGAACACCTCCGTGCCCGCGCGCCATATGCGCTCGTCGCCTGCCGTGATGCTGATGAGCTTCGACAGGAAGCCGAAATCGACGCAGATATAGCCGAGCACCGCCCAGGCAAGCGCCGCCGTCGCCGGCAGCATGGAGGTGCCCTTCACCACGAACAGGATGGTGAGGAACACGGCGAGCAGGCCGGCAATGCCGAGCACGATGCCGCGATAGAGCGTGAAGGCGTTGACCGTGTCCTTGTAGGCATCCGGCTGCCAGAGGTAGATCTGCGGCAGGTCGGGCGTGGCAAGCTCGGCGACGAAAGTGACGACGGAACCGGGGTCGAGCGTGATGCGGAAGACGTCGGCTTCCTCGCTCGGCTGCCGGTCGAGCGCAAAGCCCTGGCTCGGCGTGATCGAGATGATGCGCTTGGCACCAAGGTCCGGCCAGAAGATCTTCGACTGCACGAGACGGAAATGCGGCGCGACGATCAGGCGGTCGATCTGCTCCTCGGAGACGTTGGCGAGCGCGAAGACGGCCCAGTCGCCCTGATGATCCTCGGAGGTGGCGCGCACCTCGATGCGCCGCACGATGCCGTCCGTGCCCGGCGCTGTGGACACCTGGAAGGCTTCGCCCCGGCCGGTATAGATCTCGGTGGTCGCGGTAAGGTCGAGTGCGGTGTCGTCACGCGAGATTTTCACCGGCTCGACCGCAAGCGCGCGCGCTACCGGCATGCCGGCGAAGAGCATCGTTGCGAGGAGCATGAGGGCGAGCAAGCGGCTGGCACGCAGCGTTTGCAGCACGAATGAAGACGTCATTGAAAGCGCATTGTCCTTAGGTACTGCCCAGTCCTGTCGCGCCGTGTGCTCCAGCTTTGTTTACGCAATTCCGGATGCAAACCGCACAAGCGCTTTTGCCGGAACTGCTCACGGCCGCCTGTCGGCTGCCAGAAGCGAAAACATCACGTGGTCGCGCCACTCCCCGTTTATCTTCAGATACTCCCGAAGGTAGCCTTCCTGCTGAAAGCCGGCCTTTTCAAGGAGGCGGATGCTTCTTGTATTGTCTGGAATACAGGCTGCCTCGATACGGTGCAACTGAAGGCTCGAAAAGATATAGGGGATGGCCAGTTTCAGGGCACCATACATATGGCCTTGCCCGGCATGCCGCTCGCCCATCCAGTAGCCGACCATGCAACATTGCGCGGCACCCCGCCTTATATAGCCGACAGTCAGCCCGCCGAGCAGGATGTTTTCCCCACGCTCGAAAATGAGGAGCGGCACGGCCTGGCCGGAGGAAAATTCCTGTTCATTCCGGACGACACGGGCGCGAAAGGAACTCTCGGTCAGCTCATCCCCCCGCCAGGTCGGCTCCCACGGCTCGAGGAATCGTCGGCTTCCGGAGCGCAGGGCATACCATTGGCGATAATCGTTGAAACGGGGAAGGCGCAGCAGGTGGCGATCGCTCGCAAGCTCAACGGTGTCGGACTGCCGCGACAGAAACCGAAAAACCGACCGTGTCATTCAATCCTCCGCGTATGCCGGACCCTGCGGCACGCCTGATGTTCAGAGTATGACAGCGGGTGTGATGGCGTCAAATGGTGTTGCGGGATAAGGCAATGCATCTGCTTACAGGGCGGGGCCGTGTGCAGATCCGTGCACGGTTTCAGCACGGGGAGCATGCCCTGGCAGGGCATCCGGCGCGATGCATGAACCGGCGGGGCAAAACAAAACCCGCCTTGTGGCGGGTTGTTTCATTCTGAACAGGCGCGTCCCTATCGGCGCGCCATTATCATCATGCCTGGCGTGGGCTGTCTCAACCGAATACCAGGAAGCCCTTGACGGCGGACTGGATGTTCGAGCGCGAGATGCCGAGGTCCTGGAGGGCGCGGTCGTCGAGAGCGCTGAGTTCGCGGACGGCACGGCGGTTGGCGACGTTCTTTTTAAGCTTTGCGAAGATGTTCATGGTCAACTCCTTTGGGTTGCCCATTATGTATACGATCTCGAGCTCGGAAAATATGCATATGCTTGCAGCGGAGGCATGCTATTGTTGCATAGCGCCCGCTGCAAGTCGTCAGATACGCGGTCTCAGGCCTCTTCCTCCGAGGCTGCAGGATCCTTTTTCCGGCGCTGGAGATGAACCTGTGCAGCCACGGCTTCGTTTTCCGGGCCGATCGGCAGTGCACCCGTCGACTGGCCGTGGATATGCACCGTGGGCACGGGCAGCTCGATGCCGTTCTGCTTGAAGACCTCGCGAACGCGCAGATAGAACTTGCGCTTCATGCCGAAGGCACCGCCCGGACGCGTCGTCGCCTTGATGCGCAGGACAATGCCGTATTCGCCGAATTCCTGCACGCCCTGCAACTTGATCGGCTCGATGATCCAGGGCTTGTATTCCGGGTCCTCGGCGAGTTCCAGGCCGATCCGCTTGATCAGCTTGCGCGCGAAATCGAGGTCCGTTTCGAAGCCGACGGTGATGTTGAACTTGTCGGTGGCCCAATCGCGGCTTCCGTTGCGCACGGCACCCAGCTCCCCGAAGGGAATGGTGTAGAGCGACCCGCGATGGTGGCGCAGCTTCACGGAGCGCAGCGAGAAGCTCTCGACCGTGCCGCTGAACTTGCCGGTGGAAATGTATTCCCCGACCCGGAAGGCGTCGTCGAGCAGATAAAACACACCGGAGATCACATCCTTGACGATCGTCTGGGCGCCGAAGCCGACGGCAACGCCGACGACGCCCGCGCCCGCGATCAGCGGCCCGATCTGAATTCCGACCGATGACAGCACCATCAGGACCGCCATGACGAGAATGATTGCGAGCATGATGTTCTGGAGGATCGGCAACAGCGTGCGCAAACGCGCCTGCTGCGGATCGAGCACCGGCGCGGCTTCTCCATCGTTCATCGCGACCGGCGCCTGGATGCCGATCTTGCGCTGGATGACTGCCTTGATGATCGACCAGATGAAATCGGCCCCGAGCGCGATGACCGCCGCATTGAGGAGGCCGCGCAAAACGAGGGTCATGCGCGGGCTGGTTTCCGCCATGCTCGACATGTCGAGACCCCACACCTTTGCCAGGAGATAGGCGGCCAGAACGATCAGGCTCAGCCGGATGGCACGATCGACGACCGCGACGGTAACAGCGGGAAGGGGAGGTGTCTTGTTCTCGGCCAACGGTGGCCTCAGCACGTAGTTGACGGCACGCGTCGCCACCACGACGGCGGCTGGCGCGGCAAATGCTGCCAGGACAAACCAGAAGGCCACGTTGGCGCCGCTGACGCGAATGAGAAACAGCAGCACGATATAGACGGTCAGCAGCCAGGACGTCGCCTTGTGGCCGAACATGCCGGGGTGCTCCTGATCCTCGGGCCGCGCCACGGGCCGCTTCCAGATCGCGAGCAACGCGATGACCAGCAGAGCGAGGTCGATCGGGACGGCGAGAGCGAGCACGTCATCCGGCGTGAAGCCGAAGCGCGAACGAAGCGATATCGTCGCCGCGGCGATGGCGACCACGGATGAGAAGATGACGATCCAGCGGTTCCAGTGATCGGCACGGGCATCGCTGATGTTGAAGGCCCGCACTTCCCGCGCGCGCACCACACCCATGAAGGAAGGCAGAAGAACGACCCGCAACACGATGCGGATCGCCCAGATGGCGATGGCGGCCGTCAGATAGGCGAGCACGATCTCGCGCAACAAGGGCGGCCATTCGAACAGCAGAAACGCGCCGGCACTGCCGATCGTAAATGCGCCCAGCATGAGCAGGCCGACCAGAAAACGCCCACCGAACTTACCGACCCTGCCCTGTGGGGTCTCCATGTCCTGCGCGATGACCCAGAGGCGCAGGGGGCGCGCCAGGCGGAAGGCTATATAGGAGAGGACGGCCCCGACGCCGACGAAGAGTGCGATCAGCGCAACGACGCTCAATCCGCCCCTCTCGCCGACATCCTTCATGACCACCTGGCGCACCGTATCGAAGCGCTGCGGCATGAGCGGCCAGGAATGTGCAAGGCGCGTCAGGTGCCCCTTCACGCGCTCAAGCGCAGACGACATCATGCCCCGATCGGTATCGTCCGCGGGCGCGGCTGCGGTCACGTCGCCGGCAGGTGCCTGCGTTCGCCTGGCGGCGAGCCAGTCCTTGACCGTGGGATCATCGAGCAGGTCCAGCAGTTGCTCGACTTTGTCGGGGGCCGGGGGCGACACTTGCGCCAATACCGGCGTTGCCAGGAAATGGAACGCCAGGAGGCTCGCGAGGAGGGCAAGCATTGCCCTTGCCGGCGCCGCCAAAAATCGTTTCCGTGGCCGATCATTCGTGAAGGGTAAGGCGCTTTTCATGGACAGGGCGATCCGCGAGTCATGGATGTTGTAATCCGCAAGGACTCAATGAAAAGCGGCTGTGCGTCAATCGAATATCGCGGACACACCGAAGCGAAACGCCGATCTGGGCGCTTCGCGTAAGTGGTCGCGTGTCAGTCGAAGGTGGGGATGGTCCGGATGAGGCTCAGTTCAGCCCGCCGCGCGCTCCGGCACCGTCCCGCGCGCCAGAGAGCGCGCGATATCGCCGGTGGGCACGAGATGTTCCAGCGGGCCGATCGCCGAGATCGTCGGGGCCGTGTCGAAGAACAGCCGGCCGGCGAGGTCGGTGAGGCGTTCGATGGTGATGCCTTGCAGGCGTTCCATCAGTTCCTCATTGGGGATCGGGCGGCCGTAGAGCATCATCTGGCGGGCGATCTGGCCGGCGCGGGCGGCCGGGCTTTCCTGGCCCATCAGGAGCTGGGCGCGGATCTGCGCGCGGGCGCGCTCGATTTCCTGCTGCTCGATATTGTCCGAGGTTTTTTTGAGTTCGTCGAAGATGACGGGCATCAGTTCCGGCAGGTTCTCGCCGCCGGTTGCGGCATGGATGCCGAAGATGCCGGTATCGGAAAAGCCCCAGTGGAAGGCGTAGATCGAATAACACAGGCCGCGATGCTCGCGCACTTCCTGGAAGAGGCGGGAGGACATGCCGCCACCGAGGATGTTGGCGAGGATCTGCGAACAGTAGAAGTCGCGCGCATGGTAGGCCTTGCCCTCGAAGCCGAGCAGCACCTGCGCATCCATCAGGTCGCGCGTCTCGCGAATGTCGCCGCCGGTATAGCGGGCGGGCTCGAACACCGGCGAGATCTTCGGCGCGGTCGGCAGGGTCGAAAAGCGATCCTCGACCTGGCGCACGAATTCATCGTGGTTCACCGCACCGGCCGCGACGACGAACATGCGGTCCGTCGTGTAGTTGCGGTCGAGATAGTGGCGGATTTCGCCGGGCGAGAAGGAGAGCACCGATTCCGGCGTGCCGAGGATGGCGCGGCCGATGATCTGGTCGCGGTAGGCGACCTCGGAGAACTTGTCGAAGACCACGTCGTCGGGCGTATCGTTCGCCGCGCCGATTTCCTGCAGGATGACGTGTTTTTCGCGGCGCAGCTCTTCTTCGTCGAAGACGGATTCCGTCAGGATGTCGGCGAGGATATCGACCGCGAGCGGAACGTGGTCCTTCAGCACGCGGGCATAGTAGGAGGTGGTTTCCGTCGATGTCGCGGCGTTGACCTCGCCGCCGACATTTTCGATTTCCTCGGCGATCTGGCGGGCGGAGCGGCGGTCCGTGCCCTTGAAGGCCATGTGTTCCAGAAGGTGGGCGATGCCGTGCTCGTCCGTGGTTTCGTTTCGCGACCCGGACTTGATCCACACGCCGAGAGCGACACTCTCCAGATGCGGCATGTTTTCGGTCACCACGGTCAACCCGGAAGCAAGCCGGGTGCACTCAACTTTCATCATGCGCACTTTCTGCGTTTCAGCATGTCCGCTCGCTCGGAGACGGGACATGCCCTCTTGTGATCACACAATCCCTGACGAAACCGCTTCTGGAATTGCTCTAGCCCCGGATTCGCGAATGGTCGCCGATGAAGGCCTCCACGACGTCGAGTTCAGCACTCAGCACGTCAAAACGCTCCTCCCTTTGCATCATGTCAGCAAGCCATGATGGAAGCGCCGGGTCAATACCGCATGCCGATTTTACTGCGGCGGGGAATTTTGCCGGGTGGGCGGTGGCAAGCGTAACCATTGGCGAACCGGGCTTTTCGTGCTTGGCGGCGACGAAAACGCCGACCGCCGAATGCGGATCGAGCAGGTAGCCGGTATCCTTGAGCGTGTCCTTGATCGTCTGGGCGACCTGTTTTTCGGTGGCGCGGCCGGCACGGAACTTCTTGCGGATCGTCTTCAGCGCATGCGCCTCGATTTCGAAGGCGTTGGAC
Organism: Sinorhizobium sp. RAC02; assembly: GCF_001713395.1. NCBI lineage: Bacteria > Pseudomonadati > Pseudomonadota > Alphaproteobacteria > Hyphomicrobiales > Rhizobiaceae > Sinorhizobium > Sinorhizobium sp. RAC02. The sequence continues at coordinate 2,115,024 of NZ_CP016450.1, read as the reverse complement.
TGCTTGAGGCTCGCCATGGCGCGGCGCACCGCGCCCGCATCGCGATCGCTGGCCTCGAACAGCAGGCGCTCGAAGTTGGACGAGATCTGGATGTCCATCGAGGGCGACGTGGTGGCCTTCACGCCCTTCATCTCGTAGCGGCCGGTCTTCAGCGTGCGGGCGAGAATGTCGTTCTCGTTGGTGGCGATGACCAGCTTGTCGATCGGCAGGCCCATGCGCTTGGCGGCATAGCCGGCGAAGATGTCGCCGAAATTGCCGGTCGGCACGGTAAACGAGATCTTGCGGTCCGGCCCGCCGAGTGCCACGGCGCTGGTGAAGTAATAGACGATCTGGGCCATGATGCGCGCCCAGTTGATCGAGTTGACGCCGGAAAGCTTCATCCGGTCGCGGAACTTCGTGTCGTTGAACATCGCCTTCACGAGGTCCTGGCAGTCGTCGAAATTGCCCTGGATGGCCAGCGCATGCACATTCTTCTGCTTGGACGTGGTCATCTGGCGCTGCTGCACCGGCGAGACCTTGCCCTCGGGGAAGAGGATGAAGATGTCGGTGCGCTCGCGGCCGGCAAAGGCATCGATCGCCGCTCCGCCGGTATCGCCCGACGTGGCGCCGACAATGGTGGCGCGCTCGCCACGCACGGCCAGCGCATGGTCCATCAGGCGGGCAAGCAGTTGCATCGCCACATCCTTGAAGGCGAGCGTCGTGCCGTGGAAGAGTTCCAGGACGAAGGCATTCGGCCCGGTCTGCACCAGCGGCGCGATCGCCGGATGGCGGAAGGTGGCATAGGCCTCGTCGATCATCGCGCGGAACTTGTCGGCGGGAATATCACCCTCGACGAAGGGCGTCAGGACGGTAAACGCGATCTCCTGGTAGGATTTGCCACGCAGCGCCCGGATTTCCTTCTTCGAGAAGGTCGGCCATTCGCGCGGCACATAGAGGCCGCCATCGCGGGCAAGCCCCGCCAGAAGCGCATCGGAGAAACCGAGGGAAGGGGCTTCGCCCCGCGTCGAAACATAATCCACGTTCACAGGTCCTTGGAATTGTTGGGATTTGCGGAGGCTCTCGCCCTCCGGTCGTTCGGTCGCTGTGCTGCCATCGTCCGTCCGACCTTACCCGAAAGGCCACGCATACCGCAGGTCTCTTTGCGGCAGATCGTGGCAATGCCGTTGCGTCACGCCCGCGGGACACGGGCTTCTTGGAAATTCTGCGGGCGGTTTCATTCGACAATCGATTTTTCGCCACGCCGCTGCTATAGACCATCGCCTAGGGTCGTGAAAAGACCCGCTAAAAGAGTTCCGAAAGGCTTGGTCGCCGGGGGCGGGGCCTGATCGCAGGGGTACAAGTAACGTGTTTGGACTGAATATCCGCCGCTTTCTCGGCATCTCCCTTCTTGCTGTCGTCGCCGGCTGCAACCAGACCGACAATTCCAACATGGGCGTGACGACCGACCCATCCGGTGTGCAGACCGCACACCAGCAGCAGACCGGCACCGCGGTCGTGCAGGGCTCTTGCCCGCAGGTCTACCTGCGGGATGGCACGGCCGTGCTGCGCCGCTATGCCAAGGGTGCCAAGGACGATCCGCAGAAGCTGCTCTATCAGGTGACGCTTGCCGATTCGACGCGCCAGTGCGTGCTGAACGAAAACCAGCTCGTCGTGACCGTCATGGTGCAGGGCCGCGTGGTCGAGGGACCGGCCGGCACGGGCGGTACTGTCAACGTGCCGATCCGGGTCGCCGCGACGGACGAACAGAAGACGCTCTATTCCGAACTCGTGCAACATTCGGTCGATATCGGGGCCGGCCAGTTCATCTTCACGCAGGCCAATATCGCCTTGCCGGGCGGTTCCGGTGGCTTCACGAAGGTCTATGTCGGCTTCGACGAAGGCCCGTACAATACGAAGTAATTGCTTGAATCAATTCGAAAGAAAGGCCGCGGAAGATAGCTTCCGCGGCCTTTTTCATGTCCTGCAGGTGAAAGCGCTCAGATCGCTTCCTGCCATTCGGCAAGCGCCGTGATGACGCCGGGCAGCTCGCTCATGCGCGAGATCACCGTCTCTGCGCCGGCTTCCGTCAGGCGGTCGGCATGGGAGGGATAGGTGTGCGAGGCGCCGGTAAAGCCGACGACGCGCATGCCGGCGGCGCGCGCACCTGCAATGCCATGCACCGAATCCTCGATGACCAGGGTGTTGGCCGGGTCGGCACCGAACTGCTTGGCGCCATGCAGGAAGATGTCCGGCTTCGGCTTCACGCGGTCCGGCCCGAGATCCTTGGCCGAATAGATATGCGGTGCGAAAACCTGCTTGAGGCCGACCTTCGAGAGCATCATGTCGAGGCGATGCGAGGATGAGTTCGAGCAGATGCAATAGGGCTTGCGGATGCGTGAGAGCATCAGCTTGACGCCGTCGATCACCTTCACCTCGGCGGCAAGCCGCGCATCGAGCAGCTTTTCCGACTTGTCGAGCAGCGAGGCGGAGAGAGGAATGGCGGCCTCGCGTTCGATGCTCAGAAGAATATTGTGCCAGGTCATGCCGGCAAAGCGCTCGCCCATCTCCTCGACGCTGATCGGGTAACCCGCCTCGGTGAGCAGCCGCGATTCCACTTCCGCCGCGATGATTTCCGAATCGACCAGAACGCCGTCGCAGTCGAAGATGATGAGGTCGAAACCGTCCATGTCGTCGTCTTTCCAGATGGGGGGCAAAGGCCCGGCAGGCGCGGCTTCCCTACACGAAAGGGCACGACGCGACAATTGCCAGAATGACAGGGTTGCCTTGTTCGCGACCCTGTGTTGCGAGGCGCGCGCGTGCGGGTTGTATTTTAGCAAAGGACGCTGTTACCTGCGGAACAGGGGGGCTACGGCGCTGCCCTATAGTGCGGGGGCATTGTCAGCAACAGTTCCATCGGGAGATCGACATGGCAAGGGATCCTAAGGGCAAGATCACGGGTACCAATGGCAATGACCTCCTGTGGGGCACGGCGCGCGTTCTGGGCGACGGGACCTACGACAACTTCGTAGATGCCGACAGCGCAAACGTTAAAGGCGCCATTCGCGGTTTCGGCGGCAACGACGTCATCTTCGGCGACATCTACCAGAACCCGAAGGAAACCACCGAAGGCGACGTTGCCTATGGCGGAGATGGCGATGACCGCATCTTCGGTGATACCGGTTTCGACGAGCCCAACTGGCAATACAACGCCAAGGGTGGATCCGACACGCTCTATGGCGATGCCGGCAACGACAGGATTTACGGGCAGGGCGGCCACGACCGGCTCCACGGCGATGCCGGCAACGATCTGCTTGTCGGCGGCACCGGTGGAGATTACCTGTACGGAGGCGCCGGAAACGACGTTCTCTGGGCGGATATCGAGAATGAGACCTATGCCGCGCAGTCGAACAACTATCTCTATGGCGGTACAGGCAACGACCGTCTCTACGGCGGCGCGGGGATCGATGAACTGTACGGTGACGCCGGGACAGATACGCTTTACGGCGGTGCCGGCAACGATGACATGGCCGGTGGCGACGGGGCCGACATCCTCTATGGCGGTGCGGGCAACGATACCCTGGATGGTGCCGATCTGGGCGCCTCGGCCGACGGCGCCGACCGCCTCTATGGACAAGACGGCAACGACACCATGAATGGCGGTGCCGCCAATGACTTTCTGTCCGGCGGCTCGGGCAATGACATCATGGACGGCGGTGCGGGCAACGACACGATGGACGGTGGAACGGGTGCCGACACCTTCGTCTGCGGCGCCGGAAACGACACCTACTTCATCGACAATGCCAATGACAGCTTTCGCTTCGATTATCTCGATTCCGGGACGGACATGGTTCAATCCTCGGTCAGCTGGCGACTTGGCAATTACCAGGAAAACCTCACGCTGACCGGCAGCAGCGCGATCGGCGGCGTGGGCAATGACGGGCGAAACGTCATTCGCGGCAATGCTGCGGCAAATACATTGACCGGCAACGGCGGAGATGACGCCCTCTTCGGGGGCGCGGGCAAGGATGTGATCGTTGGGGGGATCGGCGCGGACGATCTTTCAGGCGGGGCCGACGGCGACACCTTCGTCTTCAGGTCGATCGGCGAATCGACGGTCGGGGGAGCCGGCAGGGACACGATCTTCGACTTCACCAGCGCCGACCGCATCAACCTCTCATCCATCGATGCCAACACGAAGGTTTCGGGCAACCAGGCTTTCGACTTCATCGGCACCCAGGATTTCACGGGCAAGGCCGGCGAACTGACCTACGACAAGATGACATCGGATACCTACATTTATGGCGACGTGAACGGGGACCGGAAGGCGGATTTTGCGATCCATCTGGACGACGCACTCGCCCTTCAGAAAGGGTACTTCGTCCTGTAGGGCGCGAGGCTCCAGGTGTCGCAAAATCAGGGGCGGCCTTCAGGCTCGTCCCTGATTTTGCGCCAAGTCCTCAATGATCATCCATCACGGAAACAGCGCCACGAAGCGTCGTTCGCCCTCCGCCGTGAAGCGGATGGCGCGGCTGTCCTTCTCGCGCTTCGCCCAGCCGTCGGCGATGAAACGGCCGAGCAGCGCTTCGCCAAGCGAGCCGGCGAGATGGGACCGTCGTTCGCTCCAGTCGAGGCACGTGCGGCAGACGGGGCGGCGTTGGGCACGAAGGGCAGGGACGTCGATGCCGATGGCGGCAATGCGGGCCTCGCCGCGTTGCGTCAGCGCGGCATCGTCGCCATCGAGCGTCACGTCGCCGTCCGCCACCAGCCGGTCCAGCATGCGCACGCCAAAATCGCCGGCGAGGTGGTTGTAACAGACGCGCGCCTTGCGCAGCGCCGGGTCCTTCGGCCCCGGACGGGTGCGCAGGTGCCCGCGATTGGCGGCAAACCCCATGATGTTTTCGAGCAGCAGGCCCACCTCGTCGTCGGCGAGCGCAAAATAGCGGTGCCGGCCCTGCTTGCGCTGGGCGATGAGCGCGCCGGCCTCCAGCTTGGAAAGGTGCGAGCTTGCGGTCTGCAAGGTGATGCCGGCGGCACCGGCAAGCTCGGTCGCCGTCAGCGCCTGCCCGCCCATCAAGGCAGTCAGCATGTTGGCGCGGGCGGGATCACCGATGAGCGCGCCGATCTGGGAAATGTCCGGTCCTTCTTTCATACTTCGATGCTAGCCGAAGCATTCGCGTCGAGCAATATGGGAAAACACGTCATCGCAAACGAAGCAATTCCAGCAAAAATGCCTGAGCGGTTTTGCGTCCGGGATTGCTAAACACAAAGAGAGATGATGATGATCACCTGCTTCATCCGCTACGAGATCGATCCCTTCAAGAAGGACGCCTTCGCCACCTACGCCCGCAATTGGGGCCAGGCGATCCCGCGCTGCGGCGCCGACCTGATCGGCTATTTCGGCCCACACGAGGGCTCCGCCACCACCGCCTACGGTGTCTACAACATCGAAAATCTCGCCGCCTACGAGGCCTACCGCGCACGCCTTGTCACCGATCCGCTCGGCCGGGAAAACTACGAATTCGCCAGAAGCGAGCGCTTCATCCTGAAGGAAGACCGCATCTTCCTAAAAAACGTCTCGCTGCCGCACGCACCGAAGGTGACCCCATGATCGCCGTCATCTTCGAAGTGGTGCCGGCCCCTGGCCGCATGGACCGCTATCTCGAAACCGCGCGCGACCTCCGCCCGCTGCTCGACGATATCGATGGCTTCATTTCCATAGAGCGCTTCCGCAGCCTCACCGACCCGACACGCCTGCTCTCGCTGTCCTTCTGGCGCGACGAGGCGGGGGTGAAGGCCTGGCGCACGACCGAAGAACACCGCGCCGCCCAATCCCTCGGCCGCCACGGCGTGTTCGATGCCTACCGGCTGCGCATCGCGAGCGTGGTGCGAGATTATGGGCTGAACGACCGGGATCAGGCGCCGGAGGATAGCCGAAGTTTTCATGCGGCGTAGGAGGAAGAGCGCCGCTCGATATGGGCATGCGAAGACCACGCGTGGCAACCTACCTCCCCCTTGAGGGGGGAGGTCGCCGCGAAGCGGCGGGTGGGGGTGACCGCATCCGCACCGGCGGAACGAACGGAGACGCTGCGTCACCCCACCCCGGACCTACGGTCCGACCCTCCCCCTCAAGGGGAGGGTGGGGCGTTTACAGCCACGGCGATACCAAATGGCCCGCTCGAAGCGCGCCGCTCTGGCGTATCTTACTGCACCGTCACTTCTGACCGCTCCCCGGCTTTGACCGTCGCCTTCGCCTCCTTCGGCGCCACGTCGCCCTCATACTTCACCACGACGACATAGTCGCCGGGCGGGAGCGTCTCCTGGTATTCGGCGCCGTAGTTGGTCGACATGGACTTCTGGTTGCCCTGGATGTCCTTCTTGGCATTGAGGATTTCGATGCTGTAGGCGCCAGGTGCCGTGATCGCCAGCACGCCGGCATTGATGTTGACGACGACCTCCTTCATTTCGCCGGCCTTGAGGTTGAAGGGGATTTCGCCGGTTGCCAGGCCGAGCTTGGCCGTCAGCACATGGTCGCCGGGTGGAACGTCGATCTTCGTGCCGGTGCCGTAGCTGTTGGCGATGCTTTTGCGCGAGCCGTCGATGGCCTTCGTGGCCTCCACCACCTCGAAGAACATATTGCCGGAATCGACCTCCGGCCCGCCTTCCGCATAGATCGCCTTGTTGAGCACGATGCCCGAGCCGATGACGAGATCGCGCTCGATCGTCTCGCCCGCCTTGACGCTCAGGGTTTCCACCACCTTGGCCGGGCCGATGGAACCGTTGAGCTTCACCTCGCCGGCGGAGGCGTAGAATTTTGCCGTGCCGTAATAGGTCGTGGAATAGTCGCCGAAGGCGATTTCGATTGCCGCGTTGGGATCGGCGTCGGCATCTTCAGGTGTGCGCTTCGGCATGATGACCAGCCGGGCCGCATCGAAGTTCACGAAGGGCTTTGCCACTGCGCCGTCCTTCACCTCGAAGGGCGCCTGGCGCTTGATCGAACTCTGCAACGTGGCAACGGCAATGTATTTGCCCGGCGGGTAATTGCCGGAAAACGCGCCCTTGTACTGGCTTTCGATATAGTCGCCGGCAGGCGCCCCGTTCGCGTCCGCCTTGTAGATTTCCCAGAAGACATCGTTGTTGTCGCCAAGCGACGGGCCGCCTTCGGACAGCACGCTGTCGAGCTCGGTGTTGAATTCGATTGCCGGCGCCGGCTCGGGCTCCGCGACCGCCACTTCCTGCACAGGCTTCGACATCGGCGCTTCCGCCACCGTTTCCGTCAGCGCCGCGACGAGCTGTGTCGCGTCGGAGGCCTGGAAGTATTTGCCGCCGGTGTTTTCGGCAAGGCAGGCGACCTGCCTGCCTTCTTCCTCCGTCAAACCGAAGCCGACGACGTGGGTGGTGAAGTCTACCCCCTTGCTTTCGAGCGCCGAGGCAAGTGCGCAGGGATCCGCCTCGCAGGTCTCCAGCCCGTCCGTCACCAGCACGACGGTCGCCTTGTCCTCGGTATATTTGAGGATATCGGCCGCCTGTTCGACAGCGTGCGAAATCGGCGTCTTGCCCTTCGGGCTGAGGCCGGCGACGAAGGAATTGATGGCATCCTCGGTTCCCGCACCCGGCGGCACAGCAAGCTCGATATCGCTGCACGAACCCTTTTCACGGTGGCCATAGACCATCAGGCCGAGCTCCGTTCCGACCGGCACGGATTTCAGCACGGTGCCCAGCGTCTCGCGGGCGAGGTCGATCTTGGCGCGACCATCGATCTGTCCCCACATGGAGCCGGATGCATCGAGCACGATCATCGTCTTGTCGGCGGCGATCGTCTGCGTGGCGGCAAGAAGCCCCGCCAGAAGCATGAAGACGGTCTTCAGTCGCACATCGTTCTCCTCGGTCCCCGGAAAGCCCGGTCGTTCACGCCGGCAGGGGCGCGGCATGTTCATCGAATGACGGACGGGAAGGACCATCTATTCGCGGCTGCTTGAATTCCGTCAAAGGTCCCGCCGCGGAACGAATTTCGCTTTTTCTCCAATCCTTTCAGTCTTTGGTAACCATCTTCGGTAACCATAAGGATCAGTTCAGCCCCGAGTAAGCGTATCAGCGAGTATCAAATGCCATCTGTTCTTTCGCTTGCAGACGTCTCCCGTTCGCCCCGCAAAAGCGGTTGGCTTGACTCGATCATCAAGGGAGATTGCGTTGCAGCCCTTGAGGCCCTGCCGGATCAGTCCGTCGACGTGATCTTCGCCGATCCGCCATACAACCTCCAGCTCGGCGGCATGCTCACCCGGCCGGACCAGTCGCTGGTCGATGCCGTCGATGACGAATGGGACCAGTTCGCCTCCTTCGAAGCCTATGATGCCTTCACCCGCGCCTGGCTGCTCGCCTGCCGCCGCGTGCTGAAACCATCCGGCACGATCTGGGTCATCGGCTCCTACCACAATATTTTCCGCGTTGGCGCCACGCTTCAGGACCTCAATTTCTGGATCCTGAACGACGTCATCTGGCGCAAGGCGAACCCGATGCCGAACTTCAAGGGCCGCCGGTTCCAGAACGCGCACGAGACAATGATCTGGGCGACTCGCGACCCGAAGGCCAAGGGCTATACCTTCAACTACGATGCCATGAAGGCCGCCAACGACGACGTGCAGATGCGCTCGGACTGGCTGTTCCCGATCTGCAACGGCGGCGAACGCCTGAAGGACGCGGACGGCAAGAAGGTGCATCCGACGCAGAAGCCGGAGGCGCTGCTCGCCCGTATCCTGATGGCCTCCTCCAAGCCCGGTGACGTGGTGCTCGACCCGTTCTTCGGCTCCGGCACGACGGGTGCGGTCGCAAAACGCCTCGGCCGCCACTTCGTCGGCATCGAGCGCGAGCAGGCTTACATCGATGCCGCCCGTGAACGCATCGACGCCGTCGAGCCGCTCGGCAGCGGCATGCTTTCCGTGATGACCGGCAAGAAGGCCGAACCGCGCGTCGCCTTCAACACGCTGATCGAAAGCGGCCTGATTGCCCCCGGCACGGTGCTGACGGATGAACGCCGCCGCTACAGCGCCATCGTTCGCGCCGATGGTACGCTCGCCTCGGGCAGCGATGCCGGCTCCATCCACCGCGTCGGCGCCCGCGTCCAGGGCCATGATGCCTGCAACGGCTGGACCTTCTGGCACTATGCGGAAGGTGCCGCGCTGAAGCCGATCGATGCATTGCGCGCCGTCGTGCGCGCCGGCATGGCCGGCATCGAATAGGCCTGTCGCCCACGAAACACGCTTTCTCCAGCCGCGGCCTCCGGTGTTCCCTGCACCGGGGGCTGTGGCTTTTGAGGGGAGGGCGCGCGCGTCATTTGACGGGATCCCCCAACTTCCACAGGCGCGATTCAGGTGATGTTAACCATCAGGCGCTTACTGTGATCTGGTAAACACGTCAGGCCAAGCAACGGAAATCGTTGCGGAAAGCCAGGGCCGATCAACCGGCCGGGCAGGCCGGATATCGCTTTTCCGGTTTTTGTACCTTCAGTCCCGGAAAAGTGAAAACGCCCGGAGCCGCAAAGCTCCGGGCGTTTCGGTTTCAGCAGATGCCCTTCAATCAAAGCGCAATGCCGTGCGCTGCAAGGTCGCTCTTCAGCTTCTCCGGGTCGGTGAACTGGACAGCGTGCCAGCCGGCATTCCGGGCACCCTCGACATTTGCCGCCGCGTCGTCGATGAACAGCGTATGGGCGGGCGAGAGGCCGAAATCGTTGCTGTGCTTCTCGTAGATCGCAAGGTCCGGCTTGATGAGGCCGATCTCCCCGGAAACCGTCACGCCGCGCGGCATGTCGAGGAAGGGGAAGAGCTGGCGCGCTTGCCTGAACGTATCGGCGGCGAAGTTCGTGAGCATGGTCACGTCATGACCTTCGGCGATGAGCGTCTCCATGATCGCGACGCTCTCCACATAGGCATGCGAGACCATTTCGTGCCAGTATCTGCGGAAGGCGCGGATCTGCTCGATGCGGTCGGGATGTTCCGCAATCAGCAGGGCTTCCGCCTCCGCCCAGTCACGCCCGCGGTCCTGCTCGAGGTTCCAGTCGTGCGTGCAGACATTGGCGAAGAACCAGTTGCGCTCGGCATCATCGGGGATCAGGCGGGCGAAAGGGATGTGCGGGTCGTAATGGATCAGCACCTTGCCGATGTCGAAGACGACGTGTCTGATTTCGATGCTGCTCATGCTGTCCTCGTCGTTTGAAACGCGTCGGGTATGGCTTGTTTTATTGCCTTCTTCATGACGGTCGGCAGTGCCTCGCCATCGAGCGTGTCCTTTGCCTGCCACCATCCTTCACCGGCGCCGGCATTCCGCGGCACCTTGGAACGGTAGATGGTGAGGCGCAACTCGAAATGCGTGAAGACATGGGTGACGGTGCCGCAGGCCTGCCAGTTCGCTTGAAACGGTGCGGCATCGGTGCCGGTCTCGCCATCGATGCGCGCCGTCCAGGCGCTGCCCGGCACTTCCGTCATGCCGCCGAGCAGGCCGCTCTCGATCCGCTTGCGCAGGAAAACCGCGCCCGTCTCATCCTCGGCGATGAAGGCGGCACCCAGTCGCACCGGCTTTTCCTTCTTCGCTGCCTTGCGCGGAAACAGTTCGGGGTCTTCACGGCCGAGCACGCGACAGTTCGCATTGAACGGACAGAGCGCGCAGGCGGGTCGCCGCGGCGTGCAGATCGTCGCGCCGAGATCCATCATCGCCTGGGCGAAATCGCCCGGCCGGTCCTCCGGTGTCATGGCAGCGACCAGCGCCCGCATTTCCGGCTTTGCCGCAGGAAGCGGCGTCGTGATGGCATGCAGGCGCGAGATGACGCGCTCGACATTGCCATCGAGCACTGCGCTTTTCCGGTTGAAGGCGATGGCCGCGATCGCCGCCGCCGTATAGTCGCCGATGCCGGGAAGCGCCTTCAGGCCGTCCTCGGTATCGGGGAACACGCCGCCATGCTCGAAGGCGACCGCCTCGGCGCATTTCTTGAGGTTGCGGGCACGTGCGTAATAGCCAAGCCCCGCCCAGGACTTCATCACGTCTTCATTGTCGGCTTTCGCGAGATCGGTGACCGTCGGCCAGCGGGAGGTGAACAGCGCGAAATAGGATTTGACCGCCTGCACTGTCGTCTGCTGCAGCATGACCTCGGACAACCAGATCCGGTAGGGATCGGGTTCGATGCCGCGCGCCGCCATCGGCGGGCTCACCCGCCACGGCAGGTCCCGGTGATGCCGGTCGTACCAGGCAAGAAGCAGGTCGGCGGGCGCCGCTGTCCGGTGGGCTTGGGTCATGATTTGCCTGAACGGGGTCGGAGCGCCTATAACTGGCGGAGTGATCCGCGATCTTCAAGTGCTTCGCGGTAAAAACAGGAATATTTTCCCTGCCGGCAATTCCAGCAAAAGCGCGCAATGCGGTTTTACTCGTGGCGAATTGCCTAACAAGGGGACAAGGTAAAACGTGAACGCCAAAGCCCAAAAACCGAGATACGGCATCGTCCAGATCAGCGAAGTGGCGAACGCGCTGATCGATCCGGTGCTGGCGAAACGCGCCGGCATCAACACGATGCTGCTTGGCTCGTGGGATGAAATTGCCGGTACGCAATTTGCCGATTGCACGCGGCCGGAACGCATTGCCTGGCCGCGCCGCGCCTCGGAAATGACGGGTGAAGGCGGCGGCTACCAGCCGGGTGTATTGACGATCGCCTGCGAGGGCGCACGCGCGCTGTTCCTCAGCCATCAGCAGGGCGAGATCATCCAGCGCATCAACGGCTTCTTCGGTTTTCCGGCGATCAGCCAAATCAAGATTGTGCAGAAACCGGTGGCGGCACAGCCGCGCCGCAAGCCAAAGCCGCGCCCGCTGACCGGCGCGGCAGCCCGCCATCTCGACGATCTGGTCGAGGGCATCGAGGGCGAAGCGCTGAAGGCGGCGCTGAAGCGCCTCGGCACGGCGGTGCTTGGCATGCCCCGAAAAGCGCCGTGAGCAACCATTGAACGGTCACAATTCTTTGAAGTTACTAGCCTTAACTCCGCTTGTTCCTGCCCCAAAGCAGGTATAACGGGAGTGCCAAGAGCAATTTCGGGTGCGAAGCGGTTTTCCGTCCGGGCTTGCGTCGATGGACCCAAGAATTCTTATCCCTTCCGACAGGAGAGACCATGTCCCTTTCCGAAATGAGCCTGATGAAGCGCCTCCTGACCGGCGCTGCCGTTGCGGCGCTCGCCGTGACGCTGGCTGCCTGCTCCGACGAGAAGAAGGAGGAGACCGCCAAGGCTCCCGAGACCAGCCAGACGACGACCGGCGAAAGCGCAAGCTCGACGCCTGCAACGTCTACCGGCACGGCGACCGAAACCTCCACGACGACGACCACCACCACCACGACTCCGGCCGAGACGGCTCAGAAGCCTGCGGCAGAAGTTCCGTCCGCTGAGGGCGACGTCGATATGGCGGAAGTGCTAAAGCCCGGCGCGCTGCCGGACATGGTGATCGGCGAGGCGAATGCCCCCGTCACCATCGTCGAATACATGTCGACGACCTGCCCGCACTGCGCGGCCTTCCACAACAATACCTTCGATGCGATCAAGGCGAAGTATGTCGATAGCGGCAAGGCTCGTTTCATCGTACGCGAATTCCCGTTCGATCCGCGTGCCGCTGCCGCCTTCATGCTGGCGCGCTGCAAGCCGCAGAACCCGGCCGAGCTGACGGATGCCGCACAGTATTATCCGATGATCTCGATGCTCATGAAGCAGCAGGAAACCTGGGCCGCCGCACAGGATGGCCGCGAAGCACTGCTCCAGATGTCGAAACTCGCCGGTTTTACACAGGAGAGCTTCCAGGCCTGCTTGACGAACCAGAAGCTTCTGGATGATGTGAACGCGGTACGTGAACGCGGTGCCAAGGAATTCGGCGTCGCAGCGACCCCGACCTTCCTGATCAACGGCAAGCGCTATTCGGGAGACATGTCGGTTGACTCCATGTCGGCCCTCATCGAAAGCCTTCTTTGATCCTTCGACCGGATTTCCGGCGGGCGACGGCGAAAGCCGTGCGCCCGCTTTTTGCTTTTTGGCACGGGTGAACGCATGAAGTTCACCAAGCTCCGTGTGCTCGGTTTCAAGTCCTTCGTCGAACCCATCGAATTTGTCATCGAGCGCGGCCTCACCGGCATTGTCGGGCCGAACGGCTGCGGCAAGTCGAACCTCGTCGAGGCGCTGCGCTGGGTGATGGGGGAGAATTCCTACAAGAACATGCGCGCGTCCGGCATGGACGACGTCATCTTCTCCGGCTCCGGCCACCGCCCTGCACGCAACACCGCCGAAGTCGGCCTCTATCTCGACAATTCCGACCGCACCGCGCCCGCCGCCTTCAACGACCAGGACGAAATCCAGGTCACGCGCCGCATCGAGCGCGAGAACGGCTCGGTCTACCGTATCAACGGCAAGGAAGCGCGCGCCAAGGATGTGCAGCTGCTCTTCGCCGACGCCTCCACCGGCGCCCGCTCGCCCTCGATGGTGGGCCAGGGCCGTATCGGCGAACTCATCCAGGCAAAACCCCAGGCCCGCCGCCAGCTGCTCGAAGAGGCGGCCGGCATTTCCGGCCTGCATTCGCGCCGCCACGAGGCGGAACTGCGCCTGCGTGCCGCCGAAACCAATCTCGAACGGCTCGACGACGTCACCTCGCAGCTCGAAAGCCAGATCGAGAGCCTGAAGCGCCAGTCGCGCCAGGCGAACCGCTTCAAGGCGCTCTCCGCCGATATCCGCCGCCACGAGGCGATGTTGCTGCACATTCGTTGGGTGCAGGCGAAGGAGGCGGAAGGCGAGGCGGAAAGCCAGCTCAACCAGGCGACCTCGCTCGTTGCCGAGCGGGCGAATGCGCAGATGCAGGCGGCCAAGGACCAGGCCATTGCCAGCCTGAAACTGCCGGAACTGCGCGAGAACGAGGCCAAACTCGCCGCCGTGCTGCAGCGTCTGCAGATCGCGCGCGCGCAACTGGAAGAGGATTCCGCCCGGCTGCTGCGCCGCCGCGACGAACTGACCCGCCGCCTCGCGCAACTTGGCGAGGACATTGTTCGCGAGGAGCGCATGGTGGCCGACAATGCCGCCGTACTGGAGCGACTGACGACGGAAGAGGAAGAGATCGGCGAAATCCTCGCCGAGGCTGACGAACGCGCCGAGGCCGCCCGCGAAACGATGGACGAGGCCGCGGCAAAACTCTCCGAGAGCGAAGCGGCCCTTGCCGCCGTCACCGCCGAGCGGGCCGAGGCGTCAGCGTCACGCAACCAGCTCGAAAAGGCGATCCGCGACCTCTCCGAACGCCACCTGCGCCTCGGCCAGCAGCTTGATGCGCAGGCCCGCGAACTCGATGAGATGGACGCCCGCATTTCGGATCTTCCCGATCCCGAAGAGCGGCGCGCTGCCGTGCAGTCGGCGGAAGAGGCGCTGGAGACGGCTGGCGAGATGCTCGTCGCCGTCGAGGAGGCGCTGGAGGAAGCCCGTTTCAGCGAATCCGCCCTGCGCAGCCCGGTCGATACGGCGCGTGCGCGCCTCGCCGGCATCGAAACGGAGGCGCGCACCATTCGCCGCATGCTGGAGGCCGGCAGCGGTGACGGTTCCTTTGCGCCGGTCGTCGACGACGTGCATGTCGATCGCGGGTTTGAGACGGCTCTCGGGGCAGCCCTTGGCGACGATCTCGATTCACCCGCCGATAGTGCGGCACCCGTGCATTGGCGGCTCACCGGCAACATGTCCGACGATCCGCACCTGCCGGCCGGCGTGACCGCGCTCACCACCCATGTCCGCGCGCCAAACGTGCTGCACCGCCGTCTTGCCCAGATCGGCGTCGTTGCAAGCGTCGATGAAGCGCTTTCCCTCCTGCCGCATCTGCGGGCCGGCCAGCGGCTCGTCACCCGCGAAGGTGCCGTCGTCCGCTGGGATGGTCACGTCACCGGTGCCGATGCGCCAAGTGCTGCCGCCCTTCGCCTGGAACAGAAGAACCGCCTCGCCGAACTCGAGGCGGAGCTGGACGCTGCCCGGGCAGCATTAGCCGATGCGCAAGCCGATCTCGCCCGCGCCGGCGAGGTGATCCGCGCCGAGACTCAGCGCCAGCAGCAGGCGCGCGAGGCGCAGCGCAACGCCACCCGCACGCTTGCCGAAGCGCGCGACGCCCTGGAGGCCGCCGAACGCGCCTCCGGCGACCTCATCCGCCGTCGCGACGTGCTCGCGGAAACCCGGGTGCAGATCGAGGCGCAGGTCGAGGAGGCCGCGCAGTCGCTGGAGGATGCGCGTGCAGCGTTGGAAGACGCCCCCGACCTCGCCGATCTCGATCTCAGCCTCCGCACCCGCACGATGGAGGTCGCGACCGACCGGGCGACGCTGGCCGAAGCGCGCGCCGCCCACGACGGCCTTGCCCGCGAAATGGCCGACCGCCGTCGCCGGCTGATGGCGATTTCCGCCGAGCGCGAAACGTGGAGGGGCCGCGCCGCCAATGCGGAAAGCCACATCGCCACGCTGCGCGACCGCGAGGGGGAAGCGCGCGAAGAGATGGAAGGGCTTGCCGAGGCGCCCGACGAGATCGAGGAAAAACGCCGCGAGCTGCTGACCGGCCTGACCAATGCCGAAGCTGCCCGCCGGGAAGCCGCCGACGCCTTGCAGGAGGCGGAAAACCACCAGCGCGAAGCCGACCGCACCGCCACGACCGCCCTTTCGCAGCTTGCCGAATCGCGCGAAACCCGCGGCCGCGTGGAAGAACGCCTCGTCTCCGCCCGCGAGCGCCGCGTCGAGGGCGAGGCGCGTATCCGCGAGGCGCTGTCCTGCGCACCGCACGAAGCGCTGAGGCTCACGGGGCATCCGGCGGGTGCGCCGCTGCCGGACCCGCGCGATCGTGAAAGGGACCTCGATCGGTTGAGGATCGAGCGCGAACGTCTCGGCGCCGTCAACCTGCGCGCCGAGGAAGAGCAGAAGGAACTGACCGAAAAACTCGATGCCATCGTCGCCGAGCGCGAGGATATCATCGAGGCCATCCGCAAGCTGCGTTCGGCGATCCAGAGCCTCAACCGCGAGGGCCGCGAGCGCCTGCTTGCCGCCTTCGATGTGGTCAACGTGCAGTTCCAGCGCCTGTTCACCCACCTCTTCGGCGGCGGCACGGCGGAGCTGCAATTGATCGAGAGTGATGACCCGCTCGACGCCGGCCTCGAAATTCTCGCCCGCCCGCCCGGCAAGAAGCCGCAGACCATGACGCTGCTGTCCGGTGGCGAACAGGCATTGACCGCGATGGCGCTGATCTTCGCCGTTTTCCTCACCAACCCGGCGCCGATCTGCGTGCTGGACGAAGTGGATGCGCCGCTCGATGACCACAATGTCGAACGCTACTGCAACCTGATGGACGAGATGGCGGCCTCCACCGAGACCCGCTTCGTCATCATCACCCACAACCCCATCACCATGGCCCGCATGAACCGCCTCTTCGGCGTCACCATGGCCGAACAGGGCGTGTCGCAGCTGGTGTCGGTGGACCTGCAGACGGCCGAGCAGCTGCGCGAGGCATCCTAGGCTTCGGCCGTCGTTTTTTCGGTCTTACGATACCGCGACGAGGAAGTCGGACGAAACCCACCCGACATGGCCCTGCGGTGTTCGAACCTGCCACCAGGCTTGCTGCATGGCGATACGCTCGACCAGAGTATTCTCCGGCAGTTCGCCGACCTTGTCTCCGCCGGGGCTGGACCTGAAATTCAACGTCGAAGGAGCCACGCCCTTGACGCGAAAACGGGGCAGCCTGAGATCGGACGAGAGGGCGCCATGCATCGACGGGTTCAATCCGTCGAGTTCTATGGCAATGCGGCGACGCATCTCGTCGCCAATGGGGCGGTGGCCGACGAAGGCATTCGTAAAAGACAGACGGGTTATATCCCACTTGCCATTCTGCAATATGCCGAGCGTTGGCTGAACCTCGGCATGGGTCAGTATTGTTTGCCGGGTTACAGGGATGTCGTAGCGTTTCGCCAACTGGGCAGCCGCTTTTATCATGGTGTCCCACTGTATTTCCTGGAGCGGATTGCTTCCGCTGGAAAATGGGCTCTCACGGGCGCCGGTCATCGAGCACACCGATATGCCTATTGCCCCTGTATTGGCATTCTTCGTGTGGGAAGCATGCCCCGAACTGGGAGCGCCCGGAGCATTCGCTGCAATCGATTTGTCGCCACGGACGAGATTTCCATCGCCCTCGACAAGTATATGGTAGGATTTCTTGTCGGTGCTGTTGGCCGTGTGGCCACCGGCAGTCCAATGCACATGAACACGTTTCATGGCGGCATCCGGCATCCATGAACTGGGGATACTTGTTGGCATGATCCTCTCCCTATGTTTTGTAAGCTGACTCCAATTTCCATCAATAAATATTCAGGCGAGCAGGCTCACCGTGAGGCCACTACTACTCGCGTCATGGGGTGTTTTTCTTCAGAAGATGGCAGCGCTTCGCTCTTCCGGGCAGGAAGTGACACTTCCTCGTCCAGATGGCCTCGTTCATTCTGCATGCTCGGCTATGGTGATCGCAAAAATACCATTTCCACCTCGGCTTGCACAAGATGTCCGTGATGTTCGCCGAGATGTTTTTTGCGGGTCGGTTTCGCGATCCTGGCGCGGAACAAAGCCTTGCCTCGTGCATTTATGGGCACCTGCAGGCTTTTGCAGACGCGTGATACAACTGGGGACCAAACGTGGATAGAAACGCACTTTACATGCTCATCGGCGCACTCATCGTCGTGGTGGCCGGCTTTTCCTATTATGCCTATCAGCAGGAAAAGCAGCCGGACGGCGTCGAGATCAAGCTCAACGAGCAGGGGCTTTCCATCGAGGGAAACTGAGCGACCTTGTCTGGCTAACCACAAGCCGTGTTCCCGCAGGAGCACGGCTTTTATATTTGGTTTCTATAATTTTGCATCGCCGTCGTAATTTTGATGCAATGCAGCAAAAAACTCATCATCTCGCGTTTTCAAAGACATGCTGTTCATGTAGATTGAGAAAACGCATTTGGGGAGGCGTCGATGGAGAAGTGGGTCTATACCTTTGGGGATGGTCGTGCCGAAGGCAGTGCGGGCGATCGCAATCTGCTCGGTGGCAAGGGCGCAAACCTTGCCGAAATGAGCAATCTCGGCCTGCCGGTGCCGCCCGGCCTCACCATCGTTACCTCCGCCTGCAACCACTATTACGATAACGGCCGCATGCTGCCGGAGGGCTTGAAGGACCAGGTCCGCGCCGGCATTCGCCACATGGAGGCGATCACCGGCCGCAATTTCGGCGATACGGCAAAGCCGCTGCTGCTCTCCGTGCGGTCCGGCGCGCGTGCCTCCATGCCGGGCATGATGGACACCGTGCTCAATCTCGGCCTCAACGATCACACGGTACAGGCGCTTGGCCACGATGCGGGCGATGCGCGCTTTGCCTGGGACAGCTACCGCCGCTTCATCCAGATGTACAGCGATGTCGTCATGGGCCTCGACCACGAGGTTTTCGAGGAAATCCTGGAAGACGAAAAGGGCCGGCTCGGCCATGAGCAGGACACCGAGCTTTCGGCCGTCGAGTGGCAGCATGTCGTCGGGCGCTACAAGGAAACCATCCGGGAAGAGTTGGGTGAAGAATTCCCGCAGGACCCGGAAGTCCAGCTCTGGGGTGCGATCGGCGCCGTTTTCGCAAGCTGGATGAATGCCCGCGCCGTCACCTATCGCCACCTGCACAATATCCCGGCCGTCTGGGGCACCGCGGTCAACGTCCAGGCCATGGTCTTCGGCAATCTCGGCAATGCGTCGGCCACCGGCGTTGCCTTCACGCGCAATCCCTCGACGGGCGAAAATTCGCTCTATGGCGAGTTTCTCGTCAATGCGCAGGGCGAGGATGTCGTCGCCGGCATTCGCACGCCGCAGAACATCACGGAAGAGGCGCGCATCGCCTCCGGTTCCGACCGGCCGTCGCTGGAAAAGCTGATGCCGGAGGCCTTTGCCGAATTCTGCGGCATCTGCGACCGGCTGGAGCGGCACTACCGCGACATGCAGGACCTCGAATTCACCATCGAGCGCGGCAAGCTCTGGATGCTCCAGACCCGTTCGGGAAAACGCACCGCCAAGGCGGCGCTGCGGATCGCCGTCGACATGGCGACGGAAGGACTGATCAGCGAGGGGGAGGCCGTCGCGCGCATCGATCCCGCCTCGCTCGACCAGCTGCTGCACCCGACGATCGATCCGCGCGCGCGCCGTGACGTCATCGGCTCCGGCCTGCCGGCCTCGCCGGGGGCCGCAACGGGTGCGATCGTCTTCACCTCGGAGGACGCCGTGCAGGCGCAGGAGGAAGGCCGCAAGGTCATTCTCGTGCGTATCGAGACGAGCCCGGAAGACATTCACGGCATGCACGCCGCCGAGGGTATTTTGACCACGCGCGGCGGCATGACGAGCCATGCGGCCGTCGTTGCCCGCGGCATGGGCACGCCCTGCGTTTCCGGCGCCGGCACGCTGCGCGTCGACCTGCGCAACGAACTGCTGGTCGCCCATGGCGTGACGCTGAAGCGTGGCGAGATCATCACCATCGATGGCTCGTCCGGCCAGGTGCTGAAGGGCGAAATCCCCATGCTCCAGCCGGAGCTTTCCGGTGATTTCGGCCGCATCATGGAATGGGCCGACCGCACGCGCCGCATGAAGGTGCGCACCAATGCCGAAACGCCGGCGGATGCCCGCGCGGCACGCTCCTTCGGCGCCGAAGGCATCGGCCTCTGCCGCACGGAACACATGTTCTTCGAGGGCAGCCGCATCAATGTGATGCGCGAGATGATCCTTGCCGAGGACGAGGCCGGCCGCCGCGCATCGCTGGCAAAACTCCTGCCCATGCAGCGCTCCGACTTCGTCGAACTGTTCGAGATCATGCATGGCCTGCCGGTGACCATTCGCCTGCTCGATCCGCCGCTGCACGAATTCCTGCCGAAGACGGACGAGGAGATCGCCGACGTGGCGACGGCGCTGTCGATCGACGAAGCGGTGCTGCGCCGGCGTGTCGATACGCTGCACGAATTCAACCCCATGCTCGGCCACCGCGGCTGCCGACTGGCGATCTCCTATCCGGAAATCGCCGAAATGCAGGCGCGCGCCATCTTCGAGGCGGCGGCGGAAGCCGCCCGTGCGACGGGTGCCGCCGTCGTGCCGGAAATCATGGTGCCGCTCGTCGGCCTGAAGGCGGAACTGGACTATGTGAAGGCCCGCATCGAAAGCGTGGCAAAGGCGGTCATCGCCGAGAGCGGCGTTGAGATCGACTATCTCGTCGGCACGATGATCGAGCTGCCGCGTGCGGCACTCCGCGCCCATGTCATTGCCGAATCGGCGGAGTTCTTCTCCTTTGGCACCAACGACCTGACGCAGACGACCTTCGGCATCTCGCGTGACGACGCCTCGGCCTTCCTGTCGACCTATATCCAGAAGGGCATCATCGAGCAGGACCCGTTCGTCCAGCTCGATTTCGACGGGGTGGGGGAACTCATCCGCATCGCCGCCGAACGCGGCCGGCGCACGCGGGGCGACCTGAAGCTCGGCATCTGCGGCGAACATGGCGGAGACCCGGCATCGATCCACTTTTGCGAAGAGGCGGGTCTCGATTATGTGTCGTGCTCACCCTTCCGCGTGCCGATTGCGCGGCTCGCCGCCGCACAGGCCGCCTTCAAGAGCGTCAAGGGCTGAGAGAAGACAGGCGCCGCGCTCGGCGGCGCCAAGGTCCGCAAAAAGTCAGGCGTCGCGTTCAGCGGCGCCGGTCACGCACGTAGATATAGGTCGGCCCACCCCAGAACGGATCGTTCACCCGGGCTGAGCGGAAATCCGCGCGTCGGTCGAGATCGATGCGTTGCAAGCACTCGGCAAACGCATCCGTGCCCGCGCGAAAACCGTAGGAGCGGCATTTGTTCTCGTCGTTGGCGCGCACCTCTGCGGCTGTCTGGCAGCCGGCAAGCAGGAGGGCGGTGGTGGCGAGGACGGCAAGGCGAATCAGCATCTTGGACATGCGAACTCCGGCAAACTGTTGCGCGCCTTGGATAGGCCTGTCCGCGCCGCGCCGCAAGTCCTCAGATGCGTTGTAGAACGTCGATGAAGGCGTCCGCGAAACGCTTCAGGTCCTTGGTCTTCTCATCGGGATTTTCCACCCGGATGGAGGCACCTTCCGCGTCGAGCAACGCGAAAACCACGGCAAGCGCACCATCTTCGCCCTTCGGCACGCGCAGCGCCGCGATACGCCGGCAGTCCTCCGCCAGGCCCGAGGCCGGCAGGTCGAACAGGAAATCGCCGCCGACCTGACCGGCCGCCGTGCGCACGGCCTCGGTAAAACCGGCATCGTCGCCGGAAAAGCCATCGAGCGAGAGTTCGAGTTCCAGAAGCTCCAGGGGAAGGGCGGGTTCTCCAGCCGGAATGGCGGCAGGTGTCTCGGCGACCGTCTGCGTCGGCAACATCGTCTTGCTCCTTTACTACCCCCGTTTGTGAACGTTCGTTAACGAGCGTGGCAAATTTGCGGCACGCAAGGAAATTCGTGTCGCATGCGGGAGAAACGGAGCCGGTCAACGCCCATTTCGGACTGAGGGCGGAGTTCCGTACGATACGACGACTGTCGACGTCTACCGCGGCGGCCCTTGAGATCAGAGAACGTTCAAACCGAGTTCGGAGAGCAAGTCGGCCGCCTGTGCCCGCGAAATGACCGCGCCCTTGAACTGTTTGGCATTGTTCAGACGCACGCCGCCAAGGTCAGCACCGCGCAGGTCGGCGCCATCGAACCGGCTGTCGACCAGATGCGCTTCACGAAGGCTGCAAGCCTCGAAAACGGCCTCGCGGAAATCGCAGCGGGAAACATCGGCGCCGCTGAAGTCGAGGTGCTTCAGGTGCAACTTGCGGAAGGAAAAACCCGGCAGGCGCGCATCTGCGAAGATGATTTCCTCGAAGTCGCAGCCAAGCGTGCGGGCTTCCGCGAAATTTGCACCGGACAACTTGCAGCGCTTCAAAGACGAGGAGGTCAAGATCACGCCGCGAAAGCCGCCATTGTTGAAGTCGCATCCCGCGATTTCGGACTCCGACAGATTCGCCCCGGTGAAGTCGGCAAAAGGTCCGCGGCAGCTCGACCAACGGCTCTCGGTCAGCGTCGCCCCGGTGAACTTCGCGCGCGTCAACCGGCACGCATCGAAGGTCCATCCCGTGAAAGCGAGGCGGGACAGGTCGGCCTCTTCGAGATTGCAACGCTGCAGCGTCACCGGGATATTGCGGGCAACCAATGCTGAGATCGCCTCTCTGTCGAGCGTCTGTTCCGTGACGATGAAGCTGTTCGGCGGGCTTTCAGATTGCATTGGTCAGTTCCTTTCATGCGGACACCTCCCATCCGGCCTGGAGGCGAGGTTCAATACCATGGTTTTGTGCTGCCGCCCGAAATGCTCGACGTCCTCTCGCGCTGCCGCACGGCACGCGGATGCAACCCCAAAGCCAGCGCGCGGCCGTTGTGTCGGCCAGATCCTGCCCGCGTTCGATTGATGCCGCCTGGCCGAAGCCGGTCCAGCTCAAATGGGGCGTCCAGCGTCTTCGTAGTGGCGACTTTGTTGCCTGTTGATAACTGCTCGATTTCACGGCGAAAGAATCTGTTCAGGAACCGTGTCGCACGCGCCCCTTCGTGCATGCGGCGCCACCTCAATGGAAAGCCCCCCACGCAATGCCGATGGAAAAATCTGCCGTCCTGCGTTAGGGAGAGGAGACGGCAGACGCATCCGGTGAGGCCATGGCGATCACGATCCAGTATGAACGGCCTGTTTCGCATGCGGCGTATTGGGCGCGACGCTTGGCGCTGTTGTCCTGCGTGCTGTTCATTGCCGTCGTACTGTCGCACCGCTTCGGCCCGCTGACGACGCCGCATTTCCTTGCACTGGCAGGGTTTGCCGCGGCGATGGCCGGGCTTGCCGTGCTGCTGGCGGCGACCGGGCTCGCCCGCCTCTGGCATGTCGGCGCGCGCGGCGGCAAAGCCGCCCTTGCGGCGCTGCTGTTTGCGCTGCTGCCGCTCGGCGTGACGGGAGCTGCCGCCTATGCCTATTTCTACAAGCCGGCGATCTACGACGTGACGACCGATACGGTATCGCCGCCGCCCTGGTTGTCTCAACCTTCTGCCGCGCAGGATTGGCTGCCGCGCCTCGGCACAATCACGCCGCGCGACCGCGAGGTGCAGCTCGATGCTTATCCCGGTCTTTCCGGCCGGCGCTACGAGGGCGCGCTCGACCGCGTCTATCAGGGCGTGCGCAAGGTCGCCACGGCCTATGGCATCACGATTACCGCCGAGGACGGGCTCGACAACATACTCGCCGATCTCGAAGACCTCGTGGTCGATCCGAAGAAGGTAACGCAGAGCGCCGAGGCATTGGGCGAGGTACCGATCCCCGAGGCGCGCCCGCTCGAAACGCCGCTGATCCCCTCTGTCGGTGGCGCCGGCGATGTTCTCCTGCAGGGGGAATGGCGCTCGCCGGTCTTCGGCTTCCGCTTCGACGTGGTCATTCGCTTGCGCGAAGAGGCCGAGACGACGCTTGTCGACATGCGCGCGGCCTCGCGCTACGGGCCACACGACCTGGGCATCGGTGCGTCTCTTGTCGAAGGTTACCTGAAGGCGCTCGACGCCGAGCTGCTCGGCATCGCGGGCGATTGATCAGAGGCCGGGTGCGGGGAAATACAGTCCCGTCAGCGAGGGCGGTCCCTCGGTCACCACTTCGCCGCGCGCGACCAGGTCCTCCAGATGCGCCAGCACCGAAAGTGCTGCCGCGCCATGCAGGCGGGGGTCGGTTTCGCGGTAGATCACCTTCACCATGTCGGCGATCAGCCGGTCGCCGGCGCGAATACGTTCGCGCACCGCCCGCTCGCGCATGCGCCGATGGGTGCGCAGGCCACGCAGGAACGCGGCCGGCTCGGTCACCGGCCCGCCATGGCCGGGAAAATAGAGGCGGTCGTCCCGCTCCAGCAGCCGATCGAGCGAGGCCATGTAATCCGCCATGGCCCCGTCCGGCGGCGCCACGATGCTGGTTGCCCACGCCATGACATGGTCGGCGGAAAACACGATGCCCTCCGGCCCGTCGAGGGCGAAGGCGGCATGGTTTGCGGTGTGGCCGGGCGTCAGCAGCGCCGTCAGTGCCCAGCCGTCACCCTCCACCCGGTCGCCATGGGCAAGTGCAACATCCGGCACGAAGTCCACGTCCGAGCTCTCTGCGAAGGGATTGCTCTCGCCGGCATGCAGCGGCCGGGACGCCCGGTGCGGGCCTTCCGCAACGACAATCGCGCCGGTCTCCGCCTTCAGCCGGCGGGCGAGGGGAGAGTGGTCGCGGTGGGTGTGGCTGACGGCGATATGCGTCACCTCGCGGCCGGCAAGCGCCGTCATCAGCGCCTGGAAATGCGCCTCGTCCTCCGGGCCGGGGTCGATCACCGCGACCGACCGATCGCCGACGATGTAGCTGTTCGTGCCGTGAAAGGTGAAGGGGCTCGGATTGTTGACGGTAACGCGCTCGACACGCGCGGCGACCGGCACCGCCTCGCCATAGGCTGGCTTGAACTCGAGATTGAAATGCGGGGGTTCCCGGCTGTCGTCTTGCTTGGAGATCGCCACGGCCGTCACTTGTACTCGATTTCGATAAAGCTCATCGGCGTATCGCCGCCATTGACGACATTGTGCGCCACGCCGGCCTCGCGCCGGTAGACGGCGCCGGCCTTGCTATGCACCCGCCGCTCGCCCGTCTCCTCCTCGATCAGGAAGTCGCAATCGGTCATCGGCACCACGACATAGCCGAGCCCATGCACATGGTGGCCGGTATCGGCACCCGGCTCGAAATCCCAGCGCGTGACGCGCACCACCGCATCGTCGAGAAGAATGGTCGGCACGGCCGGCGGGCGGGCGCGGAACTTGGACATGGCGGCTCCTCATGAGGAAGCGGCAGTCTCACAACCCCGAATGGCCGGGCGACCTGCCGCCGAAAGGACGATCTAACGGCCGGACCCTAGCCCCGCCGTGTCCGCCTGCCAAGCGCGAAGCCCGCCGATCGCAGACGAATCAAGAGGATCCCGGCGAGAATAATCGCACAAACCGGAACTTAACCATTGTCCGCCCGCCCGCCCTTTGCTATCAGGCTCCCGCTATGTTGGGGCGTCGCCAAGCGGTAAGGCACCGGTTTTTGGTACCGGCATTCCCAGGTTCGAATCCTGGCGCCCCAGCCACCACATTTCTACGTTATTTCATTCAAAATTGTGTTGTGACGCTTTGCTTGCTCACATCAAAATAATTGGCATGATCGTTCTACGTTGAATATTTAACAATGAAAGTTGGATCGCCATGGAAACGGTATTTCCTCCGGTTTTCAGGTGCATTTATTGCGGGGATAGGGAAGGGCCTTTCTCCAAGGAACACGTAATACCTTATGGGTTGGGAGGGACGTGGATCTTGCCTCGTTCAAGTTGCGAGGATTGCAGAAAGAAAACTCAAAAAGTAGAGAATTTTTGCCTTAGAAATCATTTTGGGAACACCCGAATTGCGCTTGACCTAAAAACCCGGCATCCAGAACAAAGACCCGAAAGCGTTGCGTTCCAAGTTACAAAAAAAGACCTAAGTATCGAAAGCGTCTACTTGAACAAAAATGAGTTGCCTATTTTTCTTGTATTGCCTCAGTATCCTGTTTCTCGCCTTTTAAGAACATTGACTGATAAAGCGGTTGTTGATCCATTAACCGATGAGTGGGTGCATATCTCTGATTTTGACGCACTTTCTCGTGTCTCAGGCGATGGAGGCGCGGTAAAAATCGCGAGTATGGATTTCACGAAGTTCGCGCGATTCCTTGCTAAAATGGCCCATGGGTATCTGGTTTGTATATATGGTCTGGATGGTTTCCAGCATCTTCTAACGGATTTGATCTGTGAAAAAACTGAAGAATATTGGCATTGGGTGGGAAGTGCCGTTGATTGGTTCGTGTCATCACCCACGGATGACGTTTTTCAAATGCAGAGTATTACTCACACCGAAACGGGGCATTTGATTGTGCGCATTCGTTTATTCCCCAATTTAAGTGCTCCAGTATATCATGTGATAGGTGGCAAGTTGCGGTCATAGACGCTTAAAATGAAATTGCTCTTTCTGTTTGACCAGCATTAGAAATGGCAGAAACTCCTCGAATCTGTTTCTGGTGTCGCGTCAAACGAAGTCATTCATTGAAATGACGGCCTCAAGCCCTATTGTTCCTCCTGCCGGGTCAGGGCCGGTCGACATTAACAGGGAGTCAAATATGGGTATCTTCAGTTCCATCAAGGAAAAGCTCTTCGGCAAGGCGGAAGAGCAGAAGCCGGTCGAAACGATCACGGCTGACGCCGTGAAGCCGGCGACGGCTGACATGGCCGCGACGCCAACAGCCGGCAAGGATGCGGTCGTGACCCCCGCGGAAAGCCGCCCGGTGACGACGACGCCGAGCCAGCCGGTCGATGTGGCGGCAATCCTCGATGCGGCTGTTGCCAAGAATGGCCAGAAGCTCGATTGGCGCCGCTCCATCGTCGACATGATGAAGGCGCTCGGCATGGATGCCAGCCTTCAGGAGCGCAAGGAGCTTGCCGACGAGCTGGGCTATACCGGCGACAAGAGCGACTCCGCCAGCATGAACATCTGGCTGCACAAGGCCCTGCTGAAGGCGCTTGCCGACAATGGCGGGAAAGTTCCGGCCGACCTGCTGGATTAAACATGTGGCAGCCCGCCGAAAGCACTTCGGCGGGCTTCTCGCTTCATCCTCCCCGCGGTGGCCGGGTCCTCTTGGCTGCGCGACGGGGAGGGGCGCCTGACGGTTTCATCTTCAAATCGTTGGATAAGATTGTGCGGGCTCGCTCATGGGTTGCCGGGCGGGCTGTCGCGTGTAATGTGATTTGACAAAACGATGGGACGGTTCGGAGGATGGACTTGTCTCCAAGAGGAACGGGACTTGGAGTTGGCATGGACAGTGCGGCACAAGGACTTTCCCGCCGGCTTCTCGAGATTTTACAGGAAGAACTGAAAAAGCCGGTCGCGCTCAACGATCGGCTGCTCGGCAACGGCCTGACGATCAACCGCGCGCTGCGGCTCATCGCCCGGTTCTGGAGCGAAACCGGCATAGAGCTCGATGTGAACTGCTTCTATGCCCATGCGACGGTGGGCGCGTTCGTCAGCGCGGCGCCCGAAGACGGCACGCACAGCCTGCGCAAACTCATCGACGTGCGTCCAGGCGCCCCGGACGAGACGCTCATCGTCTTCGCCGGCGGTCTCAGCTGCTTTCTGGAAATACAGGATCTCATCGACCGGCTGGATTTTCCCGGCCAGGTTCTGGGCATGGTGCTGACGCAGTTCGGGCGGGGCAATCGGGATCCCGCTCTGGTGGCCGACGAGATTGCCGAATCGCTGCGCGGACTGGATGCCGCCGGCATCCGTGGACCCTATCGGCTGCTCGGCTATTCGTTCGGCGGTATTTTTGCCCTGGAACTGGCGCGGGCGCTGGCGGCACGCGGCGAGGACATCGCCTTCCTGGGGGTGATCGATGCGCCGCAGGGCGAGCATTGCTGGCCGCTGCCCGTCTGGTTGCGCTTCATGGCAAAACGCGCCGGACGTCGCTGGGCAACCGGCAAACAAAGCCGGGCCAATCCGGAAAGCGCATCCGAACCGGCCGCATCGGATCGACACGGGCGGGCCTCCCTGCTGTCGGCCGTGCGGCGGGCGCTGAGGCCGCTTGCGCTACGCTTCGCCGATCCCCGCTCCGAGCACTATCCGGGCCTGGCGCCGCAATGGATCGGCAACTATCCGCCGCGCTACGATGCCGCCGCGCGCCAGCTCCTGCGCATGAAGGGCCTCTACAGGCCATCGCGCTATACGGGCAAGCTCACCTACTATCGCGCGCTCGGCGGTTCACCGGTGGACTGCGACCCCAAAGCGATCTGGCCGCGTTTGCTGCCGCGCGCCGAATGGGTGGATATGCGGGGCAATCACCAAAGCGTCATCGTCGGCCGCAACGCCGAAATCCTTGCCCGGGACATTTCCCGGCGACTTGGTGGAGCCGGGCGTTAGGCTTCGCACAGCCTTTCCGTGGCCGCGACAAGGCGTTCAACCTCTTCCCGCGCCGCGTCCTGCGTCACCCGCGGCAAAACCCATTGCAGGGGTGACAGCAGGCAGAAGTGAAGCATCCCCTCGTAAGCCTGCGCAGCCTTGAGCAGGTTTCGGCCCATCTCGATGCGGGGCAGGTATTCGGACCATTCCGGCTGGTCCGCCTCCGGCAGCAGGCGCTGCGTCTGAATGGCCGCAACGACCGCCTTTACATCCCGGCTGACCGCCTTGGCCGCGCCGCGCAAGGCAAGGAGAGACCCGAGCGTCAAGGTCGCCGGCAGGCCATCCTCCCGGACGCTCAGCACCGGGCTATCCAGTTGCCGCAGGTTTGGGAACGGAAGGATGTCGCCCGTTGCCCGTCTCCGGGTGACCGGCCTGGCCTGCGCCTCGATCAGGTCATCGAGATCCTTGCCCCGCTCTGCTGCGAGCATCTCGGCACGCAGCAATCCTTCCCCCGTTAGTTGGTAGAGGACGGGTTGGCCCAGGGTGTAGGAACCGCGCAGAAGCCCGTTGTTACAAAGCACCTTCATGGCACTGTCCGGCCAGCTCTCATCGAAGGGAGCGTTGATGTAGTGCGCGGCAAAGGCGGCATCGATCAGCGTGTCTGTCTTCTTGTCGACACTGGCCGCGCAGGCGATGAGAAACTCGTCGAGAAAGGTATGAAAAGGCAGGCGTTTCTTCATGCTCGTGTCTTCCGGCAGGCAGCAATTGGCCAATCGCGCGCCGGATGTCCGGCGGCGGTTTTGACGTGCTTAACGCGTGTTTCAACCGTGGCGGCAGGATGCGGGAAGCGTGGGCGCAATGCAACTATATTGTGTATGCGGTTGTGTTCTTTACCGCTGGCCCCACACATTTCCACCGGCCATCGAATTCGCCGCCGCGAACGCTACTCGCCCACCAGGCTTTCAGTCATCTCTATGAGGCGTTTGATCTGCGCGCGTATGTGGTCTTCACCGACCTTTTCATGAAACCAGCGAAGGGCGGCCAGCAGAATATATTTGAGGAGGTCGAGGTCTACCTGTTCTGCCTTGAGCAGGCCGCTGGCGGCCTCCAGTTCATGGTAGTGCTGAGAGAAGGCGGGACTGTTTTCAGCTGGAAGCCGGTTGCTCGTGCGCAAGTCTTCGAGCGTTGCCTGGATATGCACATTCAGGCTTTTGGAAGCATCGGACAGCCGAAGGATGGTTTGCATTTTGGCACTATAGGCACCACCGCCCTCCTGGGCACTCCAGACGGGGCTATTGGTCTGGGAGAAAGAAGCAGGCTCCTGTTCGGTTTCCCGAGAACGGCCGGCCTTCTTAATGCCGGCAAGGGCGTAAAGGTCTTGCCCAAGCGCTGCCAAAAGTTCTGCAGCCCGCGTTAAGCCCGCGCCTGACAGCTCATAAATGGGGTCATGGCCCATGTAACGCGTACCTCTCAGCATGCCAGCGTCCGCAAGTTCGAGGATGGCAGGCCTAATCCAGGATGGGTCGTGGCGGGCCGTGACATACTCCATCGCGGCTTCTGCCTCGACAGGCTGGCCGATTTTTGCATCGGCTATCAGGGCGTAGGCGACCAGCAGTGCGTTCTTGAAATCAGGATATAGCTGCTCGTACTCCTTGACCGTTTCCTGCTCCCCGATTCACAACCGATTTCTACTTCAGGTTATGTAGGGCGGGGGATTTCTATTTTGCAACAATGTTGCGAACGGGAGTGCGAAGAAGACGGCGATCTCCGCAGATTGGCGGTGGATAATCCTGCGCAAACCCGTTCGTCCTTACCGATGGAAAATGCTATCACCGTCGCCTAACAGAGACGGGAGAACAGGGTATGAGCACGAACAAGGTCGCTGTCATCACGGCGGGCGGCAGCGGGATGGGGGCGGCGGCGGTGCGGCGGCTTTCGGCGGATGGTTTCAAGGTGGCGGTGCTGTCTTCCTCCGGTAAAGGCGAGGCGCTGGCCAAGGAACTCGGTGGCGTGGGCGTAACGGGCTCGAACCAGTCGGCCGATGACCTGAAGGCGCTTGTCGACCTCGCGGTCTCGACCTGGGGGCGCATCGACGTGCTCGTCAACAGCGCCGGCCACGGCCCGCGCGCGCAGATCATCGAGATCAGCGACGAGGACTGGCACAAGGGCATGGACACCTACCTGTTGAATGTCATCCGCCCCGTACGGCTGGTGGCGCCGATCATGCAGGCGCAGAAATCCGGGTCGATCATCAACATCTCCACCGCCTGGGCCTTCGAGCCGTCGGCGATGTTCCCGACCTCGGCCGTCTTCCGCGCAGGCCTTGCTGCCTATACGAAGATTTTTGCCGACACCTATGCCGGCGACAATGTCCGTATCAACAACGTGCTTCCAGGCTGGATCGACAGCCTGCCGGGCACCGAGGAGCGGCGCGCCAGCGTGCCGATGAAGCGCTACGGCACCAGCGAGGAAATCGCCGCCACCGTCGCCTTCCTCGCCTCCGAGGGCGCCGGCTACATCACCGGGCAGAACATCCGCGTCGATGGCGGCCTGACCCGCTCCGTCTGAGCCTGGCGCAGGCAGATGCGGGCGGGTCCGCATCTGCCTGGAATTCGCAGGGCAGGGCACATCGCCGAACAAGGCTTCCGCTCAGGCGAGCGTGCCGATCGGAATCAATTCTGCTGCGCCGGGTTGCCACGTGTTGCCATGCCAGTCGCCGAGCCAGCGCTCCACCGAGAGACCGGCTTCGGCGATCAGCGTCTCCAATTCGGGCTTTTCCGGAAAGGCGATGCGGGAGGCGGCGGAAAGCCGCTTGCCCGTCGCACGGATTTCGTAGTGCGTGCCATAGGTGACGATGCCGGTTTCCGGGTCGTGGGCAACGTCGTTCCATGCCGCGACGGCGCCGAAGCGCGGATGTTCGACCACCCGCATCGACTCCTCCGGCCCCCATTCCTCCCATTCCCGGCAGGCGGGGTTGCGGCTGTCGAAGACGAAGCGCCCGCCGGGCGCCAGATGCGCCGCGATGGTGGCAAGGGCTGCGCGCCGGTCATCCGGCGTGAGAAACACCTGAAAGGCATGGCCGGTCAGCACGATACGCTCGAAGCGGCGGCCGAGCCGCAGCGTGCGCGCATCGCCTTCGATGAAGTCCACGGCGTCCGCGCCGGGCTTTTCCCGGGCGATCGCAAGCATTGCCGGTGCCGGATCGACGCCGACCACCAAGCGCCCGCCAGACAGCGCGACAGCAAGCGCGCCGGTGCCGCAGCCGAGATCCAGCACGCTTTCGGCCGTGTCGGCGAAGGCCAGGCAATAGGCGAAGTCGGGCGACCGCTCCCAGCCGTTTTCGAGGTCGTAGAAATCGGCAAGGTCAGGGTCGTGGTAAAGGCGGTCTTCGTCCATTCTATCCTCCAAATGAAAAGGCCGCGCGTTTCCGCACGGCCTTGAAAGGGGTCATCGAACGCTGCGCTTACTTCACGGCGTCGAGAGCCTTTTCGCAGTGCGTCGGCCCGCCGTTCGGATCGACGCGGTCGCCGATGGCGCGGATGTTCTCGATCTTGTAGGCCTCGTTCACCGTCAGCTCGACCGTGCAGGACCGCCCCTTGGAAAAACCGCCGCGCCACTTGTAGAGCGTCGTGCCGCCCGGCCCGGAAATATCGGAGATCGGCGGGCCGTAGGCGGCAAAGAAGCTGCCGGCGGTCTTGCCGTTCCAGCGAGCCTGGAGCGGGTTGGAAGCGATGGTAACGGTGGTGCATCCTGCGAGAGCAAGCGTCAGGCCTGCCAGAATTGCAATGCGGGAGTTCATCTGTGCCATGTCCTTGGACTTCGGTGCGGCCGGAAAACGGGCGACTCGGAAATCGAGCCTCAATTTCGCCATAGCGCAGCGCGTGGCAAAGGGGAATCACCGCCCGCAAACTTTGTCGCTATCCCCGTCGAAGGCCCGTGAACCTTGCGGATTTGCAACAGTTCGTGCCGTGGCAGCCCTCTGCAAGCCGCAGGCTGGCAAGGCCCAACGCATGCGGCCGGTAAAGTCGGGAGCATGGGGCAAGCGTGAATGCGTGGATCAGGCGATCTTTAAGGACGGCCAGCGTGATCTCGCGGCAGCGACGTGACGTCAATCGGTCACCCGACCCCGATCTAAAACTATCGGCAGTCGCGTCCTGGGAGGCTTTTGCCAGAAGGAACGATGTTCGTCCACTCCCGTGTGACGATCATGGCCGCCGACCTCGTATGTGCATCCGGCCAGCAAGCCTTGCGAAGGTCAGCCGCTCTTCCACCGCGTCGCGCTCCGCGATCAATGTGCGCAGCGCCTCGAGAGCATCGCCCTTGTGAAGCTCGAGGATTTCCGCGGCCTCGTCGGGAATAGCGTCGTCCTGGCGTTTCGGCGCACGGATCATTGCAGGCGCAACTCCAGCTGCTTCTTGCTCTTGAGGACATAGAGCGGCTTGGCCGCCGCCTGGACCTTGCGTTGGATCTCGGCGCGATTGGCCAGCTGCTTTTCGCGAAGAGACTGGCCAGAGGCAATGATTTCACGCGCACGTTCGACCGCATCCATCTGCATGAGAACCTCCATTTGTTCTTGGTATGTTCTCATTATGGACCGAGGAAGTCAAGCGCCTCCGCTACGCGCTTTTGCGCCGGCAAATAAGCGTGAATCAGCGTGTCATACGCGGTCAGGCGGAGAGCTTCGAAGCAGGTACGGAGGGTGGCTTGAGCCACAGGTCCGGTAGCTCAAGCCGGCCGCCGGACCCTTCGATCAATGGGTCGTCGGCACATCGTCCTCTTCGAGGAAGGATTGGATTCCGTCGCGTGCCACGGTCGCGAGGAATTCGTGAAACGCTTCCCGATCCGTCGGGAACGGTTCGTCCCATTCAAAGAGGTCTTCGTTCTGCGTGACGACCTCCATCCGCCAGTCCTGCTGGGTGCCTGCCGGACGGTAGATGTCGACGAGCACGGTCACATCGTCCTCGGTGAATTCACCGGACAGCTCGGAATGTTCCAGTTTTGGTTTTTTCGTCATTCGTCGTCCCACTTAACCTTGCTCTGCCGGTTATATAGGGTCTCTCGTGTCTGTGGGAAGGCGGAGAATGACCGGCGGGTCACAAACGCCGTCCCAGCCGAGTTTCGGCAGCAGGCTTGGGCCTAACTCCCGCCTTCCTCGATCTTCGGAAGGAACCACGCGAGCAGGCCCGCAAGCGGCAGGAACGAGCAGATGGTGTAGACCATCTCCACGCCATAGGCATCTGCAAGAAACCCGAGAAGCGCTGCCGCTATGCCGCCGAGACCGAAGTTCAGGCCGTAGAACAGGCCGCCGATCAGGCCGATGCGGTGGGGCAGGAGCTCTATCGCGTAGATCAGGATCGACGCGAAGGCGCTGGCCATGATGAGGTTGATCATCACGGTCAGGACGCCCGTCCAGAACAGATCGACATGCGGCAGGATGAGTGTCAGGGGAAGCGGTCCGAGCACGGAAATCCAGATGATCCGGTAACGGCCGATTCTGTCGCCGACAATACCGCCGATCAGCGCGCCGGCGGCTGATGCCAGCAGGAAGATGAACAGCATCATCTGTGCGGATGGGATCGAGAGGCCGAACCGCTCCATGAGATAGAATGTGTAGAACGAGCGGAAGCTTTCGCCGTAAGCGTTCTTGGTGAACATCAGCAACGTCAGGACGGTCAGCGCCACGGCGATCGTTGCCGGTGCGTGGCGCACCGTGCCGCCCGCCTTCTTGCCGTTCGCCCGCATGGCCGCGAATTGCGTGCTGATTTCCCGCTGCTTGCCGCCGATCCACACCAGCAGCGCCATGGCCATCAAGGCGAGAACGGCGAACCAGGCAAGGCTTGGCTGTCCAAAGGGCACGATGATGAGGGCGGCAAAAACCGGGCCGAGCGCGCCGCCAGCCTGGCCGCCGACCTGGAACAGTCCCTGCGCCAGACCCTGACGGCCGCCCGCCGCATAACGCGCCATGCGTGTCGCCTCCGGGTGGAAAATGGAGGAGCCGATGCCGATCAGCGCGACGGAGACGAGGATCATCGCATAGCTGTGCGCGAAGGCGAGACTGACCAGACCCGACAGCGTGAACATCATGCCCACGACCGGGGAATAGGGGGCGGGGTGCTTGTCCGTTACCATGCCGATCGCCGGCTGCAGCAGCGATCCCGCGATCTGGAAGGTCATGGTGATCATGCCGATCTGTACGAAATCCAGCGCATAGACGTCCTTCAGGATGGGATAGGCCGCCGGGATCAGGGATTGCATCAGATCGTTGAGGAGATGGGTGAACCCCAGGATGACCAGCACGGAGAGATAGGTTCTGGAGCGCGCAGTGGTGGGAATGGCGGCCGTCATGTCGTCTTTCGCTATCATTTGGAGGTCGCCGCTCGGCATCGTGACCGGTGGCGAAAAGGCAAATCATTTTTCCACTATATCGCGGCAGATGCGAAGATCACCGCAAAACAACAGCCTGATCGTTTTCATGATGGCACACAACCCGCTCGTTGTGCGCTGGATGCTCTGCGGCGATCGATGAACGGGCAGGCGGCCAGTTTGCCGTCACATTCAGCAATGTATTGCCGCGGATATATCGATCCGCCGGTAAAGGCAACAGCCGGGTCAGTGACAGCCGTTTTCTTTATTCACCAAGGCCGACCTTGGCGACGAGAACCGGTTTCGCCTTGAAGCTTGCCGGGAACAGGCGCTTGAGGTTCTCGATCTTCGGCATGTCGTTATAGACGATATAGGGGTAGGTGGGATTGTTGGTCAGGAAATCCTGGTGATAGTCCTCGGCCGGATAGAAGGCCTTCTTCGTCTCGATCGTCGTGACGATGGCGGCCTCATAGAGGCCGGCCTTGTTCAACTGGTCGATATAGGCCTTGGTGATGCGCGCCTGTTCCTCACTCGTCGGGAAGACGGTCGAGCGGTATTGCGGGCCGATATCGGGGCCCTGTCGGTTCAGCTCCGTCGGGTCGTGCGCCACCGAAAAATAGATCTGCAGCAGCTTGCCATAGGTCACGCTCGCCGGATCGAAGGTCACGCGGACAGCTTCCGCATGGCCCGTATTGCCATTGCCGACCATCTCATAGTGGGCGGTGTCCTTCGCGCCGCCGGCGTAGCCCGAGACGGCATTGGAAACGCCCTCCACGCGTTGGAAGACACCCTGCACGCCCCAGAAGCACCCGCCAGCGAAAACGGCCGTTTCCTTGCCCGACGTCGCCGCTTCGTCGAGGGCGGGAGCCGGAATGGCAAGGCCTTCCTGCGCGAAGGCATTCGGTACGCTGAAAGACAAAGCGGCCACGGCAAGGTTCGTAGCGGCGGCGAATTTGATGAGTGTGGCGCTGCGCGTCATGACGGTCTCCTCAACCGAAGGGAAATGCATAGGCTTGCAGGCTAGGATCAAGGTGTCTGTTTCTCCAGTCAGGCCGCTTTCGGCGCGAACGTCATGGCAAAGCCGTTCATGCAGTAGCGCAGACCCGTCGGTTGCGGTCCGTCGTCGAAAACATGGCCGAGGTGGCCGCCGCAGCGGCTGCAATGAACCTCAACCCGCACCATGCCGAGGGAAGTGTCCCGTGTCGTTGCGACCGCATTGTCGATGGGGGCCCAGAAGCTTGGCCAGCCCGTGCCGCTCTCGAATTTCGTCTCGGAGGCAAAAAGCGCCTGATCGCAGCCGGCACAGGAGAACGTGCCCTTCCTGTGCTCGCTCAGAAGCGCACTCGATCCAGGGCGTTCCGTAGCTTCCTCCCGCAATATGCTGAACTGCTCCGGCGTCAGGAGCTTGCGCCATTCTTCTTCGCTATGGCTGACAGCAAATTTGCCTCGGGAGGCGGCGCGGAGAGGGCCGGCCCCTCGAACCAGAAACTCGGTTGCGAGCACTGCAATGCCGGCCGCAAGGAAACCACGTCTGTTCATCTGATGCACCCCTTCAATCATGTCCTGTCGATGGGTACGCGCCGCGCGGCGCGATTGTTACATTCCCTTCCATGCATGCTGTGACCAATTGGCCTGTAAAATAGATCGGTTGTTGGCCAAGCCGTTACAATCCACGTTTCGTTCAGAGTTTCGTGAACGGGCTGTCGGCAACGCGGTTAAATCCGACCGTCGCCCCACCGAAGGATCCGATGGATAGGGTTGCGGGCATGGTATTCTGGATCCCGCATCGAAACCATGCGCTCGGGCTTTCGAGCGTGGGTCTGGAGGCCCATCAGGCAACATCTTCTCGCGGTGTGACGGTCGAAGAATTCGAGCGCATTTAGGCCATGCCCGCCCGGATTTTCAGCAGGCAGCGGCAAACGCATTCCGAATGCGATCCGCAATCGGCCCGTTTTATTTTATATTGGTTTTCGAGGAGTTTTTCGGGAAAGTGACAAAGCCCTGATGATGGAGGCTTTTCCGCTGGTCGGAGTGAGAGGATTCGAACCTCCGACCCCCACGTCCCGAACGTGGTGCGCTACCAGACTGCGCTACACTCCGTGACCAGCGGCGCCTCCTATAGACCAGGCTTTTGGGTTCGACAAGCGCAAAATGTCAAAAAAACCGCTAGCTTGGGGAAAGTGCCGGGTGGCGGGAAATTTTCGTTTCGCCGATCCGCAAGGGAACCGGCTCGCGGCTCATCCGTTTCCGCCGCCATGGAACAGATCCTTGCCGACCTCTTTCCGAAGACCGAAGTGCCCTATCCGGTCATCCTTGCGCGCATGGTGGGCGCCATCCTGCTTGGCGCGGTGATCGGCGCGGAGCGAGAATATCAGGATCATCCGGCAGGCCTGCGAACACATATCCTCGTTGCGCTGTCGGCCTGCGTCTTCTCCATTCTGTCCATCGAGAGCGTGCACATGGCCGGCTTTTCCGACGAACAGGTGCGCATCGATCCGCTGCGCGTCATCGAGGCCGTCACCTCGGGCGTCGCGTTCCTCGCCGCCGGCATGATCGTCTTCTCGCGCGGCGAGGTGAGGGGCCTGACGACGGGGGCGGGCATGTGGCTGGCCGGCGCGGTGGGTCTTTCGATAGGGCTCGGCTTCTGGTTCGTCGCCGTCGTCGCGACATTTGCCTGTTTCGTGGTGCTCTTCATCCTCGGCAAGCTTCAGGCGAAGGTGGACGCAGCCGGCAAAGCGGACAAAATATCGGGCAAAGATGACCGCTGAAGTTGTGTTTGGGATTAGTTCGTCGAAAATCTGTTGATTTACGAATAAATCGCGCCCTATACCGTCTTCCAACGAGGCCGTGCGCAAACACGCGGACGGCTCCCGCATCCGGCCGGCCGCGGCGGAGCGGTCGAGTGGCCCTTCGCCGCACGGATAATGGCCGTCAATGGCCGTGCGTCCGGCGTCGATCTTTAAAGAGACATTGTCATGCGTTCATCGGGCAAGACCGGTGTGGACGAACTGAGAGCCGTGCTGAAGTCTAGCGCCGCGGGCTTCGTGGCCATCGGCCTCTTCAGCTTCTTCGTGAACCTGCTCGTGCTCACCGGGCCGCTCTTCATGCTGCAGATCTACGACCGGGTGCTCGCCTCCCGTTCGGAGGCGACGCTGGTGGCGCTGACCGGCCTCATCATCGGCCTCTACCTGATCATGGGCGTGCTGGACCACATCCGCAGCCGCGTCGCCGCGCGTATCGGCGCCCGCTTCCAGGCCCGCTTCGACAAGCGCGTGTTCAACGCGGTGCTCGACCGCACGGCGCTCAGCGCCCAGGGCATCTCGACGGTCACCGGCATGCGCGATCTCGACGCGATCCAGAAGGTGCTGTCCTCGCCCGCGGTCTTCACCGTCTTCGACATTCCGTGGACGCCGTTCTTCATTTTCATCATCTTCACCTTCCATCCCTGGATGGGTGTGCTCGGCCTCGTCGGCGGGCTCATCCTCGTCGCACTTACCTGGCTCAACCAGAATGGGACGAAGGAAGACCAGGAACGGGCGATGATCGCCGGTCGCCAGAGCGACGAGATGACCCAGACGCTGCAGAAGGAAAGCGACACGGTACGCGCGCTCGGCATGCGCCGCGCGGTCGCCAGCCGCTGGCAGCTTCTGCGCGACAAGGCGCTCGAAGCCAACATCCGCTATTCCGACAGCAACGGCTTCTATTCCATCACCTCGAAGACCTTCCGCGTCTTCCTGCAATCGGCAATCCTGGCGCTCGGCGCCTATCTGGTGCTGAAAAACGAGATCACCGCCGGCGCGATGATCGCAAGCTCCATCATCATCGGCCGCGCACTGGCGCCGATCGAAGGGGCCATCGGCCATTGGGCGCTCATCCAGCGCGCCATGCAGGGCTGGCGCCAGCTGGCCGAACTGCTGTCGCGCGTACCGGAGGAGGATGCCCGCACCGCGCTGCCGAAGCCGCGTGCGCTCCTGGAAGTCGAGCAGGTCACGGTCGTGCCGCCCGGCGAGAAGGTCGCGACGGTGCGCATGCTGTCCTTCGAGCTGAAGCCCGGCCAGGCGCTCGGCGTCATCGGCCAGAGCGCGTCCGGCAAGTCGACACTCGCCCGCATCCTCACCGGCATCTGGCCGCCCGCCGGTGGCAAGGTGCGCCTCGACGGCGCCTCGCTCGAGCAGTACGGCACGGACGGCCTTGCCGACCATGTCGGCTACCTGCCTCAGGACGTCGTGCTGTTCGAAGGCACGATCGCCGAAAACATCGCCCGCATGACGCTCGATCCCGATCCGGTGAAGGTCGTCGAAGCCGCGAAGAAGGCCGGTGCGCATGACATGATCCTGCGTCTGCCCGAGGGCTACGACACCAGGTTGCCGGCCATGGGCGGGCGGCTTTCCGGCGGCCAGAAGCAGCGTGTCGGCCTCGCCCGCGCGCTCTATGGCGATCCGGTGCTGCTGGTGCTCGACGAGCCGAACTCGAACCTCGATGCCGATGGCTCCATGGCCCTCAACCAGGCGATCCGCAACATGAAGACCGAGGGCAAGTCCATCGTCATCATGGCGCACCGCCCGGCGGCGATCGAGGAATGCGAGCTCATCCTGATCATGGAAAACGGCCAGCGCCTCGCCTTCGGTCCGCGTGACGACGTGCTGCGCGCCCACCTGCGCAACCACACGCAGGTCGTCGCCGGCACCGGCGCCGGCGGCAGCAACAAGTAAGGTTTTCGCTCAATGAACCGCGAAACGGGTAAGATGGAAAAGAAGTGGACCAATAGCGGCTACGCGATCGCCGGCTATGCGACGGTCTTCGTGCTGCTCGGCGGCATGGGCGCCTGGGCGGCGCTGACGCGCATCAATGGCGCGGTGGTTTCCGCCGGCGTTATCGAAGTCGCCAGCAACCGCCAGGTCGTACAGCACCTGACGGGCGGCGTCGTCGGTGAAATCCGCATGAAGGAAGGCGATACGGTCAAGGCCGGCGATGTGCTGATGCGGCTTGACGATACGTTCGATCGCTCCGAGCTCGCCGTCATCGAAGGCCAGCTCTTCAGCCTGCTCGGCACCGAGGCGCGACTGAAGGCCGAGCAGGACGACAAGACCGAGATCACCTTCGATCCCGACCTGTTGAAGGCCGTGGCCACCAATCCGGACGCCGCCGAAATCGTCACCGGCCAGAAGCGGCTGATGACGGCGCGCGCCGAAACACGCGACAAGCAGGCTGCCCAGCTTCAGGAGAAGAAGGCGCAGATCGCCAAGCAGAACGAGGGTCTCCAGGGCCGCATTACCGCGCTGGAAACCCAGTTGAAGCTGATCAGCAAGGAACTCGAGGCGCAAAACAAGCTGCTCGCCCAGTCGCTGACCAATGCCAGCCGCGTGCTCGCCCTTCAGCGCGAGGAAGCGGAAATCCGCGGCACGATCAGCCAGGCCCGCTCCAACATCGCGGAAAACACCGGCCGCGTCGCCGAAATCGAGATCGCGATCCTCAACATCCACTCCACCGTGCGCGAAGAGGCGACGACGACCCTGCGCGAAGTCGAGGCGAAGGTCGCCGAGCTCAAGGAACGGCGCAACGCCAAGTTCGAGACGCTGAGCCGCATGGATATCACCGCGCCGATGTCCGGCGTCGTGCTCGGCTTGCAGGTCCACGCGCTGCGCTCGGTCATCCGTCCGGCTGATCCGCTGCTCTACATCATCCCGCAGGAGCAGAATCTCGTCATCTCGACGCAGATCTCGCCGACGCAGATCGACCAGGTGCATGTCGGCCAGGTCGCGCATATCCGCTTCGGCGCCTTCGACCATCGCAACACACCGGAAATTTTCGGCCACGTGACGAAGGTCGCCGCCGACGTGCTCGCCGACCAGCGCACCGGCGCGACCTACTACAAGGCGGAAATCAAGCCGGATGCCGGCGAAATGATCAAGCTCGGCGACAAGCATGTCATGCCCGGCATGCCGGTCGAGACCTTCATCCAGACCGCCGAGCGCTCGCCGCTCGAATATCTTGTAAAGCCGCTTGCCGACTACTTCGCCAAGGCTTTTCGCGAGCGCTAGACCGCTGGATTCTACCGGCTTGCAAGGATCAAGGGGCGCTTCGGCGCCCTTTATCATGGCCTGCTGATGGAACAATTTGCCCGCCCGGACATTCTCCTTTCCGACAATCAACGAAAGGAAACTTCAATGGCTCGGGCTTTGATTCTTTGGCTGATGGGTGTGCCGATCTTCGTCGTGCTGCTGCTCTGGTACTTCTTCTTCTGAGTGGCATTTGAAACGACAAACGTCTGAAAAGGGGCCGTGGCACGGCCCCTTTTTTGCGTGTCCTGCACGGCGATGCCCCGTCGAGCGTTACCCGTCTGTCGATGGGCATCTCGATTTTTTAGGTATTTCTTAATTCCCTATACTCAACCGCCCTTTCATGCAGTATTTTGCAATTTATAGGCGATCTTGGGTGGGGGCGATCATGCAGGACGAGAGCAATGAGCTGCCGGATCACAGCAAGTTTGATGGCGTCAAGGCGGCCGAATACGACATCATCCTGAAACGTCGCACCGGCGGTTGGGGCAGCGGCGTTGGAAAGCTGGATACGTATGGGGCGCCGGAAGACCTCTTCGGGGTCGCCCTTTCCGGTGGCGGCATCCGCTCGGCGAGTTTCTGCCTTGGTGTTCTGCAAGCGCTGAAGGCCCGGGGCCTCATCCCGCGCATTGACTATCTCTCGACGGTTTCGGGCGGCGGCTATATCGGCGCCAGCATGGTGGCAGCGATGAGCCGTGCCGGTACCGAGGGGCAGTTCCCCTTTGCCGTGACGGATGAGGCTAGTGGGCCGAGTCCTGCCAACGGTTCCGCCCGTGCAGCCGCGAGCAGCGACGATGTGCGCGACAGCGAGCCGGTCAGCCATATTCGCGATCACAGCCGCTATCTCATTCCCCATGGCATGGGCGACATACTCCCTTCGCTGGCGATCGTTTTCCGGGGGCTCGCCGTCAACGCTTTCCTTGTGCTTGCACTGCTTTTGCCGCTCGCGACGGTCACGGTCATCGCCAACCCGACCGCGCAGGATTTGCCGCGCAGCATTTTCTACCAGATCGCGGCCTTCCTGTGGACCGGGGAGCGGGCGACATGCACGGCGCCAGGAGGCTGGTGTGGATTTCCCTTCGTGGTGACTGTCGCGTTGGTGGCTGTGACCTTCCTCTATCTTCTTGGCTGGGGGCTTTGGCGGTCCCTGCCGGAACGGCACGGCATCAAGGGGAAAATGAGTGACCGCGAGGTTAGTTCGCGCGGAACGTGGCTTTCCGGCGTGCTGATGACGTTGACGCTGTCGGTCTTCCTGGCCGAAGCGCAGGGCCCGATCCTCGCCTTCCTGCGCGACTACCTGATGCGGCAGGAGGAGGGGCACACGACCCTTCCGACGATCGCGACGGTGCTTACCGCATTCGTCGTGATGACGGCGAGCTTGCGGGCAACGCTGGTCGACTGGATCCAGAAGGCGATGAAGGACGCGACGATCGCGGTGAAATTGCGCGCCATCGCTTCGAAAGGTGCTCTCGTGGCGGCGGGGCTGATCGTGCCGTTGCTGCTCTACGCGGCGTTCCTGGCGCTCTCGCTGTGGGGGATCGCGGATCGGGTCGAATTCACCCGTGGCCAGTACTCGCTCAGCCCTGACTTCCTGTTTTACCAATCTCTGGTGCCTGTGCTTAGCGTCGTGGCCGGTCTCCTTCTCTGCTGGGAGATATGGGTCTTCCTTTTGCGCGCGCAGGGACTGGCCACGCTGGCGACACTTTTTCGCCTGATGGCGGAGAACAAACGCAAGGCCTTGAAGGGTGCGCTGGTCCTCGCCGCGATCGCGGCGTTTCTGGTTGCCGCCGCCATCGCGACACGGGGAAGCGGCGGCTACGGCATGGTCACGATATACCTGCTCGCCACGGCGATCGTGCTGATGCTGACGATCAATTTCTCCGAAAATGCCAATGGCCTGCACAGGCTCTATCGCGAGCGGCTGAGTACGGCCTTCCGCCTGGGTAAGAACCTCCAGCGCACCAGTTCCCTCAGGCTTACCCGGATCAATGGGAAAAAAGCGCCCTATCTGTTGATCAATACGACGTTGAACGCGCGTCAGCGTTCCGACGACAAGCGGGATCCGCAATTCGCCCAGGTCCCGAAAGGCGATCGCCGCAGTCTCGCCGAGCCGGACCCGGTCAAGCGGGGGCGCAATGCGGAGTTCTTCCTGTTTTCCCGCAACTTCGTCGGCAGCGACCTGACGGGCTACGTTTCGACGCGCCGAATGGAGCAGAAGGTGCGGCAGCTCGATCTCGCGACTGCTGTCGCCATTTCCGGCGCTGCCGTATCGTCCAGCATGGGGCGCGTGCAGATCGGCCTGTTGCGGCCGACCTTGGCGCTGCTGAACCTGCGGCTTGGCTATTGGATGCTGAACCCGCGCTTTATGAAAGCGGAGCCAGTTGTCGCGACGGAGGACGCGACCCCACCGTCGAGGAGGCCTTGGTACTATTTCGGGCTTGGTTCTCCGCCCGAGGCAAAGAAAGTCAAAGCTGCGCCGACGGAGACGCGGTGGTACGATTTTCTGCGCGCCTATCTAGTGGCGGAATCCTTCGGACTGCTGTCGGGCGACGCGGCCAAGGTTTACCTGACCGATGGCGGCCATATCGACAATATCGGCCTCTATCAGCTTCTCAAGCGCAAGTGCCGGGTCATCATCGTGGCTGACGCGGAGGCTGATCCGGCGATGACCTTCGGTGCGCTTGTCGATGCCGAGCGTTTCGCGCGCATCGATCTCGGCGTGCGCATCGAT
Organism: Sinorhizobium sp. RAC02; assembly: GCF_001713395.1. NCBI lineage: Bacteria > Pseudomonadati > Pseudomonadota > Alphaproteobacteria > Hyphomicrobiales > Rhizobiaceae > Sinorhizobium > Sinorhizobium sp. RAC02. Next base: position 2,071,849 of record NZ_CP016450.1, on the reverse strand, counting down.
ATCAAATGGCAGCCGGTGCGCGTCGCGGCCCTCAGCCGCAATGCAAGCCGCGAGCAATATATCCCGGAGGCGTCGCCTGCCCACGACTGCCATTTCGCAATCGGTGAGATCGACTACGGCGCGGATGAGAAGGGTGTCCTGCTCTACATCAAGGCGACGGCCACGGGCGACGAACCGGATTATGTTCTCGACTATGAGCGCCGCTTCCCCGCCTTCCCGCACGAGACCACCGGCGACCAGTTCTTTTCGGAAGAGCAGATGGAAGCCTATCGCGCCCTCGGCTTTCACGCGGCCTGGCGCGCGCTTGCTGAACCCGACCCGAAAAAGCCATCGGCGCCACGGCCCGAGGAAGTGGTGCGGCTGCTTAGGGATTTGAAGAAGCGGCTCGGCATAGCACCGCCTCCACCTGTCATTGATGATGATGGTGCTCTGCCGGGAACGGCTTAGGGAATTGGTATCGCCGCGAATGATGCGCGATACACGATCCCGATGCCTAAACGGTCGCGGCGCCCTGTGAGGGCGCCGCAACGGTAGATCAATTCGGTTCCGCGTCTCTCCAAGGCGTGGAGAGGCGGCGGATGCCGCCATCCTATTCGTCGAGATCGGCGAGGATTTCCGCCGCGCGGCCGGCGCTGGTGTGGCGCACGTCCACATCCTGGCGACGGTTCGCGAACAGTTCTGTCGCCATCAGCTTTTCGGCGAGGTCGGCGGGCAGCGACAGCAGCACGCGCTGGTCATCCTTGTGGATGCCACCGAGTTCCGAGCGACGGCCCGTGATCATGCCGCCGGCCACCGTGTTGTTGGTGTCGGGGTCGATCAGGATGAAAGCGCCGGTCGTGCGGTTCTGCTCGTAGGTGTCGAAGATCGCCTGCTCGTCGAAGGTGAGATGCACCTTGCCGATGCCGTTCATGTCCAGCCGTTCGGCGGCATTCCACTTCGAGGTCTTGAGGTCGAGCTGGCTGATCGGCTCGATGCTGACGCGCTGGCGGCGCGAACCGCTCTTCAGCCAGTAGCGCTTGCCGGGGTCGATGCCTTCAGCTTGGAGCGCGACGAGCTGCGCGTCAAAGCCGCGACCGGTCATTGGCTGGCTGTCGATGGCAACGATCATGTCGCCGCGCGACACGTCAACCTGGCGGTCGAGCACCAGCGTGATGGCATCACCCGCGACGGCGGCGTTGCGCACTAGGTCGAAAGTGACGATCTTGGTGACATTGGCGACCATGCCGGACGGCAGGATGACGACAGAATCGCCCGGCTTCACCGAGCCGCCGGCAACCGTGCCCTGATAACCACGGAAGCTTTCGCCCGGACGTGAGACGCGCTGCACCGGCAGGCGGAAGCCGACCGTCTGGTTGGAACGGGTCGTCGCCTTTTCCAGCGTCTCGACGAGGGTGGGGCCGTCATACCAGGGCATGGACGCGCGGCCGTCATAGACGACGTTCTCGCCCTTCAGCGCCGACATCGGGATCGCGGTGATCTGCTTGACGCCGAGCGTCAGCGCAAATTCCTTGAAGTCATGCGTGATCTGCTCGAAGCCGGCGCGGTCGTAGTTCGTCAGGTCGATCTTGTTGATGGCAAGCACGAACTGGCGGATGCCCATCAGCGAGGCTATGGTCGCATGGCGGCGAGTCTGTTCGAGAATGCCGGCGCGGGCATCGATCAGAAGCACGGCAAGGTCCGCCGTGGAAGCGCCGGTTGCCATGTTGCGGGTATACTGTTCGTGGCCGGGCGTATCGGCGACGATGAAGGAACGGCGGTCCGTCGAGAAGTAGCGATAGGCGACATCGATCGTGATGCCCTGTTCGCGTTCGGCCTGCAGGCCGTCGAGCAGCAGCGCGAAGTCGGGCAGGCCGAGATCGTTCTGCTTGCCGGAACTGTCGCGCTGGAGCGTCGCGGCCTGGTCTTCCTTGACGGCCTTGGTGTCCCAGAGCAGGCGGCCGATCAGCGTCGACTTGCCGTCGTCGACCGAGCCGCAGGTGATGAGGCGAAGCGGGCGGGAATCGCGGATCGCGCGAGCCTGATCAAGGGCTGGTTCTTCGAGCGGAAGAATTTCAGCGATTGCAGTAGCGGAAACGGTCATCTCAGAAATACCCTTCGCGTTTCTTCTTTTCCATGGAGCCGGACTGGTCGCGGTCGATCGCGCGGCCCTGGCGTTCGGAGACGGTGGCGGTCTCCAGCTCGGCGATGATGTCGTCGAGCGTCGTTGCCTGCGAGCGGATGGCGCCGGTCAGCGGGAAGCAGCCGAGCGTGCGGAAGCGGATGACGCCTTCCTGCTTCACTTCATCGGGCAGCAGTTCGAGGCGCGGGTCCTCGGCCAGGATCATCATGCCGTCGCGCTCGACGAAGGGGCGCTTTTCCGCGAGGTAGAGCGGCACGATCGGGATGTCCTCGGCCTGGATGTAGCGCCAGATATCGACCTCGGTCCAGTTGGAGAGCGGGAAGGCGCGCACGCTTTCACCTTGGCGGATCATGCCGTTATAGACGTTCCACAGTTCCGGGCGCTGGTTGCGTGGGTCCCAGCGATGGTCCGGCGTGCGGAAGGAGTAGATGCGCTCCTTGGCGCGCGAGGCTTCCTCGTCGCGCCGTGCGCCGCCGAAGGCCGCGTCATACTTGCCGGCGTCGAGCGCCTGGCGCAGCGCCTCGGTCTTCATGATGTCGGTGTAGCGCGACGAGCCGTGCGTGAACGGGGTGACGTTCTCGCTTGCACCGCGCGGATTGATATATTCGATGAGGTCGAGATCGTAGTCCGCGACGACCTTGTTGCGGAAGGCGATCATTTCGCCGAACTTCCAGCCTGTGTTGACATGCAGCAGCGGGAAGGGCACACGGCCGGGATAGAAGGCCTTGCGCGCGAGGTGCAGCAAGACAGACGAATCCTTGCCCACGGAATAGAGCATCACCGGCCGTTCGAACTCGGCGGCGACCTCTCGGAAGATATGGATGGCTTCGTTTTCCAGCGCCTTCAGATGCGGATCGAGCGGCGGCTTGTGCGGTGCGTTCTGCTTCGCTTCCGTTTCGTGACGGATATCGGACATTTAAACTCTACTCCGGATGGGTCGCCTTGGGAGGGCTTGTGTGGATCAGGCCGCGCTTGGGGCCGGGATGGGGGAAGCGGCGGTTTCAGGAACGTGGAGACCACATTCGCGCTTCTCGTCGTTCTCCCACCACCAGCGGCCGGCGCGCTCTGGCTCGCCCGGCTTGATGGCCCGCGTACAGGGCTCACAGCCGATCGAGGGATAGCCGCGCGTGTGCATCGGGTTCACCGGCACGGCATGGTCGGCGACATAGGCCTTGATGCGGTCGATGTCCCAATCCGCCAGCGGATTGATCTTGATGAGGTTGCGCTCCGCATCGAACTCCGCGAACGGCGTGTCGGCACGGTTGCCGGACTGGCCGCGGCGCAGGCCGGTGACCCAGAAGGATGCCCCTTCAAGTGCGCGCGCAAGCGGCTTCAGCTTGCGCACGCCACAACAGGCGTGGCGCGCTTCGACGCTGTCGTAGAAGCCATTGAGGCCGTACTTCGCCGCATAGGCGTCGATATCATCCTGGTCAGGCACGTAGCGGGTGATGGTCATGCCGTACTGGCTTTCGGTCTCGTCGATGAGATCGACTGTCTCCTTGAAGAGCCGGCCGGTCTCCAGCGTGACGACGTCAATCGCCAGGCGCTCGGTGCCGATCGCCGCGGTGATGACTTGGTCCTCGATGCCGAGGCTGGTGGTAAAGACGGCGCGCCCGCCAAGCTCGGCCACAAGCGCAAGGCGCCCGGCAAGCCCGAGGCTGGCGAGTTGGTCATTAAGGGCCTGCGCGGTCCCGTTTCCGGTGAGAGCAGTCATTCCGTTCCATGCCTTTGCGAGAATTGGCCAGATTATTGCAGGCTTGTCCGGTCGCGGACAGCAAAACGGATTTCCAAAGCGCAAGGATGGGGAGCAAATATCTCTCCATCTTGCCGTTCGGGCAGAAATCCTGCCGCCCGACCCTGCGCCCAAAAAACTCCAAGACGGCCGCCGAAAAAACTTGACAGAAAAAATCAGATTTAATAGCTGAGTATTGTATTCAAGTTTAAGCGTGAGCTGCGGTTCACAGGGGAAGGGTTGGGCAAATGGCCATTACAATCAACGCAAACGACGCCAACAAGGACGGCAAGGGCATCAACTTCGCCGCCTTCCTGGCAAACTACGACAAGACCTTCACCCGCGCAGGCTACGGCGGCTTCAACAGCACCGACCCGATGGCGATGAGCGGCACGCAATACACGACCAGCGACGCCAGTAAGTTTGGTGTTGTCCTGTCCTCCGGCAAGACGGCCTGGAACTACAACTTCGCGACCCACAAGATCACCGGCTCGCTGAACACGGTCGAATTCGGCAGCAACATCGCTCTCGACAGCACGACCAGCACCTTCAAGCTCACGTCCGACGTCAAGATCACGGGTCTCGGCGTTACTGACACGGCGCTCGGTGGCCAGATTCTGAGCGACCTGATGGGCGGCAAGTCGACGACCACTGGAGCGACCGCCGGCCTCGTGAAGATCCTGAGCGCCAATTCGATCGTCTTCAACGGCAGCACCGGTTCTGATTCCTTTAGCGGCTATGCCAAGGACGACACGCTGTCGGGCGGCAACGGCAATGACGCGCTCTACGGCAATGGCGGCAATGACACACTGCGTGGCGGCAACGGCAATGACGCCCTTTATGGCGATGCCGGCAATGACAAGCTCTACGGCGATGCGGGCAACGACAAACTCTATGGCGGCGCAGGCGACGACGCGCTCGCCGGTGGCGATGGCAAGGACACGCTGAACGGCGGCGCCGGCAACGATGCGCTGCGTGGCGGCAACGACGACGACTTCCTTTTTGGCTACGCAGGCAATGACAAGCTCTATGGCGATGCCGGCAACGACAGGCTGGAAGGCGGTGCAGGCAACGATACGCTTGACGGCGGTCTCGGCAACGACATCCTTTCCGGCGGCGTTGGCGCAGATACCTTCATCATCAAGTCAGGCCAGGGTAGCGACCGGATCACCGATTTCGAAGCTGGCAAGTCTGGCCTGGATGTCATTCAGCTCAACAAGGCCGTCCTGAAGAACTTCGCCGACGTCCTCAGCCACGCTTCGGAGACACGAGCGGGCGACGTGGTCATCAAGTACGGCGCCGACACGATCACCCTTGAGGGCGTCTCGAAGGCCGAGTTGCACACCAGCGACTTCCTCTTCGTCTAAGCTGCCTAGACCTCCAGGCGTGCTTGAAAGCCGGGCGAGAGCCCGGCTTTTTTGTTGGAAGATTTAGGTCGTGCTGCGCTCCGGATGCGGCACGAGCCTGCCCCAGTGTGTGTCCCAGAGATCGTCCTCATCGACGATGACGAGGTTACGTGGGTTGAGGTCTTCCCCGATCATCTGCCTAGCGCCGGCAAGTGCCTCCTCGACGGGAAGAGGGATGGTGTCGCGCGCCCGCACCGGGTCGGTGATGAAGGCGCAGGGACCGGTGACACCGTGGATCACGGTGACGACGAGGTCGGTCTCCTTGCTGACGTCGTGGCGCGAGACCTTTTTGTAGATGGTCATGGGGGTTTCCTTCGAGGCGATTGCCCGCCTCAACCCCTTGCAACCATTATGGTTCCGAAGTTTTTATCGGTCGCTGACCGCAGCGCGCGGGTTCGTCCACGGCTCCTGGTTGGAGCGCGCGAGCGGTTGCCTGCCAAGGATGTGGTCGGCAGCCTTCTCGCCGGTCATGATCGACGGCGCGTTGAGGTTGCCATAGGTCACATGCGGGAAGATCGAACTGTCGGCAACGCGCAGGCCATCGACGCCAATAACGCGGGTTTCCGGATCGACCACCGCCATCGGATCGTCCGCGGCACCCATGCGGCAGGTGCCGCAGGGATGGTAGGCGCTTTCCAGATGCTCGCGCAGGAACGCGTCGATCTGGTCGTCCGTCTCGATCGCCGCGCCTGGCTGGATTTCCGGCCCGCGGAACTCGTCGAAGGCCTGCTGACCGAAGATTTCGCGGGTGAGGCGCACGCAGTGGCGGAACTTGATCCAGTCTTCCTCGTGGCTCATGTAGTTGAAACGGATCAACGGATCGGCCGCAGGATCCGCGGAGCGCAGCGTCACGCTGCCGCGCGACTTCGACAGGTTGTAGCCGACATGCGCCTGGAAGCCATGGCTCTTGGCCGCCGCCTTGCCGTCATAGGAAATGGCGACCGGCAGGAAGTGGTACTGGATGTCCGGCTGTTTCACGCCGGGCGCGGAGCGCAGGAAGGCGCAGGCCTCGAACTGGTTGGAAGCGCCCAGCCCACCCTTCGAGAGCAGCCATTGCGCACCCGCCACGCCCTGCCAGAACCACGGCAGCCAGGAATAGAGCGAGACCGGCTTGGTGGAGATCTGCTGGAAGTAGAATTCCATATGGTCCTGAAGATTGGCGCCGACGCCCGGCCGGTCGACCTTCACGTCGATGCCCATCTCCTTCAGGTGCGCGGCCGGGCCGATACCGGACAGCATCAAAAGCTTCGGAGAGTTGAAGGAGGAGGCCGAGACGATCACCTCGCGGTTCGCCTTCACCACTTCGATCACGCCGTTGCGCTCGATCTCGACGCCGACCGCCCGGCCGTTTTCGATGACGATCTTCCGCGCGAAGCAGCGCACCAGCGAGACGTTCGGCCGCTTCATGGCGGGGCGAAGATAGGCATTGGCCGCCGACCAGCGCCGGCCGTTGTGAATCGTCTGCTCCATCAGGCCGAAACCTTCCTGCTTGGAGCCGTTATAGTCGTCGGTCACCTCGAAGCCGGCCTGCTTGCCGGCCTGGAGGAAGGCATGGAAGAGGGGATTGCTCACCGGCCCGCGCTGCACATGCAGCGGCCCGTCCGTGCCACGCCAGCCACTCTCGCCGCCATGCGAGGTTTCCAGGCGCTTGTAATAGGGCAGCACGTCCGCATAGGCCCAGCCGCGCGCGCCAAGCTCTTCCCAACGGTTGAAGTCCTCCGCGTGGCCGCGCACATAGACCAACCCGTTGATCGACGACGACCCGCCGATCACCTTTCCGCGCGGCGCGGTGATGCGCCGGTTGTTGAGGTTCGGCTCGGGCTCGGAGAGATAACCCCAGTTGTAGCGCTTCATGCTCATCGGCCAGGCAAGTGCTGCCGGCATCTGGATGAACGGCCCGATATCCGACCCGCCATATTCCAGCACCATGACCGTATGCTTGCCGTCCTCCGACAGGCGGTAGGCAATCGCCGAGCCGGCCGAACCGGAACCGATGATGATGTAGTCTGCTGCGTTCTGCATGGCGGTCCCCGGCCAGGTTGACATTCTTTACCCTCCCCTTGGGCGGGCGGCAGGCAGTGCCGGGGTGAGGTGATCCGCAACGTCACGGCGTTATCACCCCCACCCGCGCGTGCCGCGCGACCTCCCCCCTCAAGGGGGAGGTAAAACCCTCAATACGGCGCCTCGACCTTGCCCATCGACACATAAACCGTCTTCAGCTCCGAATAATGCTCCAGCGCTGCCAACGAGTTTTCCCGCCCGAAGCCCGACTGCTTGGAGCCGCCGAAGGGGATTTCCACGGGGGCGAGGTTATAGGTGTTGATCCACAGCGTGCCGGCTTCGAGCTGGTCGACGACGCGGTGGGCGCGGGTGATGTCTGAAGTGAAGACTCCTCCGGAGAGGCCGAATTCGGTGGCGTTGCCGCGCGCGATCACCTCGTCCTCATGGTCGAAGTCGAGCACGCACATGACGGGTCCGAAGATTTCTTCGCGTGCGATGGTCATGTCGTCGGTGACGTCGGCAAAGACGGTCGGCTGGATGTAGTAGCCATCGCCCGAAACGTCGTTCGGAATGCCGCCGCCGGTGATGAGCGTGGCACCCTCGGCCTTGCCCTTCTCGATATAGTCCAGAACCTTGTCGCGCTGCGCCTTCGAGACCATCGGTCCGAGCTGTGTCGCTTCTTCCATCGGGTCGCCGATCAGGATTTTCTCCGTGCGTGCCTTCAGACGGGTGAGGAACGTGTCCTTGATGCCCTTCTGCACGAAGACGCGGGTGCCGTTCGAGCAGACCTGGCCCGTCGAATAGAAATTGCCGAGCATGGCGCCGCCAATGGCGCTTTCGAGGTCGGCGTCGTCGAAGACGATGAGCGGCGACTTGCCGCCGAGTTCCATCGTGACATGCTTGAGGTCGGAGGCGGCTGCACCCGCCACCTTCTTGCCCGTCGGCACGGAGCCGGTGAGCGAGACCTTGGCGACATCCGGATGATTGACGAGCAGCGGCCCGGTCGCACGATCCCCCTGGATGACGTTGTAGAGCCCCTTCGGCAGCCCGGCCTCATGCAGGATTTCGGCGATCTTCAACGCGCCGAGCGGCGTGTTTTCCGATGGCTTGAACACCATGGCATTGCCGCAGATGAGGGCAGGGGCGCCCTTCCAGCAGGCGATCTGCTGCGGATAGTTCCACGCGCCGATGCCGACGCAGACCCCGAGCGGCACGCGCTTGGTGAAGGCGAAATCCTGGCCGAGTGGGATATAATCGCCGTTGAGGCCGGCTGCCGCGATGCCGCCGAAGAACTCGAAGGCATCGGCGCCCGAGGTCGGGTCGGCGATGATCGTCTCCTGGATCGGCTTGCCGGTATCGAGCGTTTCGAGCTCCGAAAGCTCGCGGTTCCTCTCGCGCATGATGTCGGCTGCGCGCTTCAGGATACGCCCACGCGCCGTGGGGCTCATCGCGGCCCATTCCTTCTGCGCGCGCTTGGCCGATGCGATGGCCTTCTCGACGATATCAGGCGTTGCCGCATGCAGCCTGGCGATCACCTCGCCGGTGGCAGGGTAAAGGCTCTCGAAGGGCGTGCCGGCGGCATCCTCGACATACTCGCCATCGATGAAGTGCGAGGCTTTCGGTTGGGCTCTCATCTTATTCTCCCCGCGGGTAACGTTTGGATTCCTCGAGATTGTCGAGGTTCATGTGGTTGCGCATGTAGCGTTCGGAGGCCTTCTGCAGCGGCTGGTGGTCCCATGGATAATAGGCACCGTTCCGCAGCGCCTCATAGACCACCCAGCGCCGCGCCTGGCTTTCACGCACGGCGGCGTCGAACTCCGCCATGTCCCAGCGCGCCTCGCGCATCTGTCTAAAGGCCTCCAGCGTCGCCTTGATGACCGGATTGTCCGAGGTCGCCAGATTGCTGAGTTCCAGCGGATCGGCATCGAGGTCGTAGAGTTGCTCCGGGTCGAGTTCGCAGTGAATGTATTTCCACTTCCCCTCGCGGATGCCGACGATCGGCGCATAGGAGGCCTCTGCCGCATATTCCATCAGCACGGGCGAGATGCGCTCGGCGCCGTTGATGATCGGCAGGAGGCTCTCGCCGTCCGTCCACGGCATGACGTCTTCCATGGAGATGCCGGCGAGGTCGCAGAGTGTCGGCGTGACGTCGAGGTTGGAGGAGGGGGCGAGGTGCAGGCCGGGGGTGACGCCGGGGCCTGATATCATCAGCGGCACGCGGGCCGAGCCCTCGAAAAAATTCATCTTGAACCACAGGCCGCGCTCGCCGAGCATGTCGCCATGGTCCGAGCAGAACAGGATCAGCGTCTCGTCCAGCATGCGCGTGCGCGTCAGCGTATCGATGAGTTCGCCGACCTTTTCGTCGAGATAGGAGATGTTGGCGAAATAGGCCTGGCGGGAGCGGCGCACGTCCTCGCCGCTGATCGCGAAGCCGGCATAGTCGCAGGAGTGCAGGATGCGCGCCGAATGCGAATCCTGCTCTTCCAGCATGCCGACCTCGGGCATCAGGTGTTCGCAATCCTCGTAGAGGTCCCAGAATTTCCGGCGTGCCACATAGGGGTCGTGCGGGTGGGTGAAGGAGACGGCGAGGCTCCACGGCCGGCGATAGATATCGTCATTGTCACGCGACAGCTGATAGAGCTTCTGATTGGCGAGGAAGGCGACCTCGTCGTCATATTCCATCTGGTTGGTGATCTCGGCGACACCTGCGCCCTTCACCGAACCCATATTGTGGTACCACCAGTCGATGCGTTCACCCGGCTTGCGGTAGTCCGGCGTCCAGCCGAAATCCGCCGGGTAGATATCCGTCGTCAGCCGCTCCTCGAAACCGTGCAACTGGTCCGGCCCGACGAAATGCATCTTGCCGGACAGTGCCGTGTAGTAGCCGGCACGGCGCAGGTGATGCGCGAAGGTCGGGATGGAGGAGACGTATTCCGCCGCATTGTCATAGACCCGCGTACGGCTCGGCAGTTGCCCGGCCATGAAGGAGGCGCGGGCGGGCGCGCAGAGCGGCGAGGAGGTATAGTTGTTGCGAAAGCGCGCCGAGCGCGCGGCGAGCGCCTTGATATGCGGCGCATGCAGCCAGTCCGCCGGGCCATCCGGGAAAAATTTCCCGTTGAGCTGGTCGACCATGATGATCAGGATGTTCGGCTTGCTGGCGGTCACGGACGGATCCTTGGAACGAAATCAGACTTGGCGTTTGGCAGATTTTACCGCTCCCTTTAGGGGGGAGGTCGCCGCGAAGCGGCGAGTGGGGGCGATCCTGCGACAGCGCTTGGCGTATCGCCCCGACCCGCATTGGCAGCGGCCAGCTGGGCCGTCACATAGCCCTCCGTCAACGCAATCGACGACTCGATGCTGACCGGCGCGGATTTCAGCCCCTGCCGGAGATACAGGCCGTCGATCATCGCGGCTGCACCGTCGGCAATATCCGACGCGATCCCGGCCGGGCAGAGCTGCCTGAGGCTCGACAGCAGGTTGGAATTCAACCGCCGTGCATAGACGACGAGCAGGCGGCGCACTTCTTCCGAGCGCTGCGCCTCCGAATAGAAGGCGAGCCACGCAGCCACCGTCTCCGGTGCGAACTGGTGCGCCTGGAAATTCACCCGGATGACCGCCGACAGCTTTTCGCGCGGCGTCGTGGCCGCCTTGAGGGCCGCAACCGCGTCCGTGCGCAGCTGGCGCAACAGGCTGCGGATCGTCTCGATGACGAGCTGTTCCTTGGAGCCGAAATAGTGGTGGGCAAGCGCTGGCGATACACCGGCATGGCGGGCGATCTCCGACATGGTGACGGTCAGCGAGCCATGGTCGCCGACCGCCCTCAGCGTCGCGTCCACCAGCGCCTTGCGGCGCACCGGCTCCATTCCAACCTTCGGCATGTCGGTTCCTCACTCTCGGGCCAGCGTATTTTTAATTGAGTGATCAATCAATAAAAATCTTTCGCCTTTTGCCGCACAATCAGATGTCGCGAAGGTGATGCTTTTCGTGTTAGCGTGGTCTTGTTTTCATTCATTTTTCGAGGTGAAACATGGTCCTCTCTCCCGGAATGAACCCTCTCTCCGAGGTTCGCGCCAAATGGGGCTGGTTCGTCGCCCTTGGCGCCGTCCTGCTGGTTTTCGGCGGCATCGCCGCGGCCAACCTGTTCATCGCGACGGTCGCCTCGGTATATTATGTCGGCATGCTGATGATCGTCGGCGGCGCGGTGCATCTGGCTCACGCCTTCCAGGTCAAGGCGTGGCGGGAGACCATCGCCTGGGCGCTGAGCGCGCTGCTTTATCTCGCGGCCGGCGTGCTGGCCTTCGTCAATCCGGTGCTGACATCGGCCGTGCTCACCCTGCTGATGGCCGCGGCACTGCTCGTCGCCGGTGTCTTCCGCATCTTTGCCGCCTGGCGCGTCCGGCCGGAAAAGGGCTGGGGCTGGCTGATGGCGGGCGGTGTCGTTACCGCGCTCGCCGGCGTGGTCTTCCTGCTCGGCTGGCCGGTCAACAGCCTGTGGCTGCTCGGCCTCTTCCTCGCCTTCGACCTCGCCATGCAGGGCTGGGCGCTGATCGCCTTCGGCCTGGCGCTGCGCAAGTAGCCGACGGCCATGGGTTACCTGATCGTCTTTCTCGGGGCCGGCATCGGCGGTGCCGGCCGCCATGGCGTGAATGTGTTGGCCATGCGGCTGTTCGGCCCGGCCTTTCCCGTCGGCACGCTCGTCATCAACGTCTTCGGCTGCCTGCTGATGGGGTTGATCGCCGGTTTCTTCGCCTTTCGCGGGCACCTGCCGCAGGAGGCGCGGCTGTTCCTGACGACCGGTATCCTCGGCGGCTTCACCACCTTCTCCGCCTTTTCGCTTGATGCGGCGCTGCTCTGGGAGCGCGGCGAGGTGGGGCTTGCCGCGCTTTATGTCGGCGCCTCGGTGATCCTGTCGCTCGTCGCCGTGGCGGCGGGGCTTGCGCTATCGCGCCTTATGCTCGCAGGAGGTGCACTGTGAAGGCGCTTTTGACGTCCTGGCAGGTCTGGGCGCTCGGCTCCGCCGTCTTCGCCGCGCTGACGGCGATCTTCGCCAAGATCGGCATTGCCGAGGTCAACTCCGATTTCGCCACCTTCGTGCGCACCGTGGTGATCCTGCTGGCGCTGGCCCTCATGCTGACGCTTGCCGGCAACTGGCAGGCGCCCGGTTCCGTGCCGGCAAGGAGCTGGATTTTCCTCGTTCTCTCGGGTTTGGCGACCGGCGCGTCCTGGCTCTGCTATTTTCGCGCCTTGCAGATCGGCAAGGCCGCGCAGGTCGCTCCCGTCGACAAGCTCAGTGTCGTGCTCGTCGCGGTCTTTGCCGTTCTGTTTCTCGGCGAGCAGCTTTCGACGGCCCATTGGCTCGCCGTCGCGATGATCGGCGGCGGTGCCCTGCTGCTCGCTTTGCCTATATGAGGCGCTTCTTTTTCAACTCCTTGTAGTCATTGAAGTTTCATCGAACTGTCACATTACGGAAACGGATTTTTCAGCTCTCGCAGGCGAGACTTCGCGGCAAAGTTCACGCCCCGGAGTGCCCTATGTCCGCCGCCGAATTGCTAGCGCTTCGCCGTTTTGGAGATGGCGAGATCGTCACCCTCGCCAAGCTGGTGATCGAAACGGCCTTCCAGCCGATCGTCGAGGCTGCCACCGGCGCGGTGTTCGGCTACGAATCGCTGATGCGCGGCTTCGACCGCCTCGGTTTCCGCTCGCCGCTCGACCTGATCGACCGGGCGCATGAGGCAGGCCAGCTTCTGGCGCTGGAGCATATGGTCAACAGCCGCGCGATTGCCGCCTTCGCGGCCCTGCCGGATTTTCGCTCGCGCACGCTGTTCATCAATCTCGATTCCCGCCTCGTGCCGGAGGGTGCGGACCTCGTCGAGCGGCTTGCCGGTCATCTTGGCCGCGCCGGCATTCCGGCGTCCTCGATCTGCTTTGAGATTTCCGAGCGCTTCGACAACGATACGCTGCCGGATTTCGCCATCCTGGTCCGCAAGCTGCGCCTTGCCGGTTTCAAGCTCGCCATCGACGATTTCGGCGTCGGCCATAACGGGCTGAAATTGCTCTGCGATCATCAGGTCGACTATCTCAAGATCGATCGCCATTTTATCTCCGGCATGGAGTCCGATGCGCGAAAACGCCATCTGGTGCGCAACACGGTCAACGCCGCCCATGTGTTGGGCATCCGCGTCATCGCGGAAGGCGTGGAGAGTGAGGCGGAATTCGTCGCCTGCCGTGAGGCCGGCTGCGATCTGGTGCAGGGCTGGTTCGTCTCCCGGCCCGTCACCGATTTTTCCACGCTGAGCCCGGTCTACCCGCAGGTCACCCGCGCCGGCGGCATCCGTCGCAATTCCCGCACGCTGGACAGCATCCTCATCCGCCGCGAGATCGAGCAGGTCGCGGTGCTGCGCGAGAACGAAAGCCTGGAATCGGTCTTCGAGTTCTTCCGCCGCGATCCCAAGCGCACCTTCTTCCCGGTGCTCAACGCCAATGACGAGCCGCGCGGCATCCTGCACGAATACCATGTGAAGGAGCTGAGCTATCACCCGTTCGGCCGTGACTTGCTGAAGAACAAGCTCTACCAGAAGACCCTCTCGCATTTCGTCACGACGGCGCCGATCGCCGATCTCGACACGCCGGCCGAGCAGCTGCTCGACGTCTTCACCGGCATGGGCGGCAATGAATGTGTGATCATGACGGAGAACCTGCGTTATGCCGGCATTCTGTCCGCCTCGTCGCTCCTGAAGATCATCAACGAGAAGCGGCTGAAGACGGCGGAGGACCAGAACCCGCTGACCGGCCTTCCCGGCAACCGCTCGATCCGCGACTACCTGCAGGACAAGGCGCTCGACGGCGACGAGCTGCGCTGCCTGTGCTACTTCGATTTCGACAATTTCAAGCCGTTCAACGATCTCTACGGCTTTCACAAGGGCGACCTCGCGCTCTCGATGTTCGCCTCGCTGATGCGCCGCGAATTCATTGGTGACGATGTTTTCATCGGCCATGTCGGCGGCGATGATTTTTTTGCCGGCATCTGCAACCGGCCGGTCGAGGCGGTGCGGGAGATTCTGGAGCGCCTGCTTGCCGATTTCGCCCGCGAGGTGCGCTCGCTCTACTCGCCGGAGGATCGTCTTGCCGGGGAAATCCGCGGGCGCGACCGCGCCGGCAATGCGACGCGTTTCCCGTTGATGCGCTGCTCTGCCGTGGCTCTGGTCGTGCCGGAGGGCGAGGTGATCGGCGAGGCGGGGCAGATCAGCAGCCGGATCGCCGCCTTGAAGGCGGATGCCAAGGGAAGCGACGGGGGGCTCGTGCTGTCCTCGACATCCGCCGGAGCGCAGCCCGTGGCTGCGCCGTAGAGCAATTCCAGCAAAAGTGCGCGGCGGTTTTGCATTTGGAATTGCGCGAAAACAAAAGGGTATGAGCGTTTTCGCAATTCGAAGAAATGCGGAAATGCTTTCGTCAAAGGAGGCGGGCTCGTCGAAACCCGCCCCCCAGCCACATCAGCGAAGGATTTTTACGGTCTTCGCCTGGTGGTTCTTGCCGGACATGTCAAAGGAGACGGATACCTTCTCGCCAGTCTTCAGTCCGGGATCGTGGAACCCCTTGGGAAGCTGGAAGGTGGTGCCGTCATTGAGCGTCAGAGACATCGACGCCTTGTTATAGTCCTTGACCGTCCCGGTCGCCATTTGGGGGGCGGCCAGCGCAAGAGCCGGTGTGGTGAGAACGGTGACGATGGCAAGATTGGAAAGAAGAACACGCATTTGTGTCGTCCTGGATTGGCCCCGGGCGGGGCACAAAGAAGCCGTCCGGGAGACGTCGCGTCGCGGTCTTGGGGGATGACCGCCGGCGCTCCCCGGCTTCGGAATGAAAGCTAGGCCCGGAAAAATCCGTTTTCAAATTAACAAGATTTAATTCTTGCCGTCCTGAAACGGGCGGAATTTCAGTGGTTTGCGGCAAAAAAGGGGCAACGTTTCCATGGTCGCAAATGTCGCAGGCACGGGCGGAACCGATTCAAATGGTTCGCGCTTTAGGCTAGAATCATCGAAAGAGGTTGCGCGCCACAAACGCGCCCGGGAGGCCAAAGCCATGACAGTTCCATCGTCCATGCTCTATGTCGGGCTCAGCGAACACGGCGGCCCGGATAATCTGGCGGTCGCCGAGGGCAGGACGCCTCAGCCCCGCAGCGGGGAACTTCTGGTGCGCGTCGAGGCGGCGGGCATCAACCGGCCGGACGTGCTGCAGCGCAAGGGCGATTATCCGCCGCCGCCGGATGCCAGCCCCATCCTCGGCCTGGAGATTGCCGGCGAGGTCGTCGCGATCGGCGACGATGTGACGGGCTACGAGATCGGCGACAAGGTCTGCGCGCTGGCGAATGGCGGCGGCTACGCACAATATTGCGCAGTGCCGGCGACCCAGGCGCTGCCCTTTCCGAAGGGCTTCGATGCCGTCAAGGCGGCGGCCCTGCCGGAGACCTTTTTCACCGTCTGGGCCAATCTCTTCATGATGGCCGGCCTGAAACCCGGCGAAAGCGTGCTGATCCACGGTGGCTCGAGCGGCATCGGCACGACGGCGATCCAGTTGGCCAGCGCCTTCGGCTCCCGCGTCTTTGCGACGGCCGGCACGTTGGAAAAATGCGACGCCTGCGTGGATCTCGGCGCCAGCTGTGCCATCAACTACCGCAGCGAGGATTTCTGCACCGTCATCGCGGAAGAAACCGGCAAGGCGGGCGTCGATGTCATCCTCGACATGATCGGTGCTGCCTATTTCGAGCGGAACCTGAAGTCGCTCGCCCGTGATGGGCGCCTGTCGATCATCGCCTTCCTCGGCGGCACCTTTGCCGAAAAGGTCAGCCTCGCCCCCATCCTGCAAAAGCGCCTGCATCTCATGGGCTCGGCCATGCGTCCGCGCACCGCGGTGGAAAAGCAGGCGATCCGCGACGAATTGCTGGAGAAGGTCTGGCCATTGCTGGAGGAGGGGCGCATCGCGCCGGTCATCCACGCGGTCATGCCATACAATGACGCCGCCGCCGGTCACCGCATGATGGAGCATGGCGATCACATCGGGAAGATCATGCTGACCTTCGACTGAGGTTCTCAGTCCGCCTGCTCGATGCGGTCGCGGCCGTGACGCTTGGCGCAATAAAGCGCCCGGTCGGCCCGCTCGAAAAGATCCTCCGCCGCCGTGTCGCAATATTCCGCGACACCGGCCGACATGGTGTAGGCGCAGTTGAGGTCCGCGCGGTTCTCCTCGCGGGCGATGTGGCGGCGTAGCCGCTCGATGGCGTTTACCGCTTCCTCGATGCCGGTTTCCGGCATCAGCACCAGGAATTCCTCGCCGCCGATGCGGGCAAAAACGTCGCCGCCGCGCAACTGCTGGCGCCCGGCGGCCGCGAAATGCTGGAGCACCTGGTCGCCTTTGCTATGGCCATAGCGGTCGTTGACCGACTTGAAATGGTCGAGGTCGATCAGGGCGAGTGACAGCGCAGTGCCGTCGCGCGCGGCACTGCGCATTTCCGCCGCGAGCCGCTCCATGCCGGCACGGCGGTTGAGGAGGCCGGTGAGGGGGTCCGTGTCGGCCGCACGCTGGGCGGCATCACGCGCCAGCTGCAACACCTGTTCGTTCGATTTCAGCATGGTGATGTCGGTGAAGACGTGCCACAGCCAGCCGCCGGGCAGCAGCGTCTCGTTGACCAGGAACCAGCGATCGTCGCTGGTGTCGATCTCGAAGGTGCGCTGCGGGCTGCTGCGCCGCTTTTTGCGCGCCATGTCGAGAAAATCCTCGATCGGCGTGTCGACCTTCGGGCCGGTGCTCGTCATGTGGCAGTTGCGCATGATCTCGGCGAAGGTGCGCGTGCCGGGCCGCACGTCGAACAGCGCCTTGAACGCCGTGGAACCGTAGGAAAGGTCGTCTTCCGGCGAAAACAGCGCGAAGGCGACGCCGGAGGCATCGAGCCCGGAAAGAATGAGGTCGGTCGTGGCCCGGTCGCGGATCAGCGTGAGCGGCAGGATCGCATCATTGTGCGCCATGCCGCTTTCGCCCGGGAGTCTCTGCCTGTTGCTGCGTCTCACGGACGGCATTCCTTCCCACGACAGAATCACCGAGACACGCCCGACGACAGGTGCCCTTTGTGGCAGAAGGCGGCGGCGTCGCAATCGAGACCGCCGGAAGCCGTTAACAAATCCTCAATGCCCCGCCGCAGTTTTGCCGACGGGAAGCCTGAGTGTCAGCAGGATCGCGAGCGCCGCCGGCAATGCAAGCAGCGAGTAGAGCCAGCGTGCCGCCGTCAGCGCCCCTTCGGTGCCGCCCGGTTCGATGAGCCCGGTGGAGTTGACGATGACACCCGCAAGGGCTGCCCCGAAGGCTGCGCCGAGCGCCTGCATGGTGGTGATCGCCGCCGAGGCCTTGTCCGTCTCGCCGGCGGGGGCGAGGCGCAGCACATGCGTGACGAGATGCGCCCAGCCCATGCCGATGCCGAAACCCATCAGGAAGATGAAGACGGTGGCGATGGTGAGCGGCAGGATGTCACTCTGCGGATTGTACCGCGCGAGCGTGACGACGAGCAGCGCCGTCGCCACCGCCAGGATCGCGGCACCCGCAAGGATGACCTGATTGGCCCGCCGCCCCTTGAGGCTTGCGGTGGTAAAGGCGGCGACCGTCCAGCCGAGCGCCAGAAGCGCCACGAGATAGCCGGAGACCAGCGGCGTCACGGCATGCAGCACCTGGAGGAAATAGGGAATGTAGACGTCCGAGCAGATCGTCACCAGCAACAGCAGCATGGTGAGATAGACGCGGGCGAGCGGCGAGGAGAGGCTGATCGTGCCGGCCGGCAGCAGGCGCGCCTCGGTATGCCGCTCGATCGTGATGGCGGTGATCACGCCGAGCACGGCGGCGGCGGCCAGGGCGCCGCGCAGGATCGGTGCCGTCACGGAGCTTGCGAAGGAGAGCAGCACGACGGCCGCCACCAGCAGCACGATCTGCGGGAAGGGTGTTTTTGTCGTCACCCGCTCGCCTTCGCCTGATGGCAGCAGTTTCGGCGCGGAAAGCGCCATCAGGATCGACAGCGGAACGAGCAGTGCAAAGGCCTCGCGCCAGGCGCTGCCGGCCGCAAAGATGCCGCCGATCGTCGGGCCGAGGAAGGTCGCGATGCCCCAGACCGCCGCATAGAGCGTCGATGCCGTGCTCCACAGCGGCTCCGGATAGACGAAGCGGATGAAGGCATAACCGAGGGCCACGAGAAAACCTGCGCCGAGCCCCTGGATCGCCCGGCCGATCAACACCGTCTCCATGGTCGGCGCGATGGCGCAGACGAGGCTGCCGATGCCGAACAGCACCGCGCCGAACACGTAGCAACGGTTGAGCGTCACGCTTTCCGGCCTGACCGCGACGAAGGTCGAGCCGAGCACGGAGGCCGCGACATAGATCGTCGTCGCCCAGGCAAACAGCGAAAGGCCGCCGATATCGCGCACGATCGAGGGCATCAGCGTCGCGGTAATATACGTCTCCACCGCATGCAGCATGATTCCGCCACCAAGCATCAGCGTGCCGAACAGATAGGCGCGGGAAAACAGGCTGGAAAGCCGCGGCGCGGCCTCCTTCGGGGTGATGACGCTCTCGGACATGAAAAGGGACCTTGGTATGCGAAAAGAGTATGGAACAGACGTCGCACGCCGGCGAATGGACTGCAAGCGGTGACTTTTGGGTGTGAAGAGGCGCGGTCAGATGGGCAAAGTCGCCCCGCAAGAGCGGGAGCAGACGGATGCGTGCTACATCAGATGCCCGGTCCACCAGCCGCGATCGCTCGACACCCTGATCAGGACCATGATCGCCGTTGCGATGATCCCGCCGATGAACAGCTTCGTGGCGTGCCGGACAAGGGCCGGTGAATCCGCCGTGGCTGCCGGCACCATCGGCTTGATAATGAAAAGCGCGACCATCACCAGAATGTCGGAGATGACCGAGACGAGGGGCCATGGTGGCATGGCGTATTCCGAGCCCGGGATAAACACGCGCCAGAGGCAACGGAAGATCAAGAAGCCGGAAACAAACGCAAGGACGACTGCTGCTCTGGATTGAGAACCCTGCTCGGCCATGCGTTGCTCGCCTCTGAAAGAGTTGCGGATATGAAAGCACGGTGTTGCTGAAACGGCAATCGTGGCAGTGGTGCTCGCCGGCCCCTTATCCGGCAGGGCAAGGGGCCGACGGGCTGGTGAGGGAGGGGCTTACGGGTTCCACTCCCCCGCGACCTGCCGGGTCGCGACGTTGAAGCGGTTCCACACATTGATCGAGGCGATCTCGACGACGAGGGCGGCGAGCGTCTTCTCATCATAGTGGCGGGCGGCCTCGTTCCAGATCGTATCCGGCACCGGCTCCTCGCGGTCGGCGATGCGCGTCAGCGCCTCGGTGAGCGCAAGGGCCGCCCGCTCCGCATCGGTGTAGAACGGTGCCTCGCGCCAGGCGGCGACCGAAAGGATGCGCCGGTCGGTCTCGCCGGCCTTCTTCATGATGCGCGGATGCAGGTCGACGCAGAAGCCGCAGCCATTGATCTGGCTGGCGCGCAGATGCACGAGATGAGCGGTCTTTTCTGGCAGGCCACTATCCTGCGCGACTGCCTGCAGCGACTGCATGGCGGTCATGACCTTCGGGAGAACGGCGACGATGTTGTTCATACGGGATTGCATTTTGACACTCCTTGCAATGATTTTGCGCTTCGACTGCGAACCCTGTCACATCGGTGCGGCTTCGTTCGTCATGGCCATGACGCCGCTGAACGAGGGAGTGTGACCGATGGGCGAAAAAAATATTCTGACGGATCGTTTCGAGGCCGAACGCGGGCGTCTCAGCGCCGTGGCCTTCCGCATGCTGGGCTCGCGCGCGGAGGCGGAAGATGCGGTGCAGGAGGCCTGGCTGCGGCTCGAGCGCACGGGTGGCGATGGCATCGACAATCCATCCGGCTGGCTGACGACCGTCGTCGGCCGCATCTGCCTCGACATGCTGCGCGCCCGCACGAGGCGCCGCGAAGACCCGATCGACGGCGACGATGGCGAGATGCAGCATGTCGATCCGCAGGCGGCGGCGGACGAGCAGACGGCGCTTGCCGATTCCGTCGGCCTGGCGCTCCTCGTCGTACTGGAACGCCTGGCGCCGGCCGAACGGCTCGCCTTCGTGCTGCATGACATGTTCGATGTGCCCTTCGAGGAGATCGGCCGCATCGTTGGCCGCACGCCGGTTGCCGCGCGCCAGCTGGCGAGCCGCGCCCGCCGCCGCGTGCAGGGCCTGCCGGAGACGCCGTCAGCGGATTACGAGCGCCGCAAGCGCGTGGTCGCCGCCTTCCTCACGGCCTCTCGCGACGGCGATTTTTCCGGCCTGCTCGCCGTGCTGGATCCCGAGGTGGTCTTCCACGCGGATGCCGACGCGGTGCGGCTCGGCTCGCTCTCGGAAATGCACGGCGCTCAGGCCGTCGCGACAAACTTCAAGGGCAAGGCGACCGCCGCAAGGCTCGCGCTCATCGACGGCCAGCTCGGCCTTGCCGTGGTGCTCGGCGGCGAGCTGCGTGTCGTCGTGCTCATCGAGGTGGAGGGCGAGCGGATCGTCACCATCGATTCCTTGGCCGATCCCGCCCTGCTCGCCGCCATGGAGGTGGTCTATCTCTGATGCAGCAAGACGGCTTCGGCGTCAGGTCGCCGGCTCGAACCGGAGGATTCCGGCGATCCGGGGGCCGGCGCTGGAATCGGCGGGATGGGAAACGCCGTCCATGACCTCCACCGCCGCGAAATCGAAGGGGCTGACGCCGTCGATGCAGGCGACGTTGATGCCGAACTGGTTTGGATTGGAACGGCGCTGGTGGTGGGTGTAGATGCCGCAGGTCTTGCAGAAATAGTGTTTCGCCGTGCCCGTGTTGAATTGATAGAGGGTCAGATTATCTTCGCCCGCCTCAAATTCGATATCCGAAAGCGCTGCGGAGGCGGCGATGGCCCCGCGCATGCGGCAATAGGAGCAGGTGCAACGGCGGATCGTGTTGAATTCGTCCGTCAGCCGCACATGGAACCGCACGGTGCCGCAATGGCAGGCTGCGGCGTATTGTTTTCTATCGTCGCTCATGGCCGCTCTCCGCATCCGACAACGGCACGCGGGGGCGCCCGCGTTGCCAAGTCTCGATTCCATTGCGGCTTACGATCCGTTGATGACACGCGGATGTCCAGCGGCTGTTTTGCCGCTAGATCCCGATCCGCCCGATCGCGGGGATCTTGATCGCCGGCCGGGAGAAATCCACGCCGGCGACGAGGCCCATGATATGCAGCTCCAGCCCGCTGCGCAGGCCGGCCGACACACCGAGCAGGCCGTAGAGCGTCGCATGCACGTCCTTGCCGTCCGCATCGACCGCGAAGAGCTTGCCTTCCGGCAGGTAGTCACGCCCCACTGCATCCGGCGGCAGCACGACGCCGAGTTCCGGCACGGAGCGCAGCACGTGGGCGACGAAAGTGTTGGAGTTCGGCCCCGGCCAGATGCGGTAGCCGCCGGGTTTGGAGTAGGGATAGGCGGCGATGGCCTTCTCGATCTTCGGGATCAACCGCGCCGCCTCGTCGCCGCTGACGCTCACCACCACGCGCGGCGTGTTGGAATACCAGTAGGCATCCGGTGCATAGGCATTCTTGCGCACCGGCGTGCCCCAGCCGACCTTGTCGTAGCGATTGTAGGTTTTCGCGTTCGCCGCCTTGGTGACGATCCAGGCATGGCTCGCCACCGCGCCCTTCATGCCGCCCGTCGCGGCCGAGAAGATGTGGATCGTCGCCCGCGACGTGTCTTCCGCCTTGGGCAGGACGCCGGCCGATTTCCAGTTTGCTTCGCGCCAGTTCGCGGGGCGGTCCTTGATGTACCAGTACCCTGCCGAGGCGAGCGCTGGCATGAGGTAGATCACAAGGAAGAGGACGAGGACGTTCCTCAGCAATTTCATGCGCGACGCTCTAAAACCGAGTGGGCAGGATCAGGAATTTCGGATAATACCGCAGCCGAAACCGGAATTTTGAGGGCATAATCATGGCAAACCCCGTCCTTGTCGAAGTCACCCGCGGCAATCTCGTCGAAAGCCGCCATCGCGGCTTGGTCGTCGTGGTCGATGGCGATGGCAAGGTGGTGTTTTCGCAGGGCGATATCGAAGCCGGCGTCTTCCCGCGCTCGGCCTGCAAGGCCATGCAGGGACTGCCCTTCATTGAAAGCGGCGCAGCCGATGCTTACGGCTTCGGCAACAAGGAACTGGCGCTTGCCTGCTCCTCGCACAATGGCGAACCGGAACATGCCGCCCTTGCCGGCACCATGCTCGCCGCTGCCGGCGTCGATGAGAGCGTGCTGGAATGTGGCGCCCACTGGTCGTTCGAGCAGCCGGTGCTGATCGGCCAGGCGCGCGGGCTCGATCATCCGACCGCGCTCCACAATAATTGTTCCGGCAAACATGCCGGCTTCATCTGCGCTGCCTGCCACACGGGCAAAGACCTCAAGGGCTACGTCCGCTACGAACACCCCGTCCAGGCGGAAATCCGTGGCGTCATGGAAAGCCTGACGGGTGCAGCGCTTGCCACCGACAATTGCGGCGTCGACGGTTGCTCGATCCCGACCTACGCCGTGCCGCTGAAGAGCCTCGCCCACGGCTTCGCCAGGATGGCGACCGGCACCGGCCTGGCCCCCGAGCGCGCCAAAGCCTCGCGTCGGCTGATCGACGCCTGCATGGCCGAACCCTTCTACGTCGCCGGCACCAGGCGCGCCTGCACCCGTCTCATGGAAACCGCGCCTGGCCGCATCTTCGCCAAGACCGGCGCCGAAGGCGTCTTCTGCGCCGCGATCCCCGAACAGGGCATCGCGATTGCCCTGAAATGCGAGGACGGCACCACCCGCGCCGCCGAAAGCATGGTCGCCGCCGCGCTCGCGCGCTTCTTCAAGAACGAACCGGACATTCACGCCGCCCTGATGGCCCAGGCCAACCGCTCCATGTCCAACTGGAACGGCATCCATGTCGGCGATATCCGCGTGACGGAAGCGTTTGCCGCCTGAAAATTGACGCCCTGTAACGTTATGCGTTATACTGATGCATGATCAAAAGCTTCGCCGACCGCGAGACCGAACTGATCTGGTCGGGCCGTCGAAGCCGCCGGCTTCCGGCTGACATGCAGGCCATTGCATTGCGCAAGCTGCGCATGCTTCACGCTGCGATGGCGATAACCGACCTTCGGGTGCCGCCCGGCAATCGGCTGGAGCTTTTGAAGGGAAACCTGGCCGGGCTTTACTCGATCCGGATCAATGACCAGTGGCGCATCTGTTTCGGCTGGTCGCAAGGAGATGCTATCGATGTCCGCATCATCGACTATCATGACTGACGACCTGCTGCCCAACCCGCATCCCGGCGATATCCTGCTGGAGGAATTCCTTCAGCCGATGGAGATCAGCCAGAATGCGTTGGCGCGCGCTGTCCATGTTCCGCCGCGCCGCATCAACGAGATCGTACTCGGCAAGCGGCAGGTCACCGCCGATACGGATTTGCGGCTCACACGCTATTTCGGCCTGTCGGAAGGCTATTTCCTGCGCCTTCAGGCTGAATTCGACCTCATGCAGAAGCGTCGAGAGATCGGTCACGATCTCCAACGCATCACGCCGCGCGACGCTGCCTGATCACGCTTCGACGATCTCCACATCCAGGTCCCGATAGGGCGCCAGCACCTCCGGCATCAGCCCGGCCGGCACGATGAGGCCGGTGGCGGCGGGCAGGGGCATGATGCGCCATGGGGACGCGCGGCCGAGTTTTTCCTGTGTCAGTAGCACGAAGGTTGCAGCCGCGTTTTCGGCGATGATGCGCTTGGTCGCCGCTTCCTCCATGTCGCCGGTGGTCAGCCCGTGCGTCGGGTGGGCGGCGGTCACGCCCATGAAGTAGAGATCCGCCTTCAGGCTGCGGATCATCTCGAGCGCCGCCGCGCCGCCTGTCACCATCGAATGTTTGTAGAGCCTGCCGCCGATCAGCACGACCTCGGCTGTCGGGTGGCGTTCCAGCTCGCAGGCGATCGTCGGGCTGTGCGTGACGACCGTGAAGGCGAAGCCGCGCGGCAGGGCGCGGGCCAGTGCCGCCGTGGTGGTGCCGCCGTCGACGAAGATGACCTGTTCCGGCTTGACCATATCAGCCGCCCGGGCGCCGAGCGCTGCCTTCTCGTCGCTTGCGACCGCTTGGCGGGCCGCAAAATCCGGCAGCGGTGGGACAAGCGGCAGCGCGCCGCCGTGCACCCGTTTCAGCAGGCCCTCCGCGGCCATTTCCCGGAGATCCCGGCGGATCGTGTCCTCCGATAGCGCCAGTTCGCCAGCCAGCGTCTTGGCGACGATTTCCCCCTCGCGGTTCAGCCGCTCGGCGATCAGGGCTTTTCTCTGGCTGGTCAGCATGTCTGCACGCTCCGTCTTGACTCTGCGCGAAACTACACGAATATTCATGAAGTATCCAGAATTATCCGGATATTTCATGCAAAATTGTAAGGAGTACGACATGTTGATCCTGATCGCCGGCCCCTATCGCTCGGGCACCGGGGACGACCCGCACAGGATGGCGGAGAACCTGAAGCGGCTGGAGGCGCCATCCTACGCGTTGTTTCAGGCCGGCCATGTGCCGATGATCGGCGAATGGGTGGCGCTGCCCGTCTGGAATGCCGCCGGCGGCAAGACGATCGGTGACGCGCTGCACGAGGAGATTTTTTATCCCGTGGCGCACCGTCTGCTGGCGCTGTGCGAAGGTGTGCTGCGCCTGCCGGGTGAATCGAAAGGGGCGGACAATGACGTGCGTATCGCGCGCGAACGCGGCATTCCGGTCTGGTATCGGCTGGAGGACGTGCCGGGCTGCGCGGTTGCGGCATAATTTTTCGCCGGCCTTGTCGGGAAGGGTCGGCCTGCTACGTCCTTGTGGCATGACGGGGTGATCCGCCGGCGGCGGACCCCGCATCGCAAACAAACCAGGAGGATTTCCATGCGCATGATTTTCGTCAACCTGCCCGTCAAGGACCTGCCCGCAACCCGCCGCTTCTTCAATGCGCTCGGCTTTTCGTTCAACGAGCAGTTCAGCGACGACACCGCCGCCTGCATGGTGGTGGACGAGAATATCTTCGTCATGCACCTGACCGAGGAAAAGTTCGCCCAGTTTGTGACGGGCAAGGTCGGCGATCCGGAACAGCAGACGCAGGTGCTGACCTGCCTCTCGGCCACCAGCCGCCAGGAGGTCGATGACTTCAAGGCCAAGGCGCTCGCTGCCGGCGGCCGGGAGTGGAAGCCGAACATGGAGTTCGGCCCGATGTACGGCTGCTCCTTCCAGGACATCAACGGCAATGTCTGGGAATTAATGCACATGGACCAGTCGGGCGGCTGATCGGCCTGCATTGGAAGCAAGAGCCTGCGCCTCCCGGCGCAGGCCTCAGCGCATTGAAAAACCGCGCCTCCCACTGCCGTCATCCTCCGCCTTGAGCCGAGGATCCAATCTTCTCAACGGCTTATGGACGCTCGGGTCGAGCCCGAGCATGACGGAGGAGGGATTTTCGGGATTTTGTCAGCAGTCTCGGGCCTGCGCCTTCTGGCGCAGGTCTTTTTCTCAGTCGTCGTGGCTATGTGCCTCGGCGACAAAACTCAGCGTCGCGGTGTAGCCGATCTTGTCGGCCTTCGGGTCGTTTTCCAGTGGCACGCTGTGATCGACCGACAGCACGTTCAGCCCGTCATTGCGGATCGCCACGACGACCTCGCCATCCGCGTCCGTCGGGTCGCTCTTGAGTGTCGCCTGGTTAATATAGTCGAGCGTCACGACCGCGCCGGCAAGCGGCTTGCCGTCATGGAGCACGCGCAGCCGGATCGGGTCGCCGGCCTTGCGGCCGATGGGGTTGTCGAGCGGTACGATCTGCAGGTCCTGCTTCGGGAAGGCGGGCAGCGCGTCGTGTACGTGCAGAAGCGAGAGGCTGTTCTTGATGTAGTGGCCGGTGGCCTTGGCGTCCGCGACCTTGTCCTTCGCCTCGTTCACCCATTTGCCGTCGGTCTTTTCCGTCCAGTAGCCGTTGTCGAAGGTCAGGACGATGGCGGCGGGCTCGCCTTCGGGCTTCAGGATTGCGTGTTTTTCCCGCTTTTCGATCGCAACCGGCGTCGCCGCGCCATTCTCGCCAATCGCAACGGCCGTGCTGATGCGCGCCGGGTCATAGGCATCGTCGCCGGCGCCGTGGCCATAGATGACGCCGAGTTCACCCCAGCGCTCCGCCACCCAGGCGCCATGCGCGCTGGCGGTGACGGGAAGAAGAAGGGCGAGCGAAAGCGCACCCGAAACAGCGATGATCTGCCTCAGCATTTTTGTCTCCAAAATAGTAATGTTATTACGTTACGAAACTGGTTTAGCCTTCGCCCGGGCGGGCTGTCAAGCGTGGCAAGGTTGAAAGGGGATATGCGGTTCAGGTGAGCTTGCGCAGCTTTGCCGGCGCCTTGAAGCGCCAGGCCTCAGCCATGCGGTGGCGCAGTTCCGCATCGTCGATCGCCGCGGCCCGCACGAGCAAGGCGGGCCAACCCTTGTAATGGTTGGTTTCGTAGTAGATCCCGGGCGCCATCTCGATCAGGCGCTCCTTCTCGTCCATTGGCGCCATCAACACCAATGTCTGGGCATCCTTGATGCGCAGGAAGAGTTTCCCGGCCACCTTCAGCGCCGGCGTGCCATAGGACGTGCCGGTCTCGACGCCCGGCAAATCCACGGCAAGGCGCTGGAGGCGCGCCACCAGCATCTGGGTCTCATCGTCCGGCATGCCAAATCCTCCCCGGTGATCTTACACCGGGGAGGCGCCGACTGCGAAGGGAGGATCAGGTCGGGCGGATGCAGGGACGCGATGCGGCCTCGGAGGAGAGGCGCGGTGTGCGGAAGAGACCGAAGGGCAGGTCTCCCAGCGCGCGGGCGTCCATCGTCTCGATATCGGGATGGGAGAGCGGATCGCGCATCCAGACGGGCGCGTCCGCTGCATCAGCCTCGGCCCTGAGGGCTTCGGCGAACCTGGAGAAAATCTTGAGCATTGCCTTCTCCTTGCGGTGCGTTACCATTGTCGATGCCTGATAATCACGCCGAAAGGCAAATTCCGCAATCGAGTAGTTCAAGACCTGGTTATAGAAAAGCTATATGAAAAATCTCAACCGCATCCATCTCAACGGTCTGCGCGCGTTGGAAGCGGTAGGGCGGCTCGGCTCACTCCAGGCGGCGGCGGAAGAGCTGGGCGTCACGGTCGGCGCGGTCAGCCAGCAGATCATCAAGGCGGAAGAGCAGCTTGGCCGTGCGATCTTCGACCGCACCGCCCGCGGCCTGCAGCAGACGGCCTTCGGCACGCCGTTCCTTTCGCGCCTCTCCGCCGCCTTTCGCCAGCTCTCCGAAGCGGTCGCGACCACCCAGCGCCGCGACGATGCGATCCTGACCATTTCCGTCGCGCCGATCTTCGCCTCGCGCTGGCTCATCCACCGCATCGACCGTTTTGCCGCCGCCCATCCCGACATCAGCCTGCGCATCGAGGCGACGACGACGCTGGTCGATCTCGCGCGCTCCGACGTCGATCTCGGCATTCGCGTCGGCCCCGGCACGTGGCCGGATGTCACGGCTGAGTTTTTGCTGCCGCAGGTGATGTTCCCGGTCTGCGCGCCGGCGCTGGCGGAAAGAATCAAGACACCGCAGGACCTCGCCGAGCAGCCGGCGGTGGTCGATGGCAACGATGCCTTCACCTGGGAGCGCTGGCTGAAGGCGGCAGGCCTTGCCATTGCGCCGCCGAAGGCGCGGCATGTGTTTTCCGACGCCTCGCTCTGCCTGGATGCGGCGCTCGCCGGGCAGGGGGTGCTGCTCGCCTGGCCGGTGCTGGCCTCCTGGGCGCTGAAGGAGGGGCGGCTGGTCGCGCCGTTCCCCATCCGCGTGGAGACCGGCATGGGCTATTATTTCGTGACGGCCCCGGGCATGCCGGAGCCGCGCAAGGTCTCGCTCTTCAAGCGATGGCTGCGCGCAGCCATCGCCGAGGATGAGGATGGTTTTGCCGGCGCGGTCATTCCAGCTCGGTAAGCCGCGTCGCCATCATCGCTTTGAAGGCCGGGCGCGACTGGCAGGCGTCGAGCCACGCCTTGACGTTGGGCGCCGCATCGAAAAGCTCCGGCTGGCTCATCGCATAGCGGAAAACCTCCGCAACATTGAGATCGGCAACGGTGAAGCGGTCGCCGACGACATGGCCGGTCGCGGCAAGATGCCGGTCGAACCGCTTGAAACACTTTTTCAGCGCCTTGGTCGCCGCACGGATCGTCAGCCGTCCCTGTTCGGTTTCGGCGGCCCGCGTATCGAGCGCCAAAATGATCTTCACCGCGTGCGGCTCCACCTCCGTCGCCGCCCACATCGTCCATTCCAGCATCTGCGCCTCTTCCGTCACCGTCTGGCCGGCGAGCGGGCCGCCATGCTTGCGGGTGAGATAGAGGTTGATGGCGAGCGATTCCGTCATCACGAAGCCGCCGTCGTCGATGCAGGGGATAAGGCCGGTCGGATTGACGGCCAGAAAATCCGGCGACTGGGTGTTGATGGGCGCATCGGCCGCCAGCGGATCGTCGACGCGGCGCGCCTGCACGATCGGAACCGAGACGAAGGGCAGGCCAAGCTCGCCGGCGAGCCAATAGTTGCGCGACGCGCGGGAGCGATAGACGCCGTAAATGGTGAGCATGGATCCTCCAGGGGGCAAATCCGCTTTCGCCGGGACTTGCGCGAGAACAAAGAGCCGGGCCATGTTTGCCGTTAGAGAAGGACGAAACTGCCGGGCGCGGGCGCCACAATAGGGGGCGGTCGGGTGAAGTGGTAGAGCGCCGGCCTGATCGATCGATGAATTGTCGTGATGGCAGGCCCGCTTGTCGCATTGACCTTCCACCGGCATAGGTCTAAGGGCGAAATGTCCGCAAATGCGGATGGGGACGATCGATGACACGAGGCATGACACGCTGGGCCGCCTGCCTGCGCATTCTCTGCGCAGTTGCCCTGCTGTTTGTCGGTTTTGCCCACCAACCCGCCTCGGCCACGCAACCCACCGCACTCGAGCTTGTGCAATACACGCTGCCGGATGGAACGCTGCCGGACCTCTGCCTCGATGGCAGCGTCGACGGCAAGACCAGGCATGTCATGCCGATCAAATGCGAGGCCTGCCGCATCGGCAGTGCCATGCTGATGCCGGCGCCGGCCGATCTCGACGGCGCCGTTCTTGCCTTCCGCCATGTCTCAGCCCTGCCGCTCGCCGAAGAGGCGCTGCGCTCCAGGCGCGAACGGCCCGGCTCGCCGCCGCGCGCGCCACCCTTCCTGTCCGTCTGATGTTCTGAGCCTGAGCGGCGGCATGCCGTCGCGCGCCTGAAATCCAGCCTGACGGGACTTTTTGCATGTCCGTAGTTTTTGATGCGCCGGCCGCTGCCGTCGCCGAACCTTCCGCGCTTGCGCAGCGCCTCTACCGCGCCATCTGGCGCTGGCACTTCTTCGCCGGCCTTCTCGCCGTGCCCTTCATGATCAGCCTCGCCATCACCGGCGGGCTCTACCTCTTCAACGACGAGATCGACGCCAGCCTCTTCCGCTACCGCAACTATGTGACGGTCGGCAGCGCGGAACTTGCCCCCTCCGTCATCGCGGAGAAGGCGGTCAGCGCCGTGCCGGGCGCAAAATTCTCCACCTACCGCACCCCGGCCGGTACCGACCGGTCAGCGCGGGTGACGGTCTCGACGGAGGCCGGCAAGGTGCTCGTCTTCGTCGACCCCTATACGGGGAACGTACTCGACACGGTGGGCGCGGCAGAAGAATTCAACCAGGTCGTCGAGGACCTGCACAGCCTCGATTATTTCGGCACCTCCTGGGAGCGCATCATCGAAGTGGTCGCCGGTTTCGCCATCGTCCTGACGCTGACCGGCATCTATCTCTGGTGGCCGCGCAACCAGACCGGCGGCGTCGTCAGCGTGCGCGGCACGCCGGCGCGGCGCGTCTTCTGGCGCGATCTGCATGCCGTCACCGGCATTTTCGCCAGCGTCGTCATTCTGTTCCTCGCCTTCAGCGGCCTCTTATGGTCCGGCTTCTGGGGTGCCAAGGTCAACGCGACCCTGACTGCGAACGGCATGGGCTATCCGGTCGAGCTTTGGGACCAGGTGCCGCATTCCATGCTGGTGACGACGGATGTGCTGCCGAAGGCCTCGTGGCTGATGGAAAACGCCCCGGTGCCGGAATCGACCGTCCCGACCGATGGCCAGACCGCGCTGCCGCCAATCGGCCTCGACAATGCCGTGACGATCGCCAATGCCGCCGGCATGTTGCCCGGCTACGACCTGTCGCCGCCGTCAGGCGAGACCGGCGTCTACACCGCGGCGATCTTTCCGGCCGACCTGGACTACGAGCGCACGATCCACATCGACCAGTATACCGGCGAGCGCCTCGTCGATACCGCCTTTGCCGACTATCCGGCGACGGGCAAGCTGATCGAATGGGGCATCAACGTGCACAAGGGGCAGGAATGGGGACTGTTCAACCAACTCCTCATGCTGTCCACCTGTTTCGTCGTCATCGCCATGAGTGTCTCGGCCGTCGTCATGTGGTGGAAGCGCCGTCCGAAGGGCCGCATCGGCGTGCCGCCGGCGCCCCGCGAAACCCGCATCTATCTCGGCCTCTGGGCGATCGCCGCCGTCTTTGGTGTGCTCTTCCCGCTGACCGGCCTCACCATCCTCGCCATGATCGTCCTCGATCAAGGCGTCATCCGCTTCGTGCCGCCGCTGCGGCGCATCTTCTCCTGATCGTAACCGAAAGGACTTTTCCATGAACCGCATTCTCGCAACCGCCCTTGCGCTGGCGCTTTCCGCCTCCGCTGCCTTCGCCCACGATTTCAAGGCCGGCATGCTCGAAGTCCACCACCCGACCTCCAAGGCGACGCTGCCCGGCCAGCCCGTCGGTGGTGGCTTCATGACCATCACCAATACCGGTCCGGACGCCGACCGGCTCGTCTCGATCACCGCGCCGGACGTCTCCGACGACGTGCAGATCCATGAAATGGCGGTGGAAAACGACGTC
This sequence comes from Sinorhizobium sp. RAC02, assembly GCF_001713395.1. Classification (NCBI taxonomy): domain Bacteria; kingdom Pseudomonadati; phylum Pseudomonadota; class Alphaproteobacteria; order Hyphomicrobiales; family Rhizobiaceae; genus Sinorhizobium; species Sinorhizobium sp. RAC02. The sequence goes on along the minus strand of NZ_CP016450.1, from coordinate 2,040,527 downwards.
ATGAAGATGCGCCAACTGCCGGACGGCATCGAAATCCCGGCCGGCGCCAAGCTGGAACTCAAGTCCGGCGGCCTGCACATCATGTTCATGCGCATCAAGCACCCCTTCAAGGAGGGCGAAACCTTCAAGGCGACGCTGAATTTCGAAAAGGCCGGCAAGCTCGACGTGGACTTCAAGATCGAAAGCGCGAAGCCCAACGCAAAGCAGGGCGAGGGCGCCTCCGGCAACCACGAAGGCCATGGCGGCTGAAAAAGCGGATGAGGGAGCGATGCGGAAGGCTGCTCCCTCATCCACCATGGCACCTCCCCGTTCGGGCAAGAAGGAGAGGTGCATGCGAAGGGGCGGTGTTTAGCCCGCCCGGTTCCGTTCGATCGTCAGGTGCGCGTAATCGGAAGACGCCCTGGCGAGGTCGCCGGTTGTGCGTTCCTTCCAGCGGTAGCCGGCAATGGCTGCCTCCGGTGTGTCTTCGAAGATGTTGCCTGTGATGAGGGCGGATCCCGCCTCCTCGACGACCGTCACCATGCAGCCCACCGGGCTCTTGCGCACCAGGTTGCCGCTGACGACGAGGCCGCGCATGAAGGGCCCCCAGCCGAGTGCCAGCCCCCATTTCGGCGCGTTCTCGATTGTGTTGCCGGAGACGACGGTGTCGGCCTCCACCGCGATGCCGAAGCCGAAGCCGGCGCCGTCATGCACATAGGGGCCTTCAAGCTTGAGGTTGCGTACGACATTGCCGGTGACGGTGGCGAGCCTGCCGCCCTCGTTGAAATTAACGATGAGGATGCCGTTGGCGGCCCCGTCGATCAGGTTGCCGTTGACGATCGCGCCCTCGAAGCCGAATTCCGAGTAGATCGCCGTCTCGCCGCTGTCGAGGCAGGTATTGCCTGATATCTGCACGTTCGAGCCGGCATTGGATCGGATGGCGGAGAAGGCGCAGCCGGAGACGTGGTTGTTGGTAATCATCACGTCGTCGGCTCGAAAAATGTTGATGCCGTTGCCGTACTGGCCGGTGCCGCCCTGGGTGGCGGCGATGCGCGCGATGCGGTTGCCGGAGACGATGGTGCCGTCGCGACCCTTCTGCCAGCGATGGATCAGGATGCCGCCATTGCCGCAATCGAAGACCTGGTTGCCGGTGACGAAGAGATCGTGGCTGTCGACGGCGTAGAGCGCGTATTCGGCGGCACCCGACAGCCGGTTGCGTTCGATGCGGCCGCCGGAGCGTTCCAGGCTGACGGCGGTCTTCGAAGAACCCCGGATCTCGCAGTTCTCGATCGTCACATTGACGACATTGCTGAGATGCACGAGGCCCTGGACGGTATCGTCGAGCCAGCGGTTGGCCCCGTCGATGACGAGATTGGCAAGTTCCACGCGGGCAAGTCCGTCGGCGGCGAAGAGATGGCCGTCGCCGCCATAGATGATGCGGGTGGCGCCCGGCACGCCGGTGATGCGCGCATTGTCGGGCAGCGTGATGTTGGAGATGACATAATCGCCCGGCGGCAGGAAGACCGGCAGGTTTTTAGCGGCCGCTTCCTTGATGAGCTTGGCGAAGGCCTTGCTCTTGCGGTCGCCGGCACCCGGCCGGATGCCGTGGGCCGAGGCATCGATACTGCCCCGTAAATCGACATCGATGATCGGCAGCCGCGGCGTCTGGGCAAGCGCCGGGGTAGCGATGCCTGCCGCGCCAAGACCCAAAGCTGAGAGAAACAACCGTCTGCTAACCATGATAACTCCTAGTCCGCCAAGGAGCAGGAACCGTGCCAGTTGCTTCCGTACCGAAACGGAACAATTTGGGTGATGCCCGCTGCGGTTGCCGATCCTGTGCCTCAAACGCCGGATCGGCGGCATTTCGCCGGTTTCCTTTAGGGTTGGATAACGACTCTAGGTGTACCTTCGGGCGTTCGGGAGAGGCGGCGGCCCGCAGTGTCCTTCCTTGCCCTAGAAAATTGCAGGGGTTCATGTCGACGCACTTGTCTCACCTTGGCAATGACGACGCCGATGCGACGGCGCGTCTGATGTCCGCCAGCCAGCGCCTCATGAGCGAGGCGGCGCGGCTTTTTCCGCTGGCCGCTGCCCAGAACGAGCGCACGATCTGGCTTGAAGCCATGATCGACGAGGTGCCGGACTACCTCTACTTCAAGGACCGGAACGGCCGTTTCGTCGTCGCCAACCGGGCAATCGTCAGCGACAACCGGCGCGACGGCCTGGACAGCCTGGAAGGTCTTTCCGATTTCGACATCCACCCCGAGCCCGTCGCCCGCGGCTTTTTCGAGACCGAGCAGGAGATCATCCGCACCGGCCGCCCGATGCTCGACATGGAAGAGCTGATCCGCGATTCCAGGGGCAACCTCAAATGGCTTCTCACCTCGAAACTGCCGGTACGCGACGGCGCCGGCGCGGTGATCGGCCTTGTCGGCATCGCCCGCGACATTACCGAGCGCAAGCGGTCCGAGAACCTGCATCTCGGCCAGGCACACCTCCTGAAGATGATCGCGCTCGGCGCGCCGCTGGTCGAGGTCTTCTCCTCCCTCATCCTGCTGATCGAAGCGCATGTGCCTGACGTCACCGGCTCGATCCTGACACTTGCACCCGATGGCAAACGCATCGTCAACGGCGCCGCCCCCAATCTCGATCCCGCCTATTGCATGCTGATCGAGGGCCTCGAGATCGGCCCTGCCGTGGGCTCCTGCGGTACCGCCATGTGGCGCGGCGAGCCGGTCATCGTGTCCGATATCGAGACCGATCCGCTCTGGGCGGACTACAAGGCGTTCGTCCTGCCCTATGGCTTCCGGGCCTGCTGGTCGTCGCCGATCTCGTCCTACCAGGGCAAGGTGCTCGGCTCGTTTGCGCTCTATTCCCGCCACCGCGGCGAGCCCTCCGCCGAGTGCATGAAGCTCGTCGGCATGGCGACGCACATTGCCGGCATCGCCATCGAGCGTAAGGAGGCGGAAGACAACATCCAGTACATGGCGCACCACGATGCGCTGACCGGCTTGCCCAACCGCAGCATGCTCGACGAGCGCGTGGCCTCGGCCATCGAGGCGGCGGATGATCGTGGCGGCACCATGACGCTCGCCTTCATCGACCTCGACAATTTCAAGCTGGTCAATGACAGCCTCGGCCACCACGCCGGCGACGAGCTGCTGAAGATCGTCGCGGCCCGCATGCTGCGTTGCGTGCGCGCTTCCGACAGCATCGTGCGTCTCGGCGGCGATGAATTCGTCGTACTCATCAACGGCGCGATGCGCCGCGGCGAGACGGTGGACGACCGGCTGCGCGCCGTGCGCGAAGCGATCGCCGAGCCGGTGGAAATCGAGGGACGCGCCTTCCAGGTCACCTGTAGCATGGGGGTCGCCGCCTATCCGGAGCACGGTCGTAACGTCACGGAACTGCTGGCCCGCGCCGATGTCGCCATGTACCGCGCCAAGGAGATCGGCCGCGACGCCATACAGGTCTTCACCGCGGAAATGGCCACCCACGCCTCTGAAAAGCTGGAGCGGCAGGAAGAATTGCGCCGCGCGCTCGCCCAGCAGGAGCTTTTCCTGCAGTACCAGCCGCAGATGGATCTCGCGACCGGCCGCATCTTCGCCGTCGAGGCCCTCATCCGCTGGCGCCATCCCGAACGCGGGCTGGTCGCGCCGGGCGATTTCATTCCGCTGGCCGAAGAGACCGGCCTGATCGGCCCGATCGGCGACTGGACGCTGCGCGCCGCCTGCCGGCAGAACAAGGCCTGGCAGGTTTCCGGCCTGCCGCCCATCGTGGTCAGCGTCAATGTCTCCGCGCGCCAGTTCCAGGAAAAGGACTGGGTGGAGCGTGTTGCCGCGGCCCTTGAGGAAAGCGGGCTTGAGGCGCGCTATCTCGAGCTGGAACTGACCGAGAGCATGATCATGCAGGATGTGCAGCAGGCGGTGGAGACCATGCACCGGCTGGAAAAGCTCGGCGTGCACCTTGCCATCGACGATTTCGGCACCGGCTATTCCAGCCTTGCTTCGTTGAAACGCTTCCCGGTCGGCCGCCTGAAGATCGACCGTTCCTTCGTGCAGGATCTGCCGGATGACGGTGACGATGCGGCAATCGCCCGTGCCGTCATTTCACTCGCCCATTCGCTCCAGCTTCGCGTGATCGCCGAAGGGGTGGAGACCCGCGAGCAGATCGACTTCCTGCGCGAAGCCGGCTGCGATGAAATCCAGGGTTACTACCTCTCCAGGCCGATCGACGCCCGCGCTCTCCAGGCGATCCTCTGCATTCCGAACCTCTAATAATTCCTGCGGTCCCGCACGTTGCTTCTTGACATTGTTACGTTGATATCAACAGTAAGAAACATGTCTGATGAAGTCCTGATTCCCTACGAAACGACGCTGTTCGTGCGTGACCATTGCCTGTGCCTGCATGCCCAGCGTGCGGCCCGCGCCCTGGCACGCCGCTTCGACGATGCGTTGCGCCCGCTCGGCCTCACCAACGGCCAGTTCTCGCTTTTGATGTCGCTGAACCGCCCCGCACCGCCGCCGATGGGGCCGGTCGCGAACCTGCTCGCCATGGATCGCACCACGCTGACGGCAGCGCTCAAGCCGCTCGAACGCCGTGGCCTCGTGCGCGTAGAGGCCGACCCCCGAGACCGCCGCGGACGCCTCCTGCGCCTGACGGAGGAGGGCCGCAGCCTGCTGACCCAGGCCTTCCCGATCTGGAAGGAAACGCACGAAAAGGTCGATGCCCAGCTTTCTGCCGTCGACATGAAGGCGCTGCGTGCGGGCATGCTGGCGATTGCCTAGCCGCCGCCGACGGTTGTCAGGAGAATGCCGGGAACGCACATCCCACCACAGGCATTCCTGTTTTCACGGTTCGTAGACTTTCGGAGATTGAAACATGGCGATCAAGCGGATGGACAATGTCGGCATCGTCGTCGAGGACCTCGATGCGACGATCGACTTCTTTCGCGAACTCGGCCTTGAGCTCGAAGGGCGGGCCATGATCGAGGGAGAATGGGCAGGGCGTGTCACGGGACTCGGCGATCAGCATGTCGAGATCGCCATGATGCGGACGCCCGACGGCCATAGCCGGCTTGAGCTCTCCCGCTTTCTGCGGCCGGCCGTCGTCGCCGATCACCGCAACGCCCCGGTCAATGTGCTTGGCTATCTCCGCGTCATGTTCGCCGTGGACGACCTCGACGAGACGCTGGAACGGCTTCGCCCGCGCGGCGCGGCACTCGTCGGCGACGTCGTCGATTACGAAGGCGTCTATCGGCTCTGCTATATCCGTGGCCCCGAAGGGCTTCTCATCGGGCTCGCCCAGGAACTGCGCTGAAGCGGCACCGCAAACGACGCCACCCCTCTGGCAGAGCGCCGCAAAGCCGCTATCTTCTCCGTCATGAAGCCCGATCAGCTCCTCAAGCCGGCGCCCGCCGGTCTTTATTGCCCTGCCGGCGATTTCTACATCGATCCCGTCCGCCCCGTGGCGCGGGCGCTGATCACGCACGGCCACTCGGATCATGCCCGTGCCGGCCACGGTGCCGTGCTGGCGACGCGTGAGACGCTCGACATCATGGCGATCCGTTATGGCGAGGATTTCTGCGGCACCATGCAGGCGGCCGCCTTCGGCGAGCGCATTGATCTCAACGGCGTCACTGTCTCGTTTCATCCGGCGGGCCATGTGCTCGGCTCCGCGCAGATCGCGGTGGAGAAGGATGGCCTGCGCATCGTCGCCTCGGGCGACTACAAGCGCGGTGCGGACCCGACCTGCGTCGCCTACGAGCCTGTCCCCTGCGACGTCTTCATCACCGAGGCGACCTTCGGCCTGCCGGTCTTCCATCATCCGGAACCCAAGGCCGAGATGGGCAAGCTGCTGACCTCGCTGAGGCAGTTTCCCGAGCGCAGCCATCTCGTCGGCGCGTATTCGCTCGGCAAGTCGCAGCGCGTCATCCGCCTGCTGCGCGATTGCGGCTATGACGCGCCGATCTATATCCATGGCTCGCTGGCGCGGCTCTGCGACTATTATGTCAGCCGCGACATCGACCTCGGCGACCTGCGTCCCGCCACATTGGAGAAGGGGGACCCGACGGATTTTCGCGGCGCCGTCATCGTCGGCCCGCCCTCCGCCTTTGCCGATCGCTGGGCACGCCGCTTCAACGAACCGCTCATCGCCTTCGCCTCCGGCTGGATGATGGTGCGCCAGCGCGCCAAGCAGGGCGGCGTCGAACTGCCGCTCGTCATTTCCGACCATTGCGACTGGCCGGAACTCACCGAAACGATCCGCGAACTGGCGCCAAGCGAGGTCTGGGTGACGCACGGCCGCGAGGAGGCGCTGGTGCGCTGGTGCGAGCTAGCCGGCGTGCCGGCCAAGCCGTTGCATCTCGTCGGCTATGAGGATGAAGGGGATTGATGATGCCACCTGTTCTTCTCGCCCGCTCGTTAGGTGCATCTTTTCCCGGAACTGCGAAAGGCCGAGTGGATTTTCGGCGAGCCGGCCTGCTCCTTTACCCTCCCCTCGAGGGGGAGGGTCGGAGCGAAGCTCCGGGGTGGGGTGATGCAACTGCTCCGCAAGCGCCGCCCGCGCGGATGCGGGTCACCCCCACCCGCCGCTTTGCGGCGACCTCCCCCCTCAAGGGGGAGGTGGGAGTCTGCCGCCCTGACGGTGCGCCTCTGCCAGCGCAATTCGCGCGGAAAGGTTCAAAGCCTAGGGCAATGGAAGGGCCTTCTCCATGAGAGCCTTTGCCACACTGCTCGACCGTCTCGTCCTTACCCCCTCGCGCAACGGCAAGCTGAAACTGCTCGCCGACTATTTTCGCGACACGCCTGATCCCGACCGCGGCTACGGCCTTGCCGCGATCGCCGGCACGCTCGATCTAAAGAGCGTCAAGCCGGCGCTGCTGCGCGAACTCGTGCTGGAGCGCATGGACGAGGTGCTGTTTCGCTATTCCTACGATTATGTCGGCGACCTCGCCGAGACGATCGCGCTCGTCTGGGACCAGGAGCGCAAGGAGCGCGTGCCCGACGAGGCGCAGCCGCAGCTGAGCAGCGTCGTCACCCGAATGAACGCGCTCGGCCGCACCGAGGTGCGCACCGCCGTGCGCGATCTGCTCGACCGGCTGGATCCCTCCGCCCGCTTCGCCTTCATCAAGCTTGCGACCGGGGGCCTGCGCATCGGCGTGTCGGCGCGGCTTGCCAAGCAGGCGCTTGCCGAATTCTCCGGCATGGATGTCACCGAGATCGAGACGCTGTGGCACGGTCTGGCGCCGCCTTACGAACCGCTCTTCGCCTGGCTGGAAGGGCGCACCGAGCGACCGGTGCTGGCGACGCCCGCGATCTTCCATTCCGTCATGCTCGCCAATCCGGTGGGCGAGGGCGACCTCGACACTCTCGACCCCGCCGATTTCGCCGCCGAATGGAAATGGGACGGCATTCGTGTGCAGATGTCTTCGGCAGGCGCGACGCGCCGGCTCTACTCCCGCTCCGGCGATGACATTTCCGCCGCCTTCCCGGATGTGCTCGACGCGATCAATTTCGAGGGCGTGGTGGACGGCGAGCTGCTCGTCGGCGGCACCGACCGCACCAACAGCCCCACGCGCACCTTTTCCGACCTGCAGCAGCGCCTGAACCGCAAGACGGTGAACGCGAAGATGCTGGACGACTACCCCGCCTTCGTGCGTGCCTATGACGTGCTGTTCGACGGCGAGGCGGACGTGCGGCCGGAAACCTTCGTGGCGCGCCGCGCCCGGCTTACCCATCTCATCGAGACGGCGCCGCACGACCGGTTCGACCTCTCGCCGCTCGTGCCCTTCGGCTCCTGGGAAGAACTCGAAACGATCCGTCGCGAGCCGCCGGACCCCGTGATCGAGGGCGTGATGATCAAGCGCCTCGACAGTCCCTACCAGGCCGGCCGCATGAAAGGGCCGTGGTTCAAATGGAAGCGCGATCCCTACAATGTCGATGCCGTGATGATGTACGCCCAGCGCGGCCACGGCAAACGCTCGAGCTACTATTCCGACTTCACCTTCGGTGTGTGGACGCAAGGCCCGGACGGCGACGTGCTGGTACCCGTCGGAAAAGCCTATTTCGGCTTCACCGATGCCGAGCTCGAAGTACTCGACCGTTATGTGCGCAACAACACGACGGAACGCTTCGGCCCGGTGCGGGCCGTGCGGGCGGAGCCCGCCTTCGGTTTCGTGCTCGAGGTCGCCTTCGAGGGTATCAACCGCTCCACCCGCCACAAATCCGGTGTCGCGATGCGCTTTCCCCGCATCGCGCGGCTCAGACAGGACAAGCTGCCCGCCGATGCCGACCGGCTGGAAACGCTGATGGCGATGGTGGAGGCGAAGGAGGTTTGACGGTTTTTACCGCGAGCGAAACCAGGCGATGAGCTTCCACGCTGCGATTGCTGCCGATACGACGAGCACAGCGAATGAGGCAAGGGTCGTTGTGAGCAGCGTCTCGCCATAACCGGAGAAGGGGCTATTGCACTGGAAGCCGCCGAATCCGAAGGCGCAATGGCGCTGCTGTATCGTGTTGGAGACATTGAGAACGACAGTCGAAATCGCCGCCGCCGCGATGCTGATATAGGGGAATGGCCGGGCTCTCATCGGCCGACCATTCCGTATCCCATGCACATGGTCAAGGTGGCGGACTGAGGTTTACAGCCCCAGCGCCGAGAGATCCGGCCCGATCGGTACGATGCGGTTCGGGTTGAGCGACTTGATCGAGTAATAGCCGTGTTTGATGTGATCGATGTTGACCGTGTCGCGCACGCCCGGCAGATCGAGCACGCGCTTCGTGTAGGCCGAGAGTGCCGGATAGTCGGCCAGCCGCTGGCGGTTGCACTTGAACAGGCCGTAATAGGCGGCGTCGAAACGGATGAGCGTGACGAAGAGGCGGATATCAGCCTCGGTAAATGTCCTGCCGGTGAGGAACGGCCCGCCAGCGGCAAGGCGTGTCTCCAGCTCGTCCAGCATGGCGAAGACGCCATGGAAGGCCTCTTCATAGGCGACCTGCGTGGTGGCGAAGCCGGTGCGGTAGACGCCGTTGTTGAGCGACGGGTAGATGCGCTCGTTGAGGGTGTCGATGTCGCTGCGCAGGGCTTCCGGGTAGAGATCGACGCTTTCGTCGGCCAAAGCGCCAAACCCGCTGTTCAGCATGCGCACGATATCGGCGGATTCGTTGTTGACGATCGTCTTGCGTTCCTTGTCCCAGAGCACCGGCACGGTGGCGCGGCCGGTGAAGGCGGCGTCGGCGCTGGTATAGATCTCGTGCATGTAGGTCGCGCCGTTGAGATCGTCGCGGTTGGCGCCGGGATAGTCACCGAAGCGCCAGCCCTGCTCGGACAATGCCGGCTCGACGACGGAGATGGAGATCACGTCGTCAAGCTTCTTCAGCTTGCGGGTGATCAGCGTGCGCGACGCCCAGGGGCAGATCAGCGCGACATAGAGGTGATAACGGCCGGCTGCGGCGGCAAAACCGCCTTCGCCCGTCGGGCCGGCGCTGCCATCCGGTGTCACCCAGTTGCGAAAACTCGACACCTGGCGCACGAAGCCGCCCTTGGCGTCCGTTGCCTGAACCGGCTGCCAGTCTTCCGTCCATTTGCCATTGACCAGCATCGCGTCACCTCACATCGGTTGATTGTGACCCCGACCTACCGCCCGCGCGCGAAAACGGCAATTCGCGCGGCAATTGACACAGCGTTCACAAACTCACGCCATCAGCCGGTCGATCAGCGCGGAGGCAGCATCCGCGATCACCGTGCCGGGCGGGAAGATCGCGTCGGCGCCGGCCTGTTCCAGGGCTGGAAAATCCTGCGGCGGGATGACGCCGCCGACGGCGATCAGCATGTCGCGCGCACCGCGTTTGATCAGCGCGGCCTTCAGTTCCGGCACCAGCGTCAGATGGCCGGCGGCAAGCGACGAAGCGCCGACGATATGAGCGCCTTCGCGGATCGCCAGCTCCGCCACCTCTTCCGGCGTCTGGAACATGGCGCCGACTATGACATTGAAGCCGAGGTCCGCAAAGGCGGTGGCGATGACCTTCTGGCCGCGGTCGTGCCCATCCTGCCCCATCTTGGCGACGAGGATGGAGGGCTTTTCGCGCCGGAGCTTTTCGAAGGCGGCGACCTTGTCTACGGCGGTGTTGAAAGCCCGGTCGTTGGCGCCCATCTCCTTGCGGTAGACGCCGGAGATCGTGCGGATTTCCGCGACATGGCGGCCAAAGGCCTTTTCCAGCGCATAGGCGATCTCGCCCACCGTTGCCCGCGCGCGGGCGGCCTTCACCGCGAATTCCAGAAGATTGCCGTCGCCGCTTTTCGCCACGTCCGTCAGGGCATCCAGCGCGCTTTCGGCCGCCGCCGTGTCGCGCGTGCCCTTCAACTGCTGGAGTTTCGAGAGCTGGCTGGCGCGCACCTCGGAATTGTCGACCTTCAGCACGTCCACCTCGATGTCGCGCTCCGGCCGTGAGAAATTGACGCCGACGACGGTCTGCTGGCCCGAATCGATGCGCGCCTGCGTGCGGGCCGCGGCCTCCTCGATCCGGAGCTTGGGAATGCCCTTCTCGATGGCCTTGGCCATGCCGCCGAGCGCCTCCACCTCCTCGATATGGGACAGCGCCCGCGCAACGAGATCATGTGTCAGCCGCTCGACATAGGCCGAGCCGCCCCAGGGATCGATGATGCGCGTCGTGCCGCTTTCCTTCTGCAGCAGGATCTGCGTGTTGCGGGCGATGCGGGCGGAATGGTCGGTCGGCAGCGCCAGGGCCTCGTCGAAGGAATTGGTGTGCAGCGACTGCGTATGCCCCTGCGTCGCCGCCATCGCCTCCACCATGGTGCGCATGACGTTGTTCATCGGGTCCTGCGCGGTCAGCGACCAGCCGGAGGTCTGGCAATGGGTGCGCAATGCCAGCGACCGCGCGTCCTTCGGGGAAAAGTTCGTCTTCATAAGGGCTGCCCAGATCAGGCGCGCGGCGCGCATCTTGGCGACTTCCATGAAGAAGTTCATGCCGATCGCCCAGAAGAACGAAAGGCGCGGCGCGAAGGTGTCGATGTCGAGCCCGGCGGCGACACCGGCGCGGGCATATTCGATGCCGTCGGCGATGGTGTAGGCGAGTTCCAGGTCCGCCGTCGCGCCCGCTTCCTGCATGTGATAGCCGGAAATCGAGATGGAGTTGAACTTCGGCATGCGCCGGCTGGTATAGCTGAAGATGTCGGAGATGATCCGCATCGAGGGCTGCGGCGGGTAGATATAGGTGTTGCGGACCATGAACTCCTTGAGAATGTCGTTCTGGATGGTCCCGGACAGCTTGTCCTCGGAAACGCCCTGTTCCTCCGCCGCGACGATGAACAGCGCCATGATCGGCAGCACCGCGCCATTCATGGTCATGGAGACGCTCATCTCGTCGAGCGGAATGCCGTCGAACAATTGCTGCATGTCGAGGATGGAATCGATCGCCACGCCCGCCATGCCGACATCGCCTGCCACGCGTGGATGGTCGCTGTCATAGCCGCGGTGGGTGGCGAGGTCGAAGGCGACGGACAGGCCCTTCTGGCCGGAGGCGAGGTTGCGGCGGTAGAAGGCGTTCGATTCCTCCGCCGTCGAGAAGCCGGCATATTGCCGGATCGTCCAGGGCTGCTGGACGTACATCGTGGGGTAGGGGCCACGCAGATAGGGCGCGGCACCAGGCCAGGTATCGAGATAGGACAGGTCGGCCAGATCCGCCGCGCCATAGGCGCCGCTGACGGCAATGCCCTCCGGGGTGAGCCATGCAGCCTCGCCGGTTGGTGCGGCGGGTGCGGCTGGCTTCGACCAGGTGATGGTGGAGAAGTCGGGGATCCGGCTCATGCCGCCACCTCCGCAAGATCGGCGAGAAGAACGGGCGACAGGCCCGTGTTTTGGTCAGGCGCAAGCGGCCCCAGCAGCGTGAATGTCCGCTCGTCCTTCAGCGGGAACAGCGTCGTGCCGACGATCGGCTTCACCGAGCGCTCGGCGCGTGCCGCCTCCACCAGGGCCTTTATCTCTCCCGAGGCGATGGCGGCCGAAAGCCCGCCCTTCTTCTCGATCCCGGCAAAAATCTCCCACGCCTTTTCCGCCAGCGCATCCGTCAGCGCCTCGATACCACCGGCGCCCGCGGCGGGGTCGGCGACATGGGCGAGGTTGCTTTCGGTGATCAGCACGACCTGCGTGTTGCGGGCTATGCGGCGGGCGAAAGGGTCCGGTATGCCGAGCGCCAGCGTGTGCGGCAGCACGGTGATCTCGTCCGCACCGGCGGTGCCGGCGGAAAAGACGGCGATGGTGTTGCGCAGGATGTTGGTTTCCGGATCGCGTTTGGTGAGCATGCGCCAGCTCGTCTCGGCGTGGAGATGCGCAGGCTTCGGCTCCGAGATACCGCAGGCGGTCTGCATCTTTGCGTGGATCAGCCGCGCGGCGCGGAATTTCGCGATGGTGAGGAACTGGTCCTGGTCGGCGGCAAGACACAGCGACGTTGCGGCGAAGGTGTCTTCGGGCGCGATACCCTCCGCATCGAGCAGGCGCAGGTTTTCCGCGAGTGCTGCCGCGACGATGGCAAGTTCCAGCGCTTCGCCGGCCCCGGCATTGTGGGCCAGCCGTCCATCGGCATTCAAAACCGTTCCGGAAAAACCAAAGCCGATCAATGTTTTGGCGAGCGCGGCGGACTCTCCTGCTTCACCGTAAGTGCCGCTAAGCGCGGAGGTGAAGGGGTCGAGCCCGAAATGCACAGTCGCCTTCTCTGCGCCCGCGTCGCCCAGCGCACGCGCGAGCGTCGTCGCCAGCGCCCGGTCGACAAAACCGGCTTCGAGGCGGAGCGAGAAGGGCGCTGCGGCGCGCGCGGCGGCGGTCTTGCGGAAGGCGGTTTCGCTGCCGGCCGTAATGCCCGCGCCGTGGGCGGCGGCGCTGCTTTGAAAGATCAGGGCGATGCCCGTTGCACCATTTTCGAGGTCGTCGGCCATCTGGGCGCGGGCGCGAGAAAGGTCTGCATCGTCGCGGCGCTGGTTGACGGTCCAGGCGTCGCCGGCATGGGGCGTCGCGGCGTGGCTGTGGGCAAGCGGGAGGGCACCGTCGCGGCGCGTGTAGATCGGCCGGATTTCGAGGCCGTCATCGCTGCGGGAGATGAGCGTCGCGTCGAAGTCTGCGCCCTTCAGCGCCTTCTCCGCCAGCTTGCGCCATCCTGCCTCGTCGACGGGCGCAAAGCCAGCGTCCTTCAAGATACTCGCGTCCATCCCGTCGCGTACTCCGTTTTCCGGCATTTCTATCCATCCGGGATACAGCGTAAAGCGCCACTTTGGTAGAGTGGCCCATCGGCGACAGCGTTTTGGAAATTGTGGCGCGCAAGCCTGGGGTCAGCCGCAATTGCCACAATTGGGGCAGGGTTATGGACCTAACTGGCCTTTCGTTAGTTAGTGATTCAGTCTCTCGCCCCATTCTAGGCTTCCGCCCAACGGATTTCGACGCACCCCATGACCGATACCGCGCTTTCCCGCCGCCGCTTCCTGCAGTTCTCCGGGCTCGCCATGGCGAGCGGCCTTGCCGGCTGCACCTCTTCGATGAACACCGATCGTTTCCGCGAGGAGACGCGTCCCTATTTCCGCAATCCTGCGCTGGAAGGCCGGCCCGAGATCATCGCCGATGGGCGCGGCCCGATCAGCATTTATGGCCAGACACCGTCCGGCCTGATGCCGGATTCGTCGCGCTACGCCTCGATCTACGGCCAGGTTTACGATGGTGGCTACCAGGTGCCCGCCATCCCCTACCAGCAGATCGATGCGCGCTACTACCGGCAGGAGGTCGAGAGCCCGTTCGCCGAGCAGCCGGGCACGATCATCGTCGATACCGGCAACCGCTTCCTCTATCTCATCCAGTCGAACGGCACCGCCATGCGCTATGGTGTGGGCATCGGCCGGCAGGGTTTTGCCTGGTCGGGCCGCGGCGTCATCCAGTGGAAACAGGCCTGGCCGAAATGGACGCCGCCGGACGAAATGGTCGCGCGCCAGCCGGAGCTGGTGAAATACTCCGCCGCCAATGGCGGCATGCCCGGCGGCCTCAGCAACCCGCTCGGCGCCCGCGCGCTCTACATCTTCCAGAATGGCCAGGACACGCTCTATCGCCTGCACGGCTCGCCGGAATGGAAGTCGATCGGCAAGGCCGTCTCCTCCGGTTGCGTGCGCATGCTCAACCAGGACGTCATGGATCTCTATGACCGCGTGAAGGGCAAGGCGCCGATCCTCGTCATCTGATTTCGCGTCGGGGAACGGAAATGTCCCCCTCATCCGGCTGCCGCCACCTTCTCCCCGCTGGGGAGAAGGGGACTACCGCTTTGCCTCGTTTCCCTTCTCCCCAGCGGGGAGAAGGTCCCGGCAGGGGGATGAGGGGGCTTCATAGGCGGCTTGGACGTCAGGCCCCCAGCAGGTCTGCCATGATACGCAGATGGTCGGCCTGCAGCGGCTTTTCGAAGTAGCTCTTGACGAAGCTGTACTGCATCGCCCGCTCGCGGTCCTTGCCGAGATGGGAACTCGTCAGCATGGCGACGACGGGGGCGTGCACCTCGAATTCCTCGGCATAGCGGTCGAGGAACTCGAACCCGTTCATCACAGGCATGTTGATGTCGAGGATGATGGCGTTCGGCGTCTCGCGGTGCAGGATATCGAGCGCCTCCGCGCCGTCGAACGCCTTGATGATGCGGATCGACGGGTCGAACTTGCGGATCGTGTATTCGCAGATGAACTGATCGTTCTCGTCGTCGTCGACGATCAGGATCGAGTGGATCTTCATGGCAATTCCCCATCGGGCAGTTCGATGATGAACCGGCTGCCCTTATCTCTTGCTTCATAAAGTGCGGTGCCGCCGAGGGCCTCCACGCTTTTTTTCAATATGTAGAGGCCGAGCCCGCTGCCGAAAGACCGGTTGGGGTGCAGCCGTTTGAACATCTTGAACAACAAATGGCGGCTTGCGGGCGGAACGCCCAGGCCGTTGTCTTCCACCGACAGCCGCATCCTGCCGGCATAGCGGAAGGCGCGGACATCGATCGCCGGAGCGGCCTCCTTCGGATCATGATACTTGACCGCGTTGGACAGCATGTTGCCGACGATGACCTGGAATTTCGACGGCTTGCTGACGATTGTCAATTCTTCCGGCACGTGATTTTCGATGCGGATCCGCTTGAAATCCTCCAGGTGCGACAGGGCATCGATGGATTCGGAGACGAGCGCGCGCAGGTCGATGACTGCGTCGTCCTCGTCCATCAGCCGGTTGCGCGTGATGGTGATGATGTTCTGGATCAGGTGGTCGAGCCGGCTGAAATTCTTCTCCATGCGCTGCATCGTCTGGCCAAGCGCAGTCAGTTCGCCTTCTTCCAGCATGTCGCGTGAAATGGTCAGCAAGCCCATGGACGAGGCGATCGGCGAGCGCAGGTCGTGCGATGTGCGGTAGGCGAATTCCTCGAGTTCGGCATTCGCCTCGATCAGCGCCTGCTCATTCGCCTTGCGCTCGGAAATGTCGCGCACGATGCCGCTGTAGATGATGCCGCCGGCAAGCTCCAGCCGGGCGATGGCGAGGTCGAGCGCAAAGATCGATCCGTCCTTGCGCCGCCCTTCCGCCTCCCGGCCGATGCCGATGACCTTCGCCTCGCCGGTGCGGTGATAGTTGGCAAGGTAGCCGTCATGGGAGCTGTGATAGGGTTCCGGCATCAGCATCTTGATGTTGCGGCCGTTCATCTCGTCGGGCGGGTAACCGAAGATGCGCGTGCAGGCGGGGTTGACGGAAAGGATGACGCCGCGCTGGTCGATGGTGATGATGCCGTCCACCGCGTTGTCGATGATGGCGCCGAGCCGGCCCCGGCTTTCCGCAAGGTCCGCCGCCATGCGGCTGGCGCGGCGGGAGGAGAAATACAGATGGGCGATCAGCCCGCCATAGAGGGCGCCGGAAATCAGGACGAGCGACGACAGGGTGGAGCGCGCATTGTTGCCGCTGTTGGAGAAGGTGATGCCGAACGAGGCTTCGTAGCGCGCCAACTCGTAGTAGGACATGCCGAGGAGGATGAGATAGGTGAGCAGCCCCAGGATGCCGGCAAGCGTCAGCCGCTGGAACCCGGTCGCCTCGGTGCCGACGAAGACGATGGCAATGGCAAGCGCCACGAAGCAGCTGGCGCTCTGGAACGACATGCGGGTGAAGCGGATCCAGTCATGGGCAAAATCGAGCGCGATCGCATAACCGGTGAGCGCTGCTGCCGCGACGATGAAGGTGGTAAAGCCCAGCGCGACCTGCACCATGCTGTTCTTCTGGCTGAGCGCGCGCAAGGTGAGCGCGCTGCTGACGAGCATGAAACAGAGTGCGGTATTGGGCGCGATGCGGCCCGGCAGGCTGGTGCCGATATCGACGAAGGGCGTGTTGAGCAGCGTGTCGATGCCGGCATCGATGCCGAACAGGTGCTGGGACAGCGCCAGCGCGCCATAGACGAAGACCGGCCCCATCATCAGCGCCGGCAGACGCCGGAAACCGCGCGTGGCAAGCAGGAGCGCCGCGCCTATGACGGTAACGGCGAGCGCCGCATTGAATTTCATGCCGAAAAGTGACGGATACTGCTCCGCCAGGTCGACGGGTTTCGAAAGCCAGAGCGTCATCATGGCAACGCCCACGGCGATGCACCAAAGGCTCGCCGCGACGTTCGCCTTTTGCCAGGACCAGTGCAGTGTCAATCGTGCCCCCTCGGCGGTTCCGTTCCGCCGGAGCGCATCTTAGCGCGAAGGTTGAATCGCGAACAGGTCCCGTAGGGTGAGGTTACGGTAAAATCCACCTTTTCAGGCGGCGTCGTCCCGCGCCTGGTCGGCTTCGAGCTGCTCGGTCAGCATGTGGAGGTCGCTGGTCAGCGCCTGCAGGGCATCGATCGAACAGCCCGTCGCCTTGCCGATCGCCATGCGTATGGCGACGGCGTCTTGCTTCATCGCGTGGCCCTTGTCGGTGAGCGTGATGAGCACCTGCCGCTCGTCGTTCCTGTCGCGGGCTCGGTGGATGTAGCCGGCCGCCTCGAGGCGCTTGAGGAGAGGGGAGAGTGTGCCGGAATCGAGCCCGAGTTTTTCCCCGAGCGCCTTCACCGTGCGGCCGTCCTCCTCCCAAAGCGTCATGAGCGCGATATATTGCGGATAGGTCAGGCCATAGGGGTCGAGCAGGGGCTTGTAGGTACGGTTCAGCGCATGCGCCGCCGCATAGACGGCGAAACAAAGCTGCTGGTCGAGCGCCAGCATGCCCTTTGGAATATCCCCTGTCTCGGCTTCGTCACTTTTGTCGATCATGCTGGCATTGTCGCAGAAAAAGAAAAAATTGCAATTTGCAAAATCATATTGCGCGCAATCTAATTTCGCGCTATCTAGTTTCCATCATCAACGACGACAGCCAGGAAGGAACCATCCCATGCCCATTCTCTACAGAACCAAAGCATCCTCCACCGGTGGCCGCGCCGGCCACGGCGCCACCGAAGACGGCACCGTCGACGTCACGCTGACGGTCCCGAAGGAACTCGGCGGCGACGGCGCGACCGGCGCAAACCCGGAAAAGCTCTTTGCGGTCGGTTACTCCGCCTGCTTCCTCGGCGCGCTGAAGTTCGTCGCCGGCAAGGAAAAGGTAAAGATCCCGGATGACGCCAAGGTCACCGCGACGGTCGGCATCGGCCCGCGTGAGGATGGCGGCGGTTTCGGCCTCGAAGCCTCGCTCGAAATCTCCGTGCCCGGCGTCGACAAGGCCGTGGTCGAAGACCTCGCCAAGAAGGCGCATGTCGTCTGCCCCTACAGCAACGCCACCCGCGGCAACCTCGACGTCAAGACGACCGTCGTCTGATCATCCAGCCGATAGAACTGAAAAGGCCGCCCGGAGTGCATCCGGGTGGCCTTTTTGCGTTCACGCCTATTTTGTGCTTCTGCCGCCCCTCATCCGGTCCTTCGGGCCACCTTCTCCCCGAGGGGAGAAGGGAATGAGGCGTTTGTGGCTTCCTCCCCTTCGCCAACGGGAGAACGTGCCGGCAGGCGGATGAGGGGGCTCAAACGCCTGTACGAGGGTTGTCAAAACTCCTCCCAGTTCTCAGTCTTCAGCGCCGCATTGCCAGCAAAGCGGGGGCGGGCTTGCGCCATCCGTTGCGGTGTCGGCTGCACCTGGCGGGCGGGCTGGCCGAGCGTGAAGCGGTCGATCAACGTGCGCAACCGGTCGGCCTGCGTCACCAGCGTGGCCGACGCCGCATTGGTCTCCTCGACCATGGCGGCGTTCTGCTGGGTCGTCTGGTCCATCTGGTTGACGGCGGTGTTGATCTCCGAGAGCCCGACGGATTGTTCGCGGGCGGAAACGGCGATGGCCTCCATGTGCTGGTTGATCGTCGCGACATGGCCGCCGATGGCTTGCAGCGCTTCGCCGGTCTCGCTGACCAGCTTCACGCCATTGCGCACCTCCGCTTCCGAATTGCGGATCAGTCCCTTGATCTCGCGGGCCGCCTGGGCGGAGCGCTGGGCAAGTTCGCGCACCTCCTGCGCAACGACCGCAAAACCCTTGCCGGCCTCGCCGGCGCGCGCCGCTTCCACGCCCGCGTTCAGGGCAAGCAGGTTGGTCTGGAAGGCGATTTCGTCGATCACGCCGATAATGCTGGAAATCTGGCTCGACGATTGCTCGATACGTTGCATGGCGTTGACGGCATTGGCGACGACCGCGCCGGAATGGACCGTGGAACCATTGGCTTCGGCCGCCACCGCGCGGGCCTCCTCCGCCCGGCGTGTCGAGTTCGCCACGTTGGCGGTGATTTCGTCGAGTGCGGCGGCAGTCTCCTCCAGCGAGGCGGCCTGCTGCTCGGTGCGCTTGGAAAGCGCGTCTGCACCGATGCTGATTTCCCGCGTGCCGGTGTCCATCTCGTC
Source organism: Sinorhizobium sp. RAC02 (assembly GCF_001713395.1). Taxonomy (NCBI): domain Bacteria; kingdom Pseudomonadati; phylum Pseudomonadota; class Alphaproteobacteria; order Hyphomicrobiales; family Rhizobiaceae; genus Sinorhizobium; species Sinorhizobium sp. RAC02. The sequence goes on along the minus strand of NZ_CP016450.1, from coordinate 2,021,666 downwards.
GGCGGACTGGGCAACGGCGCGCAATGTCTCTCCGAGCTGGCCGACCGCCGAATTGAGGTCGCTGCGCAATTGTTCGAAATCCGCCGCGAAGGGGTCGTTTAGCTGGAAATTGAGGTCGCCGGCCGAAAGTCGGCGCAGACCGACGGCAAGGCCCGATGTGGCCTGCTGCACCCGCGACTGTGCGGCCGCTTCCGCTTCCTCCTGGAGGCGCACGCGGTCGGCTTCGGCCTGAAGGCGCGCGGCCTCGGCCTGCTGCTCGAGCGTGCGCTTGTCGATGGCTGCCTGCCGGAAGATCTCGACCGCGCCGGCAATGCTGCCGATCTCGTCCTTGCGGGCGCGGAACGGCACGGAAAAATCCGTCACGCCGCCGGCAAGACGCTGCATCACCGCGGTGATGGCATTCAGCGGGCGCGAGACGCCGGCGAAGATGATCCAGAAGGAGAGGCCGGCAAGGGCAAGGGCGACCGCGCCAAAGGCGGCAAGGAGGATGTGATAATCATGCTCCTGCGTCTCTGCGGCGGCGAACTCTTCCTGGCCGACACGGATCTGCAGGTCGATCAGCGCCGCCACATAGGTGCCGATCGGGTCGATCGTCGGGTAGAGCCGGGTTTCGACATAGGCGTCGAGCGCGGCCTGGTCCTTCTCCTGCATGATGACCAGTAGGTCGTTGATGCTGCCGGCCTGTTTTTGCATCTCGGTGGTCATCTGTCCGGAAAGCGCGCGCTCCTCGTCGGTCAGGTAGGTCGCGGCATAGGCATCCCACAGTTTCTGGATGGTCGCCACCGCGTCCGTGTTCAGCTTGTGGCCTTCTTCCCAGGAAAGTGCACCGCTGCGCACCTTGTGCGCGGTATCGACGATGTTGACCGCATAAAGGTCGCCGACCTTCTTGAGGTTTGCCGCCGGAACCAGCCGGTCGACGACGATGGTGCTCATCGAGGCGGACATGGCGTTGAGAACGAGATATGTGGAAAAAATGGCGCTGGCGAGAAGCAGCGTCAGGATGAGCGTCACCGCACCGAGTTTCGTCGAAATTTTCATGGCAAGGCCTTGCTGTTCGGACTCCTGGATGGTGTCTGAACAGTAGAGTTATTTTATTTAGCTGTTATTAAAATTAGAATTATCTAATTATGGTTGAGTTGGGCAAGTCAGGTCGCTCAGCCGGTGTGGCGACGCCGGATTTGCGCTCTGCTGTACCCTGTTCCATGCGGAACAGCGCGGTGCGGGGCGATGTGGGAAAGTCTGATCACTGGATGAGAGAGGTTCATCCCCAACCAGAGATCAGGAGAGACCCCATGCGCAAGTTCATCGTTTCCGCCACCGTTGCCCTCGTCGCCGCCGTGTCCTTCGCCGCCCCTTCGCAGGCCGGCTATTACAGCTACGGCTACGAGCCCTACTGCTTCATCAAGAAGGTGAAGTCCTACGACTACTATGGCAACGTCATCATCAAGAAGATCAAGGTCTGCAAGTAAGCTGCAGCGTTACTGACCTCCCCGAGGCCCTGGATGTACCCTGCATCCGGGGTTTTGCCGTTCTGGTCATGCCGTGCGGCGTGGATCCTCGGGTCGAGCCCGAGGATGACGGAGGGGAGGGCATGGTGTGGATCAATTCAACGGCGCGGCAGGGGGTGCCGTCTCCAGCGGCTTCTCACCCCACTTCTTTCGTCATCCTCGGGCTTGACCCGAGGATCCACTTCGTTCGTTCGCGTCAGCGCCGCAAGCTGCCGAGAATGCCGCGCACCAGCGCGCGGCCAAGCGAGGAGGCGACGGTGCGGGCGACCGATTTCATCGCAGCTTCCGTCACCGTCTCGCGCTGGTAACCGGCGCGGGGCTTGGGCTGCTTGGGAGCAGGCTGTGCGGCCGGCTCGTCGTCGCCGAAGCCGGGCAGGGTCCAGCGGCTGCCGCCGGCGGGTTTTTCCTCGGGCTGGGCGTCCGCCTGTTCCTGGGCGGCGGCGGAATCGGCGGCCTTCTTGGCGCGCGCCATGAGGATTTCGTAGGCGGATTCGCGGTCGAAATCCTCGTCATAGAGGCCGGCGACCGGGCTGACCTTCATGATGTCCTGCCGCTCGGCCTCCGTCACGGGGCCGAGGCGGGAGGCTGGCGGGCGCACTAGCGTACGCTCGACCATCGAGGGCGCACCCTTGCCTTCGAGCGTGGAGACCAGCGCTTCGCCGGTGCCGAGCTGCGTGATGACGTCGGCGCAGTTGAATTCCGGGTTGGGGCGGAACGTGTCGGCGGCCGTCTTCACCGCCTTCTGCTCGCGCGGCGTATACGCGCGCAACGCATGCTGCACGCGGTTGCCGAGCTGGGCAAGCACGGTTTCCGGCACGTCGAGCGGGTTCTGCGTGACGAAATAGACGCCGACACCCTTGGAGCGGATGAGGCGCACGACCTGCTCGACACGCTCGGTCAGCACCTTTGGCGCGTCGTTGAACAGGAGGTGCGCCTCGTCGAAGAAGAACACCAGCTTCGGCTTGTCCGGGTCGCCCACTTCCGGCAGCACCTCGAACAGTTCGGAGAGCATCCACAGCAGGAAGGTGCCGTAGAGGCGCGGGTTCATCATCAGCTTGTCGGCGGCGAGCACCGAGATCGCGCCGCGCCCGTCATTGGTCGTGCGCATGATGTCGGAAATCTTCAGCGCCGGCTCGCCGAAAAACTGTTCGGCGCCCTGCTGTTCGAGGATCAGCAGCTCGCGCTGGATCGAGCCGACGGAGGCTTTCGAGACGAAGCCGAACTGGTTGGACAGCGTCGAGGCATTCTCGCCCATATAGTTGAGCAGCGCCTGGAAATCCTTGAGGTCGAGCAGTGGCAGGCCGCCCTGGTCGGCGATCTTGAAGGCGATGTTGATGACGCCTTCCTGCGCATCGGTGGCGTTCATCAGGCGCGACAGCAGCAGCGGTCCCATCTCGGAGATGGTGGTGCGCACCCGGTGACCCTTCTCGCCATAGAGATCCCAGAAGATCACCGGGAATTCCTGGAACTCGTAGGGTGTCAGTCCGATCTGGTCGGCGCGCTTCTGGAGAAAGTCCTTCGGCTCGCCGATCGCGCCGATGCCGGAAAGGTCGCCCTTCACGTCGGCGCAGAACACCGGCACGCCGGCATTGGAAAAGCCTTCGGCCAGCACCTGCAGCGTCACCGTCTTGCCGGTGCCGGTCGCACCCGTCACGAGCCCGTGGCGGTTGCCGAACTTCAGGTCGAGATATTCCGGCTTGTTGTTGGTATCGTCCGGCTTGCGGCTGGTGCCGATGTAGAGTTTGCCGTCCTGAAGAATCGATTCCGTCACGTTGAAACTCCCTGAAGCCGATCTGCCGCGATTCGGGGCCGAGCGTCGCTTCGACCATGTTTTCATTGAATCGTCTCAAGCAGGTTATAAGGATAGTCCGGCACGGGAACAACACGCTTTCAAGGGCCGCGGCCCGGCTGTCGAAGACGCGCAAAGCCGGCTTGAGTTTGCCGGTGAATTCAATTACCTTGACGTTAACGTCAATTCCTTCGGAGGATTTTCCATGAACGATCTCGTCACCCGCGTTGCCGATGCCGTCGGCATCGAGCCGGCTCTTGCTGAAAAGGCCATCGGCATGATGCTCGGCTTCCTGCAGCGCGAAGCCGCTGACGGCCCGGTCGCCCGCATGATCGAAGCCATTCCCGGCGCCTCCGAACTCGTTGCCCAGTACAATGGCGAAGGCCAAGGCGGCGGCGGCCTGCTTGGCGGCCTGATGAGCGCCATCGGCGGCGGCGGCGTCATGGGTCTCGGCCAGCAGTTGATGAGCCAGGGCCTCGGCATGGGCGAAATCACCGGCCTCGCCAAGGAAACCATGGCGGTCGCCCGCGAACATGCCGGCGCCGACGTGGTCGACGAAGTCGTCGCCTCCGTTCCCGGCCTCAGCCAGTTCGTCTGAGATTAGCCTTTGCCATCCCGCGTCCGCGCGGGATGGCCTCCTCACGCCTTTGCGTGAGACTTCAGCCATTTGCGCAGGCGTCCGCGCGCATTGGCATAGGGCGATGACGTGTTGAACTGGATCATCCGGCCCATCGTCCATTTTTCATACCAGGGGCGGCCGTAAAGTGCCGCATCGTCTCGCCGGCCAACGGCCGCGACGATTGTCTCGTTCGCCGCATCGAGCCGCGCGACGAGTTCCGGATAGGGCATGCCTTCACAATCGCGGTAGAATTTCCGGGCGAGCTTTCCAAGTTCGTTCCACTTGAAGCCCGTTTCGGGAAAATCGATCGGCTGGCCGGCCGCGTCACGGTCCAGCCATTTCAGCACCAGCTCGTTCCAGCCGACAAGGTAGGCGACGAGATCGAAGGGGCTCATCAGCGTGCCCTTCGCGTGGCCCTCCATCGTCCGCTCGCGCACAAAATCCGCGTGGACATCGTCCAGCGTTTTGCGGAACTTGCCGAACTCCAGGGCGATTGCTGCCAGCAGCTCGTCCTTGTTCTGCGGAACGGCCATGCGCCTTTAGCGCCTCTGCACAAAGACCAGCAGGGCCGTGAAGGCGGCAAGGCCGAGCCCGACCGAGAGCGGCCCGGCCTGCGGTCCGCCGGCCTCCATGATGGCGCCGGTGAGGCCCGAGCCGGTGGCGCTGCCCGCCGCATAGACCAGTGCGAAGGCGGCAGAGCCGGCGACGAGCATGGCGCCGCTGTAGCGCTCGCCAAGCATGGTCAGCGCGCAGGTATACAGTGAGAAGACGGCCACGCCCATCAAGGCGAAGATACCCAGGATCGCGGCTTCCGACGTCATCGACGGCAGAATGAGATAGCTCACGGCGGCAACGCCGACGGCGGCGAGCGCCACGCGCTCACGCGGCAGCTTGTCGAGCAGCACGCCGATGAAGGGCTGGGCGAGCGCCGTCGGCAAGGCGAGCACCGTCACGCTGATGGCGGCAAAGGCCTCGCTATAGCCCATCTTCACGAAGTAGACCGGCATGGCGGAGATCGCGGCGATATCGGCAAAGCCGAAGACGAAGACCATGCCGACCAGGATGGGCGCCGCCTTGAAGAAGCGGAAGACATCGGCCGTCGAGGAGGGTTCGGGCACCGTCTTGGTCGAGAACATCAGCATGGCCGTCGCGAAGGCGACGATCGCGAGATAGACGGCGGTCAGCGCAAAGCCGAGCCCGCCCGCGCTGCCGAACAGCGGAATGGCAAGCGGTCCGGCGGCAAAACCCGCACAGATGCCCATGCCGTAGAGGCCGGAGACACGGCCGCGCAGGCGATCCGGGCAGGCGGCGTTGAGCCAGGCTTCGCCGAGCATGAAGATCATGCTGGCAAAGAAGCCGAGCAGGAAGCGGGCAGCACCCCATATGGCAAAGGAAGACGAGGCCGCGAAGGTGGCGAGACACAGCGAGCAGATGACGAGGCTGAAGATAATGAGCCGGTCGGGCCGCCAGCGCGCGGTAAGGCTTCCGACGAGCAGCGTCGAGGCACCCATGCCGCCGGCATAGGCGATCGCGTTGAGACCGATCATCGAGGAGGAAAAGCCACGCGCCTCCAGCGTCAGCGAGACGAGCGGATAGGTTAGCCCCTGCGCCACCGAAAAGGCTGTCGCGCCGAGAACGACGGCGGCAATGGCCGGCCAGTCCGGCGAAAGGACGGTTGACGACGAGGACTGCATGAAGGGCTCCCTGCCGCAAGCGGGGCGGCGCGACACCCATACATGTCCGGCAGCATTTTGGAAAGCTGGCCTCGCCTTTCGGCAAGGTCGGGGCGATCGCATAGGAGGCAAGGCGTTGCCTTTTTCCCCTTCTTCCACGCGGGGAGAAGGTGGCCCGAAGGGTCGGATGAGGGGGCTCGCACGCCGCCTCCCGCCTCCGCCTTATCCCGCGTCGCGACCTTCTCCCCGCGGGGGAGAAGGGGCAGGAGGCACCCTCCAAATGCCATAGGCGAGTGCCGAGGCATGCTCGGCGGGCCGCAGGGCGCCCCGCCCGATGTTCAGGCTGCCTGGTCCCAGGCGGGTGCCAAGCCATCCGGGCTGACGATGCGGCCGTCCGGGCGGGCGAGCTTGTGGATGCGCATCATCTCGTCCGGGGTGAGCACGAAGTCGAAGAGGGCGAGGTTTTCGGCAAGCCGTGCTTCCGTCGCCGTCTTGGTGAGCGCCACCACGTCCGGCTGCTGGATCAGCCAGCGCAGCGCGACCTGCGCCGCAGACTTGCCATGCGCCGCGCCGATTTCCGTCAGCACCGGATCCTTCGGCACCTTGCCGTCGGCCATCGCATAGTAGGCGGTGAGCGCCATGCCGTAGGTCTCGGCGGCTTCCAGCACCTTCATCTGGTCGAGATAGGGGTGGTACTCGACCTGGTTGGTGGCGAGCGGCGCGGCGCTGAGACGCACGGCCTCCGCCATCAGGTCCGTGTTGAAGTTGCTGACGCCGATATGCCTTGCAAGGCCACGCTCGCGCACGGCGTTGAGTTCGGCGATCTGCACTTCTAGCGGTACCGCGTCGTCCGGCCAGTGCAGCAGGAGAAGATCGACATGGTCGGTCTTCAGCTTGCGCAAGCTCTCTTCGACGGATGCGGCGAAGGCATTTTTGGCATAGTTCGCGACCCAGACCTTGGTGGTGAGAAAGATTTTGTCGCGGGCGACGCCGGAGGCCTGGATGGCCGCGCCGACGGCGGCCTCGTTTTCATAGATCTGGGCGGTGTCGACATGGGTGAAGCCTTGGGCGAGCGCCTTCGGCAGGATGGCGAGGACGTCGACTTCCGGCATACGGAACGTGCCGAAGCCGAGCTGGGGAATGTGGGCGCCATTGGCGTTGACGGTTTTCATTGGATGTCTCCTTTTGGATTGATGGCCCGCCGGAGCTGAAGGGGTAGCGCCCCGGCGGACGAAGGTTTCAGGCCGGCTGGCAGGCGGCGTCCGGTGCGCTGCGTTCGCGGCGGTCGAGGGCGCCGCTCACCAGCGTCAGGCCAAGGGCCGCAGCGACGAGGATGGCGCCGACCCAGGGCGTTGCACCGAGGCCGAGTGGCGAGGCGACGACCAGCCCGCCGATCCACGCACCTGCGGCGATGCCGAGGTTGAAGGCGGCGATGTTGAGCGCCGAGGCAACGTCCACGCCGGCCGGGCGGTGGCGCTTGGCCATCTCCACGACATAGAGCTGGAGGCCGGGCACGGTGGCGAAGGACAGGAAGCCAAGCGCGGCGAGCGTGATCAGCACAAGCACCGGCGAGGGGGCGGTGAAGGTGAGAAGCACCAGCACAGCAGCCTGCAGGGCAAAGAGCACGGCCAGCGCCTTGACCGGTTCGCGGTTCGCCACCTTGCCGCCGACGATGTTGCCGAAGGCGATCGCCGCACCATAGAGCACCAGCACGAGGCTGACCGTATTGGCGCTGAGGCCGGTGATGTCCTGCAGGAGCGGCGACAGGAAGGTGAAGGTCACGAAGGTGCCGCCATAGCCGAGCGCCGTCATGGCGAAGACGATGAGCAGGCGGCCGGAGCCGAGCACGCGCACCTGTTCCATCAGGCCCGCCGGCTTTTCGCGGTTGAGGTTCGACGGCAGCAACAGGGCGATGGCGGCGAAGGCGATGAGGCCGAGACTGGCAACGGCCCAGAAGGTGGCACGCCAGCCGAACGTCTGGCCGATGAACGTGCCGAGCGGCACGCCGGTGACGATGGCGACGGTGAGCCCCATGAACATCATGGCGATGGCCGAGGCCCGGCGATCGGGGGCCACGAGATCGGCCGCGATGGTGGCACCGACGGAGAAGAAGACGCCGTGCGCGAAGGCCGACAGCACGCGGCCGACGAGCAGCATGCCGTAGCTTGGTGCCAGTGCGGCCAGCACGTTGCCGGCGATGAACAGCGCCATGAGGCCGACGAGCAGCGGCTTGCGGCCGAGCCTGCCGGTGAGCGCCGTCAGGATGGGCGCGCCGAAGGTGACGCCGAGCGCGTAGACGGAGACGATGAGGCCGGCAAGCGGCAGGGTGATGTCGAGGTCGGTCGCGACGGTCGGCAACAGGCCGACGATCACGAATTCGGTGGTGCCGATCGCGTAGGCCGCGACGGTAAGCGCAAAGAGAGCGAGAGGCATGGCAGGATCCTTGGCCTCCCGGCTTGGGATCCGGGCGGCTTGGCTTGGTTGCGATGTTGGTTCGGAGCGGAATATGGGGCAGGACCACTTGCGCGTTAATCCGGCGAAGTGGATAAGCATATATGAATTGAATTCAAAGGTGCTGTATGGACAACCGGGCCGGTGAAATGGAGGTCTTCGTGCTGGCGGCGGAGCTGAAGAGTTTTTCGGCCGCCGGCCGCAAGCTGCACCTGTCGCCATCAGCGGTGAGCAAGCTCGTCACCCGCATCGAGGACCGGCTCGGCGCGCGGCTCTTGGTTCGCACCACACGCCGGCTGGAACTGACGCCGGAGGGCGAGGTCTATCTCGGCAGGGCGCGGCGCATCCTGTCGGATATTGCCGAGACGGAGCGCATCGTGGCGGAGGGTTCCCGCGTCGTGCCGCGCGGGCCGCTCAGGGTCAATGCCTCGGTCGGCTTTGGCGAGCGCTGCATTCTCCCGCTCGTGCCGGCCTTCCTCGCGCGCTATCCGGATATCGAGCTGGACCTGACGCTGACGGACGGTGTCATCGACGTGATCGGCGAACGCACCGACGTCGCCATCCGCTCCGGCCCCTTGCGCGATTCCTCGCTGAAGGCGCGAAAACTGCTGGAAAGCCGCAAGGTCGTCATCGCCGCACCGGATTATCTCGCACGGCATGGCACGCCGCAGCACCCGGCCGATCTCGCCGCCCACAACTGCCTGCGCTTCAACTTCCGCCGCAGCATGGACGACTGGCCGTTTCTTGCAAGTGATGGGCAGACGACCGAAGCCTACGAGATCACCGGCAACATGCTGGTCTCCAGCGGCGCCATCCTGCGCCAGCTCTGCGTGGATGGCCTTGGCCTCGGCCGCATCGGGCGCTTCCACGTCGAGCCGGACATCGCCGCCGGAACGCTGGTGCCCGTGCTGGAGGATTTCAATCCGGGCGACATCGAGACCGTGCACGCCGTCTTCGCCGGACACGAGCATCTGGCCGCGCGCATAAGGGCATTCATCGACTTTCTGGCGGAAAAGATTTGAGCGCACTCAGGCTTTTTGACCGCGACTGCTGTCTATCCAGAAGTGCGGACAACCACGACGCCTTCGTGTTCAGGTCGACCGCTTCTCACGGCGTTAATTCGAAAAAAAATGCTCCATTGCGCTTGCCTTGCAGGCATGGGTCATTCCGATAACGGCGGCGTCTCGGCGCGTAACATCCGACTTCCCCCATAGTGCTTTCCCAGTCTTGCGATTTGGAGACGTTATTGACCGGAGAGTAGAGGGCAGGCTGTGATTCAAGCAGCCGATTACCAGTGCACGCACCGCTTTCAATCCGCATTCGCCCCCGCGCGCGTTAAGGAGGCCTCGCTTTATTTCACTAAGCTTTTGATCAACACCCCTCAAAAGAAAGAGATTCTCTTCTTTTGAAAAACCGCTCGAGGACAGCAACCTGCTTAGATTGGCGCGCTCTGCTGAAAATTGGATTTTTTGGCAAGCATCGATAGCGCGGGCAGACCATGCACTGGAGAGGAGAATGATGCCGGCAGCAATCGTGAATTTCTGGAAGTAGGAATTTGACATCTAAATTACTGTTCGAAGTGCGAATACTTCAAGCTCTGGTGGATTTGGAAGTCTGCTCGAAACCGATGAAGGATTTCGGCACCCAAATATGTGTTCGCGTAGCCGAGATATTCACGCCTTCACCGCCACGATGAACAGCCGTGGGAACCGCAACAGCCGCCGTCCATCGGCCATCGGCGCATAGGCCTTGGCGATGCGGCTTTCGTAGTCGGCGAGGAAGCCGTCGCGCTGTTCTGCCGGGATGCGCTCGACATAGGGACGCAGGCCTGTGCTTTTCACCCATTCGACGATCGCTGCCGCATCCGCCATCGGGTGGTTGTAGGCGGTGTGCCAGACGTCGACGCGCGCCGCCTTGGGGCCGAGCGCGTCCATATAGGCAGCCGGTGCGGGCAGCGGTTTGCGGCGCGGCGTGCCGTCGGCGAAGGCGGGGCGCCACGGGCCGGCCATCGCGCTTTCCTCCATCAGCAGATGTGACGGTTCGGAAAGATTGTCCGGCATCTGCACGGCGAGCACACCGCCGGGACGCAGGCTGTCCATCAGCTTCACCAGCACCGTCACATGGTCGGGAAGCCATTGAAACACGGCATTGGCGTAGAGCAGGGCGGCCGGCTCGGGCGCCTGCCATTTCGCCAAGTCGCACTCGACGAAATCCACGCCCGGCAGGCGGTTTCGCGCGGCCTTCAGCATGTCGCTCGCATTGTCGACGCCCTTGACGCCGCGGCCCGGGAACCGCTCCACCAGCAGCTCCGTGGAATTGCCCGGTCCGCAGCCGAGGTCATAGACCGTCCCGGCCGGAAGATCGGCCGGCACCTGCGCCAGCAGGTCGCGGGCAGGGCGCGTGCGTTCGTCTTCGAATTTCAGATATTGCGCGGCAGACCAGGCCATGGATTTTCCTCAGAGGCTGTCGAGCGAGGGCAGGATCAGCGCCGGGCCGAGGTCGAAATATTCGTCCGGCATATTGCTGCGGTTGATCCAGACGGTGCGGAAGCCGAATTTCGTGGCCCCCGCAATGTCCCAGCGATTGGAGGACTGGAAGGAGACGGCGTTCGGATAGAGCCGGTAGTTGGTCGTCACGAGGTCGTAGACGGCGGGCGCCGTCTTGTAGGTCTTCAGCGCGTCGACGGAAAAGATGTCGTCGATGACGGTGTCGAGCGCGGCGTTCTTCACGGCGGAGGCCAGCATGGCGGGCGAGCCGTTGGAGAGGATGGCGATATGCGCGCCCCGCTGCTTCAACGCCTTCAGGACAGCCGGCACTTCCGGGTAGCAGTCGAGCTTCCAGTAGGCGTCGAGCAATTTCTGGCGCAGCGCAGGGTCGACGCCGCCGATGCGCTGGAAGGTGAAGTCGAGCGCCTGTTCGGTGAGCTGCCAGAAGTCGGCATAGGCGCCCATCAGCGCGCGCGTCCAGGAATATTCGAGCTGCTTGGCGCGCCAGACTTCCGAGAAAAGCTGGTAGTTCGGCCCGACATCGCCCGCATGGCGGCGCACTGCCGCATGCACGTCGAACAGCGTGCCGTAAGCGTCAAAGACATAGGCGGCGTGGGACATGGGCGGCGATTCCTTTCGGGCATTGTCAAGCGAGATTGACGGCTATCGCGCAAGGAATGTCAATCACATAGCACGGCCGGCGGCCCGCCCTCAGAACCGCGTGATCACGCTGATGCCGAGGTCGGTCGCCTTGTCCATCGCCATCAGCGCCGGCACCGCCTCGTCGAGGCTGATATGGCGGCCGATCAGTTTTTGCGGGGCGAGCTTGCCGCTTTCGATCATTGCCAGCATGGCGTCGTAGCGCCAGGCCTGCATGCCGTGGCTGCCGTAGATTTCCAGTTCATGGCCGATGACCTGCGCCATGGGGATCTGCGGCGTCGCATGGTCGGCGAGCATCAGCCCGACCTGCACATGCCGGCCGCGGCGGCGCAGGTTCTTGATCGAGTTGAAGCAGGTGACGGGCGAGCCCAGCGCATCGACGGAGGCATGCGCCCCACCGCCGGTAATATCGCGCACGGCCTCGGCGACATCCGCGACCTCGCGGGCATTGACGGTGGCGACCGCGCCCATCTTCTTCGCAAAATCCAGTTTTTCGGCGGAAATGTCGATGGCGATCGGGTTGGCGCCGAGGGCTGCGGCAATCATGATTGCGGAAAGGCCTACGCCACCGCAGCCATGCACCGCCACCCATTCGCCGCCCGTCACCCGCGCTTGGTCGACCACCGCGCGGAAGGAGGTGGCGAAGCGACAGCCGAGGCTGGCGGCGGTGGCATAGTCGATCGCCTCCGGCAGATGTACGAGATTGTGGTCGGCATAGTCGATCGCGACATATTCCGCGAAGGAGCCCCAATGGGTGAAGCCCGGCTGGAACTGTTCCTCGCAGATCTGCTGGTTGCCCGAACGGCACTCGCCGCAATGGCCGCAGCCGGAGACGAACGGCACCGTCACGCGCTGGCCTTCGCGAAACCGGCGCACCTCCTTGCCGACGGAAAGCACCGTGCCGGCCAGTTCATGTCCCGGCACATGCGGCAGGCGGATATCCGGGTCGTGCCCCATCCAGCCGTGCCAGTCGCTGCGGCAAAGCCCCGTCGCCTCCACCTTGATCACCACGCCGCCCGGCGTCGGGGTCGGGTCGGGCAGGGTCCGGATTTCCGGTGTCACCTCGAAGGCTTCGTAATACATCGCGCGCATGCTGTTTCTCCCTTTGTATCTGTATCGCATGCACCCCACGGCCCCTCAACCATGCGACCCATGATAAGGCCTGATACACCCATTCAACATCTTGAATGGACAAGCGGCGCCGGCTGTCGGAAGGCATTTCTGGCTTGACCAGCCGCAATGGTCGGGCCTTGATGGGCGAAAAGGAGTATAAAAATGCCAGTCGATACCTCACCACGCACGACGACCTGGACCTTCGTGGACGGCGAATGGATTTCGGGCAACCCGCCGCTCATCGGCCCCACCTCGCATGCCATGTGGCTCGGCTCGACCGTGTTCGACGGCGCCCGCTGGTTCGACGGCATCGCCCCGGACCTCGATTTGCATTGCCAGCGCGTCAACCGCTCTGCCGAGGCACTCGGCCTCAAGGCGACGATGAAGGCGGAAGAAATCGAGGCGCTCGCCTGGGAAGGTGTTGCAAAATTCGACGGCAAGACGGCGATCTACATCAAGCCGATGTACTGGGCCGAGCACGGTTCCGCCACCAGCGTCGTCGCACCGGACGCGGAATCGACCCGCTTCGCGCTCTGCCTGTTCGAGGCGTCGATGGGCGACCCGAAGGCCGCTTCGTCGATCACCGTCTCGCCCTTCCGCCGCCCGACGGTGGAATGCATGCCGACGGACGCCAAGGCCGGCTGCCTCTACCCGAACAATGCCCGCATGCTGGTGGAGGCGAAGAAGCGCGGCTTCGACAACGCGCTAGTGCGCGACATGCTGGGCAATGTCGCCGAGACCGCCTCGTCCAACATCTTCATGGTCAAGGATGGCGTCGTCTTCACCCCCGCCGCCAACCGCACCTTCCTCGCCGGCATCACCCGCATGCGCGTCATCGGCCTGTTGAGGGATGCCGGTTTCGAGGTGGTCGAGACCACGCTGACAGTCGCCGATTTCGAGACGGCCGACGAGATCTTCACCTCGGGCAACTATTCCAAGGTCGTGCCCGTGACACGCCTCGACGATCGCGACCTCCAGCCCGGCCCGATCACCGCCAAGGCGCGCGACCTCTATTTCGACTGGGCGCATTCCAACGGGGATGCCTGAGCACGGAATGCATGGATGACAAGAGCCGGTCGAGAGGTCGGCTTTTGCGTTAAGGGCATCGCCTTGGACGTACGTCTGGCGCACCACCTTTCCGCCGTCATCCTCGGGCTTGACCCGAGGATCCACCTCCACCGCACACGCTGTCCATGTGGCATGGATCCTCGGGTCAAGCCCGAGGATGACGACGGAGAGGGGTGCGTGCCATCGTTAGAGAACAGGCACCCTGTAAAGCGCAGCCTCACTCCTGACCGGCTGCATCCTCCGTCTTGTTGTCGCCCGTCGCGGCCTTCTCCTTGGCGATCGCCTCGCGTTCGCTTTCACGCACCACATGCAGGAATTCCGCGGCAATCGGCGGCGACACCTGCACCGTCTTCTTCTGCTTGTCGTAGATGCAGACATAGGTGATCTGGCTCTTCGATTCCGGCGACAGCCCCTCGATGGCGGCGATGCCGAAGGATTCGGTGCCGGTCGGCTCGACGAAGACGTTGGGCGTGCCGAGCGCCTCCGGCAGGCTCGCCAGGCAGCTCTTTTCCACATCGGCGCGGAATTCCTCCCAGGCATCCGGCGAGGAGGCGTGGGCCGCCGGGGCGGCGAGCGAAAGGGCAAGGCAGGCGAGGGGGATGGCGCGCATGGGAGGCTCCGTGTTGCGAGGGTGTCGGACAAAATGTCTCGAATCGGATTTCGTTCCGCTTCGTCATTGATCTGACACGCAAAACCGGAATGATTTTGTCGCCTGTCAGGAAAATTTGGAACCCGGGCGGTTGCCTCTTCCGGTTGCCGCTCCTATGTTCCGCTCACGGATTTCCTTGAAAAAAATTCCGTCGCCGGAGCAGTTCCAGCAAAGCGAAACAGTTTTGCGTGTTGCGAATTGCGCCTAAACAATGAGGAGACATCACGATGGCTTTCGAACTTCCGCCGCTTCCCTATGATTACGATGCGCTTTCGCCCTTCATGTCGCGCGAAACGCTCGAATATCACCACGACAAGCACCACAAGGCCTATGTCGACAACGGCAACAAGCTGGCGGAAGAAGCCGGCCTGGCGGATCTGTCGCTCGAAGAGATCGTCAAGAAGTCCTACGGCACCAACCAGGGCCTCTTCAACAATGCCGGCCAGCACTACAACCACGTCCATTTCTGGAAGTGGCTGAAGAAGGACGGCGGCGGCAAGAGCCTGCCGGGCGTCCTGCAGAAGGCGGTCGATTCCGATCTCGGCGGCTACGACAAGTTCAAGGCAGACTTCATCGCTGCCGGCACCACGCAGTTCGGCTCCGGCTGGGCCTGGCTCTCCGTCAAGGACGGGAAGCTCGCCATCTCGAAGACCCCGAACGGCGAAAACCCGCTGGTACACGGCGCAGAGCCGATCCTCGGCGTCGACGTGTGGGAACACTCCTACTACATCGACTACCGCAACGCCCGCCCGAAGTACCTCGAAACCTTCGTCGACAGCCTGATCAACTGGGACTACGTCCTGGAGCGCTACGAAGCCGCTACGAAGTAAGCTTTTTTGCTTGCTTGAGTTTGCGAAACCCCGGTCGGCAACGGCCGGGGTTTTCGTTGTCCTGTGCAAGGCCGATGGAATGTGTTAGTTTGTACACAACGCAGCACAGGTGATGGATATGAGCAGCACGACGATGACCATCCGTGTCAGCGCGGATCTCAAGGAAAAGCTCGACAGGCTCGCGGTGGATACGCGGCGCAGCCGCTCGTTCCTCGCAGCCGAAGCCGTTTCAGCCTACGTCGCCAAGGAACTTGCGATCGTCGAGGGCATAAACGAGGGGCTGGAGGACATTCGCAACGGGCGAACGGTTTCGCACGGCGATGCCATGTCGGACCTGTCCTCCATCATAGACGTGGCTGAACGCGCTCGGTCATGAAACGACCCGTCCGGTGGTCCCGCGCCGCCCTTGAGGACCTGAAACAACAGATACGCCATATCGCCCGCGACAATCCCGCCGCCGCGCGCTCGGTCGCCGAGCGGATTGATGCCCTGGTTGTTGCGCTCGGGAACCGCCCAATCGGGCGGCCGGGTCGGGTTGGGGGAACCTACGAGAAGTCGGTGGTTGGACTTCCCTACATTATCGCCTACTGCATCGAGACGGTCGAAGGGAACGAGACATTGTTCATTCTCCGGGTCCTTCACACGGCGCGCGATTGGCCGCCTGACGAGTGGCCGGGCTAGAGGCGTGCTGCTTGCGCGTTCTCCGCCCAGCCTGAAATCCACATCTGCCGCAACCGATCCCCTTCGCCGTGGAAATGCGCCCCCGTCGCCGCGCAGACGGCCACCCGGTCGGCGCGGAAATTGCGCATTGCCTCGCGCAATTCGCACCAGCCGACGATGTTGGCCGTCTCCGAATAGTAGATGAGGGCGATGGGGCGGATCGCGCGCTCGGTGGCGCGGCCGTATTCGTCACGGTAGTCGATGAGAAGCTTTTCCTCGTCGCGGATGGCGCGGCGCACGGTCGCGAGGTCGATGCCCTCCGGCTGGCGCGGCGTCGTGCCCCAGGCGTGCAAGGCGCGGGCGGAAAGCGTCTGGCGCAGCGGCGGTGGCACCGCGCCGGCGATCTTGTCGCCGACCCTGCGGGCGGCGGCCTGTAGTTCGGTGTCGCCGGTGCGCTCCAGAAGCGCGAGCGCAAGGACGATGGCTTCGGTCTCCTCGATGGAAAACATCAGCGGCGGCAGGTCGAAGCCTGGGCGCAGGATATAGCCGATGCCACGCTCGCCCTCGACCGGCACGCGCATGGCCTGCAGGGCTCCGATATCGCGATAGATTGAACGCACCGTCACCTCCAGCCGCTCGGCGATGTCAGCCGCCGTGACCGGGTTGCGGGCGAGCCGCAGGATCTGGATGATCTCGAACAGCCGCGAGGCCTTGCGCATGGCTTTCCTCCATCACAACTGACACAGCCCTGTCAGTTGGCCTTCGCTATACCACACCTCAAGCGCTTGAAACAAAAGGTGGCATAAGGCTGCGGCGCAAGGAAAGACACGGGCAACTGACATGACCTACAGCGAAAACCTCTGGCTCTTCTTCCTGCTTGTCTCGGGCATCATCATCGTGCCGGGCATGGACATGGTCTTCGTGCTGGCGAGTTCGCTCTCCGGCGGGCGCAAGGCCGGGCTCTCGGCGACCTTCGGCATCATGGCCGGCGGGCTGATCCACACGCTCTATGCAGCGCTTGGCGTCGGCATGCTGCTACATTTCGCGCCCAAACTCTTCAACGTGCTGCTCGTCCTGGGGGCTGTCTATGTCGCCTATATCGGCTGGCGCCTTTTCCGCTCGTCGATCGTCGTCGATGCCGTCGACAGCCTCGACCGGCGCGGGCTTGTCACCCGGTTTCGCCAGGGCGCGCTGACCAGCCTGATGAACCCCAAGGCCTATCTTTTCATGCTCGCCGTCTTCCCGCAGTTCCTGCGCCCGGAATTCGGCCCGCTCTGGCGCCAGACGATCGTCATGCTGCTGATGATCTGGGTCACGCAGCTCGCCGTCTATGGCGGACTGGCGCTCGCGGCGGCCCGCAGCCGCGACGCCTTGATCGGCAACCCCGCCGCCACCCGCTTCATCGGCCGCGCCGCCGGCGTGCTCCTGGTGGCAATCGCCGTGGTTACGGTGTGGAAGGGGTGGGGGAGCGTGTAAGACGCGGCAGGGCACCCTCCTGGTGGAGAAGTACAAGCCATGCCAGCAGAATGACGAGCGGCGCGATCGGCCAACCGACAATGCCCAGTATGGGCATCAGCAGCGGCATGGAAACAAGAACGATCAGCCCGATGCGTTGCGCTGGTGAAAACCGGCCGTGATCAACCCAGAGCACGGCCGCGACGGCAAGCGCGACGATGTCGTAGCTGAGAAGGTAGGGCACGACGAGCGGCGTCGCGAAGACGGTACTCGCAGCGCGCGCCGGGCCGCGGGCAAGGCGCGGGAGGCTGAAGCCATAGAGCGCCAGCACCGCCAGGGCGAACGGAACATGGAAGGCGAATGCCGTCGTCGCATCGCCGCCGAGGCTGCGGACGGATCCGAACACCGTGGGCATCATATAGAGGAACAGCCCCTCGAACTGCCGCATGATGACGGTCTGATAGGGAACGACATGGGCGATGTAGCCGGCCCATGCCTCCACCCCGTAGACCAAGGCCGACACCAGGACCAGCACGGCGGTGGTGAGGCAGGCGCTGATGATGACCCGCCACTGGCGTTCATACAGAAGCAGAAAGGGAAGGAGCACGCCGAGCTGCGGCTTCACGGTCAATAGCCCCAGGCAGATGCCGGCGATGACCGGGCGTTTGTCGCGCAGGGCAAGCCCTGCCAGCATGAACGCGCCGAGCAGGAAGCCGTTCTGCGCGGTGATGGCGTTCGTCAGAACCGCCGGCAGCAACAGCACAAGTTGCCACCATCCGAGCCGCCGGCAGGCGATATGCACCGCGCCACACAGGATGAGGGCCGTCCCGAACAGGAACGCGAGATATGCGACCTTGTAGGGGAGAAGTCCGAGCGGCTGCATGAGAAGTAGGTAATGCGGCGGATAGCTCCAGGAATGCCAGGGATAATCCGCCCCGAAGAATGCTTGCATATGCGCGAAATAGGTCTCGTGCGGCGCGAAGACCTCAAGCACGCGGCCTTCGAACGCGAGCCGGGGAGCAACCCAGTAGTTGGCAAAATCCTTGTTGGTCCAGTCCATGGTCAACTGGCCGGGCTGGAGGCCGACGATTGTTATCCAGGCAGCGCCGGCAAGAGCGGCGGCAATCGCGACGCACCACAGAGGATCGACGGCTTTTTGCATGCGGGGCAGGCTCTCCGGGGCGGCGATCTCCAGAAGGTGTCACGGCGGAGTAAAGGAACGCTTGACGCTCGGCCTGCGCAAACCATCAAAAAGAATTTACTGCCTGGAATCGTTCAAAATGCAATCATGCCCCCGCATCGTAAACCGGCGGCGCGGCGAAGACCGGCCGCCAGCAATCGGGAGAACTCGATGAAGTTCAGGATTTTGGCGGCCGCAGTCGCGCTTGCGGCCATTGGCGCAGGCGCTGTCGTTGCGGCGGATGAGCCGCAGGTTGTCCGTCAGGACATGATGAAGAAGGTCGGTGGCGCCATGGGTGCGCTTGCCGGTATCGCCAAGGGCGAAAAGCCCTACGATGCGGAGATCGTCAAGGCATCGCTGACGACGATGAGTGAAGTCGCAAAGGCTTTCCCGGACCAGTTTCCGGCCGGCTCCGAGACGGGCCATGAAACCGAGGCGAGCCCAAAAATCTGGGAAGCGATGGACGACTTCAAGGCGAAGGCTGCCAAGTTCGGCACCGATGCGGATACCGTGCTTGCCGGCCTTCCGGCAGACCAGGCGGCCGTTGGTGCAGCACTCGGCGTGATCGGCCCCAACTGCGCAGGCTGTCATGAGGTCTACCGCGTCAAGAAATAAGCGGTAGGCCGGCTCCACTCGAAGAAACGCCATCGTCCCGGCCCAGCCTGCCGGGGCGATGGTTTTACGTCAGTATGCCGCTGGAACACGATTGCGGCTGGCGAGAGGGAACGTTCATGGCACTCAAGAAACTCCTCGGCGGCCTCGTCGTGCTGGGCGCGATCGGCGCAGGCGCCTTTCTCTTCATCACCGCACCGGAACGACTGCCGGCGGAAGTCTGGGCGTCGGCAGGCGAGCCGGACCTCGCCAATGGCGAGCGCATTTTCTACGCGGGCGGCTGTATCAGCTGTCATGCGGCACCGGGTGCTGCGGACGACCAGAAGCTGGTGCTCGCCGGCGGCCTTGCCCTGAAGAGCCCGTTCGGCACCTTCCACGCCCCGAACATTTCGCCCGACGAGACGGCCGGCATCGGTGCCTGGACGCTGGCGGAATTCGGCGATGCGATGAAGCGCGGCACAGGCCGCGATGGCGAACATCTCTACCCCTCCTTCCCCTACGCCTCCTATGCGCGCATGACGGTGAAGGACGTCGGCGACCTCTACGCCTACCTGAAGACCTTGCCGAAAAGCACGAATGTCGCGCCGGAGCATGACCTGCCGTTCCCGTTCAACATCCGCCTGGCGCTCGGCGGCTGGAAGTTCCTGTATCTCAACGACGCTCCGCGCGTGGAACTGGCGAACGCCGACGATCAAGTGAAACGCGGCCAGTATCTCGTCGAAGGACCGGGGCACTGCGGCGAGTGCCACACGCCGCGCGACATGCTCGGTGGCCTGAAGACGGATCAATGGCTGGCGGGCGGACCGAACCCGGAAGGCGAAGGCCGCGTGCCCAACATCACGCCCGCCGAAGGCGGCTTCGGCAGCTGGAGCGCCGGCGACATCGTCAGCTACCTCGAAACCGGCTTCACCCCCGACTTCGACAGCGTCGGCGGCGCCATGGTGTCGGTGCAGAAGAACATGGCACGGCTGCCCAAGGAAGACCGCGAGGCGATCGCGGCGTATCTGAAGGCGGTGCCGGCGCGGTGAATTGATTGCGCGGTTTCCGATGAGCCGCGCCGCCTTCCTGCGGGGGGCGGGAAAGCGGGCTATCGGCCCGAAGCGGTCATTGCAGGACGGGGTTGGGTTTGTTTGAGATGGGGTGGAGAGCGGTCTGACCGCTTTCAGGCTGACGGGGGATGAAGCGGCCATTCGGCATCGCAAAGGTCGGTCGCGTAGGACCGACTTTTGCACCTGACCTTTGCGACGGAAATTCCACTGAAAATCCAGCGCGGCTGGCCTGCTCGCAAAACGTGGGAATTGTGCAACAGCTTCGTTCCAGTTTTCAATGCGATTTGTCAGCGCACTCTCAGAAGGTACTCCAAGCCCTGCGTGAAGCCACGCGGCGCGACGGTGAGGTGATCCTCGTCGTCCAAAACCGCCGACTTCAATTGGAGGTTCGGATACTTTCGGCTCTGCAACGCTACTTCTAAAGCGCGGTTGTCGGCGACCATATCTACCGTCTGGTTGTAGCGCCGGTCGCCTTTGCGCTGCGCCTCATAGGCGCCGACATAAAGATAGACCTTCGCCGGCAGGTCCTTGTTCTGCATGGCGTAGTCCGTTTCGAGCTTGAAGGTGTGGCGCTTGTCGTACCAGAGAGAGGGGCTACCGAGGATATAGCCGCTAAACAAGCCAGGTTCGGTGAACAGGATCTGTGCGCCAAGCAAAGCACCGTAGGAGTGGCCAAGGAAGAGCGATCTGGCGGGATCGGTACGGTAGCGGGCGGCGATAGATGGTTTCACCTGATCACCCAAGTATCGCTGATAGGCCCGTCCCTGCCCATGGATCGCACCAGCAGGTGCGCTCCTTGGACCGTTCGACGTGGGGGTGTAGTCGCGCTGACGGCTGACCTTGCCATCCTCACCCTTTCCATAAGACAAACCGACAAGAATGAACTCCTCGATCCGGGGCCCTTCGACGTTCAGACGGCGGCCGATCTGCCGGATGATCGGGAAAGCGTAATCAGCATCGGTGACGTAAAGCACGGGGTAGCGCCGCTGAGGTTCCTTCGCATAGGACGGTGGTAAAGCGACGAAGACTTGGTAAGTGCGACCGGAAACTGGATCGGGCACATCCCAGACTTCGCTATCGATGATCTCGTATGCGCGCCCCTCTCCCAACTGGGCTTTTGGAGTCGACTGAGCGTACGTGTGCGTCGGACCACTAGGGACGCTGAAGCCGACGATGACAGCTATCAGTAAGGTATTCAGAAAACATCGTCGCATGTGAAGTCTCCGCGCGTGGGATTACCATGGTGTCGACCACTAATGGCGTACCCGCGCGGCATTAAGACTAAAATTTTATCGAATGAATTCGTACTTAACAAAACGTGACGGCTGAGATTGGTGGTTTCGGCTTTCAGCCAGCCAAGCTATAAGGCTGTCCGTAATTTGTCGCAAAAATCCTGAAACCTGCAGCAGATATGATTCAATACGACAGGGACCATATCGTCCGCTTTAGTCGTCTTCGTCTCATATCATCGACGGCCGCAATGGGGGCGGGAGCAGACCTCTATGACGCTTCGAGGAGTGTCCGCAGTTGGCGCGAAGCGGACCCTTCTGTCGATGCCAAATCCGCCGCTTACCCGGTCGTCAGCCACCCACCTTGCGGTGCTCGTCACCATACATGCCGAGATAGTCGGAAAGTTCCGCTGAACCCAGCCCGATGGCATCCAGGATTTCCCGCGCAAACGACACCGGTGCCGCACCTGACGCGGTGATGACGCCCTGGTCGCTGACGGCCTGCGGCTGGTTGCGGTAGAGTTCGGCCCCGCGGTAGGTGGGTACGACGTCCTTGAGCTGGCTGGCGTAGTTGCCGGTATGGGCGCGGGTATCGAGCAGGCCGAGGCCGCCGAGTGCGAGCGTGGCGTCGCAGATGGCGGCGACCGGTTTGCCGGCCGCGATGAAACGCCCGACCGGAGCCGAAAGGTCGGGCACGTCATCGGATTGCCAGATCGTGCCGCCGCAGAGCACCAGCACGTCGTAATCGGCGGGGGCGGCATCCTCCGCCTTGCCGGCAGACCTGATGGAAACGCCGCCGAGCGAGGTGGCGTCCTGGCCAGCCGGGGTGAGGATGACAGTCTGCGCGCTGCATTCGTGGCGCGCGGTCGCCATCAGCAGCCCGCATTCCCAGTCGGCATAACCCTCGGTCAGCACGATGGCCAGTCGCTTCGTCATGTCGGTGTCCTCCTTGATTCGGCGGTCAGCCCAGGGCGTGAACGTAGCGCATGCCCGTGACGGGACCAGCCCGGAAGTTCATCTGTTCGTAGAAGCGATGCGCGCCGAAATTGCCGGTGGCCGCGCTGACCGACAGGTAGCCGCAGCCGGCGATGCGGGCGTGTTCACGGGCGCGCGAAACGAGGTGGCGGCCGATGCCGTGGGCGCGGTGGTCGGCACGCACGAACAGGTGGTGCAGGTCCATGCCGCGCAGGCCTTCCGTTGCCCGGTAGGTCGGCACGAGCAGGGCGTAGCCGATCAGCCGGCCGTTCGCTTCGGCAACGAGTGCCGTGATCCAGGGATTGGCGCCGAACAGGTCGCGGTCGAGATCGACGGCAGCGATTTTTGCGATGTCGCCGTGGCATTCGGCCAGCAGCGTGATCATGTCGAGGATCTGCTGCAGGTCGCCCGGACGTGCGGCGCGGATGGTCAGCATCGGCGGGCGTTCGAGAGCGGGCGGTTCAAGCTTGATGACGGTAGTGTGCATTTCGGGCTCCTTGGGTTTTCTGCCATCAGGTGCCCTAAAACAACAAAGCCGCCTGATGGCGGCTTGTTGACATGATCAAACAGCCGCTCCTATCGGAACAGCCAAAAATACGTTGCGGCGATGTGCGTGCTCTTGATCATGGTCGCGATATTCTCGAAATCGCGACGTTTGTCAATCGGATTTCTATCCGAAGGGAAGGGATGAAAGCGAAGGCGGTTACGCCTCCGCCTCCGTCGTGCCGGCGACGGGTTGCCCTTCCGCCGTGCCTGCCTGCTGTGTCTGGTCGACGCCGAGCTGTTCCTTGATGGCGCGGCGGATCTCTTCCTCGACGGCCGAACGCTCTTCCGGCGGCATCGCGGCGAGGCTTTCCTCGGTCAGTCCCATGCCGTCGAGCAGCTCCTTTCGCAGGCGCTCGACCGGCGTCATCTTGGAAAGCTCCATGAATTCGGCAAGCAGGCTGTCGCTTTCGTCCTGCGCCTTGTCGAGCTTCGCGCTGGTCATCCACAGCGCATTGGCAAGGCCGGACGGCATTCCGCTCGTCGGCGCCACAGTCGGGATGTTGCGGGCGCTCGAACCGCCGCCGCCACTGCTGTAGAGGCTGTCGTCGCTGGTCGTGCGCGGCTTGCCGAGCGTGTAGTTGGGAAGCATGCTGCCATCGATCTTCATGAAAAAGGCTCCCTCAAAATGACTTTGACGGAACCTTTAGGATATGCAGCTTTTGCGAGACTTGCGGCAGCCTATGCGTCGCTTTCGACGCGGCCGGACCCGAGGCGAACGACGTGATCGGCGGGCGCGATGACGCTTGTGCGATGGGTGACGGCAAGGATCGTCACGTCGCCGGCAAGGCTGCGGATATGCTGCATGATCTCTGCCTCGGTGGCCTCGTCCAGCGCCGAGCTCGCCTCGTCGAGGAAGAGGAATTGCGGATCGGCATAAAGCGCGCGGGCAATCGCGATGCGCTGCCGTTCCCCGCCGGAAAGCTTCATGCCGCGTTCGCCTACCTTCGTCTCGAACCCCTCCGGCAGCCCGTCGATGAAGGGACGGATCGCGGCCTTCTCGGCGGCCCGCCGCAGCCGTTCGGGGTCCATCGCGCGGCCGAGCGCGATGTTGACGGCGAGCGTATCGTTGAGCAGCACCGCTTCCTGCGGCACGATGCCGACGGCGCCGTACCAGTCCCGCTGCGAGACGGTGTCGAGATCGACGCCGTCCACGCTGATCCGGCCGGAAGCGGGGGTGATCGATTTCAGCGCCAGCCGCAGCAGCGTCGATTTGCCGGAGCCGGTTTCGCCGACGAGATAGGTGATGCGCCCGCGCGCGGCAGTAAGGCTCACATCGTTCACACCGCGGCCGTTTTCATGGACATAGGAGACGTCCTCGAAGGCAAGCCGGCCAGCTGCAGGGGCGAAACCGCCGGTGGTCGCGCCATCCGGTTCCTCGGGAGCGGCCCAGATGCGGGCGAGCGGCAGCAGCGAGGCGCGGGCGCGCATCACGTCGTCCAGCGCATGGCCGATCATTTCGAAGGGCTGGTTCAGTTGCAGGAGCAGGGTGTTGAACAGCACGACGTCGCCGACGCTGAGGTCGCCGGCCCGGTAGCGCGGCAGGATCAGCAGGAAGGTGACGGCGAACTGAAAGGCGAGCCCCGCGCCGAGCACCGAGGAATAACCGATGCGGCGGCGGCAGAAGGCGGCCCAGTTATCACGCTCTTCGCCCGCCTTTTCGGCAAACCGCGCCTGCATCCAGCCATGGCTGCCGAAATGGCGCAGCGTCTCCATGGCGGTCATGGCGTTGCCGACGAATTTGGCGTTCTCCTGGCCGGCGGCGATCGCAGCGTCGAGAAAGCGCCGCGTGCGGTGGTTGGCAATGGCCGTCAGCGCGATGAAGCCGCAGCCATAGGCGAGCACGATCAGCACGATTTCGAGATTGATCGTCGCGCCCAGCATGCCGAGTGCCAGCGCGATCTGTGTGGTGCCTGGAATGAAGACGATGAGTGCGAGCTGCACGAGCGTCATCATCGCGCCCTGTCCACGCTGGCCGGCGCTTTCGATTTCGGCCGGGTTGTGCTCGACGAAGAAGGCGGCGCGCTTCTTCAGCAGCCGCGCAAACAGGCTGGTGCCGGCAATGAAGCTGAGATTCTCCGCGCTCATGTAGGAGAGGTATTGCACCATGTACTGAAGTGCCGCGGCCGCGCCGATGAGGAGAGCATAGACGACGAAGCCAAGCGCCAGCGTCTCGGCGAAGCGGTCTGCGGTCAGCTGGTCGATGAGGCGTGAAAACAGGTAGGGTGCTGCGATCGACGCAATCGCGGACAGGAACACGATCGCGGCCACCAGCGCCAGCAGGCCACGCGAGGCGTGCCAGTAGTCGGCAAGAATATGCTTCACCGGCGCGGCGATCAGCCGCCAGTCGTCCTTCATGGCGAATCTCCCGGGGAGGATCTGGAGAGGGGCATAATGGGAGGGGCATGCCGGCGAGGCAAGCCGTGAACCCGGCCAATGTCGAGCGAGCCTTATGAGATCTAGGGGACGTCGTGCAAAAAAACGGCGCGGGACATCGCCCGCGCCGGCTTTTCACCCTGTGGCGCCCTTACGGCAGCGTATAGGCGATGACGTAGTCGCCCGGCTTGGTGCCGACGGAGCCGTGGCCGCCGGCGACGATCAGAACGTATTGCTTGTCGCCAGCCGTGTAGGTCATCGGCGTTGCCTGTCCACCGGCGGGCAGGCGGCCTTCCCAGAGCTGGCGGCCGCTCGTCACGTCATAGGCGCGGATGTAGTTGTCGACGGCCGCACCGAGGAAGGCGACGCCGCCCTTGGTGATGATCGGCCCGCCGATGCCGGGCACGCCGACCTTGAAGGGCAGCGGCAGCGGCGTCATGTCCATGACCGTGCCGTTCTTGTGCTTGTAGGCGATCTTGCCGGTCGCAAGGTCTGCACCCGCGACATAGCCCCATGGCGGTGCCTGGCAGGGAATGCCGAGCGGCCCGAGGAACGGACCCATGAAGACGCCGTAGGGTGCGCCGTCATTGCGGTTCAGGCCCTGTTCGGAACCCTTCTCGTCCTGCCCCTTCGGCGGGATCTGGTCACGCGGCACGAGGCGGGAGGTGAAGGCGAGGTAGGTCGGCATGCCGAACATCACCTGCCGTTCGGGATCGACCGCGACCGAGCCCCAGTTGAAGGTGCCAAAATTGCCCGGATAGACGATCGTGCCTTGCAGCGACGGCGGCGTATAGCGGCCCTCGTATTTCATCGACAGGAAGTCGATGCGGCACGCCAGCTGGTCGAACATGGTGACGCCCCACATGTCCTTTTCCGTCAGTGGCGGAGGCGAGAAGGTGAGATCGGATATCGGCTGCGTCGGGGCGGTGAAGTCTTCCGGGATCGCCCCAGTCGGTGCCGGTATCTCCTTGACCGGAATGATCGGCTCTCCGGTGCGCCGGTCGAGCACGTAGATATCGCCCTGTTTGGTCGGGCCGACAAGCGCGGGGATGGTCGCGCCGTCCTTCGTGATGTCGATCAGCGCCGGCTGGGCCGGTACGTCCATGTCCCACAGGTCATGGTGCACGGTCTGGCGCACCCAGCGCACGGCACCGGTCTTGATGTCGAGTGCGGCGATGGACGACGAGTATTTTTCGACATGCTCGCTGCGGCCCATGCCGAGCTGGTCCGGCACCTGGTTGCCCAGCGGCACATAGACGAGGCCGAGCGCGTCGTCATAGCTGAACACCGACCAGGAATTCGGCGAGTTGACCGTATAGACCTGGCCTTCCGGCAGCGGTGTCGTGACGTCAGGATTGCCGGAATCCCAGTTCCACAGCAGTGCACCGGAATTGACGTCGAAGGCGCGGATGACGCCCGACTGCTCCTTCGTCGAGTAGTTGTCGTTGACCGCCCCGCCGATGATGATCTTGCCGTCGGTGATGACGGGCGGCGAGGTGGAATAGTAGTAGCCGGCCGGGTTGTACGGCATGCCCTTTTCGAGGTGCAGCACGCCGTTGTCCGCGAAGGTCGTGCAGACGTCGCCGGTTGCCGCGTCGAGCGCGATCAGGCGGGCGTCGGACGTCGGCAGGTAGACGCGCGTCGCGCAGGTCGTGCCTGATGTCGCGGCCGGATCGGCATAATAGGTCACGCCGCGGCATGTCTGGTGCTGTCGGTCCGGGTTCATGCCGGAGTTGGAATCGTATTTCCACTTCTCCTTGCCGGTCGCGGCATCGAGCGCGATCGCCCAGTTGTGCGGCGTGCACATGTAGAGCGTGTCGGCAATCTTCAGCGGCGTCACCTGGTAGGTGGTCTCGCCCACGTCATCGGGCAGCTTCACGTCGCCGGTCTGGTACTGCCAGGCGACCTTCAGCGTCGAGACATTGTCGGTGTTGATCTGGTCGAGCGGAGAATAGCGCTGGCCGTATTGCGTGCGGCCATACTGGTGCCATTCGCCGGCCGGCACGTTGCCGCCGAGCGCCGGCGTCGCGTTGACGATGTCGGTCGGCAGCGTGCCGGCCACGTCATGCGGGTCCTGTGTCAGCGAATAGCCGGCGACACCGATGGCAACAACGACGGCGATGGCGAGCGGCAGCGCCGACGCCGGATAGGGCGTGCCGGTCGGGCTCGCAAAACCGAGCGGGCGGCGGATGGCGGGCAGCATCAGCCACAGGCCCAGCAGCACGATGATGCCGCCGCGCGGTCCGAGCTGCCACCAGTCGAAACCGACCTCGTAGACCGCCCAGCCGAGCGAGCCGAGAATGATGAGGGCATAGAGCCAGATCGCCGCTGCGGAGCGGCGCAACAGCAGGATGGCCGTGACGAGGAAGGCAAGGCCCGTGACGAGATAATAGGGGCTGCCGCCGAGCGACAGCAGCCAGCCGCCTCCGCCCGTCAGCACCAATCCGATGATGGCGATGAGGGCGGCGGTGAGGGATAACAACATGATGGTCTCCGTTTGCGATGCCAACCCGATGGGAGGAGAGGGGCCGGCATGACGTCCGGCTCAAGGAGGGACGCTGGAGAAATTAGGGCGAAAACGTGACGCTTCAATGCCTGAAGTTGGTTCAGGTCCCGCAAAATGTCGCTGTGATTTCTTCGCCGGGCTTGGGCGGCTCGGCGTAGGCGGCGAAGGCCGGCTGGTCCTCGTAGGGCTTTGCCAGCACATCGTTCAGGGCCGCAAACAGCGAGAAATCGTCGTGGTCGATGGCTTCCGTCAAAGCCTCTTCGACCTTGTGGTTGCGCGGGATGAAGGCCGGATTGACGCGCCGCATTGCCGCCGCGCGGTCCCGTGGCGGCGCGGCGTCCTGCGCCAGCCGCTCGCGCCAGGCGGCAAGCCAGGGTGTGAGGGCATCCGGGTTTTCGAGGAGGCGGCCGAGTGCTGCATCCGCGTTGCTGTTTTCGGCCGAATCCGAGAGCCGGCGGAAGGCGAGCGTATAATCGGCCTTCTGCTCGTAGAGCGTCACCAGCAGGTCGCGGATCAGCGTCTGGTCGCCGTCGTCTTCGTCCTCGCCGAGGCCGAGCTTGGCGCGGATGACGGCCTTCCAGTGGTCCTGGAACCGCTCCATGAAGCGGGCGACGGCCGCGTTCGCAGCCTCCACCGCCTTGTCCTGGTCCTCGTCGAGAATGGCGAGCATCGCCTCGGCGAGCCGGGCGATGTTCCACTGGCCGATCATCGGCTGGTTGCCGAAGGCGTAGCGGGCGTTCTGGTCGATCGAGGAAAAGACGGTGCGCGGGTCGTAGTGGTCCATGAAGGCACAGGGGCCGAAGTCGATCGTCTCGCCTGAGATCGTCATGTTGTCGGTATTCATCACGCCATGGATGAAGCCGACGCCGAGCCATCGCGCAATCAGCGAGGCCTGCCGGTCGGCCACCGCGTCGAGCAGCGCGAGATAGGGGTTTTCGACGCCGCTCAGCTCCGGATAGTGCCGCTCGATGACGTGATCGGCCAGCACGCGCACGTTCTCCGTCTCGCCGCGTGCGGCAAAGAACTGGAAGGTGCCGACGCGGATGTGGCTTGCGGCAACACGGGTGAAGACGGCGCCGGGCAGCACCCGGTCGCGATAGACCGGCTGGCCGGTGGTGACGGCGGCCAACGCCCGCGTGGTCGGGATGCCGAGCGCATGCATGGCTTCGCTGATGATGTATTCGCGCAGCACCGGCCCGAGCGCTGCCCGCCCGTCGCCGCGCCGCGAATAGGGCGTCTGGCCGGCACCCTTCAGCTGGATGTCTCGGCGCTTGCCGTTGCGGTCGATCACTTCGCCCAGCAGGATGGCGCGCCCGTCGCCAAGCCGCGGCACGAACTGGCCGAATTGGTGGCCGGCATAGGCCATGGCGAGCGGCAGCGACCCGGGCAGGGCAACGTTGCCGGAGAAATAGCCGGCGCCACGCCGCTCCAGCATGTCGGCATCGAGGCCAAGCTCTTCGGCGAGTGCCCGGTTGAAGGCGATCAGCCGCGGCGCCTCCACCGGTGTCGGATCGACCGGCGCGAAGAAAATATCGGGCAGCCGCGCATAGCTGTTGTCGAAGGGGATGGTGCGGGCCGTGCCCGCGGCTGCCGTCGTCGCGCTGCTCATGATCGTTCGTCCTTGCTCTCTGCCCTAAAGATAGGGTCTCGGGCCGGCAAACGAAAGGCGCTTCAGGCGATCATCAGGAAAAGCGCGAAACTCTGGCCGAGCCGTGCGAGACGGCGCAGCTGGTGGGGCAGGCGCTCGTAGATCTGCTTCAGGCCGGGACGAAGCCACGCCGTCCAGAGGCCCGCATAGGCCCGCCCGGCCAGCGTGACGGGGAGCGCATAGGCCGAAAGATCCAGCGTGCGGTTGCTCCAGCTCTCCTTGTAGTCGGCGGGGTGGCCGAGCAGGTCGTAGGTCTTCACGCCCTGATCGATCAGCCAACAGACGGTCATGTCCATCTGCGCCTTGCCGGGAGAGGCATCGCGCAGGTCCCAGTCGAAGGCGCCGAGATAGGCGTGGTAGTGGCCGTGGTGCAGGAATCCGAGTTCGCCCGCCACCAGCCGATCGCCGGCCTTGAGCACGGAAAGGCAGGCGCCGGACAGGTCGTCCCGCCTGCCGGGAAGGCTGGCCAGGAAGTCGTCAAAGCCCGCGAAGGCGAAGCCGGTGCTGCGTCGGCCGGTTTCGCGCAGCCAGGTGCGCTTGAAGTCGAGGCACGTCGCGATCGCGTCGGCAAAACCGTCCTCGCCGGGAAAGAGCACGCAAAATGACAGCGGGCCATGCCGCGAAAGCGCATTGCGCCGGCGGTTGCGGTTGCGCCGCTGGGTCTTGCTGAGCGCGGCTGCATAGGCATCGGGGGACGCGAAGACGGAAAGATCCAGCATGGCCGCACTGTTGCCACGGCCGGACAGCGGCGACGTGTCCTGAAACAGCGCGGTGAGGGCGGAGCCCGCCGGCACGCTTTCCATCACGGCGACGTCATGTTTTGTGTTCGCAAGGCCCCCGAGCAGTCGGCGCGCGGCCTCTCGACCGTCGAAGGTCGGATCGATCAGCAGATTGGCATATTGGCTGTGCGGCCAGCCGAGCGGTTCGAGCCGTTTCACCGCCGTGCCGGACAGCATCAGCGGCCACACGGCAACGAGGTTTCCACCCTGCCGCAGCGTGTGGATTTCCGGCCGGCAGCGCGCGTCGGCAACGACGTCGAGCCAGCGCTGACACCAGTCGAAACTCTGGAAATAGGTGAGCGGATCGGCGGCGCGGGCATCGAGCGCGCGCCAATCTGCCGCCACGGCGTGCATGGCGGAGCGATCGCGCAGCACGTGATGCTGCACCGCGGCGTCATCAGCCGTGCCGGTCCCCTCCATAGCCATTGCCCATCCGTTTTCCTGCGCGGTGACGCTAGCAGCGGCGGCTGAATAAAACCTTTCCCGCTTTTGTCCCCGTTTGGCTCTTGCAGGGTGAATGAAGATGGAATTTCATAACCTTCTGAATAAGCGAACGGTTTCGTCCGTCCCTTTCTCAGCAGAAATGCGTGCGTGAATTTCCGGTTGCCGGCCATGCCGGCGGGCCTCGATCGTTTCCTTGGGAGGGTATCGTGCAGCGGAATGTCCATCGGATGATCGGGGCGCTCGCCGCCTGTCTTCTCTTTTTCGCAGCACCCGCGGCCTTCGCCGCCGAACGCTATGCGCTCCTCATCGGCAATGCCGAATACGAGGATGCAGAACCGCTGGAAAACCCGCTGAACGATATCGACCTCGTCGGCGAGGCGCTGGAGCGGGTCAATTTTTCCGTGACGCGCGCCACCGATGTCGACCATCTCGGCATGCTGTCCGCCCTCAACAATTTTACCCGCGTGGCGGAAAAGGCGGAGAACCCGGTGCTCTTCGTCTATTTCTCCGGCTATGCCGTGCAGATCGGCGGCGACAACTTTCTCCTGCCGACCGACGCTTCGGGCCGCACGCTGACCGGCCTGCGCAATCGCTCGCTTGCCGTCTCCGAGGTCACCGAAACCCTGCGCAAGCTCGGCACCGGCCTCAAGGTCGTGCTGTTCGACGCGGCCCATGAAAACCCGTTCCTCACGCTGCGCGACATCCCGGATGGCCTTGCCGAGCCGAAGAATGCCGAGGGCATCCATTATGCCTATGCGTCGGCGCCGGGCACGGCCTACGACTACGAGGGTACGCCGATCAGCCCCTTCGCCTCCGCCTTCGTCGACGCGATCAGCATTCCCGGCATCGTGCTGGAGGACGCCTTCCGTAAGGTGGGCGAGATCGTGAAGGAGCGCAGCAAGGGCAAGCAGGAAACCTGGCAGAGCGATGCCGACTACGGCAAGTTTGCGCTCAGCCCCAAGGACGACAAGGTTGATCCGGCGGAAATCGCCTTCTACGAATTCGCCTCGCTCGCCGACAACCGCGAAGCCTATGACCGCTATCTCAGCCGCTATCCGGAAGGCATCTTCGCCTATATCGCGCAGCGCAAGATCGATCTGCTCGGCAAGCGTTTCGAGGGCGACCACGAAGACACGGGCAACCTGCCCTATCTCAGCATCGCCAACGACCGCCACGATCCCTGCGGTCGCCTGACCTTCGGCGGCAGCAAGAGCGACCGCCGCCTTTCCGATCTCTACAAGGACGGCCAGCTCGTGCTCGTCGATTTCAGCTTCTGGTATCCGCCGGAAAGCTGCGACTACATCTCCTATTTCTCGACCGTCTATTCGCATGAGCGCCTGCGCAATATCATCACCTCGGCAAGCATTCCCGAGCGCCGCATCTATGTCGCGAGCCAGGACGACCTGAGCCCGAGCGAAGAGCGCGCGATCTACGACTATTTCGACGAGGATCGCCGCGGCTACGCCCAGTCGCTGATGTTCCGCGCCATCAACGAGGAGCGCCGCCACGGCCTCGGCATCGCGGTGAAGACGCCGGACGACAATGCCCGCGAATATGTCGATGAGGTCGCGTGCGGCGACGGCTGCCTGCGCTTCCGCGGCCTGGTGCGCTTCCGCGACAACAGCGGGCGTTCGCTGGAGGATTACGAGTTCGAATTCGTCGACGTGCGCCGCCTCGGCTTCTACGATAAATACCGCGATGCCCTGCGCGATTTCCCAAGCGACGAACACGCTTCGAACGACAGCGCGAGCCATGAGACGAAGACGGATGGTTACGCCGACACCGCTTCATCGAGCCATGACGACGGCTACGGCTCGGATGCCGATCCCTACCGTTCGTCGCGTTCGGTCGGCGGCTGGGACATCGTCGCGGATTTTTCCGGCGACCGCTTCCTCAACTGCCGCGCCACCCGTCGTGGCGATGGCGACCGCACCACCGCCTTCCGCTGGTACGACGACGGCCACGTAACCTTCGGCTTCCAGGACAAGGGTTACGATTACGGCAACGACTATGCGAGCGACGCGAAATACTGGATCGACGACGGCCAGGGCTACGATATCCACGGCAAGGCCTATGGCGGCCAGGAAATCGCCTACGATCTCGGCCGCGACCGCTCGGTCATCGATGCCCTGAAACGCGGCAACCACATCCGCATCGGCGATATCAGCACCAGCCTCAAGGGCTCGAGCGCGATGCTGGACGATTTGCAGGAGTGTGTGGGGGCGTTTCGGTAACGCAGCCGAGTGCGGCGGATTGAGCCATATCAGTGCTTTCCGATGCGGCTTTTAGTTGTGGGGTGTGATGCGTTCTACTGATGGCCAAAGAGGGCATGGCATGCGTCGGCATAAACGTGAGATCAAAAGCTTGCTCGAAAGAGTCCGCATTCTCGCACGACAGGACGGGCAGGACCTTTTGCAATACATCGTGGCAATGGCGCTCTGTGAAAACTGCCCGGCTTACGATGGCGAGGATGCCGCGCATATCGCGCTCAATGACAACGGCCGCACCTAAAGGGCGGTCGTTGTCTAGAGGCCGGAAGCATTTATGCCCATTGAGCGAAAGGCCTACACCTTCCCCGCCACCTTGATCGCGAACGCATATTCGAACGCGATCTCCTCCAGCCGCTGGAAGCGTCCGGAGGCGCCGCCGTGGCCGGCGCCCATGTTGGTCTTGAGGAGGATGGGTTCGCTGCCGGTGGTTTTTTCGCGCAGTTTGGCGACCCACTTGGTGGGCTCCCAGTAGGTGACGCGCGGGTCGGTGAGGCCGGAAAGTGCCAGGATCGCCGGGTAGGCCTTCGCCTCGACATTGTCGTAGGGCGAGTAGCTGGCCATCAGCTGGTAAAAATCCCTACTGTCGATCGGGTTGCCCCATTCCGGCCATTCCGGCGGGGTGAGCGGCAGCGTGTCGTCCAGCATGGTGTTGAGCACGTCGACGAAGGGCACGGCGGCGATGATGCCGCCGAATTTTTCCGGCGCCATGTTGGCGATCGCCCCCATCAGCATGCCGCCGGCCGATCCGCCTTCCGCGACGATGTTCGCGTAGGAGGTGAACTTCTCTTGATTCAGATAGTCGGCCGCCGCGATGAAGTCCTTGAACGTATTGGTCTTCCTGTCCATCTTGCCGTTTTCGTACCAGGCAAAACCCTTGTCCTTGCCGCCGCGGATATGGGCGATGGCATAGACGAAGCCGCGGTCGACGAGCGACAGGCAATTGGTGTTGAAGGACGCCGGGATGGTGATGCCGTAGGCGCCGTAGCCGTAGAGCAGGCAGGGCGCGGAACCGTCGAGCGGCGTATCTTTCCGGTAGAGCAGGGTGACGGGCACCTGTTCGCCGTCCCAGGCCGGCGCGAAGACGCGACGGGTGACGTAGTCGTCCGGGTTATGGCCGGAGGGCACTTCCTGCGTCTTCAGGAGCGTGCGCTCGCGCGTCGCCATATTGTAGTCGAAGAGCTGCGCGGGCGTCGTCATCGAGGAATAGGAGAAGCGGATGACGTCCGTATCGTATTCGGCGGCACCGGAAAGGCCGAGCGAATAGGCCTCCTCATCGAAGGCGATGGCGTGTTCCTCGCCCGTCTTGCGATCGCGCACGACGATGCGCGGCAGGCCCTCATGGCGCTCCAGCCAGACGAGGTGGCGGGCAAAGGCCATGTGGTTGAGGATCAGCGTACCGGCACGGTGCGGCACGACCTCGGTCCAGTTCTCGCGACCCGGCGCCGTCACCGGCGTTTCCATGATCTTGAAGTCCTTGGCGCCGTCGGCATTGGTCAGGATGTAGAAGACGTCGCCGCCTTCCGTCATCGCATATTCGAGGCCGGTCTGGCGCGGCGTGACGATGACCGGATTGGCCAGCAGGTCCTTGGTGGAGAGCAGGCGGTATTCGCTCGTCTCGTGGTCGTGGATGTCGATATAGATAATATCGTCGAGCAGCGAGCCGCCGACCGACATGAAGAAGCCCGCATCCTTCTCCTCATAGACCAGCCGATCGTTCTCCTGGCGATCGCCGAGGATGTGGTGGAAGATTTTTGACGGGCGGTGGTTCTCATCGAGCGCGGTGTAGAAGAAGCTTCTGGCATCCGGCGCCCAGACGCCGTCGCCGCCGGTATTGACGAGCGTGTCGGTGCGGTCCTCGCCGGTCGCAAGGTTGCGCACCTTCAGCGTGAAATATTCCGAGCCCTTGTCGTCATAGCCCCAGATGCCGACCGAATGATCCGTCGAATGGTCGATGCCGGAGAGGCGGAAATAGTCCTTGCCGGCGGCCTCCTTGTCGCCGTCCAGCAGGGTGATGCGTTCGCCGCCGTCGCGGGGCTCGCGGAAATAACGCGGCTGCTCGCCGCCGGTGACATAGGCGGTGCCATAGGCAAATGGGCCGTCCTTCATCGGAACGGAGCTGTCGTCTTCCTTGATGCGGCCGCGCATCTCGGCAAACAGCGTCTTCTGCAGCGCCTCCGTGTCGGCCATCGCGGCCGTCATGTAGGCGTTTTCCGCCTCCAGATGCGTGCGGATTTCCGGCTGGAGGATCGAAGGGTCCTTGAACATCGCCTGCCAGTTCTCGTCGCGGAACCAGGCGTAATCATCCGTCCGGGTGATGCCGTGGCGGGTGTCGGAGATCGGCTTCTTGGCAGCGACGGGAGCGGCGGGCAGGTTTTTGAAGACGGACAAGATTTCACTCCGGCAAATCGGTAGGCGGGATCAAACAGATAGAGAGCCCGGCCCGCCGCATCAAGCGGCTTTGCCACTGGCTGCCGTTCTTAATCACCCTGGCAGGCTGCGGCGGGCCTTGCGCTTGGCGGGACGCAACTCGTCGGCGATCGTCATGCCGATGATGGAAAGGGGAAGGGCCAGCATGGCGCCGGCAGCGCCCCACATCCAGGTCCAGAAGATGATGGCGGTGAAGATGATGAAGGCGTTGACCTCCAGTCGCTTGCCCATCACCGCCGGCATGACCAGGTTTTCCATGGCAAGGTGCACGAGGAAGAAGGCGAGGGCCGGCAGCAGGCCCATCACCATCGTCTCATGGGTCAGGAGGCCGGCGGTGGCAAGCGCGATCGTCATCAGCGCCACGCCGAGGAACGGCACGAAGCTGGAGAGAAACGCGAACAGGCCCCAGAGCGCGGGCATGGCAAGCCCGCCGCCCCAGGCGATGAGGGCGGTGACGATGCCGAGCGAGCCGTAGACCAGCGTCGCGGTCGCGAAATAGAAGCCGAGTGCCTTGTCGACGGCGTTCATGATGCGGATGGTGGTCAACCGCTGGCCGCGGCGCGGAAAGGCCAGGATGATCATCTGGCGCAGCTTCAGGCGCGCCGAAAGGAAGAGCACGAGGGCGGCGAAGAAAATCATCGCCTGCAACAAAGCGGGGGTGAGGCTGGCGGACAGGATGCCGAGAATGCTGCCGGTGTTTTCCAGCACCTTTTCCATCGACATCTGCGTGCCCTGGAAGGTTTCCGGGCTGATGTTGAGCCAGCCGAGGCGGGAAAACAGCGGTGTTACGCGATCATAGGCGCCGCGCACCAAGTCCGGCGCATCCGCGGCGAGCTGGCTGATCGGCTCGGCCAGCATTCCGGCGATGAAGAAGACACCGACGCCGAACAGGCCGGCCAAAAGCAGCGCCGTCGGCAGCGGGGGGATGCCGAGGTCATGCAGCTTTTCCGCAGCCACGCCGAAGATGAGGCCGGTGACGACGGCCAGCGATAGCGGAATGAGGATCGGCGCCATGAGATAGACGACGCCCATGGCCATGATGGCGAAAATGCCGATCGCCGCCCAGGCGGCGGCTATGTCGAGACCATAGCGACGCGGCGCATGATCGACTAGGTCTTTTTCCAGGTCGAGGCCGCTTCGCAGGAGCCTCCGTTCAGCCGGTTGTCCCGACAGGTCATGCATGGCGTGTTCCCCAATTCGGCCGCAAAACGCGTGACGGGGATGGAAGTTCCGCCGCTGTTGCTTGAAACCCTGGGTCGGTTGCCACCCGTCGTCAAATCGACATATTGCCGGTCAACCCCGAATTAGGACGTCGGCAATGACGCCACGAAGAGGAGGCCGATAGTTGAAACGGCAGGCAACCGGGCTTGTATGCGCCCTTTGCACCCTGGCGCTCGCGCCGCTCGTCGCATCCCCCGCAAAGGCGATCGACGCCCGCATCCGCAGCCAGCTCCAGAAGCTGACGCCGGAAGAGCGGCTGGAGCAGCGCTGCGATATGGAAGCGATGGACAAGATCAGCGGCGACAAGGACGGCTTCCGCCCGGACAAGGTGATCGCCTACGCCTTCGGCGATCCCAAGCTGGATGGCACGACCTTCAAGACCCGTGGTGCGGTCTTCCGCAGCGGCGGCGAATGGTACCGCCTGTCGTACAAATGCGAGGCGAGCGCCGACCGGCTGGAGGTCAACGCCTTCAAGTACAAGATCGGCGACATGGTCCCGCGCGAGGACTGGGCGGCGCATTATCTTTATGACTGAAGGCGTCGCGCCTTAGCACACCGCGTCTTCTGCTGGAAAAACCCGAGAACCTCTCCTGAGTCATGGTCGGGCTTGACCCGACCATCCATGCGTGGGGCGCGGCGATGGATCCTCGGCTCGAGGCCGAGGATGACGACGGTGGGTGGGGCGAAGTCAGCGGGAAGCTCCCGCATTGTTCATGGGCTCAGGCAGAAAGCTTCAGCCCGATGCCCCACGGATCGATGAGCGAGACCGTATCGTCCGACCGGGTGGTCGGGATGGCAAGCGTCTCCAGCTGCTTGAGGGCCGTCTCCAGCCTGGCCGGATCGTTGAAGCGGATCGTGTAGTCGGCAAGGCCGGTCATGCCGTCCTGCCGCTTCGGCTGGCCCTGCGAATTCCAGACATTGGCCGCCACATGGTGATGATACTTGCCGGTCGCGAAGAAGCTCGCGCCGGGATAGCTCGTCATGATGTCGAGGCCGAGCACGTCGTGGAAGAAGGCGTTTGCCTCCGGCATGTCCGAAACCTGGAGATGGATATGGCCGATGACGGTGCCATTCTCCTGGCCGGTCCAGCCATCCTTAGGCGCTTCGTCATAGAGCGCCTGCAGGTCGAGCCGGAGCGTTGCCATCTTCACCTTTCCATCCGCCACATAGGTCCATTCGGACCGGTCGCGGTCGCGATAGATCTCGATGCCGTTGCCTTCCGGGTCGTCGAGATAGATCGCTTCGCTGACGAGGTGGTCGGAGGCGCCGGTGAGCGACACGTTGTTGTGTGCGGCATGTGCCAGCCAGCGGCCGAGTTCCTTGCGGTTCGGCACCAGGAAAGCGGTGTGGAAGAGGCCCGGCGCGTTGCGCGGCGCGCGGGCGGCATTGCTGCCGGTCGTCAGTGTCAGCAGCGGGCGGCCGGACACGCCGAGCGTCTCGCCGGAGGCAGACGTCTCGAGCACCGTCAGGCCCATAACCTGCTGGTAGAAGGCCGACAGCATCGGCAGGTCGATCACCGTCAGATGCGAGTGATCGACGAAGGCTGGCATGTCGACGGCGTGGGTCTCGGTCATGGTGGCAGTCTCCGCGTGCGTGGGGCCGGCCTTGGCGACAGCGATGCCAGCGGCGGCAGCGCCGAGAAATGTCCGTCTGTCGAAGTCGGTCATGGTATCATCCCGTTTCGGTTTCCCCTGGAAACCGTTCTGTTGGGGGCAATATGGCGGAGCCGCTTCGTTCACGAAAGGTGGTGTTTCGGCGATTTACTGTCAATGCGGCGTTGACGATGGCTGGCTTGGAACTTGACCCGGATCAATGCCGTTGAACGGCGACGATGACAATTTCGCTGCAGATCGTGAAACAAAGGAGACCGGTATCGTGACGGACATGGCGCATTACAAGGATATTCTCCTCGGCCGCAAGCGCGAACTCCATAGCCGTTTGCAGAGGATCGAGACGGATCTCGACACGCTGAAAAGCGGTGACAGCGCCGACCGGGCGACCGAGCGGGAGAACGATGAGGTGCTGGAGGAATTCGGCACCAACGGCCTCAAGGAAATCGAAGCCATCGACGCCGCCCTCGACCGGATCGCCGCCGGCACGTTCGGCACCTGCGCCAAGTGCGGCGGGCCGATTTCGCCCGCGCGCCTTGCCGCCGTTCCCCATGCGGCACTGTGTGAAGAGTGCATCGCGCAGCAATGAGATGACAGGCGGCAAACTTTCGTGATCCCCGCAAGCGGCCGTTCCCCTTGCCCGCGCGAGGCAAACACGCCACCATGGGCGGCAGATGAAATGCAGGGCCGGTCGCGGTGGAAATCAAGGGCATCAAGTGGAACTATGACCGCTACGAGGTCATCGCCGATGGCATCGTGCATGGCGTCGGCTTGGTCTTGGCGCTGATCGGCGTCACGGCGCTGATCTTCTATGCCACCGTCTGGGCGTCGAGCGGCCAGCTGGCTGCGGCCTGGGTCTATGGCGTCGGCCTGGTGCTCGTGCTCGCCACCTCCTTTGCCTACAATCTCTGGCCGGTCTCCAACGTAAAATGGCACCTGCGCCGCTTCGACCATTCGGCGATTTTCATCCTGATCGCCGGCACATATACGCCGTTCCTGCAACGCGGCATCGAGGACCCCTTTCTGGCCGGCATGCTGGTCTTCCTCTGGCTGATGGCGGCGGCCGGCGTGGCGCTGAAATTCCTCTTTCCCGGTCGCTTCGACCGGCTGGCGATCCTCATCTATCTCGGTATGGGCTGGAGCGGCGTGCTCGCCTTCGGTCCGCTGATGACGCATCTGTCCACCGCGACGCTGACGCTGATCGTGGTCGGCGGGCTGCTCTATTCGGTCGGCGTCATCTTCCATATCTGGGAGAAGCTGCGCTTCCAGAACGCCATCTGGCATGGCTTCGTGGTGGCCGCGGCCGCCGTGCACTACTCGGCGGTCGTCACCAGCGTCGTTTCCAGCATCTGACCGATCCCGCTATCGTGCGGCCGGGGCCGCGCCCTGCGCATTCGTGCAGCCTTCGGCGGGGTGCAGCGACTTCACCAGTCTGCCGACGAGCGGCGAAATCTCTGCCTTCATCGATTGCGGATAGTCCAGCACGAAGGAGGCGACGGCATCGCCGCACAGCGCGATGACCCGGTGATAGAGAATCCGGTCGCTGCGCGTGCCCGAAAGGCTCGCCCAGCCGGTCGTCTGCCGGTCATAGCTCAGGTCCCAGCCTTGCTGGCCGTAGGTCACGCGCCGGTCGGCAACCTCTTCCGCGAAATCACCGGCCGTCAGATAATTTGCCCAGACGGCGAGCGTCGCGCCGCCATTGCCGTAGGTTCGCCCGTCACCATTGTCCGCTTCGCGCACCAGCGCAAAGCCAGGCGGGATATCGACCGCAAAGCCGAAGCGGGCGTTGGCATAGGGCTCCCACCCGGCGGCAAGGGCAGGGGCGGGGAGGATGAGGAGAAGCAGAAAAAGCAAACGTTGCATGGTGGCCACTCGCTGATGCGTCAACGACAAGACGGACAAAGGCGGGCCTTTCATCGCCAGCCCTGCGAGCAGGCTGGACAGCTTTCCCGCTCCTCCTGTATGGCATGAGGCAAAACCGGGGGGAACCATGGACATTACAATACGCGATGCCGCGGAGGGCGATCTTCCCGCCATCATGGACATCTACAACGATGCCGTCGTCAATACCACGGCGATCTGGAACGAAGCCGTCGTCGACCTCGCCAACCGCAAGGCCTGGTTCGCCGCCCGCCGCGAGCGGGATTTTCCGGTGCTTGTCGCCGTGCGCGGCAAGCAGGTGATCGGCTATGCCTCCTATGGCGATTGGCGGGCCTTCGATGGCTTTCGCCATACGGTCGAGCATTCCGTCTATATCCGCGGCGAGGCGCGCGGCACGGGAACGGGCAAGCGCCTGATGAAAGCCCTGATCGACCGCGCCAGCTTCAACGGCATCCATGTCATGGTGGGCTGTATCGAGGCGGAGAACGTCGCCTCGATCAAGCTGCACGAAAAGCTCGGCTTCCGCATGGTCGGCCGGTTCAGCGAGGTCGGCATCAAGTTCGGCCGCTGGCTCGACCTCGCGTGTATGGAACTGAGGGTGCCGAAGCGCTGATCAATCCGGATCGAAGCTGAGCGCCACGCCGTTCATACAAAAGCGCAGGCCGGTCGGCGGTGGGCCGTCGGGGAAGACGTGGCCGAGATGGGCGTCGCAATCCGAGCAGCGGATTTCCGTGCGCGTCATGCCGTAGGAATGGTCCGAGTGGTCCGTTACCGCACCGGGCTCGATCGGCTCGTAGAAACTCGGCCAGCCGGTGCCGGAATTGAACTTCGCCTCGGACCTGTAGAGCGGCCTGTTGCAGCAGATGCAATGATAGGTGCCCTTTTTGGAGAGGTCGAAATCGGGGCTGGAGAAGGCGCGCTCCGTGCCGTGTTCGCGCGTGATGCGGAACTGTTCCGGCGTCAGGATCTGGCGCCACTCTTCCTTCGTCTTGTTGACCTTCAATGTCGTCGTGTCGCTCATGGCGTCCTCCTGTTGTCCCAATAGATAGGACGGCAAATGTGGCAAGACAATCCGTGCGGCATCTCTTCGCCGGACGCGCGATTTCCTCGGCATCGGGTGCGGCAGCAAGGTCGAGTTCCGGCGGGTCGCAGACGGCAGCGTCGTCGTCATGCCATTTGGCAAGCCGCGGCCGGAATGCCGGTTCGTGCACTCACGCGGCCAGCCGGCGCGGGCATGACGACGGACGAGTTCATGGCGCCGACCCGCGGCGAAGATTGAGCATGGTCCTGCTCGACACGAATGTTCTGCTTGGTCTTGTGACGGCCATCGGTGCGCATAAAGCTGTTGCGGGATGGACGTTGATCACCTGCGATGCCGGGCGTTGTCGCACGTATTTCCCCGGTCTCGATTTGCGAAAGCCGGACGAGAAGAGCGATCAAAGCGCGTGAAAACGCCGCGCCTTTGCGCTTCAAGGGTGGTGATTTTGGCCCTGCCGACGTAGAACCAGCGCTCCGACGATGAAATCACGCCAATGGAGAGCGAATGACACCAGACACGATGGGCCTGACCTTCCTTGCCTTCTGTCTGCCGTTTCTCGGCGCGCTGGTCGCGCCGGCGCTGACGCGTCTGCTCGGCCACAACGCCGCCTGGCCGTTGGCGCTCATTCCACTCGCCGTCTTCCTGCATTTCCTCGGGTTCAACGCGGAAGTATCGCGCGGCGAGATCGTCACCGGCGGCTATGCCTGGGTGCTGTCCTACAATGTCAGCTTTTCCTGGCTGATCGACGGCCTGTCGCTCGCCTTTCTGCTGTTGATCTCCGGCATCGGCACGCTGATCGTGCTCTATGCCGGCGGTTACCTGAAAGGACACGCGCATCAGGGGCGGTTCTTCTCGTTCATCCTGATGTTCATGGGGTCGATGCTCGGGCTTGTAGCCTCCGACAGTTTCCTGATGCTCTTCGTCTTCTGGGAGCTGACCTCGATCACCTCCTTCCTGCTAATCGGCTTCGACCATGCGCGCGAGGCTTCGCGCCGGGCCGCACTCCAGGCGCTGATCGTGACCGGCGGTGGCGGGCTGTTCCTGCTCGCCGGCCTGCTGCTGTTCTGGAATGTCACCGACGTGACACAGCTGTCGCTTCTGATGTCCTTCGGCGCGGAGGTGCGAACGAGCCCGTTCTATCTGCCGATGCTCTTCCTCATCCTCGGCGGCGCCTTCACCAAGTCGGCGCAGTTCCCCTTCCATTTCTGGCTGCCCAACG
This sequence comes from Sinorhizobium sp. RAC02, assembly GCF_001713395.1. NCBI lineage: Bacteria > Pseudomonadati > Pseudomonadota > Alphaproteobacteria > Hyphomicrobiales > Rhizobiaceae > Sinorhizobium > Sinorhizobium sp. RAC02. The sequence continues at coordinate 1,979,697 of NZ_CP016450.1, read as the reverse complement.
CCATGGAGGCGCCGACGCCGGTTTCCGCCTACCTGCATTCGGCCACCATGGTGAAGGCCGGCGTCTATCTCCTGATGCGGCTCAATCCGGTGATGGGCGGCACGCCCGCCTGGGAAACCATCCTGCCGGCCTTCGGCGGGCTGACGCTGCTGGTCGGCGCCGTGCTCGCCATCCGCCAGACGGACCTGAAGCTTATGCTCGCCTATACGACGGTCGCCTCGCTCGGCCTGCTGGTGATGCTCACCGGCTTCGGCTCCGAACATGCGGTTGCCGCCGCGGCGCTCTATCTTGTGGCGCATTCGCTGTTCAAGGGCGCGCTCTTCATGGTCGCCGGCCTGATCGACCACGAGACGGGAACCCGCACCATCACGAAACTTGGTGGCCTGCGCCGCGCCATGCCGGTCACCTTCCTTGCCGCCCTGCTGGCCGCGCTGTCGATGGCCGGCCTGCCACCGTTTTTCGGCTTCCTGGCGAAGGAGGAGATCTATGGTGCGCTTGCCGGCGGCAGCCTGCGCGCCATCGCCTTCACGGCGGCTGCGGTCATCGGCAACGGCCTGATGTTCGCCGTCGCCTTTGCCGTCGCGCTGAAACCCTTCCTCGGCGCGCGCATCGAAACGCCGAAACATCCGCATGAAGGGCCTGCCTTGCTGTGGATCGGACCGATGCTGCTCGCGGTCAAGGGGCTGACGATCGGCATCTTCTCCGCCGTGGCGCATGCCCTGCTGACCTCGCCGCTCGCCTCCGCCATTGCCGGCAAGCCGGAGACCGTCACCATTTCGGCGATCCCGCATTTTGGCGCAGCCCTGCTGCTTTCCCTTCTCACCGTGGCCTTCGGCATCGTCGTCTTCCTGATGCTCGACAAGGCGCGCGCTGCGGCGAATGGGCTGGTCGAGGACATCGGCTGGGGGCCGGACAGGGGCTTCGACCAGGCCATGCGCGGGCTCGTGCGCTTGGCTGTGTTCGTCAACCGCCTGACCCAGTCGGGCCGCATGGAAGTTTACATGACCGCGACCTTCGTGGTGGTCGCGCTGGCGCTCCTCGTGCCGCCGGTCGTCTATGGCGAATGGCCGCGCGCACCGGTCTGGCCGGCCAACATGCCGTTCTATGAGCTGGCGGTGATGCTGCTGGCGGCACTTGGCATCGGCGCCGTCCTGGCGGCGAAAAATCGCCTGACGGCCATCGTCGCGCTTGGCGTGCAGGGCTTTTGCGTTGCCTTGCTCTTCCTGCTGTTCGGTGCACCGGACCTTGCCTTCACGCAGTTCATGATCGAGACGCTGTCGGTCGTCATCCTGGCGCTCGCCATGACGCGGCTCCAGCTCACGCCGCGCGACCGCCGGCCGCTCAAGGAAAAAATCCCCGATGCCGCAATCGCGATCGCCTGCGGTCTCGGCTTTGCGCTCTATCTGCTGCGCGTGACGCAGGGTCGCTTCGACACGGCGCTCAGCGATTTCTTCAACCTCTATTCCAAGACGATCGCGCACGGAGCCAATGTGGTGAACGTCATCATCGTCGATTTCCGCGGCACGGACACGCTGGGCGAAATCGCCGTTGTCATGGTGACAGGGCTGGCCATCCTCTCGATCATCCGCATCCGCAAGGGCGGCAAGGTGGAGGAAAAGATCTGATGGTTTTTGTCTGTGGCTGCCCCCCTCATCCGCCTGCCGGCACCTTCTCCCCGCGGGGGAGAAGGGGACTATCGCTGACGTCTCGTTTCCCTTCTCCCCGACGGGGAAAAGGTGGCCCGGGAGGGCCGGATGAGGGGGCAGTCCACGCCGCTTCTGTGAAGGGGACCCGCCGATGAACACGCTGATCTTCCGCACCGTCGCACCGTTCCTCACCGCGCTCATGGTGCTGTTTTCGCTCTTCGTGCTGCTGCGCGGCCATAACGAGCCGGGCGGCGGCTTTATCGGCGGGCTCATTGCCGTCTCGGCGCTGGCGATCTTCGGCATTGCCAATGGCGTCGACGCCGTGCGCAAGGCTCTGTGGTTCCATCCGATGGCGATCTCGGCCTTCGGACTGTTCATGGCCTGCCTGGCCGGTTTGATGTCGATGGTCTTTGCCGTGCCTTTCATGACGGGGCTCTGGGTCTATCCGGTGATCCTCGGCGTGGAAATTCCGCTCTCCAGCGTCATGCTGTTCGATGCCGGCGTCTATCTCGTCGTGGTGGGGGCGATCACCTCGATTGCACTGGCGCTCGAAGCGGGAGACGACCTGTGATGGAACTGCCGCTCGTCATGCTCATCGGTGTGTTTTTCGCCGCCGCCGTCTATCTGATGCTGTCGAAGTTCCTGGTGCGCGTGCTGCTCGGCGTGGTGCTGCTCGGCAATGGGGTAAACCTCCTGCTCTTCACCAATGGCCGCATCCTGCGCGAGGTGCCGCCGATCATCCCGGCCGGCTACGACGTGCCGGTGACGCTGACCGCCAATCCGCTGCCGCAGGCGCTCATCCTGACGGCCATCGTTATCTCCTTCTCCTTCTTCGCCTTTCTTCTCGTGCTCGTCTACCGTGCCTATCAGGACCTCGGCACCGACAACGGCAACGAGATGCGCGTGGCGGAGCCGGAGAACGATCCGCTCCCGCCGACCGGCTACTGACAGGAATCGCCCCGCCAATGGCCGTAACGCCCACAGACCTTTCCGCAGCCCTCGTCATGACGCCGGTCGCGCCCGCCGACTGGCTCGTCGTGCTGCCGCCCGCCTGGTGCCTGCTGACCGGTGCGCTGCTGCTGATGCTGCGCAAGTCGCTGCACCTGCAGGGCTGGCTTGCCGTTCCGGCACTCGCCGTGCTCGTGCTGATCGACGCGGCGCTGCTGGCGCATGTCTCCGCCAATGGCCCGGTCACCATGGTGATGGGACGCTGGCTGCCGCCCTTCGGCATTGCCTTCACCGCGGACCTGACCGGCGTGCTCTTCGCGCTCGTCGGCGCGGTCGTCGCCCTTGCCGGCGCGGTGCATGCCCTGAGCGATATCGACGGCCGCGGCCGGCGCTACGGCTTCTATCCGTTCCTGCTTTTGCTGATGGCCGGTGTCTCCGGTGCCTTTCTGACCGGCGACATCTTCAACCTCTATGTCTGGTTCGAGGTGCTGCTGATTGCGTCCTTCGGCCTCATCACGCTCGGCTCCGAGCCACGCCAGATCGACGGCGCGATCAAATACGCCTTCCTCAACCTTGTTGCGACGACGCTGTTTCTCGTCACGACAGGTTATCTCTACGGCATCTTCGGCACGCTCAACATGGCCGACATCGCCGTGAAGGCGGCAGCGGCGCGCGCCGACCTGCCGCTGATGACGCTCGCCACGCTCTATCTGCTTGCCTTCGGCATGAAGGCGGCGGCCTTTCCGGTGAATTTCTGGCTGCCGGCCTCCTATCACACGCCGCGCGTCGTGGTCTCCGCGCTCTTTGCGGGGCTTCTCACCAAGGTCGGTATCTATGCGCTGCTGCGCACGCTGATCATGCTGTTTCCGGTCGAGCGCGAGGAGCTGAGCTTCGTCATCGCGCTCGTCGGCGCGGCCACCATGATTGTCGGTGCACTGGGCGCAATCGGCCAGAGCGATATCCGCCGGCTGCTCGGCTATGCCGTCATTTCCGGCATCGGCATCATGCTGGCCGGCCTGTCGCTTGGCAGTCCCGGTGGCGTCGGCGGGGCGATCTTCTACGCGCTGCACTCCATGGTCGTCATGACCGCGCTCTACATGGCGGCGGGGCTGGCGGGACGGCTTGCCGGCAGCTTCGATCTCAACCGGCTCGGCGGACTTTACACGCGCTCGGCGCTGTTTTCCGCCCTGTCGCTGGTGCTGTTCTTCGCCGTCTCCGGCCTGCCGCCGTTCTCCGGCTTCTGGCCCAAGGTCATGGTGGCAAAGGCCGCGATGGATATCGGCGCCTGGTGGCTGGTGGCGGTGGTTCTCCTCACCGGCTTCCTCACGACCATCGCCTTCGGTCGTGTCTTCGCGCTCGCCTACTGGCGCCCTGCGGCCGATGTGCTGCCGGCTGAAACCATTCCGCCGAGCGCGCTTCTGCCGCTCGCCGCGCTGACGGCGCTGACGGTGGTGTTCGGGCTCTTCCCGGATGCGCTCCTGTCGCTGGTCCAGCATGCGGCACAGGGGCTTGCCGATCCGCGGGCCTATATCGGCTCGGTCTTTCCGGGGAGGACCTGACCATGCGCCCAGCCGTCATCATCGCCGTCTTCACGGTCATCTGGCTCGCCGTCTCCGGCAGCTTCACCATCCCGAACCTGTTGCTCGGTGCCGTCGCCGGTGCGCTGTCGCTGGCGCTCATCCGCGGGCATATCCAGCCCGACGGGCGGCACATCCGGCCCTTGAAAGTGCTGTCGCTGCTGCTGCTCTTCTTCAAGGAACTGGCGCTGTCGGCCTGGAAGGTCGCGGTGCTGGTGGCGAGCCCCAGAATGGCGCTGAAGCCCGGCATCTTCGCCTTTCCGCTGACGGTCGACCGCGATTTCGAAATCACGCTTCTCGCCAATCTCATCACCTTGACGCCGGGCACGCTCTCCGTCGATGTTTCCGAGGATCGCAGAGTGCTCTACGTCCATGCCATCGACTGTTCCGATCCCGTCGGCACGCGGCGCGACATCGCCAACGGCTTTGAGAAGAAGATCCTGGAGGCCTTTCGCTGATGGGTGCTGAAACGATCGTCTCCACTGCCGCAAACATCGCGCTCTTGCTGATGTGCGCCGCCTTCTTCCTGACGGCCTACCGAGTCATCAAGGGGCCGACGCTGCCGGATCGCATCGTCGCGCTCGACATGCTGACGGGCATCGCCATCGGCTTCATCGCCGTCGTCGCCATCAAGACCGGCTTCAACCTCTATATCGACATCGCGATCGCCCTTGGCCTCGTCGGATTTCTCGCGACCGTCGCCTTCGCGCGGTTCGTCCTGACCCAGGGCATGCAGGTGGGCGAAGACAACGCGCCGGAGACAGACCTGCCCCGCAAGGGTGCGCGCCACTTCAAGCAACGCAACAAGGGGAGGGCACGCTGATGCTGGATTTCGCTCTCGCGCTTGTCGTCGGCATCATGCTGGTCGCCGGCGGCATTTTCACCTTCCTGGCGGCTCTCGGCATCGTGCGCCTGCCGGATGTCTATACCCGCATGCACGCGGCCTCGAAGGCCGGCACGGTCGGTTCGGGGCTCATGTTGCTTGCGGCCGGCATCCATTCGCTGGATGTGGCGATTTTCACGCGGGCGCTTGCCGGCTTCATCTTCTTCGTGCTGACGGCGCCGGTGGCGGCTCATCTCGTCGCCAAGGCGGCGCATGATGCCGGTTATCGCCTGACGCGCCTGACGGCAATCGACGAATTACGCGACGCGCAGAATCGCAACGCCAAGAAGCGTTGAAATTTGGTTGAAATGCCTATCCCCAGAATTTGCAGTATCCGTCGAATTTTAGTGGGAAATTCTGGCCGTTCAAAGCTATCTCCCAGCGTTTCCAAAATAATACTGGACATTGAATCGAGGAATGATATCTCAAGCAAAGTAAAGCATTCGGGTTGATTTAGCTTGTGTGCGGATTTCCTGTTTAAGTTGAATTTGAGTCGTAGTCGCGCTAGCGCGGTATATATCGCGGCCGCGGATTCAGCGGAAAACGGTCGCCGCTGTGGTGAAGAGTTATATTGACGCGAAATGCCGGTGTTTCGATGCATGTGGTCTTGGTGCGCAATAGTGCGCCGCACAATCGCTCGACGATGGCGCTTTATCCGCAATTCAAGAGCCGGGGCGATGGATAGGGCCATCGACCTTTGTGTTGTTTGACAGGAGAAAGAAATGACAGAAACTACCCTTGGTGCCGGCGGCAGTCTGCTCGTGGAACTCACCGCAGAAATCGTCGCCGCCTATGTCGGCAACCATGTCGTGCCGGTCGCCGACCTGCCGGGCCTGATCGGTGACGTGCATGCTGCGCTCAACAACACGACGGCCCCCGCTGCCGTTGTTGAAGTGCCGGTCGTTGCCGAGAAGCCGAAGCCGCCTGTACCGGTGCGCAAGTCCGTGCAGAACGATTACATCATCTGCCTGGAAGACGGCCAGAAGTTCAAGTCGCTGAAGCGCCACCTGATGACCCACTACGGCATGACCCCGGAAGAGTACCGCGAAAAGTGGGACCTGCCGGCCGACTACCCGATGGTTGCTCCGGCCTATGCCGAAGCCCGCTCGCGCCTTGCCAAGGAAATGGGCCTCGGCCAGCGCCGCAAGGCCAAGTAATTACCGAATTTTGGTTGAAGACGGAAAAGCCGGCCTCGAGAGGGGCCGGCTTTTGCGTTCAGGCCGGGATGTCGGGCGAATCGTTGCCGGGTCTACCGCGTCCCGCTCCGGTTTTTCGGAATTGTCATGAGGAAATAATGCCTATATAGGGGATTATTGTCGTAATTTTATCAAGATATTCAAGGGGTGGTTGCAGGAAGGCACTTCCTTCATCCCCGCCTGTGCTCTAGGGTGTATGAATAAATTCCTATAAACGGAGTGACCAGTCATGCACCAGTTCATCGTTCCCCATCGGCGGTCGTCCTCGGAATCGGCGCCTCCCGTCGCCCTGGCGCCGGAAACCAAGGGCCTGGAGCCGGAGGAGGACGGGCCGCGCGTGCGGCGCCGGATGAGCGGTCAGGCGGCGCCGATCGTGGTTCCGGCGGTCGCCTGCCGGATCGTGCGCCAGCTTGTGCTGGAAATGACGGCGATGGCAAGCGAACGACCGCTCTGGCGCCGTGACGGCCGCCGGTCCACCTGCCATGTCCGGCAGATCGCCATGTATGTCTGCCATGTCGTGCTGCGCCTGTCGCAGTCGGATATTGGCATCGCCTTCGGCCGCGACCGTACGACGGTCGGCCATGCTTGCAACCGGGTGGAGGACCGGCGCGACGATGTGGCGTTCGATGCCTTCGTTTCGGCAATCGAGCGGGTCGTGCAGTCGGTCTTCGGTCCGGCGGGGATCGGCAGCCATGAGTGAGGCGGACGGGAAGGGGAATGCCGATGCCCTTGCCAGGCTTCTGCGCTTTGTGCTCGCCGCAGGCGAGGTGAGGATTGTCGAGGACGATGCGCTGGTCGCAGCCGATGGCCGCGGGCAGCCGCTGGCGCCGGCCGTGTTGGCGGAGGCGCTCAGCCGCGGTCTTCTGCGACGTGACGGGGGGAGGCTGAGCCCGTTGCCGGAGGCGCGCGCCCATCTGAAGCGACGGCTTTGTGATGCGCAAACCCCTTTTGCCGGCCAGCATCGTGATATGGCCGCGGTGACCGTGCTGCGGGACGGTGTTCAGGAAAGGGCCTTCGCCAACCGGCTGGAATCGCCGTTGGCGAGCCTTGCGCGGTTGAAGGAGAAATCGGGCGAGGCCTATCTGCCGGAGGGCGCCTTCGCTGCCGGCGAGCGGCTGCATGCGGACTTCACGCGTGGCGGCCTGCAGCCGAAAATGACCATGTCGTGGGAGCCGCGTATCGCCAGCCGCCAGAAGGGCGAGGCGGGCGTGGGGCGCGACCTGACCGATACGGCGCTTGCCGCGCGGTTGCGTGTCGCCCGCGCCATCGAGGCGATCGGGCCGGAGCTTTCCGGTGTCGCGCTCGATGTCTGCTGCTTCATGAAGGGGCTGGAGACGGTGGAGCGCGAGCGTCAATGGCCCGCTCGTTCGGCAAAGCTCATGCTGCGCGCCGCACTGCTGGCCCTGGCCCGCCACTACGCGCCGCCGGCGAAGACCGCGCGGCACCGCCACGTCTGGGGAGCGGAAGGGTATCGGCCGGACCTTTCACGCTGAGTTGGCGGCTGGTCTGTTGGAGGTGATCGCGACCGGCGTCAGTGGCTGCGGGTCGAGCCCCCGGCCGGCGCCGAAGCCGCAATAGGCCTGCCTGGCAAATCCGTTGCTTGCGGACACAAAAACTTCGCGTCTGGGCTGTCGAATCCTCTTGCGGAAACACGGCAAACCACTGTTAACTTGCGGTTAACCAGTCGTTGGTTTCTCCAGCTTTGCAGGCTCTCCATGACCTTTCGGCGCAGTGCTCCCGTCGCCCTCATTCTTGCGGTCGTCGTTATCGTCGCCGGGGCGGCATTGGTCACCAGCCGGTTGTTTGCCGGGATGACCGATGCGGTCGAGGCCGATCAGTTCCGTACCATGCAGGCCATCGTCGAGACCGCGATCCGCGACGCCGAAAACAAGGCGCTGGCGCGGGCTGAGCTGATTTCCGACCTGCCGGTCGTGCGAAAACTCTTTGCGGCGGGCGACCGGACCGGGCTGAACGCCGAACTTTCAAAGATGTTTGCCGGGCAGAAGGCGCGGCACGGCGTCGACCAGGCGCAGTTCCATCTGGCGTCGCTCGTGTCGTTCCTGCGGCTGCACGACCCGGCCGCGTTTGGCGACGACCTGACCCGCTTCCGCCCGTTGGTGGTCGCCGCCAACCGCGAGCAGGTTCCGATGAAGGGTGCTGCGGTCGCCCGCAACGGCCCCGCCATTTTCGGCGTCGCGCCCGTGCTGGATCCCGCTGGCAAACATATCGGCACCTTCGAGATCGGCATCGATTACGGGCCGCTGCTCGCCGCGCTGAAGACGGCCTATGGCATCGATCTTGCGCTTTACATCGACGAGGCATTGCTGAAGGAGTTTGCGGCGGGTGTCGATCCCGAACGCCTGGGCGACCAGAACCGCGTCGGCAAATATATTCGGTTCGAGGCGACGAATGCGCAATTGATGACGGAACTGGCCCGGCCGGAGGATCTGGCGGTGGTCAACGAGCCGTTGCGCTATGTGCGCGCGGCGCAGGGCCTTGCCCGCGGCGTCGTGCTGCTGCCGATCAACAGCGCTTCCGGTACGCCGCTCGGCGTCATCGCCGCCAGCCAGGATTTCAGCGCCTCGCGCGCCGCCGTCAGCCGTTCCTTGATCTGGCAGGGCGTGGTGACCCTTATCGCCATCATTCTTCTCGCCGGCTTCATCCTTGTCGTGCTGCGTGGGTTTCTCCTGCGGCCGCTCGCCGTGCTCGGCGAGCGCTTCGAGGCCGTGGGCGCGGGCACACCGCTGACGCCGATTACGGGAACGGAGAAGTTTCCGGCGGAGATGCAGCCGCTGGTCACCTTGTACGACCGTATCCGCAGTCGCCGGACCGAGCCGGAAAAGGCATGACGATGGTCCCGCTTCGTCCCTTCCTCGTCTGCCTTGCCTCGCTACTTGCACTCTTCGCCTTTGTGACGGCAGGTTTGGCCGCCCCGCCGCTGCCGCGCGACAAGGGGCTGCCGATCACCGTGCAGGCCGGCGCCTCGGTTCTGTCGATCGAGAGTTTCGACGAGAACACCGGAACGTATCGCGCAACCGTGGACCTGCGCCTGCGCTGGAACGATTCGCGTCTTGCCGCGCCCGCTGACGCCGGAGGTGCCCCGCCGGAGACGCTGCGGGGTTCTGCGGCCGAAGCCCGCATGAAGGACATCTGGATCCCGCCGGTCCGCATCGCCAACCAGACGGGTGAGGCGCTCCGCTCGGAATATGGGCTCCGGATTTATCCCTCCGGCCGCGCCGAGCTGCTGCACCGCGTGACGGCCGATTTCACCGTCGGCGTCGATGTGCAGCGCTTTCCCTTCGACCGCCAGAAACTGACCATCGAGATTGCCGCCGACACGCTGACGACCGCCGAGATGCAATTGCGCTTCGACCAGTCGGATATCGACTTCAGCCGCCCCTCCGCCAATGCCGAGCTTGCCGGCTGGAGCATCGGCCTCATCGACCTGAAGAGCGCGCCGCTGCCGGGCTGGTACAACGGAAGCCATGCGCGCATCGTAGCCGCGCTGGATATCAAGCGTCAGCCGGGGCTCGTGGTCGCCTCGATCTTCATTCCGCTGCTGGCTTCGCTGCTCATCCCGCTGCTGGCGATCTGGCTGAACAGCATGGAAGACGGCGTCTTCCAGGTGGATACCTACGAGATGGTCAACATCATCATCGGCGGCCTCTTTGCGGTGATCGCGCTGAACTTCACGGTCTATAGCAGCTACACCGTCCTGTCGGTCGGCGACAACACGGTGAACCGGCTGTTTGCCCTCAACTATATCGGGCTCGCCTCGGCGCTGTTCGTCAACATCCTGTTCTCACGCTTCAATGTCATCGCGCGCCTGTTCGGTCCCTATGTGCAGGAGCAGGCCTATGTGACGCTGATGTGGACGATCCCGACGCTGATCCTGGTCCTGGCAACCGCCTTCATGCTGGCCGCTTACGTCTGATGTCGATCAGGCCGCCACGCGGATGGCCGCCTCTTCGCGGATGCGCTTGACCATCGAGCGCAGGCCGTTGGCGCGCTGGGAGGAGAGGTGTTCGACGAGGCCGATTTCGTTGAACGTGTCGATGGCATCGAGCGCGGCGATCTCGGAGGCGTGTTTGCCCGAATAGATGGCGAGCACGATGGCGACGAGGCCGCGCACGATATGGGCATCCGAATCGCCGTCGAAGGTCATCACCGGATCGGCGCCGCCCTCAATGTGGCTGACGAGCCAGACCTGGCTGGCGCAGCCCTGCACCTTGTTGGCCGCTATGCGCTTGTCTTCCGGCAGGTCCGGCAGCGCCTTGCCGAGTTCGATGACATAGCGGTAACGGTCTTCCCATTCTTCGAGATAGGCGAAGTCGTCAATGATCTGCTGAAGCGTGGCCATGGCATTCCGTCCTGAGCAATTCCGGTGAAGGTGCGAAGCGGGTTCAGCGGAGTTGCGGCATCCTAGGGGATTACGGTCTTCATATAGGCGAGGGCGCCGGGAATTTGAACCGGAATCCTTCACCACAAAAAGAAACGCCGTACGGAACGGATCCATACGGCGGTTGCAGGGGCAACGAGTCAGGCAGGCAGTATTTCGGAAAGTCTCAGCCCTTATGGTCGGGGCGGCGGGTCGGGATGGCGACGGTGCCGGTGATGACCTCGTCGTCGGCATCGATCGCGGCGACATCCGGAAGCGGCTGGTCGAGCGCTTCGTCCTTCGCCGGATCGGCCTTGGCGACGGCAGCACCGTCTTCGGCAAACTGTGTATCGAGGAACTGGTAGGCGATGCGCGCGCCCTCACGGGCCCGGTGGCCGAGGGCGACGAAGGTTTCAGCGCCCTTCTGGCAGACGTCAGGCTTTTCCAGGCACATCGCCGTCACGTAGCCGAACGCCTCGCTTGCGGCGGTGAAGGTGTCGCCGAGTTCGACGTTCGGCCCCTTCTCGAGCTTCGCGGAGGATTCCGCGTCGAGGAACGGGAGCAGGACGAGAACCATGGAGAACCAGAACGTTCCCTTGATCAGAAACCACATCGCTTGCCATCCTTGTTATCGGGCCTCGGCTCTTTGCGGCCTTCGGCTTGTTGGTCCTTGGCGAACCGTTGATGCGAGAATAGGAGCCGGAAGGAAATTCCCCTTTTCAAGAATCACTCAGGTTTTGCCCAGATTTAAGTAAAATGCGACCTATCTCCGACTTTACCGGCATTTGAGGCAGATTTTAGCGATTGCCGTTAAGGATGAAGGCGCGGCCACCGGACCCAAGGCGCCGGAACGCCGGGAGGTGCATTTGGGGCGGGTTGCCCCAGAGGTTAACATGAACAGAAAAATGCCGCAAAATGAGGCGCTTACACCCCGTTAACCACGCCGGACGAATGGCCGGTGGATTGCCCCGAAATGGGACTTTTGAGGCTTTTTGGGCCGGTTTCGGGCCTCGTCGTTTATTCTTTCCTTAAGTCGCCGATGCGATTTTGGGCTCACACAAAAGAACATAAACGGCAGGGTTTTGCGTTGCGCCAATTGACCACCATCGCTGACAGAATGGCAGCCCGCCTGGGCGCCGTTGCGGGCGTTGCGGGCGTGGACGCCACGGATGAGCGCCCGTCCGCGTCACTGCGCGCCACGACGCTGGCGCTTCTTGCCGCCATTCCCGGCCTGCCGCTTGCGCTGTCCGCCATCATGCCTGCCTCGGCCGCACTGCCCACCGGTGTGGCGGTCGTCGGCGCCGGTGCGCTGCTTGCCGCCGCCGCGACCTCGGTGCGCCAGCCCAAGCCGCTGAAGCCGAAGACCTTTGCCGAAGAGCTGGCCGCCAGCGCGCCGGTGCAGACCTCTCCCTATGATCTGTTTGCCGGCCTCGTGACGCTGCACGATGCGCGTGGTTTCGTGACCGCCGTGCACGGCCGCGACCGTGCAGACATGCTCGCCTGGATGCGCGACCCGATGGCGCGCGGCTATCTCGACCAGATCCACATCTCCGACCGCCTCGGCTTCCTTGCCGCGATCGATCGCCTGCGCCAGGGTGGCGTGCGCGAGACGGTGGACATCCGCATCGACCGCCCGCGCCTGGAGGCGGATGCCGAGCAGTTCATGCATATGCGCGTGGAAATGACGGCGCTGTACGGTGCCGATGGCACGCTTGCCGCCGTCGTCGCCCAGTCGCGCGACATGTCCGAAGAGGCGCGGCTGAAGAGCGAAGGTGCGCGCAAGACGGCGGAAGCCGAATCGGCCAACGACGCCAAGACGCGCTTCCTCGCCGCTGTCAGCCATGAGCTGCGCACGCCGCTGAACGCCATTCTCGGTTTCTCCGACATTCTGACCGGCGAGTATTTCGGCAAGCTCGAAAACGATCGCCAGCGTGAATATGTCGCCCTGATCCACCAGTCGGGTTCGCACCTGCTGTCGGTGGTCAACACCATGCTGGACGTCTCGAAGATCGAGGCCGGGCGCTACGAACTTTTGACCGAGCCCTTCATCGTCGCCGACAGCGTGCGGGCCTGCGAGCAGATGCTCGGCCTCCAGGCGCGCGACAAGGGCATCAAGCTGACGAGCCGCGTGCCGCGTGCCATCGGCGAAGCGGTGGCCGACCAGCGGGCGATCCAGCAGATCCTGATCAACCTCGTCGGCAACGCGATCAAGTTCACCGACCGCGGCGGCGTCGTCACCATCGATGCGGCGCGCGAGGGCAAGGACCTGCTTTTGACCGTCAGCGATACCGGTATCGGCATCCCGGCCGACAAGCTTGCGCTGATCGGCCAGCCCTTCATGCAGGTGCAGAACGAATATACCCGCAAGTACGAAGGCACGGGCCTCGGCCTGTCGCTGGTCAAGGGTCTTGTGGCGCTGCATGGCGGCAGCTTCATTATCCAGAGCCGGCCGGGCGAGGGCACCGTCATTACCATCCGCGTGCCGGCGGACGGGTCCGGCGTGATGCACGAGGACGACCACCGGCTGACCACCGCATCCACCGTTGATTTCCCGCCGCGCCTTGCAGCGGGCAGTGAGACCGTTTACGAGCCGTCGCTCGATGGCAAGGACACGACCCATGAACGCGCACGTCAGAAAACAGCCTGAGCGGCGGCCGCAAGGCCAGGCCCGCAAGGGCGGTTCCGGCAAGCGCGCGGCCGCGCCGCCGCCGCGTCGGCAAAACGTCGTCATCACCGGGCTTGTCGCGCTCGGAGGCCTCGCCGCGCGCAATCCCGGCACCGTCGGCGGCACCTGCGCTTTCCTCGTCGTGTTCTCCTTCGTGGCGGCCAACGCGCTGTGGTACCAACCGGGCGGCCATCCTGCACCGTTCCTCAAGATGCGTGCGGCCGACAATTCGCTCGGCTTCACGGCGACCAAGCCCGAACCGCACGACCAGACGACCTTCGTCATCGAACGTCTGGAAGAGGGCGAGGAACTGCCTGAAGTCACCGACGTGATGCCCGGCGAGCGGCCCTTCGACGAGGTGGCCAAGGTCATCGAGAAACGGCCGGCGCCGGTAAGCGAGACCACACAGGACGTGGCCGACCCGGTCGCTGCCGCGATCATGGAGGCCGAGGCCGATCCGGCGGTCACCTCCGCCGTGGCAAAACCGGCACCGAGCGACCTGGTGATGAAGATCCAGAAGGGGCTCAGCAACATCGCCTATACGGATATCGCCGTGGACGGCCTGATCGGTGAAAAGACCCGCCTGGCGATCCGCCATTTCGAGAAGCACTACCGTCTCCCGGTGACAGGCGAGCCGAACACGCAGGTGCTCGCCAAGCTGAAAGACATCGGCGCGCTGTAATGCGCGCATGCGACCAAAGTCGTACGACTGCAACGCACACATCTACCGGTTGCTTTTAAAGGAAGCATTAACCATGCCTGCCGGATAATCTTCCGATTGCCGGGAGGATTGTCGAGCCATGTCCAACGCTGCCTTGCGTGAGACTGCGGATACTTTTGAAGATGACGCACCGGCCGATGCCGGGGCGCTGCGCCGGGTCGTGGGCGGGCTGGCCGCCGAGGCTTCGGATCTTGGCCTGCATCTGGTCGATATTGCGGGTTCCATTCAGGATACGGCCGCGCAATCGCGCGAACATGCCGGCCTCTTCACCCGACTGACCCAGTCGGCGACGGCGATTGCCAGCACCAATGGCGACATTGCCCGCACGCTTGGAGAAACCGACCAGCTGGCCGCGAGTGCCCGCAAGGTGCTGGGCGAACAGGCGGTGCAGCTCGACGGTTCCATTGCGGCCATCGACCATATGGTGACGGCCTCCAACGAGATCGGCACGGAGATTTCCGCCTTCTCCCGGGCGCTGGCGGATGTCGGCCGGCTGGCCGATGCGATCGGCACTATCGCGCGGCAGACCAACCTTCTGGCGCTCAATGCCGCCATCGAGGCGGCGCGTGCAGGCGAGGCGGGCAAGGGGTTTGCGGTGGTCGCCGCGGAGGTGCGCACACTGTCGCTGGAAACCTCCAGCACGACGGCCTCGATCCAGAAGACGTTGCAGGAACTGCGCGCGCGCATCGACCGGCTGGAAGCGGCGGGCGAGGGCGCACGCGTATCGGCAGAGGGCGTGAAGGTGACGGCGTCGCAGGTGCAGGGCTCGTTTGCCGGCGTGGAGGCGGTCATGTCGAAGATCCTCGACAGTGCGTCCTCGCTCGCGGCCACGACAGGCGCCGTCGACAAGGAATGCAGCGAGTTCGCCCGGTCGATCGGTGCAGCCTCGACGGAGATCATCCGCTCCAACGAGGTGCTGCAGAAGGCCTCCGGCAAGGTCGGCGAAGTGGTGACCATCTCCGAGCGCATCATCCAGGCGACGGCGAGCGCGGGGATCGCGACGCCGGACAGTCCCTATATTCGCCTGGTTCAGGCGTTGGCTGACGAGGTTTCGGCACGTTTTGCCGGTGCAGTGCTGAGCGGCGAGATCGGCATGGAGGCGCTGTTCGACCGGCAATACCGGCCCATCCCGGGCAGCGATCCGGTGCAGATGATGACGCGGTTCACCGACTTTACCGATCGCGTTCTTCCGGCAATCCAGGAGCCGGCCGCCACGCGCGACCAGCGCATCGCCTTCTGTGTGGCGGTGGACGAAAATGGCTACCTGCCGACGCACAACCGCAAATTCGCCGAGCCGCAGCGGCCGGGCGATCCTGCCTGGAACACCGCGAACTGCCGCAACCGCCGCATCTTCAACGATCGGGTGGGGCTGGCCGCCGGCCGCAACACACAGCCATTCCTCCTCCAGACCTATCGTCGCGACATGGGCGGTGGGCAGTTCGTGCTGATGAAGGACATTTCCGCGCCCATCACCGTCAATGGCCGGCACTGGGGCGGTCTGCGGCTGGCGATCCGCGTATAGATCTGGCGATTGCCCCGGCACCCGGCGCGGTGTATGCCGCGACCATGCGTCTTCGCACCGATATTTTCGTCTCCGCCCTGATGCGCCGTGTCTTCGCCCGCGGCGATTTTGCGGCTGTCGAGGAGAAGGGCGCGGAGGAGGCGGGGGCGGTGTTCGTCCGGCAGGTTTTTCGCGACGGGTCGGAGACCCTCTATGCCCCGGCGCCGCAGAGTTTCTTCGACGCGGAGGAGAGCGGCCAGCGGCTGTTCGAGACGCGGCTGAGCGGGGTGGACGCGGCCGCGGTTTCTGCGGCGATCGACCGGGAGCGGCGCTTCGATAGCGACCTCTGGGTGGTGACGGTCGAGACGGACGATCTCGGTGACCTGATCGATTTCGGCGCGGCCGAGCCGAAGGATGACGGGTTCTTTCGCCGTTAACCGCTTTGAGAAATTCGTCGGCACCGGCCGCATTTGAAACGGATTCTTTGCCGATAGGACTTTAAGACGTGGCCACGTCAATGATGGACGCCCGACAGGAATGACCAAGTACTATATCCAGGTCGACATGACGTCGACGCTCCTTGCCAGGCAGGCAAACAGCCAGTGGATTGTTGCGCCCGGCGTTTCGATCGCAACCAAGGGTACGGCCGTCGATGCCGCCGGCACCTATACCGGCCGCTCTCTGGTGTTCGACGGCAAGGTCACGTCTTCCGCCGGCAATGGCGTGGTTCTGGGCTCCACCGCCATCAAGGCGAATGCCGGCGACGTTACCATCAAGGCGAACGGCGTTGTCTCCGCGAAGCTGGTCGGTCTGACGGCGAGCGGGGCGGATCTGGTCCTTACCAATCACGGCACGCTGTCCGGCGGCACCTATGCTGGCGTCTTTACTGGCGAAGGCCTGAATTTCACCAACCGCGGATCCGTGTTGTCCAGCGCCGTGGGCGTCAAGGCGAGCGGCGATAATGCGCTCGTCACCAACCATGGCACGGTGAAGAGCGCCGGCGATGCGGTGATCGCATCGGGCGTGAAGACGATCGTCACCAATTACGGGCTCATCCAGTCGACGGCGGATGACGGCATTCGCAGCGCCGGCCTGAAGGCCACCGTGACCAACAGCGGCACGGTCGATGCCAAGCTCGATGCAATCACGGTCACCGGCGCGAACGCCATCATTACCAACAACGGCAAGGTCGTCTCGCGCGGCGACGAAGGAATTGTCGTGACGGGCGCTAACCTCGTCATGTCGAACAACGGCACGATCACCGCCGCCCGGGATACCGTGCGGCTGGATGGTGCGAACGCCAATTTCGCCAACCACAAGACGATCACCTCGACTATGGGTGACGGCATCGACGTCGGTGGCGCGGGCGCACGGATCACCAACAATGGCATCCTGAAGGGTGCATCCGGCATCTTCATCGACGGCGCGAATGCGACGCTGACCAACAATAGCGCCGTGACGGCGACATCGGGTGTTGCGGTGTCCCTGCTGGGCAGCGGCAAGAACATCTTTTCCAACAATGGCTCGCTGACCGCCGACAGCCTTGCGCTGAAGGGTGGCAGCGGTGTCGAGGCCATTACCAACAACGGCACGATCCGCGGCAATGTCGATCTCGGTGCCGGCAACGACATCTTCGACACACGCGGCGGCAAGGTGATCGGCTCGGTGGCGGGCGGCAAGGGCAACGACACCTATCTCGTCGCCGATGCGGCCCTGAAACTCGTCGAGAAGGCGGGCGAGGGGATCGACACGGTGCAGTCGTCGGTGAGCTACAAGCTCGGCGCCAATCTCGAAAAACTCATCCTGCTCGGCACCGCCGGCATGAGCGGCACCGGCAATGGCCTCGACAACGTGATCATCGGTAACAGCGGTGGCAACACGCTCGCCGGTGGGGCCGGCAACGATATCCTCGTCGGCCGCAAGGGCAACGACACGCTCATCGGCGGCAGCGGGGCCGATGTCTTCATCTTCTCCAGGGGCTCGGGCAAGGACAGCGTGACGGATTTTGCGCCGGGCACGGACCGCGTCGATTTCTCCGGCCTTGCGGACATCACCAGCTTTGCCGACCTCGTGAAGAACCATGCGGTGCAGAGCGGCGACGACGTGCTGATCCGCGCCGGCAACGATGTGCTGACGCTGAAGCATGTCGATCTCTCCGATCTTTCGAAGGGCGACTTCCTGTTCTGACTATCCTGTTCCTGCGGGAACAGCCGGCAGGCGGCCGACATGGGAAAAGGGAGGCACAGGCAACGGCCTGTGAAGCCCTGGAGAAACGCCCATGTTTATCGTGCTGCCTGCCCTTGCACTGCTGATTTCGGGAATGTTCGTCGTGACCATGCTGGCCGCGCTCTCCGCCGAGCGCAACGAAGGCGCGACGGTTCGCCTGCCGGCCAAGCGCCGTATTTTCTAACAGAACTGGATTTCAACCGACGGCGCGTTGCCGTTTCGTCACGGAGGACCTGTCATGGTGATCCTGCCCGTTCGCCTGCGCGTCGTCGCCATTGGCCGCCTTCGGCAGGCCGTTGCCGTTCGTGTAGCTGTCCGCCCTCTGCCAGCTTTCGACCCTGAGGATCGCCTCGGCGGGGTCTAGCGTCGACAGCAGCGCTTCCGCGCCGCCCGCGGCAAGATGCGGATAGATCTTTTCCAGAATGAACGCGCTGTCTGCTTCGGGCAGGTCGAGCGCCACCAGCGTTTCGGCAAGCTGCCGCCCGGAAACATCGAGCAGGATCCGCTCCGAAAGCCATTGGCTGGAGGCGAGTGCATCGGCGAGCGTCACCGCCAACATCCCGATTTCCCCACCGCGCGCAAAACGCACGAACAGCACCTGATGCATTTCTGTTGCCGGCTCGAGCCCGGCAGGCGCTTCGGCCGCAGGCGTTGCGGCACGAACGAGGGCGCGCAGCTCCTCGCGCATCCGTTCTTCCCGCTCCAGCCTTGCCGCTTCCGCGAGAGCCAGTTCCCGGTCTTCGCCGGTGCGGCGGCTTGCATGGTCCTGATGCGTGCCGACCAGCGCCTCGATGATGGCGGGTGAAAGATCGTCCCGCCGGCCGATGGCGTGGGCATGCTCTGGACCGGACGCGCGCAGGATGCGCATCAGCGTCGCATCGGGGATGGCCTTCGAGCCCATGAGGAATATGGCGGCGATGCCGATCGGCTGTCGGGCGATGAAGAGGGCGGTGTCGTCGGGGATCTGCGGGCAGCGCGACAGGGCGGCGACGGCCTGCCGGCGCGCTTCCTCGGTGGAGGCGTCATAGAGCGGCGCGAACAGTTCGCCGAACTGATAAAGATCCGACCGGGACGGAAAACGCAGGCTCTCGAAGCTGGAAACCGTGGCCATCAACACGATGTCCTTCGGCCGCCCCGCCTGCGGTCTCTCCAATTCGCGAAACCTGTCCGCCACAAAACACCCGTCATCCCCGGAACGGCAGCCCCTTGCCGATCCCCATTGTCGTTCATGAAAAATAGAGGAAAAGCGTTAGCGAGCCGTTAACCTTGCTCGCGCGGAAACGGCAATGTTTACAAAGCGCTGCCGCATGAGTTGCAGGCCGTGCCTTCGCTGTCGGCGTGCCGCATCAGGACGCCTATCCGGTAAGCGCCTGTGCCATAGGGAACTGCGCGCATGCGATCTTCAGGCTAGTGTTAACAGCATGTTAACCCGATAGTCGTTAGTTTTAGGGACATGGATCGGCTCGTCTAATTCGATGGACGTGGTATGATTCGGGTGTTGGAACGGCGGTCCGCCAAAGGGCGCCGCTGGTTCGATGGGAAAGGTGCGATGGTCCGGATACCGGACGGTCCCAGACAATTTCTCGTGAATGGGAAACTTTTGGACCCGTATCGCCGTTTTCCACCTGTATGCGACTGGGATGACATCAGCTCATGTCGCAGCCGGGTGACGACGGAACCGGATGCACCGGCCCGGAAACGGGCAGGGTGAGATTGTAGGAGTACTTCATCCGTCTCGATTCTTCTTTTGGAGGCGAGAATGGCAGACGTAGTACGATTAAAGGAATGGCTCGCGCGAACCACCAGACGCGACACCATTCGCCGCGAGGCCCCGGCCCAGGTGCTTCTGTTCACCGGCGTGCGCTATGAGCGCCTGACCCCGGCCATGCTTGCCGCGCGCAGCAAGGCCGCGAAGACGACCGCCCCGGATACAGCCCGCCGGCCCTGATGACGATTTCGCCGATCGCTGCGGTCGCAGCGTTTGGATTTGCGCGCTGATGGTCGCGGCGCATCTACGATCGCAGGGAAAACCTGCTCTTCGAACTCCAGGCGAGCTACTTCCTTATTGTTGTTCTGCCGGAAACGACTCGCAACTGGCATCCGCCAGGAAGGCATTTGCCGCGTTCTCGCGGCTTCGCGTGGGCACGAAAGTGCGCAGCACGGCGTAACCTTCCTCGCCGCGCATTTCGACCAGGATCGACTGTTCCAGCTCCTGCGGCACGGCCTTGCGGATGCCGATGAGCTGGATCGGCGTGGCGATCAGCGTGTCGAGCGCGCCACTGACGGAGGTGCGGTCGTTCATGCTGAAGACCTCGTTGGAGGCTTCGTCATAGACGACGAGCGACCAGAACGGCACTTCGCCCGCCGCAAAAAGGCGGATCGGGCCGTTTTCCACCGAGAAGGTGCAGACGGCGGTCTTCATGGCCGGATCGTCGTTGATCGGCGCCAGCGTATCACCGGTGTTTCCCAGCGGGAAGAAGCGGTTCGCCTCGCCGAAGCTCTGCACGCGCGTATAGGCGTCGCGGCCGGTAAAGCTCGGCAGGGAGAGGATGATGACGATGTGCAGGAGTGCGGCGCCGACGAGGCCGACGGCGATGGCATAGAGCAGACTACGCATCGGCGCAGTCCAGCCGGGTGATGCCGGGCATGGTGAGGTCGATGACGCCGGAACTGCCGGCCGTCGGCGTGTCGAGCAGGGTCATGACCAGCAGGAACGGTGCCTTGCCCTCCGGCACGGCGAGCCAGTTGCCGGGCGTGGCCGACGCGGCGATGCGGATCGAAAAACTGCTGTCGGCGCTGCGCAATACCGACCAGGCGTTGATGCCGGTCGGCAGGCCGGGCAGCGTGCCCGGCAGCGGGTTGCCGTTGCGGTCGGCCGCATGCAGCGTCCAGAGGCGGGCAGGCGGCGTGATGCCCTGGATTTCATACCGGCAATTTTCGACAAGCGAGCGGTTCTCGCTGTCCTTTGCTGCGGTGAAGGTGAGACCCTCGGCGGCGCCGAGCAGCAGCTTGCCGTCGCGTGCGCGGTGCGCCTTCGCATAGGGGTCGGCGTCGATCGTCTGGGCGGCCGGGAAGGCGGTCCACGGCCCGAGCGCAATGGCGCCGAAGCCGACCGTCGCCCTCAGCGCATAGATCGAACTCAGGATGCCGAGGCCGAAGGCGACGGCGAGCGCTGTAGCGATGACGAGGGGTGTACGGAACAAGGGCAATCGACCGTTGGAATCAGCTTCTGGTTACTCTGTCCGGTTCGGTCGAGCCCCGTCAAGCGCGGCCACGCGGCCGTCCGCCTTCAGGGGCTTCGCCTCATTGAACTGGCGGGTGATGTCTTTCAAGAGCTTGGTGACATCGGCCGAGAGCGAGCGGGGGCGGACAAGCGCCGGCAACGGGTTCTCGTCGCCGGTCGTCGCAGCCACCTCGGTCGCCTTCGTGCCGTCCGGCAGCGGGTTTTCGATGCCGGGAATGGGTTTCAGCTCGATGCCCTGATGGGCATAGTCCATCAGGCGCTTGAACGTCATGGCGGGCAGCGAGCCGCCGGTCATGTTGTTCGTCGAGGTATAGTCGTCATTGCCGAACCAGACGGCGGTCGTGTAGTTGCCGGTGAAGCCGACATACCAGGCGTCGCGATAGGCCTGGGTGGTGCCCGTCTTGCCGCCCGAGACGATGCCGCGATCGAGCGCGCCGCGCCGCGCCGTGCCGCTCACCGGAATGGTGACGAAGATGCGGTTCATCGACGAATCCGCCTGTTCGGACAGGATGCGCTTGGCCGGCGGTTCGTCGCGGCCGAAATCGTAGAGGATGTCGCCGTCGTAATTGAGCATCTGGCTGATGCCGTGGCGGCGCGACTGCAGACCGCCCGCAGGGAAGACGGCATAGGCCGTCGCCTGGTCGAGCACGGTGACTTCCGAGGTGCCGAGCGGCATGGTCTTGTCGGTGCGCAGCGGTGTTTCGACGCCCATTTCCTTGGCGATTTCCGCGATGCGCTTGGTGCCGAGCTTGTCCTTGGCGAGGCGGACCGGCACGGTGTTGATGGACTTCGCCATCGCCGTCATCAGCGTCACGCGGCCGGCAAAGCTGCGGCCGTAATTCTGCGGCGACCAGCCGTTCCAGCTGATCGGCGCATCGACGATGGTCGTCTCGGGCGTCATGCCGGATTCCATGGCGGCGGCATAGGTATAGGCCTTGAAGGACGAGCCCGGCTGGCGCAGCGCCCTTGTCGCGCGGTTGAACTGGCTCTCGCCATAATCACGCCCGCCGACCATGGCGCGCACGGCGCCGCCATTTTCCAGCATCGCCAGCGCGCCCTGCTTGACGCGGTAGCTCTCGCCATACTGGCGCAGGCCGCTTTCTACGGCTTCCTCGGCGGCGGCCTGCAGGCCCATGTCGATCGTCGTGCGCACGATGAGCGAATGCTGGGCGAAGGGTTTTGCGATGCGCTGCACCTCCTCGAAGGCCCAGTCGAGGAAGAAGTCCGGCGCCGTCTTCTCGTTGCGGTCGATGATGGTGGCGGGGTTGCGCCGGGCGGCGATCACCTGGCCCTCGGTCATCAGCCCTCCCTGCACGAGGTTGGTCAAAACCTCGTTGGCGCGTGCGCGGGCGGCGGGCAGGTTGACGTGGGGCGCGTAGCGCGCAGGCGCCTTGAACAGGCCGGCGAGCATGGCGGATTCGGCGAGGTTCACATCGGTGACGTTCTTGCCGAAATAGAACTGCGCCGCCGCCGCCGCACCAAAGGTGCCGCCGCCCATATAGGCGCGGTCGAGATAGAGCCGCAGGATTTCCTTCTTGGAAAGGTTCGCCTCCAGCCAGAGAGCGAGGAAGGCTTCCTTCACCTTGCGCTCGATGGTGCGCTCGTTCGACAGGAACAGGTTTTTCGCGAGCTGCTGGGTGAGGGTGGAACCGCCCTGCACGACGCCGCCGGCGCGGGCATTCTCGTTCATGGCGCGGGCGAGGCCGAGGAAATCGATGCCGAAATGGCTGAAGAAGCGGCGGTCTTCCGTCGCGAGTACCGCTTTGATGAGATGGTCCGGCAGTTCATCGATCGGCGCGGAATCCTCGTGGATGATGCCGCGGTGGCCGATCTCGTTGCCGTAGCGATCGAGGAAGGTGACGGCGAAATCGCTCTGCGCGCGCCAGTTGCCCGTGGTTTCCTCGAAGGCGGGGAGCGCCAGGGCAAGCAGCAGCACGAAGCCGGCAGTGCCGAGGTTCATGCCTTCGCCGGCGACCTCGAAGACAGCCTTTTTCCAGCCTTTGACGTGGAAGCGGCGGGAGAAGATGGTGATCTCTTCCCAGATTTCGGCCAGGCGAAAACCGGCGTTCCAGACCGTGGAGTCGATCCAGGAATCGATGCGCAGAAGAAAGTGCCGCTTGCGGCGGCGGGGTTTTGTCGGTTTCTGGCTGTCGTCTTCCACGATCGCGGACCTCTTGGCGGGCGGTCACAACCTGCCCGTATTCGGTTAACGTCCTCTCACCACCGGTTTATTCAGGGACGATATCAGTCTTTTGAAGGCGACAGAACGGAATTTGCGGGAAACGGTTAGCGGCCACAGCCCTTGACCTTTGGCCCCGAGGGGTTCAGGGGTCGGACATGATGAGCAACAATGCGGAAAAGCCCGGCGATCTGCCTTTCTGGAAGACGAAGTCGCTTGCCGAAATGAACGACACGGAGTGGGAAAGCCTGTGCGATGGCTGCGGGCTCTGTTGTCTCAACAAGCTGGAAGACTGGGACACCGGCGAAATCGCCTGGACGTCGATCCGCTGCGTGCTGCTCGACGGCGAAAGCTGTCGCTGCTCGGACTACGAAAACCGCCAGGCGACCGTGCCCGACTGTATCCGGCTGACGGTGGAGAGCGTCGATACGATCAGCTGGCTGCCGCCGACCTGCGGCTACCGCCTTGTGCGCGACGGCCACGACCTCTACTGGTGGCACCCGCTGGTTTCCGGCGACCCGGACACCGTGCACCAGGCCGGCATTTCGGCCCGTGGGCGCACGATCAGCGAAGAGGGCATCGATACCGACGACTACGAGGACTATCTCGTGACCTGGCCCATGGAGGTGGGTGAGGAAAAATAGGCGGCGTCAGTGCAGGCTGGCGGCGACAAGTGTTTTCGGCGCCACGTTGCGCCAGGCGGTGCCGATCAGGTCGCGAACGCGCTCGCCGTCCGCGCTGTCGAAATAGACCGACGTCCAGCCCTTGAGGCCCCATCCGCCCGGCACCGGTGCGCATAGCCCCGGATCGGTTTCGACGAACATTGCCTGCTAGCCCGGCGTCAGTTTCAGCACTGCGCGGCCCGGCTGCGGCAGCGACATGAAAATCTTCTCGCCCACCCGGAAGTCGCGCTTGCCGAAATGCGCACTCTCCTGTGCTTCCGGCATGCCGAGCGCAATCGCGATGAGATCGTTTGATTTCATGGGGCGATAGTATCACGAGCCATGCCTTGCGGAAACTGCCGAGTGTCGCCGGCATATCCGAACTCGCTTTATCAATTCCAGATTGATTTATGTGGCGCAAATTGTAGCATCGGCTGTAGGTCGTTGGGGCACGGGCCTTGTTCAGGGGGCACACAAATGGGGCAGAACGCACAGGATAGTGACGACTTAAAAGAGCGCATCTTCCAGAAGATACTGTCGGATAGCTCCGTTACCGGAGAGCAATGGATCCAGCTCTTTGCCCAACTGAAGGAAGCCCCTGAGACCGTGGTCGAACGGCTGAAGGGTGACACGGTGCGGCGAGCTCCATGGTTACACCTGTTCCCCTGGGCCGCCTTCTTCACTCTGCTGGGTGGTGTCGTGACTGCGGTTGTCACCGGCGGCTTTGATTTGCTGAAGGAGCAAAACGAGCAGGATGTTGGATTGCAGATCAAGCAAATGGAGCGGCAGGCCGCTATTTTTCAGCATCTGCTGATTATCGATCCTGACACGATTGCCGGCGGAGCAGACGGAAAAAACCTGCCTGAACTGGCGATGAGGGAGCGGAAGGCAAGGATTTGTCTGGCGGCAAGCTTCGGGTTGCTCGAAATTCCTGATTATGTACTCGGTGTCGGTAAGGGAAATCCCGAAAAATATGCGCTGCTTCTTCGTGAACGGCTGAACAAGGCCTATGGTTGTGATGACGCTGACCTTCCTGTGGCGTTCCCGACGCCTGCGGGCGAAGCGACATCCGGGGTAGCGTGCCCGAGCTCCGCGGAGCTGGAAAGCCGCTCCATAAAAACACCGGTTCCCGCTTCGCTCGAAGGCACGCCCGTAGGTATTATGCTCGCGGCCGGCATCGGGGAATACAACAGGGGTGTACACGAAACCTGTAACGGCGCGCCAATTCAGGAGTATATGCAAGCTGTGTCCCTACTGGCTACTGGGACTGGTTTGCCATGGTCGGCGGTGTTTACGTCCTGGCTCATCAGCAAGTCCGGAAACGCGAAGCAAATCGTTCCGAGTTCTTCGCACAAGGCGCTTTGGACAAGCGCGCTGAAAGTCGGTGCCGGGTTTGCCGTCGGACCGCAAAATCCGGTGCGGGTCGGCGACATCGTCGTCATCTGGCGCAGAAATATGGGAAGCGCGCTGAGCACGACCGCGGGGTCGTCAGCTATCGATATGAGCGGACTTTGGGTTGGGCAGTCCGGCATTGTGTTCGCAATCGAGAACGGGGTTGCTTCCTTTATCGGAGGTGACGTCCTCGATGCCGTTCAAGTGTCGACGATTGCCGTCGGCGACCCCAAAATTGTCGGGGTCATCAGGCCATAGCGCGTTCGAATAAAAATAGGAAAATAATCCTTGACGGCGTCACGGTGGTTTGATAGGGTTATGGCATAGTCGGAAAGCTGCGGGCGATTGGCTCAGTGGTGATCGATTGATAGGAATTTATTGACAGGCGCGCGGCTCCTCGGACCGGGCGCCTTTTCATTGCGGATTTTGCCATGGATGCGGTGACGATCGATATCGGGCTTTTCGGCGTCACGCCGGAGCCGGCGGTTTATGACGGGCTGGCGGGGCGGCGGGATGGGTTTGCGGGTGGGCCGGCGCTGGTGCTGGATACCAAGGCGCAGGCGCCGCTCGATCCGTTCCTCGACATGCAGGCGATGCTGCTCGAAATGACGAAGGAGCTGCGCGAGCGGTTCCAGCGCTTCCAGAGCCAGAAGGTACTGGCCGAGCGGGATGCCGACGTGGCCGAGGACGATGCGGCGCGCAAGCTTGCGCAGACCGACGCCAAGGCGGCGATCGAGGCGGTTTCGCTGATCGTGCGCACGCTGGAAAAGATCGACAGCCTGCAGCGCACGCTGATCAACGAACGCGTGGAGGCGGAAGCGGCGCGCGGCGAGCCGGACGACGAGGCGGCGCTGGCGGAGGAGTTCGAACGGTTGATCGAGGCGCGGGTGAAGGAACGGGTGCATGCCGCCAAGGAAGACTGGATGCGGGAAAGCGGGTCTGGTGGCGATGTTGCCGCGCGCGCGGAAAGTGGGCCGTAACAAACGGCGGTTGGGTAAGGCGCTTGACCGGAAGATCAAGAAGATTGCTGCAACAGCGGCTGCGGGCTTCACAATGATCGACGAAAAGCGGGACTGGCAGGACTTGCGAAAGAAAGCCGATGCGCTTGAAGCCGGGCTCGGCAGCCGGAATGTTGGTCCTGCCGATGGCACTTGCCCCTCATCCCCCTGCCGGGACCTTCTTTCCGTAGACGGGGAGAAGGGGGACGTGGAAACGGTCGAAATACCTCTAACATCAATCGATGGGGAGGGGTTGCGGCCATGCGTGGCGGTAGATGCTGGGAACCAATCGGCAGGCGACCGGCCGGAGACGGCGGCGAGGGTGTTGCCGACCCGTCGGGCCGGCCTCAACCGTTGGAAATTTCAAAGCCGGCTGGCGCAGATGCCGCCGCCTGGCGACTGGCGGGTGTGGCTGCTGATGGGTGGGCGCGGCTCCGGCAAGACGCGGGCGGGGGCGGAATGGGTGCATGCGATGGCTTTGGCGCGGCCGGATATCCGCATCGCGCTCGTGGCGGAAACGCTGGGCGACGGGCGTGAGGTCATGATCGACGGCGTTTCCGGCATCTGCCGGATTGCGGGTCGATCGCGGCCGGAATTCGAGGCGTCGCGCCGAAGGCTCGTCTGGCCGAACGGATCGATCGGGCAGATCTTTTCATCGGAAGATCCGGAAAGCCTGCGCGGACCACAGTTCCATCTCGCCTGGTGCGACGAGGTTGGCAAATGGAAACATGCGCAGGAGACCTGGGACATGCTGCAGTTCGGCCTGCGCCTGGGCGATGATCCGCGCGTGCTGGTGACGACGACGCCGCGGCCCGTGCCACTGCTGCGGGCGCTGGCGGACGATCCGCGGACGCAAGTACGGCGCATCAGCACGCAGGACAATGCGAAAAACCTGTCGCCGGGCTTCCTGACCGCCATGGCCGACCGCTACGGCGGCACGCGTCTTGGTCGGCAGGAGCTGGACGGCGAGCTTATCGCCGACCGCGAGGACGCACTGTGGAGCCGTGCGCGGCTGGAGGCGATCCGGCTGAAAAACCCGGGGCCGCTGTCACGCATCGTCGTGGCGGTCGATCCGCCGGCGACGGCATCCGCGGCTTCGGTCTGCGGCATCGTCGTGTCTGGCATGGACGGGACGGGGCGCGGTGTGGTTCTGGCCGATTGCTCGGTGACGGGCGCCAGCCCGGCGGGCTGGGCGGGCGCGGTGGTGCGCGCGTTCAGGCGGTTCGATGCCGACCGCGTGGTCGCCGAGGTGAACCAGGGCGGCGACATGGTGACGGCGATGCTGAAAAGCGTCGATGCCAACCTGCCGGTTTCGACGGTGCGGGCAACGCGCGGCAAATTTTTGCGCGCCGAGCCGGTTGCCGCGCTCTACGAGCAGGGGCGGGTGGGGCATGCGAGCGCCTTTCCTGAACTGGAAGACCAGATGTGCGACTTCGGTCCGGACGGGCTCTCCGCCGGCCGCTCGCCGGACCGGCTCGACGCGCTCGTCTGGGCGCTGACGGCACTCGTGCTCGACCGGCAGGGCGAACCGCGGGTGCGGGGGATTTGAGGGCCGCTGAGGGTTGGATTTGGTCCCGGATTGCATTTTCTGGGTGCATTTTCGCGCATTCCGTGGTTGAGTGCGCGAGTGCTGAAGTGCGGTAGTCGCTTCAGCCGTTCCAGGCATCCGCAGGCAGTTCAGGAAGTTTCCGACCGGTGCCCCATCAGGCGTCGCCGATGGCTGTGTCGTGGCCTCAAACAGGCCAGGGGAGGGTGAAATGGGAATCAACAGGACGTTTTTCTTCAATCAGGCGCGGGCCGTTCTCTTCGACGGAAGCCTGAGGCAGTCCCAGGTCGATGGGCTGACGGCGATCCTCGACAAGTGGGAAGGCGAAATGCCGGACGCGGATGATCGCTGGCTCGCCTATATGCTGGGCACCGCGCATCACGAAACCGGTCGTACCATGCAGGCCGTACGCGAAACCTTCGCCGGCACCGATGACAAGGCCATCGCCATTCTGGACAGGGCCTTCAACGCGGGCAGGCTGCCATGGGTTTCCACACCCTACTGGCACAAGGACAGCAGGGGCAGAAGCTGGCTTGGGCG
This sequence comes from Sinorhizobium sp. RAC02, assembly GCF_001713395.1. Lineage (NCBI taxonomy): Bacteria > Pseudomonadati > Pseudomonadota > Alphaproteobacteria > Hyphomicrobiales > Rhizobiaceae > Sinorhizobium > Sinorhizobium sp. RAC02. The sequence continues at coordinate 1,951,395 of NZ_CP016450.1, read as the reverse complement.
CGGGTTGGTGCAACTGACCCACAAATCGAACTACGAGAAGATGTCGACGGAAACCGGCCTCGATCTTGTTGGCAATCCGACGCTGGCGATGGATCTCAAGACCGCCGTCACGATCCTGTTCAAGGGCATGATCAAGGGCAGCTTCACCGGGAAAAAGCTCGGCGACTTTTTTTCCCCCACGAAGGAAGAATGGAGGAATGCACGGCGCATGATAAACGGGCTCGAAAGGGCGGATCTCGTCGCCAGCTATGCCAAGAACTATTATGGCGCCATCAGCTACACGACGGGGGGTTGACGATGCGTAGGTTTCTTCTTGTTCTCGCCGGGCTGGCAGCAGGCGCGGCCTCCGCTGCCGATGGACCGGCGATCGTGAATTGCCGCGCGCAGGTCATCTATGATTGCACGCACGACTGTGAGCAAAACACCATGCCGGCGGACCTGCGACTGGATTTCGTGGCCAAGCAGGGAACCTTCTGCCGGGGCTCGGGCTGTGTCGAGGGATCGCTCGTGATGAGCGAAGCCAAGGGACAATGGGACGACGCGCCATACCGGATCTTCAAGCTGCAGTTCAAGGACGCTGGCAATCAGCCCGTGTCCGGCGTCCTTCACGGCGGCGTCTTCCACGCGGATGGGCTCGGCTCGATGGCCGGGACCTGCGAGGCCGAGGGCGGATGACGGGCGAAGGCCTGTTTTCGGCGTTTTGCAAACAGGCACGGCCTGATTTTTCCCCGCCCACCGGCGCCTGACGCGACGGTGGGCTGAAACAGGATGCACCCATGCGATTTTCATCTTTCCTGCCCTGGCGGCGCGCCGGGGTTTCTGCCGTGCCCGAAACCAAGGCATCGGGTGTGCTCACGCTGGCGGCCGAGGGCCGGGCGCACTGGTCGAGCCGCGCCTATGCGTCGCTTGCCCGCGAAGGGTTCATGAAGAACCCGGTGGCGCACCGTGCGGTGCGCATGATCGCGGAGGCCGCCGGCTCGGTGCCCTGGCTTGCCTATGAGGGCGACACCGAGCGGCCGGAGGATTTCCGGCTGGCGCTGCTCGCCCGGCCGAACGGGCGCATGGCGGGCATGGATTTTTTCGAGACGCTGTATGGCCACCTCCTGCTGTCCGGCAATGCCTTCGTCGAAGGCGTGCGGGTGGGGGAAGACCTGCGGGAGCTGCATCTGCTGCGGCCCGACCGGGTGCGCATCGTCGAGGGGCGGGATGGCTGGCCGGAGGCCTATGAATATCGCGCGGGCAACCATGTGCGCCGGCATGTCGTCGGCGACGGGGTCGGGGGCGAAGGGCAGGCGGTGCTGCATCTGCGGCTGTTTCATCCGCTCGACGACCGGCTGGGTTTTGCGCCGCTCGAAGCCGCCTCGATGGCGCTCGACCTCTCCAATGCGGCGGCGATCTGGAACAAGGCGCTGCTCGACAACTCGGCGCGGCCTTCCGGCGCGCTGGTCTACCAGCCGAAGGAAGGCGGCAACCTGACGCCCGACCAGTACGATCGCCTGAAGGCGGAGCTGGAGGAGGGCTATTCCGGCGCGGTGCGGGCAGGGCGGCCGATGCTGCTCGAAGGCGGGCTGGACTGGAAGGCGATGGGGCTGTCGCCCCGCGAAATGGATTTCGTCGAGGCGAAGAATGGGGCGGCGCGCGACATCGCGCTCGCCTTCGGCGTGCCGCCCATGCTGATCGGCATTCCGGGTGATGCGACCTATGCCAATTACCAGGAGGCCAACCGGGCCTTCTGGCGGCTGACCGTGCTGCCGCTGGTGACCCGCACGGCGGCGTCCTTTGCGACCTGGCTTTCCGAGGAGGGGCAAACGGCGCTGCGTCTGGTGCCGGATCTCGATCAGGTGAGCGGGCTTCAGGCGGAGCGGTCCGAACTTTGGGCTCGGGTGGGGGCGGCGGCGTTTCTCAACGATGAGGAGAAGCGGCGGGCCGTCGGGTACTGACAGGACGCAGCCCGAGCCTAGACGGCAGCGGACTGCTGGCCGTCATCATGACGGTTGCACCACCTATTTTTACCACTGGCGATGCGTCAAGTCACAGGTGCGAAATAGTCAGGGACGATCTCGGCTTCAGGCTGGACCGGTTAAAAAAGACTGAAAGAACAGCGCTCTGTGAGGTGTCGCTGAATCATCGCGCCGATCTTCGGAATCGGTTTGTGAAGAGGCTGACTCTGTCTTTGAACGGAAGGGCGCAAGCGATTCAAAAGACAGGCGGCAGCGGCGAGCCTTTCGGCCTGGTGGGGGCTCGGCGTTCTGGCGCGGGTGGCGGACCGGATGCGGCAGTAGCCGCGACCGCCAGTTTCTCAATTCACATCGGAGACTTCCATGACAACCGACGACCTGCCGGTCTGGCGGACGAAGAAATATGCCGATCTGACGCTTGCCGGCGTCGCCAGTGACGGGGTGTTTTCCGGCTATGCCAGCCTGTTCGGCGAGGTGGATTTCGGCAAGGACGCGATCGCGCCCGGCGCCTTTGTCCGCTCGCTGGAAAGGCGCGGGGCCGCCGGAGTGCGCATGCTCTTCCAGCACGATCCGGCCGAGCCGATCGGGCGCTGGCGGGCGATCCGCGAGGATGCGCGCGGCCTCTATGTCGAGGGCGTGCTTTCGCCCGGCGTGGCGCGAGCCCGCGAGGTGCTGAACCTCATGAAGTCCGGCGCGCTCGACGGGCTTTCCATCGGCTTCCAGACGGTGCGCTCGAAGACCGACCGGGCGAGCGGGGTGCGCCGCATCCTGGAGGCGGATCTCTGGGAAATCTCGGTCGTCACCTTTCCCATGCTGCCCTCGGCACGGGTGTCGAACGTGAAGAATGCGCGGTGGTTCCGCGACCGGGAAACGGAGCTCGTGCGCACCATGCGCCGGGCGGCCCGGATGATGAAACGCTAGCAACCGAAGAGGAAGACATGACGGAAATCCAGAAGACCGCGCCGGAAATCAAGGCCGTGCCGGAAACCATGACCGCTGCCTTCGACGACTTCATGGAGGCCTTCGAGGTCTTCAAGGAGACGAACGACCGCCGGCTCGGCGAAATCGAGCAGAAGATGACCGCCGACGTGGTGACGCGCGACAAGGTGGACCGCATCAACCGCGCGATGGACGAGCAGAAGCGCGTGCTCGACCAGCTGGCGCTGAAGAGGGCGCGCCCGGCGCTCGGCGGCAGCGGTGAGGGCAATCTCGAGGTGGCCGAGCACAAGGCGGCCTTCTCCGCCTATATGCGCCGCGGCGACGACGCAGCACTCCGCGCGCTGGAGAGCAAGGCCATGTCGGTCGGCTCGGCGGCTGACGGCGGTTACCTCGTGCCGCCGGAAACGGATAGCGACATCGGCCGCCGGCTGTCCGCCGCCTCGCCGATCCGTGCGCTTGCGACTGTGCGCCAGGTGTCCGGCACGGTGCTGAAGAAGCCGTTCGCGACGACCGGCATGGCGGCGGGCTGGGTGGCGGAAACCGCGGCGCGTCCGCAGACCGGCAATGCGCAGCTTGCCGAACTTTCTTTCCCGACCATGGAACTCTATGCCATGCCGGCGGCCACCCCGGCATTGCTCGACGATGCGGCGGTGGATGTCGAAAGCTGGATCGCCTCGGAGATCGACATCGTCTTCGGCGAGCAGGAGGGCACGGCCTTCGTTTCCGGCGACGGCACCAACAAGCCGAAGGGCTTCCTCAGCTACACCAACGTTGCCGAGGCGAGCTGGAGCTGGGGCAATATCGGCTATATCGCGACGGGTGCCGCCGGCGCCTTCAAGGCGAGCAATCCGTCCGACACGCTGTTCGACACGATCTATGCGCTGAAGGCCGGGCACCGGCAGAACGGCACCTTCGTGATGAACCGCAAGACGCAGGGCGCGATCCGCAAGTTCAAGGATGCGGACGGCAACTACCTGTGGCGCCCGCCGGCTTCAGTCGGCCAGTCGGCCTCGCTGCTCGGCTTTGCCATCGCGGAAGCCGAGGACATGCCGGACGTGGCAGCGGACAGTTTTTCGATCGCCTTCGGCGACTTCCGCTCCGGCTATCTCGTCGTCGACCGCACGGGCGTGCGCGTGCTGCGCGACCCGTATTCCGCCAAGCCCTACGTGCTGTTCTACACGACCAAGCGCATCGGCGGCGGTGTGCAGAACTTCGAGGCGATCAAGCTGGTGAAGTTCGCGGCGAGCTGAGGCTTCCTGCGACGAAAATTCCCCCTCATCCGCCTGCCGGCACCTTCTCCCCGAGGGGAGAAGGGGAAGATCGGCGGCCTCTCGTTTCCCTTCTCCCCGCCGGGGAGAAGGTGGCCCGAAGGGTCGGATGAGGGGGCACCTCTTCCATTGAGTTTCCCCTCGCACCGGCGGTTGTTCCCTGTCGCTGGTGCCGCGGGCGCGGTTTTCCTCCCGGTCGCGCCCGCACCCCTTTCTCCATCGGACAGGATGATCATGACCATCGCCGAACTGTTGCCGCCGCTGGCGGAGCCGATCACGCTTGCCGAGGTGAAGGCCCATTTGCGCCTTGAGACGAGTGACGAGGATGCGCTGCTGGCGGCGCTGATCCGCGCGGCGCGTGAACACCTGGAAGGGCAGACGGGGCTTTGCCTGATCGTGCGGCCGCTGCGGCTCTATCTCGACGACTGGCCCGAGAACAAGGTGATTCAGATTGCCAGGGGGCCGGTGCAAACCATTGAAACGGTGACGGTTTACGATGCGCTCGGCGATCCCGTCGAAGCGGATGTGGCCGGATACCTGCTGGACGGCGCGGCGCGGCCGGCGCGGATGTGCCGGATACGTTGAAACGGGCGCTGCTGCTGCATGTCGCGGCGATGTTCGAACTGCGGGGTGTACTTGCCCTTGACGATCAGCCGGGCGCGGTACCGCAGGGCTACGACCGGCTGATCGCACCCCATTGCATGCGGAGGCTCTGATGGCGCGGATCATCGATCCCGGCAGGCTTTCGGCGCGGCTCGTGCTGGAGCGGCCGGCAGAAACGCCGGACGGGCAGGGCGGCGTGACGCGGAGTTTTTCCGCGCTGGCGACGCCGTGGGCGCGCATCGAGCCCGTGGTCGCAAAAGCGGACGAGGCGGCGGGCGCCTTGCCGGTGACGGTGACGCACCGCATCTGGCTGCGCTGGCGGGATGATCTGGCCGGCGGCATGCGGCTGCGCAAGGGCACGCGCCTTTTTGTGATCCGTGCTTTTCGCGATCCGGACGAGGCGGGGCGTTACGCGCTCTGCGACTGTGAGGAGATCAAATCATGAGCGCGGCTTCCGCCCTGCAGAAGGCGATCTTTGCCCGGCTTTCGGGGGATGCTGCGTTGACGGCGCTTGTCGGCGCCAGCGGCGTCACGGACCGTCGGCTCACCGAGCCAGCCGCGCCGCTGGTGGTGATCGCGGGTATCGACAGCCAGGACCATTCGACGGCGAGCGAGCCGGGCGAGGAGCACACCGTGACGCTGGAGGCCTGGTCCGAGGCGGCGGGGCACAGGCAGGTGCAGGCGATCGCCGCGGCGGTGCGGGCGGCGTTGCACGATGCGGCGCTCACGCTTCCCGGCCACCACCTCGTGCTGCTCTTTCATAGCGACACCCAGCTTCGGCGCGACGAGAAATCCCGCTTCCACCGGGCGGAAATGCGGTTCCGGGCGGTGACGGAGCCGGACAGCTAACCTCAATCTCATGGAAAGGATTTCGCCATGGTGGCACAGAAGGGGCGTGACCTGCTGCTCAAGGTCGACAACGGAGCGAGCTTTACGACGGTTGCGGGGCTGCGGTCGAAGCGGCTGTCGTTCAATGCCCAGCTCGTCGACGTGACGGACGGGGATTCGGCGGGGCGCTGGCGGGAGTTGCTCGGCGGCGCCGGCGTGCAGCGCGCGGCGGTGAGCGGCACCGGGATTTTCAAGGACCAGGCCTCCGATACGCTGGTGCGTTCGCTGTTCTTCGCCGGCACGATCGTCGACTGGCAACTCGTCATTCCGAATTTCGGCACGGTCTCCGGGCCGTTCCAGATCGCGGCGCTCGAATATTCCGGCGCCCATGACGGCGAGGTCGTGTTCGAGATCGCGCTGGAATCGGCCGGGTCGCTCGCCTTCGAGGTCCTGTGATGGGTGCGCGGGCGAACCGGCACCGCGGCGAGATCGAAGGCGTGCTCGACGGCGAGCGGCGGGTGCTGTGCCTGACGCTCGGCGCGCTTGCCGAACTGGAGACGGCCTTTGCCGTCGACAGCCTGGCGGGGCTCGCCGAGCGATTTTCCGTCGGCCGGTTGAAGGCAGACGACCTGATCCGCATCATCGGTGCTGGGCTGCGCGGCGGTGGCAACCTGCTGACCGACGAGGAGGTTGCAGGCATGGCGGTGGCCGATGGGTTGGCGGGGTTTGCGCGGATCGCAGCCGCACTGCTTGAGGCAACCTTCGGTGCGGGCGGCGAGGCGGACACGCAAAACCCTCCGCCGCCGCATCCGGTGTGAGCGGCGAAGCGCCGGCCTTCCCTTGGGAAGCGGCGCTTCATGCCGGCCTCTGCCGCATGCGGCTTCCTGCAAAGGATTTCTGGGCGCTGACGCCGCGCGAACTCGGCTTCTCGCTGGGGCTGATCCGGCCGTCTCCGGCGGTGCCGGCGCGCAAAACCTTCGACGTGCTGATGCGCGCCTTTCCCGATGACACTTTTTCCGATGACAAGGAGTGAACCATGGCGAATGCGGGTGACGAACCTCTCTCCGGCACGCTGCAGGATGCCGAACAGCTTTCGACGATCCTCAACGACCTGGACCTGCGCTCGCGCTCCTTTGGTGCTGCGCTGACGAGCGCGCTCAAGGGCGCGGTCGTCGACGGCAAGGGGCTGGACGGCGTGCTGCGCGGTCTTGCGCTGCGCATGAGCGATATTGCGCTTTCGGTGGGATTGAAGCCGCTTCAGGGGCTTTTGACCTCCGGCATTTCCGGGTTGCTCGGCGGCGCCACGTCCATGTTCTCCGGTGGTGCGGCGGGCGTCTCTGCGGGTGGCGGTTTGTCTGCTGCCACGGGTGGTCTTTCGCTGTTTGCCAGGGGCGGCGTGACGCCCTTCGCCAAGGGCGGCGTCGTCGCCGCGCCGACCTATTTCGGCAGCGGCGGTGGCGTCGGGCTGATGGGCGAGGCGGGGGCGGAGGCGATCCTGCCGTTGCAGCGTGGACCGGACGGCGCGCTCGGCGTGGCGGCGGCGGATGTCGGCAGCGGGCCGCGCATCGTCTTCAACGTGACGGCGCAGGACGCGGCAAGCTTCCGCAAGTCGGAAGGCCAGATCGCCGCCATGCTGACCCGTGCCGTCGGGCGCGGGCAGCGCAGCTTGTGAGGACCGGACATGACGGCAGGATTTCACGAGGTGCGGTTTCCGCTGCGCGTGGCGCTCGGCACGAGCGGCGGGCCGGTGCGCCGAACGGATATCGTCAGCCTTTCCAACGGGCGGGAAAACCGCAACCGGCGCTGGCAGGATGCGCGGCGCCGCTATGATGCCGGCTCCGGCTTACGCTCGGTCGAGGACCTGTATGCCGTGCTCGCCTTTTTCGAGACGCGGGCGGGGCAGTTTTACGGATTCCGCTTTCGCGATCCGGTGGATCACAAGTCCTGTGCGCCGGGTGCTGCCGTTGGTGCCGGCGACCAGGTCATCGGCACGGGAAACGGCGTGACGGCGACGTTCCAGCTGGTGAAACGCTATGCGGATGCCGGTGGTGAAACCGTGCGGGTGATCGAAAAGCCGGTGGCGGAGACGGTGGTCATTTCCGTCGCCGGGGGCGCGGTGCCGCCAGTGGATTTCACCGTGGATCCCGTGCTTGGAACCGTGACCTTCAAGCCCGGCAAGATACCCACCTCGGGCACCATCCGCGCCGGGTTCGAGTTCGACGTGCCGGTGCGCTTCGACACGGATCGGATCGATATCGACCTGGCGCAGTTCGATGCCGGGCGCATCCCGTCCATTCCGCTGGTGGAGATCAAGCCATGAGGACCATACCGGCCGGTTTGCAGGCCCATCTCGACGGCGGGGTGACGACGCTCTGCCACGCCTGGAAAGTGACGCGGCGGGATGGCGCAGTAATGGGCTTTGCCGACCACGACCACACGCTCTCCTTCGACGGGGTGGATTATCTGGCGGCGAGCGGCTTCGAGGGAAGCGAGGTTGAGGATACCGGCGGGCTTTCCGCCGAGGGCGGCGATGTGTCCGGCGGTTTTTCCGCCGAGGCGATCCGCATGGAGGATCTTTCGGCCGGGCGCTACGACGGGGCGAAGGTCGAGGTCTATACCGTCAACTGGCAGGATCCGTCGCAGCGGCTGCTGTTGCGCACGGCGGAGCTTGGCGAGGTACGGCGTGAAGGCGGGTTTTTCCGCGCGGAACTGCGGCGGCTGACCCATGCGCTGGACCAGGTGCGCGGGCGGATTTACGGCCATCGCTGTGATGCGGTGCTGGGCGACACCCGGTGCGGCGTGAACATCGCCTCGCCTGATTTTCGTGGGACGGCGACGGTGAGCGCGGTGCTGGACGACATGCACATCCGCGTCAGCGGGCTTTCGAGTTTCACTGAGCGGTTTTTTCGCCATGGCGTGCTGCTCTTCATGAGCGGCGCGGCGAACGGGCTGACCGCGGATATCGAGGACCAGCGCAAGGCGGGCGGGGCGGACGAGCTGACCTTCTGGCTGCCGGTGCCGGCCGGTGTCGTCGTCGGTGATGCGGTGCTGGTGACGGCGGGGTGCGACAAGCGCTTTTCGACCTGCCGGACGAAATTCGCCAACGGGCTGAGTTTCCGCGGCTTTCCGCATATGCCGGGCAGCGACTTCACCTATGGCTATGCCGATGGCGAGACCGCGCATGACGGGAGGCCGCTCTATGAGTGAGGTCTTTGCCGATCGCGTCGTCGCCGTTGCGCGCGGGTTCGTGGGCACGCCCTATCGCCATCAGGGGGCGCTGAAGGGCGTCGGCTGCGATTGTCTGGGGCTGATCCGCGGCGTGTGGCGGGAGCTTTACGGCGTCGAGCCCGAAGTGCCCGCGCCCTATGCGATGGACTGGGCGGAGCGGGCAGGCGAGGAGCGGTTGCTCGATGCCGCGGCGCGCCATTGCGGGGCGATGCTGCCGCTGTCCCAGCTGCGGCCGGGCGATCTTCTCATCTTCCGCTGGCGGGCGGGGGTGGCGGCGAAACATGCCGGCATCGCCGCGTCCGAGGAACGTTTCATCCATGCCTATGAGCAGGCGGCGGTCATCGAATCGCCGCTCGTGCCCTCCTGGCGCCGGCGCATCGCCGGCGTCTTCCGTTTTCCGGAGCCTTTCTGATCCATGGCGACCCTTCTTTTCCAGGCGGCCGGTGCCGCGCTCGGCAGCGTTTTCGGCCCGTTCGGCGCCATTCTCGGGCGGGCGGCGGGTGCGCTGGCCGGCTCGATGGTCGACCGCGCGCTCATCAATGGCGGCACCACGATGTCCGGTGCGCGGCTGAACGACGGGCGCGTGCCGGGCGCGGAGGAGGGCACGGCGGTGAGCCGCGTTTACGGTACGGCCCGCGTCGGCGGCACGCTGATCTGGGCGACGCGCTTCGAGGAGGAGGTGACGGTCGAGCGGGCCGGCGGCAAGGCGAGCGGGCCGCGCGTGGAGACGTTTCGATATTTCGCGAACTTCGCGGTGGGGATTTGCGAGGGGCCGATCGCCGGCATCCGTCGGGTCTGGGCGGATGGGCGCGAGCTGGACCTGACGTCGATCGAGATGCGTCTGCATCGCGGCACGGCGACCCAAGCCCCCGATCCGCTGATCGAGGCGAAGCAGGGGGCGGGCAATGTGCCTGCCTATCGCGGGCTTGCCTATGCCGTGTTCGAGCGGTTGCCGCTCGATACGTTCGGCAACCGCGTGCCTGTCATGCAGTTCGAGGTGTTGAAGCCGGTCGGCTCGCTGGAGGGCAAGGTGCGGGCGGTCACGCTCATTCCCGGGTCGAGCGAGCACGGCTACGACCCGCAGCTGGTCACGGAAAAGCTCGGGGCCGGCAAGGGGCGCAACATCAACCGCAACACGCTGACCGCGGCGACCGACTGGGAAGCCTCGATCGACGAATTGCAGGCGCTGTGCCCGAACCTGGAGCGGGTGGGGCTGGTCGTCTCGTGGTTCGGGACGGACCTTCGCGCCGGTCATTGCAGGATCGTGCCGGGCGTCGAGATTGCCGCGCGCGAGGCCGAGAGCCGGCCGTGGCGCGTTTCAGGCCTGACGCGCGCCAGCGCCACGCTGGTGAGCCGGAGCGGCGGCGGGCCGGCCTATGGCGGCACGCCGTCCGATGCGAGCGTGGTCGCGGCGATCAAGGACCTGAAGGCGCGGGGGCTCAAGGTCTATTTCTATCCCTTCCTGATGATGGACGTGCCGGCGGACAATGTGTTGCCGGATCCCTATGGCGGAACCCGACAGGCGCCCTATCCCTGGCGTGGGCGTATCACCTGCCATCCGCCGTCGGCAAACGGCACCGGCGCGGCGCGCACACAGGTCGAGGCTTTTGTCGGGAGCGCGGAGGCGGGGGATTTTTCCGTTTCCGGCGAGACGGTCAACGGACCTGCGGGGGACGAAGGGTTCCGCCGGCTGATCCTGCACTATGCGTTGCTGGCGCAGGCGGCCGGTGGTGTCGATGGCTTCATCGTGGGATCGGAGCTGCGTGGCCTGACCTGGCTGCGCGACGGGACGGGACAATTTCCCTTCGTCGAGGCGCTGACGGCGCTGGCGGCGGATGTCCGGGCGATCCTTGGGCCAGCCACGAAGCTCACCTACGCGGCGGACTGGACGGAGTATTTCGGCTATCAGCCGGCGGGCAGTGGCGAGGTGCGGTTTCATCTCGATCCGCTCTGGGCCTCGCCGACGATCGACGCGATCGGCATCGACAATTATATGCCGCTTTCCGACTGGCAGGATGGCGACACGCTCTCGGGCAATCCGGATGGATTCCGGCATTCGGAAGACGCTGCGGCCATGCGCGGCATGATCGCGCGGGGCGAGGGTTTTGACTGGTACTATGCCGATATGGCGGCGCGCCGTGCGCGTGTTCGCACGCCGATTACCGACGGCATGGCGGGGAAGCCCTGGGTCTTCCGCTACAAGGACCTGGAAAACTGGTGGGGCAACCACCATTACGAGCGCGGGGTCGGCGGTGCCGAGCTTCCGACGCCTACGGCCTGGGTGCCGCGCTCCAAGCCGATCTGGTTTACGGAACTTGGCTGCCCGGCCATCGACAAGGGGCCGAACCAGCCGAATGTCTTCGTCGACCCCAAAAGTTCGGAAAATGCACTGCCCTACCATTCGGGCGGTGCGCGCAACGACGCGGTGCAGCGGCGTTTTCTCGATGCGCATCACGGCTGGTGGCAGGGAAGCGGACCGGAAGAGGGCATGGTCGATGCCGGCCACATTTTCCTGTGGACCTGGGATGCGCGGCCCTATCCGGCCTTTCCGGAGGATACCGCGCTGTGGTCGGATGGCCTCAACTGGCAGCGCGGGCACTGGCTCAATGCGCGGCTTGGGGCCGGTACGACCGCGGATGTCATTGCCGCCATCCTGAATGATCACGGGTTTTCGGACTTCGACGTCTCGGGCGTCGCGGGCGATCTGCCGGGTTTTGTGCAGGCGGAGCAGACCTCGGCGCGCACCCTGATCGAGCCGCTGATGGAAGCCTTCCAGATCGATGCGCTGGAAGCGGACGGCAGGCTCATCTTTCGCTCCCGGCGGAAATCGGCCTTGCCGCCGGTCGCAATCGACGTGTTTGCCGAGCGTCCGGACGAGGCCCTGTTCGAGGAAAGCCGCGGGCACGCGAGCGACTTTGCCGGTGAGGCGATCCTCGACCATTTCGACGATGTGGGCGGCTATGTGCGCGTTGCGGCCCGCTCGCGCCGCATGGGGGGCGGCAACGACCGCGTGCTGCGGCTGGCGCTTCCGGCGGTCCTGCATGCGGGCGCTGCTGCAACGAGCGTCGAAACGGCCCTGCGCGACCAGCGTGCGGGGCGGCAGCGGTTGACGTTCCGCCTGCCGCCAACGGTGCTTGGGACCACGCCGGGTGATGTCGTGCGGCTGGCCGGTGGTCCCGAAGGGCGCTTTCTGATCACCGGCATCACCGACGGGCTGGTGCGGGAGGTGGAGGCGCGGGCGATCGCGGCGGGGGAAAATCCCGCGCCGGTTCTTCCGGACATTCGGCGCAACCTGGCGCGCGGTGCCGGTGCGGCGGATGCCTTTTCACCGGAAATCGCGTTGCTCGACCTGCCGATCTATGGCGCCGGCGATGCGCTGGATTTTGCGCGCGTTGCCGCCTATGCGCGGCCGTGGCGGGCTATGGTCGTGTCGAATTCCCTGACGAGCGAAGGCTTTCGCGCCCGCGCCCGGCTGGAGCGGCCGGCGCGCATCGGCTGGCTGGTCGAACCGCTTATCCCCGGCGTCATCGGACGGTTTGATCCGGGCAGGACGATCGTGCTGGACATGATGTCCGGCGGGCTTGCCTCGGTATCGACACTTGCCGTGCTGAACGGTGCCAACCGTCTTGCCATCAAGGGCGGGAACGGGGCGTGGGAGATCGTCGGCTTTACCGGGGCGAGCGAGATCGCGCCGGAGCGCTGGCGGCTGACGGGCCTGCTGCGCGCCCTGAATGGCACGGACGACGCCATGCTGGCCGGTCATGTGGCTGGTGCGCAGGTGGTTTTGCTCGACGATGCGGTCCGGCCGCTCGGCCTCAATGTGGAGGAGATGGGCCGGCTTTTAAACTGGATCGTCGAGCCGGTCGGGGCGGGGCAAGGAAAAGAGGGGCCTTTTGCCTTTGCCGGTGGCGAGCGGGCGTTGACGCCGTTTTCGCCGGTGCATCTTCGCGGGAAGCGCGGGACGGACGGCGCGGTGCGGTTTTCCTGGATCCGGCGCGGGCGAATCGATTCGGACAATTGGGCCGCTGCCGAAATCCCGCTCGACGAACCGTCGGAGGCCTATCGGCTGGACATTCTCTCCGGCGAGACGGTGCTGCGGAGCGTCGACACGACGACGGCTGCCTTCACTTACCCTGCCGCATTGGAGCTTGCCGATTTCGGCGCGCCGCAGACGACACTCTCGATTCGCGTGCGCCAGCTTGGCCGGGCGGTGCCGTTCGGCCTGCCGGCGCGCGCCGTGATCACCCTTTGAACGAAAGGAAAATCGATGAACGACGACCTGAAGGCCTGGTACCAGTCGCGTACCGTCTGGGGCGCGCTGATCGCGATTCTCGCCTCGCTCGCCAACGCGGCCGGTGTCGAAGTAACGGCGGGCGTCGAAGGAGAACTCGCCGATCTCATCGTCGCGGCGGCGGGCACGATCGGCGGCATGCTGGTGCTCTACGGGCGGATTTCGGCGCGCCGGCGGGTGGGATAAACATGGACGGCCATTCATTTGCCATTCAGCGTGGATCGTTTATTGCTTGCATCAGAATGATCCGCACCTGAAAGTATGTTCATGGCCTCGCCACTTCTCATAGCCGCACTTGCGGCCAGCCTGATCCTGCCGGGGCCCATCGAGACGGGCAGCGACAGGAATGTCGTGCAGGTTGCAGGCGACTGCAGCGACGCGGCGGCGCAGGTGGTGGCCGAAACCGGTGGCGAACTGCTTTCGGCACAGCCGAAGGGTGATACCTGCGTGGTAACGGTGCTTGTGCCCGGCAAGGGCAATGCCCGGCCGCGCAAGGTGACCGTGCGCGTGCCGATGTAGCACTTCCGGGTCTTTTGCGGCGGGAAGAAAGAAGTAGAAAGAGGGCGAATGCGCATCCTGGTGGTCGAGGACGACGTCAATCTGAGCCGGCAGCTCAGCGAGGCCTTGAAGGAATCAGGCTATGTGGTGGACCAGGCCTTCGATGGCGAGGAAGGCCACTATCTCGGCGATACCGAGCCCTATGACGCCATCATCCTGGATATCGGCCTGCCGGAAATGGACGGCATCACTGCGCTTGAAAAGTGGCGCGCCGACGGCAAGACGATGCCCGTCCTCATCCTCACCGCCCGCGACCGCTGGAGCGACAAGGTGGCGGGCATCGACGCCGGTGCCGACGACTATGTGGCAAAGCCTTTCCATGTCGAGGAAGTTCTTGCTCGCATCCGGGCGCTGATCCGTCGTGCGGCCGGCCATGCGAGCCCCGATATCGTTTGCGGGCCGGTGCGGCTCGACACGAAGGGATCGAAGGCGACCGTCAATGGCGAGACGTTGAAGCTCACCTCGCATGAATACCGGCTGCTGTCCTACCTGATGCACCATATGGGCGAGGTGGTGTCGCGCACCGAGTTGGTCGAACACATGTACGATCAGGATTTCGATCGCGATTCCAACACGATCGAGGTTTTCGTCGGGCGTCTGCGCAAGAAGATCGGCGTCGACCTGATCGAGACCGTGCGTGGCCTCGGCTACCGGATGCAAGCCCCGGCCAATGGCAAATAGCGCCAGACGCTCCCGCTCGCTCACCTTCCGCGTTCTTCTCCTCGCCTCGCTGTGGGCGGCGGTCGCCCTTATCGTGATCGCTGTCGTCATCTCGACACTCTATCGCCAGAGCGCGGAAAAGAGCTTTCGCGACCTTTTGCGCGCCCAGCTCTACAACGTCATCAATTCGGTTTCGACGGGTGAGGACACGCGGCTTTCCGGTACGCCGCAACTCGGCGACCTCCGCTTCTTCCAGCCGCAATCGGGCTGGTACTGGATCGTCGAGCCGATCGGCGGGGCGCTGGCGAGCGAGACGCTGACCTCATCCTCGCTGGGCACGGGTAGCATTCCGATCGCCGACACGGACAGCATCCCCTTCGATACGCGCTATGAGCGCTTCTACACGACCATCGATTCCTTCGGCAACGAGGTGGAGGTTGGCGAGACGGAAGTGGTGCTCGACGACGAGGGGCGGACGGCGCGCTTCCGTGTCGTCGGCAACCGCGATGTGCTGGAAGCGGATATCGGCGATTTCTCCGGCAGCCTCTATCTCGCGCTCGCCGGCTTCGGTTTCGGCAGCCTGCTGCTCAACGCGGCGGCGATCCTGATCGGCCTGCGGCCGCTCGACCGGGCGCGCAAGGCGTTGGAGAAGATCAGGGCCGGGGAGAGCGAGCAGCTCGATGGCGATTTCCCACGGGAAATCCTGCCCTTGGCGAGCGAAGTGAATGCGCTGATCGACAGCAACCGGCGCATCGTCGAGCGGGCCCGCATGCAGGTCGGCAATCTCGCGCATTCGCTGAAGACGCCGATTGCCGTGCTGCTCAACGAAGCGCGGCTGCTGGCAGCGCCCCAGGGCGATCTCGTGCGCTCGCAGGCGGAGGCCATGCAGAGCCAGGTGCAATCCTATCTCAACCGCGCCCGCATCGCCGCGCAGCGCGAATCGGTGCTCGCCCGCACCGAGGCGCAGCCCGTTCTGGAGCGGCTGGTACGTGTGATGCGTCGCCTCAATGTCGATACGCAGTTCCCGCTGAAAGTCGATCCACCTGGCCTGGTTCTCGCGATGGAGCAGCAGGACGTCGAGGAGACGGTCGGCAACCTCCTGGAAAACGCCGCGCGATATGCTCGCACCGAGGTCGTCATCCGTGCCTTCGTCGCACCGGACGATGTTCGCGGCAGTGACGATGCGCGCAAAAGCTGGATCGTGATCGAGGTGGAGGACGACGGGCCGGGCCTTGAGCCGGACCAGATCCGCGAGGCGATGAAACGCGGCAAGCGGCTCGACGAGAGCAAGCCGGGCACCGGGCTGGGCTTGTCCATCGTCAGCGAGATCACGTCGGAATACCAGGGAACCTTTGGGCTTGCCCGGGGTTCGGGCGGCGGCTTGCTGGCGCGGCTGGTTTTGCCGGCCGTCACAAAGGATGTTGCCTGAGGCGTCGGACAATGCAACAAGGGAGGGGCTCGCGAATATGAGGATCGCGGGATGGACGATTTGCCGGGCGGCTCGCCGCCCCATGCGTGAAGAGAGACGGTTCCACCGGATGAAGACGGGTTTGCGCGGCGCCTTTTTCCCCCTCCTTCTGGCAACAGCGACGGTATCGGGATGCACGACCACGTCAGGCGGCAAGGGTCCGACTGGCGGCGGTGCGATTTCGGCTGGCGCGGGTGTCTACATCACCGCGCTGCAAGGCGGGCTCGTCAGCCGTAACACGGCGACCCAACTCTCCAAGGCAGACATGCAGCGGGCCCTGGAGGCCGAGTATCGCGCGCTGGAGGCTGCTCCCGGCGGCCAGCCGGTCGTCTGGCAGGGCAGCGGCGTCAGCGGCTCGGTGGTGGCGGCTGCGCCCTACCAGGTCGGTTCGCAGAACTGCAGGCAGTATAGCCATACACTCACCATCGAAGGCCGCGGGACGGCGACCCGGGGTGCTGCCTGCCGAAATGCAGACGGGGCCTGGGCACCGCTTTCCTAGAGCATTTCCAGCCGAAGCGGCGTCGTTTCGCTCTGGAATCAGCCGGTTCCCGTTGCGGGATCGTTTGACCGTTGCGGCGAAACGCCTCAATTTTGCGTCATCGTTCCCTTGGGAATTGGAAACGTCCCGGCGTTCCAGTAATTGATTGTCATGTTTTTCTGGATTCTTGTCGCCATCCTGACGGCCGCCGTTGCCGCCGTTCTGCTTCTTCCTCTCCTGCGGCGTCCCATGGCGGCGGCGGGCGAGGCCAGCCATGACATCGAAGTTTACCGCGACCAGCTCGAAGAGTTGAAGCGGGATGAGGCGACAGGCCTCATCGGCTCCAGCGAAGCAGAGCTTGCCCGCGCCGAAGTCGCGCGCCGGCTGATCGCTGCGAGCAAGGACGGGGCTAAGGGCAAGGCCGACCCTGCGGACCGTCGCAACCGGCTGGCGCAGGCGTTCGTTATCTTGCTGCTGCCTGCCATCGGCCTCTGTCTTTACTTGGCGACCGGCCGGCCGGATCTTCCGGCCCAGCCGCTCGCAGAGCGCCTTGCAAATCCGGGCAACGACATCAGCATCCTGATCGCCCGGGCTGAAAACCATCTGGCGCGCAATCCGGACGACGGAGCCGGTTGGGATCTGCTGGCGCCGATCTATTACCGCAGCGGCCGGATGGAAGATTCGGCAAACGCCTTTTCCCAGGCGATCCGCCTGCTCGGGCCGAGCACCGAGCGGCTGGACGGCCATGCGGAAACGCTGATTGCGCTTTCCAGCGGCATCGTCACGGCCGAGGCACGCAAGCAGCTTGAACAGTCGCTGAAGCTCAAGGCGGACAATCCGCGTGCTAAGTATTACCTGGCGCTGGCGCTGGAGCAGGACGGCAAGCGGGCAGAGGCACTCGCCGCCTTCGAGGCGATCGCCAAGGAAGCACCGGCCGCTGCGCCCTGGCTGCCGCTCGTCAACCGGCATATCGCGACGCTTGCCGAAGGGCAGGGCAGCGAGACCGCCGGCCAGCTCGGCAACCCGACCGCGGATGACGTGGCGGCGGCGCAGGACATGTCGACGGGTGATCGCCAGCAGATGATCGCCGGCATGGTGGAGAGCCTTGCGACGAAACTGCAGGACGATCCGAACAATTTCGAAGGATGGACGCGTATCATCCGTTCCTATGTTGTGCTGGATCAAAGGCCGAAGGCCGAGGCCGCGCTACAGACCGCGCTGAAAACCTTCCCGGCGGACAGCGAGAACGGCAAACAGCTTCTGGCACTGGCCCGGGACCTATCGATTTCGGCTGAGGGCAGCGGACAATGACACGCAAGCAGAAACGTCTGGCAGTGATCGGCGGCGGCGTCGCTTTCCTCGTGGCGGCAGTGCTGCTTGTGATGTTCGCCTTCAGCCAGTCGATCGCCTACTTCTATGTGCCGGGCGATATTGCCAAGGCGAATGTGCCGCCGGGCACGCGCATCCGCCTCGGTGGCCTCGTCGAAACCGGCACGCTCAAGCGCGGCGAGGGATCGACGATCACCTTTACGGTGACGGATACGCTCGCAACGGTGCCGGTGACCTATACCGGCATTCTTCCGGACCTTTTCCGCGAAGGGCAGGGCGTCGTGGCGGAAGGCGCTTTCGGCACGGGCGGGCTGTTCGTTGCCGATACGGTGCTCGCGAAACATGACGAGACCTACATGCCCAAGGACGTGGCCGACCGCCTCAAGGCGCAGGGCGTCGAACTCTCCGGCAAGGAAACGATCAAATGATCATCGAGCTTGGACACTATGCTCTGGTTCTCGCGCTCGCGACGGTGATCGTCCAGTCGATCCTGCCGCTGGTCGGCACGATCCGCAACGACCGCTCGTTGATGGCGGTAGCACCCGCCGCCGCCCTTGCCGGTTTCCTGCTGGTGCTTTTCTCCTTCTCGGTGCTGACCTTCGCCTATGTCGTTTCCGATTTTTCCGTCGCGAATGTCTGGGAGAATTCGCATTCGTTGAAGCCGATGATCTACAAGATCTCGGGTGTGTGGGGGAACCATGAGGGCTCGATGCTGCTCTGGCTCCTCATCCTCGTCTTCTTCAGCGCGCTGGTCGCGACCTTCGGCGGCAACCTGCCGGAACGGCTGCGCGCCAACGTGCTGGCGGTGCAGGGCCTTATCTCGACCGCCTTCGGGCTCTTCATCCTGCTGACCTCGAACCCGTTCCTGCGCCTTTCGCCCGCACCCGCCGAGGGCAAGGACCTCAATCCGGTCCTGCAGGATATCGGCCTCGCGATCCATCCGCCGCTGCTCTATCTCGGCTATGTCGGCTTCTCCGTCTGTTTCTCCTTTGCCATCGCCGCGCTCATCGACGGGCGGATCGATGCGGCCTGGGCGCGCTGGGTGCGGCCGTGGGCACTTGCCGCCTGGAGCTTTCTGACCGCCGGCATCGCCATGGGGTCGTACTGGGCCTATTACGAACTCGGCTGGGGCGGGTGGTGGTTCTGGGATCCGGTGGAGAATGCCTCCTTCATTCCGTGGCTTGCCGGTACGGCGCTGTTGCATTCCGCGCTGGTCATGGAAAAGCGCGAGGCGCTGAAGATCTGGACGGTGCTGCTGGCGATCCTCACCTTCTCCATGTCGCTGCTCGGCACGTTCCTCGTGCGCTCCGGCGTCCTGACCTCGGTGCATGCCTTCGCGACCGACCCGACGCGTGGCGTCTTCATCCTTGCCATTCTCGTCATCTTCATCGGCGGCGCGCTGTCGCTCTTTGCCTTCAGGGCCGCCACGCTGAAGGCCGGCGGCCTGTTTGCGCCGATCTCGCGCGAAGGCGCACTCGTCCTCAACAACCTGATCCTCACGACGGCGGCGGCGACGGTGCTGACCGGCACGCTCTATCCGCTGGTGCTGGAAGCGCTGACCGGTGAAAAGATTTCCGTTGGCCCGCCCTTCTTCAACCTGACCTTCGGTCTGTTGATGCTGCCGCTTCTGCTTGCAGTACCGTTCGGGCCGCTGCTTGCCTGGAAGCGCGGCGATGTCTTCGCCGCCGGCCAGCGCCTGTTTGCGGCGGTCGGCGTTGGCTTGGTCGCGGCGGCGACGGTCATCTATGCGCAGGGCGGCGGGCCGTTGCTTGCCTATTTCGGCATCGCCATCGGCTTCTACATGATCGCGGGATCGATCACCGATCTGTCGCTGCGCGCCGGCATCGGCAAGGTAACCGGCAATGTCGCCTTCCGCCGTTTCATCGGCCTGCCGGGCTCGGCCTTCGGCACGGCGCTGGCCCATATCGGCGTCGGCGTAATGGTCATCGGCGTCATCGCGGTAACAGCGTTCGAGACCGAGCATGTGGTTGAAATGAAGCCCGGCATGCAGGTGGAGGCGGGCGGCTTTACGCTGACCTTCGATGGCATGCGCCGCGGGCAGGGGCCGAATTACTCGGAAGAGTCCGGTCACTTCACGGTGGCGCGAGGCGGGGTGACGGTGACGGACATCTGGTCTTCGAAGCGGATGTATACGGCACGCCGCATGCCGACGACCGAGGCCGGCATCCGCACCTTCGGCTTCAGCCAGCTCTATGTTTCGCTCGGCGATGCGATGGCCGATGGCGGCATCGTCGTGCGTGTTTGGTGGAAGCCGATGATACTCTGTATCTGGATCGGTGCGCTGATCATGATGGCAGGCGGCGTCGTTTCGCTCTTCGACCGGCGCCTGCGCGTCGGGGCGCCGCAGAAGGCGCGCAAGGTGAAGCCTGTGCTGGAGGCGGCCGAATGATGCGCCGCCTCATTCTGGCTTTTGCCTTTATTCTCACGGCCTTTCCCGCTTTCGCCGTCAATCCGGATGAGGTGCTGGCTGATCCGGCGCTGGAGGCGCGCGCGCGGACCCTCTCTTCCCAGCTTCGCTGCATGGTCTGCCAGAATCAGTCGATCGATGATTCGAATGCCGAACTGGCGCGCGACCTGCGTCTTCTCGTGCGTGAGCGCCTGAAGAATGGCGACAGCGACGATGCGGTGATCGCCTATGTCGTTTCGCGTTATGGCGAGTTCGTGCTGCTCAATCCGCGCTTGCGTGGTGAAACCCTGCTGTTGTGGGGCGCGCCGATCGTGCTTTTCCTTGCCGGTGCGACGGCCATGGTGCTCTTCGTGCGCAAGCGTGGTGGAAAACCGACGGGAACACCGCTCTCGGAGGCTGAAAAAGCCGAGCTGGAGCGCGCTCTGACGCGCGAATAGCCCCGCTTCCCCCGAAATTCTCCAACATTACGAAAAATTCATGCGGCGGATAGTGCGCCGTAATGTGTGCAGGCCTATCTCTTCTCCCATCGGCTGCTGAGCGCAGCCATGAATGAGAGAAAAGGTGCAAAGAATGTCCAAGATTTCCGCATTCCGTCCGGGCCTCAAGACCGTACTGAAGACGACGACCGTCGCCGGACTTGCGGCCGTTATGCTGGCGACCGGCATTCCCGCGCGCGTTAGCGAAAGTTTTGCCGAAGCCGTTTCCGTCCAGGCGCCGCAGGTTGCGAGCTTTGCCGACGTTGTCTCTGCCGTTTCCCCGGCTGTCGTTTCCGTCCGTGTTCAGTCCGATATCAAGCCGGCCAATGACGAGAGCAATTTCTCGTTCAACTTCGGCGGCCGTAGCCTTGATGAACTTCCCGATGATCACCCGCTGAAGCGTTTCTTCCGTGAGTTCGGCGGGCAGGACCAGTTCCGTGGTGACCGCGGCCCGGGCCGCCAGTTTGGCGACCGTCGCGGCCCCGACCGCAAGCCGCATCTGCGTCCGACCTCGCAGGGCTCCGGCTTCTTCATCTCGGAAGACGGCTATATCGTCACCAACAACCATGTCGTCAACGATGGCTCGGCCTTCACGGTCGTCATGAATGACGGCACCGAACTCAACGCCACGCTCGTCGGCAAGGACAGCCGCACCGACCTTGCCGTGCTGAAGGTCGAGGAAAAGGACAAGCGCAAGTTCACCTATGTGAACTTCGCCGATGACAGCCAGATCCGCGTCGGCGACTGGGTCGTGGCTGTCGGCAACCCGTTCGGCCTCGGCGGTACGGTGACGGCCGGCATCATCTCGGCGCGTGGCCGTGACATCGGCTCCGGCCCTTATGATGACTATCTCCAGGTGGACGCTGCGGTGAACCGCGGCAATTCCGGTGGCCC
Organism: Sinorhizobium sp. RAC02; assembly: GCF_001713395.1. Taxonomy (NCBI): domain Bacteria; kingdom Pseudomonadati; phylum Pseudomonadota; class Alphaproteobacteria; order Hyphomicrobiales; family Rhizobiaceae; genus Sinorhizobium; species Sinorhizobium sp. RAC02. The sequence goes on along the minus strand of NZ_CP016450.1, from coordinate 1,929,989 downwards.
GACCTTCAACCTCAACGGCCAGGTCGTCGGCATCAACACGGCAATCTTCTCGCCGTCCGGCGGCAATGTCGGCATCGCCTTTGCGATCCCCGCCTCCGTCGCCAAGGGCGTCGTCGCCGACCTGATGAAGGACGGCAAGGTCGATCGTGGCTGGCTCGGCGTGCAGATCCAGCCGGTAAGCCGTGACATCGCCGACTCGCTTGGCCTTGCGGATGCCGCCGGTGCCCTCGTCGTCGAGCCGCAGGCCGACTCGCCCGGCGCCAAGGCCGGCATCAAAAAGGGTGACGTGATCACGGCGCTCGATGGCGATCCGATCAAGGACCCGCGCGACCTTGCCCGCCGTGTCGCCGATATTGCCCCCGGCAAGAAGGTCGACCTGTCGGTCTGGCGTGACGGCAAGTCCGAGAGCATCTCGGTCGAGATCGGCACGCTTGCCGGTGAGCAGATCCAGGCCGCAACGGGTGCCGAAGAGGTCGAGCCGGAAGCGCCGGCCAGCGAGCAGGCGCTTGCCGATCTCGGCATCTCGGTCACGCCCGGCGATGAAGGCCTGACGGTCTCCTCGGTCGATCCGGACTCCGACGCCAGCGACCGCGGCCTCAAGGAAGGCGACCGCATCACCTCGGTCAACAACCAGGCTGTGAAGTCTGCCGACGACGTGGTGAAGGTCATCAACAACGCTCGCAAGGACGGCCGCTCCAAGGCGCTGTTCCAGATCGAGACCAATGACGGCAGCCGCTTCCTGGCGCTGCCGATCGACCAGGGCTGATCGGCTCCGGCATTCCCTGCCTACGGCGCCGCGAGATCGCAAGGTTTCGCGGCGCTGCCATATCCGGGGGCGCTGCTAGCCAACGCTCGCCGAACATGCTGTAAGGTCCGTACGATGAAGATATTGATTGTGGAAGACGATCTGGAGGCGGCCGCCTATCTCTCGAAGGCCTTTCGCGAGGCGGGCATCGTGCTCGACCATGCGAGCGACGGCGAAAGCGGCCTCTTCCTCGCGACGGAAAACAGCTACGACGTGCTGGTCATCGACCGCATGCTGCCGCGCCGCGATGGCCTCTCGCTGATTTCGGAATTGCGCCACCGCAACATTCACACGCCCGTGCTCATACTTTCTGCCCTCGGCCAGGTCGATGACCGCGTGACGGGCCTTCGTGCCGGTGGCGACGACTATCTGCCGAAACCCTATGCCTTCAGCGAACTTCTGGCTCGTGTCGAAGTACTCGGCCGCCGCAAGGGCACGCCGGAGCAGGACATGGTCTATCGGGTCGGTGACCTCGAACTCGACCGGCTCTCCCACACGGTGAAGCGGGCGGGCAAGGAAATCCTTCTCCAGCCGCGCGAGTTCCGTCTACTCGAATATCTGATGAAGAATGCCGGCCAGGTGGTGACACGCACCATGCTGCTGGAAAACGTCTGGGACTACCATTTCGACCCGCAGACCAACGTCATCGACGTCCATGTTTCGCGGCTGCGCTCGAAGATCGAGAAGGATTTCGACCAGCCGCTGCTGCGCACCGTGCGCGGCGCGGGATATATGATGAAGGAAGAGGCGGCGGGCTGATCCATGCAGCGACTGCTCGGCCGGCTGACCGCCCTCTACCGCACCACCGCGGTACGCCTCTCCGCGATCTACCTCCTGCTCTTCGCCGTCTGCGCGGCCTTTCTCGTCTTCTACGTATCCTCCATGTCGGAGGGCCTGCTGCAGCAGCAGATGCGTGAGGCAGTGGCGCAGGAAACCGAGCAGATCGAGCGCGTCTTCGACAACAACGGCATGAACGGCTTGCTGCGCACGCTGGAGCGGCGTGCCCGCCAGCCCGGCGCCAATCTCTACATCATTGCAAGCCCGACCGGCGAAGTGCTGGCCGGCAACGTCGCCTCCATCCAGCCCGGCGTGATGGACAATGAAGGCTGGACGGAGACACCGTTCCGCTACCAGCGCTACCAGGAGGAAGCGCGCGGCAACAACCGTCCGATGGCCTATGCGCAGGTGACGGTACTGTCCAATGGCCTGCGCGTTCTGGTCGGCCGCGATCTCGGCGAGCCGGAGAATTTTCGCAAGCTGGTGCGCCAGGCGCTGATGGTGGCGCTCGGCGTCATGGGCATCGGCGCGCTCGCCATATGGTATCTGATCGGCCGCAACGCCTTGAAGCGCATGGATCGCATGTCCGATGCCAGCCAGCGCATCATGGCCGGTGATCTCTCGCAGCGCCTGCCGACGAGCGGCTCGGGTGACGAGTTCGACCGGCTTTCGGAATCGCTGAACACGATGCTCGGGCGCATCGAGAAACTGAACGAGGGCCTGAAGCAGGTTTCCGACAACATTGCGCACGACCTGAAGACACCGCTGACGCGCCTGCGCAACAAGGCGGAGGCAGCCCTTGCCGGCAATGAAAAGGCCGATTACCGCATCGCGCTGGAGGAGATGATCGGCGAATCCGACCAGCTTATCCGCACCTTCAATGCGCTTCTGATGATCTCTCGCGTCGAAGCCGGCCAGGCGCCGGCGGAGATGAGCGCGATCGATATCAGCGGCATCGCCCATGATGGCGCCGAGCTCTATGAACCGGTTGCCGAGGATTGCGGCCTGAAGCTCGTGACGGAGATCGCCGATGGGGTCGAAATCAACGGCAACCGCGAACTCGTCGGCCAGGCGCTCGGCAACCTCATCGACAATGCAATCAAATATGCCGAAGGCAGCGATGATCCGGAGATCCGCGTGTCGCTCGTGCGCCGGGATGGCGATGTCGTCCTGTCGGTCGCCGATAGTGGGGCCGGCGTGCCCGATGACAAGCACGACGAGGTCGTCAAACGTTTCGTGCGGCTCGATGCCAGCCGCTCCAAGCCCGGCACGGGGCTTGGCCTGTCGCTCGTCGGCGCCGTCATGGAAATGCATCACGGCCGGCTGGAACTCGATGCGACGCATCCCGAGCGGGAAAACAATCGGGGGCTGACCGTCAGAATGGTTTTCCCCGTCCTTCCGGACTGATACACCTCGTCGTCAAAAAAGGCGAGGAGGCATCATGAGCGTGACGGAAACGACGCGGTTTTCCGATCTTTCGACCTCTCCGATCCGGCCCCTGAGCCAGACGGAAGTCAAGTCGGTCCTGTCCGACCTCAAGGACTGGGGCAAGGATCACCCCGCCATTGCCAAGCTGCTCGGCGGGAACGAACCCCTCAAGGATTTCCTCGTCGCGGCGTTTTCGCTCTCGCCCTATCTGCGTGATACAGCGCGCATCGACCCCGGCCTGCTTGCCCGCGCGCTTGAAGCGCCGATCCTGCCGATGATCGAGGACGCGATCGCCCGCGCCCGCAACGCCTGGAAGACGGAGGGCGGCGAGGTGACGGAGGCGGTGCTGATGACCCGTCTGCGCGTCGCCAAGCGCGAGGTCGCCTTCCTCACAGCGCTTGCCGATCTTGCCCGCATGTTTGATGCACGGAAAACCACCGCACTTCTCACGGACCTCGCCGAAGCGGCGACGTCGGCCGCCTTCGACTATCTGCTCCTGTCGGCGCATGAAAGCGGCAAGCTGAAACTGCCGGACCCTAAGCATCCCAGCGAAAAGTCGGGCCTGATCGTGCTCGGCATGGGCAAGCTTGGCGCGGCCGAACTCAACTATTCCTCCGACATCGACCTCGTCGTCTTCTTCGACCCGATGGCGGATATCGCGGTCGATCCGATGGAGGCGGTCGAGACGTTTTCCCGCCTCGTGCGCCGGCTGATCCGCATCATGCAGGAGCGCACGGCGGACGGCTACGTCTTCCGCACGGACCTGCGCCTGCGGCCCGATCCGGGCGCCACGCCGCTCGCCATCTCCTTCGATTCGGCCATGCTCTATTACGAGAGCCGCGGGCAGAACTGGGAGCGCGCCGCCTTCATCAAGGCCAAGCCGATTGCCGGTGATCTCGCGGCCGGCGCGGCGTTCCTCAAGGGCCTGACGCCCTTCGTCTTCCGCAAATATCTCGACTATGCGGCGATTGCCGACATTCATTCGATCAAGCGCCAGATCCATGTGCACAAGGGGCACGGCGAGATCGCCGTCAAGGGGCACAATGTCAAGCTCGGCCGCGGCGGCATCCGCGAGATCGAGTTCTTCGTTCAGACGCAGCAGCTCATCGCTGGCGGCCGCGTGCCGGCGCTGCGCCTGCGCGCCACCGAGCCGATGCTGCAGGAACTTGCAAAGGCGAACTGGATCGACAAGGGCACGGCCAGGGAACTGACCGAGGCCTACTGGTTCCTGCGCGACGTCGAGCACCGCATCCAGATGGTGCGCGACGAACAGACCCATTTGTTGCCGGAAACCGAGGCCGAGCTGAAGCGCATCGCCTTCATGATGGGCTTCGAGGATACGGCCGGTTTTTCTGCAAAACTCGTTTCCGTGCTTAAGACCGTCGAGCGCCGTTATGCGGCGCTCTTCGAGCAGGAGGCGAAGCTCTCCTCCGAGACCGGTAATCTCGTCTTCACCGGCCAGAAGGACGATCCGGACACGCTGGAAACGCTGAAGCGCCTCGGTTTCGAGCGTCCCGCCGACATTTCCCGTACGATCCGCACCTGGCACTATGGTCGCTACCGCGCCACGCAATCCGTCGAAGCACGCGAGCGACTGACGGAACTGACGCCGCAATTGCTGCGCGTCTTCGGCGAGAGCAAGCGGGCCGACGAGGCGCTGCTGCGCTTCGACAGCTTCATTTCCGGCCTGCCAGCGGGCATCCAGCTCTTCTCGCTGCTCGGCAACAATCCGGCGCTGCTTTCCCTCATCGTCAACATCATGTCGTCGGCGCCGCGCCTCGCCGAGGTGATTGCGGCAAAGCCCCATGTCTTCGACGGCATGCTGGATCCCGGCCTGCTCGCCGAACTGCCGACGCGCGCCTATCTTTCCGAGCGCATCGAGGGCTTCGTCTCCGGCGCTCGGCACTATGAGGAAATCCTCGACCGCCTGCGCATCATCGCCGCAGAACAGCGCTTCCTCATCGGCATCCGCCTGCTGACCGGTGCGATCACCGGCAAGCAGGCCGCGCGCGCGCTGACGCATGTCGCCGACCTCATCGTCGCCGCGGCACTCAAGGCCGTGCTGGAGGAAATCGAGACCGCGCATGGAAAATTCCCGGGCGGGCGCGTGGTGCTGGTCGGCATGGGCAAGCTCGGCAGCTTCGAGCTGACCGCGGGCTCGGACATCGACCTGATCCTGCTCTACGACCACGACAGCGACGCCTTTGAATCGGACGGTCCCAAGCCGCTCGACAACATGAAGTACTTTACCCGCATCACCCAGCGCCTGATCGCCGCGCTCTCGGCGCCGACGGCGGAAGGCGTGCTCTACGAGGTGGACATGCGCCTGCGCCCCTCCGGCAACAAGGGGCCGGTCGCGACGCGCATAACGTCGTTTGCCAAGTACCAGACGGAAGAGGCCTGGACGTGGGAGCACATGGCCTTGACGCGTGCCCGCGTGCTGTGCGGCGACGAGAGCCTCATGAAGGAGGCCGACGACATTTTTCGCGCGGTGCTGGGCCGAAAGCGCGAGCCGGCGAAGATCGCCAAGGATGTCGCGGAGATGCGCAACCTGATCGACCAGGAAAAGCCGCCGAAGGATGTCTGGGACCTAAAACTCATCCCGGGTGGGCTGATCGACATCGAATTCATCGCGCAGTTCCTCGCGCTGCTGGCCCCGGTGCGCGGTGTGCCACAGCCGGAGCGGGCGATGCCGACAGGGGAGGCGCTCGCCGTGCTCGGCGCGGCGATGATGGATCCGAACGACCTTGACGCCGTGCAAAGCGCGCTGGTGCTCTATACGGAGATTTCGCAGATCGTGCGCCTCTGCGTCGATGGCAGCTTCGACCCGAAGGAGGCGCCGGCCGGGCTCATCGACCTCGTCTGCCGGGCGGGTGACAGCCCCGATCTCCGCACTTTGGAGGCAGACCTCAAACAGCGATCCAAGGCGGTGCGCAAGATATTCCAGGCCCTTGTCGCAAAGCCGTGATCGGCGTGGTGTCTGTGCCCCTGAGGCCATCGTGCTGCCTGAAAGCGTCAAATTCCCTTGCGTTGGGCCTCTTGCACTTCAAGAACAGGCTTTATACGAAGGCAGCAAGACAGTTCGTTTAGAGGTTAGTTTTTAATGATTCTAATGAACCGAGAAGGCGCAGAAAGACACGTTCTGAGCTGCTATGATATAGAATTCCGGCGAAATCATAAAAACGTACTGATCATTCTGTTTTCTCACTCGCCCAATCATCATTTCAAATCGATAAAATTCTCGGCAGATGTTCTGAGTATTGCAGACACTGCGGATACATACTTCACGCGAGATGCCGAGATTTTATCTGCGCACCTGTTAAATCTGGTCTCTGATTATGATCAGGTCATCGCGATCGGGGGCAGCAAGGGAGGGCATGGCGCGCTCTACCATGCAATGCTGCTCGCCCGCGCGACAGAAAAGCCGGTTCGCGCCCTGGCGTTCAGCCCGGTGGTCGTCCTGCACGACAACAAGAATGAACTGCCCTACACGTCCTATCAACGGCTGATGGAAGAGGCGCAGGCGTCCGAGCAACTGGCGGCCGACCTGCGTGTCGCGACAGAGGTCGTGACGTCAGTGCCGCCGCGCAACCTCGCAGTTTTCTGCATTCTCGGATCGGGCAACCGTTTTGACTGCGTCGAGGTGCTCCGGATTCAGGGCGCGCATATCTTCACCCTTCCCATGCGCCATCACGAGTCCATCATCCCGTTCCTGTGCGACACAAGCGATCCCAAGGCGGTGACGAGAACCGTATTGGTGCTGCATGACAAGGCGGCTGAACAGGCGGACGTCGCGCACCTTCTGGAGGAAGGCGCCGTCGATGCGATGATCGCGGATCTGTCGGCTGTCCCGAAACAGCCGGGCCTTGACCAGGTGGCGGATCTCATCATCACGGGAGACACCGGGAAGATGTGGCTGACATCCCGGCCTTGGCGGTAGCGCATACGCCATTCCGCGAACGCCCAGCCCCTCAAAGCCTTGCGTGAGTGCAAAAGCCGAGGACGGACGCCCCCGTCCTTGCATTGCGAAAAATCCGTTACGCGGCCGCCAGATGCAGTGCCGCAAGCCGCTCCCGGTCGGGGATACGAACGGAGATGATCGTGCCCTTGCCTTCGACGGAGCGAATACGCATCGCGCCGCCATGCAGATGGGCCAGCGAGCGGGAGATGGCGAGCCCGAGGCCGGAGCCGCCCTTGCTCTTGGCATATTGGCTCTGCACCTGCTCGAAGGGCTGGCCGATCTTCTGCAGCGCCGATTTCGGAATGCCGATACCGGTATCGGCGATCGTCAGCGTGACGGCGCCATCGATCTTGCGCGCCCGCACCTCCACCTTGCCGCCGGCATTGGTGAACTTCATGGCATTCGACAAGAGGTTCAGCAGGATCTGCTTCATGGCGCGGCGGTCCGCGACGGTGAACAGGTGCTGCGGGCAGATTTGCTGCACCCGGATGTGCTTCTTCTCCGCTTGCAGCATGGTGAGGCGCAATGTTTCCTCGATCAGCGGGGCCAGATCGACGGTCTCGCAGCTGATGCGCATATGGCCGGCCTCGATCTTCGACATGTCGAGAATGTCGCTGATCACGTTGAGTAGGTGTTTGCCGCTCTCATGGATGTCGCAGGAATATTCGCGGTATTTGTCCGAGCCGATCGGACCGAACATCTGGTTCTGCAGGATCTCGGAGAAGCCGAGGATGGCATTGAGCGGCGTGCGCAGCTCATGCGACATGTTGGCGAGGAATTCCGATTTGGCGCGGTTTGCCGCCTCGGCACGGTCCTTTTCGGCCTGGTAGTTGGCAATGGCGACGGAAAGCTCCGCCTTCTGCCGCTCCAGCTTGGCGCGCGAGGCCGAAAGATCGCCGATGGTCGCCATCAGGCGGCGTTCGGATTCGCGCAGGCGCACCTGGTGGCGCTTCATCATGGTGATGTCGGTGCCGACAGAGACGAGGCCGCCGTCGCGGGTGCGCCGCTCGTTGATCTGCAGCCAGCGCTCGTCGGCAAGCTGGACCTCGCTGGTCTGCGACATGCCCGCACCGTCGGCATCCGCGATGCGCCGCTCGATGACCGGGCGGGCCGCCGCGGCATGCACCGTCGCACGATCGGTGCCGGGCACGAGCACGTCGTCGGGAAGACCATAGGCCTGCTGGTAGTGCGCATTGCACATGACGAGACGGTCGTTCTTGTCCCACAGCACGAAGGCCTCGGACGTGCATTCGATGGCGTCCGCAAGGCGCTGGTCGGCCTCCTGGTAGCGCTGGGCAAGCCGGTGCTGCTCCGTCACGTCCATCGCGATGCCGATGATATGCATGCGGCCGGAGGCCATGCGGATGACCTGTGCACGGGCACGAAGCCAGACATAGTGGCCATCGGCATGACGCATGCGGAAGACCTGTTCCACCTGCTTGGCTTCGCCGCGGGCAACCGCGCGGGCCACCTGATAGATGCCGTCATCGTCGGGATGCATCAGGCGCGCGGCATCGCCAAAGGACAGCACGCTGTCGCGCGGCGGCATGCCGAGCATTTCATACATGGAGCGCGACCAGAACAGCCGGCGGCTCGAGAGATCGAAGTCCCAGAGACCGCAACGGCCGCGGGCCAGCGCCGTTTCCACGCGCAGGTTCGATTCCGCGAAGATCGCGTCCGCATCACGCGCCCGCTTCGCCTGGATGTAATAGGCATAGAGAATGACCAGCAGGATCGCCGAAATGCCGGCAAACAGCGTCACGTTCAACGCGACCTCGTCGCGCCAGAACATGGCAATCTGGCCGAGCGGGTTGGCGACGATGACGAAGCCACCCTTCTTCGGCATCTGCACGAGCGAGGCATAATAGTCCTGCCCGCCGATGCGGGTGCGGAAGACGCCCGCCGGTTCACCGAAATATTGTGTCGCCGCGAGTTCCGGCGAGAAGCGCGCAAGGGACTGGCCGACATAGCGCGCCGCCGCCAGCGAGGCGCCGAAGACGTGCCCTTTTTCCTCGACGAACAGCACCAGCCCACCCGGCTGCAGGCGGTCCTGTGGCAGGTTGAGCGACAGTGCCGCCTCGACCGCCATGCGGTCGGACTTGGCGAGGCTTTCCGCCATGGTGCCGGAGAAGACGGCGCCGACGGCCATGGCCGTCAGCGAGGTCGTGTCCTTGACGCTCGTGTCCATCCGGTCGTGCTCGGCCATGATGCCGACCATCCGCGAGATGGCCACCACGAACAAGAAGGCGATGATCAGGATCGGTATCGATCGCTTGAGCACGGGTTCGGCCCGTGTCAAATGCCGCGCGGCAGGCCCGGCGAAAATCTTCGCCTGTCCCGTCGCCTCTTGTCCCCAGGCCGCCATTCCCGGAAATTTGAGACGAGTCCACCCGCCGGCTGCGCGTCCTCGTTGCGCGTCCGCCATAATCTTCAAACCTTGTAAGCCTCTCGTGATTCGGCGCGCCGCTCGCCCGAATCTGCCCTAATGAATCAATTGTGATTCGGCTTGTCCAGAGGAAAAGGTAAAACTTTCTTAACCATATCTCGTCGGTGCGAATTTGTATGCCAAAACGAAAACGGGCGCCGAAGCGCCCGGAATCATTAAATTTTCGGGATATCAGCCCTTTAGCATACGCTCGACAATATCCGAGACGTCGGAGGAGAGTTTTTCACCCGCTGCAATCGTCCGCAACGCATTGCGCGCGTGATCGGAGCGCACGTCCTCAAGCGCCCGCCAGGAGCGCATGGAGGTGAGGATGCGGGCGGCGAGCTGCGGGTTCTTCGGGTCGATCTCGATAATCTGGTCCGCAAGGAAGCGATAGCCTTCGCCGTCCGCGCGGTTGAAGCCGGTCGGGTTGGAGAAGGCATAGGTGCCGACGAGGGCGCGCACGCGGTTCGGGTTCGACTTGTTGAAGTGTGGGCTCGTCATCAGCGCCTTGACGCGTGCGAGGGCGCCGTCGCCCGGAATGGTCGACTGGATCGAGAACCACTTGTCGATGACCAGTGCATTGTCGGCAAAGCGGGCCCGGAAGGTTTCCAGCGCGCTTGCGGTCTCGGCGGCATCCGGGAAGCGGTGCGCGAGCACGGTAAGTGCAGCACTCAGATCAGTCATGTTGTCGGCGGCCGCAAAGGCCTCCGCGGCGCGGGCCGGCGTGCCGTCGGCGACAGCGAGATAGGCAAGCGCCGCATTGCGCAGCGCGCGATGGCCAGCACCTGCGGCATCCGGCGTGAAAGCGCCCTGCAACTGGTGGCGTTCGAAAAGCGTGGCAAAGACGGCAGGATCACGCTTCGCCACAAAGGCGAGCACGTCTTCGCGTCCGGCGCGGATGGCGTCGGGATCGTTGTTGCTGCCGAGTTCGCGGGCAATGTCGGATTCGGAGGGCAGGGCGAGCGCCTGCGCCCGGAAGGCAGGCTCCAGCGTCTCATCGCCGGCGATTGCAATCAGCGTATCGGCAAGAACGGCATTCGTCTCGACCGGCTCGCCGGCCCGTGCGCTGCGTGCTGCCGCGACGAGGTTCGGCAGCGCCAGATCGTTGAGCGCCTGCCAGCGCGCGAAGAGGTCGGCATCATAGCGGGCGATATGGGCGAGGTCGGCGGGCACCTGCTCGAAATGCAGGTTGATCGGCGCCGAAAAACTGCGGTTGAGCGAAACGACCGGGCGCGAGGCAATGCCGGAGAAGATGACGGTCTGGCGGCGCTCCTTGAGATGGAGCACGTCGCCGGTCACGTCCGCACCGCTGACGGCGCTCGGCGTGGCTTCGGAGCCATCGGCGGAGATCAGGCCGAAGCGCAACGGGATGTGCATCGGTTCCTTCGCGCTCTGGCCCGGCGTCGGCGGGATCATCTGTTCGAGCGACAGCGTGAATTCGCCCTTCGCCTGGTCATAGCTTGACGAAACACTGACGAGCGGCGTACCGGCCTGATGGTACCAGAGCGAGAACTGGCCGAGATCGACGCCGTTCGCCTCTTCAAAGCACTTTACGAAATCCTCGATCGTCGCGGCGTCGCCATCGTGCCGTTCGAAATAGAGGTCCATGCCCTTCTTGAAGCCGTCGCGGCCGACGATGGTCGCGATCATGCGCGTCACCTCGGAGCCTTTTTCGTAGACGGTCGTCGTGTAGAAGTTGTTGATTTCGCGGTATTTCGTCGGGCGCACCGGATGGGCGAGGGGGCCGGCATCCTCCGGAAACTGCTCCGACTTCAGGTGCCGCACTTCCGCGATGCGCTTGACGGCGCGCGAACGCTGGTCGGCGGAAAATTCGTGGTCGCGATAGACCGTCAGGCCTTCCTTGAGGCAGAGCTGGAACCAGTCGCGGCAGGTGACGCGGTTGCCGGTCCAGTTGTGGAAGTATTCATGCGCGATGATCGCCTCGATATTCGCGTAGTCCTGGTCGGTCGCGATTTCCGGGTCGGCGAGCACGTATTTGTCGTTGAAGACGTTGAGCCCCTTGTTCTCCATGGCGCCCATGTTGAAGTCGGAGACGGCGACGATCATGAAGATATCGAGATCGTATTCGCGGCCGAACACCTCTTCGTCCCATTTCATGGAGCGCTTCAGCGCGTCCATCGCGTAGGCCGCACGCGGCTCCTTGCCGTGCTCGACATAGATTTTCAGCGTGACCTCGCGGTCGGACATCGTCGTGAACGTGTCCTCCACCACGCCGAGGTCGCCGGCGACGAGCGCAAAGAGGTAGGACGGCTTCGGGTGCGGATCGAACCAGGCGGCAAAATGTTTGCCTTCGCCATAGCCGGCGCCGCCGAGGAAATTGCCGTTGGACAGCAAGAGCGGGCAGCTCGCCTTGTCGGCGATGATGTTGACCGTGTAGACGGCCAGCACGTCCGGCCGGTCTGGGAAATAGGTGATGCGCCGAAAACCTTCCGCCTCGCACTGGGTGCAATAGACGCCGTTCGTGCGGTAGAGGCCCATCAGCTGGGTGTTGGCCTCGGGATTGATCATCGTGGTGATGGTGATCTCGAAGGGCTCGCTTGCCGGCAGGTCGCGGATGGTCAGGCTGTCGGGCGTGGCGTCGTAGCGGGCAGTGTCCAGTTCCATCTGGTCGAAGAGCAGGCTGGTCATCGTCAGCTCGTCGCCGTCGAGAACGAGCGGCGCGGCGGGATCGACGCCGTCGCGGCGATTGAAGATCAGGCGGGCCTCGACCTTGGTCTCCGTCGGGTCCAGTTCGAAGGTCAGATCGACGCGCTCGAGAACAAAGTCAGTCTGGCGATAGTCCGCCAGGTGGATGATCTGGCCGTTCTCAGTCCGCATGGATGTGTCCTGCTCTTTGCCGTCCGGTTCCCGTTCCCCTTGTGCATGGAACGATGGATCGCCGGGACGGTCTGCCCCCAAGTTCCACGAATAGATATGCGTATTCGCTTAACATCTCATTTCCGCGAGGATCGGGAAATCATAAATTTGTGCCATGCCGGTACGGTTGCTCTCTCCCGCATCTCCGATCAAAATTATCCGCGATGCATCACCAGAATTCATCCCATCCTGCCATCAACCGCGCTAGAGTTGCAGCTCTCTGAACCGGTTCTCCGGTCTCCCTGAAATCTGTTGCCATGGCCTGCCGGCCATGATGAGTTCCGCATGGACACGCAGTCTTCCGATCCCATGAAGGGGATTTTTCTCAAGGTCGCCTCGGTGGTGATCTTCCTATGCATGTCCGCGCTCATCAAGGCGGCCGGCAAGGATCTTCCGGCGGGGCAGATCACCTTCCTGCGCTCCGCCTTCGCCATGGTGCCGATCCTCGTGTTCCTTGGCATGCATGGCCAGCTGCGTGATGCCTTCCGCACCAACGACATCTTCGGACATTTGAAGCGCGGCTTCATCGGCATTCTCTCCATGGGCTTCGGCTTCTACGGCCTCATCCACCTGCCGTTGCCGGAATCGATCGCGCTCGGTTATGCCCTGCCGCTCGTCACCGTGGTGGTCGCCGCGGTCTTCCTCAAGGAGAAGGTCGGCATCTATCGCTGGTCGGGCGTGCTTGTCGGCCTGCTGGGTGTCGCTATCATCAGCTGGCCGCGCCTCACGCTCTTCCGCACGGGAGGCATCGGCTCGTCGGAAGCCATGGGCGTGCTCGCCATGTTGGCTTTTGCCGTGCTCGGCTCCTTCGCGATGGTGCTGGTGCGCAAGCTGGTGCAGACCGAGCGCACGCCGACGATCGTGCTCTATTTCTCGCTGTTCGCCTCGATCTTTTCGCTCGGCACGCTGCCGTTCGGGTGGATCGCGCTGAGCTGGCAGTCGCTCGGCCTGATGGCGCTTGCCGGCTTTTGCGGCGGCATCGCCCAGATCCTGCTGACGTCGAGCTACCGTTATGCCGACGTGTCGACCATCGCGCCGTTCGAATATACGTCGATCGTGCTCGGTCTCATCATCGGCTATTTCCTGTTTGGCGACGTGCCCACCGGTCCCATGCTGATCGGTACCGCCGTTGTCGTCAGCGCCGGCATCTTCGTCATCTTCCGCGAACACCAGCTCAACCTGACGCGCCGGGCGGAACTTCGCCACAAGTTGCCTCAGGGGTAAAAACAGGCCGAGTTTTCGCGCGCGCTCAACGCCACTCCGGCGTCGTCGTGTCCTCGACCCGCTCGTCCGTCACGGCATCAGGCTGGAGCGCGGCAGCGGCGGCATCGGCGCCAAGCGGCTGCGCCGACATCGCCTGATAGTCCGTCTTGCTAACGAGGCCTTCATTGGCTTCGCGCCGGCTGATGCGCCAGGCGGCATAGGCGCCGTAGAGCGCGAAATAGACGGCGAGCACCGCAAACAACGAACCGGGGCCGAAGCGGTCCATGATTGGTCCGACCATCAGCGGCCCGGAAATCGTGCCGAAGCCATAGACGATCATCATGCCCGAGGAGACCTCGACATATTCGTTCGGCTGGGCGCGGTCGTTCGCATGCGCCACATTCAGCGCATAGATCGGGAAGATGACCGAGCCGACGAAGGCCGCGACTGCGTAAAGCATCATCGGCGGCCCACCGGCCACCAGGGCCATCACCAGGCAGGAAATCGTGCCGACGATGCCGCAGACGACCATGACAAGACGACGGTCCATGCGGTCCGAGGCGCGGCCGATCGGAATTTGCGCAAGCGCGCTGCCGAGCAGCACGCAGGCGAGCAGCGTTGCGCCTTCCGCGGTCGACAGGCCGGTGCGCTGCGTGAACACGCCGCCAAGATTGAGCCAGGCGCCGGAAAGCGCGCCGGCAAGAAACGCACCGACGACAGCGACGGGCGAGCGCCGGTAGAGTTTGGGAATGTCGAAGCGAGCCTGCGTCGGCGGGGCAGGAAGCGGCGATGAGGTGAGGGCGGTCGGCAAAAGGGCGACCGAGAAGATGATGCCGCACAGAATGAACAGCGAGGTGTTGGACGGATCGCCGAGCGGCACGAGATATTGTCCGCCGATCGTGCCGACCATCGTGGTGATCAGGTAGATCGAGAAGACGGAGCCGCGATTCTCGTTGGTCACGCGTTCGTTCAGCCAGCTTTCGATGATGAGATAGCTGCCGGAAATGGCGAAACCGGAAATGGCGCGGAACAGCATCCACGCCCGCCAGTCGACGACGAGCGCGCACAGCAGGATCGCGATGGCCAGCAGCGTGATCAGCGCCACGAAGACCCGCACATGGCCAACAAGCAGCACGAATTTCGGCGTGACGACGCAGGAGAGCGTGAACCCGACCGTATAGCCCGTCGCGATCATTGCGATCGTCTGCGTTGACCAGCCTTCAGCAACCGCCCGCACCGGCACGACATAACTCTGCAGGCCGAACGCCACCATCATCAGCAGGGTGGACAACATCAGGCTCAGGATGGAGACAAGGCTCGCCAGCATGGGGGCTCCGGGAGAGGGCGCAGGTTGCGCATTCTGTTTCGGAGTGTCGCTCTATTGCGGCGACGGCGCGCTGTCCACTGCGACAGTGACTGACGTAAGCAAGAAGATTTGCGAAGGACCGGAATTCAGCGAATTCGCGGAAGGGTTGTGTTACAACAATCCGCCGGGAAATCTCGGCAAGACGAAAGGAGGTGAGACGTTTGAAAATCCGGCTTACGCTGACGATCAGGTTCAGGACTTGGCGGTTCACCCTGACAATCAGCTAAGAAAACGGAGATCGGGCTTCGGCCCGGTCTCCACCGGAGAAAGGCGTCTCACCTCCTCACAGAAATGATAGTACCACGGTGGGAGCCGGGTTCAAAGCCGCGGCCGGACCTCAGTTCGGCAGGAAGGCCTTGAGCGGATCGCGGCGCTGAGCGGCATCGCGTGGCAGCGAGGCCAGCACGGAATATTCCCGGGCCGCATTCACGGCGACGCGGATGTCGGCAATGTCGGCGATCAGTTTGCGAATCTTGGTCATGGCTTGCTCCTTGAAACGGTGGCGCGGGTGAAGGGTTTCACTCAGCGCGTGATGAACTCGGAGAAGAGCTGGACGGGGCGGTTGATGCGGGCAAAGCCCGTGGCCGTGAGCTGCTCGTTGGCCCGGGCAGCGATGCTGCCGAAGCCGTGCCCGGTGCGAAGACCGGAATGGCGGAGCGTCTCGAAGCTCGAATGAATGGGCCGAAAGCGGGCGGTCATGGGTCGATTCCTTAAATCCTGTCCCTCCCGTCTCGATATATTGCGCCGCAGCATCGATTTTGCAATGCGACATTCTGCCCGGCAGATATGTCTAATTCGCATGGCTGCTGAAACAAATTGTTCATGCATGAGGCAAAGTTGCGGCGAATCTGGACGGGCACCCATGGCGGGGCGGTCAAGTAATTGAAAACGTTGGTTATGGCTTTGCTGCCTAACCTTCAAGCCCTGCACGAAAAGCAAGCAAATCCTGCCAGGCAAGGCGCTTGCTGATCGCCGCTGTCACCAGATCTTGCGGGTGCAGGGTCGCAAATGCCGGAATGGTACGCCCGCAAACATCGATTTCCCGCCATTCGCCGCGCAGTTGATGGATCGTATCGTTCGATCGGAACAGGAATCGCGCGGCGAAATTGCCGAGAACCAGCAGATGATTCGGTTCGGCAAGTGCAATCTGCCGCTCGATGAACGGCCGGCAGATATCGGCCTCGCGTTGCGATGGCGGGCGGTTGCCCGGTGGCCGCCATGGAACGACATTGGTGATCAAGAGGTCGCTGCGGGCAAGTCCGATACCGGCAAGCATGCGGTCGAGCATCGCGCCCTGCCGGCCGGAGAAGGGCTGGCCATCTCGATCGTCCTCGGCATTCGGCATGGCGCCGATGACCATGATGGACGGCCTGGCATTGCCCTCGGCAAACACGAGGCAGCGGGCGCTGGTCTTGAGATTGCAGCCGTTGAAGGCCTCCATGGCCGTGCGCAACTCGTCCAGGGAGCGCGCGCTGCTCGCGGCAAATTCGGCCTCGGCGACGGCCTGCCCGTCCGGTATGGCGACGTTCGGCAAGGGGGCAGGGGCCGCGGCGCGCGGCTGCTCCTGCCGCACGGGGGCCTGCCGCGCCGGCTGCTGCGGCGCGGACACCGCCTCCGGCTGTGCCGGCACACCCCGGGCGGCGCGCATCGCCTGGAATTCGGCAAAGCGATCGACCGGTTCCTCCTCCAGCAGCCATTCCACGCCCGCATCCGCATAGAAATGCAAAAGCGAACGAAGGTGCTCGGGGTGGAGGTCTCTGGCGGCGTTCATGTCCTGCACACTATCGAAGCCGGCTCCGGGAGGGAAGCGTTATGCTCACGCCGCCCATGTCGCGACATCGTCGCTTTCGCCGATAAGCGCAAGGCCGTGCGCGATGGAGAGAAGTTCCCCGCCGCTCTCGATCTTGCTCGCGTCGAAGCGGCGGGAAAAGATGCCGCGCACCGCCGGCACGAAGGACGTGCCACCGGTCAGGAACACCTTGTCGATTGCGTCCGGCGCCGTGTTGGTCTGTTCCAGCACCTCGTCGAGCGCACCCTCGATGCGCGCGAGATCCGGTGCGATCCAGTGTTCGAAATCGCTGCGCTTGACCATCTTGCGGCCTGCGGCCCCCAGCGGCGGAAAGTGGAATTCCGCCTCGTCGGCGGCCGACAGCGCCATCTTGGCGGCCGAGATCGCCTGGTACAGCGGGTAACCCTCGTCATGTTCGACGAGGTCGATGAAGAGTTCCAGCTTTTCCGGCTCCAGCGCCGAGCGCACCAGCGATTTGAGATCGGTGAATTCGCGCGTCGTCTTGAAGATCGACAGCTGGTTCCAGCGGGCGAAGTTGCTGTAATAGCCGGACGGCACTTCCAGCACCTTGTCGAAGCTCTTGAAGTGGGAGCCCTTGCCGATTTCCGGCGCGACGAGATGTTCGATCATGCGGGAATCGAAATGGTCGCCGGCAATGCCGACGCCCGAATGGCCGATCGGCTTTGCCGTCAGCCGGCCGGCTTGCCGCTCGAAGCGGATCAGCGAATAGTCCGTCGTGCCGCCGCCGAAATCGGCGACGAGCACCGTGGCATCGCTCTTCAGTGTCTGGGCGAAATAGTAGGCGGCCGCAACCGGTTCGTAGACATAGTGGATTTCCGGAAAGCCCAGCCGCGTCAGCGCCGCGTTGTAGCGCTCCAGTGCCAGCGCCGGATTGGGGCTTGCGCCGGCAAACTGCACCGGCCGCCCGGCGATCACCCGCGAGACCTCAGTCGGCCATTCATCCCCCGCATAGGCCTTCAGCCGGCGCAGGAAGATTTCCATCAGGTCGTCGAAGGCATGCCGGCGGGCATAGATCAACGTGCCCTGGAAGAGGGCGCTTGCCGCAAAGGTCTTGATCGATTGCAGGAAGCGGCAGTCGCCGGGATTGTCGATGAACTGGCGGATGGCCGCCTGACCTGCCTCGACCTTCAGCGCCTGCGCCCCGACGAGCGGGTCCTTCATGAAGGAGAGCGCCGTGCGCATCGTGTCGGTTTCGCCGACGCTGCTGGTAAAATGCATCGATTGTGTTTCGCTGCCGCCGGCCGCGAGCGCCATAACCGTGTTCGTCGTGCCGAAATCGAGCCCGAGTGCGCGTGCCATCGCCGTGCCCCTTGTGATCGCCATAATGTGTTGAACCGGAGCGAGAGGCTCCGCGCGAAAGGGCGCGCTATCGCGCACCCGAAAATTTGAGAGCGCGCCAGATGGCACAGGGCATGGCGAATGGCAAGGGGAGGGCGGTTTTTAGACCGACCGCGCCGCCCCGCCGTCGCAGCGCACCAGACTGCCGGTGACGTAGCTCGCCGGTGCACTGCACAGGAAGGCGGCCGTCGCCGCAAATTCCTCGACGGTGCCGTAGCGCCGGGCTGGAATGGCCTTTTCCGAGGCGGCGCGCACCTCGTCTACGCTCTCGCCGCTGCGCTCGGCCGCGGCAGCATCGAGGCTCTTCAACCGGTCGGTCATGATGCTACCGGGCAGCAGCATGTTGCTGGTGACGCCATATTGCGCGACCTCGGTCGCCAGCGTCTTTGACCAGCCGGCCAGCGCCGGGCGCAGCGTGTTGGAGAGCGCGAGACCAGGGATCGGCTCGATGACGCCGGACGAGGCGACGGTCAGGATACGGCCCCAACCCTGTTCCTTCATGCCGGGCAGCAGCCGGTTGGTCAGCGTGATGATCCTGAGCACCATGGCGTGAAAATAGGTGATGAGCTTTTCCTCGCTCATGTCCTCGGTCGAGCCCGGCGTCGGGCCGCCGGAATTGTTGACGAGGATATCGATGCCGCCAAGCTTTTCCTGGACGGCCTTGACGAGGGTGTCGACGAAACCCTCGTCGCCGAGGTCCGCTTGCACCCAATCTGCTCGGCCGAAACCTTCCGCATTGATGGCATCGCAATTGGCTTGCAGCGTTTCGGCACTGCGGCCGCAGAGCAGCACCTGCGCGCCCTCACGGGCAAGGGCAACCGCGATGCCTTTGCCGAGGCCGCGGGAAGAGGCGAGAACGAGGGCGCGTTTGCCGGCGATGCCGAGATCCATGGTGATGTCGTCCTTATGTTGCGCTCAGTCGGCGCAGTAGGGCACCTTGCCCGTATTGAACAGATTTTTTGGGTCGAGCGCCGCCTTGATGGCCTGCGCCACGGCACGGCGCGCAGGATTGCCATAGGTAAGATAAGCACGACGCTTTTCCGTGCCCACCCCGTGCTCGGCAGAAAAGCTGCCGCCGAGTTCCGCAACGCCGGAATAGACGGCGTCTTCGATCGGTTCCTTGAATGCGGCACCCGCGACACCATCGCCAATGACGGAAATATGCAGATTGCCGTCGGCGATATGGCCGTAGACATAAGCGTCGAAGCTCACGTCTATCGCCTTCAGCCGTGACCTGAGACCCGTCACATAGGCGTCGAGCGTGCCGGGCGGCACCGAGACGTCGAAGGAGGGGGCAGCCGGAAAATGCCGGTACATGAAGTCGCTGTCCTCGCGCAACGCCCAGAAGCGGCGGGCCTGTTCGAGCGAAGCGGCGACGATGCCGCTCGACAATCCCTGTTCCTCCCAGAGCGCCGCGAGCCCCTCTTCCAGGGCTTCGCGCGCCTCCGCCTCGCTGCCGGCGGAAACCTCCATCAGCAGGACTGCGGGCGTGTTGTCCTCCAGCCAATCGACATCAAACCCCTTGTCGGCCGCGCTGTCGCGCATATAACGCTGCCACATCAGTTCCGCGCCTTCGAGCTGCAAGGCCGGCTGTGCCCGGAAATGGGCGATGAGGGCAAGCGCCGAGGTGGCATCCCGCACGCAGACGAGCGCTGTGGCGCGCATAGGGTTGAAACTTTCCAGCTTCAGCACGGCGCGGGTGACGAAGCCGTAGGCGCCTTCCGAGCCGATGAGCAACTGCTTGATATCCGGTCCGGCGCTCACTTTCAGCACGCGCGTGAGATCGCTGAACAGCGTGCCGTCCGGCATCACCGCCTCGATGCCGAGCACCTGGTGGCGCATCACGCCGTTGCGGAAAGCGAGGATGCCGCCGGCATTGGTGGCGATCATCCCGCCGATCGTCGCACTGCCGCGTGCGGCAAGGTCGATGCCGGGGACAAGACCAACCTCGGCCGTCGCCTCCTGAAGCGCTTGCAGCGTCACGCCGGCGCCAACGGTCACCGTGCGGGCGAGGGTATCGATCGCTTCGATTCGGTTCAGCCGGGCGGTGGAGAGAATAAGGTCGCCCGGCCGGCTGATGCCGCCGCCGACGAGGCCGGTGCGGCCGCCTTGCGGCACGATGGGCACATTGTGCTCGAGACACCAGCGCACCACGGCCGTCGCTGCTTCGGGCGTTGCGGGCTCAGCCATGACGCCGGCGCCAAAATTGTCGCGATGCTCGCCGGGATGCCGGTTGCCTAGGCGCTCGCTTCCGATAAGGTGAAGATCCTCGCCGAAATGGTTCAAGTCGCGCTGGAGCGATCGGATAATCTCGGACATGGCTGGCGATCCTCTGGCGGCTGGATGGCTCAAATGCCTAATCCTGCATGCGGGCGGAATCAAGCGAGCAGATCGTTGCGTCTCCGACAAACAGTTGACGTTTACGTTAAAGTCAATAAACTTTCGGCGCCGTCATGAAGTCATGCGCAAAAGCGGGGAAACTCTGTCGCAGAACGGCTCGACAAGGTTTCTGGTATTTGTCATGACAGAACCGACCCGAGGGACTTTCCGCGGCTTTTGAGGGGTTGCGGGGTGGAGAGACGAATGAGCGAAGCAATGGAACTGCCCGAGCGCGAAAGCATGGAATTCGACGTGGTGATCGTCGGCGCGGGGCCTGCCGGCCTGTCGGCGGCGATCCGCCTGAAGCAGGTCAATCCGGACCTCACCGTCGTCGTGCTGGAAAAGGGCTCGGAAGTCGGCGCGCATATCCTCTCCGGCGCCGTCGTCGATCCGATCGGCATCGACCGTCTCTTGCCCGATTGGCGCGAGGATGACAGCCATCCCTTCAAGACCGCGGTGACGGACGACCATTTCCTGCTGCTCGGCCCCGCCGGTTCAGTCCGCCTGCCGAACTTCGCCATGCCGCCCCTGATGAACAACCACGGCAACTACATCGTCTCGCTCGGCAATGTCTGTCGGTGGCTGGCGACGAAGGCGGAAGAACTCGGCGTCGAGATCTATCCGGGCTTTGCCGCCACCGAAGTTCTCTACAATGACGAGGGCGCGGTGATTGGCGTCGCCACCGGCGACATGGGCATCGAGCGCAATGGTGAGCCCGGCCCGAATTTCACCCGCGGCATGGCGCTGCTCGGCAAATACACGCTGATCGGCGAAGGTGTGCGCGGCTCCCTCGCCAAGCAGCTGATTTCCAAGTTCGATCTCCAGAAGGATCGCGAGCCCCAGAAATTCGGCATCGGCCTCAAGGAGCTCTGGCAGGTCAAGCCGGAGAACCACCGTCCGGGCCTGGTGCAGCACTCCTTCGGCTGGCCACTCGGCATGAAGACCGGTGGCGGTTCGTTCCTCTATCACCTGGAAGACAACCTCGTCGCCGTTGGCTTCGTGGTGCACCTCAACTACAAGAACCCCTACCTCTTCCCCTTCGAAGAGTTCCAGCGCTTCAAGACGCATCCGGCGATCCGCGGCACCTTCGAGGGCGGCAAGCGCCTCTCCTACGGCGCGCGCGCCATCACCGAAGGCGGCTACCAGTCGGTGCCGAAACTGTCGTTCCCCGGCGGCGCGCTGATCGGCTGCTCGGCCGGTTTCGTCAACGTGCCGCGCATCAAGGGCAGCCACAATGCTGTGCTGTCCGGCATCCTCGCTGCCGAAAAGCTGGCGGATGCCATCGCCCATGGCCGCGCGAACGATGAGCCGATCGAGATCGAACAGGGCTGGCGCGACAGCGCCATCGGCTCGGACCTGCGCAAGGTGCGCAACGTCAAGCCGCTGTGGTCGAAGCTCGGCACGGCGCTCGGCGTGGCACTCGGCGGCCTCGACATGTGGACGAACACGCTGTTCGGCGGCTCGATCTTCGGCACGCTGAAGCACGGCAAGACGGACGCACAATCGCTCGAGCCGGCAGCCAAGCACAACAAGATCGACTATCCGAAACCGGACGGCGTTCTGACCTTCGACCGTCTCTCCTCGGTGTTCCTGTCGAACACAAACCACGAGGAAGACCAGCCGATCCATCTTCAGGTGAAGAACCCGGAGCTGCAAAAAACGTCGGAACTCGACGTCTATGCCGGCCCGTCCACCCGCTACTGTCCCGCCGGTGTTTACGAGTGGGTGGAGAAGGACGGCAAGGACGTCTTCGTGATCAACGCGCAGAACTGCGTGCACTGCAAGACCTGCGACATCAAGGACCCCAACCAGAACATCAACTGGGTGCCGCCGCAGGGCGGCGAGGGGCCGGTCTATCCGAATATGTGAGGGACGCTCACTGCAATGAATTGGCCGCCCTGGAGGCGGCCTTTTTATTGCCACTCACCTTAATATGTCCTGCAACCAAAGCGCGCCGCTTAACCATCGGTTAACCATAAACACATAATTTTCAGCCCAGAGGATCATATATTCAAAGGGCTTTAACCATGTCGATTTCCCGCCGCGGATTCCTGCTTGGCGCATCTGCCGTATTGCTCGCAGGCTGCGCGACGAACGGCACCAGCGACCATGCCAATTACAGCGATCGCATGGAGGAAAAATTTCCGCTGAAGGCGATGCCGCTCGACAAGATCAAGCCCGAGCTTCGCCGCCAGGAAGTCGCCTATGTCACCCCCCATGCGGCAGGAACGGTCGTCGTCGATACGCCGGAACGCCGGCTCTACTACGTGCTCGGCAATGGCAGGGCGATGCGCTACGGCATCGGTGTCGGCCGGCAGGGCTATTCGCTGGCGGGCAGCGCCTATATCGGCCGCAAGGCGGAGTGGCCGACCTGGACGCCGACGCCCAACATGATCCGCCGCGACCCGAAGAAGAACATGAAATATGCCGGCGGCGTGCCGGGCGGCCTCAACAACCCGCTCGGCGCGCGCGCCATCTACCTCTACCAGGGTGGCAACGACACCATGTTCCGCATCCATGGTACCAACCAGCCGTGGTCGATCGGCCAGGCCATGTCGAGTGGTTGTGTGCGCATGCTCAACCACGACGTGATCGACCTTTACGAGCGCGTCAAAACCGGCGGTCGCGTGCATGTCATCCAGGGGCGCCGCGAAGCCTGATCCCCGGGAATACCGCGAAGAGACAAGGCCGGCTTCTGTAACCGGGTCGCAAAACTCTCACTTTGATTGGGAATTTTGCGACGGCGTGTCGGTTCCCGTCCAGGCCGATCGTCTTTATCCCGAGCGGCCGGAAAAGCCTGTCCGCCTCATCGAGGAGAAAACAGATGAAGTTCGTTGCCTATCTCAGCTTCGACGGCCGTTGCCGGGAGGCCTTCGAGTTCTACGCCAAAGTGCTCGGCGGCAAGATCGTGGCCATGCTCAGCCATGGCGAGACGCCGGCCGGCGAGCATGTGTCCAGGGAATGGCAGGACAAGATCATCAATGCACATCTGATCGTTGGTGACCAGGAACTGATGGGAGCGGACTCGCCGCCGGAAATGGGCGGAGGCGCGAAAGGAGGCTTCAACATCTCGATCCAGATCGACAAGGAGAAGGACGCCGAGCGCATCTTCGATGCCTTCGCCGATGGCGGCACGGTGATCATGCCGTTCGAGACGACCTTCTGGGCGAAGAAGTTCGGCATGGTTACGGATAAATACGGGACGCCGTGGATGATCAATTGCGGGATGACGGGTTAAGTCGCGAAATCCTAAGTGTCGCGACAGGTATCTGCGATGGGACCTATTCCACATTTCCGTGACGGGCCGGGCTTTTGCCCGGTCTTTTGTTTTGCGGGTTGAAAAAGCTGAATTGTATCATACCATTGCCGGCGTGCCCGCGACCTTGGACAAAGTCGGGGCGGTCTCGCGAATTTGATGGCTCCATGACGCATTGGGGTCAATCGTGGGCGCATTTGTACCGGCATTCGACTCCGTAGCTGCAAAAGTCGAGCGTGCGGTATCGCGACGTCGGGCCTTGCAAGGCCTGTTGTCCGAAAGCGATCTGCTAAGATCACGGGCCCGGCCGCGGCGGTGCAGCGGGCCCTTGTCGGCACAATGACACCGCCGAAATGAGGGAACGGATATGAAACATCTTCTTGCTTCCACCTGCCTCGTCGCTGGCCTGTTCGCCATGACGGGTGCGGCGCGCGCCGAATGCGGCGACGTGACCATTGCCAGCATGAACTGGCAGAGCGCCGAGGTTCTCGCAGCCCTCGACAAGTTCATCCTGACCGAAGGTTACGGCTGCAACGCCGAAGTCATCGTCGGCGACACGGTGCCGACCATCACCTCGATGATCGAAAAGGGCGAGCCGGATCTGGCGCCGGAAGGCTGGGTCGACCTGCTGCCGGACGTCGTCAACCGCGGCATCGAGGAAGGCAAGCTGGTCGGCGCTGCCGTGGCGCTGTCCGACGGTGCCGTTCAGGGCTGGTGGGTCCCGAAATACATCGTTGATGCCAATCCGGACATCAAGACGATCGAGGATGCGTTGAAGCATCCGGAACTCTTCCCGGATCCGGAAGACAAGGCCAAGGGTTCCGTGCACAACGGCCCGCAGGGCTGGGGCGGCACGGTCGTGACCGGACAGCTCTACAAGGCTTACGGCGGCGAAGGCGCGAACTTCACGCTGGTCGATACGGGTTCTGCTGCCGGCCTCGACGGCTCGATCGCCAAGGCCTACGAGCGCAAGGAAGGCTGGGTCGGCTACTACTGGGCCCCGACGGCGCTTCTCGGCAAGTACGAGATGGTGAAGCTCGAGCATGGCGTGCCCTATGACGCCGCCGAGTGGAAGCGCTGCAACACGGTTGCCGATTGCGCAGACCCGAAGAAGAACGACTGGCCGAAGGACAAGGTCCAGACGCTGGTGACCAAGCCGTTCTCCGAGCGTGCCGGCGCCGATGTCATGGGCTACCTCAACAAGCGCGCCTGGACCAACGACACCGTCAACAAGCTGATGGCCTGGATGACCGACAACCAGGCGAGCGGTGACGATGGCGCCAAGCACTTCCTGGAAGAGAACGAAGCGCTCTGGAAGGACTGGGTCTCGCCGGAAGCTGCCGAAAAGATCAAGGCTGCTCTCTGATCGCCTGATCGAAACGGGCGGCGCGTCATGGGCGCGCCGCCCTTTGCCTTCGTTTTAGCGCATGCCTTTGGCGCAAATCGCTGCGCACTCTCCCTCGGCATGCTTCAGGGTTGGCTCATGAAACCGGCGCAAGACCGGCCGGAGCCGGAAGGGGATCGATATGGAATGGTTCACGAAATTTCCGACATTGGACGCGGGCTCGCTGCGCGACCTCAAGAAGGTGATCGATGAAGGCTTTCGCGCCTTCACCCGCGCCTATGGCGACAGCATCGAAACCATCTTCGTGCCGTTGCAGCATTTTCTCATCTGGTCCGAGCGTTTCATGACGCGCACGCCCTGGCCGATCATCATCCTGCTGATCGCGGCCGTCGCATGGTTCGCCAGCCGCAACTGGAAGATCGTCGCCGGCGCCGTCGGCACGCTTCTCGTCATCGGCTATTTTGACATGTGGGACGATACGATGAAGACGGTCTCGATGATCTTCGTCTGTACGGTGCTCTCCATCGTCATCGGCATACCGATCGGCATCCTCATGTCGCGGTCGGATCGCCTGCAGGGCGTGATCAACCCGATCCTCGACGTCATGCAGACCATGCCGAGCTTCGTCTACCTCATCCCCGTCGTCATGCTGCTTGGCATTGGCAAGGTGCCCGGCTTGATCGCGGTGGTCATCTACGCTATCCCGCCGATGATCCGCCTCACCAATCTCGGCATCCGCCTCGTCGACAAGGATGTGCTCGAGGCTGCCGACGCCTTCGGCTCGTCGAGCTGGCAGAAGCTGAAGAACGTGCAGATGCCGCTGGCGCTGCCCACCATCATGGCTGGTATAAACCAGACGATCATGATGGCGCTCGCCATGGTGGTCATCGCCTCGATGATCGGCGTACAGGGCCTCGGCCAGCCGGTTCTGAAGGCGATTTCCAACCAGTATTTCACGCTCGGCATCTTCAACGGCCTCGCCATCGTTGGCATCGCGATCATCTTCGACCGCGTCAGCCAGGCTTTTGGCAAACGGCTGCAAAAACACCGCGAGATCATCCACGGTTGATCCAAACGCAGACATGGAAAAGGGCGCCCCGGCGAGAGCCGCGGGCGCCCTTTTGCGTGCATGCGCTTACCCCATATTCTCCGTCATCCTCGGGCCTGACCCGAGGATCCACTGCTTCAGGCGCAGGATGGATGGTCGGGTCAAGCCCGACCATAACGACGGAGAGGTTTTCCGAAGCTCAGCGTCTGGGTGAGAAGACGCCCGTGGAGAGCGCCACACCCGCGCCGACGACAATGGCTGCGGTGATTTCGGCGATGCCAAAACTTTCCCCCAGGAATATCGCTCCGCCAAACGTTGCCAGAACCGGCGTGATGGCGGTGAAGGCGGCGGCCTGGCTGCTGCCGAGCGCCCGGATCGCGGTGCCGTAGGCGAAGGTGGCGATGAGGCCGGAAAGAATGCCCTGGCTTGTCACCTGGAGCGCAAGGTCGGGAAACGATGCCGCCGCCAGATGCGTGCCATAGAGCGCGGCCAGCACGAGATGGATCAGGAAGGACCAGATCGCGATGAGGGCGGCACCTTGCAGCGCGGTGAGGCCCGAGCGGCGGAAGGCATGGGTGAAGCCCGCCCAGAGCACGGCACCGATGGGCAGCAGCACGAAGCCGGTCATCGTCATGCCGCTCTTCTGCATGCTGGCGGCAAGCAGGATCACCACGCCGGCGACGATCGCGGCAAGTCCGAAAAGGCGCATCCGGTCCGGCCGCTCGCCGAAGAGGGCGATGCCGATCAGTGCGGTGGCCAGTGGCAGGGAGCCGCCGAGCAGGATGCCGCCTGGCGCGGCGGGCGTCACATGCAACGCACCCGCGGTGACCTGAAAGAACAGCGCACCGGCCCCCGCCACCATGACGACCACGAGTTTCAGCGGCACGCCCCTCGGCAGAAGCCCGGTTTTCAGCCAGACCGGCGCAAGCAGGATGGCCGGCACGCCATAACGGATCAGGCCGATATCGATGGTGCTGAGCGGCGTCGCGGCCGTGTGGCGTGTCGCCAGGACCCAGGTCGCCCAGACCAGCACGGTGACGACCGCGCCGGCATAGCCGGCGGCCAGCGGGTTGGATTTTTCGTCGGAAGAAAACGATAGCACGGCCATGGCGATGTCCTTGTCTCGGCTGTGGCGCAAATCATGGCCAGACTCTAATGCCGGGGGGCGGGGCATGTCCTTGCGTGTTGTGCCTGTCAGCATGTAGCTTGCGCAGGATCATGCCAAAGATCGCGAAGAAGGTTCCCAAATATGCCAAATCTCGATAAATTCGATATCGCCATCCTCAAGGTGCTGCAGGAGGATGCGCGGGCGACGAATGTGGAGATCGCCGAGCGGGTGAACCTCTCGCCGTCGCCCTGCCTGCGCCGCATCCGCACTCTGGAAAAATCCGGCGTGCTGCGCGGCTACCGTGCCGATATCGATCGCAAGGAGGTCGGGCTCGGGCTCACCGTCTTCGTCGAGATCAAGGTGGGGCGCCACAGCCGGGAAAACGCCATGGCCCAGCAGGAGGCGCTGCTCGCCGTGCCCGAGGTGGTGTCCTGCTTCCTGATTTCCGGCAACGCCGACTTTCTGGCGGAGGTGGTGGTGGAGGATCTTTCGGCCTACGAAAGACTGTTGACCGAAACGCTGCTCACCATGCCGGGCGTGACCGATATCCGCTCCAACTTCGCAATCCGCAGCATCAAGACCGGCGGCCCTCTGAAACTGCCATCGATCTAAACCCGAAAACCGCCCCGACGGGCAGCGTCGGGGCGGCGGGGACGGCCGGAGAGGCAGGGCCGTCCTTCCATGGACGCCGCTTCCGGAGAGAAGGGCGGCGCCCGGCCTGTCGTCAATGCGCAGGGACGACAGGCGCTTTCGCGGATTTCCAGGCGACGACCATCAGCGCGCCGATGACGGTGACGTGCTCCATAACCACGTAGAATTCGATGGTGCGGATCGGCTCCTGCATGGTCCAGAAGTTGTGGGCGATCGGGATGGTGAGCGCCGTGAACACGGCGAGCATGCCAGCGCCAAGCCAGGTCCAGCGGTTGGCGATGATGAGGGCCGAGCCGACCAGTTGCGTGACGGCGACGGCGATGTTGAAGGCCATGGCCGGCTCTAGGCCGAAATGCGCCATCTCGGCGACGCCGGCATTGAAATCGGCGATTTTCGCGATGCCGGAAAGCCAGAACATCGAGGTCAGGATGGTGCGGGCCAGGAGGCCGAAGATGCGGTTGCCGGTGATGCTGTCGATAAGGGCGGACATTCAGTATCTCCAATAGACTTCATGGGCTTGCGGTCCGTCGTTTCTTGCGTCGTTTCGGCGGGCTGCGATGACCTATGTCTAGCAGAGTCCGGGCGTGGCCCTGTCACTTTGGTAACAGGGTTGGCGCGCATCCATGCAAACGAAAACGGCGCCCGATGGGGCGCCGTTGCGATTGTCCTGCAGGCAGCTGATTACTCGGCAGGGCAGACCGGCGTTGCCGCGCGATCCATCTTTTCGAGCGACAGGGAGACGAGGAACACGCCAAAGCCGATGACGGCGGTTGCCGCACCAACGAACCCCATCGATTCGTAGCCATAACCGCCGCTGATCGCCAAACCGCCGAAGAGGGCGCCAAGCGCGTTGGCGACGTTGAAGGCGGAATGGTTGAGGGCTGCGGCAAGCGTCTGTGCGTCACCCGCGACGTCCATCAGGCGCGTCTGGAGGGCAGGGCCGACGACGAAGCTGCAACCGATCAGGAAACAGCAGATGCCGAGCAGGATCGGATTATGCGCCGTCAGCGACAGGCCGATGAGCACGAAGAAGTACAGCACCAGCGACCAGCCGATGGTGCGCATCAGCGACAGGTCGGCGAGCTTGGCGCCAAAGATGTTGCCGACGATCATGCCGCAGCCGAAGATCGCCATGATGACCGGCACCATGCTGACATTGAGGCCGGCGACTTCGGTGACGATCGGCGAAATATAGGTGAACACCGCGAACATGCCGCAGAAGCCGGAGGCTGCGACGCCGAGCGTCAGCCAGACCTGCTTGCGCTTGAGCGCGCTTAGTTCCGTCAGCGCGTTGATGCCCTTCGGCGCCTTGTCGCGCGGCAGGAAGATGGCGATGAGCGCGACGGTCAGCAAACCGGTGATGCCGACCGCGATGAACATGTACTGCCAATCGAGCAACTGGCCGAAGAAGGCGGCAAGTGGCGTGCCGATCAGCGTCGCGAGGGTGAGGCCGAGCATCACCTTGCCGACCGCCTGCGTGCGCTTGTTGACCGGCACCATGGATGCTGCGACCAGCGCGGCCACGCCAAAATAGGCACCGTGCGGCAGGCCGGAGAGGAAGCGGAGCAGCATGAAGCTTTCGAATGTCGGGGCGACGGCGCTGGCAAGATTACCGGCGGCAAAGACGCCCATCAGCACCAAAAGAAGGTCGCGCCTGCGGAACCGGGCACCGATGACGGCGATGATCGGGGCACCCACCACGACGCCGAGGGCATAAGCGCTGATGACATAGCCGGCCTCGGCGTTCGTCACGCCGAAGGTGCCGGCGACATCGGGCAGCAGGCCCATGATGGCGAATTCGCCGGTGCCGATGCCGAAGCTGCCGACGGCGAGGGCAAGGATGATCAGCGTGACGGTAAGCGAGGAAACGGGCAGTGGCCCCGAGGAGAGGGCAACATTCGGCATGGGATGTTCGGACACGGGGTGGCTCCGCAAGGGTGGCCCATGCGCGGCAAATCCAGCGACAGACCCTGCACGGGCGGCCACTCCTCCTGGCTGCTGATGCGGTATGGTCTGGCCGAAAGGGCCACGGTAGGGAAGAAAACAGTCCGGCCGGCAAGCGCACTCCCGACGCAGGCAACCGTGCGGCAATATATCAGAGACGAGCGCCCTGCCTACTCCGATTTTTGACCTCTCGCGCATTTGATCGGGTGGTCCGGTGCTCACGATTTATTGCATTGTATTTCGCGATCGCCTGTTAATCGCCGTTTTCTCGACTATCTAATGGATCGACTGTCACCCTTCAGGCGTTCTCGGCTGAGACGCGGAGTATGCGAATGAGAATTCAGGCGATATTCAACAGGGACGGGGGGACGTTCCGCACCACCGACATGGAGGCGTTTGCCCGGCATGCGGAAGAGGCTTTCGCCGCGGCCGGGCACCACCTTGATTGCGATATCGTCGAAGGGGCCGATATCGAGATGGCGCTGAAGCGCTGTTCGGACCGCACGGATCTCGACGCCATGCTGGCGGGCGGCGGCGATGGCACGGTTTCGGCCGCGGCCGGCCTTGCCTGGCAAAACAAGATGCCGCTCGGCATCGTCCCGGCCGGCACGATGAACCTGTTTGCCCGCTCGCTGAACATTCCGCTCGATATCTGGCAGGCGATCGACGCGCTGGCAGATGGCGACATCGCTGCCGCCGATATCGGCACGGCGGATGACCGCGCCTTCGTGCACCAGTTCTCCGCCGGCCTGCATGCCCGCATGGTGCGCTTGCGCAACGCCATGACTTACCGCTCGCGGCTGGGCAAGATTGCGGCGAACACCCGCGCCGCCTTCGGCGTCATCCTCGATCCGCCGGAATTCGAGGTGGAATTCAACGTCGATGGCGTCGAGGAGCATCGCAATGTCTCGGCCATCAATGTGTCGAACAACCGCTTCGGTGCAAATGGCCTGCTTTATGCCGATGATCTCACCGGTGGCCATCTCGGCTTCTACACGACAAACCCGCTGAAACCGGCAGGTGTCGCCAAACTCGCCTTCGATATCCTGCGCGGCAAGCTCAGGGAAAACGCCGATGTCACCGAAATGACCGGCACGGCCGTCGACCTGCACTTCCCGAAGGTCGACCGGGCGATCAACTGCGTGATCGACGGCGAGCTGCTTCCGATGGACCGGGATGTGTCGATCCGGCTGCATCCCGGCGAGTTGAAGGTGATGGTGCCGAAGGTACAGGCGGCGAACATGGCGACGAGCGAGCCAGCTGCGGCTTGAGCCATGCATCTTGATTGAAGGGTGCTACCGGCCCCTTCTCCCCGTGGGGAGAAGGTCGCGGCAGCGGGATGAGGGGGATAGGCACGACGATTGCCGTCTCACCCCCTCATCCGACCCTTCGGGCCACCTTCTCCCCGTTGGGGAGAAGGGAGTAACGAACGTGTTGCTTCAAATCCGCGGCAGATAGGTCTGGTAGTCGAAATCCGAGACCGTGCGCAGGAACATGATCGCTTCCTTGCGCTTCGTATCGCCGTAGAGCTTCTGGTACTCCGCGCCGAAGGCATCGGCGATGAAGGGCGACGCCGAAAACTCTTCCACGGCCGTCAGGAAGTCATGCGTCAGCCGCTTGGCATCCGGTGCGTCCTTGCCGGGTTCCGTCACCGGGCCTGGATCGAGTTCGTTGTCGAGGCCAAGCAGGATGCCGCCGAGGATTGCCGTCAGCAGCAGGTAGGGGTTCACGTCGGCACCCGCCACGCGGTGCTCGACGCGTGCTGCCGGGCCGTCCTTGTCCGGAATGCGGATCGCGGTGCCGCGATGGCCGAAACCCCAGGTGAGGTCGACCGGCGCAAACGAACCCGGCTGGAAGCGGCGGTAGGAATTGGCGAAGGGCGCGAAGACGAGCTGGGCATCGCGCATCGTGGCGAGCATGCCGGCGCAGATCGACTTCAGCTTCTTCGGATCGCCGCCCTTGGCGTCGAGGATGTTCTTGCCGTCCTTGTCGATGACGCTGCAATGGACATGCAGGCCCGAACCGGCATGCTCCGCATAGGGCTTTGCCATGCAGGTGGATTTGAGCCCGAACCGCGGCGCGGCCAGCTCGGCGATGCGCTTCAGGTAGATGCAGTCATCGGCAGCGGCGAGTGCGTCCGGCCGATGCAGCAGGTTGATCTCGAACTGGCCGGGACCGAATTCCGCCGTCGTCGCATCAGCGGGCAGATCCATGGCCTTCGCCCAGGCGCGCACCGTCTGGAGATAATCGTCGAGCGCGTCGGTCGCGCGCATGTCGTAGAGCTGGAAGCCGTTCGGCTCGCCGCGGTACATCAGGGCTGCCGGCGGGCGCGGCTTGCCGGTCTCGCGCCAGTCGTCCTCCACCAGGTAGAATTCGAGTTCGGTCGCGACGACCGGTGTCAAACCACGGTCTTCAAACCGCTTCACCATGCGGGCGAGGATGGCGCGTGGATCCATGAAGGAGGCGGTGCCGTCGAACTCGTGCATGGTGGCGAGCACCTGCTGGGAACCCTCCGGCGCCCACGGCATGACCGTCAGTGAACGGCGGTCGGGGATGCACACGCCGTCCGGGTCGCCAACGGAAAGGGAGAGGCCGGTAATGTCGTCATTGTCGTCGCCCCAGATGTCAAGCGACTGGGTGGAGGAGGGCAGGCGCACCGAGCCGTCCCAGATTTTCTTCTCGCCTTCGAGCGGAACCTGCTTGCCGCGCAGGTCGCCGTTCATGCCGACGAGAAGGATTTCGATACGGGCCGGGGCATTGGCGGGCGGCGAACCGGCTGCCTTGGTGTGATTTGTCATGGTGCCTGCTTCAGTTTGGCGGGAAGCCTGGACAAGAAATTTTGCTTTCGCTCGATCACTTGCCAAATGCTTGTTGTATGGGCATTTTCGTAACTCATTCTGTCCCGCCGTTCAATAAGGCGGAACCTACCCCTAAGGATGTATTCAAAATGTCGAACAGCAATGTAGCAGCCATATCCAACCTCGGTGCCCTCGATGCCGCCCATCACCTTCATCCCTTTTCGGACATGAAGAAGCTGAACGCGACCGGCACGCGCATCATCGAGCGCGGCGAAGGGTGCTACATCTTCGACAACCACGGCAAGCGCTATCTCGACGGTTTTGCCGGCCTCTGGTGCGTCAATGTCGGCTATGGCCGCAAGGAAATCACCGATGCGGTGATGCGCCAGATGAACGAACTGCCCTATTACAACACGTTCTTCGGCACGACGACGCCGCCGGCCGTGCTGCTCGCCCAGAAGATCACCGCGCATGCCGGCCCGAACATCAACCGCGTGTTCTTCACCGGTTCCGGCTCCGAGGCCAACGACACCTGGTTCCGCATGGCCCGCGTCTATTGGGGCGCCATGGGTAAGCCGACCAAGAAGGCGATTATCGCCCGCAAGAACGGCTATCACGGTTCCACCGTCGCCGGCGCCTCGCTCGGCGGCATGAAGTGGATGCACGAGCAGGGGGATCTCCCGATCGCCGGCATCCACCACATCGACCAGCCCTTCTGGTACGCCGAGGGCGGCGACCTGGCGTCCGATGAATTCGGCCTGAAGATGGCCCGCCAGTTGGAAGAGAAGATCGACGAACTCGGCGAGGACAATGTCGCCGCCTTCGTCGCCGAGCCGATCCAGGGGGCGGGCGGCGTCATCGTTCCGCCGGCCACCTACTGGCCGGAAATCGCCCGCATCTGCAAGGCGCGCAACATCCTGCTCGTCGCAGACGAAGTGATCTGCGGCTTCGGCCGCACCGGCCACTGGTTCGGCCACCAGCATTTCGGCGTGGAGCCGGATCTGGCGCCGATCGCCAAGGGCCTGTCCTCCGGCTACCTGCCGATCGGCGGCGTCATGGTTTCCGATCGCGTCGGCAATGTGCTCGTGGAAGAAGTCGGTGATTTCAACCATGGCTTCACCTATTCCGGCCACCCGGTCTGCGCCGCCGCGGCGCTTGAAAACCTGCGCATCATCGAGGACGAAAAGCTCGTCGAGCGCGTGCACGACGATATCGGCCCCTATCTCGCCGCCGGCCTCAAGTCGCTGGAAGACCTGCCGATCGTCGGCCAGGTCCAGCAGGTCGGCCTGATGGCCGCCGTCCAGCTCGCCGAGGACAAGGCGAGCCGCAAGCGCTTCGAGGACAAGGAAAAGGTCGGCGTCACCGTGCGCAACCATTGCCTGGAAAACGGCCTCGTGCTGCGCGCCACCGGCGACCGCATGCTCTTCTCCCCGCCGCTCGTCATCAGCCACGCCGAAGTCGACCAGATGATCGACATTACGCGCAAGGGCCTGGAACATGCATGGAAGGTGATGACGGCCTGATTGGAAATGAAAAGAGGGGTGGTACGACCGCCCCTGACCAACGCATGAATATGCGATCACGAGTCGGCCGCAGAACCTAGCGTTTTGCGGCCGAATTCAATTTGAAATCAGGCGTTTGATGGCTCCACGCACGGCTGGGGCCGGGGGCCTGTGGACGTTGGTTTCGCATCGGCGCGTAAAATGCGGGATGGTGCGGATGATTCTGGTGCCGCTAGTGCTTCCGCAGAGTCCGCGTGTTCTGCAAGGTCTCCTAGCCAAGCGTCGTGAACATCGTCGCCTTTCGCGTTAACTGACGGAAAAGGGCCAAAAACTTCACCTCTTACAGGTGCTCAAGGTTGTGAGGTAACGGGTTGCGATTCTATCACGCGCAGGCTCAAGCATTTGAATGCGACCAGCCCGTGTTCGATATCAGTAACTGAATATTTTGCCTCTTCAAGTTGCCAAGCTGAAATGTCTTGGACATTCAGGCTCGATCTCACAGCGCTGTTAAAATCGCTGATCACAACCTCTGTTGCTTGCTGGCACTCCAAGCGAATGTGCTGGCCGTGAGCATCAAGACCCTCAAGAAAAATGTCGACATAAGAGGAACGAGGATCGTGCCTCTTCAAAGTCACCAGCGTGAGGGTCAAGTTAATTGGGTACAACATTCACAGTCCTCTCCGGGTAGAGAAGCCAGCAATTACATTGCTCAAACGCAGCATCAACGAGCTTAGCGGCTCTGTAAAAAGCGGCTTTATCCCGATATTCTCGTTCGGGTGAGCGACAAGCTGCCATCACGTATTTGTTGCCATCTCGCAGCTATTGAAACGCCGTCTCGAAGAAGCTCCTGAGCTTGCGCGAATGCAGCTTCTCCGTCGGCATGCCGGCGAGCTTTTCCAGCGCGCGGATGCCGATGCGCAGATGCTGGTTCACCTGCGTGCGGTAGAAGGCTGTGGCCATGCCCGGGAGCTTCAACTCGCCGTGCAGCGGCTTGTCGGACACACAGAGCAGGGTGCCGTAGGGCACGCGGAAGCGGAAGCCGTTGGCGGCGATGGTGGCGGATTCCATGTCGAGCGCGATGGCGCGGGACTGGGAGAGGCGCTTGACGGGCCCCCGCTGGTCGCGCAGTTCCCAGTTGCGGTTGTCGATGGTGGCGACGGTGCCGGTGCGCATGATGCGCTTGAGGTCGTAGCCTTCGAGGCCCGTCACTTCTTCAACGGCACTTTCCAGCGCCACCTGCACTTCGGCCAGTGCGGGGATCGGCACCCAGACGGGCAGGTCGTCGTCGAGCACGTGGTCCTCGCGCACATAGGCGTGAGCCAGCACATAGTCGCCGAGCGTCTGACTATTGCGCAGGCCGGCGCAATGGCCGAGCATCAGCCAGGCATGCGGACGCAGCACGGCGATATGGTCGGTGATCGTCTTGGCGTTGGAGGGGCCGACGCCGATGTTGACGAGCGTGATGCCGCCATGGCCCTTCTTCTTGATGTGATAGGCCGGCATTTGCGGCAGGCGGGCGAGCGTCAGGTCGGTTTCCGGCTTGTCGGCGCCGGCGGGCGTGGTGATGTTGCCGGGCTCGACGAAGGCGGTGTAGCCGTTGCCGCCCTCGGCCATCTGCTGGCGTGCCCAGGCGCAGAATTCGTCGACATAGAACTGGTAGTTCGTGAAGAGCACGAAATTCTGGAAATGATTGGCGCTGGTCGCCGTGTAGTGGCTGAGACGGGCGAGCGAATAGTCGATGCGCTGTGCGGTGAAGGGCCCGAGCGGCGAGGGCTCGCCGGGGCCGGGCTCGTAGGCGCCATTGGCGATTTCGTCGTCAGTGGTCGTGAGATCCGGCGCATCGAAAAGATCGCGCAGCGGCAGTTCGATGCCCTCGGCGATCTCTGCCTCGACATAGGCGCCCTCGCCAAAGGCGAAGTGCAGCGGGATCGGCGTCGTCGATTCCGACACGATGACGCGAATGCCGTGGTTGCGCATCAGGAGGCCGAGCTGTTCTTTGAGGTAGTGCCGGAAGAGTTTCGGCCGGGTGATGGTCGTCGTGTAGACGCCGGGCGAGGCGACATAGCCGTAGGACAGGCGGGAGTCGACATGGCCGAAGCTGGTCGTTTCGATCGAGACCTGCGGGTAGCAGGCGCGGAACCGCTTGTCGGGTGAACCGGCCTTGCCGAGCGCCACGAAAGCGTCGGTCAGGAAGGTCGTATTGCGCTCGTAAAGCTCTTGCAGGGCATCGACCGCGGCCACCGGATCATCGAAGGAGTGCGGCTCGTAGGGTGCCGGCGTGGCGAAGGAAAGTGGCTTGTGAGAGAAGATTCGTTTGCTCATGATTGATTATAGTGTGTTGTTTTTTACAAGCAAACGACAACGTATGCCGCGTCCACAAGGCCTATCGCGGGGCCGCGAGAATGATGCCGGCACCGACAAGCGCGAAGCTCGCACCGACCATATCGAACCGGTCCGGCCGCATGCCCTCTGCCAACCACAGCCAGAGTAGGGACGCCGCAATATAGACGCCGCCATAGGCGGCATAGGCGCGGCCGGCAAAGGCACTGTCGACCTGGGTGAGCAGCCAGCCGAACAAAGCGAGCGAGATCATGCCGGGAAGAAGCCAGAAGATGGGTTTATCGAGCCGCCACCAGGCCCAGAAGGCAAAACACCCGGCGATTTCGGCGAGTGCCGCGGCGGAAAAGACGAGAAGGGATTTCATCCGGTACTCCGGGCTGGCGACGAAGGCCTGCCCGGTCTAGCACGGATTTTTGCGAGGGAAAGACTGTACTAGCTCATCGACTGGCGCTGGAGGGTGATGAAGAGCATGAGGCCCGCCCCCTGCTTTTCGATGCCGAGACCACCTGCATTGCTCCAGGTGAGTGCGCCGACCGGCGCGATCATCATTGCCGAAAGGGCGAGGATGCGCAGCGCGACGACGGAGGTGTGGAGCAGGGCGATGGTCATTTCGGTTTTCCCGGTGTCGTCAGTTATCAGAGCGAAGCGCGGCACATGTCCGGGGTCGAGCAGGCTACCAGCTTGCCAGTGGTGTTGTGCGTGCTGCGGCGGTAGTCGGTCTCGACGGCTGCAGCGAGCATGATCGCGAAGATGGCCATCAGCAGGGTGATGATGGTGAGGCGGCGTGCGAGGATGTCCATGGTGTTGTCCCTCATTCAAATCGTTCAATATGACCCTTGTCGCATTGCGGGACTGAACGCTCCCTGAGAGGGCGGTTCATCTCCTGTTCAGGAATGGTGTGATTCGTTTTTTTGGCCCGAGCTTGAAACGAAAAAGCCGGCGCAAGGCGCCGGCTTGGGGTCTGACAAAGCGTTGTGACTTCGGGTGCGTTTGCGCTCAGAGCCGAGACCAGGTCTGCGACTTGCAGAGCACCGCGAGCACGCAGCCCTTCATCTTCAGGGATTTTCCGCTGACCGCGCCCGAGCCGCTATAGGTCTTGTCGGTCTCCGGATCGGTGATCGAACCGGAATAATCGGAGCCCGAGCCGCTCAGCTTGCCGATGCTTTTGCCGGCATGTTTGCCCGTCTTCAGCGTGATGCAGAAGCTGCCGCCGCATTTCGCGATCACGGCGGTAGCGCCACTTGCGGTCTTCCAGTTGCCTTCGATCGGCTCGGCGGCAAGGGCAACGCCCGGCACGACGAAAAGGGCGGCGGCGATCCATGTCCTCAGTTTCATTCTCTTCCTCCTCCAGAATGAGAAGCGCAGAATATCTTACGCAAACGTAAAGGTAAATATGCGCGCAGGCCGGTTTTCGAGACACTTTGCTGGGTCGGGGAAGGCGGGAAATTGCCAGGCGGAAAAACCGGACCGTTTTGCGTGGTTACCGAAGGGTTGAAATCGCCGGTTGAACAATTCGTAAATTTTGAAGCAAATCCGCTCGTTTCCAGCCGCTCCGATGTTTAACGAAAACCCAATTTTACCAAGCGTTTGGATTTTGTTTGCCTCCAGTTAAGCATGCATTTTAAGCGCATTTTGAAAGGCCCGCGGCATAGTGGAGCCATAAGACGAGCACGGAAAAACCGGCCGGCAAAACTCTCACGAAAGACCATGCCACAGAAGATGGCAGGCGCCGGGAGAGGCCCGAAAGGGCAGGTAAAACAGGACACTAACGCAGTAAACAAGTCAGACAGGGACGAACGAAATGGCACGCTTTGATTTTCAGAATACCGAAACAGCCGCCATGACGGGCGGCGAGAACCGCGCCGAAACCTTCTGCGACATGGGCCTCATGTATGCGACGGGCAGAGGTTGCGACATCGACGTGGTGCAGGCCCACAAATGGCTCAATATCGCCGCCATCAAGGGTTGTGATCGCGCCGCTGAACTGCGCGCCGACCTTGCGGCGACGATGACCAAGACCGACCTCGCTCTGGCGCTGCGCGCCGCCCGCGAGTGGATGACGGTTCACTGAGAAATGCCGGCTGGCGCCGGCGATCAGAAAAGCATCACGGACATCAGGGCGATAAACGGCGCAAGAACCGGATCCGCCCCGCTGACCTCAAGATGCTCGGTCGCTCAAGCCAGCTGCTTCAAGACCCGCGGCAAAGCTTCCTCGAGCAACGCCATATCGTTATCCGGCCCGACGCTGATGCGGATGCATCGGTTGAGGGGGGCGATACCCGGCATGCGGATGAAGACGCCATGTTCCATCAACCCGTCGACAATGGCCTTGGCGTGGGTGCCGTCCCGGCCGCAATCGATGGTGACGAAATTGGTGGCGGAGGCGAGCGGAGACAAGCCGTTGGCATGCGCGAGGCGGGAGATGCGCTCCCGCGATGCGGCAATGCGGGCGATGACGTCCGAAAGATAGGCCTGATCCTTCAGAGCGGCGAGGGCCGCCTGAACCGAAACCCGGGCCATGCCGAAATGATTTCGGATCTTGTCGAAGGCCTGCGCATTGCCGAGCGTGCCGATCGCATAGCCGATCCGCGCGCCGGCAAGGCCGTAGGCCTTCGAGAAGGTGCGCATGCGCAGAATGTTTGGCTGGCCGATCAGCGCATCGATCGACGGGATCGTGCCGGCCGGTGCCGTCTCCCCATAAGCTTCGTCAAGAATGAGCAGCGTCGTTTCCGGTAGCGCCCGCGCGAAGGACACGACGCTGTCGGCGTCCCACCAGCTTCCCATCGGATTGTCCGGGTTGGCGAAATAGACGAGGGGCGCATTTTCCTGGCGCACGGCGTCGAGCAGGCCGTCCAGATGTTCCCTGTCGCCGGCATAGGGCACGGTGACGAGCCGTCCGCCAAAACCATTCACATGATAGTTGAAGGTGGGGTACCCGCCGAGCGAGGTCACGACCGGCGTGCCGGGCTCGATGATCAAGCGCACGATCTCGCCCAGCAGCCCGTCGATGCCGCCGCCGATCGCGATGTTGTCGCGCGAAACGCCATGATGCAGGGCGAGGGCTTCGCGCAGTTCGTAATTCTCCGGATCGCTATACATCCAGGTCGTCCCGGCAGTCGCGCGCATCGCCTCCAGCACGGAGGGCGCGGGGCCGAAGCCGCTCTCGTTTGCGCCGATGCGGGCCTTTACGGCAAGGCCGCGGGTACGCTCGATGGCTTCCGGCCCGACGAAGGGGACGGTGGCAGGCAGGGTCTGGGCGAGGGCGGTGAAGCGGGAGAATGCGGACATGAAAACGCCTGAAGGTCGATGAAACGGTCTGGAAGCCGCCGGCCGAACGCCGCAAGGCACCCGCCGGAATCAGTCATCCGGGGGCACCCTAACCAATAAAGCGCAAAGGAGAAATGCTCAGGTGGTCGCGGAGCTGCGGCCGCCCTTTTCCACGCCGACCATGTAGCGCCGCTCTTCCTTCTTCGGCTTGGCGGCGACGCCACCGGTAAAGTACTCGGAGCGCACGATCGTGTGCAGCAGTTCCTCGTCGATTTCCTTGATGAACTGCACGCCGATGCGGTTGTCGTTGCGGTAAACTTCCGCACAGCCGATGCGCGAGGTTACCCCGACGATGGAAAGGTAGTAGTGGAACGGCAGGCCGATCGTCGTGGTGACAGTGAAGCTTGCCCCGCCGACCGAGATGTCGACCAGCTTGCAGGTGCGCATCTTGGGCGCTGCCAGGTCCAGGCCGACGCTCATCAGCATGCCCTGCCGGTTGACGGTGAAGCGCTCCCACTTGCGTTCGTAAAGTCCGGCGCTGGATCGCTTGTCTGCACCAATAGCCATTGCCCATTCTCCCGATGGGGACGTCATGTCCAGTAGAGATGACGGGAGTGTTGCAGGGGAGTATTTTGTTTCGTTGAAACAAATACTTAAAAATTTAATTGCCGTGCGTTTCGGTCTCGCGGCCGAGCACATGGTTGAGGAAATCCGTATCGAGGAACATGTTGAAGCGCACCACCAGCTCGTCGCCGTCGCGCTTGAACTCCGTGCAGGGGATCTCGTCGCGGATGCCGTGGATTTCCAGGTAGAAGCTTTCCGGCAGCGTTAGCGTCTTGTTGATGGAGAGCACCGCGCCGGCGCTCGAAATGCTGCGAATAAGGCAGGTGTAGCGCATCGCCGTGCTGAGATGATGGCCGATCGGCGTGATGAAGCCGGGCTTGTCGATGCGATACTGGACGAAGCTGCGCTTGGGGTGGCGCAGGTGAAGTTGCTCGTGGATGCCGTCGAGGGGCATGGTGCCCTCCCGCTTCTGTTGTCGGGTTTGAACTGTATCGAAACGGGATGGACAAAACATGAAAACGGCCGCTCGCATTTGAACGAGCGGCCGCCGAATGTGTCTAAGGACAAGCCTGGCTTACTGGAAAGCCTGAAGGCCGGTCTGCGCGCGGCCGAGGATCAGCGCATGGATGTCATGCGTTCCCTCGTAGGTGTTGACCGCTTCGAGGTTCATGACGTGGCGAATAACGCCGTACTCGTCGGAAACGCCGTTGCCGCCGTGCATGTCACGCGCCACACGGGCAATGTCGAGCGCCTTGCCGCAGTTGTTGCGCTTCATCAGCGAGATAAGCTCGGCCGGCGCGCGATGTTCGTCGAACAGGCGGCCGAGGCGCAGCGCGCCCTGCAGGCCGAGCGAAATCTCGGTCTCCATGTCGGCGAGCTTCTTCTGGATGAGCTGGGTGGCGGCAAGCGGCTTGCCGAACTGCTTGCGGTCGAGCGTGTACTGGCGCGCGGCGTGCCAGCAGAATTCGGCAGCCCCCATGGCGCCCCAGGCGATGCCGTAGCGGGCGCGGTTGAGGCAGCCGAACGGACCGGCAAGGCCGGCCACTTCCGGCAGCAGGTTTTCATCGGGAACGAAGACGTCCTGCATCATGATCATGCCGGTGACGGAGGCGCGCAGCGAGAACTTGCCCTCGATCTTCGGCGTCTCGAAGCCCTTCATGCCGCGTTCGAGCACAAAACCCTTGATCTTGTTGTCGTGCGCATCGGATTTTGCCCAGACGACCGCGACATCGGCGATCGGCGAATTGGTGATCCAGTTCTTGGCGCCCGAGATGAGATAGCCACCATCGACCTTCTTGGCGCGGGTGATCATGGAGGAGGGGTCCGAGCCATGGTCCGGCTCGGTCAGGCCGAAGCAGCCGACCCACTCACCGGAGGCGAGCTTGGGCAGGTACTTCTTGCGGGTCTCTTCCGTGCCGAAGGCGAAGATCGGGTGCATGACGAGCGAGGACTGCACGGACATCGCCGAGCGGTAACCCGAATCGACGCGCTCGACTTCACGGGCAACGAGGCCGTAGGAAACGTAGTTGGCGCCGACGCCACCATATTCTTCCGGCACGGTCGGGCCGAGCAGGCCGAGTTCGCCCATCTCGGTCATGATCTCGCGGTGGAAGATCTCGTGGCGGTTCGCTTCGGTGACGCGCGAGGCAAGCTTGTCCTGGCAATAGGCCCGCGCCGTATCGCGGATCATGCGCTCTTCTTCGGTCAGCTGGTCTTCCAACAGGAACGGATCGGCCCAGTCGAAAGGCGCCATCTTGGCGCGCGCCTGTTCCGGGGTGGCGCTGTGGTGCTCGCTCATGGATTCCCTCCTGTCGCGTTTTGTCGTTGCAGAAGTGCTACATCAGCCGCTCCGTCTTCGAAAGGGCTGG
The DNA here is from genome assembly GCF_001713395.1 of Sinorhizobium sp. RAC02. NCBI lineage: Bacteria > Pseudomonadati > Pseudomonadota > Alphaproteobacteria > Hyphomicrobiales > Rhizobiaceae > Sinorhizobium > Sinorhizobium sp. RAC02. The sequence goes on along the minus strand of NZ_CP016450.1, from coordinate 1,887,926 downwards.
AACGAAAAGGGCAGACCGACGCTTTGGCTATTTATGAATGCCCTCATGAGCCTGGAGAATGAGCTTTTGGCCGATTTCCGCGTTTTTGCCTTGATCCTGCCGCTCCGTGTGAGCAAGTAACCTGACAATGAGCAATTCCCCCACAAGGAGGCCAAGCATGCGCGACCGTTTCAAGCGATCGGTCGAACGGCTTCTGCCGACCGATGCCCCCCTGGGTGACCTCTTCTGGCCGTTTTCCCGTGATCCCGAGCGCAAGGCGCCCGCCGTGCGGCGCCGGCCGGCGGGCTCGTCGCCTCTCCACGAAGTCGTCGGGTTCGGCAGCAATCCGGGCGGCCTGCGCATGTTCGAGCATGTCCCCGAAGGCCTGCGTGCCGGTCGCCCGCTGGTGCTGGTGCTGCATGGCTGCCAGCAGGATGCGGAAAGCTATGACCGCGCCGCGGGCTGGGCGTCGCTCGCGCAAGAGCGCGGCTTTGCCGTCGTCTATGCACAGCAGCGGGAGACCAACAATCCGCGGCTCTGTTTCACCTGGTTTCGCCCAAGCGAGGTGACGCGCGACCGCGGCGAACTGATGTCGATCCGCCAGATGGTGGCGCATACGGCCGAACGGGCGGCAAGCGATCCGCAACGCCTCTTCATCACCGGCCTTTCCGCCGGTGGGGCGATGACCGCTGCCATGCTCGCCAACTATCCGGATGTCTTCGCCGGTGGCGCCGTCATGGCAGGCCTGCCGTTCGGCGCCGCGCGCGACGCGAGCCGCGCCTTCGATGCCATGGCGGCAGCGCCCGAGCGAACCGCCGACGAGTGGAGCGATCTCGTCCGCACCGTCTCCCCGCGCATTGCCCGCAAACCCGCAATCTCGATCTGGCACGGCACGGCGGACGAAACCGTTTCGCTATCGAACGGCGTCGCCCTCGCCGAGCAATGGCGCGACCTCTACCGACTGCCAAAAGAAGCCTTCGTGGAAAAGCGCATGACGGGCCGGCGCACGCGCATCTGGCCGGACAAGGAGGGCAGGGCGCTCGTCATCCTGCACGAGATCGACGGCATGGGCCACGGCACGCCGGTTCTGCGCGGCGAAGGCGGCGGCTATGCCGCCTCCAACGAGCCGTTCATGCTGGAGGCGGGCTTTTCCTCGACGCTGGAAATCGCCAAGGAATGGGGACTGACACGGAAGTGGAAGCGGTAGCGGCCGATCAGGCCAGCAGCCATTCATGCTCCTTGGCGTTGTGGAATTTCCACACCCGCTTTGGTCCCGCCATGACGTTGAGATAATAGAGATCATAACCATGGATGGTGGCGCAGGGGTGATAACCCTTCGGCACCAGCGTCACGTCGCGGTCCTCCACCGCCATGGCCTCGTCGAGCGAGCGGTCGTCCGTATAGACGCGCTGGAAGGCAAAACCCTGCGGCGGGTTGAGGCGGTGGTAGTAGGTTTCTTCGAGAAAGCTCTCGTTCGGCAGGTCGTCCTGGTCGTGTTTGTGCGACGGGTAGGACGAAGTGTTGCCGCTCGGCGTGATGACCTCGACGACGAGAAGCGAATGGGCCGATTCGTCGTTTTCCGGCATGATATTGTAGACGTGGCGGACGTTCGAACCCTTGCCGCGGCTGAGCTTGGGGTGCGTGCCGGGTGGAATTTCCTTGGCCTGGTAGCTGCCGCCGCCCGGTGCCGAGCAGACGGCGAGTTCCAGATCCGTCTCCGCCGTCACCGACCAGTTGGAATCGGCGGGTATATAAAGCGCGTGCGGCGCGCCCTCGAACGGGCTCATGCGTTCCCCCAGCACGCCGAAATCCTGGCCCGCGCCCGTTGCCTTGCCCTTGCCGGAAATCCAGACGAGGCAGACCTCGCGGGTCCCGGTTTCCGCGGCGAGAATTTCGCCGGGCTTCATGCGGTGCACGTCGAACCCTACATAGGTCCAGCCGGCGCTTTCCGGCGTGACGTGGCTGACGCGACCGTGCGCGCCGTCCGGCTTTACGAGAAGTTTCGGCATGGGCTTGGTCCTTTCATTCGGCATGCGGTTGAGGCTTATCCTTTCGGAAAACCTTCCGTCTCCACGGTATAACCCGCGGCGGTCATGACGCGCATCAGTTCCGCATAGCCGACTTCGGCCATCTTCTGCGGGGGCGCTTCACGCGGGTCCTGTTCGGCCTCGACGACGAACCAGCCTTCATAACCATAATCCGCGAAGCGCTTCACGATGGCGCCGAAATCGAGCGAGCCATCGCCCGGCACAGTGAAGGCGCCAAGCGCCACCGCGTCGAGGAACGACTGCCTGCTGCGATCGAGCCCATCGACCACCGACTGGCGGATGTCCTTGACATGGACGTGGTTGATGCGGGCGTGATGGTTGTCGATGGCGCGCAGGACATCGCCGCCGGCAAAGGCGAGGTGCCCGGCATCGAGCAAGAGCGGAATGCCTTCGCCGGAATTGCGCATGAAGGCGTCGAGTTCCGGCTCGGTCTCGACGACGGCGGCCATGTGGTGGTGATAGGACAGCGGCATGCCCTGTTCGGCGCACCATTCGCCGAACTGCGTGAGCTTGCGGCCATAGGCCTTCATCTCATCGTCAGACAGGCGCGGTTTGGTGGCGAGCGGCTTGGAGCGGTCGCCCTGGATGGAGCGGCCGACTTCGCCATAGACGATGCAGGGCGCGTTGACCGCCTTGAACAGCTCGATCATCGGCGCGATGCGGTCCTTGTTGGCGGCGAGTTCCTCGTCGACCAGCGTGCCGGAAAACCAGCCGCCGCACAGCGTCACGTCGGCGGCGCGCAGGATGGGCAGCATCACCGCGGGATCTTCCGGGAAGCGACGGCCCTTTTCCATGCCGGTAAAACCGGCGCCGCGCGACTGGCGCAGGCATTCATCGAGGGATACGTCGTCGCTGAGTTCCGGAAGATCGTCGTTCCACCAGGCGATGGGCGACATGCCGAGTTTGGCTTTCATTATCGTCTCCTTGGCGGGAGGCAACGGCCTCCCTTGCATTGTCATTGTCTCTTCCCTCTCTTCCGTCATCCTCGGGCTTGACCCGAGGATCCACGCATCCGCACCGCCCTGCCTGTGGCATGGATCCTCGGGTCAAGCCCGAGGATGACGGAGGGGAGTAGAAGGGCGTTATCTATCCTAACCGATCCGCTGGGCCTCAAGCGCCTTCACATAGGCTTCGCGCGCCTTGTTGACCTCGTCACGCGGGCTCACTTCCGGCACCGCCACATCCCACCAATGGCCTCCCTCCTTGGTGGTGATCAGCGGGTCGGTGTCGATGACGATCACCGACGTGCGGTCATTGCCCTTGCTGTTCTGAATGGCCGTTTCGAGATCGGCAATCGAAGAGACCTTCACGGCGACCGCGCCCATGCTTTCGGCATGCGCCCGGAAGTCGATATCCGGCATCATCTCGATCATCGAGTCCTTGAGCAGGTTGTTGAAGTTCGCGCCGCCGGTGCCCATCTGCAGGCGGTTGATGCAACCGTAGCCACGGTTATCCAGCACGACGATCGTCAGCTTCTGGCCAAGCATGATCGAAGTCGAGAGCTCGGAGTTCATCATCATGTAGGAGCCGTCACCGACCATGACGACGACATCCGCCTCCGGCCGTGCCAGCTTCACGCCAAGGCCGCCGGCAATCTCGTAGCCCATGCAGGAAAAGCCGTACTCCATGTGGTAGCCGCCCGGCTTGTGGGCCTGCCATAGCTTGTGCAGTTCACCCGGCAGACCGCCGGCGGCGCAGACCATCACCGAATTCTCACCGCCGATCGTGCGCTGCACGGCGCCGATGACCTGCGCATCGGAGGGCAGGTCCGCATTGGTCGGAGCGGTTGCACGGTTGGCGGCAGCCATCCAGGCTTCCTTGCGGGGCTTTGCAGATTCCGTAAACGAAGCGGGCGCCTTCCAGCCGCCGAGCGCTTCGGACAGCAGCGTCAAGCCCTCGCGCGCATCGGCGACGAGCGGCTGGCTGTCGCGCTTCGCGGCGTCGAAGGCCACGGTGTTGAGGCCGATCATCTTGACGCCATCGTTCTTGAACAGCGCCCAGGAGCCGGTGGTGAAATCCTGCATGCGGGTGCCGACGGCGAGGATGACGTCCGCTTCCTCCGCAAAGGCATTGGCCGCCGAGGTGCCGGTGACACCGACCGAGCCCATGCAGAGCGGGTGATCATCCGGCAGCGCCGACTTGCCGGCCTGGGTGACGGCGACCGGAATGCCATGCATGCCGGCAAAGGCCTTGAGTTCCGCCGTCGCCTGCGAATAGAGCACGCCGCCGCCGGCGATGATCAGCGGCTTTTCCGCCTTGCGCAATGTCGCGATGGCCGCCGCAAGCTCGTCCGTGTCCGGCCGCGGACGGCGATGCGTCCAGACCTTCTCCTCGAACAGGCTTGCCGGGTAGTCGTAGGCTTCGGCCTGCACGTCCTGGCAAAGCGACAGCGTCACCGGGCCGCAATCGACCGGATCGGTCAGTATCTGCATGGTGCGCTTCAGGGCGGGGATGATCTGTTCTGGCCGGGTGATGCGATCGAAATAGCGCGACACGCAGCGGAAGGCGTCGTTCACCGAGACGGTGCCATCGCCAAAGTTCTCGATCTGCTGGAGGACCGGATCGGGAATGCGGTTGGCAAAGACGTCGCCGGGCAGGAAGAGGACGGGCAGGCGGTTGACATGCGCGACGCCGGCAGCGGTGATCATGTTCAGCGCGCCGGGGCCGATCGAGGTCGTGCAAGCCATGAAGCGCTGGCGAAAGCTCGCCTTGGCGAAGGCGACGGCGGCATGCGCCATGCCCTGTTCGTTATGCGCGCGCAGCGTCGGCAGGTCATTGCGCACCTGGTAAAGCGCTTCCCCCATGCCCGCGACGTTGCCGTGGCCGAAAATACCCCAGACGCCGGCGAAGATCGGCTGTTTCTTGCCGTCGACGACCGTCATCTGTGCCTTCAGGAAATGCGTGACGGCCTGCGCCATCGTCAGCCGGATCGTCTTGCCCATGGTATTCCTCCCAAATTCTCTTCATTTGTCGCGATCCCGGGCGGAAAACCGCCCACTCGTTTCCTGGGATTGCTTTAAAGACCGCGCGTGTGCAGCCAGGCGTCGGTCATTTCGCGGAAGCGGCCGGCCATGTCCGATATCGCTGCCTCGTCGTCCATCTTGCCGGCCATCCAGGCGCGGGCGGCATCGACAAAGATCGTGCGGCCGACGGCAAAGCCTTTGACGGCCGGTGCGACCTTGGTTGCCTCGAATGCCTTGACCAGTTCCTCCGTCGGCGCCTCCAGGCCGAGCAGCACGATACCACGGCAATAGGCGTCATTTTTGGCGATCACCGCCTCGATGTTTTCCCATGCCCCGCTCGATGCCTGCGGCTCCAGCTTCCACCAGTCCGGCTTGATACCGAGATCGTAGAGTTCCTGAAGTGCCGTCGAGACCGTATCATCCTTGAGCGGCCCGTTCTTGCCGGCAATGATCTCGACCAGCAGTTCACGGCCAACCCGGCGTGCCGCCTCAAACAGGGTGCGCAGCTTTTCCTGCTGCTCCTTCTTGAGCGCTGCCGGATCGTCCGGATGATAGAAGCACAGGCACTTGATGCAATGGTCGAGCGGCCATTCCACCAGCTGCGAGCCGATGTCCTGGCTGAACTCGAAGCGCAGTGGCTTGGAGCCCGGTAGTTCGACCGGGCGGCCGAGCCAGGAGAAATTCTGGTCGGCAGCATCGAAGAAGGCGTCGCGGCCGAAACGCTCGTCGATCAGCATGCCGTAGCCCGGCCGGCCATCGGCGACACGGGCGGCGGCCTTCACGGTCAGGCGCTTGAACTCGGAAATCTTTTCCTGCGGCACCTTGAGTTCGTCGGCAACGTCGACGAGCTGCATGCGGTGGTCGCAGGCGAGTGCCATCAGAAGCGGAATGTCGGCCTGCTTGCGGTTGGTCGCCCAATGGATGTGGTTGATCGCCTCGTCCTTGCGCAGCGCGCGGTGCTTGCTGCCGTTCTTCAGGAAGAACTCCAGCTCGTCCCAGCTCGGATATTCCGGCGAGCAGAGCAGGCGGGAGACGGCGAAGGCGCCGCAGGCATTGGCCCAGGTGGCCGAGGTCGCATGATCCTCGCCCCGCAGCCAGCCTCGCAGGAGGCCCGACATGAAGGCATCGCCGGCACCCAGCACATTATAGACCTCGATCGGGAAGCCCTGGCCGATAATGCCGTCTTCCAGATTGTCGGAGATCGGGCCGTCATAGACGATGCAGCCCATGGCGCCGCGCTTCAGCACGATAGTGGCGGAGGAGAGGGCGCGGATGGCCTTCAGCGAGGAAAGCACGTCATCGGCGCCGGACGCGATCATGATCTCCTCTTCGGTGCCGACGATGAGATCGCAATCCGGCAGGACGGATTTCATGATGGCGGAGACGCGGTCGGATTTCACATAACGCTCGAAACCCTCGGCATGGCCGGCGAGGCCCCAGAGGTTCGGGCGGTAGTCGATGTCGAAGATGACCTTGCCGCCGTTTTCCTTGGCGATGCGGATGGCCTTGCGCTGCGCGGCCTCGGTGTTGGGTCGCGAAAAATGCGTGCCGGAAACGAGCACGGCGCGGGAGGAGCGCACGAAGGCCTCGTCCACGTCGCCCTCGTCGAGCGCCATGTCGGCACAGTCGGTGCGCACGAAGATCATCGGCGAGACGCCTTCGGATTCAATGGCGAGCAGCACAAGCGCCGTCAGTCGATCCTTGTCGGTCTTGATGCCCTCGACATTGACACCTTCGCGGGCGGATTGTTCGCGGATGAAACGGCCCATCTGCTCGTCGCCGACGCGGGTGATGAGCGCCGACTTCAGGCCGAGGCGGGCGGTGCCGATCGCGATGTTGGCCGGGCAGCCACCGACGGATTTGGCGAAGGAAGCGGTGTCTTCGAGCCGCGTGCCGAGCTGCTGGCCGTAGAGGTCGACGGACGAGCGGCCGATCGTGATGACGTCGAGCGTCCTGTCTTGTTCCGTGTGCGGCATGTCTTCCTCCCGGTCTTGCGGCGCCGCCATCTCACTGCGGCGGTACGTCGAGAAAATGAAACATGAATTCCATTATTCTGTCAATTCGGAATATTCATTCCGTTTCTATTCCGCAGCATTTCATTTGGTTGAGCGCCGCAGGCTGCGGCGCTTTTCGGCAATCGCAACGGGCAGCGCCATCGCAAGCGCCATGGACGCGGAGAGCGAGCGGAATCCGGCATAATCGGCTTCGGAGACTTCGAACCAGTATGTCGCGGAGGCGGCGAGTGGCGAGAAAACCGAGTCGGTGATGGCGACGATCGGCACGCCGCGCGCCGCCAATTCCTGCGCCTGAGTCAGGCTTTCGGCGGCGTAGGGCGCAAAGCTCGCCGCGATGACTGCATCCTTGTTTGTCGCAAACTGCGTCATTTCGGGATCGATGCCGTTCGGCGAGGCGATGATCTGGTGGCGGATGGCGAGCTTGCCGAAGGCGTAGGCGATATGGGCGGTCAGCGGATAGGAGCGGCGCTTGGCCACGAGATAGATGGTTTCCGCGCGGGCGAGCAGATCGACGGATTTCGAAAAGGTCTCGCCGTCGATGGTGCTGGCGAGCCGCGCAACGGACTGGCTTGCCGCCGTCAGGAAGCCGGAGAGAAGTTCCGTATCAGTGTTGACGGCCGGTCCCGCTTCCAGGGTGAGAAGGCGCTCTTCGTAAGACAATGTGCGGTCGCGCAGCCGGGCGCGAAAAACATTTTGGAGGTCTGAAAAGCCTTCATAGCCAAGGTGATGGGCCAGCCGCACGAGGGTGGAGGGCTGCACATCCGCCGCCATTGCGATGCTTGCCGCGGTGCCGAAGGCCATCTCGTCCGGGTTGGAGAGCGCGTAGGCCGCCACCTGCGCCAGTCGCTTCGGCATGGTCGCCTTGCGCTCGATGATCACGCTGCGCAGGCTGTCGAAATCGCGCGGTACACGTGCCAGGGCCGCTTCGGTGTCGTTCATGGATCCAGTCCTCCTCGTGCGGCCATTCTGCTACGAATGAAATAAATATTCCATATTGCCAGAAAAGATAGTTTTCGTTCCAAATCTTTCCCGCTATGCATGATGTGAAGCGCTCTTGTGGCGAGATATAGCAAGTCCAGCAAAACTGCGTAGCGGTTTTGCGTCTGGAACTGCGCGGAGACACAGCGGAGGAAATGTCATGAAGGCCTTGGGAATCGGATTGATCGGCACGGGCTATATGGGCAAGTGCCATGCGCTCGCCTGGAACAATGTCAGCACGGTCTTCGGCGATGTCGACCGCCCGCGCCTCGTGCATCTCGCAGAAGCCAATGCGGATCTCGCGGCAAGCCGCGCCCGCGAGTTCGGTTTTGCCAAGTCCACGGCCAATTGGCGGGACCTGCTCTCCGATCCTGACGTCGATGTCATTTCCGTCACCACGCCGAACCAGTTCCATGCCGACATGGCCATCGCCGCGCTTGAAGCCGGCAAGCATGTCTGGTGCGAAAAGCCGATGGCGCCGGCCTTTGCCGATGCCGAGCGCATGCTCGCCGCGCAGCGGTCCTCCGGCAAGATCGCGGTCATGGGCTATAACTACATCCAGAACCCCGTGATGCGGCACATCCGCTCGCTGCTGGATGAAGGCGCCATCGGCACGGTCAATCACGTCCGCATCGAGATGGACGAGGATTTCATGGCCGATCCGGAGGCGCTGTTTTACTGGAAGAGCGAAGCGACCTCCGGTTACGGCGCACTCGACGATTTCGCCGTGCATCCGCTGTCGCTGCTGTGGAGCCTGTTCGGCCATGTCGAGGCGGTCATCGCGTCGCTTGCCAAACCCTATGCCGACCGCCCGCTGAAGGACGGCAGCCGCCGCGATGTCGAAAACCACGATATCGCCAGCGTCCTGATGCGCCTTCCCGGCGGTATTTCCGGCGTGCTGATGGCCAACCGTTCGGCCTGGGGCCGCAAGGGCCGCATCGCGCTGCAGATTTATGGTTCGAAGGGCTCGATCCTCTACGATCAGGAGCGCATGAACGAATTCCAGCTCTATACGACGGACGGCCGCGCCACCGAGCAGGGCTTTTCCACAATCCTGACGGCGCCGCACCACAAGCCCTATGATCGTTTCATCCCGGCGCCCGGCCACGGCCTCGGCTTCAACGATCTCAAGGTCATAGAATGCCGTGAGCTTATCGCCGCCATTGCCGGCATGGCTTCGCATTCCATCGACTTCAACCATGGCCTGCGCATCGAGCAGTCCGTGCACGCCATGGCCGAATCTTTCCGGCAGGGTCGCTGGGTGGAAATCGCCGCCGAATGAGTTTCCAGCGACCGGGCCAAAAAAATCCGGTCGCTTCCTCATTGAAACAGCACGGGCCATACGTAATACTCTCGGCAATAATGCCGGAGGGATGGGCATGTTCAAGCAAATGCAGAGACGCTGGGCGCCGGTCCTCTTCGTCTCGATTGCTGTCATCGTGTTTAACGCGAACGCCGCAGAGGCGAAACGTGTTGCACTGCTGATAGGCAATCAGAAATACGAAGAGACGGCCCAGCTCAACAATCCTGCGAACGATGTGGAGCTGATGCGCGCCTCGTTCGAGGCCGCGGGTTTCGATTCCGTCAAGACGGTGCTGGATCTCGACCGCGCCGCCATGGTGAAGGCGTTGCGCGAGTTTGAGGACGAGTCGGCTGACGCGGACATGGCGGTGGTCTACTATTCCGGCCATGCGATGGAGATGAACGGGGTCAACTACCTTATCCCCGTCGATGCGGCGCTGAAGAGCGACCGCGACGTCGAGGACGAGAGCGTGGCCATCGACCGCGTCCAGCGGTCGCTGGAAGGCGCCAAGAAGCTGAAACTCTTCATTCTCGACGCTTGCCGCAACAATCCGTTCTCGCAGTCGATGACCCGTTCGATCGGCACCCGTGCCGTGACGCGCGGTCTTGCCCGCGTGGAACCCGAATCGGCCGACACGCTGATCGCCTTCGCTTCGAAGGCCGGTACGGTGGCGCTCGACGGCGAGGGCATGAACAGCCCGTTCGCGACGGCACTCTCGAAATACCTGACGGAGCCCGGCCTCGACGTGCGCATCGCGCTCGGCAAGGTGCGCGACGAAGTGGTGGAAGCCACCAATCGCGAGCAGGAGCCCTTCGTCTACGGTTCGCTCGGCGGTGCGCAGATCTTCCTGAACATCAAGGAAGTGAACATCAATATTTCCAACAGCGGCAATACGCAGGAGGTCTCGCCGAACGGCCAGTCCGAAGCGGCGGCCGACTGGCAGAACATCCGCGATCTCGCCGATGAAGACCTGATCAATGCCTTCATTTCGAAGCATGGCAAGGATCCGGTCTACAAGATGCTGGCGGAAAAGAAGCTCGCCAGCCTCCAGGAGGCGACCCAGAACGATGGGCAGGATGCGGCGGCAATCGCGTGGGATGCCCTGAAGGAATCGACCGATGCGGCTGCCTTGCAGCGCTTCATCGAGCGCTATCCGGATAGCCAGCATCGCAGCAGCGCCGAACAGCTGATCGCAGCACTCGAACCGAAGAAGGGTCTCAGTGTCGATCTCGCCTCCAAGGAAACGGCCGCCTCGCGGGATTGCTTCCTGCTGGCCGGCGAACCGCAATCGCTGCCCGGCTTCCTGGGCGTCAACTTCCTGAAGATCGATGCCAAGCGGGCGCTTTCCGCCTGTGCGCAGGCCGTCAACGAAAATCCGTCCGACGGCATGCTGGTAAACCTTCTCGGCCGCGCGCAGGACGCCGACCGCAACTATGTCGAAGCCCGTCGCAACTACGAAAAGGCGATAGAGCTCGGCAACATGTACGCGCTCACCAACCTTGCCTGGTTCTCGATCTACGGCACGGATGGCCCGGTCGACGTGCCGAAGGGCCTCTCGATGCTCGAGAGGGCTTCGACCGCCGGCAATTCCTATGGCCAGGCCTCGCTCGGCTGGCTCTACCGCGAAGGCTATGGCGGCACGCGCCAGGACTATAACGAAGCGGTAAAATGGTATCAGCAGTCGGCCAACCAGGGCTATGCCAATGCCATGGCGACGATGGGCTGGTTCTACCGCGAAGGCCTCGGCGTTTCGCAGGATTACGTCCAGTCGCTCACCTGGTACCGCAAGGCTGCGGACGCCGGCGACGCCAACGCCATGTCCTCGCTCGGCTGGGCCTACCAGAACGGCCTCGGCACGGCGCAGAACTATGCGGAAGCCAAGGTCTGGTACGAGAAGGCCGCCAATATCGGTGATTCCTACTCGATGGCCTCGCTCGCCTGGCTCTATGACGTCGGCAACGGCGTGAAGCAGGACTATGTCGAAGCCCGCTACTGGTATGAGAAGGCCGCCAATTCTGGCAGCGCTTACGCCATGGGCAACCTGTCTCGTCTCTACGACCAGGGCCTCGGCACGCCGGCAGACGCCAAGGAGGCTGTCCGCTGGGCAGCGGCCAGCGTCGAAAGCGGCGATCCCGCCAAGCTGAAGGAACTCAAGGAAACCCCGGCCAACTTCACGGTCGCCTTCCGCAAGGAGCTGCAGAACCTTCTCAAGGAACGCGGCTATTACAGCGGTTCGTCGGATGGCGAATTCGGTGCCGCCACACTCGCCGCGATCGACAAGCTCGCTGCCGGCCGCAACGACAGCAGCTCGCTGTCGAGCACGACGACAACCACCACGACCGATCAGTCGACGCTGACGCTGAGCGGTTCGGACGCCGACCAGTGCTACGAACTTGCCGGCGAACCGAACCTGCGCCCGGGCTTCCTCGGCAAGCTCTTCGCGCAGATCGACTATGGCCGCGCGATCTCCGTCTGCGAAGCGGCACTCAATGCCAATCCGTCGGACAACTCGATCCGCAACATGGTCGGCCGTGCTCATGACGCCGCGAAGAATTTTTCGAAGGCGCGCGAGCACTACCAGAAGGCTGCCGACGAGGGGAACCTCTACGCGCTGACCAACCTCGCCTGGTACTCGATCTACGGTACCGACGGCGCGGTCGACATGGCCAAGGGCACCCGAATGTTCGAGCAGGCCTCGAATGCTGGCAACCCCTATGCCCAGGCCTCCCTCGGCTGGCTCTATCGCGAAGGCTATAACGGCACGCGCAAGGACTATGACGAGGCGATCAAGTGGTACCGCAAGGCAGCCGAACAGGGTTATGCCAATGCACAGGCGACGATGGGCTGGTTCTACCGTGAAGGCCTCGGCACGACACGCGACTATGCAGCCTCGCTCGACTGGTACAAGAAGGGCGCGGAAGGCGGCGACATCAACGCCATGTCCTCGGTCGGTTATGCCTACCAGTCCGGTCTGGGCGTGGCGGTCGATTATGTCGAAGCGCGCAACTGGTACGAAAAGGCTGCCGCCCAGAACGACTACTACTCGATGGCCTCCATCGGCTGGCTCTACGACGTCGGCAACGGCGTGAAGCAGGACTACAACGAGGCCCGCGACTGGTACGAGAAGGCAGCGAACGGTGGCAACACCTACGCCATGGGCAATCTCTCCCGCCTCTACGACCAAGGCCTCGGCACGCGCGCCAACGCCAAGGAGGCTGCCCGCTGGGCCGCCGCCAGCGTGGAGGGCGGCGACCAGGGCAAGCTGCAGGAACTCAAGGGATCGGCGGCGAATTTCACGCCGCAGTTCCGCAAGGAGTTCCAGCAGATCCTCAAGGATCGCGGCTATTACAACGGCCCGATCGACGGTGATTTCGGTGCCTCGACGCAGAACGCGATCGATCGCCTCGCTGCCCGCACCTGAGCCATCCGGTCGGGATTGAAACAAAAAGCCGCTGGAAACAGGTCGTTTCCAGCGGCTTTTCTTTGGGCTTCGGTCAGGCGGCCAATTTGAGCAGCCAGGCGTCGTGATCCTTCAGAAAGACCTTCAATCGTTCCGGGTAGTCCTCCGCCACTGCCGTGCGCACACTCGGGCGTTGCATCAGGGCAGCACGCCAGGCGGAAACTTTTTCAAGCCCGTCAAAAACGCCCGTGGGTGTCACCGTGTCGAAGACGTCGAAATAGCGGAAGATCGGGGCGAAAACGGCATCGACGAGGCTGAAATGTTCGCCGGCAAAGAAGGGACCATTGCCGAGAGCGGCTTCGACCCGCCTGAATTTTTCGGTGAGAGCCTGGCGTTTCGTCGCGTAGGTTTCGGCGTCGCTGGCGGTCTCGAATCCCCAGAGATCCGACAGGATGGAGGAACCGAACTCCATCCAGCCGCGATGTTGTGCTCGCACGAGCGGATCGGCTGGATGAAGCGGTCTACCCGTCTGCGTATCTTCCAGATACTCGCAGATGACCGCACTTTCGAACAGCACCGCTTCGCTGCCATCCTCCCGCCGGATGACGAGGAGTGGCACCTTGCCGAGCGGCGACATGGCGAGAAACCAGTCGGGCTTTGCGGCAAGGTCGACCGTGCGGCGTTCAAAGGCCACGCCTTTTTCGGCAAGTGCTATGGCAGCGCGCTGGACATAGGGGCAGAGGTGATGGCTAACCAGGGTGAGCGTGGCGCCAGTCGTGGGAGTGGGGTGAGGCATGGCGTGTCTCCGGTTCGAGATGAATGCAATTGCATATATGCACCCTTGCCTTTGCCGTCAAGATGAATGTAATTGCATCTATGTCCGACTCGTCACCCGACCAGACCCCCACGCCCTCCGCCGCCACGACACGGCTCTGGATCGCGCTCATGCGCACGCAGCGCGTTCTCCTGGCCGCCATCGAGCAGGATCTGAAAGCCGCGGATCTGCCGCCGCTCGGCTGGTACGACGTGCTTTGGGAACTGGTGCGCGCGGAAAAGGGGAGGTTGCGGCCCTTCGAAATCGAGGCGCACACATTGCTTGCGCAACACAACCTCTCCCGGCTTCTCGACCGGATGGAAGCGGCAGGCCTCGTCCGCCGCGAAATTTTACCGCAAGACGGCCGTGGCCGCTGGGTTCTCGTCACAGAGGCGGGTCGCGCGATGCAGCAGCGCATATGGACGGTCTACGGCGCCTCCATTGAACGCCATCTTGGCGAAAAGCTCTCAAATACAGATGCCGAACAGCTTGCGAACGAGCTTGCACGTCTGGTTCGCGGGTGAGCACAAAAGCAAACGCCGGAGCAAGAAGCCCCGGCGTTTGCCTGTCTGCGTGCCTGTTTCGGATCAGAGCAGGAAGTCGTCCACGTAGTACTTCGTCAGCCCGGCATTGATCTCGAAATCCGCGCGGCCGTCGCCATTGATGTCGCCCGAGATGACCGTGCCGGAGTAGCGCAATTCGCCTGCCGTGCCGGAGAACGAAGCCTTGCCGATGAATTCGAAGGCCTGGTTGCCGCTGCGACCGGTATTGGCGTCGATGTCGCGCAGGTCGATGACATCGCCCTGGCTGTCCGGGTTGAAGTCGTCGATGACGTCGCGCAGCGAACCCACGCGGCTGTCGGATGTTTTCGTGAAGCGGAACGTGTCAGCGCCGGTGCCGCCGACGAGGAAATCGTTGCCCGCACCGCCAACGAGGAGGTCGTTGCCGGAGCCGCCGACGAGATCGTCATTGCCGTTGCCGCCGTACAGACGGTCGTTGCCGGCCTCGCCATAGAGGTCGTCATTGCCATCGTCGCCGTAGATTATGTCCACGCCGTTGCCGCCATAAAGCCGGTCGTTGCCGGCAAGCCCTTCGAGCTGGTCGTTGCCGCTGCCGCCCTTGAGGATATTATTGCCCGCGGTACCGATCAGCGTGTCGGCATAAGCAGTGCCGACGACGTTCTCGATGCTCGTCAGCTTCTCCAGGCGACCCGTAACGGCCTTGGCGTAGCCTTCATCGAGATCGACATAGATGCCGCGGCCCTTTTCGCTGCTCGAATCCTGCAGCGAATAGTTGATCGTGTCGGTGCCGGAACCGCCGTTGAAGGTGTTCTTGAAGCCGACGGAGTAGAAGGTATCGTTTCCGGTGTCGCCGTTATAGACACTCTGATAGGTCTTCACCTTGAATAGGTCGTTGCCATCACCGCCGCTGACGACGTCATACTCGCCTGCGGCCTTCGCTGCGCCGCTATGGATGTAGATGTCGTTGCCTGAACCGAGATAGATATCGTTGCTGCCCTCGAAGCTGTTGCGAACGATATCATTGCCGCTGCCGGCCTCGACATAATTGTCACCGCCGCGGCTATCGACGCGGTTCAAAATGATTTCGTCGTCGCCGCCATAGGCGAAGACATCCATCGGGCCCCGGGAATTCTGTACGATGAGATCGTCACCGTTCGTGCCTTTAACAACCACAACCATTTCCGTTTCCTTTCCGCATCAACGGCCTGTTGCACGATATCTATCGCCGACAAGCTGAACAGTTGTTGAACAGAGTCGCTGCGGGCGGCGATTTCGAGGCGGAACCGGGGAATTTTGCAGGCAGGGGGCATATCGACCGTGAAGCACGTCGTCCGGTGCGCCAATCACGCCGCTGTTGATCGATCTCAGGAGCCTTTACGGCTCCCCACCATACATACCTGTATATATTGAAAGCGCTTTTCAGCCTTTTCTCCAAAAAGCTCTTGATCACCGAGGGCTTTGCCCGTATCAGGGCGGCGAGCGGAGAGGTGGCCGAGTGGTCGAAGGCGCTCCCCTGCTAAGGGAGTATACCCGGAAGGGTATCGAGGGTTCGAATCCCTTCTTCTCCGCCAGTTCCGTTCAGCGATGCTGAAAATACCGAACACCCGATTGTTAAGGGTTTGCGGGCTGATGCCTTGGAACATAAAGGGATCCGCTAGGTCCTCAAAATGAAGCGCCCTTTCAAACATTTCACGACAGGTGCGAGGCGATGTCTGCATTACGAAAAGGCGCGCCTGCGAAAAGCGCGAGAGGAGGCATGGATCATCCGATGCCGGCTCCTTACAGCCAGATACTGGATCGCAAAAAATAATCCTATCCAGAATCCTCCCGATTCAAGAAAAGGGGAAACTCTCTAGCCTGAAATTGAGTTGACGGCCCTATAAACGTCATGCGAGCATTCTGGTCTTGCGCGGAGGATGTAGGGATATGGCTGTTTTTTTTGGTTCAGGTGATACGAGAAGCACGGCGCTCAATTTTCTCACCATGTGGAAGGCCGCCGCCGAATGGGAGCCGGGCACAACGGTCACGAATGAAATCCATTATGAAACGGCACATTCTGGCAGCAGGATTGATGAGTACACACTAACCGGATCCTTTGAGTACAGTGTGGATCCCGCTACGCTGGAACTCACGTCTTTAACCGGAGCGGTCACGCAGTTCGACTATCATTGGGAAGAGACGCTCAACGGCTTCGAGGAGGCGTCGTCCAGAATCTCTGACTTCAGCCTCGACATCAGTAAATTCGACGGTTCGTTAACTGCAGTGCAGCTCTCCATGCTCATTTTTGCCGGAGACGACAAAATCGAAGGCGTGGCACGCCCCGATGTCGGCTTCGACGCTCCCTATACAAATGTGCTTTACGGTTACGGTGGCAACGATACGATCATTGGCGGCACTGGTCGCGATATCCTCAACGGAGGATCCGGCCGCGACATCATGACGGGCAACCAAGGCGATGATGTCTACTATGTCGACAACGCGCGCGACATCGTACGGGAGTTTGCGGGCGAGGGCGATGATCTGGTCTTCAGCTCAATTTCCTACACTTTGCCAGGGAACGTTGACGACCTGCGCCTGACTGGGGCTGGGGCAATCAACGGCACCGGTAACGCAGGATCCAATACTCTCTTTGGAAACGACGCAGCAAACATTCTCAACGGGATGGATGGTGATGATGCCATGTATGGGGGGCTCGGTGACGATACCTACTTCGTCCAGAGCGACGGTGATTCTGTATATGAATCAAGCAATGCAGGCACCGACCTCGTCATCGCCTCGATAAACTATACGCTCGATTCTCATGTCGAAAATCTTGTGCTTCGAGGCCACGGGAACCTGTTTGGCGTGGGCAATGCGCTTGCCAACAATATCCGCGGCAATGATGACGCGAACCTTCTCAACGCGGGGGATGGCAACGATACGCTCTATGGCAATGGGGGCAACGACACGCTGATCGGCGGGAAGGACAACGATACGCTCCATGGCGATCAGGGCAATGACACGCTGACCGGCGGTCGGGGCGCCGAAAAGCTCTATGGCGGCGTCGGAGCGGACACTTTCATCCTGCAATCCTTCAGGGACAGCGTGCTGGCGTCGCGGGACACGATCTATGACTTCTCTCAATCGCAGCAGGACAAAATCGATCTGTCCATCATCGACGCGCGTACAACGGCGACAGGCAACCAGGCCTTCACCTTCGTTGGCACGAAAGCGTTCAGCGACAAGGGTGGCGAACTGCGTTATTTCAACAAGGCCGGTGAGACCTTTATCTATGGCGACCTCGACGGTGATGCCGGTATCGATTTCTCAATCCGCCTCAAGGGCGTGTTCGATCTGAAGAGTTCCGATTTCATCCTGTGATGAACGACCACCATCGCTTTTGGTTCAATCAAGGCCCCGCTGTGTGCGGGGCTTTTTGTGTGCCGCGCATATCAACCGGCCCCACGTCCCAGCATTGCATCGAACCTTCTCGTAATATCCGCCAGGCTTCATTCTTACTGTGCTTGGGTCGCTTCGGTGTTGCGCGATCGCGTTATATCGCAAACGCGCCACTGCCACGGTGCAATGCGTAGGGGTTGATTGGTAGGGTCTCAGCCCAGGAAAAGCAAAAAGAAATCGCCGCAACGAGTATACTCCAGTTGGGGGGTGAGGTTTTGTTCTGCATGCGGTATTCCGCCTTGGTTTGAATTGGTTTTCGTGTAAACGGCATGCAACATGAAGATCGACAATATGTGAGGGATGGGTATATGGCTGTTTTTTACGGATCCGGTGGAACGAAGGGTGTTGGTCTCGATTTTCTCGAAATGTGGAAGGCGGAGACACAATTAGAACCAGGGACGACGACGACAGATGAAATATATTATGCGGAAATGTGGAGTGTATATGAGGAGTATCAATATACTTTCACGGGTGAATTTGAGTATATTGTTGATCCTGACACATTTGAACTGACATCTTTCACCGGAATCGTCACGCAATTCGACTATCAATGGCGGACGTTTTACGACGATGAGGAGCTTGGTTCCTACAGAATATCGGGATTTGGTCTCGATTTGATCAATTTCGATGGGTCCTTGACCGCCGGGCAGATCGCCGCGCTTATTTTCAACGGCGACGACAGGATTGTGGGGGAGGGGCTTGGCGATTCCCTGTTCGGTTACAATGGGGACGACACAATCATCGGCGGACGTGGCAACGACGATCTCGATGGTGGTGCCGGGCGGGATATCCTGCTTGGCGAGGAAGGGGACGATGCCTACCATGTCGATAATGTTCGCGATGTCGTCTGGGAATATGCCGGCGAAGGATACGATCGGGTTTTTAGTTCCGTTTCCTACACGCTTTCGAACAATGTCGACGTCCTGACCCTGACGGGGTCAAAGGCGCTCAATGGCACTGGCAACGCCCTTAACAACACGTTGGTGGGAACCAGCGCCGCAAACGTTCTCGACGGGCGGGCGGGCGCCGACCGCATGTTCGGAGGGCTTGGCAACGACACGTTCGTTGTCGAGGACGCGCGGGATGTCGTCACGGAAAAGGCAAACGAAGGCACAGATATCGTCAACGCTCTGATAAGCTATGCCCTGGTCGCGAATGTCGAAAATCTCGTGCTGAAGACGGCGAGTGATTTGAACGGTACGGGCAACGCACTCAACAACGTTATCGCCGGTAATTCCGGTCGCAATACACTGTCCGGCGCCGCCGGCAACGACACGCTCAAAGGCGGTGGGGGCAATGACAAGCTGATCGGCGGATTGGGAGCAGACAAACTCTATGGCGGTAGCGGCGCGGACATGTTTGTCCTGAAGTCCTATAAGGACAGCCTGGTGATCTCCCGGGACACGATCTACGATTTCTCGCGAACCGAGAAAGACAAGATCGACCTGTCCGAAATCGACGCGCGTTCGACGATTGCTGGCAATCAGGCCTTCACTTTCGTCGGAACGAAAGAATTCAGCGAGAAGGCCGGAGAGCTTCGCTATTTGAAGAAAGGCGGCGATACCTTCCTCTACGGCGACCTGAACGGTGACGCTGGCATCGACTTTTCAATCCGACTTGACGGTACGATCGATCTAAAAGCCTCCGACTTCATTTTGTAGTTTAAGGATATCGAACCGAGGTGCCTGCCCTTTCTTCATAAGGCCTCGCTTCGTGCGGGGCCTTTACAGTTTCTGGGGCGATGTGCCGGAAGCGGCACCGTGATCGGCTGTTGTGACGCCCCGCGGATCATATCCTTCGACGTCGGGTTGCTAGGGTCCTCTTAGCCCTCCGCCCAGCGACTCAGCTCGAATCGCTTCGCCGAGTCGCACCTTCCGATTCTCGGTTTCCCTAGCTTTCGGGCGACGACAGAGAGGGACGAGCGCGCCAAAACGGTCGGGCCGCCACCTTATAGCGCGGGGTTTGCCCACTTCCTGCCGCGGTTATGACGTCTCCGTCAGTCGGGGCGTGGTCGCTAAGTGCCCGCTTCATAAGGCATTTTGTTAATGATCCATAAACTTTTAGCGATCCGCTTCGCCATTTTGTGTCCTTTGCGCAACAGCGCGGGGCGAAGGCTGACACAAATCCCGCCTCCTTTCAGTTTGGAGATTGCTTACGGAACCGCGTCTTGTATTTTCAACCTCGGAAGAAGGGGCGGTTGATCGTCCGCTTCCTGAACTTGGGTATGGGGCAGGGAACGCTGTCCTTCAGCAAAAAACCCAGACCCGTTTGAAACTTTTTGACTGGAGGTCAGAAATGAACATCAAGAGCCTTCTTATCGGCTCCGCTGCAGCTCTCGCAGCAGTATCCGGCGCCCAGGCTGCCGACGCTATCGTCGCTGCCGAGCCGGAGCCCATGGAATACGTTCGCGTTTGCGACGCATTCGGCACGGGTTACTTCTACATTCCGGGTACCGAAACCTGCCTGCAGATCAGCGGCTACGTTCGTTTCCAGATGAACTTCGCTCAGGACGTCGCGGGCGCTGACGGCGAAGAAGACGGCTACAACTACAACAGCCGTGGTTACATCTCGCTCGACGCGAAGAGCGACACCGAGCTCGGCACGCTGACCGGTCATATCGACCTTCAGGCTGACTCCAACGACGGTCAGACGAAGCTCGATGGCGCCTGGATCGGCCTCGGCGGTTTCAAGGCCGGTTACTTCTACGGCTTCTGGGATAAGGGCATCAACGGCGAAACCGACATCAACGACTCCGGTTTCTCGGCGATCTACAACTCCGTGTCCTACACGTATGAAGCTGGCGCTTTCTCGGCTTCGGCTGCGATCGACAACTTCAACGACTTCTCGGATAAGGACGTCCCTGGCCAGGCGTTCTCCAAGTGGTCTGACGACTGGGGCGTTTCGGCTCAGGTCTCGGGTGCCTTCGGTGCCGTTTCCGCTGACCTGCTCGCTTCCTACGACTTCGACGCTGAAGCAGTTGCTCTCCGCGGCTTGATCTCGGCTGACATCGGCCCGGGCCAGCTGCAGGCATTCGCTGTCTGGGCTTCCGATGCGAACCGTTACTGGGCGATCTCCGAGTGGTCGGCAGCCGTTTCGTACAAGGCTCAGATCAACGAGAAGCTCTCGATCACCCCCGGCTTCCAGTACTTCGGTAGCCTCGGCGGCACGGGCCTCAACGTCGACGGCCCGGACTGGAAGGGTTCGGACTTCGGCAACGACGACGCTTGGCGCGCTGGCGTTACGCTCGACTACGAAATCGTCAAGGACCTGACCACCAAGGTCAGCGTTCAGTATGACGACGTAGACGGCGAAGACGATGGCAACTGGAACGGCTTCGTCCGTCTTCAGCGCTCGTTCTAATCTGATCTAGTATCGGATACAGCGGCCCGCGTTGGAAACAACGCGGGCCGTTTCGTTTCAGACACATCTGCTGTTTACCTGTTGTGGAAAAGCCGCCGTCGGGACGAATTCTGTTGCAAGCCTTTTGAGACCATCGCGCACTCTCCTGCCTGCAGTAGGTGGGACCGCAATGGGCCGGTATAGCAAGAGAGAGGACAAAGACGACGTCAAGGGAGCGTCGGTTGGTACGTACGAAGTACATTACCAATTCTCTCTGGGAGCGCCGATCCGATCGGTAAAGGACGTCTCTCTGAAGACGCTGCTGACGCGGTACGTCGATATTATATGGGAGCCAGGGTCACACAAATACAATGTGACTGCCTTTGTGCTCGAACTCGATGAAATCCTGCTTGGCTGCGAATTCAACGTTTTTACCGATGAAATGATCGACAGGCTTGTTGGGGCACTCCGCAAACGCGGCAACAGCAACGCGACCATCAATCGAAAGATGGCTGCGCTTAGCAAGCTGTTGCGGAAAGCCTACAAGATGGGTGACATCCATAGTCTTCCCGAGTTCAAGCGCCAAAAGGAGAAAGCGGGACGAATTCGATTCCTCGAACCCGATGAGGAGGCGCGCCTCTTTGAAGCTATCTCCTTACGCAATAAACTCTATGCGCGCTTCTGCATTTTCTTGGTTGATACAGGAGCGAGATTAGGCGAGGGGATTGGACTCAGGTGGGCCGACATCCAAAATCGAAGAGTAACGTTCTGGATTACCAAAGGTGGACGAAGCCGCTCCGTTCCACTTACATCTCGCGCTTTAGCTGCAATCAAGGCATCTGATAAAACCAAACGCGGTCCGTTTGTCGATATTGACCAGCAACACTTCCGGGCCGAATGGAACCGTGCAAAGGAGGTGGTCGGGCTTGGAGGAGATAGTGACGTTGTACCCCACGTCCTCCGCCACACATGCGCGTCACGCCTGGTTCAAGGCGGCGTAGACCTTCGCCGCGTACAGACATGGCTCGGACACCAAACCCTGCAGATGACTATGCGATACGCTCATCTCGCCTCGCACGACCTTGATATGTGCGTACCGATTCTTGAGCGAGCTGCTGAACCGCGGCCGTCGCACGACGCACCCGACGACGGGGACTGATAACGGATTACACCCCAGCGAGATGCCAAATTCTGACTGGAGGTCAGAAATGAACATTAAGAGCCTTCTTATCGGCTCCGCTGCAGCTCTCGCAGCAGTATCCGGCGCCCAGGCTGCCGACGCTATCGTCGCTGCCGAGCCGGAGCCCATGGAATACGTTCGCGTTTGCGACGCATTCGGCACGGGTTACTTCTACATTCCGGGTACCGAAACCTGCCTGCAGATCAGCGGTTACGTTCGTTTCCAGGCTGACTTCAAGCAGGACGGCGTCACGGAGACGCGGGTCAACCCGGTTACGGGTCTTCTGGAATCCCGCACGGATGACGGTTACAAGGCTTTCAGCCGTGGTTACATCTCTCTTGATGCCAAGAGCGACACCGAACTCGGCACGCTGACCGGTCACATCGATATCCAGGCTGACTCCGATGGTTCGGGCGTTGAGCTTGATGGCGCGTGGCTGCAGCTCGGCGGCTTCCGCGCTGGCTGGTTCTACGGCTACTGGGATAAGGGCATCAACGGCGAAACCGACCTTAACGACAGCGGCTTCGGTGCTATCTACAATGCTGTTTCGTACACCTATGAAGCTGGCTCATTCTCGGCTTCGGCTGCTCTCGAGACCTTCAATCAGACCGATCGTGCGGATCGCCTTGATCCGGGCGGCTGGGCTAACAATGGTTCGTTCTCGAAGCTCTCTGACGACTGGGGTATTTCGGCTCAGGTCTCCGGTGCCTTTGGTGCCGTTTCCGCTGACTTGCTCGCTTCCTACGACTTTGACGCTGAAGAAGCTGCTATCCGCGGCCTGATCTCGGCCGATCTCGGCCCGGGCCAGCTCCAGGCATTCGCTGTCTGGGCATCTGGTGCGAACCGTTATTGGAACGCGTCTGAGTGGTCGATCGCTGCCTCCTATAAGGCGCAGATCAACGAGAAGTTCTCGATCACCCCCGGCGCTCAGTACTTCGGCAACCTGAATCCTGCCGGCTTCGGTACCGATGGTACGCTTGATGGCGACTTCCTTGATGACGACGGCTGGAAGGCTGGCGTGACGCTCGACTACGAAATCGTCAAGGACCTGACCACGAAGGTCAGCGTTCAGTACGAAGATCTCGACACGCGCGAAGACTCCAACTGGAGCGGCTTCGTCCGTCTTCAGCGCTCGTTCTAATCTGATCTGACTTCTGTCAGTGATGGGAGACCCGGCTTTCGAGCCGGGTCTTTTTTGTTTGGGCGGGAAAATGTCGAACCGCGCGGTGTGAGCATCGTGTAGCGTCCGCGTTCAGCCGCTGAGCCTCACCAGAAAGTCCCGGACAGACGAAAAGATGCCCGGATGGTGCAGGAGTGGTGCGTGGCCCTGTCCCGGCGCATTCACGGTTTTGACGCGTGAGGAATGTGCGGCCATGCGGGCGAGAGTTGCCCGGGAAAGCAGGCGCGAACGGTCACCACGCACCACGAGCAACGGCACTTTTGCCAACAGCTCGAACTGCGGCCATAGGGTCGCCAGCGGTTTCGAGAAATCGATTGCCTGTAGCTGATCCGTCAGTTTTGGGTCGTAGTCCGTGACAAGCCGTCCGTCCTTTTCAGCGTAGAGCGCTTCGGCCATTTCGAGCCAGTCCGCACGGGAGAGGGCGGGGAAGGCAGAGCCGTGGATGCGCGCCAGCCCCTCTGCTGCTTCCTCGATGTTGGCGGGTGATGAACGCCTGGAGAGGTAGTCACGGATTTCCCGCAGGCCCTCGGCTTCGATTTCCGGGCCGAGATCGTTGAGGACCGCGCCGGCTATAAGGTCAGGCGTCAATGCGGCCATGATGTGCAGGATGAGCCCGCCCCGCGAGGTTCCCACGAAGATGGCGCGGGAGATGCCGAGCGCCGTGCAGACGGTAATGACGTCGCGGCACTCGATGCCGATATTGTAGTTTTCCGGGTTCGGATCGTAATCCGATAGCCCGCGGCCGCGATAGTCGAGTGCGATGACGCGGCGGGGTGCAGTGGGATCCTGCGCGACGAGCAGTGCAAACTGGTGAAAGTCGCGCACATTGCGGCTGAGACCGGGTAGGCAGATGACGGGGAGGCCGTCCTTGGCAGCATCCAGCCTCTCGCTGGTAGGGTAGATACAGGCGTGAAGCCTCAATCCGTCTTCCGCGGTGAAGAAGCGGCTTTCAAATGCATCCATGGTTTGATCCCTGTCGTGCGCTGCCTACAACGTGGCGGACAGCGTAGACAGGCGGCAACGCCAGGACAAGGCGCATGAGCGCGGGCGCCGTATGAACGAGATGGTGGCTC
Organism: Sinorhizobium sp. RAC02; assembly: GCF_001713395.1. Taxonomy (NCBI): domain Bacteria; kingdom Pseudomonadati; phylum Pseudomonadota; class Alphaproteobacteria; order Hyphomicrobiales; family Rhizobiaceae; genus Sinorhizobium; species Sinorhizobium sp. RAC02. Next base: position 1,863,695 of record NZ_CP016450.1, on the reverse strand, counting down.
CGAGCGCTCTCAGCGCCCGACGCTGAGATCGTGCACGATATCCGCCGTCTGGCCGAGCCGGGTCTTGTAGACCTGATAGTTTTCCATGACACGCTGCACATAGCCGCGCGTTTCGGAGAAGGGGATGCGCTCGATCCAGTCGACGACCTCGTCGATCGGCTTGCCGCGCGGGTCACCGTAGCGGGCGATCCATTGTGGCACGCGGCGCGGGCCGGCATTGTAGGCGATGAAGGTCAGGACGTAGGAGCCGCCGAAATCGCTGATCTGCTCACCGAGATAATGCGCGCCGAGCGTCGCGTTATAGGCGGCGTCGGTCGTCAGGCGTTCCTTGGAATAGGCAAGGCCGTAGCGTTTCGCCACACCCTGTGCGGTGCCCGGCATCAATTGCAACAGGCCCTGCGCGTTGGCGGGCGAGACGGCGGCGGGGTTGAAGGCGCTTTCCTGGCGCGCGATGGCATAGGCGAGCGCCTTGCCGGAGCCGGCAATGTTGGCGCCATCGGGAATGACACCGATGGGGAAGGCGAGGGCCGCGACATCGATGCCGCGCCCGAAGGCGATCTTGCCGACCTGCAGCGAGAGCTGGTGATTGGCACCCTTTTCCGCCTGCGCGGCAAGAAGGGCAAGTTCGCCGGGGTTCATCAACTCACCGGCAAGTGCGCGGTACAGGCTTTCGGCACGCCAGCCGTGGCCGGCGGCCTGCAGGCGAGCAATTGCCTTGACGGCCTCGCGCTGCTGAAAGCGTGCGCGCTCTTCCGGCGACGGCGTAGGGTAGGAAACATTGAGCGCCTTGTGGCCAAGCCGGGCTCCGGCAAGCTGCCCGTAGAACGTGCCCGGATAGGTGGCGGCCTTGGTGAAATACTCCTTCGCATCCCCCGGTCCGCCCTTTTCCGCCGCGCGGCCGAGCCAGTACCAGGCGCGGGACACGGAGAGCGGGCGGTCGGAGGTCTGCAGGATGCGTTGGAAATGACTTGCCGCTACCTTGGCATCGCCGAGGTCGCGCAGGGCGTACCAGCCGGCATGGAATTCCGCCTCGACAATATCCGTCGGGTCATCCGCGCCATGGCGGGCGGCCACCCGGTAGGCGTCGCGATAGTCGCCGAGATCGGCAAGGCCGCGGCTAACGATGCGCTGCTCGTTCCACCACGCGCCCGGATTGACGAGGCGCGCCGGATCCTCGGGCATCGCGGAAAAGAGCTTGCCGGCGGCGCGGTATTCTTCCTTGTTGCGAAGATAGCGGATGCGCAGGAACGTATAGGCTGGATCCTTCTGCCAGCCTGCATCGACAGCCTTGATCAGCTCGCCTGCCGTCTTGTTCTTGCGGATGACGGCGGCCCAGGCACGATAAAGCGATTGCGCCTTGCCGAGATCGCCGAAACGCTGCGCCTGGTCGGCCCGATCGCGATACAGCAGCATTTCCATGCGTATCTTGTGGTCGGCGGCGGTCAGCAGGGTCCCGAACTCATCGAGAACCTTGTTCTCCGTGTCCCTGGAGAGTGTCTCCTTCTGCCAGAAGGACCGCAGGATTTCGCCAGCGCGCGCCGCATTGCCCGTTGCCACCAGCGCGCGGGAGAGCACGACAGCACCTTCCGCCGTTTCGGGGCGTGTCGTGCCGAAGGCCGCAAGCACATCGCCGGCCGGCGGGTTTTCCCGGGCCAGCGCCCGTTCGGAATTGGCGCGCAGCGCCTTCAGGCCGGGCCAACCCTTCAGCTCGCGCTGGGCGGCGGCAATTTCCCAGGAGGGCACGCCACGCTGGCCGGAGACGGCAATCGCCCAGGTCAGGATATGCCGGTCGAGGCTGTCGGAGGCCAAGCGGTCGCGTGCAGCCATGGCGGCTGCGGCATCCCGGTTGGAAAGGGCATCGAGGCCGTCGCGCAACGCAGCACTGACCGGCTCCGCAGTGTCCAGCCGCGGAATGGCATTGGTGATGACGTCCTTCGACGGCATGTCGGCGGCAAAGCCGAGCGGCTTTATCGCAGGTATTCCGGTATTTTCCGCCTCTACGGGCGAGGAGCGCAACGCGAGGCCGGCAATTCCGGCAAGCAGCAGGGCGCAAAGGGCGAAACTGTTCGTCGAGATCATATCATGTCCCGGATGCCTGGCAGGCGGCGCGTCTGACCGTCACTTTCCACCTGATCTTTGACAATCATTAACCCTTTATTGCCTTAACGAAACCTTAATGGCGGCCCTCACTAAGCCGTGAAGGCAAGCGCATTCCTGTCGACGGATCATGCGAAGCGAATATTCGCGTGCCCAACGTTACTTCCGCCTTGATTGTGCATGAAAAACGCCCGTAACGCCGCTTGCCGCATGACAATCGCACGACTATTGTGCCAGCGTTTTTAACCACGGAATACGGCCAAAGCATGTAAGCCCCCGGGCGGCTGTGGCCTCAGGAGTTCTCGATGTTCAAGGGATCCATTCCCGCTCTCGTCACCCCGTTTACCGATGCCGGCGCCGTCGATGAGGACGCGTTTGCCGCGCATGTCGAATGGCAGATCGGCGAAGGCAGCCACGGCCTCGTCCCGGTCGGCACCACCGGCGAATCGCCGACGCTGTCGCACGACGAGCACAAACGGGTGGTGGAGCTCTGCATCAAGGTTTCTGCCGGCCGCGTTCCGGTGATCGCCGGCGCCGGCTCGAACAACACGAAGGAAGCGATCGATCTCGCACAGCACGCCGAAAAGGCCGGCGCGGATGCGATCCTCGTCGTGACGCCCTATTACAACAAGCCGACGCAGAAGGGGCTTTTCGCCCATTTTGCGGCGATTGCCGGGAGCGTGAAGCTGCCGATCGTCATCTACAACATCCCCGGCCGCTCGGTCGTCGACATGACGCCGGAGACGATGGGCGCGCTGCACAAGGCGCATCCGTCGATCCTGGGCGTCAAGGACGCGACGGGCAAGATCGAGCGTGTCTCGGAACAGCGCATCGCCTGCGGCAAGGATTTCGTCCAGCTCTCCGGCGAGGACGCGACCGCGCTCGGCTTCAACGCCCATGGCGGCGTCGGCTGCATTTCGGTCACGGCCAATGTCGCGCCACGCCTTTGCGCAGAATTCCAGAACGCAACGCTTGCCGGCGACTATGCCGGGGCCCTGGAATACCAGGACAAGCTGATGCCGCTGCACAAGGCGATCTTCCTGGAGCCAGGGGTGTGCGGTGCGAAATACGCGCTGAACCGCAGCCGCGGCATGAGCCGCTTCGTGCGCTCGCCGCTGCTGCCGACGTTGGAACCTGGCACGGAGGCAGCCATCGACGCGGCCCTTCGTCATGCCGGTCTGTTGAACTGATATGGCAACAAAAGCACGCCCAGCGACGATCAAGAAGGTTGTAGCGGAGAACCGGAAGGCCCGCTTCAACTACGAGATCATGGATACCTACGAGGCCGGTCTGGTGCTGACCGGCACGGAGGTCAAGTCGTTGCGCGAGGGCAAGGCGAACATCGCGGAATCCTACGCCTCGGACGAAGGCGGTGAAATCTGGCTGATCAATTCGTATTTGCCGGAGTATCTCCAGGCGAATCGCTTCAACCACGAGACCCGCCGGCGGCGTAAGCTTCTGCTCTCCAAGCGCGAGATTCAGCGCCTGCGTATCGCCATCAACCGGGAAGGCATGACCCTCGTGCCGTTGAAAGTCTACTTCAACGATGTCGGGCGCGCCAAGATTGAGCTCGCGCTCGCCAAGGGCAAGAAGCTGCACGACAAGCGCGAGACAGAGAAGGAACGCGACTGGAATCGCCAGAAGGGTCGTCTTCTGCGCGACCGTGGCTAATCCACGTCTTAGACGTTACTCTTTTAGAACTGGCTATAGAGCTGTGCGATCACCGACTGCTGGGCGGTGCGCGCTGCCTGTGCACTGTTGGTCTCGGCAGGCACGTCCGGCGACGGAGCGGGGTTGGCGCTCGGGGTCCGGGTGAGGAACGACGACATCAGGCTGTTGAGGTCGGTGCTCTCGATGGCGAGGCGTGCGGTCGGGTTGCGCTCGGCCGTGACGCGTTCGTTCGTCGCCGCCTGCGAAGGCGGGACCGCGTAGGCGGGCAGGGTGGAGACGCCGGGCAGGCCATTCGGCGCGTAGAGGAAGCTCAGATCACCGATGTCTTCCGCCGTTTCCGACGGCGTCGAAACCCGGGTGACCGGCTGCGGCAGGGCAAGCGCGGCAAGAGCCGCGACGGCTGGCCGGGTTTCGGGCGTGGTCGAGCGCAGATCGAGCACGTTTGATGCGGCCCGATAGCTGTTTGCCGAGAAGGATACTGCGTCGACCATCGTTCTGATATTCCAATGCGAAATGACTGTACGGTATTGGGAATATCAGGCGAGTCTTGAAGAACCTTGATGCCGGGCAATGGTAATTGAATCGATGTTTAACGAAGCCTTGAAACCGTTGGTTTTCAGGCTTTTGCGCGCAAAAAAGCAGAAAACCCCGGCTGTTTCAGGCCGGGGTTTGTGTTCTTTTCCGAGGCGTATGTCTCAGTCGGCGACGGTTTCCACGGGGTCTACCGCCCGTTGCGGACGTTCGGACGGGTCGCGGCCGATTTCAGCCTTGAGCGTGCCGAGGTCGATGAAATAGTCGGCCTGGCGGCGAAGATCGTCGGCGATCATCGGCGGCTGGGTCTGCATGGTCGAGACGACGGAGACCTTGCGGCCCCTGCGCTGCAACGCTTCGACGAGCGAGGTAAAGTCGCCGTCGCCGGAGAAGATGACGAAGTGGTCGACCGTCTCGGACTGCTCCATCGCGTCGATGGCCAGCTCGATATCCATGTTGCCCTTGATCTTGCGGCGGCCGAGCGAGTCGGTGAATTCCTTGGCGGGCTTGGTGACGACCTTGTAGCCGTTGTAATCCAGCCAGTCGATCAGCGGGCGGATCGACGAATACTCCTGGTCCTCGATGAGCGCCGTATAATAGTAGGCACGCAGGAGATAACCGCGCTTCTGGAAGGCCTTCAGGAGTTTCCTGTAGTCGATATCGAAACCGAGTGTTCTGGAAGCCGCATAGAGATTTGCACCGTCGATGAAGAGGGCGATTTTCTCGCGGGGATCGAACATGTCAGGCAATCCTTGAAATGGATGTTGAGGTAAATAGGTGGTTTTCGTCAAAGTGTTATCCGTTCCGGATGCAATATCCAGTTGAATTAACTCTTTTTCATATAATCTTCATTTAGGGCAGTGCGGCGTGCTTTCCAAGCAAACTTAAGTTGCGCCTGCGATTTTTCCCACCGGCATCGTTTCAGCTCAATCGGAATGTGCCAAAATGAAGAATAGTTCCCGCGTCTTAACGTATTTGTCGGATATTTTCGTTTTTGACCTCCCGTAACGTCAGTGTTCAACCGGAAATTACATGGGCAGCCTTACGACACCCATTGCCGGAGGTGCGGGCAAGGAAAAACTTGAATTTTGCGCCCGATGCCTGTATCGGGCATGCAAACTCCTGAAATTCTCGATCACAAAGGACAGGCAATGGCCCGTGTCACCGTTGAAGATTGCATTGACAAGGTAGACAACCGCTTCGAGCTGGTTCTTCTTGCAAGCCATCGCGCCCGCCTCATCTCGCAGGGCGCCGCCATCACCATCGATCGCGACAACGACAAGAACCCTGTCGTGGCGCTGCGTGAGATCGCTGACGAAACCCTTTCGCCCGACGACCTCAAGGAAGACCTGATCCACTCCCTGCAGAAGCATGTTGAAGTGGATGAGCCCGAGCCCGATCCGGCAAGCCTGGTTGCTGATGCCGATTCGGCGACGGCCGCGTCCAACGAAGACGAGGACCAGCCGGAAACGATCACCTTCGACCGCATGTCGGAAGAAGAGTTGCTCGCGGGCATCGAAGGTCTCGTTCCGCCGGAAAAGAGTGACGATTACTGATTTCGGTCCCTTTACCGAAACCTTTGATATTGCGAATGTCGGTGCGCCCCTCATAGGATCGGGGCGCACTTTTTGTTTGCCCCCGCGGATGCGGGGAAGGGAGCCGACCGAGGATGATGCGTCAATATGAACTCGTCGAACGGGTTCAGAAATACAAGCCGGACGCCAATGAGGCCTTGCTGAACAAGGCCTATGTCTATGCGATGCAGAAGCATGGTCAGCAGAAGCGGGCGAGCGGCGACCCCTATATTTCGCATCCTCTCGAAGTCGCCGCCATTCTCACCGACATGCGCCTCGACGAATCGACCATCGCGGTGGCGCTGCTGCACGACACGATCGAGGATACCAGCGCGACCCGCGCCGAGATCGATGAGCTGTTTGGCGAGGATATCGGCGCGCTGGTCGAAGGCCTCACCAAGATCAAGAAGCTCGATCTTGTGTCCAAGAAGGCCAAGCAGGCGGAAAACCTGCGCAAGCTGCTGCTCGCCATTTCCGACGATGTGCGGGTGCTGTTGGTCAAGCTCGCCGACCGGCTGCACAACATGCGCACGCTGGACCATATGACGCCGGAAAAGCGCGCGCGCATCTCGGAAGAGACGATGGACATCTATGCGCCGCTCGCCGGCCGCATGGGCATGCAGGATATGCGCGAGGAGCTGGAAAACCTTTCCTTCCGCCATATCAATCCGGAAGCCTTCGAGACCGTCACGCGCAAGCTGGAAGAACTCTCCCAGCGCAACGAGGGCCTGATCCGCAAGATCGAGGAGGAATTGCGTGAGCTGCTCGTCACCAACGGTCTCGAGGATGCGCTGGTCAGGGGCCGCCAGAAGACGGCCTATTCGGTCTTCCGCAAGATGCAGTCGAAGTCGCTCTCCTTCGAGCAGCTCTCCGACGTCTATGCGTTCCGCATCCTCGTCGACGACATTCCCGGCTGCTACGCGGCACTCGGCATCGTGCACACGCGCTGGCGCGTCGTGCCGGGCCGGTTCAAGGACTATATCTCGACGCCGAAGCAGAACGACTACCAGTCGATCCACACGACGATCGTCGGCCCGTCGCGCCAGCGTATCGAACTGCAGATCCGCACCAAGCGCATGCACGAGATCGCCGAATACGGCATCGCCGCCCATTCGCTCTACAAGGACAAGGAAACGCCGAACGGCGAAGTCGTCCGATCGCCGCGCTCCAACGCATATGCCATGCTGCGCCGGACGATCGAAGCGCTCGCCGAAGGCGACAATCCGGAAGAATTCCTCGAGCACACGAAACTCGAACTCTTCCAGGACCAGGTCTTCACCTTCACGCCGAAGGGCCAGCTGATCACCCTGCCGCGCGGCGCGACGCCGATCGACTTTGCCTATGCCGTGCACACCAATGTCGGCGATACCTGCGTCGGCGCCAAGATCAACGGCCGCATCATGCCGCTCGTCACCCGCCTCAGCAACGGCGACGAGGTGGAGATCATCCGCTCGGGCATCCAGGTGCCGCCGCCGGCCTGGGAAGAGATCGTCGTCACCGGCAAGGCGCGCGCCGCGATCCGCCGCGCCACGCGCGCTGCCGTACGCAAACAATATGCCGGCCTCGGCTACCGCATTCTGGAGCGCACCTTCGAGCGTGCCGGAAAATCCTTCTCCCGCGATGGCCTGAAGCCCGTGCTGCATCGTCTCGGCCAGAAGGAGGTCGAGGATGCGATCGCCTCGGTCGGGCGCGGCGAACTCTCCTCGCTCGACGTGCTGCGCGCCGTCTTCCCGGATTATCAGGACGAGCGCGTCACGGTGAAGCCGAGCTCGGACGACGGCTGGTTCAACATGCGCAGCGCTGCCGGCATGGTGTTCAAGCTGCCGGGCAAGACAAAGGCGGCCCTCGAAGGGGCCGCATCGGAAACGGGTCCCGAGGCACTGCCGATTCGCGGTCTTTCCGGCAATGCGGAGGTGCATTTCTCCGCCGGCGGCGCCGTGCCGGGGGACCGTATCGTCGGCATCATGGAGAAGGACAAGGGTATCACCATCTACCCGATCCAGTCGCCGGCGCTGCAAAAGTTCGATGACGAGCCGGAGCGCTGGATCGACATTCGCTGGGATCTCGACGAGGCGAACAACACCCGCTTCATGGCGCGCATCGTGATCAACGCGCTGAACGAGCCGGGCACGCTGGCCGAAGTCACCCAGACGATTGCCACCAGCGACGTCAACATCCGCTCCATGTCGATGACACGCGTGGCGACGGACTTCACCGAGGTGCATATCGACCTCGAGGTCTGGGATCTCCGCCAGTTGAACCAGTTGATGGGCCAGCTCAAGGAGCTTCAGTGCGTCTCGACGATCAGCCGCGTCTTCACATGACAGTTTCTATGCAAAATTGTGGCAACCTGCCTTGAAAAAGGCAGGTTTGCCCAAGATTTAACCAGGCGTTATGCGCTGTTCGCATGGCTGTGTTGGCATAGTGTCGCTGGTGCCTTTGGGGTGTTGATCCTATCTTCTGTCTCGGGAGGTCAACCGTAAGAGGTTTACCAATGTTGAAGCAGATCAAGAACTTTGCCCGCGCTCTGCGCGTACCGAATGCCGACGACCGCGAAATGGCCTATCTCAATGGCGCCATCGACCGGATCGACCTGGAATACCGCCAGCGTCAGATCGACCGCGGCCTCTTCCGCAAGTCCTACTAAAATCCACGGATCCGTGTGGCGCACCTCAAATGCGCCACGGCGATCGCCGCTGCTGGCGCCATGAGGGCGCCATTGAAATGCCACTAACGGATCGGCTATGTCTGCATCATGTTGTTCAGACGCCGAATAAAGGCCACATGGGCCGACCGGTTGCGGGAATTCTTCTGGCCGCGCAAGGGGTTGACGCGTCCGGCGCGTTACCTCGCCAAGCGAATCCTGCGTCTTTCCGCCTCGCCGCATGCGGTGGCGGCGGGTGTCGCGGCCGGCATCTTTTCCGCCTTCACGCCGCTTATCGGCTTCCACGTCTTGCTGGCACTTGCGCTTGCCTACCTGATGGCGGGCAACCTGCTCGCCGCAGCGCTTGCGACGACCATCGCCAATCCACTGACCATTCCGTTCATTGCGCTCGCGACCTTCCGGCTGGGCGAAGTGCTGCTCGGCATCTCAACCGCAGAGGCGGTCACGGCGAGCGAGCTTTTCCATCGCCTGGAACATCTTGAGCTTTCCGAACTCTGGCAACCGGTGTTGAAGCCGATGCTCGCAGGCGCCGGCATTCTCGGCGTCTCGGCGGCTTTCCTCGCCTATGTGGCCACACGTTTCGTCGTGCGCTCCTTTCGGGCGCGCCGTCATGCCCGGCTTCTGGAACGCGCGACGATTGCCGCGTCCACGCCCGTCCTTTCCCGTGGAGATACTTCCCTATGATCATCGGTATCGGCAGCGACCTCATCGACATCCGCCGGGTGGAGAAGTCGCTGGAGCGTTTCGGCACGCGCTTCACGGAGCGTTGCTTCACCGACATCGAACGGGCGAAGTCCGACGGGCGCAAGAACCGTGCGGCCTCCTATGCCAAGCGCTTCGCCGCCAAGGAGGCCTGTTCCAAGGCGCTTGGCACCGGGCTGGCGCAAGGCGTTTTCTGGAAGGATATGGGCGTCGTCAACCTGCCGGGCGGCAAGCCGACTATGCGCTTGACCGGCGGCGCGCTGGAGAGGTTGGCGCAAATGCTTCCCGCGGGCCACGAGGCGCGCATCCACATCACCATCACCGACGATTTTCCACTGGCACAAGCTTTCGTGATCATTGAAGCGCTGCCGGTCGCAACGCCCGGATAACCGGCTTTCGCGTCTTTTTGACCGATACGATTTCCAACCGACAACCTTTCCTCTATAGAGGGCCCCATGTTTGCAGATAAGGACAGATCCGGCGTGGCAGAGAAGACTGAAAAGGCCCAGAGCGGCCTGTGGGAAAACGTCAAGGTCATCATTCAGGCGCTGCTGCTCGCCGTGGTGATCCGCACCGTACTTTTCCAGCCCTTCACCATTCCGTCGGGCTCGATGATGCCGACGCTGCTCGTTGGCGACTATCTCTTCGTCAACAAGTTCTCCTACGGCTATTCGAAGTACTCGCTGCCGTTCTCGCCGAACCTGTTTTCCGGCCGCATTTTCGCGAGCGAGCCGACGCGTGGCGACATCGTCGTCTTCCGTTTTCCGCCGAACCCGGACATCGACTACATCAAGCGTCTCGTCGGCCTTCCGGGCGACCGCATCCAGGTGCGCGACAGCGAGCTTTTTGTGAACGGCGTGGCGGTGAAGCGCGAGCACAACGGCTTCTTCCGCGCCGACGACCAGTACGATACGGGCGAAGACGTGCCGGTGTTCCGCGAAACCATGGATAACGGCGTGACCTATGACACGCTGGACACCCGTCCGGGCACCGTCGGCGACAACACGCGCGAATTCATCGTGCCCGAAGGTCATTATTTCATGATGGGCGACAACCGCGACAACTCGGCAGACAGCCGCTTCGACGTCGGTTTCGTCCCGGCGGAAAACCTGATCGGCCGCGCCAGCCTGATCTTCTTCTCGCTCGGCAACGACACGTCCTTCAGCGAAATCTGGAAATGGCCGACGAACCTGCGGTGGGACCGCCTCTTCAAGGCTGTTGAATGAAAGGCGCTATCCCGCTGAACGCGAGCAACCGTAACGCTCTTGAGGACCTGATCGGCTACGTCTTCACCGACAAGGACCGGCTTGATCGCGCGATCACGCATGCGAGCGCGCGTCCGGGCAAGGGCAGCAATTATGAGCGGCTGGAATTCCTGGGCGACCGTGTGCTCGGGCTCTGCATTGCCGAGATGCTGTTCCGGACGTTTCGCGATGCGAAGGAGGGCGAGCTTTCGGTTCGCCTGAACCAGCTTGTCAGCGCCGAAAGCTGTGCTGCCGTCGCGGATGACCTCGAGTTGCATCGCTTCATTCGCACCGGCGCTGACGTCAAGAAACTCACCGGAAAAGCCATGCTGAATGTGCGGGCCGATGTGGTAGAGTCGCTGATCGCCGCGATCTATCTCGACGGCGGGCTGGAAGCGGCGCGGGGTTTTATCCTGCGCAACTGGCAGGGCAGGGCGGCGCGCGCGGAAGGCGCGCGGCGCGACGCCAAGACCGAATTGCAGGAATGGGCGCATGCCCGCTTCGGCTTGACGCCGAATTACCGCGTGGACGAGCGGGCTGGGCCGGATCACGACCCGCGCTTCACCGTGACGGTGGATATCAAGGGCGTCGCGCCGGAAACCGGCATCGACCGCTCGAAACGGGCCGCCGAACAGGCGGCCGCGACGAAGATTTTGGAACGCGAAGGCGTCTGGCCCAAGGGCAGCGCCTAGAGCAATTCCAGCAAAGGCGCGGTGCGGTTTTGCTTGTCGAGAATTGCTAGAAACAACGGATGGAGCATTTCGCGGAAATGCCCCAGGATTGACGGATATCATGACCGAAGAAAACGCAAACCCCGCTGAAAGCAGCACGACCGACGCTGGCCCGACCCATTCCGGTTTCGTGGCGCTCATCGGCGCGACGAATGCCGGCAAGTCGACGCTCGTCAACCGCCTCGTTGGCGCAAAAGTGTCGATCGTCAGCCACAAGGTGCAGACGACTCGCGCCATCGTGCGCGGCATTGCCATCCACAACAACGCGCAGATCGTGTTCATGGACACGCCCGGCATCTTCAAGCCGCGCCGCCGGCTCGACCGCGCGATGGTGACGACCGCCTGGGGCGGCGCCAAGGATGCCGACTTCATCATGTTTCTGATCGACAGCGAGCGCGGCCTCAAGGGGGACGCGACGACGATCCTGGAAGGCCTCAAGGAAGTCCACCAGCCGAAGATTCTCGCTCTGAACAAGGTCGACCGGGTGAACCCGGAAGACCTGCTGAAGCTTGCGGCCGCGGCCAACGAGGTTGTCAAGTTCGAGCGCACCTTCATGATCTCGGCGACCACCGGCTCAGGCTGCGAAGACGTGATGGATTACCTCGCTGCCGAGCTGCCGGAAGGGCCGTGGTATTATCCGGAAGACCAGATTTCCGACCTGCCGATGCGCCAGCTCGCCGCCGAAATCACCCGCGAAAAGCTGTTCCTGCGCCTGCATCAGGAGCTTCCCTATTCCTCGCATGTCGAGACGGAGAAGTGGGAAGAGCGCAAGGACGGCTCGGTGCGTATCGAGCAGGTGATTTATGTCGAGCGCGACAGCCAGAAGAAGATTGCGCTCGGCAAGAATGGCGACGCCATCAAGGCGATCTCCACCGCCTCGCGCAAGGAACTGTCGGAAATCCTCGAACAGACCGTGCACCTCTTCCTCTTCGTGAAGGTGCGCGAGAACTGGGGCGACGACCCGGCCCGCTTCCGCGAGATGGGCCTCGAATTCCCCAGGTCCTGACGGATCAGGGCCGTGCCTTGACGGCCGGCCCGATCTCCAGAATGCGGTTGGTCCAGATATAGCCGGGGAATTGCTCCGGCAGGTTTTCGACCTGCGCAGCCGTGTCTATGCCAACCGTTCCGCCGCCCGAATAGGGACCCACCAGGATGACATCGCTGCCGGCATCCTTCATGCGCGTCATGAAGCGGTTCGGCCAGCCCCAGAGCAGCCAGGCGTAGTTGCTTGGCACCGGTACCAGGGTGTTGCGGCAGGCCTCCGGCACGTAGCCGATCCAGGCGGTGCCCAGGTAGCGCATGAGGCAGGACATGGCTGACTTGCCGGTGTAACCCTTCAGGACCGGAATGGCGGCGAGTGTCGCGTCCGTCGGCTCCGCACCGCCATAGACGCCGAAAACCTTGTCCCGCCACGCCGGATTGGCCTGTAGCAGCGCGGCGAGCACTTCGCCTTCCTCCGCCCGCCGGCTCTTGAAGTTGATCAGCAGCTTGCCTGCCGGATTGGCGGCAAAGACCTCCTCCAGCATCGGCATCTGGCCGACGCCCTTGCCGCGGAACGGATAGCTCTTGCCGCCATCTGCCGTATAGCCATAGCCGATGTCGAGCGCTTTCAGTACCGCGCTGTCCGTCTCCTCGGTCACGCCCTTGCCGTCCGTGCGGCAATCGAGCGTCCAGTCGTGGAAGACTGCGAACTTTTTGTCCGGCGTCAGGTGCACATCAATCTCGACCACCTCGGCACCCGCCGCAAAGGCCGCCTGCATGCCGGCAATCGTGTTTTCCAGATAGTCGTGGCTCGGTGGGTCGATCAGCGTCGCCGTGCAGGTATCGTTCTCGACACCCTCATGGCCGAATGCCTGATGGGCACCGCGATGCGCCAGCAGCCTGGTTTCGCCTTCCGGCGCACTGGCGATCAGGGAACTGTTGAAGGACCAGATGAGCAGGGCAAGGCCCAGCACGAAGATCGGCGCATTTTTCATGAAACTCCTCCTGTTGCCCCGGCAGAGTGATAGGGGCAGGACGGGAGGGCGGCAAGCCGTGGAAAATGGTCAGGCGCGGGCGCGGCGTTCCGGATTATGGGCAGCGTCGCGGGCCTGTTCCACAAGCCGCTGCATCGCCCAGATCCCAATCTCCTCGAGGGGGAGAGGGCGGCTGATCAGGTAGCCCTGGTAGAGATCGCAGCCGGCAGCGGCAAGCAGCGCCATCTTCTCCGTCGTATCGACGCCTTCGGCGATCACCGACATGTCCTGCGCGTGGCAGAGCGCGATGAGCGCGCGCAGCGTCGGCAGGGCGGCAGAGCGCGAGAGGCTTTCGACGAGTTCCCGGTCGAGCTTGATGGTCTCCGCCGGATATTCGATAATCTGCTGAACCGAGGTGTAGCCTGCACCGAAATCATCGATCGAGATGCGGAAGCCACGGGCGCGCAGGATCTCGATGTTGCGGCGCGACTGTTCGCCGAGTTTCACGGCAAAGGTTTCCGTCAATTCGATCTCGATCAGGCGGGTATTGACGCCGTGCCGGTCGGCACATTCGCAGAAATGGGTGCTGATCGACTTGGTATAGAGTTCTGCCGACGAGATGTTGATGCAGAGGATCGTCTCCGCGCCGAAGAGCTTCTTGAGCTGGGCATGCTGGCTCATCGCCTGGTCGATCACCCACCAGTCGATCTTGCTGAACAGGCCGGTGGTTTCGGCAATCGGGATGAACTCGTCCGGCGTCACGCGGCCGAGCACCGGAGAGTTCCAGCGCAGCAGCGCCTCGCAGCCCGTCACCTTGCCGTGGCCATCGACGATCGGCATGTAGACGAGATGGAATTCGTTGTCCGGCTCGAGGAGGCGCAGTTCTTCCTCGATTCGGGTTTGGCGGTTGCGTTTCTCGTGCAGCGAGCGGGAGTAGCGCGCCGACCCGTTCTTGCCCTGGGATTTGGCCTGGTACATGGCCGCGTCCGCATTGGCGACGAGTTCAGGCAGCGTCAAGGCATCTTCCGGATAGACGGCGATGCCGATGCTGGCGGTGACCGGGTAGGCCTTTTCCAGCACCTCGAAACCCTCGGCGAAGAGCGCAAGAATAGCGGTCGAGATTTCCGTGATCGTACCGCCGCCCGGCTGGCAGCGCAGCATGATGGCAAATTCGTCGCCGGATAGCCGGGCGAAGAGACCGTTCGGCAGGTCCCGCTCGGAAACGATACGGTCGACGATGGTCGAGATACGGTCGGCCAGCGTCTTCAGCAGTTCGTCGCCGATCTTGTGGCCGTGTTTGTCGTTGACGAACTTGAAATTGTCGACGTCGATGAACAGCAGTGTGCAGCCGATGTCCTCGGCTTCCGCCTCTTCGAGGATCTGCGTGGACCGGATATTGAAATATTCGCGGTTGGAAATGCCGGTCAGCGTGTCCGTCCAGGAGGCGTTCTGCACAAGGTCGAAGGACTGTATGGACTGGTCGTGCAGCCGCTTGACGTTTGCCGAAAGGCGGCCGATCTCGCCGATTTCGTTCATCTCCGGCAGCGCACTGCGGTTGCCCGTCATCACGTCGGTGAGTTGGCGGTCGAGCCGGGCGATTGGATTGGTGATGTAGCGGCGCACCAGCCCGAGCACGAGAGCGATCGTGCAGAGGCTGAGTGCCACGGCGCCGAGGGCGAGCAGGGACTTCAGCGTCGAGAGCCGGTTTTCCAAAAAGGTTGCGTCGGGCGTCAGGCGGGCGAAGAGCGAGGGGCTCAACGACGCCGTTGCCGAAAGCGCGCCCTGTGCCAGGAACTGGTGCTGGCCGATCTCGATCTTCGCACCATACTCCTTTTCAAGCGCCCGCTTCATGTCGAGAAAGGCCTTCGGCCGCACGGCGGTCTGCACGAGGATCGAGTCGCGCTTGGCGCTCGCCACGGGCCGATTGAAGGTCAGCGGGTCGATGAATTCCGAATGCACGATCAGCGGCTCGATTTCCGGCGCATCGATGAAGGCCCAGGACGAGAGCCGCGGGCTATCGATCATCTGGCGGGCATGGTCGAGCTGCTGCCGCGTGATTTCGGCGAACGGATCGTCGCTGTCTTCGAAATAGTAGTCGACGGTCAGCGGAGGGCGGATGATCGCGACCGAGATGAAGCGCTTGCGGTCGTCGGAGAGCGAGGTGATGCTTTGCTGCAGTCGTACGCCGAGTGCGGTGTTGCGATAGGCCGCATCCGGCTCGTTGACGAAGAGGCGCACTGCGCCGCCCTCGACGAGCGAGTAGATGAAGCTGCGGTTCTGTGTCACGTCGTTCTGGAAGACGGCGGTGAGCAAGCCCATCTGCTGCCAGAGGCGCGCACGCTCAAGCCCGAGGATCGATGAACTCTGGAAATAGTAGATAAGCGAGGCCGCGAGAACGTAACCCGCCAGGACGACCGGAAAGATGAGGGAGAGGGCGCGTTTACCGAGCGTCACTGAATTGAGCCAGACTGCTGATGATGCGGCGGCGGGCCTGGACCGATTGAACGGTCAGTTCCTCCTGAAACTGGCTCTTTGCCAGGATTTCCGGTGCGGCATAGATTTCGGGATTGGATCGCATGTCTTCCGGCAGCAGGGCGAGGGCCGTTGTACTTGCGGTCGGCATGTTGAGCTTGATGGCGTTGCGCGCGCCGTTTTTGGCATTGCTGATGTAATCGACCAGCTTCAGCGCCAGGTCCTTGTTCTTCGAGCGTTCGCTGACGGAAATGCAGTCGAGCCAGGACAACGTGCCTTCCTTGGGGACGACGTAGCGCCAGAGGCCGGGCATGCTGACCTTCTCGTTCAGCGTATACTGGTCGCCGCTATAGCCGAGCGCCATGTAGATATTCGGCCCCTTGTCGGCACTCTGGATCGAGGTGACGACGTAGTCGTAGGTCAGCACATAGGGCGCCTGCGCCTTCATCAGCTCGTAGGCGGCCTTCAGTGTTTCGTTATCGTTGGCGTTCACCGACTTTCCAAGCAGCACGAGCGGTGCGACGAAGGCCTCGGCATGATCGTCATACATGGCGATATGGCCGCGCAGGCTTTCGTCGGGCGTCATCATCTCGGCCCAGGAGACCGGCGGCGTGGTGATCTTGTCGGAGCGATAGAGGATGCCCATCGTGCCCCAGAGGTAGGGGACGCCGAAACCGCCGCAGCGTTTTGTCCAGTCTTCGGTGTAGTCCTTCAGGGATGGAACATTCTGGGTGTTCAGTGGCGCGATGACGCCACGGTTGCCGTAAAGCTTCGCGCCGTTCTCGTTGGTCACGACAACATCGACATTGCTGTTGGGATCGGCGAGGATTTCGTCGCGCACATCGCCGCTGTCGTAGAAGGTCTGGCGGACCTCGACGCCGGTCTCGGCCGCAAAGTCGGCGAGGATCTTCTCGTCGATATATGTTTCCCAAATCAACAGGTTAAGCGTTGCCGCGCCCGCGGGGCCGGCAGCCGCAAGGGCCGTCAGTGAGACTGCTGCAAGATACATTCCGCGCATGTCGAAGGCCCCGTTGCCGCTACGTTGGGCAGGATAGTCGGCAAGACTTTATGAAGGGTTACAACCCAAGAGCCCGTCATGGCCTATGTTCAACCATGGCATGGTTCTGACGGCGGCCACCGGACGTGATATATTGTGGACGTGCCCGCCTGTGAGCAGCCTTTCGGTTGGCCTGTCGGAAGCCGCGCACTATGGTCGCCCCCGCCGCCCGTGCGTCACCCCAGAGGAGTTCCCCATGGCCCCGACCCCGCTCAAGATCGCGAACCTGATCGCCGCCGAAATCAAGGCGACCTCCGCGCAAGTGACCGCCGCCATCGGCCTCATCGACGAGGGCGCCACTGTTCCTTTCATTGCGCGTTACCGCAAGGAAGTGACGGGCGGGCTTGACGATACGCAGCTGCGCAATCTTGCCGAACGGCTGACCTATCTGCGCGAACTGGAAGCCCGCCGGACCTCGATCCTCGAGTCAATTTCGGGGCAGGGCAAGCTGACGGACGAGCTCAGCGCCAAGATCGCCGCCGTCACGACCAAGGCCGAGCTCGAAGACATCTATCTGCCCTATAAGCCGAAGCGTCGCACCAAGGCGGAAATCGCCCGCGAACGCGGCCTCGGCCCGCTCGCCGAGCAGATCCTGGCCGACCGCGCGCTGGTGCCCGCGGACCTGGCGGGAAAATTCCTGTCGGCCGACGTGCCGGACGTCAAGACGGCGCTTGAGGGTGCGCGCGACATCGTCGCCGAGCAGCTGACCGAAAACGCCGACCTGCTGAAGCGCCTGCGCGAGTACATGAAGGGCAACGCCTATCTCCGGTCCCGCGTGGTGGAAGGCAAGCAGGAGGCCGGTGCCAAGTTCTCCGACTATTTCGACCAGACCGAACGCTGGGCAACGGTGCCGGGCCATCGCGCGCTCGCCATGCTGCGCGGCTGGAACGAAGAATTCCTGTCCGTCGATATCATCGTCGACCAGGACAATGTCGAGCCGGTCAAGCCCGTCGAGCGCATCATCGCCTCCTTCTATGCGGTCGGCACGAAGCCGGGCGACAAGTGGCTCGCCGAGGTGATCGGCTGGACCTGGCGTGTGAAACTCTCCATGTCGCTCTCGCTCGACCTGATGCGGGAGATGCGCGAGCGCTCGGAAGAGGAAGCGATCCGCGTCTTCGCCCGCAACCTCAAGGACCTGCTGCTTGCCGCACCCGCCGGCACCCGCGCCACGATGGGCCTCGATCCGGGCATCCGCACCGGCGTCAAGGTCGCGGTGGTCGACAACACCGGCAAGGTGCTTGAGACGACGACGGTCTATCCCTTCCCGCCGAAGAACGACGTGCGCGGCACGCAGGCGGAGCTTGCAAGCCTTATCCGCAAGCACAAGGTGGAGCTGATCTCGATCGGCAACGGCACCGGCAGCCGTGAAACCGAAAAACTGGTGGCGGATATGTTGGCCCAGCTTCCAGCGCCGAAGCCGACAAAAGTCATCGTTTCGGAAGCCGGTGCTTCGGTCTATTCCGCCTCGGAGACGGCAGCGGCCGAATTCCCCAACCTCGACGTCTCGTTGCGCGGCGCCGTTTCCATCGCGCGCCGTCTCCAGGATCCGCTGGCCGAGCTCGTCAAGATCGAGCCGAAGTCTATCGGCGTCGGCCAGTACCAGCACGATGTCGATCAGGGCAAACTTTCGCGTTCGCTGGATGCCGTGGTGGAAGACGCGGTGAACGCTGTCGGCGTCGATCTCAACACGGCCTCCGCCCCGTTGCTTGCCCGCGTCTCGGGCCTCGGCAAGTCGTCGGCGGAGGCGATCGTTTCGCATCGCGACGCCAATGGGCCGTTTGGAAGCCGCAAGGAGCTGATGAAGGTCGCCCGCCTCGGCGCCCGCACCTTCGAACAGTGTGCCGGCTTCCTGCGCATCCCGAACGGCAAGGAGCCGCTTGACGCGTCCTCGGTACATCCGGAAGCCTATGGCGTCGCCAAGAAGATCGTTGCCGCCTGCGGCCGCGACGTGCGCACGCTGATGGGCGACAGCGCGGCTCTCAAGCAGCTGGATCCAAAAATGTTCGTCGACGAGCGCTTCGGCCTGCCGACGGTGAAGGACATCCTCGCCGAACTGGAAAAACCCGGTCGCGACCCGCGCCCCGAATTCAAGACCGCGACCTTTGCCGATGGCGTCGATGACATCAAGGACCTGAAGGTCGGCATGCTGCTGGAAGGCACCGTGACGAATGTCGCCGCCTTCGGCGCCTTCGTCGATATCGGCGTGCATCAGGACGGCCTCGTGCATGTCTCGCAGCTCGCCGACCGTTTCATCAAGGACCCGCACGAGGTGGTGAAGGCCGGCGACGTGGTGAAGGTGCGCGTCACCGAAGTCGATGTGCCCCGCAAGCGCATCGCGCTCACCATGCGCAAGGAGGGCGGTGCAGCAGCCGCCCGCGACAACGCCCCCCGCAACGACAAGAATGCGCAGATGAATCCGAAGTTCAGCCAGGCGGCGCCGAAGCAGCAGGCACCGTCGCAGGGCGCATTCGGTGCGGCACTCGCCGAGGCGATGAAACGAAAATAAGGCCAAATTTTCCTAATGGCTGACGGCAGAAATCGTCGTTTGTTCTAGGCCATGCGCTTTTGCATATTGCGGCACGGGCGGGCTCGAACGGGCCGGCAAGGTGCGATGCGCTTCCGGCGACGACAGACAGGAAAATGGATATGACGATGACGATTTCACGCCGGCAGGCGATTGCCGGCGCCTTGCTTGCTGTTCCCGCGGTTTCCGCCTTTGCCGGCGGCACCGCTGCTGCGGCGGGTGGCGCCTTGGAAAAGCGGCTGGCGGAGCTGGAAGCGCGCCACGACGGCCGCCTTGGTGTTGCCATACTTAATCTCGCGACGGGCGCCCGGCTCGGCCACCGCACGGACGAGCGCTTCTTGATGTGCAGTACCTTCAAGGCGCTGCTCGCCGGGCACATCCTCGCTCGCGTGGACCGTGAGGAAGAAGCGCTCGACCGTCGTATCGTCGTCAAAAAATCTGACCTCGTGGACTGGGCGCCGGTGGTGGAAAAACGCGTCGGCGGCGATGGCATTTCGATTGCCGAACTCTGCGAGGCGACGATCACGCTCAGCGACAATGCCGCCGCCAACCTGCTGCTGGCAGCCTCCGGCGGTCCGAAGGCGGTCACGGAATTCCTGCGCGGCTTCGGAGACGATATCACGCGCCTTGACCGCACGGAGCCGGCGCTCAACTATCACGAAACGCCGGACGACGAACGTGACACGACCACCCCGGTCGCCATGGTCGAGACGCTGCGCAAGCTGATCTTCGGCGATGTGCTGTCGCCACGCTCGAAGGCGCAGCTCGCCGCCTGGCTCGTCATGAACAAGACAGGCGATACACGGCTGCGTGCCGGCTTCCCCGCCGACTGGATGACCGGCGACAAGACCGGCACCAACGGTGACAAGGCCGGCAACGCCAATGACGTCGCCATCGGCTGGTCGCCGAACCGCGGTGCGATCATCGTCAGCGCCTTCGTGGAAATGCCCGGTATTTCCGGCGACGAGCGCAATGCCGTCATCGCCGAGATCGGTCGCATCGCCGCCGAAGTCTGATCTTCGCGAGGCGCTGCAGATTGCGGCGCCTCACGCCTCCAGGTCGCCCTTCAGCGCCGACAGCACATTCATCGCATGGCCGGCATACTGGCTGATCCAGCGGTCATGGATCGCCTGGATCGGCAGGGCATTGAGGTGGTTCCAGCGCTCGCGGCCCTCGCGGCGCGGGATGACCAATTCGGCGTCTTCCAGCACCTTCAGGTGCAGCATGACCGTGCAGCGGTCCATCTCCGGAAACTTTTCGCACAGTGCGCCCGTCGTCAGCGGCGCGTGCTTGATCGCGTCCAGCATTTGCCGCCGCTTCCCATTGGCGAGCGCCTTGAAGATGGCGTCTTCTTTCGATTCGCTTGACATGTTATGTTTTTATAACATATTTTGTCCGGGTACAAGACGGAGGAGGGCGCAATCGCCCCGAAGGAGGACGGCATGACGCTGGAATTTCGTGTGAACGGGCGGATCGGCAAACCGGTCGCCGAGGTTTTCGACGCGGTGGTCAATCCGCAAAAGCTGAGCGGCTACTTCACCACGATCGGCGGTGCGAGCGGTCCGCTCGTCGAAGGCACCACAGTCACCTGGTGGAACATGGCGCCTGTCATCGTGGACAAGGTCGAGGAGAACGCGCTCATCGCCTTTCGATGGGACGCCATGATCGAGGAGGGCGAGGAGCCCTACAAGACGCGCGTCGAGATGCGCTTCAAGGAGCTCGATGACGGCGGCACGATGGTGACCATCGCCGAAGCAGGCTGGCGCGAAAACGAACGCGGCCAGAAATCCTCGTACATGAACTGCGAGGGCTGGTCGCAGATGCTCGCCTGCATGAAGGCCTATGTCGAATACGGCATCAACCTGCGCGACGGCTATTACCCGAGCGAACTCAAGGGCGTTGTCGCCGCAGAGCAGCAGGATTTCACCTAGGGCAATTCCAGCGAACGTGTGCAGCGGTTTCGCGTTCGGAATTGCGCAAGAACAAGGAGAGCATCATGACAACGGAAATCAAAGGCGGCATCAATATCGCCATGAAGGTGCCGTCACACCAGTACGAGGCGACGATCGCCTTCTATCGCGACGTCGTCGGCCTGAAACCGTTCGCCGAGAAGGCACCGGCCACGGGTTTCGAACTGGGGCCGAACCGGCTGTGGATCGACGAAGCGCCGAACTACAGCAAGGCGGAAGTCTGGCTCGAGCTCTTCACGCCGGATCACGCGGTGGCGCTTGGCCATCTCGAGCAAAACGGCGCCGTGCGTTGCGATGCCGTCGAGGATCTCGGCGAAGGTTTTCGCGGCGGCTGGATCATGAATCCGGCCAACATCGTGCACATGGTGCGCGAGCCAGACGCCTGGTAAGCCTTAAATTGCTGCCGGCGGCACCAGGCCGTCGGCGGCGGCCATCGGCACGGGCTCATGCGCCGGCGTCTGATGCTGGAGCACCACGACGCGGCTTCCGGTCGGCACACGACCGTAGAGGTCAATGATATCCTGGTTGAACAGCCGGATGCAGCCGCTCGATACCGCCTTGCCGATCGACCATGGCTCGGATGTGCCGTGGATGCGGAAGAGCGTGTCCTTGCCGTCCTTGTGCAGGTAGAGCGCACGCGGCCCGAGCGGGTTGGTCAGTCCCGGCTCCATGCCGGCCGCCCATTTCAGGTTCCGCTCCGGCTCGCGCGCGATCATGTTCTGCGTCGGCGTCCAGCGCGGCCATTCCGCCTTGCGGCCGATGCGCGCGCCACCCTCGAATTCCAGCCCCGCCTTTCCGACGCCGATGCCGTAGCGCATTGCCATGCCGCCATCCTGCACGAGGTAGAGGAAACGATCCTGCGTATCGATGACGATTGTGCCGACCGGTTCCACCGTCTGGTAGGCCACCAGCTGGCGGAAATATTGCGGATCCACCCGGCTGATATCCATTGCCGGCAGCGGGAAACGCTCCTCCGGATGCGGCCCGTACATCGCGACATGCATCGGGTCCGGCCCCTTCTTCTTCACTGGTTTGGCGGTGGTGACGCAGCTTGCAAGCGTGGCGGCAAGCGCAAGGAGAGCGAGGGAACGGAGAGCCGCGCAAGCGCGGATGCGGGACACACACATGAGTTGGGCACCTGTCATTTCGATTTCAGTTTCGGCCTTGGCGGCCTTTGGGCGGTTCTTCGAAGGCAAAGCGGGCATCGGCAGGGCGAGAAGAAAGCGAAACTATGGCAAGGGCTTAGGTGTGGCGATCGGGCCACGCGTCGTTCCGCCGCATGAGGCGCGGCCATGTTTCAGGACCGCCCCCTCATCCGCCTGCCGGCACCTTCTCCCCGAGGGGAGAAGGGGAAGATCGGTGGCTTCACGTTTCCCTTCTCCCCGCCGGGGAGAAGGTGGCCCGAAGGGTCGGATGAGGGGGTTGTGCAAGAGAGCTCCCGCTTGCTCCCAACCGGCCGAGGGCGTAAGGCTTGGCCATGCAGTGGAGTGATGAAGCCATCGTTCTGGGCGTGCGGCGCCATGGTGAGACATCGGTGATCGTCGAGGTGATGACGCGCGACCGTGGCCGCCATCTCGGCATGGTGCGGGGCGGCCGCTCGCGAACCATGCAGCCGGTACTACAGCCGGGCAATTCCGTGGACGTCACCTGGCGGGCGCGGCTCGATGAACATCTCGGCGAATTCCGCATCGAACCTTTGGAACTGCGCGCCGGCCGGCTGATGGAAACGGCAACTGCCGTCTACGGCGTGCAGGCCATGGCGGCACTTCTGCGCTTCCTGCCCGAGCGTGATCCGCATCCCCATCTCTACAATACGCTGGCCGTCATCCTCGATCATCTGCACGAGCCGGCCGATGCCGGCGAACTCTTCGTGCGCTTCGAACTTGCCGTGCTGAACGACCTCGGCTTCGGCCTCGGCCTGCTCGAATGCGCCGCCACCGGTACGCGCGAAAACCTCTGTTACGTTTCGCCGAAATCCGGCCGTGCCGTGTCGCGTGAGGCCGGCGCGCCCTGGGCCGACAAGATGCTGGCACTGCCTGCCTTCCTCGGTGACGAGAGCCGACACGCCGCCGATGCCGCCGCCCTCGCGGATGGCTTCCGGCTCACCGCCTTCTTCCTCAACCGGCATGTCTGCGAACCACGCGGGCTGGAGCTTGCCAGTGCCCGCGACGGCTTCGTACAGGCGGCGCTGAAGGCGCTGAACATGCCAGGACACGATCAACCGAAAGAGGCGAGCGCATGACGGTCGAAATCTATCCCGGCCTGACGGTCGGCGGCATCGGCACGCTGCCGTTTGACGTGGTGAAGCGTGACGGCGGGCTCAAGGTGTTGCAGGCGATGCTTGCCGGCGATCTGCCGGCGCCGCCGATGGCCAGGACACTCGCCTTCAGCATGACCGAGGTGGAAGATGGCCGCGTCGTCTTTGCCGGCATGCCATCGGTCGATCACCTCAACCCGCTCGGCACGGTGCATGGCGGCTGGACGGCGACGGTGATGGATTCGGCGCTTGGCTGCGCCGTCTTTTCCGTCATCAAGCCGGGCGAAGCCTACACGACCATCGAATTCAAGCTGAACCTCGTGCGCCCCGTGTTGCCCGGCATGGGCGAAGTGTTCTGCGAGGGAAAAATCGTCCACCGCGGCCGCACCATCGCGACCTCCGAGGCGTGGCTGCGCGACGGCAACGGCAAGCTGCTCGCCCATGGCACGGAAACCTGCGCCATCTTCCCGATCGAAAATCTCACACGCTGACAAGCGAAGAGAATGCCGGCCTGAAACGTAACCCCATTTGGCGTTTGGAAAAAACCGGGTAGTCTCGCCGCCCGGATACTGCCGTGCTGGAGTCGCAATGCTGGAAATCCTCTCCCTGGTCGCCATCGGCCTGGCCCTCTACACCCTCAATGCATCGCGCAACAGCGCGCAGAAGATCGGCGAAGAGGTGATGCGCCTGAAGCGCGAGGTCGAGGCGTTGAAGGCGGGTGACGTTGCTGTTCTGGCCGAGGCAGCCGCAGCGGCGGCGACGGCGGCAATCGAGGCGGCGCCTGACGAGACGTCGGAGGCAGCGCGGGAAGAGGTGACCGAAGCGCCGGCGCAAACCGAGTTTACGAGCCCCTGGAGCGGCGCGCGGGACGAAGTGGAAAAAGGCCGGTCGATCTTCGGCGGCACGACGCCGGCGACGCCGACGGATGCCGTTGTGGCAAACGAGACGGCTGAAGGCGTCGTTGTTCCTGCTGCTGCTGCCGTCGCAGCTAAGCCGAAGGAAAGCTTCGAAAGCCGCATCGGCGCGCGCTGGGCTGTCTGGGTGGGCGGCATCGCGCTGGCGCTCGGCGGTATCTTCATGGTCAAGTATTCCATCGAAGCCGGCCTGCTCAGCCCAGCCGTCCGGCTGTCGCTTGCGGCGATCTTCGGCCTCGTGTTGATGGCGATCGGCGAGTTCGTGCGCCGCCGCACCCAGCCGCTCATCGCCAATGCCTTCCAGAACGCCATGATCCCCGGTGTGCTGACGGCCGCCGGTGCCATCACGCTCTTTGCCGTCACCTACGTCTCCTACGAATTCTATGGCTATGTCGGCCCGGTGGCGGCGTTCGTCCTTCTGGCCGCCGTTTCTTTCGCGACCATCGGTCTGTCGCTGCTGCACGGGCAGGCGCTTGCCGGCCTCGGCCTGCTTGCCTCCATGCTGACGCCCGCGCTCGTCTCCACCGAAGAGCCGAGCGCCTGGAGCCTGTTCGGTTTCCTGAGCGTCGCCTGGCTTGCCACCTTTGCCGCCTCCCGCATCCGCCATTGGCAGGTCGTGCCGGCGCTCGCCAATGCCGGCATGGCGCTCTGGGCCGTGCTCTACCTGTCCGCGGCGGACAAGGTCGAGGTCCTGCCGGTGCTGGTCGCGCTGCTGGTGCTGGCCGTTGGCCATGGCCTGCTCTGGCCGGGCAACATCGCGGAGGAAGACATGCCGGTGCCGGCCGGTGCCGCCTCTGCCGGTCCGCTGGACCGCCTGTTTACCCCGCCCGCCGTCGCCGTGTCGCTGACCGGTGCGCTTGCCCTGGTCTTCCCGGCACTGCTGCTGGCAAGTGCCGTGCCGGCACTTCCGCGCGCAGATTACGGTTTCGCCATCGTCGTGATGGCGCTGGCGGTGCTCGGCGCCCTGCGCTTCTGGGCGATCTATCCGGCAATCCTTTCCGCGGTCGGTGCCGTCGCCGGCGTGGTGGCGATGGCAAACCTGCCGGGTGGCGTGCTGATCGACGGTTTCGGCGGTCTCGCGCTGCCGGCGCTGGACGGCGTCATTCCCGCGCCACCGATGGCGGAAGGCACTATGCCCGTGGCGGCTCTCGGTTCGGTGCCGGTCAACCTGCTGCTGGTTCTCGCGGTCGCCTATTCCGCCGTCGCTCTTGCGGGGGTACGGCTGCGCATGGCCGGCTCAAGCGCTTTCGCGGCGCTCTGGAGCCTGCTGGCCCCCGCCGTGCCCTTCGCGATCCTCGCCATCAGCTTCCTCAATTTCGGCAATCTCTCCTTCGACCTGAAGCATGGCCTGCTGGCCACTTTGCTTGGCCTCGTCTTCTTCGCCGCAGCGGAGGTCTTTTCGCGCGAACGAGGGGAGGAGGATGGTCTTTTCATTCCGCAATGGGCGCTGGCCGCCGGCGGCTTCGCCTTCCTCGTCCTGGCGCTGCATGCGCTGACGGATGGCCTCGCTACGACACTCGGCCTCATGGTGCTCGGCGCGGCCGCCGTCTTCGCAACGCGTATGCGTGGCTGGCCGGTGCTGCCCTGGCTGTTGGCGGGTGCAGCGGCCGTCGTTGCCGGCCGCATCGCTTGGGAACCAACCATCGTCGGTGCGGCGAACCTGTCGAAGACGCCGGTCTTCAACCAGCTTCTCGCCGGCTACGGCATTCCTGCAGTGCTTCTCGCAATCTCTGCCTTCGAGCTTCGTCGCTGGCCGGGCGAGCGTATCCGCAACCTCATCCAGGCACTCGCCAGCCTCTTCGTGCTGCTGACCGCGGCGATCCTCGTGCGCCATGGCATGAATGGCGGCATGCTCGACAGTTCCGTGCCGACGCTCGGCGAACAGGCGACCTATACATTGCTCGTCATCGGCGCCTCGGCGATCATGATGTCGCTCGATCTGAAGTCGCCGAGCCCCGTTTTCCGCTATGGCTCGATGGTGGTCGGCGGGCTGTCGGTCCTGTCGGTGCTGAGCGCCCATTTCATCGGCCTCAATCCGTATTTCACCGGCGAACTGCTCGGCAAATGGCCGGTCCTCGATCTCCTGCTGATCGGCTACCTGCTGCCCGGCGTGGCCTATGGCGGCCTTGCCTGGTATGCGCGCAATCGTCGTCCGCTGCCCTATGTCATCATGCTGGCGCTGACCGGCGTTGCGCTCGTCTTCGCCTGGGTCACGCTCTGCGTTCGGCGCTACTGGCACGGCGAGGGCATTGCCGACTGGAAGGGGTTCCTCCAGCCGGAGACCTACACCTATTCCGTCGTCTGGCTGCTGCTCGGCGTGCTGCTTTTGGTGGTCGGGTCCAAGGTCGATTCCAAGAGCATCCGCCTGGCGTCGGCCGGCCTCGTGCTGATCGCCGTGATCAAGGTCTTCCTCATCGACATGGCGAACCTCGAAGGCATCCTGCGGGCCCTGTCGTTCATCGGCCTTGGCGCGGTGCTGATCGGCATCGGCCTGTTCTATCAAAAGATCCTCTCCGGAAAGTCCGGGACGGGCGAAAAGGCGGAATTGAACGCAGAGGCGTGACGGGTTAGGTCATGGGCAACCACATCTGGATTGCCCATGTCCTTCACCTGCCTCGCCGCCGCCTTTCAGCCTCTCGGGGGCCTTGCCGAACGTCTGTTGCCGCAGGCCTTTGCCGCCGATGACGGCTCGCACGATGCCGCCCATCTCATCCGCGTGTGGAAGAACGCCCGCCGCATCCAGGCTGAAGAGGGTGGCGACTTGCGTCTGCTCGCCGCATCCGTCCTGCTGCATGACTGCGTGGCGGTCGAAAAGAATTCGCCGCACCGGGCCGAGGCCTCGCGCCTCGCCGCCGAAAAGGCGTCCGGCCTGCTGGCCGCCGAAGGCTGGAACGACGCGGACGTGGCAGCCGTCGCCCACGCCATCCTCACGCACAGTTTTTCCGCCAACATCGCGCCGGAAACGCTGGAGGCGAAGACCGTGCAGGATGCCGATCGGCTCGATGCCATCGGCATGGTGGGTGCTGCGCGCTGCTTCTACATTGCCGGACGCATGGGCAGCGGTCTGTACGATCCCATGGACCCGCTTGCCGAAAACCGCCCGCTCGACGACAAGGCCTTCGCCATCGACCATTTCGAAGTGAAGCTGTTCAAGCTGGCGGATGGCTTCCAGACGGCGACGGGCGCGCGCATGGCCGGGGAGCGCACTCAGCGCCTGCGGGTGATCCGCGACATGCTGCTGGATGAAATCTGAAGAAAAACATGCTTTTGTTCCGCCGGATTGAATCGGTTCGGCAGCGCGTTGAATCGAAATTTCAGGAAAGGTCGCTGCAATGAAGGTCGAAGGCCTCAACATCCACCCGCTGAAGAGCGGCCGCGCCATCCCGGTCGAAAGCGCGAGCGTCCGCTTCGACGGTCTTGCCGGCGACCGGCGCTACATGATCGTTGAGCCCGACGGCCGCTTCATCACCCAGCGCGAACTCCAGGCGCTTGCCCGCGTCGAGGCGACGGCGGTGGGGGAAAGCCTGCATCTCGAAATGGGGGGCCGCCAGCTCTTCGCCAGCTTCGAACCGGACGACCGCCTCGACGTGACCATCTGGGACAGCCCGGTGAGTGCTGCCGTCGCCGACGAGGCGGTCAACGAGACGCTCTCGGAGTGGTTCGTTCGTCCCGTCAAACTCGTGCACATGGATGCGGCGGCCAGGCGTGCCGAGGGCGAGGACTGGGCCGGCGAGCCGGCGCCGGTCGGTTTTGCCGATGGTTTTCCCGTCCTCGTCACCACGACCGGGTCGCTCGCCGATCTCAACAGGACGCTCGCCGCCAAGGGCCAGGAGCCCGTCGGCATGGACCGCTTCCGCACCAACATCCTCGTCACCTGCGACGAGCCCTGGGCGGAAGATCTTTGGGAGGCGATCGAGATCAACGATATCGTCTTCGACTTCGTCAAACCCTGCGCCCGCTGCATCATGACGACGCAGGACCAACTGACCGGCGAACGCATCGGCGGCAACCCCATCCAGGGCCTCGCCGAAAAGCGCATGTCCGCCGACCGCCGCGTGCCCGGCGTGCTCTTTGGCTGGAACGCCGTGCCGCGCGGTGAAGGCGAAATCCGGCTCGGCGATGCGGTGCGCGTGACGAAGACGCGCACCGCACGCTGGCCGATGAAGATCAGGGCTTAACTTCCAGAGGGCGTCTGTTCTTGCGTTTTTCGCCTCCGACTCCTATGTATATCCCAATGGGATATCACAGGGAGAGGGCGCATGGCCAATTCGACCGTTTTCACCAGCAATCGCAGCCAGGCCGTGCGTCTTCCCAAGGCCGTCGCCTTTCCGGAAGATGTGCATCTGGTTGACGTCCTCAAGATCGGCCGCAGCCGCGTCATCGTTCCGCAGGGCCAGAGGTGGGACGACCTCTTCCTGAATGGGCCGCGCGTCAGCGACGATTTCATGAGCGAACGGGAGCAGCCGGTAGCGGAAGAGCGCGAAGCCTTCTGATGCTGACCTATATGCTCGACACCAACATCTGCATCTACGTGATGAAGACCTACCCGCCGGCGGTGCGCGAAAAATTCAACGCGCTCGCCGAGCAGCTCTGCATATCGAGCATTACGCTTGGAGAACTGCACTACGGCGCAGAGAAGTCCGCCCGCCGCGCTGAAAACCTTGTGGCGATCGAGCACTTCGTGGCGCGGCTGGAGATCCTGCCATTTGCCGACAAGGCTGCGGCACATTACGGCCAGGTTCGTGCCGAACTGGAACGAGCCGGCACGCCCTGCGGTCCCCACGACATGCAGATCGGTGGCCACGCCCGCAGCGAGGGGTTGATCGTCGTCACCAACAATCTGCGGGAGTTTGTCCGTATGCCGGGTGTCAGGGTCGAAAACTGGCTGTAATCGACCCTGACACGCAGGACATGCTCTTTAAGGCGCTAAACCCAGCCGCGCCGTTTGAAATACAGGAACGGGATCAGCGCGGAGATGATCATCAGGCCGACCGCGTAGGGATAGCCGAAGTGCCATTGCAGCTCGGGCATCAGCTCGAAGTTCATACCATAGGCTGACGCGACCAGCGTTGGCGGCAGGAAGATCACCGAGGCGACCGTGAAGATCTTGATGATCTGGTTCTGCTCGAGATTGATCAGGCCGAGCGTCGCGTCGAGCAGGAAGTTGATCTTGCCTGACAGGAACGCGGCGTGGTCGCCGAGCGAGACGGCATCACGCTGCACGAGCTTGACGACCTGGCGGATTTCCTTCGAAGGCCGGCGCGTCGGGGTTTCCAGCGCAGCGTGATAGGCGACGAGGCGCGAGATGCTGACGAGGCTTTCGCGCACGCCGCTCAAAAAATCGCCCTTGCGGCCGAGCTGTTCGATCAGCGCTTCGAGGTCCCGCGTCTTCTTGCGCGACGGGCCCTTCTTGCTGCGGAACACTTCGCGCGAAATGCCGTCGATCTCGTTGCCGAGCCGTTCCAGCACGTCCGCCATGCGGTCGATGACAGCCTCGATGACGCCGAGCATGACATCCTCGCCGGTCTCGTAGCTGTGGCCATTGCCGCGCAGGGCCCGGTTGCAGAAGGTGACGAAAGGCTTTGCCTCGGCATGGCGCACCGTCACCAGCGTCGGACCACGAAGGATGAAGGTCACCGGCATCTTGGTCGGCTCGTCACCGTCGAGATTGGTCAGCGCCGTCATCGTCATGAAGGCCGCGCCATCCTCCTGGTAGAGGCGGGCGGACAGTTCGATGTCTTCCATCTCTTCCCGCGTCGGCATGGAGATGCGCAGGGCCGCCTCGACGTCCTTCACTTCTTCATTTGTCGGGCTGAGCAGGTCATACCAGAGGGCAGGGGCGATCGCCTGCTCGATGGCGGGGTTGGAGATTTCGCGCAGGCAAAAGCGGTCAGCCTTGCGGGCATAGATTTGCAGCATGTTTCGCTCCTCTGAGGGCATTCTCGCCATCCGGAGCAAGGCCGTAGCCTCCTACCGGATAGGTCGCTCGATCGCTCTCGATAGTCGACTGTCGGGGTCCATTGATCTTATCCGGGTTTAATTGGCGTCCTGTGACACCGCGGGTGCACATGCGCCCAAAATGCTGTCTCGTCAAGCACATCGGGCCATCGGCGGAATCAGATTGTTTCATCAATCCGGCTGATTGCTTGGTCAATTAAATTCGCTTTTGTTAATTGATGGCTGGACATAGATTCCGGGTCCATATTTCGGAGAAGCCTATGTCCGCCCCATCCATCGCTGCGGCCCCCACCGCAAGCCGGCCCATGCCCTGGCCCATCATCATTGCCGGCTCGTTGATCGCCGTGCTGACCTTTGGCCCACGCTCGGCCATGGGCTTCTTCCAATTGCCCATGTTGCAGGATACCGGCTGGGACCGCACGACGTTCGGCCTCGCCATGGCGTTCCAGAACCTCGCCTGGGGCGTCAGCCAGCCGTTCTTCGGCGCCATCGCCGACAAGTTCGGCACCTGGCGCGTGCTGCTGGTCTCCGGCCTCGTCTATGCGCTCGGCCTGTTCCTGATGTCGCTCGGCACCTCGCCCCTCTGGCTGCATATCGGCGGCGGCGTGCTGGTCGGCCTCGGCGTCGGTTCCGGCTCCTTCGGCATCCTGCTGTCCGCCTTCGCACGCAACGTCACGCCCGAGCAGCGCTCCATGGCCTTCGGCATCTGCACGGCGGCGGGTTCTGCCGGCATGTTCCTGTTCGCGCCGCTGTCGCAGGGCCTCATCAGCGCCTATGGCTGGTCGGACAGCCTCGTCTATCTCGGCATCCTGATGCTTCTCGTGCCGCTGATCGCCATTCCGCTGCGCGGCAACTCCTCCTCCGGCATCACCTCCGCCACGGAATACAAGCAGACGATCGGCGAGGCGCTGAAGGAAGCGCTTGGCCATCGCAGCTATCTGCTGCTCGTCGCCGGCTTCTTCGTCTGCGGCTACCAGGTCGCCTTCATCACCGCGCATTTTCCGGCCTATCTCGGTGATCTCGGCATCGATGCGCGTTATGCGGTGATTGCGCTGGCGCTGATCGGCTTCTTCAACATCATCGGCTCGCTTGCCGCCGGCGTCATCGGCCAGCGCTATTCGAAGCCGTATTTCCTGGCCTATATCTACATCGCCCGCTCGGTGGCGGTGTCGGCCTTCATCCTGCTGCCGAAGTCGCCGGCCTCGGTCATCATCTTCGCCATCGTCATGGGCCTGCTCTGGCTCTCCACCGTGCCGCCGACCAATGCGCTCGTCGCCATCATGTTCGGCACCAAGCATCTCGGCCTGCTCGGCGGCATCGTCTTCCTGTCGCACCAGGTCGGCTCGTTCCTCGGCGTCTGGATGGGCGGCTACCTCTACGACCACTTCGGCACCTATGATCCGGTGTGGTGGCTCGGCGTGGCGCTCGGCATCTTTGCTGCGATCGTGCATTGGCCGATCCAGGAAAAGAGTGTCCTGCGCCCGGCAATGGCCTGAAAAAAATGATGCCGCCGCACGAAAGGAATTCGGGCGGCGCTTCTTGCAAACCGTCATAAAAGTTTCTAAATCTGAACCACCGGCCCATGCCGGTTTTGTTTTACAGCTGTTATGCTCAAATTGAGCAAAATGGCGAGGCCGCGGGAAGGCGGCGGAAAGGGAGGGTTTCATGACCACTCTGGCCCAGAATGCGGCAGGAGCCGAAGTCGTTCGTCCGCTGACTGCTGCGGAACGCTTCGGTGTGCTCGAAAAGCCGGATCTCACCTTCACGCCGGAAATCGCCCGCGAGACCGAGCACCTTTACGAGAAGGTGAAGCAGTTCATCCCCGCCTTCGAATGGCCGGTCTATGCGCCCTATGTCGCCGCCATCAACCGGCTGAAGCGCGAGCGCGGTGCCGTCATTCTCGCGCACAATTACCAGACGCCGGAAATCTTCCATTGCGTCGCCGATATCGTCGGGGATTCGTTGCAGCTTGCCCGCGACGCCGGCAAGGTCGATGCCGAGATCATCATCCAGTGCGGCGTGCACTTCATGGCCGAGACCTCGAAGCTGCTGAACCCGGAAAAGACCGTGCTCATCCCGGATTCGCGCGCCGGCTGCTCGCTGTCGGAATCGATTACCGGTGAGGACGTGCGCCTGCTGAAGCAGCGTTACCCCGGCGTGCCCGTGGTGACCTACGTCAACACGTCGGCCGACGTGAAGGCGGAGACGGACATCTGCTGCACCTCGTCCAACGTGCTCGCCGTCATCGAGAGCCTGGAGAGCGACACAGTGCTCTGCATTCCCGATGAGTACCTGGCGATGAACGTCGCCAAGCAGACCAACAAGAAGATACTGACCTGGAAGGGCCATTGCGAGGTGCATGAGCGCTTCACGGCGGCCGAACTGCTGTCCTACAAGGAAGCCCATCCCGGCATCGAGATCATCGGCCATCCGGAATGCCACCCGGACGTCATCGCCGTCTGCGATTTCGCCGGCTCCACTTCGGGCATGATCAACTACGTGAAGGACAACCGCCCGTCGCGCGTGCTGCTGGTCACGGAATGCTCCATGGCCTCCAACATCCAGGCGGAACTGCCGGGCGTCGATTTCATCAAGCCGTGCAATCTCTGTCCGCACATGAAGCGCATCACGCTGCCGAAGATCCTCGACAGCCTGGTGAACATGACGGAAGAGGTTCTGGTCGACCCGGCAATCGCCGATCGCGCCCGCCTCGCCGTCGAGCGGATGGTGAACCTGAAGCAGTAGGCCGCCCTCGATCTGGAGGAGGGGCCTCAATGCCCCACGGCTAGCCTCTCGGAAGGGAGGCTGGGCGGCGCGTCGGAGGAGTAAGACATGCCTATTGAAAGTTTCCGCCCGCAATCCTGGAACGGCATCGACGATATCGTCATCGTCGGTGGCGGCCTTGCCGGCCTGTTCTGCGCGCTCAAACTTGCGCCGCGTCCCGTCACCATTCTTGCTGCGGCTCCGATCGGCCAGGGCGCGTCCTCCGCCTGGGCGCAGGGCGGCATTGCCGCCGCTATGAGCCCGGGTGACACGTTCGACAAACATGTTGCCGACACGCTGGAAGCCGGTGCCGGCATCGTCGACGAGAAGATGGCGCGCTTCATGGTTTCCGAAGGCCCGGCGCGCATCCATGACCTGCTCGATTATGGCGTGCCCTTCGATCGTGATCTCGAGGGCAAGCTCATGCTCTCTCGCGAGGCCGCCCATTCCGAGCGTCGCATCGTGCGCGTGAAGGGCGACATGGCCGGCAAGGCCATCATGGAGGCGCTCATCGCCGCCGTGCGCAACACGCCGTCCATCCGCGTGCTGGAAGGCTATGTCGTCGAGGAGCTGGTGCGCGAGGGCCGATTCATCTCGGGTGTCGTGGCGCGGCCGGATGCCGGCCAGGCGAAGAACCGCGTGCATTTCCCGGCGCGTGCCGTGGTGCTGTGCTCGGGCGGCGTCGGCCATCTCTTCGCTGTCACGACGAACCCGTGGGAAGCCTGCGGTCAGGGTGTCGGCATGGCGGCACGCGCGGGTGCGATCATCGCCGACCCGGAATTCGTGCAGTTCCATCCGACTGCCATCAATATCGGCCGTGATCCCGCACCGCTCGCCACCGAGGCACTGCGCGGCGATGGCGCCCATCTCATCAATTCCGCCGGCCACCGCTTCATGCTGGATATCCACGAGGACGCCGAACTCGCCCCGCGCGACATCGTCTCCCGCGGTGTCTTCGCCGAAGTCCAGGCCGGTCGCGGCGCGTTCCTCGATTGCACCAAGGCGGTCGGTAGCCATTTCCCCGACATGTTCCCGACGGTCTACGCCTCCTGCAAGGCCGCCGGCATCAACCCGGTGACGCAGCCGATCCCCGTCGTACCCGCCGTGCATTACCACATGGGCGGTGTACTTACGGATGCGGAAGGCCGCACCTCGATCGACGGCCTTTGGGCGGCCGGCGAGGTCACTTCCACTGGCGTGCACGGCGCAAATCGCCTCGCCTCGAACTCGCTGCTCGAAGCCGTCGTCTTTGCCGCGCGCATCGCGGAAAACATCAAGGGTATGCTGCCGGAGCCGAAGATCAACGACTGGGGCAAGAACGCGGGCGAAAGCGACGACCTCGTGACCATCGAGGACAGCCCCGCGCTGACGCGCCTGCGCCGCATCATGAGCGACCATGTCGGCGTCATCCGCACCCGTGACGGCCTCAGAGCCGCCATCCGCGAGATCGCCACATTGGAGCGTGAAAACAGCCGCATGCGCTTCCACAACATCGTCACCACCGCAAAACTCATCGCAACGGGTGCTTATCTGCGCGAAGAAAGCCGCGGCGGCCATTTCCGCTCGGACTTTCCCGAGCAGAAGGCAAACTGGAAGCACCGCACCTTCCTCACGCTTGCAGAGGCGGAAAAGGTGGTTGCGGACCTTTCGGAAACGGCGGCGGCGTAACGGCGCCATCGCGATCAAACAACGAAGCAGGATAAGCCCATGACCACCCCCTATCTTCCCGTCCTCTCGCCGCTGATGGTGGAGGATCAGGTGCGTGCCGCTTTGTCGGAAGACCTGGGTCGGGCGGGCGATATTACCAGCCAGGCGACGATTGCACCGGATGTCGTGGCGAGGGCGGAATTGAACGCGCGCGAGGATGGCGTCGTTGCGGGGCTCGATCTTGCCCGCGCGGCTTTCCGGCTGATGGATCCTGCGATCCACTTCGAGGCCTTCGTGAAGGACGGCGACCGGCTTGCTCCCGGCGCGGTGATCGCCCGTGTTTCTGGTCCCGCACGAGCCGTACTTTCGGCGGAGCGCGTGGCGCTCAATTTCCTCATGCACCTCTGCGGCGTTGCCACGCATACGGCGCGGTTTGCCGACGAGATAGCGCATACGGCGGCGAAGGTCTGCTGCACGCGCAAGACCATTCCGGGCCTGCGCGCGCTGGAGAAATATGCCGTTCGCATGGGCGGTGGCTCGTCGCATCGTTATGGCCTTGATGACGCGATCCTGATCAAGGACAACCACATCGCGGTGTCCCATGGGGTTGCCGGTGCTATCCGCGCCGCCCGCGCCTTCGCTGGCCACCTCGTCAAGGTCGAGGTCGAGGTGACGACGCTGGAAGAACTGGAGGAGGCGCTGGAGGCGCAGCCGGACGTCATCCTGCTCGACAATATGGGACCGGAGTTGCTGCGTCGTGCCGTTGAGATCAACCGCGATTGCGCCGGCCTGAACGACGCGACCTATGCCGCCGATCCGCGTCGCGTGAAGCTTGAAGCCTCGGGCAATGTGAACCTGAAGACGATCCGCGCCATTGCCGAAACGGGCGTCGACTATATCTCGACCTCCAAGATCACCATGGCAGCGCCGACGCTCGACATCGGTCTTGACGTCGTTGTGAGGTGATCGGGCGGAACACGCCACCGCACGATGCGTTCCCGCTCCGTAGGAAATCAATCGGAAGGACGCATCATGTTGAAGATCGTTGCGCTCGCCGCCGCGGCGAGCACCTTTGCGGCACTGGGCGCACCCGCTTTCGCCCAGCAGGCGAAGAACACCGCGCAGGCCAATTTCGTGGACCAGTCCGGCAAGGAGGCCGGCCGCGCGCATCTGACCGCCGGAAATGACGGCGTCCTGTTCGAGGTGGAGGTTTCCGGTCTGGAACCGCGCAAATGGGTGGCGTTGCACGTCCACGAGACCGGCACCTGCGACCATGCCGATGGTCATAAATCAGCCGGAGGCCATTTCAATCCGGATAAGAAGGACCACGGCTTTGCATCCGCAACCGGACCGCATGCCGGCGACCTGCCGAACCAGTATGTCGCCGAAGATGGCGTGATGCGTGCGCAAATCTACACCACCACGGTGCGCCTCGACGATGCCGAGCGCGGAATCCGCGGCCGCGCGCTGATCGTGCACGCCGGTTCGGACGACTATCGGACCAACCCGGCAGGTGGCGCAGGCGATCGGCTCGCCTGCGCCGTGATCGAATAACTACTCGGCCGGAGCCTGCATCGTGTCGGGCTCCGGTTCGCTTGCGGCAAGGCGTTGGCCAAAGGCAATGCGCACGCGGCGGTTCATATCCTTGGTCGTCTTGAACCACTGCCGCGTCGCAACCCAGTAGCGCAGGGTCAGCACCGCGGAGCTTTCTTCCAAACTATCGACAAAGACCTGCGGCGGCGGCACGGATTCGATTGTTGGATCTTCGCTCGCAATGGCCATGAGGCGCTCGATCTCGTCATCGATATCCAGCGCGTTCGGCACCACGACCTTGAGGTCATGTTTTCGGGTGCGCTCGCGGCTATAGTTGGTGACCGGCGTGTTCCAGAGCGTCGAGTTCGGCGCGAGGCGATAGAGACCGTCGCCGGTCTTGAGTTCGGTGGCGAAAAGCCCGACCTCGGTGATCGTGCCGGACACGTCCTTCGTCTCGATATATTCGCCCACTCGGAACGGCCGCAGCACGAGCAGCATGATACCGGCCGCGATATTCTGCAACGTGCCCTGCAGGGCGAGGCCGATGGCGAGACCGGCAGCACCGAGTGCCGCGATGATCGAAGCCGTCTGCACGCCGAATTGGCCGAGGACCGTGACGAAGACGAGGATGAGCAGTGCATAACGCAGGATGTTGGCGAAGAAATGCGCCAGCGTGATATCGATACCACGCACGCGCGAAAGCCCGCTCAGCGCCCAGCGATGCAGCAGCCGCGAGAGAAACCAGCCAAGCACGAGCAGCAAGAGCGCGCCCAGGATAGAGAAGGAGTATTGCACGGCGAGTGCGCTCGCCTGTGCCAGCGCCGCGCGTGTCGCGACGATGATGTCGGTTGCCTGATGTTCCATGGATCCTTTCCCCAATCGTTGTTGCCGGTAGGGGAATGGCAGGGGCGTGGAGAAGTTCCGATTTAAGCAATGCTCGTAAAAGCGCGAAGCGGTTTTGCGCCGCTATCAGCGCATGCCGACCTTGAGACCGGGCGCCGGGCGCTCCTCGAAAATCCGGCGTCGGAAGCGGAAGAGGGCGGCAGGGCGGCCTCCCGTGGCGGCGGTGGAGCCGCCGGTCGGCTCAACGAGTTCGGCGCCCTCCACCAGGCGGCGGAAATTCTGCTTGTGCAGATGCCGTCCGGAGATCGCCTCCACGGTCGCCTGCAATTCGGTGAGCGTGAATTCCGGCGCCATCAACTCGAAGATCACCGGGCGGTATTTGATCTTGCCGCGCAGGCGCGCCATGGCGGTTGCAAGAATTCGGCGATGATCGTGCCGCATGGCAATGCCGGGTGCGGTGCCGCACGATTGGGCACGGCCATCCGTCACGGCCTCTTCGGCAAGGCCGGCCTCGTAGAGCAGTTCGTAGCGCTCGAGGACACGTTCTTCATCCCATGGAAAATCCTCCAGGCCGAAGGCGAGGCGCATCCGGTTGCGCGGCGAAGGCAGGGGGGGAACGCGTTGCGTATTGATCAGTTCGGAAGCCCAGTTTTTCAGCGCCGGCAGGATCAACTGGTCGATGACCGCCGGTCGTCCCTGTCGCCAGTCCTCCCAGGGCAGATACGTGTACCAGTCGCGCCACGCCGCGCCGGTTTCGGCGAGGCGTTCGTTGGCCTCGGCGTCGGTGCGGGTGAGGGCGAGATAACCGACCGAGACCATGTGCGTGCCGGCTTCGTCCGGCAGTTTCTGGCGGCCGCGGTCGCCGAATGTGTAAAGCTGCTCGATATAGCCGAGCTTCAGCGCCGTCTGCGCCTCGACGCTGGCGCGCAGGCTCGTCTCGAAGGTGCGGTGCTGCTGCGGATCGAACGGGCCGAAGGGCAGGGCGTCGCGACCATCCGTGCCGTCACGGCCGATCGCAAGAATGCACGGGCTGCGACCGGAAATCGCGACGACCGCCGCATTGAGGCCGATTTCGACCGGCGGGCGAGCGCTGGTTTCCGTCATCGCACGACCGCCTCCGGCACGGCGGAGAAGGTGAACGGGCTGTCGCCGACATAGTTCGCGCCACGGCCGATCGCCTTGACGGCGGCAATCAGCCTGCCACCGCGCGAAAGCACATGGTCGCCGATCTCGATCAGCCGGGCATTCGGCGTCGCCTGCACGGAGGCGCGGCGCAGGCGCTGTGCCAGTTCATGCTCGTCCTGATCCGGCTCAACGGCCAGCGCGGCGAGCAGGGCTGCCGCCGGCGAGCGGGAGACCCCCATCATGCAATGGACGAGCAGCGGCGCCTGGCGATCCCAGCCGCGGGCAAAGCCGATGATCGCGGTGACATGCTCCTCGCCAGGCGCGACGAGGTTTCCCGTGCCGGCAAAGGCAATGTCGTTGACGCCAAGGATCATGTGACGCTCGGCGGCGATAACGGCCGGCCGATGAAAGCCCTGTTTCGGGGCAACAAGGCTCAGCATTTCGCGACAGCGGTGGCGGACGGCAAGTTCGGCGATTTTTCCAAGCGGTGCGACTACGATCGTGTCCATGGTCACACCGTCGCGGCGAGGGGGCCGCGCCCGCGGTCCAGGGCCTCGAAGCGCTCGACAAAACGGCGCTGCGCGTCGATGGCGGGAAGGGGCGCAACGTCGATCATATCGAGCGTGATGCCGCGCGGCGCGCCGAAGAATTTGACGGCCTCGGCATGGGAAAAGCCGGCCAGTTCCGTTGCCTCGAAGAAGGCGGCGACCTGGTCGGCCTTCTTGATCTTTGCCTTCAGCGCGACGGGCGTTGATGATGGCAGGCCGAAGCGCAAATGGACGGCTGCCTCCAGCCGCTTTTCCACCGTCTTGTAGCCACCGCCGACGACGGCCTTGAAGGGTGAAATCATGTCGCCGATGACATATTCCGGCGCATCGTGCAGCAGAGCGATGAGGCATTCGCCGGCATCGCAGCGGTTCTGCTGGCGGAAGATCGTTTCCACGACAAGCGAATGCTGCGCCACGGAAAAGGCATGGTCGCCGTTGGTCTGGCCGTTCCAGCGTGCGACGCGGGCAAGGCCATGCGCGATGTCGGACAATTCGATGTCGAGCGGCGAGGGATTGAGCAGGTCGAGGCGGCGGCCGGACAGCATGCGCTGCCAGGCGCGAGGCTCCGTCTTCACGCGCGTCGCTCCGCTCATTGCGCCGGCACCTCCGAAGCTTCTTGCGGGAAGGCAAGGCCGGTCCAGGCGGGGAGTTCGAGCGCCACGGGCGCACCGTCGGCAGTGATCGGCGTACCGCTCTGCATGGCGTCGGCCGCGCGGTCGATACGCACGATGGCAAGGCCGAGTGCGCCGGAGACGCTGCCGAGCGTGCCGATCGGCTTGCCGCCGGCGAAAAGCTCGGTGCCGGTTTCGGGAAGGGCGACATCACCCTTGACGATGACGGGCCGGCGCCGGGCGGTGCCGCGATGCTGCATGCGGGAGACGACTTCCTGCCCGACATAGCAGCCCTTGCGGAAGGACAGGCCGCCGGTGAGGTCCAGGATGATATCGTGCGGGAAGGCATCGGAAAGCGCATAGTCGCGGCCGGATTCCACAATGCCGGCGCTGATGCGCAGCGTGTCGTAAAGCGCCGGATCGTCGCTACCGCCGGCGCCCGGGCGGCGCGAGACATCGCGGCCGGCCCCGGCAAACCGGGCGTCGCGTGGTGCATCGGCTTCAACGTCGTCCCAGGCGATCGTCACATCGCCATCGCCGACGATGGCGAGATCGACCGCGGCGCGCAGCTTGTACATGGTGAGCCGCTTCAAAAGTGCATCCCGCTGGTCTTCGGTCGTCTCGATCAGCAAGGCGTCCGCGCCGTCGCGGCGAATCAGGAAATCGAACAGGATCTTTCCCTGCGGCGTCAGCAGCGCGCCGGGGCGGACCTCGCCGTCGGGCAGGTCGGGCAGGTTGGTGGTGATGAGTGCTTGCAGGAAGGTCTCGGCATCCTTGCCGGAAAGGCGGAGAAAGGCGCGGCCGGAAAGCGTGACGGAAGGCATGATTCGATCCAGATTTTTCGCGCACCGGCGCCAGCCGGCGGCAGGCGGTGCACCATCGCACCCGTTGAGACAGAAGTAGAATGGCCCGGCCGCTTTCGCAAGGTCACGGGGCTCTTGCCACAGCGACCGGTGCCCTGTTGGTCATCTGCCCTATTCTCTTGTCCGGAACCTTGGGATGGTTATGAAGGGAGCCCCACCAGAGCGAGGCAGAAACATCATGACACCAGCGCCCCTGCCACACGACGCCTGGTCCGCCTGGCATCCGGCGGAACTCGCGTGCCGGCTTGCCGGTAGCGCGCGGCCGTGGTGCGTCGTCGGCGGCTGGGCGCTCGATCTCTGGCATGGCGTCGAGACGCGGCCGCATGAGGATCTGGAATTCACCATCCTGCGCGATGACTTTGAGCTGTTTCGCACGGCCCTGTCGGGACTGCGTTTCCATGCGGTGGGCGATGGCCATGTCGAGCCGCTTGCTGCACAGGCGCTGCCGCCTGCCGAGATCGCACAGGTCTGGTGCGAGGATGTTGCAGCGCGTCGCTGGCGTGTCGACATGATGCTGGAGGACGGCACGCCGGATATCTGGGTCTACAAGCGCGATGCCTCGATCCGGCGTTTACGCAGCGAGATGGTGTGGAACAGCAGCGACGGCATTCCCTACCTCGCGCCGGAGGCGATCCTGCTTTTCAAGGCTAAATACCAGCGGGAGAAGGACGAGGCCGATTTTGCGCTCGCGCTGCAGAAGCTCGACACGGCGCAACGACGCTGGCTGAGAGCCGCAATCGCAAGGGCTCATCCGGATCACGCATGGCTGGACGTACTATAGGGTCACTCGCCGGTGACGAAGAATTTCCACTGGCCGTCCGGCGTGATGCCGACACGATAGAAATTATAGCTGCCGAATTCCTGCATTTCGGCAAAATCGCCGGCCGTCACGATGCGCAGCAACTCCACCTTTTCCGGCGGCGTCAGGCCGGCGAGGGGCTTTTCGGTGAAATAGGGCCAGACATACATTTCCTCCGGCGTGCCCGCGCCGACATGGGCAAAGCCGGTCGCCAGCACGTCGAGCAGGATTGCCAGCACCTCGATGCCTTCCGGATCGCCGGACTGACCCTTGAGCGTCTCGACCGGGCCTTCCTCGGTCTCGACCATCGAGACCTGCGTCTCGGTCATGCCCTTGCCGAGCAGGGGGCGCAGGCGCTCGATATCGCCGGAGGCGGCAGCCTCGACGATCAGTTCGCGCATGCGGCGCACGGGTTCCGGCGCCTTGCTGATGTCGTAGATCAACTCGACCGGCACATCCGGCTCTTCGACGGTCTTGTCGTCGATGGCGGGTTCATTGTCCGCCGGCTCGGTCACCGCCTGGTTCCGGCGAATCAGCGGGTCGGGCATGGGCAGTTCGAGCGGGCCGGTCTCTTGGTCTTTTTCCTCGGTCTCGACGGGGGGCGCTTTTTCCCCTTCGGCCGGCTTCTGCGGCACCTGGCCCTGTTCGTCCTTCAGTTCGCTGAGGGCAAAGGCCGGGCGCGCGGTCGCGGTCAGCGCCGTCGTTCCAGAAAGCACCGACAATACGATGAGGCCGCTGTAAAACAGCTTTTTGCCGTCAGCCGACATCTGCATGACCTGTCTTCCCAGCCTGGAGCATTTTAAACGCAATTCCGCTGGAATTGCTCTATTGCAGGATGCGCTCGGGGGAGAATTCTCCGGCCAGCATGCGATCGCGCAGCGAATCAAGCATGGCTTCCGCACCGCGTTCGCCCTGCGTGCGAATCGTCTCGCGCAAGGCGAGCGCGATGGCCGCGTCGGCGATGATTTCCGGTTCAATACCGTCCGCCATGCCGTCCGCCCAGGCTTCGTTCTGGTATTCCAGAGCGGCCTGCATCTTCTCGTGTACGATCATCTCGTCGATATCGTTGAGAGTAGGTTCCATTGATCGGTCCATGCGCGGCATTCAGTTCTTACTCGACTGTTAACGACCTTAGCAGCCTTTTCCCAAAACGGCACTGGCTGCTGAAGAAAGAGGTTAATTAACCGCTAATTTCCAAATCGCGCGGTAATTTCTGTGGCAAGTGTTGCACCTTCGTTACGGTATCTCTCTTCTGCGACAACCGCCGAGTCGGTGCAAGCGGTATAGATGGCGGCAAAGGAACGGTATCCACGATTAAAGGCGGCGGTCAGTTTTTCCTGCCGCTTCGGCTCGTTTGCCGCTTCCATGTCGATCAACCGTTGCACGGATGCCCGCCAATTGTCCTCCGCCTTGTCCATGCACAGATTGCGCAGGTAGTGAACCGCGCCGATGATTTCGGAAAGCCGCTCCAGCCGCTCGTCATAGGGCGTGGGCTTTTCCTCGGCGGGGGCCGTGCTCGGCGTTTCCTTGGCTTTGTCGCCGGCCGCCTGCTGGGCGAAAACCGGCGCTGCGAAGAGAAGACTGAAGAGGATAACAAGGCGAATCACCGTCATGCACTCCGCTTCGCCCGCTCGGCTTCCAGCCGGCTGATGCACTCGCGCACGCTGTCGGGCGCGGGCAGGTTTTGGATCTCCTCTGCCGAATACCAGCCAACGCTTGCCGCATCATCGGAGGCGACGGCGACCGCCGTCTCGTCGGCCTTCACCTTGAAGACGGAGAGAAAGAAGGACGGACTGCCGGGGCCGTCTTCATGGCCGGGCAGGTCATAGGTCGCGAAAAGCATGGGTTTTTCGGCGCGAATGCCGGTTTCCTCATGGAGTTCGCGCAGCGCCGTTTCGGCCGGTGTCTCGCCGTCTTCGCCGCGTCCGCCGGGAAAAGCGTACATGGCGTCCGATGGCGGCTTGCTGCGCAGCACGAGCAGATAGCGCCCGTCGCGCTCGATGATGGCGGAGGAGGCGGGCTGGGGCTTCTTCGATTTCTTCATCGCGGTCCGGTTCGCTTGCGCTTCATTGACCCCTTATAGGCAAAGTGCGATGACGACGCCATGTGTGGACGATTTGCATTGCTGGCCAAGGCCGATCTCATGCGCGAGTTCCTCAATGTCGTGAACATGGAGGACCCGCCGCCGCGCTACAATATCGCGCCGACGCAACCGGTGCTGATCGTCGTCGCCAGCGACAAGCACGAGCCCGGCAGCAACCTTCCGGAGCGCAAGGCGATGCTGGTGCGCTGGGGCTTCATGCCGGGCTGGGTGAAGGATCCGCGCGATTTTCCTCTGCTCATCAATGCCCGCGCCGAAACGGCGATCGACAAGGCCTCGTTCCGCGCCGCCATGCGCCACCGTCGCATTCTCGTGCCGGCCTCCGGCTTTTTCGAGTGGCGAAGGCCGGCGGACAAGGGGGCGAAGTCGCAGGCCTATTTTATCCGCCCGAAGAAGGGCGAGGTCGTCGCCTTTGCCGGCCTCATGGAAACCTGGTCCTCGGCCGACGGTTCGGAAGTCGATACCGGCGCGATCCTGACGACGGCCGCGAACAACGACATCGCCCGCGTTCACGACCGCATGCCGGTCGTCATTCGTCCGGAAGACTTTTCACGCTGGCTCGATTGCAAGACCCAGGAGCCGCGGGACGTCGTGGATCTCATGAAGCCGATCGACGACGGCTTCTTCGAGGCGATCCCGGTGTCCGACAGCGTCAACAAGGTCGCCAATATGGGGCCGGATATCCTGCTTCCGGTCGAGGAGATGCCGCCGGAAACGAAAAAGGGCGCACAAGCGCCCCCACCGTCAGATCAGCTTTCGCTATTCTAGGATCAAAAAGTCCTGCTGCCTCGAAGCGGCTCAGTCGTAGAGCGGCTGAAGTACGGCCGGAATGTCATGCCCGCGGCGCTTGTCCTTGGGCTTCTGCTCAGGCTTGCACTGCGTGGCCGCAACGACGGCGCGCAGGCCGAGCGGCTTGTAGCGCTTCTGAAGGTTCTCTTTGGCTTCGGTATTCTGCACTGTTTCAGTGCGTGCGGTAGACATTGTCACTCTCCTGAAGTGTCTTTCATCGGGCGGCCCATTCGAACTTCCCCTGGTCGCTGCCCCAATGACCTATGCATTTACGGGACCTGTTCGGCCAAATTCTGCTCAAATCTTGATCGCTCTGCGGCGAATGGTCGAAAAGGGCGGGTTTTTGCGATCAACAATTGTGACTGCTGATAACATTCATTTGCGCGGCGTCTGGCGCACGCGCCCCTGAAGGAAGGCGGTGATGATGGCGCGCAGGCTGAACGGGTTTTCCTGCTTCTCGCCGGGCTGCGGCCGCTCCTCGCCGTGTTCGGAATTTTCACATGTCTTGGCATCCTCGCATTTCGTATTCCTCATGGCGTTCCCCTGGTTTTCCGGCGCTTCCGGGCCGGTTCGATGGCTCCTTTCTCTCATGCGGACAGAGGGCGCCGTGTCACCGCGGTAACAGGCGGAAGCGCAAAGGATTTTCGTCGGGAAAGCCATTCGCCCGCTTGACCGGACGCGTGCATGGCGCGATAAAGCAGGCCATGAAAACGGTACTCTGCATC
This sequence comes from Sinorhizobium sp. RAC02, assembly GCF_001713395.1. Classification (NCBI taxonomy): domain Bacteria; kingdom Pseudomonadati; phylum Pseudomonadota; class Alphaproteobacteria; order Hyphomicrobiales; family Rhizobiaceae; genus Sinorhizobium; species Sinorhizobium sp. RAC02. The sequence goes on along the minus strand of NZ_CP016450.1, from coordinate 1,819,026 downwards.
CGCCGGAGCATTATTCGCTAGCGCACGCGCTGGCCCGGCCGTTTTCGTCCCCCAAAATCCCTGGATGACAACGACCCGGCCAGCCGGGTTTACGCCTTTTGGGAGATTTCTATGGCCGAAAAACCGGTCCTGACGCTGTACAACACGCTCACGCGGTCGAAGGAGCCCTTTGCGCCCATCGATCCAGACAACGTGCGCATGTATGTCTGCGGCCCGACGGTCTATGACTTCGCCCATATCGGCAATGCCCGCCCGGTCATCGTCTTCGACGTGCTGTTCCGGCTGCTCCGCCATGTCTATGGCGAAAACCACGTCACCTATGCCCGCAACATCACGGACGTCGACGACAAGATCAACGCCCGGGCGCTGCGCGATTTCGGCGGTGAGATCGCGAGCGGCGCACTGTCGCTCAACGCGGCGATCCGGCGCGTGACGGAGAAGACGGCAAACCAGTTCCATGCCGATATCGAAGCGCTCGGCGCCATGCTGCCGACGCACGAGCCGCGCGCCACCGAATTCGTGCAGCCGCGCGAAGACGGCAAGTCGGACATGGTCACCCTGATCGAACGGCTCATCGAACGCGGCCACGCCTATCAGGCGGGCGGCGAAGTGCTGTTCGACACGCATTCCATGGCCGATTACGGCGATCTCTCGAAACGCAACCTCGACGAACAGCAGGCTGGCGCCCGCGTCGCGGTCGATGCGCACAAGAAGAACCCGGGCGATTTCGTGCTGTGGAAGCTCTCCTCGCCGGAAGAGCCCGGCTGGGACTCTCCGTGGGGCCGCGGTCGCCCGGGCTGGCATATTGAGTGCTCAGCCATGGCTGCCGCCTATCTCGGCGAGACCTTCGACATTCACGGCGGCGGGCTCGACCTGATCTTCCCGCATCACGAGAACGAGATCGCCCAGTCGCGTTGCGCGCATGGCACCAAGGTCATGTCGAACGTCTGGATGCACAACGGCTTCCTGCAGGTCGAAGGCCGCAAGATGTCGAAGTCCGAGGGCAACTTCTTCACGATCTCGGAACTGCTGGACGAGGAAAAGTTCGGCGGCCGCAAATGGCCGGGTGAGGTGCTGCGTCTTGCCATGCTGATGACGCACTACCGCGAGCCGATCGATTTCAGCGTGAAGCGCCTGGAGGAGGCCGAACGCCTCCTTGCCAAGTGGCCGGCCGGCGGAAACCCGGCCGACGGTCGCGTGGATGAAAGCGTGCTGGCGCCGCTGCGCGACGACCTCAACACCGTCGCGGCGGTGCAGGCGCTGCATGCGCTTGCCCAATGCGCCAACAGCGATCCGCTGATGCTCCCCGTCTTCGCCGCCAGCGCCGAGCTTCTCGGCATCGCGCCGAAGAAGGCCGAGGTGTCCAAGGCGCTGGAGGAAAGCATCGGTTCGATCATCGAGCTTCGTCTCGAAATGCTGAAGGCGAAGAACTTCGCCGAGGCCGATAAGATTCGCGACGACCTCGCCGCCAAGGGCGTCCAGCTCAAGGACGGCAAGGACCCCGAGACCGGCGAGCGCGTGACGACGTGGGAGGTGAAGAGGTGACCACGCCCTTCTACACCGGCGGATGCCAGTGCGGCTCTGTGCGCTTCCATGTCGAAGGTGCGCTCGGGGATGCGTCGGTCTGTCATTGCCGGATGTGCCAGAAGGCGAGCGGCAATTTTTACCTACCGCTGGTTTCCGTCCGGGCCGCCAAGCTGACCTGGACGCGCGGCGAGCCGAAGCGGTTCCAGTCGTCGAACCATGGTTATCGCGGCTTCTGCGCCGATTGCGGCACGCCGCTGACCTATGAGGCGCCGGACGGCGTGGCGCTCACCATCGCGTCGTTCGACGATCCGGCCGAGATCGCCCCGCGCATCCAGTGGGGCATCGAGGCGAAACTGCCCTATGTGGATACGGTCCATGACCTGCCGGGCGAGGACACGATGGCGGATCAGGATGCCGCCTCCTTCCTCGCCGACCTCGTCTCCTACCAGCACCCTGACCACGACACCGACGACTGGCCGCCGGAGCGCAAGCCATGAGCATTTCGCGCATCTATACCGGCGGCTGCCAGTGCGGCGCGGTGCGCTACCGTGTCGAGGGCACGCTCGGCGATCCGCATCTGTGCCATTGCCGCATGTGCCAGAAGGCGGCCGGCAACTATTTCCTGCCGCTCGCCAATGCGTCGCGGGAGCGTTTTTCGATGACACGCGGCGAGCCCGGCTGGTTCCAGTCGTCCGAGATCGTGCGCCGCGGCTTCTGCCGGGATTGCGGCACGCCGCTGTTCTATGATGGCCTCGCCTCGGTCCATATCAACGTGACACTCGGTTCTCTCGACGATCCCGACGACGTGCGCCCGATCGCGCAATCCGGCGTCGAATCGCGCGTCGTCTGGTTTTCCCAGCTGCCGAAACTTGCCGAAAGCGAAAGCAACGAGGGCGAGGGTGGGGCGGAGCGCCACCTCACGATCCGCGACTCGAACCGTCAGCATCCCGACTACGACACCGATCACTGGCCGCCGGAGGAATAGACATGACCGAGACCGTTCGTACCGGAGGCTGCCAGTGCGGCGCCGTCCGTTTCCGCATCAAGGGTGAGCTCGGCCGTCCGTCGATCTGCCATTGCCGCATGTGCCAGAAGCAGTTCGGCGGCTTCTTCGGTCCGCTCGTCACCGCCAAGGGCGAGACGGAATGGACGCGCGAGGAGCCGGCCTATTTCCAGTCCTCCATCAACATTGCCCGCGGCTTCTGCAGGCATTGCGGCACGCCGCTAACCTACAAACATCCCGGCGGGTTGGAGATCGCCATCGGCGCCTTCGACGACCGCAGCGATCTCGCGCCGCAGATCCAGGTCAATTACGGCTCGCGTCTTCCCTGGGTCGAGGCGATTTTCGCCGCACCCGTGCATGACGATCCGAACTATTACAGCCAGCAGGAGCAGATCATCTCCTTCCAGCACCCCGACCACGAAACCGAAAACTGGCCTGCCCACGGATTGAAATTATGAGTGAAGCCTTGCGGACCCTGTATCCCGAAATCGAACCCTATGCCTCCGGGCAGCTCGACGTCGGCGACGGGCATGTCATCTACTGGGAGCGGGCCGGCACGCCGGGCGCAAAGCCCGCAGTCTTTCTGCATGGCGGCCCCGGCGGGACGATCTCGCCCAACCATCGCCGGCTGTTCGATCCGGCGCTCTACGACGTGACGCTGTTCGACCAGCGCGGCTGCGGCAAGTCCACGCCGCATGCGGAACTGGAGGCGAACACGACCTGGCACCTCGTCGCCGATATCGAGCGGCTGCGCGAAATGGCGGGTGCGGAAAAGTGGCTGGTCTTCGGCGGCTCCTGGGGCTCGACGCTGGCGCTCGCCTATGCGGAAAAGTATCCCGAGCGCGTCTCCGAACTCGTCGTGCGCGGTATCTATACGCTGACCAAGGGCGAACTCGACTGGTACTACCAGTTCGGCGTTTCGGAAATGTTTCCGGACAAGTGGGAGCGCTTCGTCGCCCCCATCCCGCCCGAAGAGCGCCACGAGATGATGCTCGCCTACCACCGCCGCCTGACGAGCGACGACAAGGCGACGCGCATCGCCGCCGCCAAGGCCTGGAGCCTGTGGGAAGGCGAGACGATCACGCTTCTGCCGGAGCCGTCGACGAGCGACAAGTTCGGCGAGGACGAGTTTGCCCACGCCTTCGCCCGCATCGAAAACCATTTCTTCGTCAATGCCGGCTGGCTGGATGAGGGGCAGCTCCTACGCGACGCGCACAGGCTCACCGGCATTCCCGGCGTCATCGTGCATGGCCGCTATGACATGCCGTGCCCGGCCAAATACGCCTGGCAGCTGCATAGGGCCTGGCCGGAGGCGGAGTTCTACCTCGTCGAAGGCTCGGGCCACGCCTATTCGGAGCCCGGCATTCTCGACCGCCTGATCTACGCGACCGATATGTTCGCGGGGAAAGTCTGAAACATGCAAAAACACCGTATCTACCTTTTCGACACCACGCTGCGCGATGGCCAGCAGACGCCCGGCATCGACTTTTCCGTCGAGGACAAGATCGCGATTGCCGGCATGCTGGACGAGTTCGGCCTGGATTATGTCGAGGGCGGTTATCCGGGCGCCAACCCGACGGATACGGCTTTCTTTGCGAAGAAACGCACCGGCCGCGCCAAGTTCGTCGCTTTCGGCATGACAAAGCGCGCCGGCATTTCCGCTTCCAACGATCCGGGTCTTGCAGCGCTCCTCGATTCGAAGAGCGATGCGATCTGTCTTGTCGCCAAGAGCTGGGACTACCACGTGCGCGTCGCGCTCGGCTGTTCCAACGAGGAGAACCTCGAAAGCATCGCCGAATCGGTGAAGGCCGTCGTGGCCTCCGGGCGTGAGGCCATGGTGGATTGCGAGCACTTCTTCGATGGCTACAAGGCGAACCCGGACTATGCGCTGGCCTGCGCCACCACGGCTTTCGCCTCCGGCGCCCGTTGGGTGGTGCTCTGCGACACCAATGGTGGCACGCAGCCGTCGGAAGTGCAGGCGATCGTGAAAACCGTCATCGCCGCCGGCGTGCCGGGCGAAAACCTCGGCATTCACGCGCACAATGACACGGGCCAGGCCGTCGCCAATTCACTGGCCGCGGTCGAGGCGGGCGTGCGCCAGATCCAGGGCACGCTGAACGGCATCGGTGAGCGTTGCGGTAATGCCAATCTCATAACACTCATCCCGACGCTGGCGCTGAAGGAAGCCTACAACGCGCGCTTCGAGATCGGCATCGATACGGAAAAACTGACCGGCCTCACCAAGCTGGCGCACACCTTCGACGAGCTTCTGAACCGCTCGCCGGACCATCAGGCGCCCTATGTCGGCGCCTCCGCCTTTGCCACGAAAGCCGGCATCCACGCCTCGGCACTGCTCAAGGACCCGCGCACCTACGAACACATCACGCCAGAGAGCGTCGGCAACCTGCGCAAGGTCATGGTGTCCGACCAGGGCGGCAAGGCGAACTTCATCAATGCCCTGAAGCTGCGCGGCATCACGGTCGGCAAGGATGACCCGAAGCTCGACCGCCTGATCCAGATCGTCAAGGATCGCGAGGCGACCGGCTACGCCTACGAAGGGGCGGATGCGAGCTTTGCGCTGCTTGCCTCCCGCACGCTCGGCACGGTGCCGGATTTCTTCCATGTCGAGAGTTTTCGCGTGATGGTCGAGCGCCGCTACGATGCGAACGGCCAGCTCAAGACGGTGTCCGAAGCCGTCGTGCGCGTCATCGTCGATGGCGAGACGATGATGTCGGTCGCCGAGGGCCACGGTCCCGTCAACGCGCTCGATCTTGCGCTGCGGAAGGACCTCGGCAAATACCAGGCCGAAATCGCCGACCTGGAACTGGCGGACTACAAGGTGCGTATCCTCAACGGCGGTACCGAGGCGATCACCCGCGTGCTGATCGAATCGACGGATGGAACCGGCGCACGCTGGTGGACGGTCGGCGTCTCCGACAACATCATCGACGCCTCCTTCCAGGCGCTGATGGACTCCATCGTCTACAAGCTCCTGAAGAACCGCGGGGATGCTGGGCGGGTGGCCGCGGAGTAGGGGAGCGAGGTTCAGCGTCGCTCATCCTCCCTTCACCGGAATGAATTGGTGTATTCACGTCTATTGGAGTATTTCCCTCGGAAATTCCATAAATCGACGGGAAATGACACCATGGCCGACGCGAATTCCTCCAGCGGTCTCCAAACCGGCGATTCGCCGCGCGGTTTTGCCTTTGCCTTGACCGCCTATGTGCTGTGGGGCTTCCTGCCTTTCTTCATGAAGGCCGTCGCCCACATTCCGGCTTCGGAAGTGGTGGCGCACCGCATCGTCTGGTCGGTGCCGCTGGCCGGCCTCGTGCTGATCTGGCTCGGCCGCACGGGGGATATCAAGGCGGCACTGCGCTCACCGCGCATGCTTGCCATGGCGACGTTGACGGCCACGCTGATCACCGTCAACTGGGGCATCTATGTCTGGGCGATCGGCGCCGGCCGCACCATCGAGACGGCGCTCGGCTACTATATCAATCCGCTCTTCTCGATCTTCCTAGGCGCGGTCCTGCTGAAGGAAAAGCCGGACCCGGCGCAGATGGTGGCGATCGGGCTTGCTGCCTGCGCGGTGGCGATCCTCGCCTTCGATGCGGGCGGCCTGCCATGGGTGTCGCTCGGCCTCTGCCTGTCCTGGGGTTTTTACGCCTTCTTCCGCAAGACATTGCCGATCGGACCGAACCAGGGCTTCTTCCTCGAGGTGCTGCTGCTCAGCGTGCCGGCGACCGGCTATATCATCTGGCTGGAATCGACGGGGCAGGGCCATTTCGGCGATACCGGCATGACGGACGTGCTCTGGTTGCTCGCCACCGGCGTCATCACGGCCATTCCGCTGATGATCTACGCCAATGGTGCCAAGCTGTTGCGCCTCTCCACCATCGGCATCATGCAGTATATCGCCCCGACGATGATCTTCATCATCGCCGTCTTCGTCTTCGGCGAACCCTTCGGCACCACCAAGCTGATCGCCTTCGTGCTGATCTGGGCAGCCCTGTTCCTCTATTCCGGCTCGATGCTGCGCTCTGCGCGGGCAAGGCGTGCCGCGGCGGCGGAATTGAAGCCGGCGGAGTGACGGGCAAACAGAAAGCCGAAGGTTGCGGACCTTCGGCTTTTTACAATGCTTTAGCAGAACGCTTCAGAGGCGCGCGATAATGTCCGCTTCGCCGTCGCGGTCGACCTGTCCCGCCCAATGATCGACGAGCGCTGCGACGATCTCTTCCGGATCGTCGATGACGAGCGGCTGGACGAGATGGGCGGTATGGATGAAGCCTTCGTCCGCCATGTGGCGGATGAGCTTCAGCATCGGATCCCAGAAGCCGCCGATATTGGCAAAGACCATCGGCTTGCGGTGGCGGCCGAGCTGCGCCCAGGTCATCACCTCGACGATTTCTTCCAGCGTGCCGATGCCGCCCGGTAGCGCCACGAACGCGTCGGCGCGATCGAACATCTTGTGTTTGCGCTCGTGCATGTCGGGCGTGATGATCAATTCGCTGAGCTGGCCCAGTGAATGACGGGTGGCCTCCATATCCACGAGGAATTGCGGTATAATGCCCGTGACGCGGCCGCCATGCGAGAGCACGCCGCTGGCGACCGCCCCCATGATGCCCTTCGTGCCGCCGCCATAGACGAGGCGCAGATGGTTTTCGGCCATCGCCTGGCCCAGACGTCGCCCGGCGGCGATATAGGACGAATCACGGCCCGGCTGGGAGCCGCAGTAAACGCAGACGGATCGAATCGGCAAGGTTTGTTCACTCATGAGGGGATTCAGCCACCCTGCCGGCAGCCCGTCAAGGATAATGACGAAAAAGCACGGGGCCGAAGCCCCGGATTGCCCCCTGAACCTTGTGTAAAACACTGCGAATCGATAGCAATTTCAGGAGGGGACCCCGGGAAACCGGGACAGAAAGAGAGTTGATGATGAAGAACAAGACGGGTCTGGTGGCCTTGATCGTGCTGGCGGCGGCAACGCTGCTCATGGTTTTCTTCGTGCTGCCCAACATGAACAAGGACAAGCCGGCGGAAACGACCGTCGCAAACCTGGTCGACAAACCGGCCGAAGGTGGCGGTGAGACCACGACGGCCGAGGGCAAGCAGTCCCGCCCGGCGACGGCCGAAACCGCGACCAGCGGCGAGGTGACGACCGAGGTCGAGAAGCCGGCTGCCGGCACCGCAACCGGGACGGAGACCGCGACCCAGGAAACGGCCAAGGCCGAGACGACGCCGGCCGACCCCACAACCGGCTGGGTCACGCCCGCCTTCGATCTGCTGCGTGTCGAGCCGGACGGTTCCACGGTGATTGCAGGTCGCGGCCAGCCGAACACCAAGCTGGAAATCAAGAATGGCGAAACCGTCGTCGCGACGGCCGATATCGGCCCGTCCGGCGATTTCGCCGCCGTCTTCGACCAGCCGCTCGCGGCGGGGGATTACCAGCTGACCCTCAACACCAAGGACGACAAGGGCGTTGCCAAGACCTCCGAAGAGGTTGCAACCGTCTCCGTGCCGACGAACAGCAGCGGCGAGCTGCTCGCCATGGTCTCCAAGCCAGGCGAGGCAAGCCGTCTGATCACCGTGCCGGAAACCGCCGAGAAGGCTGTTGGCGAGGCCGCTGGGGCGGCCCAGAAGTCTGTCGAACAGGCGGCCGGCGAAACGGCATCGGCCGTAGGCGAGGTTGCGACGAACCCTGAAGAGAAGGCCGCAGCTGCGACCGCTACCGATGGGCAAGCCGCGGGCACGCAAACCGCTCTGGCAACGGGCGAAGGCACCCAGCCGTCCGGCGAGGTCGCGACGGCTGATACGGCCGCCACCGCGGCGGACGCCACCGACGCCGCCACGAAGGCGCAGGCCCGTGTTTCGGCCGTCGAGCTGGAGGGTGAGCGCATGTTCATCGCCGGCACGGCCAAGCCCGGCGCGCTCGTGCGCATCTATGCTGACGACACGCTTGTCGGCGAGGCGAAGGCCGACGAAGCCGGCCGCTACGTGGCCGATGGCGCGATTAACCTTACGGTCGGTCGCCACACGGTCCGCGCCGATGTGATGAGCCCGGACGGCAGCAAGGTCGATTTCCGCGCCTCCGTTCCGTTCGACCGGCCGGAGGGCGAGCAGGTTGCCGTGGTGGCGCAGGACGATGCAACCGGCAACACCAGCCCGGCGCTCGGCCTCATCGGCGGCGGCATGTTCGACAAGCTGCGCAGTGAAGCCGACAAGGCGATCGCGCTGTTGAAGGGCCTGTACGCGAACGGCAAGATGCCGACCGCCGAAGAGTTGGCTGCCGCCCGCTCTGCCACGGAAATCGCCTTGAAGTCGCTGTCCGAGTTCAAGCCTGGCGCAGAAGAGGGCGAAGCGGCACGCGAGATGGCCGCCAAGGCCTCCGCCGCGGCAACCTCTGCGCTTGCCCGCCTCCAGGCCCTGCCGAGCGATGCCGCTGCCGTTGGCGCCGCCCTGGGGTCGATCGAGACGGCCGTTGCCGATGCGCTGGCACCGGCCATCGAGAAGGCTGAAACCGTGGTCAAGGCTGCGTCGTCCGCTGCCGATACCTCCATCGAGGGCATGGCCGCGCAGGTGACTGTCCTGCAGCAGCAGTTCGTCACGCTGTTCTCCGAGGGCCGCAATGCGGCGCCGGCGGAGATCCAGACCGCCCGCACGGCGCTCGAAGCTGCACTCAAGGGCATCACCGGTTTTGCGCCGCCGGCCGGCGCAGCCGCGGATGTGGCGGCGGCCATCGCGAAGCTGAAGGGCTGGGCCTCGACGGCACTCGACCGCCTCGCTGCCGTACCGGCCGGCGCTGGCAAGGAAGCCTACCAGCAGGCGCTTGCCGCCCTCGAAGGCATGCCCGCGCTCACCGCCGCAACGGCGAATGTCGTGGCGACCGCAACCGAAGGCGTCGGCGGCGCGCCAGTCGCCGAAACCACGAGCCCGGCAGAGGACACGACGACGGCCGGCGGCACTGCGTCCGCGACCGGGAGCGAGACCGGCACGGTCGCCGGTGGCACTGGCACCGGCACTGCTGCGGGCAGCGGCGAAGCGGTTGCGGAAGAGCCCGAAACCGTCGAGCAGGCGCCGCTTCAAGCCAGCAAGACCTCGGTCATCATCCGTCGCGGCGATACGCTGTGGCAGATCTCCCGCCGCATCTACGGCAAGGGCGTGCGCTACACGACGATTTACCTCGCCAACGAGGCCCAGATCACCGATCCGGACCGCATCATTCCCGGCCAGGTCTTCGGCGTGCCGGACAAGGCGATGGAAACCGACGCGGAAGCCGAGAAGATGCACCGCAAGCACGTGCGCGGGAATTGATCCACGGCAATTTCCTGCCGGCTGTTGCGAAGCGGCCGGCAAGGACCTATCTCATGGATGCGGCGCCCAGCGGGCGCCGCATTTTCATTCGAGCAGTCCTGGAGCACCCGAAACAACCGGGACCGGGACTCTATGGGGCCGGGCAGCCGTCCCGCGGAGGCCAGCGTGGCGACGACGAAAAAGACGGTTTCGGCCGATAGCAGCAACCCCTTTCACACGCTGGTGAACCTCTGGCCCTACATGTGGCCCTCCGACCGGCCGGACCTGAAGATGCGCGTCGTCTGGGCCTCGGTCTTCCTGCTCCTGTCGAAGATCGTGCTGCTGCTGGTGCCCTATTTCTTCAAATGGGCGACCGATGCGCTGAACGGCAAGGCGGACGCCGTGGCATTGCTGCCGACCTTCCTGCTCGGTGCGGTGATGCTGGTGCTTGCCTATAATGGCGCACGCATCCTGCAGGCCGGCCTCAACCAGCTGCGCGACGCGCTGTTTGCCAGCGTCGGGCAATATGCCGTGCGCCAGCTTGCCTACCGCACCTTCGTGCACCTGCACCGCCTGTCTTTGCGCTTCCATCTGGAACGGCGCACCGGCGGCCTGTCGCGCGTCATCGAGCGCGGCACCAAGGGCATCGAGACGATCGTGCGCTTCACGATCCTCAACAGCGTGCCGACCTTCATCGAATTCCTGATGACCGCCGCCATCTTCTGGTGGGGCTACGGGCTGCAATACTTGCTCGTCACCGCCGTCACCGTCTGGCTCTACATCTGGTTCACCGTTAGGGCGAGCGACTGGCGCATCTCCATCCGCCGTTCGATGAACGACAGCGACACCGAGGCGAACACGAAGGCGATCGACTCGCTGCTGAACTTCGAGACAGTCAAGTATTTCGGCAACGAGGACATGGAAGCGCGCCGCTTCGATCAATCCATGGAGCGCTACGAAAAGGCGGCGACCCAGGTCTGGACCTCGCTTGGCTGGCTGAACTTCGGCCAGGCGCTGATCTTCGGCGTCGGCATGGCGATCATGATGGGTATGTCGGCGCTTGCCGTGCAGCGCGGCGAGCAGTCGCTCGGCGATTTCGTCTTCATCAATGCCATGCTGATCCAGCTCGCCATCCCGCTCAATTTCATCGGGTTCGTCTACCGCGAAATCCGCCAGGGCCTGACGGATATCGAGCAGATGTTCGACCTGCTCGAGGTGGAGCAGGAGGTGCAGGACAAGCCGGATGCCACCGACCTCGCCGTCTCCGATGGGGCGATCTCCTTCAAGGATGTGCATTTCGCCTATGATCCGGCACGCCCGATCCTCAAGGGCATTTCCTTCGACGTGCCGGCGGGAAAAACCGTCGCCGTCGTCGGCCCCTCCGGTGCCGGCAAGTCAACGCTGTCGCGGCTGCTCTATCGGTTCTACGACGTGCAGGAAGGCGCGGTCACCATCGACGGGCAGGATGTGCGCGACGTGACGCAGAAAAGCCTGCGCTCGGTGATCGGCATGGTGCCGCAGGACACCGTGCTGTTCAACGACACGATCGCCTACAACATCCGTTACGGCCGGCCGGGTGCCAGCGACGCGGACATCATGGCTGCCGCTGAGGCCGCGCAGATCGGCCCGTTCATCCGCCACCTGCCCGAAGGGTTCAAGGCGATGGTCGGCGAGCGCGGCCTAAAACTCTCCGGCGGCGAGAAGCAGCGCGTCGCCATCGCCCGGACCATCCTGAAGAGCCCGCCGATCCTCATCCTCGACGAGGCGACCTCGGCGCTCGACACCCGCACTGAGCAGGAAATCCAGGCCGCACTCGACGTGGTCTCGAAGAACCGCACCACGCTCGTCATCGCGCACCGTCTCTCCACCGTCATCTCGGCCGACGAGATCATCGTGCTGAAGGACGGCGTGATCGCCGAGCGTGGCACGCATGGCGAATTGATGCAGCGCGACGACGGCCTCTATGCCTCCATGTGGAACCGCCAGCGCGAGGCGGTCCAGGCTGAAGAGCGGCTGAAGCAGGTGCGCGAGAGCGACGATCTCGGCATCATCGTGCGTGGTGTGCCGGCGGCCGAGTGATCACTCGCCGGGGCCGGCAAACAGGATCAGGTTGCCGTCTGGATCGAGCACGATAAAGGTGCGCGTGCCCCAGGGCTGCGTCTTCAAGGTCGCGTGGAAGGCGACGCCCGCCGCCTGATAGTCGAGGAAGAGTTGCTTGATGGCGGCTGCGCTGTCGAGCGTGATCGATGCCGACAACAGTTCCTCACGTGCGCGGATATCGCCGACGAAGACCGGTTCCGTGACCTGCCGCAGGCACAGCCGCGCGTGGTCGCGTTCGACAACGCCGTAGAAGGGCGGTTCGCCATAGGCGAAATCGACGGCGAAGCCGAGCTTCTCCGTGAAGAAGGCGAGGGCGGTGGCGAAATCGCGCACATAGAGGACCGGTTCGGCGCCACTGAGCGCGGGGCGTTCCTGTGAGGTTGCGGTGGGTTGCTCATGCTCTGGGCTCCTGCCTTGAGCGCCGGCCAATCCGCAAAACCATTCTGAAGAGCGACAAGCGTCTGTGCATCGGCAAGCGAGAACGGCGCATCCAGCACATCCCGGTCGGTGAGATCCTGGAACTCGGGCAGGGTGGCGCGGATGACCGCGGCCACCGGATGGTGCCGTTCACGATGCCAGCGCACATATTGCTTGGCTTGTTTCCTGAGGTTTTCGAGATTCGGCATGGGCGCAGCTACGGTTTCGGTCGTAGGTGGGCATTGCCCCTTCGGCCTCGCCGATGCGCCCTACAGCAACGGGTAAATTGTGCCTCCGTTGATCAAATCTTGTCAACACCGCGTTAGAGGGATGTGGCACATGAGAGATGTGGAGGTCGATGATGGACAGAATCGGAGAGGATGGTCTGTTTCGGCACCGCGTGCCGGTGCCTCTTGCCCTGCGCATCTTTCTCGTCGCTGCCGGTCTCTTCGTTATCATCATCGCGACCTGGGAGCTTTATCGCGGCGTCTGGCCGTTTAACTTCGCGAGCCCTTTCTTTCTCTTCCTCATTCTCGGCGCCTGGTCGGTTGGCGGGCCGGTCGCCTGGGCAGGCCTGAATGGTGCTTCCGGGGTCTGGATCGTCGGGCCTGGCCGCATCACGATCGAGCGCAAACGCCCGTTCCTCAAGCTCCAGCAGGACGTTTTCAGGGAGGACGATGGCATGCGCCTCGACGTGGTCGAAATGGAGGCCATGGAAGGGGATTCGACCTGGTCCGTGGTTCTGGTCGCCGCGGATGGTCGGCATTTCGAAACGCGTGAACTGCGCACGCGCGCTGCTGCCGAACGGCTACGCGATCGCATCGAATCGGCGTTCACATCGACGGAACCTTTGAAGCCAACGCAGGATTGAGGGGACAGAAGCGGGCTCTCGCTGGGGGCTATTCGCCACGCCGCATTGCTCCCGCCCGGTTTTCACGCTAGGTCCATGGCGTGAAATTGTCAGGAGATGTCGGAAGATGAGTTTGGTCGATACGATACGCAGCACCCTGGTGCCGATCCATCGGGAGGGCTGGAAGTTCGTGGCCGGCTTCTTCGTCGTCTCGCTGCTGCTCGGTGCGGCCTGGGAGCCGCTGATGTGGATCGGCTTCGTGCTCACCGCCTGGTGCGCCTATTTCTTCCGCGATCCCGAACGCATGACACCGCAGGACGACGACCTCGTCATCAGCCCGGCCGACGGGCGCGTCTCGGCGGTTGCCCTGGTGACGCCGCCGGCCGAGCTCGAACTCGGCGACGAGCCGATGATGCGCATCTCCGTCTTCATGAACGTCTTCAACTGCCACGTGAACCGTGCGCCGATGCGCGGCCGCGTCTCGCGCGTCGCCTACCGTGCCGGCAAATTCCTGAATGCCGATCTCGACAAGGCAAGCCAGGAGAACGAGCGCAACGGCCTCGTCATCGAGAGCGCGCATGGACCGATCGGCGTCGTGCAGATTGCCGGCCTCGTCGCACGCCGCATCCTGTGCTGGACCTCGATGAACGACAGCCTGGAGGCCGGAGAGCGTTTTGGTCTCATCCGCTTCGGCTCGCGTCTCGACGTGTTCCTGCCGGCGGGCGTCCAGCCGCGCGTCAGCGTCGGCCAGATGGCCATTGCCGGCGAGACGGTGCTGGCGGAATTTGGTTCGGACAAGGGCCCGGTCATCAGCCGTCGGGGGTAGAAGCTTGGGCGCGGACTGCGAATAGAGCAGGTCTGAGGATGCGAACGCCTCTTTGCTCTTCCCTATTCGCCAGCCGCTACTGATTGTTCACTCACTAAAACGAGCGAAGCGAAAAGACATGGACACTCCGTTTCCGCCCTATGAGCCGAATGGCCCGAACGACGAGGCCCGGGGCCCGCGCCTGCGCGAAATCCCGTTCCGCATCATCATTCCCAATCTCATCACGGTTCTTGCCATCTGCGCGGGCCTCACCGGCATCCGGCTGGCCTTCGAGAACCGCTACGAGCTGGCCGTCGGCATGGTGCTGCTCGCGGCCTTCCTCGACGGCATCGACGGGCGTGTCGCACGCCTTCTGAAGGCAACGTCGAAATTCGGCGGCCAGATGGACTCGCTTGCCGACATCGTCAATTTCGGCGTGGCGCCCGCACTCGTGCTCTACGTCTTCATTCTCGACCAGGCGCGCTCCTTCGGCTGGATCGCGGCGCTGATCTACGCCATCGCGGCGGGCCTGCGTCTCGCCCGCTTCAATGTCATGGCCGAGCGCGAGACCAAGGCGAAATGGCAGTCGGAATACTTTGTCGGCGTACCGGCGCCGGCGGGCGCCATGCTGGTGCTGCTGCCTGTCTATCTCGGTTTTCTCGGCATCACTCCAAGCCCGCTCTTCGGTTTCCTGGCATCCGGCTACACGGTGTTGATCGGCTTCCTGCTGGTGAGCCGCCTGCCGGTCTGGTCGGGCAAGTCGGAAGGCAGCCGCGTGCGCCGCGATCTCGTTTTGCCGATCATCCTGCTCGTCGTGCTCTATGTCGCCACCCTTATGAGCTTCACCTGGGAAACCATGGTGATCACCGTCGTCGCCTACCTTGCCACCCTGCCGTTCGGCGCCCGCTCCTGGCAGCGCAAGTATGGCGGCTGGAGCGCGCCGACCACCCACGGCGCAAGCGAATTCCCCGAGGAGCCGGACGGCTCCTAATCGCCCGATAATCACATCCGCGTGAGCCTGACAAAAGCCCTGTCCACAGTCCGTGGGCAGGGCTTGATTTTTTATTGCCTGTCGACTAATTAGTGAGAAAATAGATAGTAAGCTAATAATATTTGGACTAGCAAGATGAACGCTACCGATCCGCGCGAACGCCTCCTCGATGATCTCTCCCGCGTCCAGCGCAAAATGCGCGCTTTGTTCGACGCGCGGGTGAAGGAGAGGGGGCTGACGCTTCCCCGCGCTCGTGCGCTTTTGATCCTCGGCCGTGGCGCCGAGCTGAACCAGCGGGAACTTGCCGAGGAACTCGATATCGAGACGCCGACGCTTGTGCGCCTGCTGGACGGCATGGAAAAGCAGGGCTTCATCGAGCGCCGATCCGTCGAGGGCGACCGCCGTGCCAAGCAGATCGCCATGACGCCGCGCGGCGCCAAGGTTGCTGAAGAGGTGCTGGATCTCGCCAGGTCGCTGCGCGCCGACGTTTTGAAGAGCATCCCGACCGGCGACATGTCGACCACCGTCAAGGTGTTTGCCGTCATGTCTGAAAACATCGCCAAGAGCTGTCGCGAGAGCGTCGAGGCATGAGCACCGTTCCCGCCAACGAGCCGCGCGGGACGGAGGAAGAGGCGTCGGAGCTAGTCGAGAAGGAGCCTGTCGAGGACAAGCCGGCCGCCCCGCCGCCGGCTCCACCGCCGATGGCACCGCCCCGCGCCGCCGCCTACATGGCGGCGTCGACGTTGCTCGCCATGACGCAGGGTTTCGGGCTGAATCTCGTCGCCGCCAACATTCCGCAGCTTCAGGGGCCGTTCGGCGCGACGAGCGCCGAGGCGGTCTGGCTGATGGCCGCCTACATGGCGCCCAACGCCTCGCTGTCGATCATGCTCATCAAGATCCGCAACCAGTATGGCCTGCGTCCCTTCGCCGAACTCGGCATTGCGGTCTTCCTCGTCGTATCGGTGCTGCACATTTTCATCACGGACCTCCAGTCCGCCATCGTGCTGCGCTTCTTCGCCGGCATCGCTGCCGCCCCGCTGTCCTCGCTCGGCTTCCTCTACATGCTGGAAGCCTTTTCGCCGGCGCGAAAACTGACGGTCGGCATTTCGCTGGCGCTGACCAATATCGGCCTTGCCGCCCCGCTGACGCGCCTGATCTCCCCAACGCTCATCGAACTCGGCGGGGTGAGGGCGCTCCTCCATTTCGAGATCGCTCTGGCCATGCTTTCCTTCTCGGCGATCTACCTTCTGCCCTTGACGCCGCCGCCGCGGGTCAAGGTCATCGAGAAGCTCGATATCCTGAGCTACCTCTTCATCGCCGTCGGTTTCGGGGCAGGCGCCGTCATCCTGGTGACGGGGCGAACCTACTGGTGGCTGGAGGCGCAATGGATCGGCGAGCTGCTGGTGGTCATGGTCGGTGCGCTCACCATTGCCGCCGTAATCGAACTCAATCGCAAGACGCCACTCATCGACCTGCGCTGGCTCTTTAGCCGCGAAATGCTGCATTTCACCGCCGTCTTGATCCTGTTCCGGCTGATGCTCGCCGAACAGACCGCCGTCGCCGGCAATTTCTTCCAGATCACCGGGCTGTTGAACGACCAGCTGACTGGCCTCTACGGTTTCGTGGCGCTGGCGACGGCTGCGGGCGGTCTCGTCTGCGCGGCGATCATGAAGCCCGGCCGCGAGCCTGGCCTGCACATGGTCGCGTTGCTCCTGATCGGCTGGGGCGCCTTTCTCGACAGCCATGCGACGAACGTGACGCGGCCCGAACAGATGTATCTGAGCCAGGCGATGATCGCGGCCGGCGGGAGCCTGTTCCTGCCTCCGGCCATCGCCTCCGGCTTCACGCTGGCGCTGCGCAAGGGGCCGCAATACATCCTGAGCTTCATCGTCGTCTTCCTGGTGACGCAGAGCCTCGGAGGCCTTGCCGGTTCCGCGATCTTCGGTTCCTTCATCACGCTGCGCGAAAAATTCCATTCGAATATCCTCGCCCAGACGATGACGCTCGCCGATCCGCTGGTCGCCGCCCGCGTCTCGCAGCTTTCCGCCGCCTATGGTCACACGATCATCGATCCCGCCGTGCTCAAGGCGGAAGGCGTGGCGCTGCTCACCCAGCAGGTGACGCGGGAGGCCAATGTGCTCGCCCACAATGACGCGTTCTTCGTCATCGCGCTCCTGGCGGTAGGAGCCGCCACCGCCCTTGCCATCCACAGGATTATCGTTCGTATCAGAGAGGCCAGCACCCGCATCGGCGGCGAAGCGGCCGTTGAAGGTTGACTGCCATGAAGACATATATCCGTCACACCGCCACCACGCTCGCCGTGCTCCTCGGGCTCGCCGGTATCGTTGCCGTGCTCTACGCCTGGCACCTGCCGCCCTTTTCCAGCGAGGTCCAGACGACGGACAATGCCTATGTGCGCGGATACGTAACACTGATCAGCCCGCAACTGAGCGGTTATGTCACGGATGTCCCGGTGAAGGATTACGAGACCGTCAAGGCGGGCGCCGTGCTGGCGCGCCTCGACGACCGGATCTACCGCCAGAAGGTCGAGCAGGCGAACGCCACGCTCGCCAGCCAGAAGGCGGCGCTTGCCAATTCCGAGCAGCAGGAAAATGCCGCCAACGCCCGTATCGGTGCGAGCAACGCCGCCCTCGACAGCGCCAGATATGCCAGGCGCCGGGCGGAGGAAAACTGGAACCGTATCGAGGAGCTTTCCAAAAAGGGCATCGCCACCCAAAGCGACCGCGAACAGAGCCGCACCACGTTCGACCAGGCGGAGGCCGCGGTGTCGCAGGCCGAGGCAAACCTCGAAGTCTCGCGGCAGGATCTCCAGACGATCATTGTCGGCCGCGATTCGCTGCGGGCTGCCGTGGCCGGCGCGGAAGCCTCGGTGGAGCTTGCCAAGATCGACCTCTCCAACACGGTGATCACTGCGCCGCGCGACGGTGCCGTCGGTGAAGTGGGCGTCAAGCTCGGCCAGTATGTCGCCGCCGGCACGCAACTGATGGCCGTCGTGCCGCATGACACCTGGGTCATCGCCAATTTCAAGGAAACCCAGCTTGCCTATATCCAGCCCGGCCAGAAGGTCGAGGTCAGCGTCGATGCGTTGAAGCATGCGACGCTCACCGGCCGTGTCGAGCGCTTCTCCCCCGCCGCCGGTTCCGAATTCAGCGTCATCAAGCCGGACAACGCCACCGGCAACTTCACCAAGGTCGCCCAGCGCGTGCCGGTGCGCATCGCCATCGATGAAGGGCAGGACCTGGCAAAACACCTCGCACCCGGCCTTTCGGTCGTGGTGAGAACGGTGGTGGACGAGTAGGGCAATTCCAGCAAAAGCACGTAGCGGATCTGCACAAACAAAAACGCCGGGGCAAAACCCCGGCGTTCGCATTTCCGTCGCTAAAAGCTTACTCGGCGGCGACGATCTTGCCGTCTTCCCACTTGAACAGCGAGAAGCTCTGCGAGGTCAGGTCGCCGTTTTCACCATAGGTGAGCTTGCCGATGGCGGTCGGGACCGCTTCGCCGGACTTCAGAGCGGTGGCGACGGCAGCAGCGTCTTCCGCGCTGCCAGCCTTCTCGATGCCGGCCTTCAGCACTTCGACGGCGGCATAGGCGTTAAGCGTGAAGGCTTCCGGCGGAATGCCCTTTTCCTTCAGCACGGCCACGGCGGCCTGGGAGTCGGGGCTCTTCAGCGCGTCGGACGCGTTGGTGAAGAGCGTACCGGCAGCAGCTTCGTTGCCGATTGCCCAGTATTCGCTGTTCGACAGGCCTTCGCCGCCGATGATCGTTGCGTTGATCGAAAGGTCCTTCAGCTGGCGGGCGAGCAGGCCGCCTTCCGGATGGTAGCCGCCGAAATAGATGACTTCGACGCCGTCAGCCTTGAGACGGGTCAGGAGCGCGCTGAAATCCTTCTCGCCGGGGGTAACCGAATCATAGAGCGCTTCGGTGATGCCGCCCTTGTTGATCGCGGCCTTGAATGCGTCCGCCAGGCCCTTGCCGTAGGCGCCCTTGTCATGGATCACGGCGACCTTCTTGTCCTTGAACTTGGCAAGAACGTAGGCAGCGGCGACATCCGCCTGCTGGTCGTCGCGGCCGCAGGTGCGCAGCACGTTGGTGAGGCCGCGGGCCGTCAGGTCCGGTGCGGTTGCCGTTGGGGTAACCATCAGAATGCCGTTTTCAGCCAGCACGTCGGAGGCCGGGATGGCAACGCCGGACGTGACCGGTCCGACGACGAAGCGGATGCCTTCGCCGACGATCTGGTTGGCGGCCGAAACGCCCTGCTTGGGTTCGCCGCCGTCATCCGCCAGCTTCAGCACGACCTGCTCGCCGAGGATGCCGCCGTTCTTGTTGATCTGGGCGACGGCAGCTTCGGCGCCGTTCTTGACCTGGTCGCCATAGGCGGCGACCGGGCCGGTGAGCGGCGCAATGAGGCCGATGACGATGTCTGCGTGGGCGAGTGGCGCGAAGGCGACGGAAGCCGCGAGCAGGGCTCCGGCGAAAATTGGCTTCTTCATGATCTCTCTCCTGAGCTTGGGCCTTGGGGAAAGGCCCGGTCGCAAACGCTCACGCGCCCGGACGGCGCTGCCGTATTCCGATGCGGAGCGGGTTCTTTCACGGTCCGGAACAATCATGCGCGAAGGCCCGGCGTGCTGCAGATTGATTAGGCCGTAAGGCCAAAAAGCGCAACAAAATAATGCATTTGCATATTTGATGGGCGGATCACCGGCGTGAATGAGAGACGCTATCCGGCATTTGAATCAAAACGGATTGTTAAGATTTACGATTTATAAATATTCGCGAATTCTGAGGAACTGCGATGCGTTGCGTATTGATCGTCGTCCTCCTGCTGCTTGCCGGATGTGCGTCCGTGCCCCGCCAGACGCGGGACGCCTGTGCCATCTTCGAGCAGCGCGACGGCCTATTCGATAATTGGCGGCGAGCCGCCAACCGTGCCGAGCGGGAATACGGCGTGCCCGTTGCCGTGCTTATGGCGACGATCTACACGGAGTCCGGCTTCCGGCATAATGCGCGCCCGCCGCGCACAAAACTCCTCGGCTTCATTCCGTGGAAACGCCAGTCGACGGCGCTGGGCTTCTCCCAGGCGCTGGACGGCACCTGGGCGCGCTACAAGCGCGAGACGGGCCGCTGGATGGCCAAACGCACCGATTTCGGCGATGCGATCCGCTTCATCGGCTGGTACCACAGCGAGAGCCACCGCAAGAACGGGATAGCCCTTAACGACACCTACCGGCTCTACATCGCCTATTATCACGGCCATGCCGGCTACAAGCGCGGCAACTGGAGCGGCACGGCGAAGACGGGCGGGAAGCGGGCGGCGGATATGGCCGCCTTGTATACGCGCCAGCTCAAGAACTGCGGTTCCTGGTAAGGTCAGGCACCCGCATCGTCGTTCGGCGACTGCGAAGGCGGATGGAAAATCCCGTAAACCAAAGAGGCCTGGCTCGATTTCCCGAGCCAGGCCTCTTTGGTTTATGAGTGAGGGGTCGCGCGCTGCCGGTCACTCCGGCAGGCGGTAATCCAGCAGGCGGCCCTGGCGCATGTCGAAGAGCTTGCCGGTCTCGGTGTAACCCGGGGCGACGAGCGGCAGAATGGCCTTCGCCACATCCGACGGATGCTGCACGGTTGTCGGGTCTTCACCGGGCACGGCCTGCGCGCGCATGGCGGTGCGGGTGGCGCCGGGATCGACCGAGGTGATGCGCAATGCCGTGCGCTGCGTCTCGCCGGCCCAGGTGCGGGCCAGAGCCTCGACGGCCGCCTTGGAGGCGGAGTAGGGGCCCCAGAAGGGCTTGCACTTGTGCGCGGCGCTCGACGACAGGATGACGGCGCGGCCGGCGTCGGATTTCATGAGCAGTGGCTCAACCGAGCGGATCAGCCGCCACGTCGCGGTGACGTTGATGGTCATCACCTTTTCGAAAACCTTCGCCTCGACATGGCCGATCGGCGAGATCGTGCCGAGCACGCCGGCATTGGCGACCAGGATGTCGAGCTTGCCCCAGCGCTCGAAGATCGAGCCGCCGAGCTTGTCGATCGCTGCCATGTCGGCCAGGTCGAAAGGCACCAGCGTCGCGGAGCCGCCGACGGCCTTGATCGCATCGTCCAGTTCTTCAAGCCCGCCCACGGTGCGGGCGCAGGCGACGACATGAGCGCCGGCCTTGGCCAGTTCGAGGGCAGTGAAATAGCCGATCCCGCGCGACGCGCCGGTGACCAGCGCGATGCGGTCTGTGAGGTCGATGCTCATGCTGCTGTCAATTATCCGTTGCTTGCCATTACCGAAATCTTCCGTCCCATCGTCTCGCCTTCCTTGTCAAGGAGGCGCGTCGGATAGTCGCCGGTGAAGTAGTGGTCGGTAAACTGCGGACGGGCGTTGTTGCGGTCTTCGCCGCCGACGGCGCGGTAGAGGCCGTCGATGGAGATGAACTCCAGCGAATCCGCACCGATATGCTTCGCCATCGCCTTGACGTCGTTGTACTGGTTGGCCAGCAGCTTGTCGCGGTCCGGCGTGTCGATGCCGTAGAAGTCCGGGTAGAAGATCATCGGGCTGGCGACGCGGATATGCACTTCCTTGGCGCCGGCATCGCGGATCATCTGCACGATCTTTAGCGACGTCGTGCCGCGCACGATGGAATCGTCGACGAGGATAACGCGCTTGCCGTCGATCATCGCGCGGTTGGCGGAATGCTTCAGCTTCACGCCGAAAGCGCGAATCTGCTGCGTCGGCTCGATGAAGGTGCGGCCGACATAATGGTTGCGGATGATGCCGTATTCGAACGGGATGCCGCTCTGCTGGGCATAGCCGAGCGCTGCCGGCGTGCCGCCATCCGGAACCGGCACGACGACGTCGCCGTCGACCGGATGTTCCTTGGCGAGGTTGATGCCCATGTTCTTGCGCGCGACATAAACGCTGCGGCCGCCGACGACCGAATCGGGACGGGCGAAATAGACATATTCGAAAAGGCAGAGCCGTTCCGGCTGCGCATTGCCCGACTTCTTCGCCTCGATGGTGATCGAGCCGTCCGGCTGGATTTCGCAGACGATGATCTCGCCGTTCTCGACGTCGCGGATGTATTTCGCGCCGATGATGTCGAGCGCGCAGGTTTCCGAAGCGAAGATCGGCTTGCCGTCGAGTTCGCCCATGACGAGCGGGCGGATGCCCGTGGGATCACGGGCGGCGATCAGCTTGGTGCGGGTGATGCCGAGCATGGAATAGCCGCCTTCCATCTGGCGGATCGCATCGATGAAGCGGTCCGTCGTGGAGGTGTAGCGCGAGCGGGCGATGAGGTGGAGCACGACTTCCGTATCGGAGGTCGACTGACAGATGGCGCCGCCGGCAATGAGCTGGCGCCGCAGCGTCAGGCCGTTGGTGAAGTTGCCGTTATGGGCGACGGCAATGCCGCCGACTTCCAGTTCCGCAAACAGCGGCTGCACATTGCGCAGTGCGACTTCGCCGGTGGTGGAGTAGCGCGTATGGCCGATCGCCATGTTGCCGGGCAGCTTCGCGAGCGTTGCCGGGTTGGTATAGTGGTCGCCGACGAGACCCATATGCTTTTCGGTATGGAACTGCTTTCCGTCGAAGCAGACGATGCCCGCCGCCTCCTGGCCGCGATGCTGCAGCGCGTGCAGGCCGAGCGCCGTCAGCGTCGCGGCTTCCGGATGGCCGAGAATGCCGAAGACGCCGCACTCTTCATGAAGCGTGTCGCCGTCGAGATCGTCGTCGTGGCGGCCGGGAAACAGGAAATCGCTCATTGCTGCAAGCCTTTGCTCGGGACCATAGGAGGTTGCACGGTCTTCGTTGGGTCCGGCCCTGCCCATATGGGTATTGCCGAAAGCATTTGCCACCGAGGCCCGGAAGCGTCAGTGGCTGATATCTCATCCTACCAAAAAATCGGGGAGCCTGCCTTCATCAATTCTCGTGAGGCGGCTCCCCTGATCACTTATCCGTTCGTTGCCGGAACCTCTTCGGCCGGCGTCTGGCCCGTACCTTGGCCCGTGCCGCCGGTGGCTGCATCCGGATCCTCCGCGCCGCCCTCGGCCGGCGCTCCTTCGGCCGGTTTGCCGCGCAGGCGATCGATGATCGTCGCATCGGCATCCTCCGGCAGGAGCGCCACGAGGCGCGAGCCGAGATTGTCGAGCAGCGGCTTCGATTTCGCCGTGGTGACCCAGCCCGGCTGCTGCTGCGGTGCCACCAGCCAGTTGAAGAACAGCATGGCGACGACGACAAGCAGGATGCCGCGGGCGGCACCGAACAGGAAGCCGAGCGTGCGGTCGAGCGCGCCGATGCGGCTGTCGATGATGAAGTCCGCAATGCGCATGGTGATGAACGAGATCACGATGAGCGCGACGAGGAAGACGGCGGCGGCGGAGCCGACCATCGCGACCGTGTCACTCGTCGTGTAGTCCTTCGCGTAGGGCAGGAGGACCGGATAGAGGAAATAGGCGGCTGCCGCGGCACCCACCCAGCTTGCGACGGAAAGCACTTCGCGCGAGAAACCGCGCACCATCGCCAGCACCGCCGAGAACAGCGCGACACCGATGACGATACCGTCGAGAATTGTGATGGGCATATTCGTCCTACTCCAAACCCGAAATGTCGCCGGGCCCCACATCCGGGTCGGGGCACCTTAGCGGAAGGCGTGTTCACCGTCTCAGTTCGGCACGCGTTTCCCACAGGGCTTTGTCCACGCGCCGGAGGGCGTCAAACGTCCTCGTCTTCCCGCTGGAGGGCGCGCTTCGATCCGGCAATGCGCGCCACCAGATCCGGCAGGCTGTCGATCTCGTTCCAGCGGCCGCCAGCGCCTTTCGGCAGATCGGCGGAACCGGCGGGGAGCACGGCCTGCGAAAACCCCAGTTTTTCCGCCTCCTTGAGGCGCTGGGCGGTGTGCGCCACCGGGCGAATGGCACCCGACAGGCTGACTTCGCCGAAATAGACGCAATCGGCGGGAAGGGCAAGACCGGCGAGCGACGAAACGAGCGCAGACGCAACGGCAAGGTCCGCCGCCGGCTCCGAAATGCGATAACCGCCCGCCACATTGAGGTAAACATCGTGTTGCCCGAGCCGGACGCCGCAATGCGCCTCCAGCACCGCCAGGATCATCGACAGCCTTGCCGAATCCCAGCCGACGATGGCGCGGCGCGGCGTGCCGAGCGAGGTGGGGGCGACCAGCGCCTGCACCTCGACAAGAACGGGACGCGTGCCCTCCATGCCGGCGAAGACGGCGGCACCCGGTGACTTCGCATTACGCTCGCCGAGGAAGAGTTCCGATGGATTGGAGACTTCGCGAAGCCCCTTGTCGGACATTTCGAAGACGCCGATCTCGTCCGTCGGGCCGAAGCGGTTCTTGACGGTGCGCAGGATGCGGTAGTGATGGCCGCGGTCGCCTTCGAAATAGAGCACGGCATCGACCATGTGCTCGACGACACGGGGGCCTGCGATCTGGCCGTCCTTGGTGACATGGCCGACGAGCACCATGGCCGCACCCGTCTGCTTGGCAAAGCGGATCATCGCCTGCACGCCGGTGCGCACCTGTGTCACCGTGCCGGGCGCTGCCTCGGCCGTGTCGCTCCACAGCGTCTGGATCGAATCGATGATGACGAGGTCCGGCCGTTTGCCTTCACCGATGGTGGCGAGAATGTCCTCGACATTGGTTTCTGCGGCGAGCAGCACGTCGGTCTCGGCTGCTTGCAGGCGCTGCGCGCGCAGGCGCACCTGCGCGACGGCCTCTTCGCCCGAGACATAGATGACCCGGTGGCCACCACGGGAGAGGGCGGCCGCTGCCTGCATCAGGAGCGTCGACTTGCCGATGCCTGGATCGCCGCCGATCAGCACCGCCGAACCGCGCACGAAACCACCGCCGGTCGCCCGGTCGAGTTCGGAAATGCGGGTGTGGATGCGCGGCGCTTCCTCGATTTCGCCCGACAGCGCCGTCAGCGCGACCGGCCGGCCCTTCTTCGGCACTTTGCCGGGTCCGGAGCCGATGCCGCCCATCGGGTCTTCCTCGACGACGGTGTTCCACTCGCCGCACCCCTCGCACTTTCCGACCCAGCGGGAATGCGCGGTGCCACAGTTCTGGCAGATGAATTGCGTGCGGGCTTTCGCCATCTGGTCTTGCTTTCCGGAACACGTCTCAGGGATTCGTTCCGGAAGCCATTAGCACAAAGAGGGAACATGTCCTACTTTTTCGCCGTCTCGTAGCGTCGTTCGTAACGTCCGCCCAGACTGGTCAAGAGCTCGTAGTCGACGGTGCCGCCAGCGCGCGCCACATCGGCGATCGGCATGTGGTTTCCGAAAAGCTCGATGAAGTCGCCGGCGCGCACACTTCCAGCCGGCAGGTCCGTCACGTCGAAATGGGTGAGGTCCATGGTGACGCGGCCGATCAGCGGCACGGGGCGGCCATGCAGCACGCCGCTGGCGCCAGGAATGTTCGCGGTGCGCAGCGGCACGCCGGAGCCGGAAAGGCTGCGCATGTAGCCGTCGGCATAGCCGATCGCCGCGACCGCGATGCGGGTGTCACGGGTAAACACCATCGAAGCGCCGTAGCTGACGCTTTCGCCGGCCTTCGCCTCGCGCACCTGAAGGATGCGCGCCTCGGCGGTGACGACCGGTTTCATTGGGTTCGGCACGTCGTTGACGGCAGCACCGCCGTACAGCGCGATGCCGGGGCGGGTGAGGGTGAAGTGATAATCCTCGCCGAGGAAAATGCCGGCCGAGTTGGCGAGCGTCGCATCGATATCGTCGAAGGCCTCGACGACGCTACGGAAGCGCTGGAGCTGCTGGCGGTTCAGGGGATGGCTCGGGTCGTCGGCGCAGGCCAGATGGCTGAGCAGCATGATCGGCGAGAAGCTGGCCGGCCGCGCGGTGTCGCTGGCCAGCGCCAGCGCATCCTCGACGCGCAGGCCGAGCCGGCTCATGCCGGTATCGACATGCAGCACGCAGGGCAGGTCACCACCGTCGGCAACGGCCGACATGAAGACGACGAGCTGCTCTTCCGAGACGATGACCGGCACCAGATCGAACTCGAAGAACAGCCGCTCGGAGCCGGCCCACATGCCGGACAAAACATAGATGCGGACATCGGGCAGCAGGCCGCGCAGCGCAGCCCCCTCGGCAGGCGTGGCGACGAAGAAATCGCGCGCACCGGCCTGATGGAAGCTCCGCGCCGCCGGTTCCAGACCGATACCATAGGCGTCGGCCTTCAGCACCGCGGCGGTGCGGGCAGCACCCGAGCGCCGGGCCATGGCGCGCCAGTTGTCGGCGAGTGCCGAAAGGTTGATTGTCAGGCGGGCGTGATCTTCGCCGGCGACGGGCAGGGAGGAACGGGTGGAGGTATGGTGCGTGCTCATGGCTCTGAGATACAGCCTGTGGACTATGGCGGCAATGCGCTCGTCCGTCGCATTGCCGCCGGAAGGGGGCGTCTCTATGGTGCGGAAAAAAGGAAAGACCATGCGGCGCGCAGTAACAGCGACCATTGGGGCGATGGTGCTCGTCCTGGCCAGCAAGGCCGCAACTGCCGCGCATGACCTGCCGACGGATGCCGAGATGCGCGCGGCGCACGCCGTGCTGCTCGGCCTTGCCCAGGATGGTGCCGAGCCGGAGCGCGACAAGGGCGGCGACGTCTACTACTCGATCGTCGAAAACCCCAGTGCGCCGCGGCTGGTGACGCGGCTCGAAGTCTCCGGCGCCCCCTGTCGCGCCCGCACGACGTCAGCCCTGCAATTTCCGGAACAGTGGGCGACGCTGACGCTCGGCCTCGTCGATTTGAGCCGGGTCGCCACGGTTGCCGCCTATGCGTCGGTCGACGACATGATTGCCGAGACGAACCCGGTTCCCTTCGATTCGCCAGAGGCGGAGCAGATCGTCCTGACGGGCGAGGGCCTTTATTGTTCGAGCCGCATGTCGCTGTCCGGCCAGAGCAATGCGTCTGACGATATGTGCGCCGACAGGCTCGACCTGCCGATGATGGACGAGGCACAGCGCACGCGTGCACAGCGCGCGCTCGCCATCGTGGCACACTTCTGCAAGGCCCCGGCATTTGTGAAGAAGTAAGAGTCTCGGGGGAAGCCCCCTCATCCGCCTGCCGGCACCTTCTCCCCGCTGGGGAGAAGGGTAAACCCGAGACGTGGCATCCTCCATTCCTTCTCCCCAGCGGGGTGAAGGTGCCTGAAGGGCCGGGCCACCCGGCCGAAGTCTCAGTGCTCGTACTGCGTGAACGACGGGTCGGCGAGGTCGGTGAAGCGGGTGAATTCCGACTGGAAGGCGAGTTTTACCGTGCCGGTCGGTCCGTGACGCTGCTTGGCGATGATGACATCAGCCGTGCCCTTCACCGCTTCGAACTTCATCTTCCACTCTTCGTATTTCGGATCGAACTCGTCGCGCGGCTCCATGTTCTTCACATAGTATTCCTCGCGGAACACGAAGAGCACGACGTCGGCGTCCTGCTCGATCGAGCCTGATTCGCGAAGGTCGGAGAGCTGCGGGCGCTTGTCCTCGCGGCTTTCCACCTGACGGGAGAGCTGGGAAAGCGCGATGATCGGTACGTTCAGTTCCTTGCCGAGCGCCTTCAGGCCCGTGGTAATCTGGGTGATTTCCTGCACGCGGTTATCGCTGGATTTGCCCGAGCCGGTCATCAGCTGGATATAGTCCACCACGAGGCAATCGAGGCCGCGCTGGCGCTTGAGGCGGCGTGCACGGGCGGATAGCTGGGCAATCGAGATACCACCGGTCTGGTCGATGTAGAGCGGCACTTTCTGCATCATCTGGCTGCAGGCGACGAGCTTTTCGAAGTCGGTCTCGGAAATGTCACCGCGGCGGATCTTCGACGAGGAGACTTCCGTCTGCTCGGAGATGATGCGGGTGGCGAGCTGTTCGGAGGACATTTCGAGCGAGTAGAAGCCAACAACGCCGCCGTTCTTCGCCTTGTAGGATCCGTCCGCCTGGATTTCCGGTTCGTAGGAGGCGGCGATGTTGTAGGCGATATTGGTGGCAAGCGAGGTCTTGCCCATGCCGGGGCGTCCGGCGAGCACGATCAAGTCGGAGCGCTGCAAACCGCCCATGCGGCCATCGAGCGAGTGGATCCCGGTGGAGATACCCGACAGGCTACCGTCGCGCTCAAATGCCTGGCCGGCCATGTCGATTGCCAGCGCCACCGCGTCGTTGAACGACTGGAAGCCGCCGTCATAGCGGCCGGTTTCGGCCAGCTCGAAGAGGCGGCGCTCGGCGTCTTCGATCTGGGTCTGCGGCGGCATGTCGAGCGGCGCGTCATAGGCGATGTTGACCATGTCCTCGCCGATATTGATCAGCGAGCGGCGCAGCGCCAGGTCATAGATCGCGCGGCCATAGTCTTCCGCGTTGATGATCGTCACGGCCTCGGCGGCAAGGCGCGCGAGATATTGCGGGATCGTCAGGTCGCCGACCTTGCTGTCGGTGGGCAGATGCGTCTTCAGCGTGATCGTGGTGGCGATCTTGCCCATGCGGATCGTGTCGCCGGCAAGTTCGTAGATCTTGCGGTGCAGCGGCTCGTTGAAGTGGATCGGCTTCAAGAAATCCGAGACGCGGTAATAGGCGTCGTTGTTGACGAGAATGGCGCCGAGCAGGGCCTGTTCGGCCTCGACGTTGTTCGGTGCCTCGCGGTGGTGCAGCTCCGCATTCTCGCGACCGGCCTGGTTGAGCTTGCGCACGGCGTCGTTCATCGTCCCGAATCTCCCGTCCCTGTTTTAGAAGGTCGCTGGTGTCGTTCCTTTGCTGCCGGGGGTCAAGCGCTTCCGGCCCTGGCCATGCTTTAGGCCCAGTCTTAGACTTTTCCACAGGCGGCCAGGACACGGCAAGCCCGGATTCCGCCGGGCCTGCTCGCTTTCGGTTGACTCATGCGCCGAATCTCACAGCGACGCCTCCTGCGGGAACTGGCGCGCGCCACGCCGATCGCCCTTCGGGTTGCCCTCATGCGCCTTGAGGCAATCCTCGCCGCGCCCGATATATTCGCGCGTCAGCGGCACGGCCTCCTGATCATGTGCGAGCTGGAGCTGGAAGACGACGAGGTTCTGCCAGCGGAAGGCGCTTTCGGATGCGGCGAGGTAGAACTCCCAGACCCGGCAGAATTTTTCATCGTACAGCGCCTTGGCCTCCTCGCGCCTTGCCATGAAACGTTCGCGCCAGTGGCGCAGCGTCTCGGCATAGTGCAGCCGCAGGATCTCCACGTCCGTTACCGCAAGTCCGCTCTTTTCGACCGCCTGCATAACCTCGGAAAGGGCAGGGATGTAGCCACCGGGAAAGATGTATTTCTCGATGAACGGGTTGTTGGCCGAGGGCTGGTCGGTGCGGCCGATCGTGTGCAGCAACATCACGCCGTCGCGTTTCAAGAGCGACGCGCTCTTCTTGAAGAAGGTGAGGTAGTTCGGCCGGCCGACATGCTCGAACATGCCGACCGAGACGATACGGTCGAACGGGCCTTCCGTGTTGCGATAGTCCTGCAGCAGGAATTTCACCGCATCGGAAAGGCCGGCCTCGTTCGCCCGCTTTACGGAAAGCGCGTGTTGTTCGTCGGAGAGCGTTACGCCCGTCACCTTGGCGCCGAGCTGGCGCGCAAGATAGAGCGCCATGCCGCCCCAGCCGCTGCCGATGTCGAGCACGCTTTGGCCCGGCCGATTGATGTTGAGCTTGGCGGCGATGTGCCGCTTCTTGGCAAGCTGTGCCTCGTCCAGCGTCTGGTCCGGCTGCTCGAAATAGGCGCAGGAATACTGGCGGTCCCGATCGAGGAAGAGATCGTAGAGGGCGCCGGTGAGATCATAGTGGTGCTGTACGTTCCGGCGCGAACGCATGACGCTGTTCTGTTCGCGCGCCCAGCGGAAGAGATAGCGCACCCGCTCGAGAAGGTGGTTCCAACGGGAATCGTAGTATTTGAAATCCGGGTTGCCGGTGAAGACGGTTTTCAAGAGGCCGTACATGTCGCCCTCGATGATATCGATATCGCCGGTGCCGTAATGATGCCCGAGATAGTAGGCGGGATCGAATGCGATACCCCAGACCGCTTTGCGGGTGTTGAGACGCATGTGGATGGGATTGCCGGTGCCATCGCCAAAAGCCTGGATGGATCCGTCCGGGTAGGTGATCTTCAGATTTCCGGTCTCGACGAGGCGGGAAACGAGAGCCTGTACAATGAACTTCATTCGCTAAACTCCGTCGCGCTTTAAAAAGCGGCGGAACGGGTCGTGGTCGGAAACCGGCCTGGGAAGCGGCCCGACCGCCAATCCAGTCTAACGACATATAAATATTGATGCGAAAAACCGGATTTCAAGATGTGCTTTTTAGCCCTTGAAACGGCAACGGGCCGGCAGAGCCGGCCCGTCGTAGACGTTATTTGCGTAGAAGCCGATATCAGGCGTCTTCGTCTTCGCCTTCAGCTTCCGGATCGAAGAAGTCTTCCGGCTTCAGGGCGTCTTCGTCAACGCCGTAGATGGCGTCGGCCGACGTCAGGCTTTCGCCCTTCGTCTGGCGCTCGGCTTCATCGGCGGAGCGGGCAACGTTGACGACGATGCTGATCTCGACTTCGGCATGCAGGTGCAGCACGACCTTGTGCAGGCCAATGGCCTTGATCGGCGTGTTGAGTTCGACCTGGTTGCGGCCGACGTTGAAGCCTTCCGAAGACAGCGCCTCGATGATGTCGCGGGCGGCGACCGAACCGTAGAGCTGGCCGGTTTCGCCGGCGGAGCGGACGATGACGAAGGTCTTGCCGTCGAGCTTTTCGGCAACCGACTGGGCTTCCGACTTGCGCTCGAGGTTGCGGGCTTCGAGCGTCGAACGCTCGGATTCGAAGCGCTTCTTGTTGGCTTCGTTGGCGCGCAGCGCCTTGCCGAGCGGCAGCAGGTAGTTACGGGCAAAGCCGTCGCGAACCTTGACGATTTCGCCCATCTGGCCGAGCTTGGCGATGCGTTCGAGGAGAATGACGTTCATTTTCGAGTTCCTTTCTTGACGTTCAGGTATTCTGGTTTTTCTTCTCGGCCGGGCTGGCGGGCGTCAGCGCGATCGTGCGCCGCGTGTCCATCATGCCCAGGATGAGGATGGCGAAAATCGGTATCGTGAGAAGCAATACCGAGAGATAGGCGAACCACAGGGCAAAAAGCCGCCACGGCTTGCCGCGCGTCCTGAAATGCAGGCTCGCGAAGCCGGCAAGCACGAAACCGGCCCCGAAGGTGCCGCAGACGAGCGCGCCGATGATCGCCGGCACGCCACCCATGAAGGTGCTGACGAGACCGGCGAGGAAGATGAAGATCGCATTGCGGTGCATGCGCAGCGTCGACGGCATGTCCTCGCGCGGGCGAAGACCCTTGCCCGACAGGCGGACGATGAAGCTTGCAATGTAGTAGGCGGCAAACAGCAGGAACACCCAGAGCGCGCCCTGCACGAGTGGCAGCGCCAGCGCAAAAATGGTCTTCATCTGCGCGATCGACGCCGCATCCGGATTGTAGAGCGGCTCCTGCGCCTTCAGCGTCTGGATGACGATATCGACGAGCTGGCTGGCCATCGCGCTGTCGTAGCCGACGATCGCGCCGACCGCGATCATGCCGAGCGTCACCATAAGCGCGAGATGGACGAGAATGTTGGACAGCGGGTACCAGGCGAGCGCGCCTTCCGGGCCGCCGAGTTCGGAGGCGGGGCGCGCGAGGTTGGCCAGATTGCTGAGCCAGCCGGCCGGAATGAGCGTGATGATGACGATCATCAGCGCGAAATAGGAGGAGACCAGAGCGGACGCGACAGCGCCACCGGCAACGACGGCAATCAGCGCGCTGGCATTGCCCCAGCCGAGGCCTGCAATGAGAATGGGAAGCGCGGACGCAGCGTAAAGCACGATTGCAAACGACGACTGTGCGTTCGCGCTCAGCGAAAGCAGAGCGGCGGTCACACCGGCAATCAGGCCGGTCGCAATCGATGTCGGCGTCAAGGTCTTCACGGTTCGCTGTCCTGTCTGTTCAGACAGTTAGAGGAGTTTCCTGACACAGTGATTCAGGACCGTCTCCCCAACATGGGATTTTGGTCTCCAGGAGACCGGCGGCTCCGATCCGCGCCCAACGCGGAAGGGAAATGGGGAAGGCGGCAAAACCGTCTTCCCCGGAGTCAGGTGTCTCGCCCCGACGTCGAGTCAGGCCGCAGAGTCACTCGCTTACGCTACGACGTAGGGCAGCAGGCCGAGGAAGCGGGCGCGCTTGATCGCCTTGGCGAGTTCGCGCTGCTTCTTCTGGGAAACGGCCGTGATGCGGGACGGAACGATCTTGCCGCGCTCGGAGATGTAACGCGACAGAAGACGGACATCCTTGTAGTCGATCTTCGGAGCGTTTGCGCCCGAGAAGGGGCAGGTCTTGCGGCGGCGGTGGAACGGACGGCGTGCCGGAGCGGAGGAAGTATCAGCCATTGTCTTAGTCTCCTTCTGCTTCGATTACGCGCGGTCTTCGCGGGCCGGGCGGTCGCCGTCACGGCGCGGCGGACGATCGCCGAAGTCGCGGCGCGGGCCACGATCGCCGAAATCGCGGCGCGGGCCGCGGTCGTCGCCATCACGACGCGGACGGTCGTCACGGTCGCGCTTCTGCATCATTGCCGACGGGCCTTCTTCGTGGGCTTCGACAGCGATGGTCATGTAACGAAGAACGTCTTCGTTGATGCGCATCTGGCGTTCCATCTCGTGGATGGCAGCAGCCGGGGCATCGATGTCCATCAGGGCATAATGCGCCTTGCGGTTCTTCTTGATGCGGTAGGTCAGGGACTTGAGGCCCCAGTTTTCGATACGGCCGACCTTGCCGCCGAGCGATTCGATCACACCCTTGTACTGTTCGACGAGAGCGTCGACCTGCTGGGCGGACACGTCCTGGCGGGCCAGGAATACATGTTCGTAGAGAGCCATGTGGCTTTGCCTTTCTTGCGTTTACACCCGAAACCGGCGCCAAGCCTCAACGACAGTTCTTAAGGGCGCGAGGCCCGAAGCAAGAAAAGCGTTAATCCAGACGGTCGAGAGCGGAGACACGGGAGGCTGGAGCCCTTGGCTCCAAACGGCGTTCCTACAGGATCACCGGCCCTCCGTTCAGCCACCAGCCGATTGACCGGGTGTGTTGAACAGCGCGCTTATACGGATTTTTCGGCCGAACGCAAGGGGAGACATTGCTCGGTGTTATCATGCCGACGCGCCCGTCGCTTCGGCAAGCCGCTGGGCAAGATCCTCCGGCATCCAGGCATCCGCTGGTGTAAGTTTGCCTTCGGCAGCGAGTCGCTCGGCGATTGTGAGCGCTGCTGCATAGCGTGCGGCTGCGCTACTCGGATCAGCTTGTGCAAGCTTTACAAGGCTGATGATCAGGTCTCGTTGCCATAAGGCATTGTCTGGGTCTCGGTCAGCGAGGGCTTTTGTGATCTTTAGAGCGCGGACATGGACTTTTAGCGCAATTTCCACATCCCCCGTTTTACGTCGTATATCGCCGATTGCGTGGTAGCCTACCGCGAGGTCGCGCTGCCAGATGGCATTGCCTGGATCGTGTTCCACGAGAGTCTCTCGGATTTTGAGAGCTGCGTCGTAAGCCTCAAGCGCACCTTTCACATCGTCTTGTCCAAGACGTATGTCGCCGATCGAGTTGTAGCTAACAGAGAGATTACGCTGCCATATGGTGCTGCTCGGATCACGCTCGACAAGCGTAGTCGCGATTTTGAAAGCCTCATCAAAGGCTTCCAGTGCGGCTTTGGTATCGCCTCCAGCGCGCCGCATGTTGCCGATCTTATGATGACTCACGGCAAGATCGTGCTGCCATTCGGTGTTGCTTGGATCGAGGTGAGTAAGCGTCTTTGCTATTTTGAGCGCCTCGCCATAGACGTCTAGCGCACCTTGAGCGTCGCCCTCGTCACGCAGCATATCACCTATTCTGTTGTGGCTGACGATGAGGTCACGCTGCAATTCAGCATTGTGTGGATCTCGTTCAGCGAGCATCCGTGCAATTTGGAGAGCCTCCTCATATGCTTCAAATGTAGCTTTGGCATTGCCTTCAGCGCGCCGCATGTCGCCTATCTTGTGGTAGCTTATAGAAAGATCACGCCGCCACCCGGCATTGTTTGGGTCGCGTTCGATGAGGGTTTCCCGGATTTTGAGCGCGTGGCTATAGGCGTCGAGCGCACCTTTGGAATCGCCCTCCGCATGTCTCATGTCGCCGACCCTGTTGTAGCTAACGGAGAGGTCCCGCAACCATTCGGAATTGTCTGGATCGCGTTCGGCAAGAGCCTTTGCAATTTTCAGGTCCTCAGTGAAGGCGTCGAGTGCCGCCTTGGCATTGCCTTCAGCACGTCGCATGTCGCCTATCTTGTGATAGCTGATTGAGAGATCTCGTTGCCAATCGGTATTGTTTGGATCGCCTTCAGCGAGGGCTTTCGCGATTTTGAGGGCCGCACCATAAACGTCGGACGCGCCCTTGGCGTCGCCTTCGTCACGCCGCATGTCGCCAATCCTATTGTAACAAACGCCGACTTCGCGTTGATCTTGAGCGCTTTGACAGATCATAAGGGCCTTTCGATAATTCGCCTCGGCTTCGCGGCGGGCTCCGATGGTTACAAGCTCATCACCAAGCTGAAACCAGCGCCAGTGCATCTCGGCGTCCAACGCAAGCGCCGCCCGAAGCGCGGCGATCACCCCGACATGGTCGTAAAGCGGTGCGAGGATATCCGCCTCCTCGAAGAAAAGGCGCGCACGTGCTTTGTCGCGCATCTGGGCGGTTTGCTCTTCCGCCCTCTGCGCGGCGCGCACCGTCGCCAACGCGCCTTCGATGTCGAGGGTCTTCAGCTTCGCGCGCGAGAGGTTAATAGCGCGGTCGATGGAGGGCTCGTCGTTGTGCACGACGGCGAGCGTCTGCGATTGTGCCAGCATGGCATCGACGGCCTCGCCGAGCACGCGGCCGATCTGGTCGAGCGGGACGTCGGAATGGCCAAGCAGGCGTGTGAGGACAGGGCGCAGATCGGCGACCGACACGCCCTTTTCGCGAGCGGTTGCATCGAGGATTTTCTGCTGAAAAGCGAGATTCTCGCGGTGCCGCCGCTCGGCAGCCTCTTCCGTCGCATTCTGGCCAGCCAGCAACTGGTCTGTTTTACGATCGATCGCAGCGGTCAAATCAAGAAGCGCCCGGATGCGGTGATAGGAACCGGCCTGCAGCTCTGCGGACCAGATCGCCCCGAAGGCGGCATTGTCCTTCAGCCGTGCGCAGGCGGCGCGCACGAACAGGTCGTGCCAGCCATCCCGTCCTTCCGCATTGCCGTGAAATGCGGCGGCCAGGAAGGCGGGCAGATCATCGCCGATCTCCTTGGCGAGTCCCTGCACGACGGCCAATTCCATCTCGCGCCGCACGATGTTTGCATCCGCGGCGCTGCCGGTCCGTCCGGCAAGTGCCGTCTCGAAAGCGGCCGGAAGCGCGATGAGCACGCGGCGTTCTTCCGACCCAATGTCTTTTGCGGCTTCGCCGTCGAACTGCCGGGCATCCTTCGCATAAGCACGCAGAAGTGCGGAAATCCTTGCTCCCTCCGCCTTGCGGGCGGGGTCGATTTCCGATTTCCGGCCTGCATCGAAGCGATCCAGGATCGCGTTGAGGGCATCAAGGTGCGAGAGGCGCAGTGCGAGCACGATATGATGGTTGCGGTCGATCTCTGTGTGTCGACGCAGGAGGGATGCGCCGAGGGTGGGCCCTGCCTCCTTGAGGGCATCATGCATGAAGTTGCCGGCGACGCCTGACATGAGGCCACCCGCCACGCCGAGCGCCCGCGATGTCAAGCTGCCGACTGTTCCTGTTGGGTCGCCGGTTATCAGCGCACTTCCAACCGCCAGCACCACCGATCCCACACCCTTCGTTATGACCGACATCTCATCCCTCAGCACATTGCCCTCCCAATTTGAGGCACTCGCCGGGAAGCTGCAAGGGGAAGAGCGTTTACCATTTGAAGGAAATGGAACTTAAACACGAGTGGCGCGTTTTCCCGTCGATCCAACCATATGGAGTGACCGACATGCAAGACCCGAACCTTGTCAATCGTCCCCCGGAAGATCGTTATACGCCTCCGGTGGATGATCGTGGCCCGACCGTCGTCAATCAGACGACCGGCGGCAGCGGCACCGGCGGCTGGGCCGTCGCCGTGATCCTCGCTGTTCTCGTCGCCGTGGGCATCTTCTATTTCGTCGGCAGCGGAACGCCGGGTGACGGCGTCGATCCGAACGCCAATACATCGGCGATCGGCACGACCGATACGGCTCCGGCCGGTGGCGCCACCACCGATGGCCAGACGGGCGGCGCGACCGGCGGCACGCAGCCGCTGGAAGTCCAGCCGAATGGCGGCCAGACCGAAGGCGGTGGCGCAACCACGACCACCCCGTAACCATCGTCACCCAGCATGGGGCCTTGAGAAACCCGCCGTTTCGGCGGGTTTCTTTTTGCTTCAAGCCAAGCGCCAAACCCTTGCTATCGAGCGAAACTCTTTCGGGATTTTTTGAAGAAACCCCGGCGGCGAACTCGGCTAGCTTCTCCTGCCCGAAGTGGAGGCTTCGGATCGCCGCGTTCAAGCGGCATCAACCACGCCGGGAGGAGAAGCCATGGCAAACCATAGCGTTCGTGCGCAGGCACGACGGAGCGCGGCTGCGCTTGAGAGCGAAAACCGGATCGAGGTGCGCGCATGAACGCCCATACGCATCCGGATTTGCCGACATCAACGACAAACGACCTGGTTTTCGCGCTGGAGGACAAGCCGAAGCCGCCGATCGCCCTGTTGGCCGCGATCCAGCATCTGCTCGCCATCATCGTTCCGATCGTCACGCCGGGACTTCTGATCTGTCAGGCGCTCGGGGTTTCGGCCCGCGACACCAACATGATCGTTTCCATGTCGCTGGTCATTTCAGGCATCGCGACCTTCGTGCAGTGCCGGCGGTTCGGCCCGCTGGGTGCCGGCCTGCTGATCGTCCAGGGCACCAGCTTCAACTTCGTCGGCCCGCTCATTGCGGGTGGCGCGCTCATGGTGCAGCAGGGCGCGCCCGTCGAGGCGGTCATGGCCTGCATCTTCGGCGTGGTGATCGCCGGCTCGTTCATCGAGATGGGGCTGTCCCGTATCCTGCCCTTCGTCAGGAAGCTCATCACGCCGCTGGTGACGGGGATCGTCGTTCTGATGATCGGCCTTACGCTGATCAAGGTCGGGCTCATCAGCATGGGCGGCGGCTTCGGCGCGATGAAGACGGGCACGTTTGCAAACGGCGAAAACCTCCTGCTGTCCGGCACCGTTCTCGCCCTTATCATCGGCCTCAATCGTGTCCAGATCGTCTGGGTGAGAAGTGCCGCGATCATCATCGCGCTTGGCGTCGGTTATGCGCTTGCCGCCGCGCTCGGCCGTCTCGATTTCGCGGGCGTTCATGAGGCAGCCTGGTTCCAGGTGCCGACGCCGCTGCATTTCGGGCTCGATTTCTCCTGGTCGCTGTTCGCGCCGATGGTGGTGATCTATCTGGTGACGTCGCTTGAAGCGATCGGCGATATCACCGCGACCAGCAAGATTTCGCGCCAGCCGGTCGAAGGCCCGGTCTGGATGGAGCGGGTCAAGGGCGGCGTGCTGGTCAACGGGGCGAATTCGTTCCTCGCCGGCATCTTCAACACCTTCCCGAGCTCGGTCTTCGCGCAGAACAACGGCATCATCCAGTTGACCGGCGTCGCAAGCCGCCATGTCGGCGTCTACATTGCGGGCGTGCTCGTGCTGCTCGGCCTGTTCCCGAC
The DNA here is from genome assembly GCF_001713395.1 of Sinorhizobium sp. RAC02. NCBI lineage: Bacteria > Pseudomonadati > Pseudomonadota > Alphaproteobacteria > Hyphomicrobiales > Rhizobiaceae > Sinorhizobium > Sinorhizobium sp. RAC02. The sequence continues at coordinate 1,781,276 of NZ_CP016450.1, read as the reverse complement.
CACGGCCGGCATCATCCAGGCCGTGCCGGAGCCGGTTCTCGGTGGCGCAGTGATCGTGATGTTCGGCGCCGTTGCCGCTTCCGGCATCAACATCCTCGCGGGCATCCAGCTTGATCGGCGGGCATTGCTGATCATTGCGATCTCGCTGGCTCTCGGTCTTGGCGTGTCGCAGGTGCCGGAATTCGTTTCGCACATGCCGCGCTTCCTGAAGGACGTGCTGGAATCGGGCGTTGCGACGGGCGGCCTTTGCGCCTTGCTGCTGAACTGGCTGTTGCCGGAAACGCAGGAACCCAAACCCGTCCATTGATGGACAGTCCGGGCGGCCGAATACTCGGCCGCCCGGCTTGGCTTACATCGGCGCCGGATAAAGCCGGTGAATGCGGCGAATGCCGTTCATCACGTCGGCCGAGAGCGTGAGATCCGCCGCCCCGATATCCGTCTTCAACTGCTCCATCGACGTTGCGCCGATGATGGCGGAGGCCATGAAGGGCCGCGTCAGGCAGAAGGCGATGGCCATTTGCGCGGGGTCGATCCCGTGTTCCTTTGCAAGTTCCATATAGGCGCGCACCGCCGGCTCCTGAAGCGGCTGGTAGCGGCCGCCGAGGTCGCCGTTTTTCATCAGGCGCGAGCCTTCCGGCTTGGCGCCGTCGAGATACTTCCCGGTCAGAAGCCCAGCAGCGAGCGGGGAGTAGGCGAGCAGCCCGATATCCTCGTGGTGCGACAGTTCTGCGAGATCGAGGTCAAAGGTCCGGTAGAGCAGGTTGTACTCGTTCTGGATCGAGGCGACGCGCGGCAGACCCTTGTCCTCGGCGAGCTTCAGCATGCGCATCGTGCCCCAGGCCGTGTCGTTGGAAAGACCAAGCGCCCGCACCTTGCCGGCCTTCACGATATCGCCGATGGTTTCGAGGATTTCCGCAAGCTCCGCGGCGACCTTTTCGCGGTCCTGCTTGGACGGGTCGTAGCTCCAGGCGTTGCGGAAATGGTAGTGACCTCGGTTCGGCCAATGCAACTGGTAGAGGTCGAGATAGTCGGTCTTGAGGCGCGACAGGCTGTTGTCGATCGCTTCAAGAATGCCGGCGCGACTGATCGGAGCGCCGTCACGTATATAAGGACGGCCGGGGCCGGCGACCTTGGTGGCGAGCACGACCTTGTCGCGGTTGCCGCGAGCCTTCATCCAGCTGCCGATGAAGCGTTCGGTGTCGCCGTAGGTTTCGGGGGAGAGGGGAGTGGTTGGATAGAGTTCGGCCGTATCGATAAAGTTGACGCCCTGGGAGAAGGCGTAGTCGAGCTGGTCGTGCGCGTCCTGCTCGCTGTTCTGCGAGCCCCAGGTCATGGTGCCGAGGCAGATTTCCGACACGCTGATGCCGGTCCTGCCGAGCGGATGATATTTCATGGGAGGAAAAATCCTGTTGTGGGAACGGCGCGAATGTAGGCTGGCCGTCGTGAAGTGCAAGACGGAATAGGGCGATTCCCTGTGCGAAGGCCTTGGAAATGGCTGTTCCGAGAACGTTGGGTCTGGTTCAGTGCCTTGACTCGGCCGACCGGAATGTGAATGGAAAAGAAAACAGAAGATGGGAGACCCCCTATGAGCGTAGCATTCACCTTTCCCGGCCAGGGCAGCCAGGCCGTCGGCATGGGCAAGGATCTCGCGGAAGCCTTCCCGGAAGCGCGCGCCGTTTTCGCGGAAGTCGACGAGGCCCTCGGCCAGAAACTGTCCGACATCATGTTCGAAGGCCCGGAAGAGACGTTGACGCTCACGGCGAACGCCCAGCCGGCGCTGATGGCGGTGTCGATCGCTGTGATGCGCGTGCTCGAAGCGCGCGGCCTGTCGCTGAAGGATCAGGTCTCCTACGTTGCCGGTCATTCGCTCGGTGAATATTCGGCGCTCTGCGCCGCCGGCACCTTCTCGCTTTCCGATACCGCGCGGCTCCTGCGCATCCGCGGCAATGCCATGCAGTCGGCCGTGCCGGTCGGCGCCGGCGCCATGGCGGCGATCATCGGCCTGGAGCAGGCGGATGTCGAAGCCATCTGCCAGGAAGCCTCCAGCGGCGGCTCGTGCCAGATCGCCAACGACAATGGCGGCGGCCAGCTCGTCATTTCCGGCTCCAAGCCGGCCGTCGAAGTGGCCGCCCGGCTGGCGACGGAAAAGGGTGCCAAGCGTGCGCTGATGCTGTCCGTCTCCGCCCCCTTCCATTCCGCCCTGATGGGCCCGGCCGCCGATGCCATGCGCGAGGCACTGGCCGGTGTCACGGCGAAGGCTCCGGTCGTTCCGCTCATAGCCAATGTGCGCGCAGCACCGGTCAGCGACCCGCAGGAAATCGTGCGCCTGCTCGTCGAGCAGGTCACCGGCCAGGTGCGCTGGCGCGAGACGGTGGAATGGTTCGCAAAGAACGATGTCACCACGCTTTATGAAGTGGGATCCGGCAAAGTGCTGACCGGCCTTGCGCGCCGCATCGACAAGTCCGTCACCGGCATCGCCATCAACACGCCCGCCGATATCGACAGCGCGCTCGCTGCGCTCATCGGCTGATTTCTTTCACCAAAGGAACGGAACCATGCTTGATCTTACCGGCCGCAAGGCCCTCGTTACCGGCGCTTCCGGCGGCATTGGCGAAGAGATCGCCCGCATCCTCCATGCCCAGGGCGCCATTGTCGGCCTGCACGGCACGCGCGTCGAAAAGCTGGAAACGCTTGCCAACGAACTTGGCGAACGCGTCCATATCTTCCCGGCTAATCTCTCCGACCGTGCCGAAGTGAAGGCACTCGGTGAGAAGGCGGAAGCCGAGCTCGGCGGCGTCGACATCCTCGTCAACAATGCCGGCATCACCAAGGACGGCCTATTCGTGCGCATGAGCGATGACGACTGGGATGCGGTCCTGGAAGTCAACCTGACGGCCGTCTTTCGCCTGACGCGCGAACTGACGCATCCGATGATGCGCCGCCGCTACGGCCGCATCATCAACATCACCTCCATCGTCGGCGTTACCGGCAATCCGGGCCAGGCGAACTACTGCGCCTCCAAGGCCGGCATGATCGGTTTCACCAAGTCGCTGGCGCAGGAAATCGCCACCCGCAACGTAACCGTCAACTGCGTGGCACCGGGTTTCATCGAAAGCGCGATGACCGGTAAGCTGAACGACAAGCAGAAGGACGCCATCATGGGTGCCATTCCCATGAAGCGCATGGGCACCGGCGCGGAAGTTGCATCGGCCGTCGCATACCTCGCTTCGTCGGAAGCCGCCTACATGACGGGCCAGACGCTGCACGTGAATGGCGGCATGGCGATGATCTGAGGATGGGCCAAGTGCCCGACGGAACGGCATGAATTGCATGTTGACCGCTGGAGCACCGGCCATTTTCACACTTTGCGACAGACTTAAACCGTGTTAATCGGGCCATGACTGTCAGCAGTCGGCCGGCAAAGGCCTGAGCGATCAGGCGGTACGGGAACCGTATCGCCGTTGCCGCATTGCCGGTTGAAGGGTTTGCCGGATGTGTTCTTGAGGCACATCGGGCGCGTTGAGTGTCCGGTGCCGTGACAGGCACCGATCAAAAACAAAGGTCGAGGAATCCGACATGAGCGACGTAGCAGAACGCGTAAAGAAAATTGTCATTGATCATCTGGGCGTTGACGCCGAAAAAGTCAGCGAAGGCGCAAGTTTCATCGATGATCTTGGCGCGGACTCGCTCGACACCGTCGAACTGGTCATGGCGTTCGAAGAAGAGTTCGGCGTCGAGATCCCGGACGATGCCGCTGACTCGATCCTGACGGTCGGCGACGCCGTCAAGTTCATCGAGAAGGCCCAGGCCTAATCATTGATGCCGGGATGGGCTGCTTTTCAGCGGCCCGTCCCAGCCTCCCCTCCAGGAGGCCTATCTCCTCATGGAGAAACGACATAGAATTCTATAGGGTGGATTACGAACGATGAGGCGTGTCGTTATCACTGGTACCGGCATGGTATCTCCGCTTGGCTGTGGCACCGAAGTGACCTGGAGCCGGCTTCTCGAAGGCCGCAGCGGCGCCGCCAGGGTCACCACCTTCGAGGTCGACGACCTCCCCGCAAAGATTGCCTGTTCCATTCCGCTCGGCGACGGTTCCGACGGCACCTACAATGCTGACCAGTGGATGGAACCCAAGGAACAGCGCAAGGTCGATCCGTTCATCGTTTATGCGGTGGCCGCTGCCGACATGGCGCTTGCCGATGCAGGCTGGCATCCGAAGACCAACGACGACCAGATCGCGACCGGCGTGCTTATCGGCTCCGGTATCGGCGGTCTCGATGGCATCGTCGAAGCCGGCTATACGCTGCGCGACAAGGGTCCCCGCCGCGTTTCGCCCTTTTTCATTCCCGGCCGTCTGATCAACCTGGCCTCCGGCCATGTCTCGATCAAGCATAAGCTGCGCGGACCCAACCATTCGGTCGTCACGGCCTGTTCGACGGGCGCGCACGCCATTGGCGATGCCAGCCGCCTGATTGCGCTGGGCGACGCCGACGTCATGGTGGCGGGTGGTGCCGAATCGCCGATCTGCCGTATCGCGCTTGCCGGTTTTGCCGCCTGCAAGGCGCTGTCGACCGACCGCAACGACGACCCGACCGCAGCCTCGCGCCCCTATGACAGGGACCGCGACGGTTTCGTCATGGGCGAGGGCGCCGGCATTGTCATTCTGGAAGAACTGGAACACGCCAAGGCCCGCGGCGCGAAGATCTATGCCGAAGTTGTCGGCTATGGCCTGTCCGGCGATGCCTTCCACATCACCGCGCCGTCCGAAGATGGCGACGGCGCGTATCGCTGCATGCAGATGGCGCTGAAGCGCGCCGGCATTCCGGCCAGCGAACTCGACTACATCAATGCGCACGGCACCTCCACCATGGCCGATACGATCGAGCTTGGTGCGGTGGAGCGCCTTGTCGGCGATGCGGCATCGCGCGTTTCGATGTCATCCACCAAGTCGGCGATCGGCCATCTGCTTGGTGCTGCCGGTGCCGTCGAGGCGATCTTTGCAGCCCTTGCGATCCGTGACAATATCGCGCCGCCGACGCTGAACCTCGACAATCCCGCCGTCGAGACGGCGATCGATCTGGTGCCGCACAAGGCCCGCAAGCGCGAAATCAACGTGGCGCTGTCCAATTCGTTCGGTTTCGGCGGAACGAATGCATCGCTGGTTCTCAAGCGCTACGCTTGACCCGGTCCAGGGCTTTGGCCCCGGCGCGCAGCACACACCCAAGCGAGAAGAGCGGGTTCATCCTGTTTTTGCCGTATTGCTCTGCTGAGAGACGACGACAGCGCCGCGTTATTCGTGACGCGCAAGACACGGCGTAGCATTTTAAATTTCTGCCGAATTCGTTAAACCGGTGTCGATTTAACGCGTTATGCAGGGGCAATGCCCGAACATGATGAGGACAGTCCGTGAGCGACACGAACGATTCCGGCGAGACGCAGTTTGGCCGCGGTGAGACATCCGGCCAGCCGCGCATCATCCCCAAGTCCGCCAACGAGGCCCTCCGGCCGGAACAGGTGCCGCAGCCGCCGAGCCGCCGCCGCTCGCGCAAGGCACGCAGCCAGCTCGTCATCTTCCTGAATTTCGTCATGACGGTGGTCGTCTTTGCAACGATCATCGGCGTCGGCATCTTCTACTACGGCGTCAAGAGCTACGAAGAGCAGGGGCCGCTGACCGCCAACACGAACTTCATCGTGCGCGCCGGCGCCGGCACCAATGAGATCGCCGCCAATCTCGAGCGCAACAACATCATCACCGACAGCCGCGTCTTCCGCGTGCTGTCTCGCGTCTATCTCGATGGCCAGACGCTGAAGGCCGGCGAATACGAGATCAAGTCCGGCGCCACGATGCGCGACATCGTCGAGCTGCTGAAATCCGGCAAGTCGATCCTCTACAGTGTTTCCGTGCCGGAAGGCCTGACCGTCAAGCAGATCTTCAAGCGCCTCAAGGACGATCCGGTTCTCGAAGGCGACCTGCCGGCCGATCTGCCGGTCGAGGGTACGTTGATGCCTGATACCTACAAGTTCTCGCGTGGCACCAAGCGCGCCGATATCCTGCATCAGATGCAGGATGCGCAGAAGGCGCTGATCGACCAGATCTGGGAGCGCCGCGACGACGACCTGCCGATCGCGACCCGTGAAGAATTCGTCACGCTGGCCTCGATCGTCGAGAAGGAAACGGGCAGGGCCGATGAGCGCTCGCGTGTCGCCTCGGTCTTCCTGAACCGCCTCGACAAGGGCATGCGCCTGCAGTCCGACCCGACGATCATCTACGGCATCTTTGGTGGCGACGGCAAACCGGCCGAGCGGCCGATCTACCAGTCGGACCTCGAAAAGCAGACGCCCTTCAACACCTATGTCATCAAGGGCCTGCCGCCGACGCCGATCGCCAATCCGGGCCGCGCGGCACTCGAAGCCGTCGCAAACCCTTCGCGCACCACCGATCTCTACTTCGTTGCTGACGGCACGGGCGGCCACGTCTTTGCCGAGACGCTCGACGAGCATAACCAGAACGTCCGCCGCTGGCGCAAGCTGGAGGCGGAGAAGGCTGCCGAGGCTGCAAAAGCAGCGGGGGCCACCGGTTCGCAATAACGGGCTCTCCGGCAGTGGGCTGATCTTACAAGCCCCACGCATCGCAAAACATGGCAGACGGCCCTGGCGAAAACCGCCGGGGCCGTTTCGTTTTCAGCGGCGTTAAAGAGTTGGAAAGCCTGATGCGAAGCTGACCCTGCACAGGGCTGGATTTCGGGTGTTTTGGGAGGCGAATGTAAAGAAATAAGGCCTACAACCGGCGGATGCGATCAATCGACGGGGTTCGAAATACCCGATGCCTGCTGCGATGAACATTGCCAGCCACGTCTTCCGGCACAGCCATGCGCGCCCGGATGCGCTCGCGCTTTCCGTGGCGGGCGTGGACCTATCCTATGAGGCGCTCGCGGCCCTGTCCCGTCGCATCGCTGGCTGCCTTGCGCCCGCCCGGCGCACCGGCCGCGTCGGTATCCTGGCCTCCCGCAGCCTCGCGGCCTGCGCCGGTATTCTGGGCACGGCCTGGTCCGGCGGCACCTATGTTCCGCTCAATCTGAAACTCCCGGAAGAGCGGCTCGTCCAGCTTCTCGACACGCTTGACCTCGATGCGCTGGTGGTGGATGCGCGCGGCGCGGCGATGTTGACCCCGGGCGTCGAAGACCATCTTCCGGCAACGATCCTGCTTGCAGCGGACGCCCGCCCGCCCGCTGCCCTCCACGGTCGAACCGTGTTCCGCCTCGATGCCCTGCCGGATGGTGGACCGGCCGAGCCGGCGGACATTTCCGACGACCACCTTGCCTATATCGAGTTCACCTCCGGCACGACAGGCGTTCCAAAGGGCGTCATGGTGCCGTCGAGCGCCGTCGACCACTACCTCGCGGTCATGCAGGCCTGGTTCGGCTTCACGCCGGGGGATCGTGCGGCGGAAACCTGCGACATCACCTTCGACCTCTCGGTGCACAACATGTTCCTCGCCTGGCAGGCAGGCGCCTCGCTGCATGTGATGACGCCGCTCCAGATGGTGGCACCGGCGCGCTTCATCCGCGATCGGCAGATCACCACCTGGCTTTCCGTGCCGTCGGTCATCGCGATGATGCGGCAGAACCGGACGCTCCAGCCGGCCTCGCTGACGAGCCTGCGCATCTCGATGTTCTGCGGCGAGCCGCTGCCGGTGGGCGCTGCGCGCGCCTGGGCGGAGGCCGCACCCAACAGCATCGTCGAGAACATCTATGGTCCGACCGAAGCCACCATCGCCTGCCTGCGCCAGCCGGTCGTCGAACCCGTCGTCGTGACGCCCGCACGCGAGATCGTGGCGATCGGCTACGCCTATCCCGGCATGCGGGCCGCGATCCTGGACGCGGAGTTGAAGCCGGTCGCGACAGGCGCTGCCGGGGAAATCGCGCTCTCCGGCAAGCAGCTTGCGCACGGTTATTTCGGGCAGGAAGAGCTGACCGCAGCGCGCTTTCCACTCATCGGTGGCGAACGCTGGTATCTGACCGGCGATCTCGGCATGGAGGCAGAGGACGGCACGTTCCACCATCTCGGCCGCATCGACAATCAGGTGAAGGTCATGGGCAACCGTGTCGAGCTGGAGGAGGTGGAAATGCATCTGCGCACCGCCTCCGGGTCGGATCACGTCGCCGCCATCGCCTGGCCCGCGAGCGCCGGCTCGGCCAGCGGCATCGTCGGCTTCGCCGTCGGCGCGGCGATGGAAGGGCCTGCGATCCGTGACGCCCTGCGGGCGAAACTCCCGGCCTACATGGTTCCCTCCGCAATCCACCTCATCGAGACCCTGCCGCTGAACAGCAATGGCAAGGTCGACCGCAAGTCACTCTTCGCCGACCTCGACGCAGGCCACTTTGCCACGCGGGAGGACGCGGCATGAGCGAGACCGCGTCGTCGCAGAGGCAGGTCCGCCCCGGTCTTCTCGGGCTGGCGCTGGCGCTGCGTGCCGCCTGGCTCGGCATGGACAAGGCGCCCGCGGCCATCGCCTTCGCGACAAGCATGAAGGGCATCGTGCTGCTGCATGTCGCGGTCTTCCTCGTCTTCTGCACCACGCGGCCTGGCCCCGGCAGCATGCTGATCGTCGCTCTCGGCCTTGCCGGCTGCGCTGCCTTTCCGGCCCGGCGCACGCTGGTCATCGGTCTCACGACGCTGTTTTTCATCATGCTGCGGCCGACGCGCTCGGAGGAGCTCAGCGATTTCCTGCGCCGGGAGATGGATCTGGTCGGCACCATCGACCAGCGCATCCTGATTGCCGGCGCAGGCATTGCCTTCCTCGCCTTCGGCATAGCGGCGCTGCGCCTGCAATCGACCTTTCGCACGACGGCGCCGGGCCGCCATCCCGTCCTGACGATGATGCTTATCTTCTTCGCTGTCCTGGCGGTGCCGCTCTCCGGTCTTCTGCCCGTGAAATTCGCCGCGGAGGTCTGGCTGTTCCTTGCGGCGCTCGCCTCCGGCTTCTGGTGCATCGCCTATGCGCTGGCCGACCAGAAGGTGAAGCAGACCACCAATCCGCTTCCGCGCGTCGCCTTCTTCCGGCCGTTCTGGGAGGGACCGACGCTGCCGATCGGCAAGGGTGCCGGTTTCCTCGCGAAATTCGAGGCGAAGGACGAGACCGCACTCGCCGTCACCCGCCTCAAGGGGCTGAAGCTTATCGTCTGGGGCGCGTTGCTGGCCGGCGCCGATGTCACGGCCCGCAACGTTCTGAACACGGAAGCCGGCGTGCCGGTCCTGGCCGATGCCATGGCCGCCGCCGCCAAGGGCGCGCCGCTTCCGGCCGCCCTATCCTGGGCCTCGCTCGTGGTGCACTATCTCCTCGATATCCTGCACCTTGCAGCCTGGGGCCATATCGTCGTCGCGCTCATCCGCGTCGCCGGCTACGGCATTCCCCGCAATACGGTACGCCCGCTTGCCGCGCGCAGCCTGGCGGAGTTCTGGAACCGCTACTATTTCTATTTCAAGGAACTGCTGGTCGATTTCTTCTTCTATCCGGCCTTCCTGCGCTGGTTCAAGAAACACCCGCGCCTGCGTGTCGCTTTCGCCACCTTCTGCGCGGCGTGCGTCGGCAACTGGCTTTTCCATTTCATGGGCCGCATCGACATCCTCGCGGTGAACGGGGTTCTGCCGGGCCTGCGGGCCTTCGAAAGCTATCTTCTCTATTGCGTCGTGCTGGCCGGCGGGCTGATCGTGTCACAGCTTCGCAACCGGCGGCCGAAGCCGGAAGACGGATTTCTGCGCTACGATGTCCTGCCCCGTCTTCAGGTCGGCCTGTTCTTCTGCCTGCTCACCATCTTCAACGAACCCATCGACGCGTTCACCATCGGCGAACGCTTCGCCTTCCTTTTCAGCCTGTTCGGAGCCTGACATGAGCCTTTCCACCGTGGAACGACTTCGCACCGCCGTCACCGGCCTGCTCGCAGCCCGCGGCGACCGCGATCCTGTGCGCGATGACGAATCCCTGTTCATCACCGGACGGCTGGATTCGCTGGCGGCGACCGAAATGATCATGCTGCTGGAACAGGATTTCGAGCTGAATCTCGCCAGCGCCGATTTCGACGTCTCCGCCCTCGACACGATCACCGACATCACCGATCTCATTTCCCGCGCCCGCAATTGACGCCGCGGCGGCTGGCAGCGTCGCTTTGATGTGGATCGCTGTCGTTCCGTCGGTTCTTGCCGTTTCCAACCCCGCGAAAGTGCTTCACTTTGGGGGATGAATTCGCGCATCGCGCGTTCCGGCTGACCCATTTCCGATTTGATTCATACCGCGGTGGGGCGCCGACTGGAGGATGACATGACATTACAATCGATGACCGGCTTCGCACGGGTCGAGGGAACGAGCGGACGCAGCCGCTGGGTGTGGGAGCTGCGCTCGGTCAATGGCAAGGGCCTCGATCTTCGGCTTCGCCTTCCCCCCGGCCTCGAAGCGCTGGAGGCCGATGTGCGCCGGCTTGCCGGCGAAGCCTTTTCACGCGGTAACCTGCAGATCGGCCTTGCGACGAGCGTCAGCGAAGCGCAGGTCGAGGCCGTGGTGAACCAGGGCGCGCTTGCCGCCGTGCTGGCATTGCGCGATCAGCTCACCGGTATCGTGGATCCGGCGCCGCTGAAGCTCGATACGCTGCTCGCCGTTCGCGGAATCGTCGATTTCCGCGAGGCGGAGGAAAGCGAAGCGGAGCGGGCCACGCGTGACAAGGATATCAAGGCAGGCCTTGCCGAAGCGATCCGCTGTCTTGCCGACATGCGCGGCAAGGAGGGCGCGGCGCTCGCCGAGGTGCTGCTGGGGCAGGTCGCGCGCATCGAGGCGCTGACGCAGACCGTCGAGGCCGATCCTTCGCGCAGCGTATCGGCGATTGCCGAACGGCTTTCCGCGCAGGTGGCCGTGCTCATGCAGGGCACGACGGCGCTCGATCGTGACCGGTTGCACCAGGAGGCGGCGCTGCTTGCCACCAAGGCGGACCTGCGCGAGGAGGTCGACCGGCTGAAGGCGCATGTCGCTGCCGCACGCGAACTCATCGCCGAGGGCGGGCCGATCGGCCGCAAGCTCGATTTTCTCGCACAGGAATTTAACCGGGAATCGAATACGATCTGTTCCAAGTCGAACGCTGCTGCTGTAACGGCAGCAGGTATCGAGCTGAAGGTCGTCATCGACCAGTTCAGGGAACAGGTCCAGAATCTGGAGTAGGCCATGGCCGAGCCGTCGAAACATATCCAAATCGAACGCCGCGGGCTCATGCTCGTCATTTCTTCGCCGTCCGGGGCCGGCAAGTCGACGATCGCCCGCAATCTGCTTGAGGCCGACCCGGGCCTCAGCCTCTCGGTGAGCGTGACGACGCGCCAGCGCCGCGCCAGCGAGATCGCCGGCCGCCATTACCATTTCATCAACCACCGCGAATTCGAGCGTCTGCGCGATTCCCAGGCGCTTCTGGAATGGGCGGAGGTGCACGGCAATTTCTACGGCACGCCGCGCGAGCCGGTTGAGGAGGCCATGTCCACTGGCCGCGACATGCTCTTCGACATCGATTGGCAGGGCGCTCAGCAGCTGCAGGAAAAGATGCCGGCGGACGTCGTCTCCATCTTCATCCTGCCGCCGTCGATGACCGAGCTGCAATCGCGCCTGCATCGCCGCGCCGAGGATACCGAAGAGGTCATCCAGACGCGCCTTGCCAATTCCTGCGCCGAAATTGAGCATTGGCGGGAATATGACTATGTCATCCTCAACGACGACCTCTCGGTCGCCTTCGACGCCGTACAAAGCATCGTCAAGGCCGAACGCCTGCGCCGCGACCGTCGCCACGGGCTCTTCGAGTTCGTGACCAAGCTGGTGACGGAAAAGCCTGTTCTATAGGTGAGGAGAGGCGGGCGCCTCGTTCAGAGCGCGTTCGCCAGCCGCACGAATTCTTCCACGCTCAGCGTTTCGGCCCGCCGCTGCGGGTCGATTTCGGCACGTGCAAGCAGGGCCTCGCCGCCGAGCGATTTTACGCTTTGACGCAGCATCTTGCGGCGCTGGCCGAAGGCGGCGTGGGTGACGCGTTCCAGCGCGCTGACATCGCAGGCCAGGGGATTGGCGATGGGCTCCAGGTGCACGACGGAGGAGGTCACCTTCGGCGGTGGCGTGAAGGCCTGCGGCGGCACGTCGAAGGCCATGCGTGCGTCTGTACGCCAGCCGCAGAGCACGCCGAGGCGGCCATAATGGTCGTCATTGTCCTCAGCGACAATGCGAAGGCCGACCTCGCGCTGGAACATCAGCGTCAGTGAGTCCCAGAAGGGTGGCCAGGTCTTCGGCAGCAGCCAGTTGACCAGCAACTGCGTACCGACATTGTAGGGCAGGTTGGCAATGATGCGTACGGGCTCGCCCGGCGCCAGCGCCTCAAAGTCCGTCTTCAGCGCATCGCCTTCAATGACCGTCAGGCGACCGGGATAGTGGTCCGAGATTTCCGCGAGCGCCGGCAGGCAGCGCGCATCGCGCTCAATGGCAATGACCCGCTTGGCGCCGAGCGCAAGGATCGCGCGTGTCAGACCACCGGGGCCGGGGCCGACCTCGATGACGGTATGGTTTTCGATGGGGCCGGCCGTGCGGGCGATTTTCTGCGTCAGATTGAGATCGAGCAGAAAGTTCTGCCCGAGCGCCTTCTTTGCATCGAGTCCATGGCGCTGGATGACATCGCGCAGCGGCGGCAGTCCGTCGAGTGCGGCCATTATGCGCGTTCCCTTGTCGTCCGCTCGTGGGTGCCAAGCGTGTGGGCGAGCCGGATGGCGGCCAAAAGGCTGTCCGGCTTGGCAACGCCCTTGCCGGCGATTGCGAAGGCGGTGCCGTGGTCCGGCGAGGTGCGGATGAAGGGCAGGCCCAGCGTTGCATTGACGGAATCGTCGAAGCCGAGCGCCTTGGCCGGGATCAGCGCCTGATCGTGATACATGCAGATCGCCACGTCATAGGTCGCGCGGGCGGCATCGTGGAACATCGTATCGGCGGGCAGGGGGCCGACCGCATCGATGCCGGCAGCCTTCAGCCGCTCGACAGCCGGGCGCACGATTGCCTCGTCCTCCAGTCCGATGGTTCCGGTTTCGCCAGCATGCGGATTGAGCCCTGCAATGGCGAGCCGCGGGCGGGCAATGCCGAAGCGCTGGCGCAGGTCCCGCTCGGTGATCGTCGCGGTTTCGACGATCAGTTCCTGTGTCAGGACCGTTGGGACATCCTTCAGCGGAATGTGAATGGTGACAGGCACGCTGCGCAGTTTTGGTCCGGCAAGCAGCATGACCGGAAGCGCTTCCTTGCCGGTCGCCTTTGCCGCAAGATCGGCCAGGAATTCCGTATGGCCGGGAAAGCCGAAGCCGGCATCATAGAGCACGGCCTTGGCGATGGGGTTGGTGACCACCGCAGCCGTGCGGCCGGCGAGCGTCAGCGCGACTGCCGTTTCGATGGCGCCTGTAATGGCCGCTGCATTGCGGGAATCCGGCCTGCCCGATGTGACGGTTTCGCTGCAATCGCAAGAAAGGACGGGAAGTGCGTCGGAAAACAGCCGGGTGGCCTCTTCTGGCGTTGCGCTCGCGACAGTGATGTCGAGACCGAGCACTTTGGCGCGCTCACGTAGCACCTGCGCATCACCGACGAAGAGAAAGGGCGGCAGCGAGAGGGCATGACGGTTCGACCAGAGGGCGAGCGTGATATCCGGTCCGATCCCCGCCGGATCGCCCATGGTGAGCGCCAGCGGAGGCATGTTCGTCATCGTCATGGGACCTTGCCGTCAAGCGGTTGCGAGGGGCGGCGGGTGGCCGCCCGTCAAGTCGGGATCAACGTTCGGTGATGGTCGCTTTCTTGCGCAGCTCAGCGAGGAACTTCTTGCTGTTTGCGTCTTCCTCGCCGCTCTTCTCCTTGCCGATGTCCTCGGCACGGAAGACCGTTTCGGCCGCCACGTCGTCATTGACCTCCCGCTTCTTGCAGATCGCGAGATATTCGACGCCGCGTTCCGTAACGCGGGTGCCGGTCGTCATGCCGTCAGTCTTTTCGATGAGCGGCTTCCAGTCGGCGGGCATTTCAGGCGCGAGCACGCGGCCGAGGTCGCGGATCGAAACATCCCGCATCGTCGCGGCAAAAACCTTGGCCTGGTCGCAGCCGGGGAACTTCGAGCGCGAGGCTTCCGCCTCCTGCTTGCGCTTGCCGAGAATGGCGTTGCGCTTCTTCTCCGGCACGACGAAGATCACCTGCTTGAGGAAGTATTCGGTGGTGACGGGCTTCTTGCCGCCATTTTCCTGCATGCGCTGCATCAGCGTCTTGTCGTCGGCGCCGCGACCGTAACGGGCGTTGACCAGGCGTGGCCAGCTCATCTGCACGGCGATATACTGCTTGAAATGGTCGACGCCGACGCCAGCCTGGTTGAGGATCTTGGCCATCTGCTCCGGCGACATCTTGTTGGACGCTGCAAAACGCGCGAAGGCAGTGTCCACGTCGCTCGTGCTGACGGACGCCTTCGCACGCAGGATTTCACCGCGCTTCAGGGCGTCGTCGATCATCTGCTCGCGGGCCAACGCCCGCAGATTACCCTTCGCGCGCTGCAGCTTCAGAAAGTTGGCGCGGCTTTCGACATCACCAGAGGTGATCGGCGTGTTGTTGACGACGGCGACGACCGAGCTTGCGGCCTGGGCGGTGCCGGCCGGAAGCGTCAGCGTCACGGCGGCGGCCAAGGCCACGCCCATCATCATGGAACGTACCAGAGATTCTCTGCCCATCATGCCAGTCCCTTTCCCAAACCCATTTCCACAGCCGTCAGCGTACAGGCACGCTTCCGGCAGTGTCTCTCCCGGATGTGCATAATACATGCGGCCAAACGATGACAAGAGTGGAGCGATGCCCTTACTCGAAGCCGGTCAGCGTCGTATCGCCGACATGGATGTCGCCCAGCGTGCGGAACATCAGGCGCGCGCCGATCGACCAGTCGTTTGCCGTGCTGCTGGATTTATCGCGTGTCTGCTCGTAGACGATCGAGAAAACGGTGTCCCGGTCGTCATAGGAAAAGCCGATGCCGTTGCGCGACAGGCTCTTGCGGTTGAGATCGTAGGTGAGCGAGCCGAAGACTGACCAGTAGTCCTTGAACTTGAAGGCCGCCGCACTTTGCAGCTCGCTGGCGTTATCCGCCAGGCCGTATTCAGGCTGTGCAGCGATGCGCGTATAGGTGAGCTCGGTCTCGAAGCGGGCGCCATCGAAGCGTAGTGACGTATCGGAGCGGCGGACCGACAGGTCGTCCTTGTCAAGCCGGGCGCTGGACGCGACCGAGAGGCCGTTCGGCAGATCGATGCCGGTCATGCCGACATAGTCGGACGAATCTGTCTCGAGGCCGGAATTGGCGCCGGCATGGACCAGGTCGTCGGTCGCGAACGAGTTTACGCCGCCGAGATGGAAGGACTGGCCGATGATGCTGCGCAGCCGCACGCCGTTGTCGAACGTGCCTGTGTAGCGTAGGCCAAGATTGGCGCGCGATCCACCCTCGATACGATCGAATCCGGAGAACTTGTCGCGCTCGAACAGGTTGGTGGCGTCGAAGACGAAGCTCTGCGAATCCTCGTTCGGCAGCGCCCCGGCAAGGTCTTCGTCCGGGCGGACATAGATCTGGGCGATCGGCTCGAAGAGATGCGTGCTGTAATCGGTTGTCGCCAGGATCGGGTAGCGCGCTTCAAGGCCGGCGGTCAGCATCGCCCGGGTCGCACTGTTGTCGTTTTCATAATTACCGGCGTATTTAAAATCACCGGCGTAACCGTCGGGCGCCGTCATGTCGAGGCGATGTATATCGCCGCGCGCCGCCAGCAGCGGTGTCAGCACCAGGCCGCCGGGTACGATGAACTGGCGCTTCCATTCCATTTCGCTGGTCAGCCGTGTCGTGCCGCCGGCGAGCCCGCGAAAGCGATCATTGTTGCCTACGCTGTATAAATCCTCGAGGTCACGCTGGACGTTGGTGATGTTCGTCGTGATGCTGAGTTCGCCGCCAAGCACCGGCTGCGGTACGATATATTCGTGGTCCAGCGTCTGCGCGATTGCCTGCTTGCGCTCCAGCTTGTCCACCGGGTCGGCGTCCTGCACGTCGAAATAGAAGGCGCGCATGTCGAAGCTGTTACGGCGGCCAAGGCCGGACAGGTAGAACTGGTTGGCATGGATGCGATCGTCCAGGCCATCCAGATCATAGGTGCGCGAGAAGTTGTTGTCGGTCTGTACCATCACATCCCAGCCGAAGGCCCAGCGGGGATTGATCTTGAAGTTGCCCTGTGAGGCGACCATGCCGCGGAAGTCTTCGTACCGGTCGCTCGTGCCACCCGTGAAAACGCTGGGGTTCGTTTGCTGGATGCCGGCGGCGCGCAAGGTCACCTGGCCGTTATGAAAACGCTTGCGGAATTCACCTTCGAGCAGAAAACCTTGGCGGGTCAGCACGGTGGGCGAGAGCGTCGCATCCATGTCCGGTGCGATGGCGAAGTAGTAGGGCGTCGTAACGCCGAAGCCGAGCTTCTGCTCATAGCCGAACTGCGGAAACAGGAAGCCGCTCTTCCGCTTGACCGTATGGTCCGGCACTTCCAGCACCGGAATATAGGCGATCGGCCTGCCGAACATCTCGAAGCGGGCACGCTCGAGCCGGATCGTCTTGGTGCGGCCGTTCTGCACGACGCGCTCGGCCTTGATCTGCCAGAGCGAGCGATGCGTCGGGTTCGTGGCGCAGGGCGTGCAGGCGGTATAGACGGCGTGGTTGAGGATCATTTCCTCGCCGTTGACGCGCTCGCCGCTGGTCGCCGCAAGTTTGGTGAGGTCGGTGGTCTCGATGCGCAACGCATTGACGAAGCCGTTGGCGAAATCGTCCGACAGGTCCATCTCATCGCCATAGATCCGGTTGCCGGTCGGTTCGATGAGTTCGATATTGCCGTGCGCCGTCAAGCGGCCGGTGTTCTGATTGTATTCGACCTGGCGGGCGACGAGCCTGTAACCGCCATAGTTGATCTGCACCGCGCCGCGGGCAATCACCTTTTCCGTGTCGTTATTATAGACGAGTTCGTTGGCAGCCAGGATGAGCTTGGCGTCATCCGGAATGTTCGGTTCCATCGTCCGGATGTCGGGTGCCTGGGCCTGCGCGGGCAGGGCAACGGCGGACACGAAGGCGCCCATGGCCGCACCTGCAAGCAGGGCGGCTTTCGACCACCAATTCGTTTTGCGGGCGCCTGCCGCCACTAGCCGTCCTCCTGATGCAGAAGAATAGTCGCACCCAACGACATTGCGACGACCACTGGGAGCCAGGCCGCAACAAACGGAGGAACAACACCGCTGCTTCCAAATGCCTTCACAAGCACGGTGACGACATAAAGCATGAAGCCAGACAGGATTCCACCCAGAATCACCGCACGCGATTGATTAAACCGGCTAAATTTCAATGATACACAGGCCGCGATCAGCGTCATCGCAACCAGGAGAAGCGGCAGCGACAGCATGGAGTGGAACTGCGTTTCCATGGCGTTTGTGGGGAAACCGAACGACTTTGCCGCCTCGATCTTCCGTCCAAGGCTCAAAAATGGAATGGATTCAGGCTTTTCGAGGCTTTCCTGAACGAATTCCCGTTTCAGGTTGGTACGAAGCTGCGCCTCCTTGAGACGGACCGGCAATTCTCCAATCCGCGTTTCGTTGACGTTGTTAAGCAGCCAGTAACCATCTTCCAAGGTTGCCGATTCGGCATCCTGGCGCAGTGCGATGCGGCCGTCGGTATCGAAGTGGATGACCGTGACGTTCAAAAGCCGTGTGCCGTCGTCAAGCAGCGCCTTGGCGCCGATGATCGCCTGGTCGTCGCCATAGATCTGGCGGATCCACGGTACGGCGTTTTCCGTACGCGAGACGGTGGCGCCCCAGCTTGCTTCGACTTCCTGTGCCTTCTTGCTGCCCCAGGCGGCGATCGGGCTGATGATCAGCACCGCCAGCACCCCGAACAGGAAGGCGCCGACGACGAAGGGACGCAGGAACTGCCAGACGGAAATGCCGGCAGCACGCGTGACGACCAGCTCGTAGCGCCGGTTCAACGAGATCAGCGCCGCCATGCCAGCAAAGAGCGCCACGAAGGGCACGGTCTGCATCAGGATCATCGGAATGCGCAGCGCGGTGACGAGCAGGCCGCTGGTCAGCGTATAGCCCGGCAGCGAGCCGATGCGGTTCGACAATTCGCTGAAATCGATGATGAAGATCAGCGAGAAGATGCCGAGCAGGAACCAGATGGTGGTGACGATGTAGCGGCGGAAGAAGTAGAGGCCGAGGGTCGGGATCATGGCTGGCCGCCTCCGGTGGGTGTCGAGCCCGCCCGCGTGAAGCGCGACAGCACTCGGTCGCGCAGGTCCGTGAGCCGTTCGCCCAGCGTCATCGGGATGTCAAGGCTCTTGTTGCGCCCAAGGAAGCGGATCGCCAACGCCGCGGTGACGATTGGAATGAGATACATGACGGGTATGAAATAGACGGACTCTTCGGCGTTGTTGGATGCGTAGAAGCTCAGCCAGCGTACGAAGAGTGCCGTCAACAGCGCCGTCAGCATCGGATGCACCCGCGCCTCGCGATGCGAGCGGGCATCGGCGCTGACGACGAGCGCGATCAGGCCGAAGACGGCGGGCAGCAGCCATTCTGTGAAGCGACGGTGCAGCTCGGCGGTAAAGGTGCCCGGATTCTTCTCGAACTGTGGGTCCTTCGGATCCGGGTCCAGCAGGTAGAACAGGTCGCGATCCTTGGCGCGGATGTTCGATTTGCCGAGGCTCTGCGTAAGGTCGGTGAGGTCGAAGGCATAGGAATCGAACTTGATGATCGAGACATCGCCGTCCGGCAGCTTGCGATGCACCTCGCCGTCCTTCATGACGAGCGCCGAGCTGTTTTCGTCCACCGCACCTTCGCGGGCATAGTAGACGAGTTCGAAGCGCGGATCACGGGTATCGGCAACGAAGAGGCCGCGCAGCACGCCGCCGTTGCGGCGCTCCGCCACCTGCACATAGAGGCCGTCGGCAACCTTGCGGAAGGTATTTTCCTGCACGACGGCGGAGAGCATGTCGGCATGGGCTGTGGCGATCATCTTGCGCACGGCGACACGCGAATAGGGTTCGGCGAAGTTGTCGACGGCGAAGGACACGAAGCTCATCGCGATCGCGAGGATCATGACGGGGCGGATGATGGTGACGCGCGAGGCACCGGCCGAATTCAGCACCGTCAATTCCGAATCGGAATTCATCACGGTCAGCGTCTGCGACACGCCGATGACGAGCGCGAAGGGCAGGATGATCGGGATGACCGAGGGAATGATCAGCGTCGCGAGCTTCAGGAAGGCGAAGATTGACTGGCCGCTGTCCGTAACGAGGTTGACGCTGGCCAGCGCCTGCGTGACCCAGACGATACCGAGCAAGGGCACGAGCGTGGCGACGAACATGAGCGACGCCCGCCGCAGGATATAGCGCTCGATCAATTTCATCGTTTCGTCCGCGTTTCCGACAAGCGGCTCCGGTGTCGTGCTGGGGCACCCGTCGGAACAGCCATGGGCATATAAGCTTTCTTCAGCCGGATGCTATAGCCAGGAGTCTCCACTCCGATGGAAAATTTATGGCGAACAAGCATGCTTAACCTTCTGTAAACAAGGTGACGCATCTTGCCAAGCGCCGCAAAAGCGACAAGGAATTGATGCGATTTGCGGGCTCCCAGGCGGGATGACAGGCCCGCCGGCTGACATTCGGAGTAAGTCATGGCTTCCAGGTTCGACATCGGTTTCGCAAAGACGGCACGCGCTTCGGGTGGTCTCGCGATTCTTCTGCAGATTGCCGGCGGTGAGGCGGCCGGCGTTGGTGAGGTCGACCCGGAAGGTGTTGTCGCGCGCGCTGCAGCGGTCGCGAAGTTCACCGGCAAGGCGCTGAAAAGCCTCGACGTGTTGGCGCCGCATGGTGCGCCGGTGGATCGTATCCGCATCCTCGGCCTCGGCGAGGCCGACAAGCTCATCGCGCATGATTGGCTGAAGGCCGGCGGAGCCGCGGCTGCCAAGATCGCCGGTGTGGACAAGGCGGTGATCTACCTCGATGCGCCCGGTATCACCGTGACGGCGAAGAATGCCGCTGACTTTGCCCTCGGCATGCAGCTCGGCGCCTACAGCTTCGATATCTACAAGACGAAAAAGGGCGAGGATGACGAGGCAAAGGCCGGCAAAGCGACCAAGGTGACGATCGTCACCGCTACCGCCGCGGCTGCAAAGAAGGCGAACGACATTTCCGATGCCATTGCGGAGGGCGTGATTCTCGCCCGCAATCTCGTCAACGAGCCCGCCAACGTGCTCGGCCCGGTCGAATTCGCCGACAAGGCCAAGGCACTGGAAAAGCTTGGTGTCGAGGTGGATATCCTCACCGAGCGCGAGATGAAGAAGCTAGGCATGGCGGCGCTGCTCGGCGTCGCGCAGGGTTCTGTGCGTCCGCCACGCCTCGCGGTCATGCACTGGAAGGGCGGCAAGGAGAAGGACCGCCCGATCGCCTTCATCGGCAAGGGCGTCGTCTTCGATACCGGCGGCATTTCCATCAAGCCGGCGGCCGGCATGGAGGACATGAAGGGCGACATGGGCGGTGCCGCCGCGGTCATCGGCCTGATGCACACGCTCGCCGCCCGCAAGGCGAAGGCGAATGTCGTCGGCATCCTCGGCCTTGTGGAAAACATGCCCGATGGTAATGCCCAGCGCCCCGGCGACATCGTCAAGTCGATGTCCGGCCAGACGATCGAGGTCA
This sequence comes from Sinorhizobium sp. RAC02, assembly GCF_001713395.1. Classification (NCBI taxonomy): domain Bacteria; kingdom Pseudomonadati; phylum Pseudomonadota; class Alphaproteobacteria; order Hyphomicrobiales; family Rhizobiaceae; genus Sinorhizobium; species Sinorhizobium sp. RAC02. The sequence goes on along the minus strand of NZ_CP016450.1, from coordinate 1,760,504 downwards.
TCAACACGGATGCCGAAGGCCGCCTCGTGCTCTGCGATGCGCTCTGGTATTGCAACGAGACCTTCAAGCCGCAGTTCATGGTCAACCTCGCGACCCTGACCGGCGCGATCACCGTGGCGCTTGGCAGCCACCATGCCGGCCTGTTCTCCAACGACGACACGCTTTCCGCACGCCTCACGGCCGCCGGCCTTGCCACCCACGAGCGCCTGTGGCGCATGCCGCTCGGCCGTGAATACGACAAGATGATCGACAGCAAGTTCGCCGACATGAAGAACACTGGCGGCCGCCTGGCCGGCTCGATCACCGCTGCGCAATTCCTGCACCGTTTCGTCAAGGACACGCCCTGGGCCCATCTCGACATTGCCGGCACCGCCATGGGCTCGCCGACCGACGAGATCAACCAGTCCTGGGGCTCCGGCTTCGGCGTGCGCCTGCTCGACGAACTGGTGCGCGCGAACTACGAGGGGTGACCGGCAGGTGAGTGAAGTCCTCTTCTACCACCTGACCGAATCGAAGCTTGAGGACGCGCTGCCGCCGCTCCTCGACAAGAGCCTCGAGCGCGGCTGGCGCGTCGTCGTCCAGGCGGGCGACGCGGAGCGGCGCGATGCGCTCGACACGCATCTGTGGACCTTTCGCGAGGACAGTTTTCTGCCGCACGGCACGGACGAGCAGGGCTTTCCCGCCGACCAGCCCGTGCTGCTGACGACAACGCCGGACAATGCCAACGCGGCCAATGTCCGCTTCCTGATCGCTGGTGCGGAACCACCGCCGCTCGATGCCTATGAACGCGTCATCTTCATGTTCGACGGCTACGACCAGGCTGAAGTGGAGAGGGCGCGCGAACACTGGAAACGCCTGAAAGGCGAGGGGCATCAGCTGACCTATTGGCAGCAGAACAGCGACGGGCGCTGGGTCAAGAAGGCCTGAGACCCTGCGACCGGCAGTGCAGGGCAATTGGCGCTCCTCCCGATTTTTCCGGCAAGCCGGGACGCACCATCCGCAAAATTAACCCGTTTTCGCTAACTACGGTGCCTTCGGGAGTGATGAGGTGATCGCCAATGGCGGAATACCGGATCGCGGATGCGTGTGAACAACTGAGCCTGACCATAGAGGCCGAAAGCGACGCCAGACTGCGCATGCGCCAGTGCCGGCAGGCGCTTGGGCTGGGCAGGCAGGCGGTTCTGGGCGCCGAGCGTCTCACGGATGCGGACATACAGGCCCTCCAATCGGTGCTTCGTCTTGCCCGGCGCGCGAGCAACGCTTTTTGCGACACCAATACCCTCATGACGCAACTCGCAGCGATCCGCATGGATCGGCTTGGCTTTTCCAAGCTTCCCGTCCTCGGGGAGACGAAGGCGAAACGTGTGCGAACCGAAACCGCGTCGCTTGCCGTTGCCGACGGGGCGTTGCCAGAAGGCTGGTGGGACATGCAAGCCGCCCTCGATGCTGCCAATGCGGGCCGGTATCTCATCGCGGGAACCGGCGCTGATGGGCCCTGTTCCGTGGCCTTGCGGCACCTGGATTGCGACGAACCTTTCCTGGTTCCGCGGGAGTACAAAAGGGTCATGGAGACGCTGCCGCCTTTCCGGTTGACGGTCGCCACCGGGCGCGTCCTTTTCGGCGCGGCGGAGAACCTCGGCGCTGGGGTGACGTTGCCGATCGGGAACGGGACCTATCTTGGTCAGCTCGTTTCGCTGCGGTCGGGCGGCGGCCTGAAAATTGTCGCGACACTCGTCCGCGACAGCGGCCCGGTCGATCCGTTTCATCAACTGCCGAAATTTCGGGAGGTGTCGTGATGCCCCCGGCGCAAAAACCCGTGCAGGCGCAATCGGCCTATCTGCATCCCTATGCCTGCTTTTCCTGTCGCGTGAGCTTCAAGCGATCCAGTAAAGCTGCCGCCGTTCTGCCTTGTCCAAGTTGTGGCGGCCCGAGCATAGGGCTCGGCCGCAAGTTCAGGCCGCCCAAGCGGTCCGATGTCGGGCAGTGGGCCAAGGTCGAAGCCCTGGTCGGCCACGGCTTCCTGTTTTGGAGCCTGGGCGAGCCCTATCCGGAAACGTTGAAGGATGTGGCGGCATTCGCCGACAGGCATGCGGACTTCCTGCGTCGCGAGCGTGAGTATGCGCCCGAAGCATTCGCCGAGATCGATGCAGCCCTCAAGGCTTCCGTCGAGAAAAGATAGGCATCCGACCCGCCGGGCGGAAGGATCGAAGAGGTTCGGGATGGATGAGGACGAGCAGAAGTTCGAGCTTTGGTGTGACAGCCAGCGAAGAGGCGTGCTCGACTATCTGGGTCGCCAACGCCTCGCACACGGCGAGGTCGGCGAATGGCCGGCATGGGACGTTTATCCGCACGCCGCGCTGTGGGCGGTGGAGAGCCTCAAGCGACCAGGCTTCGTCGGCTGGTGGGCGATATCCGGCGACGACGTGCCGAACGACTACGTTACCTGCGGGCCGCAGCGCCACCCGCGCGAAGCGTTACGCGGCATCGGCAACCGCTGGCTGGCCGCCGCCGTGGCCCTGCTCGACGGACGACAGCCGGAGAGCTTCACCCTGGGCTTGCCCGACGCTGTCCCGAAAGCCGACCTTGCCGCGCTTCTCTCGTTGAGGGGCGGGATGCTGCTGTACTTCGCCGATGATGACGATATGTGGCGCGAGGAGCCGTGATGCGACCTGCCCCCTGTCTTTCTAGGAGCGATGAGATGAGCGGCCATTTTGTTTGCGCCACCTGCGGGCAGTCCCACGACGGGCTGCCGACGGATTGGGCGTTCAAGCTTCCCGACGATGTGTGGGCGATACCGGCGCCCGGGCGTGAAGAGGCGGCCCGCTTCACGGATGACTTGTGCCAGTATGGCGAACGGCATTTCATTCGTGGGCTGTTATCGGTGCCGTTGCCGGACATGGGGAGCGATTTCGGCTGGGGTGTCTGGGCCGAGGTCGATGTCGCGGTCTTCCAGCGCTATCTCGAATTTTATGATGCTGACGGTTCGTCTGAACCGCAATACTCAGGAACGCTGGCCAACAGCCTGCCCGGCTATGTCTCGTCGCTGCACGCGCCGGTCGACATCCAGTTTCGCAACGCGACGCAGCGCCCGCTCTTCAGGCTTTCGGAGCGCGACCAGAGCACGCTCGCGATCGAGCAGCGCACCGGCATCGATAGTGCCCGATACCACCAGATTCTGGATGCGTTGCCAGCGTATGATGCGGCGTCCCGCCTCGGGGAGCAGGAGGAGCGGGAAGGTGCTGCGCCGGACCGAAGCACCCTGTGCATTTCCTGCACGCATGTCGTTGAGGATGGCGACAGCGTGTTGGTCGTGTCTCGCAGCGGCGGTGATTGGGTCTTGCTGTGCGGCCATACGGATCACAGCCACGATGAAGACGACGAGACGCTGCGCATCCTGCACTGGCGGCATCTCGTGGACCGCGATCCCTCCCTCGAGGACGTCATTCCGGCCCTTGAGGTCGATTACTCTGCCGAGCGAACTGCGGTTGGTGGGGAATGGCGCAAATTCTTCGATCCGGATACGGATGATTGAACGTGCGCGCCTGACGTCAATCGTGAAATGCTTCGACGAACTTGCGCCGTCCCAGCATGAAGGCATCGGCGACATGGCGCAGCGGCGCGAGGTCGACGTCGGATTTTCCGGCCTTCACGATCTCGGCGAAGCGCTTGTAGAGCATGGGATATTCCTGCTCCGGCTCGTCGTGCACCAGCTTGCCGTCGATGGAGAGTTTTGCGCCGCCTTCTGACAGCACCATTTCGCCCGCTTCGGTCTGGGCGACGATGTCCCAGCTCTGCTTGCCCGTCTGGCGCCAGTCGAAATCCGCCTTGAGGTCGAGGCCCTTGGCGTCGGAGAAGGTGATCGAGGCGGCGATCGGTGCGTCGCGGTTTTCCGGGAATTCCAGCGTGGCGGCGGTGATGAAAGCGGGGCGCGGCAGGATGTGGGTAACGATCGACAGCGCATTGATGCCGGGATCGAAGACGCCGAGACCGCCGGCCTGCCAGATCCATTCCTGGTTCGGGTGCCAGTGGCGCACGTCTTCCTTCCAGATCACCTGCATGGCGCGGATCGTCGTGCCGGCAAGGAAGGTTTTGGCGGCTTCCACGGCCGGCGCGTAGCGTGAATGCCAGCTTGCGAAGAGCGAGAGCCCCTTCGAATCAGCAAGCGCTTCGAGATCGGCGACTTCGGAGAGGGTCGCGCCGGGCGGCTTTTCGAGGAAGACATGTTTTCCGGCGGAAAGCGCCTTCTCGGCGGCTTCGTAGCGATACTGCGGCGGCATGCAGAGCGATACGGCGGCGATATCAGGCGCCGCTACCAACATCTCGTCGATCGACTTGAAATTGTCGATGCCATTCACCGTGCCATGGCGGCTAGCCGCGGCGATCAGCCTGTAGTCGCTGTTCTTTGCGACGGCCGGAAGATGCTGGTCGCGCACGATCTTGCCGACGCCGACGATTGCGAGATTGATCGGGGACATGGCTCCACCCTCATTTGTATGATGATTTACTCCTCTAGCATAAACGGCGCCGCTGGCAAGCGGCGCCGTTTGTCTGGAGCGGGTGAGGGGCGTTACTGCCCGAACTGCGGCGGTGAATCGAGGCCGAAGCTCGGAGCGCTGTCGAGCCCGCTGCCACCTTCCGTGCCCGGCACCAGGATCTGGATGCTGTCGAGATCCTGCACCACGTCCTTGTCGAGGAAGTAGGTCACCATTTCCGGGAAGGCGATCAGCAGGCCGACGAGGATGAGCTGCAGGATCAGCCAGGGGATAGCCCCCATATAGATATCCCGCGTCTTCACCGTCTTCGGCGCTATGCCCCGCAGGTAGAACAAGGCGAAGCCGAAGGGCGGGTGCATGAAGCTCGTCTGCATGTTGGCGCAGATCATCACGCCGAGCCAGATCAGGTCGATGCCGAGCGCCTGCGCGGCGGGCGCAATCAGCGGCACGATGATGAAGGCGATCTCGAAGAAATCGAGGAAGAAGGCGATGATGAAGATGAAGATGTTGACGAAGATCAGGAAGCCGACGACGCCGCCCGGAAGCGAGGTCAGCATTTCCTCGATCCAGTGGCTGCCGCCGACACCCTGGAAGACGAGCGAGAAGACGCGCGCGCCGAGCAGGATGAAGACCACCATGGCGGTGAGCCGCATCGTCATGTCCATGCCCTGGTAGATGAGCTTCCAGGTCAGGCGCCCGTTCATCCAGGCAAGCAGCATCGCGCCGACGACGCCCATGGCGCCGGCTTCCGTCGGCGTGGCAAGCCCCATGAAGATGGTGCCGAGCACGATGAAGATCAGCGCCAGCGACGGCACCATGCCACGGATGCACTTCCAGTAGAGTGGCCAGCCGCGCAGCGTGCGGGCTTCCGGCGGAAGGGCCGGAACATAGTGCGGCCGGAAGATGCTGAGGATGAAAACCCAGCCCATGAACAGCAGCACCTGCACGATGCTGGCCCCGGTCGCACCGATATACATGTCGCCCGGCGAGCGCTGGAGCTGGTCGGCGAGAACGATCAGCACGAGCGAGGGCGGAATGAGCTGCGTAATGGTACCCGAGGCCGCGATGACACCGGTGGCGTGGCGGATGTTGTAGCCGTAGCGCGTCATCACCGGCAACGAGATGAGGCCCATGGCAATGACGGAGGCGGCAACGGTGCCGGTGATGGCGCCAAGCACGGCGCCAACGAGGATGACGGCATAGGAAAGGCCGCCGCGCACGCCGCCGAAGAGCTGGCCGAAGCCGTCGAGCAGGTCCTCCGCCAGCCCGCACCGTTCCAGGATCACACCCATGAAGGTGAAGAAGGGGATGGCGAGCAGCAGGTCGTTCGAAAGCACCGAGAACAGCTGGTAGGTGAGGTTGCCGAGGAAGTCCGGCGCGATCACCCCGAGTTCGATCGCGACGAGGCCGAAGAACAGGCCGACCGCCGCGAGCGAGAAGGCCGCCGGATAACCGATGACCATGAAGAAGATCAGGCCCACGAACATCATGGGCGCCATGTAGTGGATGATGAACTGGATCATTGCAGCGGCTTCTCGTAGGCGAATTCGCGGACGTAGCCGTGCGTGAACACGAGAACGCATTTGATGATTTCGGCGACACCTTGCAGGCCGACGAGAGCAAAGCCGAGCGGGATCATCAGCTTGGCCGGCCAGCGCGGCAGGCCGCCGGCATTGTTGGAGCCTTCGTTGGTGACCCACGAATCGACGAACCACGGCCAGGTGAAATAGATCATCAGCGCGCACATCGGCAGAAGGAAGAAGACGCCGCCGAGCAGGTCGATCCAGGTGCGCGTGCGCTCGCTGACCGAGCCGTAGACCAGGTCGACGCGCACATGCTCGTTGACCTTCAGGGTCCAGGCGCCGCCGAGCATCACCATGCCGGCGAACATGTACCACTGCGCTTCCGACAACGTATTGGAGTTGTTGCGGTAGAGGTTGAGCATGAATTCGAAAATGCCGACGCCGCCGACATTGCGCTCCATCCAGAGGATGCCGTCGGTGGAATAGCGGAAGATTGCGTTGAAGGCCGCAGTCAATGACGAAAACAGCACGAGCCAGATCGCGATGATCGAAACCCGCCGGCTCAGTTCGTCGATGACGCCGGTGATACGTAAAGCGAGAGCCAAGTTCCCCTCCCTCCGTTTTCAATGAACGGATTGTCCGGTGCCGGAGCCTGCAGCGCTTCGCGTCCTTGATGCGCGACAGTCGCTGCAGAATGATGCATTTTTGCTCCGGATGAAACGAAGACGGCGGGATCATGGATCCCGCCGTCTGAATGCCAGCTCAGCCGAGCTTGCCGGCGCGCTGTAGCTGCATCATGAAGGTGTCGTTGGTGTACTCCGCCACCTGCTGCCACAGGAAGGTTTCCTTGCGGAAGGCCTTGATGGAATCCCAGATCTTCTTGAAGTTGGCGTTGCTGCCTTCGATCTCGGCATAGGTCTTTTCCGACTGCTCGAAGCAGGCGGTCAGGATTTCCGGGGTGAAGGGCCGCAACTGTGCGCCGGAGGCGACGAGCTTCTTGATCGCCGTCGGGTTCAGGTAGTCGTACTTCTGGAGCATGTTGGCGTCGGTCGCCTGCGCCGCCGTGCGCATCAGCGACTGGTAGTGCTTCGGCAGCTCGTCGTACTTCGCCTTGTTGAACATCAGGTGCACGGTCGGGCCGCCTTCCCAGAAGCCCGGATAGTAGTAGTAGGGCGCGACCTTCTGGAAGCCGAGCTTCTCGTCGTCATAGGGACCGACCCATTCGGCGGCGTCGATCGTGCCCTTTTCCAGTGCCTGGTAGATTTCGCCGCCGGCGATCTGCTGCGGGATGACGCCGAGCTTGGCGACGATCGCGCCGGCAAAGCCCCCGATGCGCATCTTGAGGCCCTTGAGGTCCTCGACGGTCTTGATTTCTTTGCGGAACCAGCCGCCCATCTGCACGCCAGTATTGCCGCCGGGCAGGGCGTAGATGTTCTGCGTGGCGAAGAATTCGTTGCAGAGGTCGATGCCGCCGCCATGGTAGTGCCAGGCGTTCATGCCACGCGCGTTGAGCGCGAAGGGAACAGCGGCTGCGAGCGCCCAGGTGGGGTCCTTGCCCCAGTAATAGTAGGCGACGGTGTGGCAGGCCTCGACCGTGCCGGCGGAGACGGCGTCGGCGGCCTGAAGGCCGGGCACCAGTTCACCGGCCGCAAAGGGCTGAATCTCGAAATTACCGTCGGTCGCTTCGGAAAGGTACTTCGCGAAGGTCACCGCGCCGCCATAGATCGTGTCGAGCCCCTTGGGGAACGACGAGGTCAGGCGCCAGGTGATCTTCGGATTGGTCTGCGCAATTGCCGGCGCTGCAAGTATGGTCGCGGCTGCACCGCCCACGCCGGCAACACCGGCCTTCTTGATGAATGAACGACGATCCATAGATTTCCTCCCAATGGCGAGCAGGGCTCCTCTCCCTGCTCTCGTGTCATCACGCGGGAGCTAATCATGTCGGGTTAGGGGTTTCAAGCCAAGGAGGGAAAGAACGGGCAAAGGCTTCCCTACGACTTTCGTCTTAGGGAGCGTTTTCAGCTATCTGCCTGTTTTTTGTGCGTTTCTTGAATTGGAGCGACGGGTTTCGCTGCCGCGATAGCGCCTGGGCGGGATTTATTACCCGGCCATCGCCTCTTCGTATTCGGCCGACAGCTCCAGCCATTGCTCCTCGGCGTCGTTCAGCTTGTCGACGGCCATAGCGCGAAGTTTTGCCTTCTCGGCGGCCTTCGCCGGGCTCTTTTCGTAGAGCACCGGGTCCGCAAGTTCTGCGTCAAGAAGCTGAATCTGCTTGTGCAGTTTCGCCGTCAGCGATTCGATTTCGTTGATCTTTTTCTTGAGCGGCGCGAACTGGGCGCGCCGGTCCGCATTGGCCTTGCGCTGGTCCGCCTTGTTGGCCGTATCGCCGCCGTTGGAGGCTGCCTTGTCCTTGTCGTCCTTCTTGCCAGACTGGACGATAATGCTGCGATACTCCTCCATGTCGCCGTCGAAGGTCTTCACCGTGCCGTTGTTGACCAGCCACAGCCGGTCGACGGTCGCCTCGATGAGGTGGCGGTCATGCGAGATCAGGATGACGGCGCCTTCGTAATCGTTCAGCGCCTCGATCAGCGCGCGGCGGCTGTCGATGTCGAGATGGTTCGTCGGTTCGTCGAGGATCAACAGGTTCGGCGCGTCGAAGGCGGCAAGGCCCATCAGCAGGCGCGCCTTTTCGCCACCGGAAAGGTCCTTGGCGGGTGTGGACATCTTTTCCGTGGCAAGGCCCATCTGCGCCACACGCGCACGCACCTTGGCCTCCGGCGCCTCCGGCATCAGCCGGCGCACATGTTCGACGGGCGACTGCTCGGGCACGAGGTCGTCGAGCTGGTGCTGTGCGAAGAAGCCGATCTTGAGGCTTGGCGCCCGCTTGACGGTGCCCGATTCGGCCTCCAGCCGGCCCGAGATGAACTTGGCGAAGGTCGACTTGCCGTTGCCGTTCGAGCCGAGCAGCGCGATGCGGTCGTCATTGTCGATGCGCAGGTTGATCTGCTTGAGGATCGGCTGGCCCGGCGTGTAGCCGACGGCGCCGCCTTCGATGGCGACGATCGGCGATGCGGGCTGCTTTTCCGGCTCCGGAAAGGTGATCGGCTGCACATGCGTCTCGATGACGGCGGCGACCGTGCCCATGCGCTCCAGCGCCTTGACGCGGCTCTGCGCCTGCTTGGCCTTGGTGGCCTTCGCCTTGAAGCGGTCGATGAAGCTTTGCAGATGTTTGCGCGCGGCCTCGTTCTTGGCCTTCGCCTTCATCTGAAGTTCGTCGTTCTCGGCCTTCTGCCGCTCGAACTGGTCGTAGGAGCCACGATAGAAGGTCAGCTTCTGCTGGTCGAGATGCACGATGGCGTTGACCGCGGTGTTGAGCAGGTCGCGGTCATGGCTGATGATGATGACGGTGTGCGGATAGCGCCGCACATAGTCTTCCAGCCACAGCGTGCCTTCGAGATCGAGATAGTTGGTCGGTTCGTCGAGAAGCAGCAGGTCCGGCTCGGAAAATAGCACGGCCGCCAGCGCCACGCGCATGCGCCAGCCACCCGAAAAGCTCTTGGCGGCCCGCTGCTGCGCCTCGTGGTCGAAACCGAGGCCGGCAAGGATGCTTGCGGCCCGCGATTCGGCCGAATGGGCGCCGATATCGGTGAGCCGCGTCTGGATTTCGGCAATGCGGTGCGGGTCGGTCGCGGTTTCCGCTTCCTTCAGCAGGGCGGCGCGCTCCTTGTCGGCGGCCAGCACGATCTCGATCAGCGATTCGTCCGTGCCCGGCGCTTCCTGTGCCACCTGGCCGATGCGCGCATTCTTCGGCAGCGAGATGCTGCCGGCCTCGGAGGCAAGCTGGCCGGTGATGATGCGAAACAGCGTGGACTTGCCGGTGCCGTTGCGCCCGACGAGACCCACCTTCACGCCGCTCGGCAGCGAAAGGGATGCGTTATCGATGAGGAGACGCCCGGCAATGCGGGCGGTGAGGCCGGAAATCGTGATCATGCCGGGTCTATAGAGCAATTCCTGCAAAAGTGCGAAGCGGTTTTGTGCCCGCAATCGCGTCAAAAAGGCTGGGGTCGGGTGGCCCCCGAAGGCATGCCTTCAGGCGGCGGAATTGCGATAGCCGCGACCAGCCCGATCTGCCACCTCTGCGGAATAGATGCGCAACGCAATGTCCGTCTCCGCGGCATAGGCGAGCGCCTGGTCGGCCTGATCGTAGAACATCATCGGTGAATTGGCCGAATCGCTCATGGAAATGCCGGCCGTCAGCGTGAGGAAGCCGGCAGGCAACTCGCGGTTCATGAAGGGAAACGGCTTTTCCGCAACGCTGCCCGCGATGCGCCGTGCGATGGTGACCGCAATCTCGCGGCTGACATCGGAAAGCAAAAGACAGAACAGGTCCGGCCCGGTGCGGGCGACGAAATCGTCCTTCTTGACGGAGCGGCGGAAAATGGCGGCAAGCCGTTTCAGCGTCTTTTCGGCGGCACCCGCCGGGTGCGTCTCGGCGAATTCCCGCAATTGCTCGACGCGGAACAGGAGGAGGGCAGACGTGCCGTCGGCGGCTTCGGTCTGGAAAAACACTTTCAGCCGCCCGAGCAGCGCGGCGTGGTTGGCAAGGCCCGTCACCGGGTCGTGCGTCAGCGCCTCGCGGCTGACGGCGAGGCCGGAACGCAGGCCGTCGAGATGGGCTTGGAGGTCTTCGATCCGCGTTGCGGCGGAGCGGTCGGTGCCCAGAATATCGCGCAGGATGGATAGCAGGCGGACCGTGTCACTGGCGAAATCAGAAATGCCGAGCACGGGATCCTTGCCCATGCGCGCGGCGATCTCTTCCAGTTCCTGTATGGCGGCCGCGCGCTGCCGGCGGCTCGACTCGGTGGTTTCCGCGACTTCGGAGAGCACCCGCACGGCCTCGCCCGCGGCCTGGCCGGCGGCGAGCACATTGTGGCTCGGCAACGAATGGCGCAGCGCAATCGAATCGAGCGCAGCCTGCTCCGGCGCCTTGCCGAGTGCCGCGATCTCGCGTGCGACGCCGGCGTTGCCGCTCAGCGCCTCGAACAGCAGTTCATAATTCCGCGGCAGCCCGGCAATGCCGAGATTGGCCATGACATGCGCAATGCGCGCCGTGATCGGCGGAACGGTCGCCTGCGGATCTTTCGGGGCGGAGGTGGGTTTGCTGCTCATGAAACGCCGTTACATGGAGCGCAGCGGCGGGTGCGTGCGCTCGGGTTGAGTCAATCGGCGTAACTATCGGATTGCGCGGTTAATTTTGCGTGTGCTGAAAGAAGATTGAGCCGGAGTGGACAAAACGCAAAGGCGCCTGTCGCTCCGGCGTGCGGCGGCGCGCATCCCTGCCGCCGCCAGGATTGGTCAGGCCGTCCGGCGGGCGAGCGGGATGACCCGCATCATCTGCCCGATCATCGTTGCGCGCGCAGGCTCCCGGGCAGGCTCCTTGGTGCGCGGCGCGCGGTTCTGCTGAAGCTCGCGCATGGCGGCCGCATAGCCCTCGGCGCGCGCCTCCTTCAGCGCCACCTCGAAGGTCTTCTCGATTACCGGATAGCACTCCTCCGGCAGATAGGCATTCGGGGCATCGGTGCCGTAGACCCGTGCCATCTTGCAAAGCGTACTGCCGAGCAGGGCTGCCCACTCTTCGGTCGTTCTTGCCATTGTTTTTCCTCTCTCAGGTGAGGCCGGCGCCGTTCGGCGTTAGCCCCAATGGCAGCGACTATCTCATCACCGATCGCCCGTGCCTGTCACTTTGGTAACAGGACGAAGCAGCCCCCAAGATCGATGCCGAGCGCTTCCATATCATGCGACTGTATCACTCCTATTGCAGGAACCGGAAGTACCACTCGCCCTAAAATTTAGGGGGTGTTGTACTTTCGGTTGCGCGTGAAGAATCATCGGCGCGCGGTGCAGGGTGGCCGCAATCACGGCTTTTTCACCGTCTGGAGGCGGAAGTTCCGTCTTTGTTCGTGGTTGGGGCGAGAGATTGAGGGTTTTGGCCCTATCTACCTGGCCCACATTGGAGTAGCACGACGGAAACATCACTGGAGAGCGACCCATGACCCCCGACGAGAAGAACCAGATCATCGTCAATGCTTTCCACAATCCGCGCTACGGAATTTCCCCGACTGCCACGCGCGGTGCCGTCGAAAGCCATTCCAAGAAGCACGGCCTTGCCGGCCAGGAATACAAGGACGCCCTGGCCGCCGCCATGGAAGCCGGGCTGATTGCCCAGATGGCCGACTCGGCCCTGTCCATCCGCAATGCCGGTCGCGCCATGCTGCCGAGACGATAGTCGACAGACGAGACAGCATACGACCTTTCGGCTGGTCCTATTTCAGGAAAGCCGCGCCCTCGGTGCGGGCGAAATAGATCAGGTCCAGCGTAATGCTTGGGCCGCCGACCGCCGTCAGCATGCCATGACACTGACCCCGATGGTGGGTCTGGTGGTTGAAGAGATGCGCCAGCGCCGGGCCGAGCGGATGGCGAACGATCGCCGGGTTGGTGAGCGGGCTGTAGGTGAAATCGGCCGCGATCCTTTCCTCCGTCAGCGAATCGGCAAAGGCTGACAGCCGCGCATCCTCCACCTGCCGCGCCGCCTGCAGGCCCGCGAAATCCTCGTGCAGGATGGTGTCGAGGCTGCTGGGCGCATCGCCTTCCCCGGTAAAACGCTTCATCCAGATACGGTCTGCGGTCAGCAGATGGTTCAGCGTACGGTGCAGCGAGCCGAAGAACGCGCCGAGATTCTGGCGATAGGCGGCATCGTCGAGCTTGCCGACTTCTTCGTAGAGGACGCGGTTGGCCCAGGCATTGTAGGCGGCAAGCAGGCGGTAGTGGTCGCGCATTGAGGTCTCCCTGATCGCTGGACCATAGCGGAAACCCGCATCGGCGGCGTGAATGTCATCCATGAAATTATCTGATTTGCACAGTCGGCCGCGCTGCTTTTCAATAGACGAAAGCAAATGAAGAGGCCCTGATGACCCGACTGCTCTATGCGCTCTCCGGCGCCGACAGGACACGCCAGTTTTCACCCCATGTCTGGAAGACGGTGATGTCGCTTGCGCACAAGGGCCTCGACTACGAGACAGTGCCGGTCTGCTTCACCGAGATCCCGGCCATCGAGGGCGGCGGCGCGGCGACGGTGCCGCTGCTGCGCGACGGCGAGCGGCTGGTACACGACAGTTTTGCCATCGCGCTCTATCTCGACGAGGCCTATCCCGACCGGCCGTCGCTGTTCGGCGGTGAAGGCGGCAAGGCGATGGCCCGTTTCATCGAGAACTGGTCGCAATCGACCCTGCACATGGCCATCACCCGCATCGCCATCCTCGACATCCACAATCTGCTCGGCCCGACGGACCAGGCGTACTTCCGTCGGAGCCGGGAGGAGCGCCTCGGCGCCTCGCTCGAGGACATCGCCGCTGCCGGCAAGGCGGAGATCGCGGATTTTGCCAAAAAACTCCAACCATTGCGCAACATGCTGAAGATCCAGCCCTTCATCGGTGGCGAAAGCCCGCTTTTCCCGGACTACATCGTCTTTGGCGCGCTGCAATGGCTGCGCACCACGGCAGGCACCAGCGTGCTCGCCGAGGATGACCCGGTGGCGGACTGGTTCCGCCGCTGCCTCGATCTGCACGATGGCGTCGGCCATCGTGTGACGGCTGCGTGAAACTTTACCCCTGACATTGCCAATCACCGCTCCCCCCTTGTTTTGCCGGGCGTTGGCGGCTATGGAACCGCCACTTTCACCGGACAAAACCAAGGGAAATGTGAAAATGGCGATTGAACGCACCTTTTCGATGATCAAGCCGGACGCAACGAAGCGCAACCTGACCGGCGCCATCACCAAGATGCTCGAAGATGCAGGCCTCCGCGTCGTTGCTTCCAAGCGCGTCTGGATGAGCACGCGCGAAGCCGAAGGTTTCTACGCCGTTCACAAGGAACGCCCGTTCTTCGGCGAACTGGTTGAAGGCATGACCTCCGGCCCGACGATCGTCCAGGTTCTCGAAGGCGAGAACGCGATCCTCAAGAACCGCGAAATCATGGGCGCCACCAACCCGGCCAACGCCGACGAAGGCACGATCCGCAAGACGCATGCGCTGTCGATCGGCGAAAACTCGGTTCACGGTTCCGACGCTCCGGAAACCGCTGCCCAGGAAATCAAGTACTGGTTCTCCGACACCGAAATCGTCGGCTGAATCGGATTGTCCGGCCACGGTCGGAACGCATTGAAATGATTCTGGAGCCGGGGCCGCAAGGCTCCGGTTTTTCATTGTGCGGGATCGAACTTGAAGATCGGTTGGCCGGACAGCAGCATCGCCTCCGCCGGATGATGCAGGACGCTCGCGCAGGTTCGATCGAGCCGCATGGCAAGATCCGTTGCCAACGCCAGCCTGATCTCCACCGGCTCCGTGGTGAGAACGAAATCGGCAAGCCGCGCAGGATCGCCGGCTGCAAACAGCAGTTCGGCGACGACGGGCGCCTTGCCGGCGTCCTTTGCGAAAGCTGCCAGCGGTGCGGTTTTCAAGGCCCCGGCCAGTTCCAGCCAGAGTGGCCATTCCGTTCGAAATTTCGCGCTCAGCTCTGCCGGCATATCCGGTACGGCGTCGGCGTCACCCTTTACAAAGGGGGTGAGCGTCTCGATCGCAATCAGCCGGTCGATCATGTCACGCACCGAAACATCACCGGACGGACGCTGGGAGCGCACGCCATAAAAGGGGATGCTCGCGAGCCCCTCATCGAGCGCGTCGGTGTTTTCCGAGGCTGCCCGGAGTGCGCGGTATGCCGTCAGCCAGGCCGCATCGAGCGTGTCGTCCGGCTTGATGCGCCCGGTATCGATGTCCGCGATAAGAGCTTGTGCCGCTTTCACCGTGGCGGCGACGTCGCCGGACTGGTTGAGATGGGTCATGAGGAAATCGCGTTCCGGTTCCCGGGCCGCGGCGATCGATATGATATGGATGTTTCGCCGCATGGCTTCGGATGCTGCATCCAGCACCGGAACGCGCGGCAAGGCCATGTTACCCACCAAGGCAGGCGCCCAGCTCCATACCTGCGTCAGATCCCGCAGTTTCGCCGGTTGCGCGAAGCCGGCCACGAAGGTGGACCAGGCGGTGCGGTCGCGCTGCATCGCAACGAGCCCGGCCTGGAGGAAGAACAGGCCATGGCGACCCGCCGATGCGGCAAGGGCGGCCTTCTGTTCATCCGGCCAGTCCACGATCGCCGGTACGATCGGCTGGCTGATGCGGATTTGCCTCTCGGCCGGTAGGGCGGCAATCATGGCCAGCAGTTTCTCCCCGTCGCCATGCTGGAGGATCGCGCGCAGGGTCGAGATCTGCGCCCCGAGTTGGGCGGGGTCGCCGGCATCCTTCGATACCGCATCGAAACCGCCCCGCACGGCATCGATGGCGCCGGCGAGATCGGCCGCCTCGCGCACACCGGCATCGCTGAGGCCATGGGCGAGTTTAGCTGCCGCGTCCATGGCAAGGCCGCCATAGCGGATCTTGAGGTAGGCTGCCTCGGCCCCCACGCCTCGTGCTTTCAGCCGCGACAGTTTCTGCCGGTCGATGAGCACCGTGTCCGCAAGCATCAGGATTGCGGCTCTTGCCGGGCAGGCGGGCGGTTCTTCGGCCCGGACACCCAGTGGCAGCAAGAAGAGACCGATCGCCAGAGCAGGCAGCAACCTCATGCGTGTATCCTCCCGGTCGGAACCGTTTCAGACGGGACGCGTGAGCTTTGCCGAATATTCGTCAGGCCCAATATTCATTAGGTTGGGCAGGTAGACATTTCAAAATGCTCCGGCGCCCTGCCGTCCTTGAAGACCTCCGGATTTTTCTCGTAGCCGGGGCCGACGACGAGCGCCTTGGCTGGCAGGATGCTCTGGTCGGCGCTGGAGGTCACCTGCGTCTCCAGCGATTGCAGGCTGCCGCCGTCGGGACCGATAACGGCGATAGTGACCTTATAGGGCGGGCCTTTTTTCACACAGGTGATGTCCGGGCTTTCCAGCACGACCCTTGGCAGGTTGGGGAAAATCTTGCGCTCCAGTGTCAGCGGCGCACCGCCGGCCGGGTTCTCGAATTCGGCCTTCACGACGGAGCCTTCCGGCAGGGGTTCGGTCTGTTCCAGGGTGACGAGATAAGTCGCATAGGCGAGACGGTAGTTGAAGACGAACATCTTTCCGGTGAGCTTCAGCGGATCCGGCCCCGTCTCGCGCTGGCAAGCCGCGAGAAGAAGAACGAGCGGCAGCGCGATCAGCAAAGACTTTCTCATAACCGTGGCTCCTCGCGGTTGCGGTGATAATGGCGGCTGGCCTTCGCCCGGTTGCCGCAGACCGCCATGTCGCACCAAGCGCGCGAACGGTTGCGGCTGCGGTCGAGAAAGAGCCATTGGCAGTTCGGGCAGATTTTCAGCCGCTCCGGCTCGGGCCGCGCGACCAGCATAAGCGCGGAGCGGGCGGTCGCGGTGTCGAGCGCCTGCGGGCGCATGCCGGATAGCCGTATGGACGCCGAAATAGCATCCAGCAGATCGGCCAGCAATGTGGGCGTACCGCTCTCCAGAATCTCGGCGCGAAAATGCCGGTCGATCGCTTCGCGCAGGTCGATCAGCCCCGTGCGGGCGTGCGCGCTGACCGGCTCAAGCGCGCCGAAGACATCGCGCTCACCCCCATGCCTGTTTGCCCCGGCGGGAAAGGCGTCCATCACGGCGGGATCGGCAAAACGATCGATCCGCCGCTCGGGATCGGCGCGCAGCACGACGGAGTTCGCCACATCCAGCGCAAGTGCACCGCCGGAAAAACGATGCGGGGTCCAGGAAAAGGTCATAAGCATATTCTAACTGGTAAAAGGCGTTTTGTCAGTTATATTTCATCGCATGAAAGAGACGCAAAGTTCGCTCTCTTCGAAATTGCGCGAACGCGGAAGGCATCCGGACCCGATGGCCTATTTCCTGCAGCAGATCGCCAATGCCGTGCCTGTCGCCGCGCTCTATGCGGCGCTTGCCTTCGGCTACTCGATCGCCTTTGCCGTGACGCGCCGGGCGGATATCGCCTACGGCGCGCTCTTCGCTTTTGCCGCGCAGATGTTCGTGCTGTTTGCCGGTTTCGGCTGGACGCAGTTGTGGCTCGTTCTGCCCGCCGCGTTGGCCTTTGGTGCAGCAGTCGCCTTGTCTTACGGTGTCGGCGCCGGCCTCGTCATCGGGCGCCACGTCATGCGACCGCTCGCGTTCTCTTCCGACAACACTGTTGTGGTGGCCGCGCTTGGCGTCGTGCTGGTGTTGATGGAGACGGCGCGGCTCGCCTCCGACACACGCAGCCTCTGGCTACCCCCGCTGCTCGCGACGCCGGTGGTGTTCTGGAACGATCCCGCCTTTCCCGTCGTCTTGACCGTGTTGCAACTGGCAAACACGCTGGCCATGGCGGCAATCGTCGTCATCGGCCACATGTTTCTCGCCCGCTCCGCCTGGGGTCGCCGCTGGCGGGCGGTTTCGGAAGACCGGCTGGCGGCAGAGCTGTGCGGCGTCGATGCCGCGGGTGTCTACCTCTCCGCCTATGCGGGGGCGGCGCTGATCGCCAGCCTCACCGGCATTCTCGCCGTCTCCTACTATGGCAACATGGATTTCGGCGCCGGTCTGGTCTTCGGCGTGAAAGTGCTGTTCATCGCCGCGATTGGCGGGGCAGGGGCGCCGCTCTTGTCAGCGCTCGGTGGTGCGGCGATGGGGCTCGCGGAAACGCTCTGGGGCGCCTATGGCGATTTTCTCTGGCGGGACCTAGTGATCTTTTCCGCGCTCGTGCTGCTGCTGGTGATCTTTCGGCGCGAAAGGCCGCTGCCGTAAGGTCCTAAGACCACTTCGCCCGCGCCCGGTCGTCGCTGTCCTTGGCGTCGACCCAGCCGCCGGTGCGGCCGTCGGCAAAATGCTCTTTCTTCCAGAACGGCGCAGACGTCTTCAGGTAATCCATGACGAAAGATGCGCCGTCGAAGGCAGCGTGACGATGGGGGGCGAGCGCGATGACGAGCACGATGTTTTCGCCAGGCCGGATCTTGCCGACCCGGTGGATGGCAGTGAGCCCGAGAAGTGAAAAACGCGCCACGGCCTCTTGGCAAATCTGGCCGATCTCGGCCTCGGCCATGCCGGGATAGTGTTCCAATTCCAGTGCAGCAAGCCGGCCGCCTTCGTCGCGGCAAAGCCCGGTGAAGGTGACGATCGCACCGGCATCCGCCCGCCCGGCCGTAAGACGCGCGGTTTCAGCTACCACGTCGAAATCGTCGTGCTGAACGCGGACGATGACCGGTGCCGCGGTGGCCACGGGTCAGCCCCCCGTCATCGGCGGGAAGAGGGCGATCTCGCGCGCACCGGCGATCGGTTCGTCGTGCTCGACATGTTCCTGGTTGATCGCAATGCGGATGACGTTCTCATGCTCCAGCGCATGGGCATAGTCGTCGCCGAGCGTCTTCAGGTGCCGGAGAAGGTCGCTGCCGGTCTTGACGGAGGCGGGAAGGTCGATCTCTTCTTCGCCCTTGCCGATCCGTTCCCGCACCCAGGCGAAATAGACGAGCTTCGTCATCTCAGTCGTCCACGATGTGCTTCAGGCCGGCACGGAAATAATCATAGCCGGTATACATGGTGATGAGCGCTGCGATCCACAGCATACCGATGCCGATTTCGGTCGTGTAGGGCAGCACCTTGTCGCCGGCGGGGCCGGCAAGCAGGAAACCGATCGCCAGCATCTGGATCGTCGTCTTCCACTTGGCAATGCGCGTCACCGGCACGCTGACCTTCAGGTCGGCGAGATATTCGCGCAGGCCCGAAACGAGAATCTCGCGGCACAGGATGATGATCGCAGCCCAGATCGTCCAGCCGGCAATCGTGCCGTCGGCGGCCACCAGCAGCAGCACGGAAGCGACCAGCAGCTTGTCGGCGATCGGGTCGAGCATGCGGCCGATATTCGACGTCTGGTTCCAGATCCGGGCGAGATAGCCGTCGAGGTAATCCGTGATCGACGCCACAGCAAACAGGCCGAGCGCCGTCCAGCGTGCAAAGTCCGACGATTGCAGCCGGCCTTCGATGAAGAAGCAGAGCACGATCAGCGGAACCGCCAGGATACGGGCGTAGGTGAGGAGATTCGGGATGTTGTATGCGCGGGAGGCCATGGATTCTTCAGTCTCGACTGTGTTGCCGGCTAGATGAGGTCTTTGTGACAGCGCCGTCAACCTTGTTTCCGGCAATTCTTGGCGAATTTACGGTGGCAGCCTTACTATCCCGCCGCATCGTCGTGGAAGTGGTTGTAGACGAGGCGGGCGACGCTTTCGGAAATGCCTTCGACGGCCATCATATCGGTCATCGCGGCGCGGGAAACGGCCTTGGCGGTGCCGAAATGCTGGAGCAGGGCGCGCTTGCGCGTCGGGCCGATGCCGGCGATCTCGTCGAGGGGGTTTTTGACCATTTCCTTCTTGCGCCGTGCGCGGTGCGAGCCAATGGCGAAGCGGTGCGCCTCGTCGCGCAGGCGCTGCACGAAATAGAGCACGGGATCGCGGGGCGGCAGCGAGAAATCCGGGGTACCGCGCATGAAGAAGCGCTCGCGCCCGGCCTCGCGGTCAGCGCCCTTGGCGACGCCGATGGCGATCACCTGGTCGGTGATGCCGAGGTCTTCGAGGATGGCGCGCACCGCTGTCATCTGGCCCTGGCCGCCGTCGATGAGGATGACATCCGGCCAGGCGGGGAAGGGCAGGTCGGCAGCTTCCGCGCCGGTATCGGCAGCGCTGCGGTCCGGCAGGCCCTCTTCCTTGATCAGGCGGGCGAAGCGCCGGGTCATCACTTCCTTCATCATGCCGAAATCGTCACCGGGCGTGATGTCGGTCGATTTGATGTTGAATTTTCGGTACTGCCCCTTCACGAAGCCTTCCTGCCCCGCCACCACCATGCCGCCGACGGCATTGGTGCCCATGATGTGCGAGTTGTCGTAGATCTCGACGCGGCGCGGCACGGTGGGCAGCTTGAAGGTCGCGGCAAAACCTTCCAGCAGGCGCGATTGCGAGGCGGTTTCCGCCAGCTTGCGGCCATGCGCTTCACGGGCATTGGCCACCACATGGTCGACGAGGTCCTTCTTCTCGCCGCGCTGCGGCACGGAGATCGTCACCTTGTAGTTCGAGCGTTCGGAGAGCGCCTGCGCCAGCAGCTCCATCTCCTCGACCGTCTCCGACAGCAGGATTTGCCGGGGACAGGGCTTGTCGTCGTAGAACTGCGCGAGGAATGCGTTGAGCACTTCAGCGCCCGTCAGTTGCGGGTCGGCCTTCGGGAAATAGGCGCGGTTGCCCCAGTTCTGTCCGGTGCGGAAGAAGAAGACCTGGATGCAGGACACGCCGCCCTCATGATGGATGGCGAAGATATCCGCCTCCTCGACGCCCGCGGGATTGATGCCCTGGTGGCTCTGCACGTGGCTGAGTGCGGCCAGACGGTCGCGATAGACGGCGGCGCGTTCAAAATCGAGGTCCTCGGCGGCAGCGTTCATGGCCTCCGCCATATGCGCCTTGACCTTCTGGCTCTTGCCGGAAAGAAAGTCCTTCGCCTCCTGCACCAGTTCGCCATAGTCCGCGTCGCGGATCTCGTGCGTGCAGGGACCGGAACAGCGTTTGATCTGGTAGAGCAGGCAGGGGCGCGTGCGGCTTTCGAAGACGCTGTCGGTGCAGGTGCGCAGCAGGAAGGCGCGTTGCAGCGAGTTGATCGTGCGCCCCACCGCACCGGCGGAGGCGAAGGGACCGAAATAATCGCCCTTGCGGCTGCGCGCGCCGCGATGTTTGAAGATCGCCGGTGCCCGGCTGTCGCCGGTGAGAAGAATATAGGGAAACGACTTGTCGTCGCGCAGAAGCACGTTGAAGCGCGGGCGCAGGCGCTTGATGAGGTTGGCTTCGAGCAGCAGCGCCTCGGTTTCGGTGCGCGTGGTGACGAACTCCATGTTCGCCGTCTGGCGCACCATCTGGGCGATGCGGTTGGAATGGACGCGGCCCTGCGCATAGTTCGTCACGCGCTTCTTCAGGCTGCGCGCCTTGCCGACATAGAGCACGTCGCCGTCGGCATTGAACATGCGGTAGACGCCGGGGCTGTTCGGCAGGCGCTTGACGAAAAACTCGATCAGCTCGGCGCCGAGAACACCTTCCGGCACGTCGCCGCCTTCGTTCCAGTCGATGCCGGGGGTGGCGATGACGGGCGCGACGGCAGCTGCCGCCGGGCTTTCTAGAAGCTCGTCCTCGTCGTCTGTTTCGTTCTCGTCATAGAGGATGCCGCCATCCTCCACCTTCCGGCCAGTCATTCCGCGATCTCCGCGACATCGGGGGTTTCCCAGGCGAGATGCTGCCCGCCATCGAGGGCTATCATTTGCCCCGTTATGGATGGCGTGTCGAACAAAAAGCGAACTGTGCGGCCGAATTCCGAGAGATCCGGCCCGCGGCGCAGAATGAGGCCCTCCACCTGCGCCTGGAAATCGGCGTCGTCCTGGCGCTCGTTGGGGAGGGAAGGGCCAGGACCGATGGCGTTGACGCGCACGCGCGGCGCAAAGCTCTGCGCCATGGTGCGCGTCGCCATCCACAGCGCCGATTTGGAAAGCGTATAGGAGTAGTAGCGCGGCGTCGGGTTCCAGACCCGCTGGTCGATGATGTTGACGATCGAGCCGGCCATGCCCTCCGGAAGCTGGCGCACGAAGTCGCGTGCAAGAATCGACGGCGCCTTCACATGCACGGCGAAATGCCGGTCCCACAGTGCGTCGTCGAAGGCCGTGACCGTATCGGGCTTGAAGAGGGAGGCATTGTTGACGAGAAGGTCGAGCGGGCCGATTGCTGCAATGGCCGCCGCAATAAGCCTGCCCGTTGCCGCGCCGTCCGAAAGGTCGCATTGCACGACAGCGGTCGTCACGCCCTGCGCGCGCAGGTTGCGGGCCAGTGCCTCGGCGTCCTCGAGGGATTCGTTTGCATGGATGGCGACGGCAAAGCCGTTCGCCGCCAGATCGTCCACGATGGCTTTGCCGATGCGTTTTGCGCCGCCCGTCACCAGGGCCGTCTTCAAGGGCTTTTTCAACAAAAATCCATCCTGCCGATTCATTTGATTAACCGGCCAAAGATATAGCCATCCTTGCGCAGGCTTAAACTCCCCCGGACAATTGATTGCGGAAAAATTAACCGCAAAGGCGACTTCAAAGTAATTTGAAGTACATTTTACTGAATTTCCGACTAGTTGAAATCATGGTTAACGAATGCCCTGTTGTGCAAAAGGCACATCCAAATTGTGCCGTGGCCATGCCACAATGATTTCACATTTTGGCTCTTTCAATTCCTCAATCTTTATTCAATTTCACCTCAACCGGGCGGGACTGAATTAGAAATGACGATGCCCGAACGCCTCCCAAGGGAGGGCGTCGTTTAGTATAGGAGAATATCATGCGTACACTCATCGCCACCCTCATTGCTTCGACCGTTTCGATGGTCGCTTTCCAGGCAGCTCACGCTGCTGATGCCATCGATGATATTCCGCAGGCTCCGGCTGCTGAATATTCCGAGCCGGTTGCAACCGGCAACTGGGCCGGCGCCTATGCCGGTGGTACGGCCAGCTGGCAGCGCGGTGACTTCAGCCACCAGGGCAAGGCCAAGGCCAACGGTTTTGGCGGTGGCGTCTATGGCGGCTACAACATGCAGCAGGGCCAGCTGGTTTACGGCGGCGAAGCCGACCTGAACTATTCGGGTGTTGACTCCAAGCACGGCGGCACGACTGCCAAGCAGGGCGCCAACGGTTCGATCCGCGCTCGCGTCGGTATCGACTTGAACCCGGTCCTGCTCTACGGCACCGCCGGTATTGCCGGCACGAATGCCGAGATGAAGAACGCTGCCGGCAAGGACGACCGCAGCATGGTTGGCTGGACGGCCGGCGTCGGTGCCGAAGCCTTCGTGACCAACAACATCACGGCACGCGTCGAATACCGCTACAGCGACTACCAGAAGAAGAACTTCAACCTCGGCGGCACCAAGGTGAAGTCCGGCTTCGACGACCAGAGCGTTCGCGTCGGTCTCGGCGTGAAGTTCTAAGCCAGACAGCTTTGAAATTGGAAAGGCCGGGCGAAAGCCCGGCCTTTTTTGTGCTCAATCCTTGAACTGCGCGTAGTCCGGAAACACCGCTTCGAAGCGTGCGAGATAGCGTTTCAGCTTCGGGCGGCCGCGCTGCCACTTTCCGGCAAAACGCAGTTCGATGTAGCGCAGCAGGGCGGCGAGGGCGAAGTGGCCGGCATTCGGCTTCTTGCCGAGCCGTGGCATGTTGGCTTCCAGGTGATCGAGCCCGCGCTCCGCCTTCTGCCACTGCCGGTCGATCCACGGCTGATGGACCTTTTCTTCCGGCCGCGAGCGCCGCTCGTAGACGATGGCGAGCAGGCAGTCGCAGATACCGTCCGCCGCCGCCTCCAGCACATCCACCTCGGTGCGCTTGGCCGCATTGCGCGGATAGAGCGAGCCGCGCGTCTGGCGGTCGATATAGTTCATGATCGCCCGGCTGTCATAGACGGCGAGGCCGTCATCCGTCAGCAGCGCCGGGATCTTTCCGAGCGGGTTGGCGGCCAGCAGTTCGGCCGGGTCCGCGTTGGTGTCGACGGCCACCAGTTCCGCGGGCAATCCGGCAAAGTGCGCGGCCATGCGCACCTTGGTGGAGTAGGGCGACGTGGTGGAATAGAAAATCTTCATGGCATGGTCCTGTGTTCTTTGGATTTAAGGGGTCACGCTAGCGGATGGGCGGTTGTTCGATGGACTTGGCGCGGCAGGATGCGCGGTCGACTTCGGGGCAGGGGCGGAGCGACAGGTCCGGGTTCATGCAGATGCGGACCTCTTCGAGCTGCCCGTCCTCGCATGTAACGGCAATGCCCTTGCGCTCGAGGCCCGGATTGGCCGCGATGAAGGCCTGCTCCACCGCATCGGGTGTGAGGCGGTTGCCGTCTCGGCGGGACTCCAGTTCGGCCGGAACCGCAATTCGCTGCCGGGCTGCACGAACGACAGCGAAATAATCCTTCTGGCTGAGACCCGAACAACTGCCGTGTTTACGCCACTGGTGGCCGATCAGGCCCATCGACGGGATGATGTCGAGCACGCTGCGGCCGAGCCCTTCGGGCACGCGGTCAGGCTCGCGGGTCGGACAGAAGTCCGGGTAGCCCCGGTCGTTCTGCGGCCAGAGACCGTGCACGATGAAGCCGTTGTTCTCGCCCCGGCGGCATTGCTGCGTCCGCCCGCCGGCGTCGTTTCCGGCACACCAGGTCGGCGACCATGAGAGGGAAAGCACGTAGAAATCAAAACCCTTGCCGACCGGAATGTGCGCCGGCGTCTCCGGCACCTTGCTGCTGGCTTCCGTCCTGCTTTTTTCCGCTGGCTTGTCGTCGCTGCAGCCGGCGACAGCCAGAGCCGCCATCCCGGCGCAGAGAAGCGCTATCGTTCGAAGTCCCGAGGGTTTTGCGGAGGGCATCATCACTCAACGCAGCGAGCGGCAGTCGGCGCCATAGACATGCCAGGGGTCAAGGCCGGAAATGCAGAAGTCGATCTTGTAGCCGCTGCCGGCAAATCCCAGGCCCCATTGCACGACATACCAGAGATCGCGCTGCTGGCCGTCGGTCAGCGAGACCTTGGCGTGGCAATATTCCCGCTCGACGGAGGAGATGTCTGCGGTGCGCGGCTGGTAGCGGCTCATGCGCGTGCTGTGGATTCTGGCAATATCTGTATCGGTTTGCAGGAAGGGGGCCGTCTTGTCCCGGAAGGTCTTGGTGATGTGGTTCAAGGTCGAGGGGCGCCGGCAGGCATCATGTGGGCTTGCCGCGGCATGGCCGGCCAGCAGCGCCGAAAACGTCACCCCGAGCGCGACTGCAAGAAAAGGCTTCATCATGGTCTCCCGATTCCCGGCGAGATTGTTGCCGCCGGCAGGCAAAGGTCAAGAGGTCTTCGCTTCGCCGGAAAGCCAGAAAGCGCGTGCCGAGGCAAACCGGTCCTGCGCCAGCCGCTCCTTCAGGAAGGGCAAGAGCACGTCGAGTTCCTGCTTCAGCGTGAAGGGCGGATTGACGACGATGAGGCCGGAGCCGGTCAGGCCCGTCGTTTCCCGGTCGCTGCGGACCGTGAGTTCCGCACAGAGCATCTTGGCGATGCCCGTCTCCTTCAGCGCCTTGTGGAAGGCCGCGATGGGGGCGTTCTTCTTCAGTGGATACCACAGGCAATAGACCCCGCCGGCAAAACGCCGCACGGCCTTTTCCAGCCCGTCCACCAGCCGCTCGTATTCCCCCTCGATCTCGAAGGGCGGATCGACCAGCACGATGCCGCGTTTTTCCTTTGGCGGCAGGTGCGCGCCGAGCGACAACCAGCCGTCGAGATGGGTGATGCGGCTCTGAAAGTCGCCGTCGAACAGGCGATGCAGCGTCTCGTAATCGTCCGGGTGCAGTTCCATCGCGGACAACCGGTCCTGCGGGCGAAAGAGCATGCGCGCCAGTTTTGGCGAGCCGGGATAATAGGTTAGCCCGCCGTGCGGATTCAATTCGTGAACGGCCTTCAGGTAAGGCGCGAGGATGTCGGCGACCGCAGGCGGCATGTCGGTGTCGAGCAGCCGGCCGATGCCGTCAAGCCATTCACCCGTCTTCTGCGCCTCTTCGCTGGAAAGATCGTAGAGCCCGATGCCGGCATGCGTGTCGAGCACGCGGAACGCCTTGTCCTTCGCCTGCATATAGGTGACGAGGCGGGCGAGCACGGCGTGTTTCAGCACGTCTGCGAAATTGCCGGCATGGTAGATGTGGCGATAGTTCATGCGGGTCCCCGCGGCGATCAAACGCCCTTATGCGACGATGAATTGTTGCGATGATAGAATGATTTGCCTTTAGGCCATCCAAGCTCTGCAATATAGAAAAGCCATGAACGTTGCGACCCCCCATCTCGGAAAACCGCGCATCGGCCATTCGGCCTGTCCGCATGACTGTCCCTCCACCTGCGCGCTCGATGTCGAGATCGGCGCCGACGGCCGCATCGGCCGCGTCAAGGGGAGTGCCGACAACAGCTATACGGCCGGTGTCATCTGTGCCAAGGTGGCGCGTTATGCCGAGCGCCTCTACCATCCCGACCGGCTGATGAAACCGCTGGTGCGCAAGGGCGAAAAGGGCAGCGGGGAGTGGGGCGACATTTCCTGGGATGCCGCGCTCGACGCCATCGCGGAAAATTTCGTCAGGGCCGAGCAGGCGAATGGCGTCGAAGCCGTCTGGCCCTACTACTATGCCGGCACGATGGGCCTTGTGCAGCGCGATTCCATCGAGCGCCTGCGCCACGCGAAACGCTATTCCGGCTTCTTCGATTCCATCTGCACCAATCCGGCGTGGACCGGCTTCACCATGGGCGCCGGCACCTTGCGCGGTCCCGATCCACGCGAAATGGCGAAGTCCGACTGCGTGGTCATCTGGGGCACCAATGCGGTCTCCACGCAGGTCAACGTGATGACCCACGCGGTCAAGGCCCGCAAGGAGCGCGGCGCCAAGATCGTCGTCATCGATATCTACGACAATCCGACGATGAAGCAGGCCGACCTCGCGCTGAAGCTGAGGCCCGGCACCGACGCGGCCCTTGCCTGCGCCGTCATGCATGTCGCCTTTCGCGATGGTCATGCGGACCGCGCCTACATGGCGAAATTCGCCGACGACCCGGCTGGCCTCGAAGCCCATCTGGCGACCCGCACTCCGCAGTGGGCGGCTGATATCACCGGCCTCACCGTCGAGGAGATCGAGACCTTCGCTGCCCTCGTCGGGCGCACGAAGAAGAGTTACTTCCGTCTCGGCTACGGCTTTACCCGCAGCCGCAACGGCGCGGTGTCCATGCATGCAGCACTTTCCATCGCCACGGTGCTCGGCTCCTGGCAATATGAAGGCGGCGGCGCCTTCCACAGCAATTCCGGCATCTTTCACCTGCGCAAGAGCGAGTTGATGGGCATGAAGCTCATCGATCCGGACATCCGCATGCTCGACCAGTCGCAGATCGGCCGGATTCTCACCGGTGACGCCGTGGCGTTGCGCGATCGCGGCCCCGTCACGGCCATGCTCATCCAGAACACCAACCCGGTCAACGTCGCGCCCGAACAGCGCCTCGTGAAACAGGGTTTTCTCCGCGATGATCTCTTCGTCGCCGTGCACGAGCAGTTCATGACCGACACGGCGAAGCTCGCCGACATCGTGCTGCCGGCCACCATGTTCGTCGAGCACGACGACGTCTATCGCGGCGGCGGACACCAGCACATCCTACTCGGCCCGAAGCTCGTCGAGCCGCCGACTACGGTGCGAACCAACCTCTTTGTCATCGAGGAACTGGCAAAGCGTCTCGGCGTCGCCGACCTGCCGGGCTTCGGCCTGTCGGAGCAGGAGCACATCACCCGCATGCTGCCCTATTACGACACGGACTTCGACGGTCTGAAGGAAGACAAGTGGATCGATTGCCAGCCGGATTTCGACACCGCGCACTTCTCGAAGGGTTTCGGTTTCCCGGACGGAAAATTCCGCTTCAGCCCGAACTGGACGAACACGCCCGCGCCCAACAAGCCGCCGAAAGTGCTCGGCGCCTTCGGGCCGCACGAGGCGCTGCCGGCCTTCCCGGATCATGTCGACCTCATCGAAGCGGCGGATGAGGAGCACCCGTTCCGGCTCGCCACGTCACCGGCCCGCATGTTCCTCAACTCGACGTTCACCGAGACAAAAGGTTCGCGCGATCGCGAGGGCCGGCCGGAAGTGATGATCCATCCGCAGGATGCGGCGGCGAACGGGCTTGAGGAAGGCGATATCGTTCGCCTCGGCAATGTCCGCGGCGATATCCGCCTGCATGCAAAGATCACCGACAGTGTGAAGCCCGGCGTGCTGATCGCCGAAGGCATCTGGCCGAACTCCGCCCATCTCGACGGCGAGGGCATCAATGTCCTGACGGGGGCCGACCCCGTCGCCCCCTATGGCGGCGCCGCCTTCCACGACAACCACGTCTGGCTGCGCAAGGCCTGACCCCGAAGGATCGATCTTTCATGCTTGCAGAAGCCCCGTCGCCCATCCGCATCCTCGACCAGACGACGGTGTGGAAGCATTTCATCCACCTGCGCACGCTCGTCATCGAGCAGACCCGCGCAGACGGCCGTGTCGAGCGGCTCGACCGCGAGGTGCACGACCACGGTGCCGCCGCGACCGTGCTGCTCGTCGATCCCGCCCGGCAGTCCGTCATTCTCGTGCGCCAGTTCCGCCCCGGCGCCTTCCTCGGTGGTCACCCGGACGGTTTTCTGCTCGAAGTTCCGGCGGGCCTCCTCGACGACGACAGCCCGGAAGAAGCCGTCAGCCGCGAGGCGATGGAGGAAACCGGCTACACGGTCCGCGACGTCCGCCACCTCTTCGACATGTATTCCAGCCCGGGCACCCTGACTGAACGCGTCAGCTGCTTCGCCGCTCATATCGACGCCTCCAAACGCGATGGCAATGGCGGCGGCGTGGAAGGCGAGGGGGAGGACATCGAGATCATCGAAATGCCGATCGACGAAGCCTACGGCCTCATCGCGACCGGCGGCATCGTCGATGGCAAGACAATCATGCTGCTGCAATGGCTGATGCTGAACAGGGCCGCGTTCGGCGGCTGACCGTCGCTCTGTGGGTCACGACGACGAATGCGCCACGGATGCCGGCGCAAGGCCGGCATAATGGGCGAAAAGGCTGCCTTAGATCGCGGCAGGCGAAATCAGGTGTGCGCCGTCCAGCTGTGGCAGGTCGCCGGCGGAAATGGTCTTGCCACCCTCCATCCGCACCTTGCCTTCCGCGACAAGCCGCAGCGCCAGCGGATAACTCCTATGCTCGACCGTCAGCACCCGTGCCGCCAGCGTGTCGCTGGTATCGCCCGGCACGACGGGCACCGCGGCCTGCACCACGACCGGACCCTCATCCATGCCCTCGGTCACGAAATGCACCGTGCAGCCGGCAATGCGCATGCCGGCGTCGATGGCGCGCTGGTGCGTGTGCAGGCCGGGGAAGAGCGGCAGCAGGGAAGGGTGGATGTTGAGGATGCGGCCTTCATAGCGGTTGATGAAGGTGCCGGAGAGCAGGCGCATGTAGCCGGCAAGGCAGAGAAGGTCGGGGGCAAGCGCATCGAGCGCGTCGAGGATTGCGGCCTCGTGCGCGTCCTTGTCGGCAAAATCCTTGCGCAGGAAGCTGCGGGTCGGAATGCCGAGCGCTTCGGCCTTGGCAAGCCCGCCGGCATCCGCCTTGTCGGAGAAGACCGCGACGATTTCTGCCGGGAAATCCGGTGCTTCGCAGGCCTTCGCCAGTGCCAGCATGTTGGAGCCGCCGCCGGAGATGAAGGCGACGACGCGCTTGCGCCCAGATTGGCTCATAGGGCGAGCGTACCCTTGTAGATCGTGCCGGCGGCGCCTTCGTCGCGGGCGACCATGCGGCCGAGGCGGAAGGCGGTCTCGCCTTCACGCGACAGAACCGCAATAACCGCGTCGGCCTTGTCGGCCGGTACGACCGCGATCATGCCGACGCCGCAGTTGAAGGTGCGCAGCATTTCCTTGGCTTCCACGCCGCCGGTGTGGGCGAGCCAGGAGAACACGGCCGGCGCCTTGACGGCATCGAGGTCGATTTCGGCGGCGAGATGTTTTGGCAGCACGCGCGGAATGTTTTCCGGGAAACCGCCGCCGGTAATGTGCGCGAGTGCCTTGATCGAACCCGTCTCGCGGATCGCCTTGAGCAGCGGCTTCACGTAAATTTTCGTCGGCGTCAGCAGCGCTTCGCCGAGGCTCTTTTCAGCATCGAACGGTGCTTCGGCATCCCAGGCGAGGCCGGAAAGCGAAACGATCTTGCGCACCAGCGAATAGCCGTTGGAATGCACGCCGGAGGAGGAGAGGCCGAGAATGATGTCGCCTTCCGCAAGGTCACCGGCCGGCAACAGCTTGCCGCGCTCGGCGGCACCGACGGCAAAGCCCGCGAGGTCATAATCGCCATGCGAATACATGCCGGGCATTTCGGCGGTCTCGCCGCCGATCAGTGCGCAGCCGGCTTGGCGGCAGCCTTCGGCAATGCCTTCGACGATGGCCGCACCCTGATCCGGATCGAGCTTGCCGGTTGCGAAATAGTCGAGGAAGAAGAGCGGCTCTGCGCCCTGCACCACGAGATCGTTGACGCACATGGCGACGAGGTCGATGCCGACCGTGTCGTGGCGGTTGGCGTCGATGGCAATCTTGAGCTTGGTGCCGACGCCGTCATTGGCGGCGACCAGCACCGGATCGGTGAAGCCTGCAGCCTTGAGGTCGAAGAGGCCGCCGAAGCCGCCGATCTCGCCATCCGCACCCGGACGGCGCGTCGAGCGCACGGCCGGCTTGATCTTTTCCACCATCAGGTTGCCCGCGTCGATGTCGACGCCCGCATCGCTGTAGGTCAGGCCGTTCTTTTCCGACTGGCTCATGCTCTCGTCTCCGGCGTTAGAGCATCTTGCAGGCAGGTGGGTTCCCCTGCCGTCGCACAAATGCGGCAAAACAAATAGGCAGAGCAGATGAGCGAACGAATGTGAGCCCATATGCTCTACGCTGATCGCGCCCGATTGGCATGCCGGGGCGGCAAGTGCAAGACGAATGCCGGAAAAGCCGGGGTTTTTTCACCGATTTACCCGTGATGCCTGCGCATGGGCCCGTCGAGCCTTGACCTCTCTCTGCCACGCATCCTATCTCCATCGGGTAACGGCGGCGGCCCTTCTTCGGGTCAGAACACGGGAAAGAGCACGATGGCAGCCCATATCAGCGGCGCGGGATTGAAGCGGCAGGTGGTCTTCTGGCTCATCGCGCTCGTCTTCTTCGTGCTCTTCCTCATGGTGTTCAGCGATATCCTGCTGCCCTTCATCGCCGGCATGGCGCTGGCCTATTTCCTCGATCCGGTGGCCGACCGTCTGGAGCGCTGGGGCTTGAGCCGCATGATGGCGACGGTGGTGATCCTGATCGCCTTCGTCATCCTCTTTGCGCTCTCGCTGATGATCGTCATTCCGCTGCTAGCCACCCAGGCCGCAGATTTCCTGCAAAAGCTGCCGGGCTACGTCACGCAGCTCCAGGAGCTGGTGGCAAACTTCAACCCGAACCTGCTGCCGACCTGGATCAGCAGCCAGATGGGCACGATCAAGCAGAGTTTCTCGACCATTCTTGCCGAGGGGGCGGGCTTCCTCGGCACGGTGTTCAAGCAGGTCTGGAACTCCGGCATGGCGCTGGTCAACATCGTCTCGCTGTTCGTCATCACGCCGGTCGTCGCCTTCTATCTGCTGCTCGACTGGGACCGCATGATCGCCAAGGTGGACAGCTGGGTGCCGCGCGATCACGTCGCCAATGTCCGTCAGATCGCCGCGGAAATGGATGCGGCGATTGCCGGCTTCGTGCGCGGGCAGGGCTCGATCTGCATCATCCTCGGCCTGTTCTACGGTATCGGGCTGTCTTTTGCCGGCCTGAATTTTGGCCTGCTGATCGGCCTTTTCGCCGGACTTATCAGCTTCATTCCCTATGTCGGCTCGCTGGTCGGCCTCGTGCTCGCCGTCGGCGTGGCGATCGTGCAGTTCTGGCCGGAATACTGGATGGTCGTGCTCATCGCCGCCATCTTCTTCGCCGGCCAGTTCGTCGAGGGCAACATTCTGCAGCCGAAGCTTGTCGGCTCGCGCGTCGGCCTGCACCCGGTCTGGCTGATGTTCGCGCTGGTCGCCTTCGGTGCGCTGTTCGGCTTTGTTGGTCTGATGATTGCCGTACCGGCAGCCGCAGCGGTTGGCGTCCTTGCCCGCTTCGGCATCAAGCGGTATCTTGATAGCGACCTGTATTACGGGGCGAGCAAGCCCGTTCTGCTCGAAGAGAGCACGCCGAACGACGAATAGACGGCGGTGCAATTCCAGGAAGAACGTGCGCGGTTTTCCGTTCGGAATTGCGTTAAACAACGAGATAGTACCTGAGTAAAAACATGACATCGCGCAAGACCGCCGAACAGCTGCCGCTGGCCTTCGGGCACGACCCCGCGACGGGACGCGACGACCTTTTGCTCGCGGAACCTGTCAATGCCGCGGTCGCGATGATCGACGCCTGGCCGCATTGGCCGTCGCCCGTGGTCATTATCGCGGGGCCGGTCGGTTCGGGAAAGTCGCACCTCGCGGCCATCTGGCGTGAGAAGGCTGCTGCCGAGACCATCGAGGCGAAGGCGGGGCAGGGCGCGGAAGAGGCCGCCGAACACGGTCCCGTGCTCATCGAGGACGCGGACCGCAACGGTTTCGACGACCGCACGCTCTTCCACATCATCAACAATGTCCGCCAGAACGGCCATACGTTGCTCATCACCAGCCGGCTCTGGCCGATGTCCTGGCCGGTCGACCTGCCGGACCTGCGCTCTCGTCTCAAGGCCGCAACCGTGGTCGAGATTGGCGAACCGGACGACGAACTGCTGTCACAGGTCATCGTTAAGCTCTTCGCCGATCGCCAGCTTTTCGTGGATGATCGGCTGGTCGCCTATATCGTGGCGCGCATGGAGCGTTCGCTGGAAGCGGCGCAGACGCTTGTCGAGCGTCTCGACCGTCTGGCGCTCGCCCGTGGCAGCCGCATCACGCGGGCGCTGGCGCAGGAGGTGCTTGGCGAAATGGTCGGCGGGGACGATTCCGCCAGCTAGTTTTGCGGCAAGGATTGACTGTCACAGTTCTGTCGTCAAACTAGGCTAAGCGCTTCGAGGAAAAGTGAAAATCGGTTTTCCGTTCGGGCCAGCGTCAGGCATGCGGCCGATCCGGCGACAAAGTGGGGCGGACTATCCAATGGATACAGCGACTTCGGACCTTTCTCAGGAAAAACCAGTCGAGACCGCGCTGCCCGAGGGGGCGACGGTCAATGTCGAAGCTCTGATGGCGAGCCCGGAACGTTTCATCAATCGCGAATTTTCCTGGCTCCAGTTCAATCGTCGCGTGTTGGAAGAGACGCTGAACACCGCCCACCCGCTGCTTGAGCGCGTGCGCTTCCTGTCGATTTCGGCGGCGAACCTAGACGAGTTCTTCATGGTGCGCGTCGCCGGCCTCGAAGGCCAGGTGCGCCAGGGCGTCGGTATCCGCAGCCCGGACGGCAAGACGTCTGCCGAGCAGCTCAACGACATTCTGAAAGAGATCGACAATCTCCAGATGGAGCAGCAGGCCTCGCTTGCCGTGCTCCAGCAATATCTCGCCAAGGAAGACATCGTCATCATCCGCCCCTCGGCCCTGTCGAGCAATGACAAGGTCTGGCTGCAGCAGGAATTCACCCAGTCGATCTTCCCGGTGCTGACGCCGCTTTCCATCGACCCGGCGCATCCGTTCCCGTTCATCCCGAACCTCGGCTTCTCGATCGGCCTCCAGCTCGACAGCACGCTGGGCAAGGAGCCGATGACGGCACTGCTCCGCCTGCCGGTGGCGCTCGACCGTTTCATCCGTCTGCCGGATGCCGATGGCACGATCCGCTACATCACGCTGGAAGACGCGGTCGGCCTGTTCATCGGCAAGCTTTTCCCGGGCTATATCGTGCGCGGCTCCGGTACGTTCCGCATCATCCGAGACAGCGATATCGAAGTGGAGGAAGAGGCCGAAGATCTGGTTCGCTTCTTCGAGACCGCGCTGAAGCGCCGCCGCCGTGGCTCGGTGATCCGCATCGAGACCGATTCGGAAATGCCGGAATCGCTCCGCCGCTTCGTCGTCGGCGAACTGGGCGTACCGGATAACCGCGTCGCCATTCTGCCGGGCTTGCTCGCGCTCAACATGCTCTCCGAGATTACAAAGGCGCCCCGCGACGACCTGCGGTTCGAGCCGTACAATGCGCGATTTCCCGAACGCGTTCGCGAGCACGCCGGCGACTGCTTCGCCGCCATCCGCGAAAAGGACATGGTCGTCCACCATCCGTACGAAAGCTTCGACGTGGTGGTCCAGTTTCTTCTCCAGGCTGCGCGCGATCCTGACGTTCTGGCGATAAAGCAGACGCTCTACCGCACCTCGAACGACAGCCCGATCGTGCGTGCGCTGATCGACGCGGCCGAGGCCGGCAAGTCGGTGACGGCGCTGGTCGAACTCAAGGCCCGCTTTGACGAAGAGGCCAACATCCGCTGGGCGCGCGACCTGGAACGTGCCGGCGTGCAGGTCGTCTTCGGCTTCATCGAATTGAAGACCCACGCCAAGATGTCGATGGTGGTACGTCGCGAGGAGGGCAGGCTTCGCACCTATTGCCACCTCGGCACCGGCAACTACCACCCGATCACCGCGAAGATCTACACCGACCTGTCCTTCTTCACCTGCAACCCGACGATCGCCAGCGACATGGCGAACATCTTCAACTTCATTACCGGCTATGGCGAACCGGAAGCCGGCATGAAGCTCGCCTTCTCGCCCTACACGATGCGCCCGCGAATCATCCGCCACATCGAGGAGGAGATCGCGCATGCCAAGAACGGCGCGCCGGGCGCGATCTGGATGAAGATGAACTCGCTCGTCGATCCGGACATCATCGACGCGCTCTACCGCGCCAGCCAGGCCGGTGTGGAGGTCGATCTTGTGGTGCGCGGCATCTGCTGCCTGCGCCCGCAGGTGCCGGGCCTGTCCGACAATATCCACGTCAAGTCGATCGTCGGCCGCTTCCTCGAGCACTCCCGCATCTTCTGTTTCGGCAATGGCCACGGGCTTCCATCCGACAAGGCGCTGGTCTATATAGGCTCCGCGGATCTGATGCCGCGAAACCTGGACCGGCGGGTCGAGACACTTGTGCCTCTGATCAACCGGACTGTGCATGAGCAGGTTCTCTCGCAGATCATGTTGGGCAATCTCATCGATAACCAGCAGAGCTACGAGATTCTTGCGGACGGAACGTCCCGGCGCATGGAAGTGCAGCCCGGTGCCGAGCCGTTCAACGCTCAGCACTACTTCATGACCAACCCCAGCCTGTCCGGCCGGGGCGAAGCCCTGAAGTCCAGCGCACCGAAGGCGATCGCCGGCTGGCAAGGCCGCCGGAAGAAGTAAAACTGGATATGCATGGTTGAATCTGAAGCCCAGGGGCGTTTGCCTGGAATTGCCCCGGTGTCAGTCGTGGATATCGGTTCGAACTCGATTCGCCTCGTCATCTACGAGGGAATGAGCCGTTCGCCGGCCATGCTGTTCAACGAGAAGGTCATGTGCGGTCTCGGAAAGGGGCTCGCCAGAACCGGCCGCATGGACCAGGCGAGCGTCGATCGTGCGCTCGCATCGCTGCACCGTTTCAAGGCGCTTTCCAAACAGGCCCGCGCCTCCACCATGTTCGCGCTCGCGACGGCGGCTGCGCGCGAGGCGGAAAACGGTCCCGATTTCATCCACCAGGCGGAAATGATCCTCGGCCAGAAGGTCCGGGTGCTGACCGGCGAGGAGGAAGCCTATTTCTCCGCACTCGGCATCGTCAGCGGCTTTCATGATCCCGACGGCATCGTCGGTGACCTCGGCGGCGGCTCGCTCGAACTGATCGACGTGGCCGGCGGCATGATCGGCAAGGGCATTACCCTGCCGCTCGGCGGCATCCGCCTGTCGGAAGCCTCCGGTGGTTCCGCCGCACAGGCCCGCATCGTCGCCCGCAAGTACCTGCGCACCGCCAACCTCCTGAAAAACGGCACCGGCCGCGCCTTCTACGCCGTCGGCGGCACCTGGCGCTCCATCGGCAAGCTGCACATGGAAGTGCAGAACTATCCGCTGCACATGATGCAGGGCTACGAACTCGGCTTCGCCGACGCGATGGATTTCCTCACCGATATCGTCACGGCCAAGGATCCGAAGGATCCGGCCTATGCGGCGATCTCCAAGGGCCGTCGCAACCTCTTGCCCTTCGGCGCCGTCGCCATGCAGGAGACGATCGCCATCATGAAACCCTCGCGGGTCTTCTTCTCCGCGCAGGGTGTGCGCGAAGGCTATCTCTATTCCCTGCTGCCCGACCGGGAAAAGGCGCGCGACCCGCTGCTCGCCGCGGCCAGCGAACTCGCCATCCTGCGCGCCCGTTCGCCGGAGCACGCCCGCGAGCTTGCCGAATGGACCGGCCGCATGATGCCGCTGTTCGGCATTACCGAAAACGACGAGGAGCGCCGCTACCGTGAAGCTGCCTGCCTGCTGGCCGATATCAGCTGGCGCGCGCATCCGGATTACCGGGGCCTGCAGGCGCTGAACCTCATCGCGCACGGCACCTTTATCGGCATCACCCATCCTGGCCGCGCCTTCATCGCGCTCACCAACTACTACCGCTTCGAGGGCCTCAATGACGACGCCGTCAGCAGTTCGCTGGCGGGCATTGCAACACCGCGCCTGCGCGAACTCGCAAAGCTCGTCGGTGGCCTGCTGCGTATCCTCTATCTCTTCTCCGCCTCGATGCCCGGCGTCGTGCCGCATCTCGTTTTCCGCAAGGCGAGCGGATCGGAGACGGATCTCGAACTGATCGTGCCGTCGGATTATTCCGAACTTGCCGGTGAACGCCTCGACGGGCGCCTCCAGCAGCTTGCCAAGCTGACCGGCAAGAAACTCGCCTTCCGTTACCAGTGAGGCCGATGATGCGGACAGTCTCCTTCCTCGCCGCCGTCTTTCTTGCGACAGGTGCCGGGGCACAGGATTGGCAGGCTGTCGAGCGAGTTGTGCCCTATTCCGTGCAGGGCGCGACGGGCCTGGAAATCTATCAGTCGATCGGCGCGCGCGGCCCGCAGCTCGGTATCGCCCGCGTCATCGCCCATACCGGTTTCAAGCTGACCTGGACGCGCAAATACGAGCGCCAGGGCGATGCCTGCACCATCACGGTCAACAAGCCGAAACTCATCATCACCTACACGCTGCCCAAGCTGAAATCGAAGCTTTCCGGGCCGCTGAAGGATCGCTGGGATACTTTCATCTCCGGTGTAAGCGCGCATGAAAAGGTGCATGGCGACTTCATCAAGGACATGGTGAAGCAGATCGAGGCGATGAGCGTCGGCATGACGGTGGAGAACGATCCGAACTGCCAGAAAATCCGCCCCCAGCTCCAGGCCCGCCTCGGCGAACTCTCGCAGGCCCAACGCGCCCGCAGCCGCGATTTCGATCAGGTCGAACTGAACGACGGCGGCAATGTACACCAACTGATTCTGCAGTTGGTTGACCCGAGATAATCCGGTCGAACGGCGCTTCAACGGGCGAATTTACTTGTTATTTAACACCGCTTCTTGTCTTATTCCTGACAGCAGGGCCAAGTGTTGCTGGCCTCTATTAAGGGAGAGATCGCATGGCTATTTTGAAGATTCAGCCCTTGGGGAATAAGGGCCTCGATGTAAACGACATCGATATCAGGCTGCTTGGTGACTATGATTTTGCGAGTACATCCGCGACGAGCGCAAGGTTCTTCGCCGATGACGACAACTATGCCCTCTTCCAGGGCCGCGGCTTCACATACAAGAAAGCGGGCTCTACAGTCCTCGATATCACAGGCGGCACAGTTGAGAAGTTCTATCTTTCCATCAGCGGGGTGAAAGTATTCGCGCTCACCGGGCTTTCGCTCTCCGCATCCAAGCTTTTCGACTTCTTCGTCGCCGCTGATCCCGTTGGAGCATTCAACTACATCTTTGCTGGCAATGACACGATCTACGCGACGAAGTTTGCCGACATTCTCGCCGCCGCAGGCGGTGACGACACGATTTATGCGGGCGCCGGCAACGACAAGGTTCTCGGCGGCTCCGGTAATGACCTGCTGCAGGGAGAGGCCGGCAACGACGTGCTTTCCGGTGGCTCGGGCAATGACAAGGTCTTTGGCGGTGACGGGGCCGATTCGCTTACGGGCGAAAGCGGCAACGACATGCTCGAAGGCGGTGCCGGGGTTGACAAGCTTTCCGGTGGAGCAGGCGCCGATAAACTCTATGGTGGCGACGGCAACGACATACTGAAGGGCGATGCCGACAATGATCAGCTCTTTGGCCGCCTTGGCAATGACGTGCTCGAAGGCGGTGCGGGCAACGACACGCTGAACGGCGATAGCGGCAACGACAGCGTGAACGGTGGGGCCGGCAGCGACAAGCTCTCCGGCGGCGCCGGTGCGGACATCTTCGTCTTCAAGTCCGCTTCGGACTCCACGGTCGCTGCGACTGGTCGCGACATAATCCTCGACTTCAAGCAGGCGGATGGCGACCGCATCGATCTTAAGGCGATCGACGCCAACGCCACGCTCGGCGGCGATCAGGCCTTCAAATTCATTGGAACGGCGGCGTTCCACAAGACGGCCGGCGAACTGCGCTACATCAACTCGAATGGCGACACTTTCGTTCAAGGCGATATCAATGGTGACGGCAAGTCCGACTTCATGATCGCCATCGACGCGAACCTTGCGCTGAAATTGGCCGATTTCATCCTCTGAGCAGCATTACTGTATAGTGAAAAGGGGGGCGGCTGCCCCCCTTTTTGTGGGCACGACCTGGCTATGTGGTTCGCAAATTCCAGACCGGCTAAAATTGGGACATGTGCCATATCCGCACGCGTGCGGCTCTGCTTGCTTGTGGCAAGTATGTGCCGTTCTGGCGTGCGTTAACCATGTCTTTGAGTTAAGGAAGTACTAAAGCACCCATCGCTTGCTTTCCTCATATTCAGAAGGCTCATTCCTGCCACTACGACGCATTGACACGTCGATGAACAGGAGAGATCAGGCATGGCAACCGTTAAGACGCAGCCGGTGGGAAATCAGGGTGTAAACCTTTCGCTGCTCGATATTCGCGCGCTTGCCGCATATGACCATTGGCAGTTGACTCCCTCGAGCATCAAACTGCATGACGCGAGCGGCGCAAACTATGCGCTCTTCAGCGGCTCGAATTTTTCCTTCAAGACGAACGGCAACACGATCGAGGATGTCCTGAGTGGCACGGTCACGAAGCTCGATATCGGCCTTGGCGGTGTCGACCAGATCGCTTTCAGCAACCTCAATCTTTCGGCCAAGACGTTCTTCGACTACTTCATGGCTGCCGACACGAAGGGCGCTTGGGACTACCTGTTTTCCGGCAATGATTCGATCGTCGGCACGCAATATGCAGACTATCTCTTTGGCGGCGCCGGCAATGACACCATTTCGGGCGGCACCGGAAACGACGCCATCGAAGGCAATGCCGGCAATGATAAACTTTACGGCGGCAAGGGCGCAGACACGCTTGCCGGCGGCACCGGTGCCGACACATTCGTCTTCAAGTCGACATCCGACTCGACGGTCAGTGCGTCCGGCCGCGATACGCTCTCCGACTTCAGCCGCGCACAAAAGGACCAGATCAGTCTGTCCGCAATCGATGCGAACACCAAGATTGCAGGCAACCAAGCCTTCAGCTTCATCGGGACGGACAAATTCCACAGCGTCGCCGGTGAACTGCGCTACGAGAAGGTTAGCGGCGATACGCTCATCCATGGCGATGTGAACGGCGACGGCAAGGCCGACTTCTCACTTCTCGTCGATGCCGCCATCGACTTCAGCGTGGGTGATTTCATTCTCTGAAACCGGCGTGCCGGGCGGAAAAAGGGGGCGACACTGGTCGCCCTCTTTTTCATTTCAGCGGATCACTCGGCCCTCAGAAACTCGCTCACGTCCAGCAGCACGAACTCGTTGTCGTCCGCCTTGTCGAGTGCGCGGCCGGCGGAGAAGGGCAGGTTGTTGTCGTTGCCGACGATGATATGGGTCTCGTCCACGCGGTCGACATTCTCGATCGTCACGAACGGCATGTCGTAGAAGCCTTCCCCGCCGCCCTGGCGCTTCTTGTTGTCCGGGTCGGCGATCTTCAGGAGGTCGATATAGCCGATCTTGCGGACGGCCTTGCCGACGTTTTCGTCGGTCATGGCGATCTTGTAGATGCGCTTGACCTTGGATGCGGTGGCAAAGCAATCCGGCTTGGGATCCTTCGGGTCGGCGCAGGCCTTGTCGGCCGTGCCGACGCCGTTGTCGCGCTCGATCACCAGGGCGGTGGTGGCGTCCAGCATGTTGAAGTCGCCGATCGCCTCGCCGCCTTCGGCAAGCGGATAGAGCCAGCTTCGGCCCGTCCAGGCCTTGGACGCGACGTCGAGTTCGATGATGCGCAGCGCCGGGCGGCCGTCCGCCTGTTCGACCGATTCGCTGTCGACCCAGAGCGGGCCTTCCAGCAGGCCATAGAGCTTCGCGCCGTCCTTCGACATGGCAAGGCCCTCATAACCGCCGGAGCGTTTCACGTTGAAGGCCGGCATCTTCTTGGAGGGATCGGCCTGTACGGCGAGCGTCGGGTTGTCCGGCGAGGTGACCGGCTTGCCATCGACCTGCGTCGCGATCACGTCCGTCAGCTTGCCGTCGAGATCGAACTTCAGGATGTAAGGACCGAATTCCTCGCCGATCCAGAAACCATCGGCCGTTGGCTGGATGGATTCGACGTCGAAGTCGCCGCCCGTGAGATAGCGTTTTTCCGCGCCTTCCATGACGATCGGGAAGGGCGCCTTCTTGTCCGGGTCGGAGAGGAACACGGTCTTCACCGGTTCAAGCGTGCCCTTGTCCCAGTCGAAGCGCACATTGTGGATCATCAGCATGGCGTCGGTAGAGTTTAGCTTGTTGCCGAAGCCGTTGTCGGAGAGCGTCCAGAACGTGCCGTCTTCCATCGTTTTGATACCCGAAAAACCCTGCATCGGCTGGCCGTCGAAGGGCAGCGCAAGGCCGGTCTCGCGCACGCCATCCTTGCCCATGACGGTACCCAGCGCATCGACGCGCTTGCGGTCTGCGGTCGAAAACTTGCCGGAGGTCTTCAGGTAGTCGGCAGCGTCGGCCGGGGCGGCGATGATCGTGTTGGCCGGAAGGATCGCGTGGGCCTTCAGCGTGGCGGGAAATTCCTTGTCGGCGGCGAGTGCCGCGGTCGTCATCAGAAGCGAAAGAGCGGCGGTGGTGAAAAGATGTTTGGTCATAATTCTTCCTATGGTTAGGTAAAACGACGCGTGTTGATAGGCGCCGCGCATGACCGCTGCTTGACAGTTCCTTATCGCTTTCGTGACGGTGAGGGTTAGCCTTCGCGACCGCCGGCAAGCGCCGCAAAGCGTCCCGGCGTCATGCCGAGCGCCTTCTTGAAATGGCGGTTGAGATGCGCCTGGTCGGCGAAGCCACTGGCAAAGGCGGCCTCGGCAAGGCTTTCGCCCGTAGCGATCAGGCCCTTCGCCCGCTCCAGGCGGCGCATGACGAGGTAGCGGTGCGGGCTGGTGCCGAGCAACTGGCGGAACTGCCGGGCGAGGGTGAAACGGTCCAGTCCCGTCACCGCCTCCAGTTCCGTGGAACCCACCTGCTGCGAAAGGTTCTCCCGCAGGAAATCGCAGGCCCGCAGCACCTCCGCGCGGGCGAGCCTTCCTGGATGGGCTTGCGGTAGACCGGCATGGTCGAGCAACGCGGCGGCGATCTCTTCGACGATCTCGTCCAGCTTGAGTGGCTCGATCGCCGCGTCAATGCTGCCGATGGCTTCGAGCAACAGCCGGGCCAATCGCGGATCAGCGACGACCGGCGAAGCGACAAAGGGCAATGTGCGGCCGCGCTCTGCCGTCACCGGCAAGAAACGCTCGGGCGGGATGTACATCATGCGATAGGTCAACCCGTCATCAGTGCCGGCGCCGCCGTCATGCATCTCGTCCGGGTGGAGAACGATGACATTGCCGGGGAGACTGAAGCGCGCTTCGCCGCGATAGCGAAAGGTCTGGATGCCGGCCATGGTGACGCCGAGCGCATAGGTATCATGCCGGTGTGGCTCGAAGCCCTTGCCGCGGAACCGCGCCTCGATGCGCTCGATGCCGGCACGCTCCGGCGCGATGACGATGCGGTCCTTCTCCACGCACGAACGTTCAAGCGGCGCATCGACGGCGCCTGCTACCGCATTGGCCGCGGAGTGGTCCGCAACCATTTTTCGGGAGTATACCTGCATGTTCGATACCAAGTTCGCCGTCATCCTGCGCGAGGATCTGGAAGTCTGGCAGAAGTTGAATGTCACCGCGTTCCTGTCGAGCGGTATCATCGGCCAGAAGCCGGAGTTGATCGGCGAAGCCTACCGCGATGCCGCCGGCAATGTCTACAACGCCTTGAGCGCCCAGCCGATCATCGTGCTCGCGTCGGACGGCGCGACGCTGTCGAAGATCCATGCACGGGCGCTGGAGCGCGAGGTCCCTGCCGCCGTCTACATCGAAGAGATGTTTTCCACCGGCCACGACGCGGCCAACCGCGCCGTCTTCGCCACGTTCGGCCCGAGTGACGCCAAGATCGTCGGTATCGCGCTGCATTCCGACAAGAAGACGGTGGATCGCATCACAAAGGGGGCGAAACTGCACGCGTGAGTTCGACGATGGAAGAAGCTTGATTTTTCAGCAAAAGCTTGTTCAATCCATGATGGAATAAAAACGGAGTTGTCGGCCGGAAACCGGCTCAACTGGGTAGTCGTCAAGCGAGTGAACAGGCGTTGGGGCCGGCTGCATGTTTCGCTCGCGCGGAC
Source organism: Sinorhizobium sp. RAC02 (assembly GCF_001713395.1). Lineage (NCBI taxonomy): Bacteria > Pseudomonadati > Pseudomonadota > Alphaproteobacteria > Hyphomicrobiales > Rhizobiaceae > Sinorhizobium > Sinorhizobium sp. RAC02. The sequence continues at coordinate 1,718,025 of NZ_CP016450.1, read as the reverse complement.
AGCCGCGAATTGGCCCGACGCTAAATCAGAGTTTCAGAACCAGCCCCAGGGCAGAGGGCCTTCGGCGCGATCTTGAACCATCAGGACAAAAGGGGAAACGAACGTGAGCACCATTACTTCGAATATCAGCAGGACGCTTAACGGTTCGACGGCGTTCACGGTGGGCACCGACACCTACACGTGGTCTGGTCGCCGGCTGGAAACGCTGAACATAACGGCGCCGGATGACGCTCCACTCCGCACGGTGAACCTGACGCTCAGCAGCAAGTCATGGGGGGCAGACTTGCTGCAATTTCGTGGAAACGCCAACGTCACCATAAACGACACAACGACCGGAGTAAGCGATACTGATCGGGTCAGCATCGACTTCATTTCCTTCGGCAGCACGGGTTCGAATTCGCTCACTCTCGTGAATGCGGAAGCAGCCGTCATAAAAGGCTTCGGAGGCAAGGAAACCATTAAAATCGGCTATTTTGCCGAGGCGGTGCTGCTCGGCCGGGGCGATGATACGTTGATTTTGACCGGCGACGGCGAAGTCGATCAGGTGAATCTCGGCCGTGGCAATGATAAGTTGACGACGACCAACGGGGGAGTCGGGACGGTTGATATGGCGCGTGGCAACGATATCGTCACCCTCGGCATGGGCGGTGCCCAGTTTATCAATCTCGGGCGCGACGCAGACACCATTAAATTCAATGCTCTGACATCGAGTGCCATCGTCGAGGGTGGCGAAGGCATTTCCGACGATCTGCCGGGGGCAAAGGATTCCGATACGGTAGATTTTTCTGCGTTCTCGAGCGCATTGACCATCGACCTGAATGGGCGATCCTATGTGGACGGCGCCGCCGGCTCCATTCTCATCAACAACTTCGAGAACGCGACGGGCGGCAAAGGCAAGGATACGATCATCGCCGACGTTGAGGTCAATGTCCTCAAGGGTGGCACCGCTGCCGACACCTTCGTTTTCGAAAGCAAGACGGCTGCCCATGGCGACAAGATCCTCGACTTCAGCCAGACGGAAAAGGACAAGATCAGCCTCTCGGCCATCGACGCCAACACGGTATTGAGCGGCAACCAGGCCTTCACCTTCATCGGCACCGCGGCCTTCAGCGACAAGGCAGGCCAGTTGCGCTACGAGCTGACATCCGGCGACACCATCATCCAGGGCGATATCAATGGCGATGGCGTCAGGGATTTCTCCATCATCCTCGACGCCAGCGTCGCTCTCAAGGTGGGTGATTTCATTCTCTAAGGAGAGGCATCACGAGAGGGCTGAGAGTCTCAGCCCTCTTACAGTTCCACCGCTTCGATCTTCTTGTCGACGAAGCGCAGCGCCACCTTGCCGCCGATCAGGTTGAGGGCGGTATCGCCGAAAAGCTCCCGGCGCCAGCCATGCAGCGCCGCGACGTCGGCGGCCTCGCCCTCGGCGGCGATCTTTTCGAGATCGTCGGTGTTGGCGATGATCTTTGCGGCGACGCCCTCGCGCTCGGAGACGATCTTCAACAGCACCTTCAGCATTTCGCTGGCGGCGGCGGCACCCTCCGGTACATGGTTCTGGCGCGGCAGGCGCGGCAGGTCGGTCTTCGGGATGGCCAGCGCCTCGCCGATCGCTTCCAGGAGCGCGCCGCCAGACTGCGAGCGTTCCCACCCCTTCGGAATGGTGCGCAGGCGGGCGAGTGCCTCGGCATCGACCGGCTGCTGCTGGGCGATTTCGTAGATCGTGTCGTCCTTCAGGATGCGCGAGCGCGGCACGTTGCGGGCGCGTGCTTCGCGTTCGCGCCAGGCGGCGACCTTCTGCAACACGGCAAGCTCGATTGGCTTCTTGACGCGCATCTTGAGCCGCTTCCAGGCATCGTCCGGATGCAGGTCGTAGGTTTCGCGCGATTCAAGAACCGCCATTTCCTCGGTCAGCCACAACGAGCGGCCGGCCTCTTCCAGCTTTTCCTTGAGGGTCAGGTAGACGTCCCGCAGATGCGTCACGTCGGCCAGCGCATATTCGAGCTGCTTGTCGGTCAGCGGCCGGCGGCTCCAGTCGGTGAAGCGCGAGGACTTGTCGATATGCACGCCCTTGATCTTCTGCACGAGCTGGTCATAGGAGACGCTGTCGCCGAAGCCGCAGACCATGGCCGCGACCTGGGTGTCGAAGATCGGGTGCGGAATGAGATTGCCGCGGTTGAAGATGATTTCGATATCCTGCCGCGCGGCATGGAAGACCTTCAGCACCGCCGTGTTGGCCATCAGCTCGAAGAACGGTGCTAGGTCCAGGCCCTTGGCGAGCGGATCGACGATGACCTCAAGCTCGGGGCCGGCCAGCTGAACCAGGCAGAGTTCCGGCCAGAAGGTCGTCTCCCGCAGGAATTCCGTGTCGATCGTCAGATACTCGGAACGGGCGAGTGTCTCACAGGCTTCGGTTAGGGCTGCGGTGGTCTCGATGATCTGCATGGGCTCGGGCGGACTTTTCTCGAATTTTGGATCGGGCAGCTTTAGACGTTCCACGGTTTTGCCACAATCGAAAACTTGGCCGCTGAAATCTCAGGTTACACGCACATAACTCGTCATGCCGGTCTTCTGGTGTTCGATGATGTGGCAATGGAACACCCAGTCGCCCGGATTGTCGGCGACGAGCGCCAGCTGCACCTTTTCGTCCGGCAGGATGAGGTAGGTATCGGAAAAATGTGGGCGGATCGGCTGCTTGTTCGACGTGAGCGGCCGGAAGGCCAGGCCATGCAGGTGGAGCGGATGCACCTGCGGCGTCGGGTTCTCGACATTGAAGATATAGGTCTTACCCACCTTCATCTCGGCGAGCGGTGCGGTCGGGTCGCCCGTATCGTCCGCCCACGGCACCTTGTTGATGGCCCAGAAATTGTAACCGAGCGAACCGCAGATACCGTCCTTCGGCCGCTCCTCCGCCGAGGCGCTGAGGATGAAGGGGATTTCTGTTGCCGTCGACAGGTCGGGCTCGGACAGGGGATTGGCGGCAAGTGTCGGCAGGTCGCCGATGGTGCGCTTCAGCGAGGCGCCGACCGCGCGGAACGTTGCGAGTGTGGCGGGCTTGGTGCCGCGCAGGTCCTTCAATTCGGCGATGGCGCCTTCCGTGTCTGGCATGCGCAGGGCGAGGTCGAGACGCTGGCCGGGGCCGATCATCAGGTGGTCGAGCACAAACCGTTCCGCCACTGGATTACCATCGAACGCGACCACCTGCGCTTCGGCGCCCTCGACCGAAAGCGCAAGGATGCGCGTGACGTCCGTCGCAGCAAGCCGCAGGCGCACGAGCCCGCCGGCCGGCGCGTCATATTGTGGCGACTGTCGCCAGTTGGCTGTGCGCACGGTGCCGAATGTGCCGGCACGCGCGGCATCGCGCGGCTTGAACTGCGCGATGAACTGACCGTCGCCGCCGAGGCGCCAGTCGCGCAGGTTGAGCACGATTTCGGCGTCGAAGACTGGATCCGCCGGATCTTCCACGATGATCACGCCGGTCAGCCCGCGGCCGATCTGCTCCAGCGTGTTGCAATGGGGGTGATACCAGAAGGTGCCGGCATCGGGGGGCGTGAAGGCATAGTCGAAGCTGTCGCCACCATAGACATAGGGCTGCGTCAGGAACGGCACGCCGTCCATTCTGTTCTCGATGCGCAGGCCGTGCCAGTGAATGGTCGTCGGCTCGTCGAGCCGGTTGTCGAGCCGGAGCGAAAAGGCCGCGCCGCGCTGCATGCGCAGCACCGGCGGCATCTCGCCGTCGCCATAGGTCATGACGCCCTTCGTCGGCCCCTTGTCGGTGATCATCGCTTCGCCCCTGCGTGACACTAGCGACGTCGCCGCCTGCGCGCTCGCCAGCCCGGCAAAGCGCCCCGCAAGACCGATGCCGCCCGCATAGGCCCCGGCGACGAGTGCGCCCTTCATCAGCGTGCGGCGTGTCAGCATGGCAGTCTCTCCGGATGCATTATCCGCTTCTAAACCTGAGGCCGCAGCTCAGCAATAAGCGCCCTGCGTCCAGATTGCCGCAGTGTCATCGTTCGCCGTTGCGGTCCTTCTCGGAGGCGGCGAGCTTGTTGAAGAAGAAGGAGGTGCGCAGCAGGTTGCGAAAGCGGCTGTGCCGTGCGCCGGCGGGCACCGCCGGCCGGGCGCTCATGCGCAGCGCCGTATACCCCATGAATGAGACGAGGATGACGGCCGTATAGAGGAAGAGCGCCTGCGGGCCGAAGAACTGCAGCAGCACCGAGGCGAAGAGCGGGCCGATGATCGCCCCGCACGACCAGAAGAACAGCATGCCGGCCGAAACCAGCGCATGTTCGCCTTCGCCCGCGTGGTCGTTGGCATGCGCCGAGCAGAGCGAATAGAGCGGCATGGCGAAGGCGCCGAAAACGAAGATGCCAACGAGGTTCTTCAGTTCGTTGCCGCCCGCGAAGAAGGCAAGGTAGAGCGCCGCGCAGGCCGAGCCCAGGGTCGCGAGCAGGATGATCAGCCGCCGGTCGAGCCGGTCGGAATAGATCCCGAGCGGATATTGCAGCACCACGCCGCCGACGATGCCGGCGCTCATGAAGTTCGCGATGGCCGTCACGGAGAGGCCGATATCATGCGCGTAGATCGGCCCAAGATTTCGGAAGGCCGCATTGGTGAGGCCGACGACGATGCAGCCGACGGTGGCGAGCGGCGAGATGTTCCAGAGTTTTCTGACGTCGAAGCGGATCGCTTCCGGCACGGTCGGGCTGGAGCGATCGGCCAGCGAAATCGGCACGAGCGACAGCGACAGCGCCATGGCGACGATGGCAAACAGCTCGAACCCGCCGATGCCGATGCCGGGAATGAGATATTGCGCCGCCGTCACCGAGCCGAGGTCAACGACGCGGTAGACGGAAAGCGTGCGAGCCCGGTTGGCATTGGTGACGGAGGCGTTCAGCCAGCTCTCGACGGTGGCAAACAGGCTCGCAAAACAGATGCCGGCGACAAGCCGCATCACGAACCAGAAGATCGGATCGATCACCAGCACCATGGCAATGGCCGACGCCGACGCGATCGCCGCCATGGCCGAAAACGTCCGGATATGCCCGATCGCTCGCAGCACGCGCGTCACATAGATACAGCCGATCGCAAACCCGATGCTGTAGCCCGCCCCGACAAAACCGATGACGGAGGTCGAAAACCCTTCCTGCGAGGCACGCAGCGCAATGAACGTGCCCTGAAGGCCATTGCCCCCGATGAGAATGCCGGCGGTGATGAGAAGGGGAATCAGGGGACGAATTGTGGACATGCGGGCACTATGGCGGAGGATTTGGGGAATGGCAGGGGGGAAGTTGGAAAGATACCGGGAGATTACTATACGATATCGACGATCATTTGAATTCCGCAAAAGCGCCGTTTCGGCTCCCGCGAAAGGGCATGCAAACCATCGCTCCCTGGAGGGTACTTGCGGGCTACGGCAAACGCATGGTTGCTGCTTCGGACAACAGCCACGCCCTGAAGCCACGGATCAAGGGATCTGCCATCGTCTCAAGCGGTGACACGACAAAGTAGGCGAAGCTTGGCGGGCCGCCAATCGACAGGTCGAATGGGCGCACGAGGCGACCGGCAGCCAGGTCATCGGCCACGAGGGCTTCATCGCCAAGGGCAATACCTTCGCCTTCGATCGCGGCTTGGACGGCGAGATGGGTGTCCGTGTAGTGAAGCCCCGGCTCGAAGTCGAAATCAAAGATCCCGGCCGCCTGCAGCCATTGCCGCCAATCCGGCCAGACAACGCCTCGTCCGCTCCAAGATTGATGAATCAGCTTGCGGCCTCGAAGGTCGCGGGGATCGACCATAGACCGCTCACCTTTTAGCAGACGGGGGCTGCATACCGGGAAAATGACGTGATCGAACAAACGATCCGTGTGGAGCCCGACGTCCTGGGGACCGAACCTGATCGCAAGGTCGATATCGTTCTGGCGAAAATCCTGTATCTGGCAGGTCACGTTCAGCCGGACTTCGACGTTTGGCTCGATTTGCTGGAACCGGTCGAGCCGAGGGACCAGCCATTTCGCTGCGATCGACGTCGAAACAGAAACATTGAGACGCGTGCGTTCCTGGCCGGAAAGCCGGCGGGCTTGCGCGACGGCATTGTCGAGGTTCGCCAACGCCTCCTGGGTTGACCGGTGGAGAACCTCACCGGCTGTTGTGAAGCGCAAGGATCGGTTCGCCCGAATGAACAATGCAAACCCGAGCTGCGCCTCCCATTCCTTGATCTGGTGGCTGACCGCCGCCGGCGTGAGATTGAGCTCCACGCTGGCCCGGGTGAAATTGAGATGTCTTCCGGCCGCCTCCAGCACCCTCAGAGATCTAACGCCTGGAGTTCGCGGTCGCATCGGCCACCTTCAAATTTTTCTATCAGATCGCCCGCAAGGCTATTTGCTTCCTAACCGGTGTACAATCGCGATGATGTTGGCGTGATCAAATATTCTTTGAAGTCCTGCTTCATGCCATATCCGTCAAATCAGCACTTTCCGCTTGCCTTTACCGCCGCCTGCGTCGCGATGACCAGCGTCACCTATGGAATGGGGCGGTATGCCTACGGGCTGTTCCTGCCGTCGATCGGAGCGCAGCTCGATCTCACGACGTTCGATCTGGCGCTCATCGCAAGCCTGAACGCGATCCTCTATCTGGTCGCAACCATTGTCGCGTCGGCCACGGCCATCCATTTTCGGCCGCGAACCTTCATCCTTCTTTCAGGCGTAACAACCACGGCCGGATTGCTGCTTGCAGGGATGGCGACGAGCGTTGCCGTGGCGACTGTGGGTATCGTACTGGCCGGAATAGGCGCGGGCATTCTCTCGCCGGCGATGTTCGAGGCAATCGAAGCCTGGTTGCCGGTCCAGTGGAAACCCCGGGCAATCGGAGCGGTCAATGCCGGCGCGGCACCGGGAATCGTTCTGACGGGTTTGGCGGCCTATTGGCTGCAATCATCCTGGCAGCAGGCATGGATCGTCATGGCCGGGATCGGGCTGGTCGTTACCCTCTGGCATTTCTGGCTTATACCGACGGCCCGGTTGCCGCGTCCTGCTTCGGGCGTGGCCCTGCCTCTCGGTTTCAGCCTGTTCACAAGACGCGCTTGCATGCCTCTTTATGTTTCCGTCTTCGTGTATGGCCTGCTTCTCAGCACCTATCTGACGTTCGCCGTCGATTTGGTCCTGTCCACCGGCGGCATGGCGTTTCCCATGGACCGGCTGTTCTGGGTTCTGCTTGGCCTTGCGGGCCTGCCTGCAATGCTGACGGGTGCGGCAGTCCTGCGGCTGGGCGTGAGGGGCCTGCTGGCGATCAGCATGCCGGCATGCGGGCTATCCTATGCCTTGCTCGCCCTGGCGCCAGGCAATCAGCTTGTCGTCATCACGTCGGCCATCCTGTTCGGCGCGGCGTCCATTGCGCCAGGAAACGGCTTTCTCGTCTGGGGTATCTCGCTCTTCAGGGAACGGCCTTCGATAGGCTCGGGAACCGTGTTCGTGGTGCTCTCGATCGCCATTATCATAGGCCCGATCCTGTTCGGCATCATAGCCACGCAGATAGGCTCCCAGGGGTTCTTTCTGGTCATGGCGGTGTTATCGGTTGCCATTGTCCCGCTGTTTCCTCGTGCAATCTTCAGCACGGGACATGCAGGCGATCAGGCTTTGTTGGACAATCCGACTGCTGATTTTTAAGGATGCGCACGAATCGCTGCTTCGAGCCCTTTTTCCACGCGGGGAAGGGGATACGCGACGTCCGTTTTCCGCTACCGTCGGGAAAGATGCGCCGAGCGCTCAGAAGCGGGTGAAGGGCGCCCTGTCGGTGCTTGCCACCCCGCAAGCCTTGACAAATCGGCCCCGCCATGCGCTTTTCCGCCCGATTTTTCTTGGTCGCCGCGCCGGGTTCTTCCCGCGCGGCCTTTCAGCATTTCAGGATACCACGATGCACCCTTACCGCAGCCACACCTGCGCCGCTCTCCGCAAGTCCGATGTCGGCGGCACTGTCCGCCTTTCCGGCTGGGTTCACCGCGTTCGAGATCATGGCGGCGTGCTCTTCATCGACCTGCGCGACCATTACGGCATCACCCAGGTCGTTGCCGATCCTGATTCTCCGGCCTTCAAGATGGCCGAGACGGTACGCGGCGAATGGGTGATCCGCATCGATGGCCGCGTCAAGGCGCGCACCGAGGATACGGTCAACAAGACCATGCCGACCGGCGAGATCGAGCTCTACGCGCTGGAAATCGAAGTGCTGTCCGCTGCCAAGGAACTGCCACTGCCTGTCTTCGGCGAGCCGGACTATCCGGAAGACGTGCGCCTGAAGTATCGCTTCCTCGACCTGCGCCGCGAGACGCTGCACAAGAACATCGTCAAGCGCACGCAGATCATCTCCTCCATGCGCAAGGGCATGGGCGAGGCGGGTTTTGCCGAATACACGACGCCGATCCTGACGGCTTCCTCGCCGGAAGGTGCGCGCGACTTCCTCGTGCCGTCGCGCATCCACGAGGGCAAGTTCTTCGCGCTGCCGCAGGCCCCGCAGCAGTACAAGCAGCTCCTTATGGTTGCCGGTTTCGACCGCTACTTCCAGATCGCGCCGTGCTTCCGCGATGAAGACCCGCGCGCCGATCGCCTGCCGGGCGAATTCTACCAGCTCGACGTCGAGATGAGCTTCGTCACCCAGGAAGACGTCTGGGACACGATGGAGCCGATGATGACGGCTGTCTTCGAGGAGTTTGCCGAAGGCAAGCCGGTCACCAAGAACTGGCCGCGCATTCCTTATGACGAAGCGATCCGCAAGTATGGCTCCGACAAGCCGGACCTGCGCAACCCGATCGTCATGCAGGCTGTGACCGATCACTTCGCCGGCTCCGGCTTCAAGGTTTTCGCGAACATGATCGCGTCGAACCCGAAGGTTCAGGTCTGGGCGATCCCGGCCAGGACCGGCGGCAGCCGCGCCTTCTGCGACCGCATGAACGCCTGGGCACAGAGCCAGGGCCAGCCGGGCCTCGGCTATATCTTCTGGCGCAAGGAAGCCGACAAGATCGAGGGCGCCGGCCCGCTGGCGAAAAACATCGGCGAGGAGCGCACGGAAGCCATCCGCACGCAGCTCGGCCTCGATGACGGTGACGCCTGCTTCTTCGTCGCCGGCGATCCGGCAAAGTTCTACAAGTTCGCCGGCGAAGCCCGCACGCGCGCTGGCGAAGAGCTGAACCTCGTCGACCGCGAGCGCTACGATTTCTGCTGGATCGTCGACTTCCCGTTCTACGAATACAACGAAGACGAAAAGAAGGTCGACTTCGCGCACAACCCCTTCTCCATGCCGCAGGGCGGCATCGACGCGCTCGACAACAAGGACCCGCTGGAGCTCAAGGCCTACCAGTACGACGCGGTCTGCAACGGTTTCGAAATCGCCTCGGGCTCGATCCGTAACCAGTCGCCGGAGCTGATGGTCAAGGCGTTCGAGAAGGTGGGCCTCAGCCAGGCCGACGTGGAAGAGCGTTTCGGCGGCCTCTACCGTGCCTTCCAGTACGGTGCACCGCCGCACGGCGGCTGCGCTTTCGGCATCGACCGCGTCGTCATGCTGCTCGTCGGCGCAAAGAACCTGCGCGAGATTTCGATCTTCCCGATGAACCAGCAGGCGCAGGATCTCCTGATGAACGCGCCGAGCCCGGCAACGCCGGCACAGCTGCGCGAACTGGCACTGCGCGTCGTGCCGACGCAGAAGAAAGACTGATCGTCTGACAGGGCGAAAGCCGCTTGCTGCTTTCGCCCGTCGGAACACTTGCCCGTCCGGGCCGTTCTCTTCCCGTCAAGCAGAGGAGAATGAACATGCGAAACACGCTTATTCTTGCCACGACAGCCCTTCTGACGCTGTCCGCATCGGCCTATGCCCAGAGCACGGTGATCGTCGAAGAGACCGATCCGGTCATGACCGAATCCACCGTCGTCGTGCCCGGCGAAGTCCGCACCTATGTGCTGGAACAGCAGGTTCCGTCCGTCGCCTATGAGGGCGATGTGCTGATCGGCAAGGTCATCCCCGATACCGTGGAAGTTCATCCGGTCGATGGTTATGGCGACTATGCCTACACGGTCGTCAATGAACGCCGGGTCATCGTGAACCCGCAGACGCGGACGGTTGTCCAGGTTCTGGAATAGCCCTGACATTCCGCGAGAACCCGGCGCGTCGCGTCGGGTTCAGCCGCGAACCCCGGGTTTCGCGAAAAGACGTCACAATGCCGTGAATTCGCCGCCAGTCGAGCCCAATTCCGCGCACAATCAGTCCAAATGCACCCCTAGCGTGAAGTTGCGCCCAGAAGAGGCGATTCATGACTGGAGGGACTTTTCATGACAGCGACCGAAACAGACGATCCCGTCCCGACGCGACCCCGGCATTCCCATTACCCAGAGCCACGCAGCAACGTCGCCACTTTCCTGCGCTCTCCCGGCGTCAAGTTCATCATGATCGGCATCATATCCGTGGCGCTGCTCGTGCCGCTGCTGCTCGTCTGGGGCCTGACGGAGGAGCGGGCACAAAGGGCTGCCGACGTGTCCCGCCGCATCGCCAACGGCTGGGGTGGCGACCAGGCGATCAACGGGCCTTATCTGGCCGTGCCGTTCGAGGTGCAGCGCAGCCGCGAAGTGGATGGCCGCACGATCGTCGAGCAGACGACCGAATGGGCGCTCGTCATGCCGGAAACGCTGGATGTCACGGCGGATCTGAAGGCGGAGGAGCGCAGGCTCTCGATCTATACGCTGCCGGTCTACAATGGCGCCCTGACATTGAAGGGTCGCTTCGCCAGCAACATCCTTCAGGATCTCGCGCAGTTCTCTGGTACGCCGCAGCTCGACCGCGCCATCCTCGTGCTCAACATTAACGACATTACCGGCATCCGCTCCGATGCCGGCGTGAAGATCGACAATGGCGCGGTGCGGCCGTTCGATCCCGGCATGCGGCAGATTTCCGCCATGACCGTTGTCGGTGCCGATGGGTATGCCACGCCGCAATCCAGCACCGGCGTGCACCGGCCGATCGAAAGGCCGCTCGTCGAAAGCGGTTTTGCCTTCGAGATTGCCCTGTCGCTCAACGGCTCACGCAGCTTCGCCGTTGCGCCCGCCGGCCAGACGACAAGTTTCGCGGCGAAGGCCAATTGGCCGCATCCGGGCTTCGAAGGTCTCTTCCTGCCGGAGCAGAAGACGATCACCGCATCGGATTTCTCGGCCAAGTGGACGATCCCCTATCTTGCCCGCGGCATCGACCGGGTCGCGGCCGGCTCGACGCTGCCCTTGTCGGGCAGCATGATGTCGATCAACCTCGTGGAACCCGTCCAGTTCTACCAGGTCATCTCCCGCACGCTGAAATACTCGATCGGCTTCATCTCGCTCGTCTTCCTCGCCGTCTTCGTCGTCGAGCTGAAGGGTGGGCGCATGGTGCACTGGATCCAGTATGTGCTGACGGGCCTGGCGCTGATCGTCTTCTACGTGCTGCTGCTGGCGCTGGCGGAGCATACCGGCTTCACCATTGCCTACGTCATTGCCGCTCTCGCGACGACACTCCTGATCGCTGCCTATCTCGGCAGCGCGACGGGCAGCCGCAAGAACGGGCTGTCGCTCGGTGCCGTGCTGCTCTCCGCCTACGGCGTGATGTATCTCGTGCTGCGGGAAGACGAATATGCGCTGCTCGCTGGCGCGCTGATTTCCTTCGTCACCATCGCGGCTACCATGTATGCGACGCGCCGCGTCGAGTGGTCGGCGCCGGTACCGGAGGCGGCAGACGCCCGCTGACGAGCGTCACCTCAAAAGCAGAAAGCCCGGAACGATGCTCCGGGCTTTCTTTTCAAACGAGTTGCCGAACGGCTTACATCTCGTCGTTGGCCGTGACGGTGACGCCCAGGACCTGCGGGATGGTCTGCGGTGCGCCCATGGCGGCACCCATGATCATCGGGAACGGAACGGGTTCCTTCGGCTGTGCGCTGATCGTCAGGCTCTTCGGGTCGTCAAGGTAGGTGTTGACGGCGGCCGAGATCTGGTTCTGCAGGTCAGGCATGTTGAGCTGGGCGATCATGATCGGAACCAGGCCCTTCAGCGACTGAGCCATCTGGTCGCCCGTGACGCCCTGTTCGCTGCCGGCGAAGTCGAGCAGCTTCTTGGTGATCGAGGCGTCTTCGAAGGAGATCGAGGCGCTGTTGAAGGTCAGCTGCTGGACGAGGCCCATCATGGACATGCCCATGGCGGCGTTGGCTTCTTCCTTGTTCGGGTTGGCTTCGGCGGCCTTCATGGCCTCCTGGATGCCCTTCACGAAATCAAGCGTGTAGCCGGAGATTTCCAGCCCGATGTTGAGCCGGCCGACATCCTTGAAGTCGAAGGCGTATTCATCGACGGCCATCTTGCCGCTCGCCAGCTCCCAGCTGCCGGACATGGAGACCTTGCCTTCCAGCGTCTGCATGTTGAGCTTGGCCAGCGCGTCCTTGGCCTTCGGGTCCTCGACGGCGGTCAGGTCGGCCTTGAGGTCGGAAAGCGTCGCGTCGAATTCGAGGCCGGCATCAGCGTCCATGCGCGTGATGTTCGCCTCCATGCCGGACATGGAGAAGACTTCCTTGCCCTTGGCGGTAACGCTGACCGGGCCGGCCGTGGCCGATTCGTACATCATCAGCGATTCGAGCGTGCCGGAAACCACCGTGCCGGGAATGGACACGCCGTTGAGCGCGATATCCTTGGCGGAAACCGACGTTTCGCCTTCCGTTGCGTTGATGTCCTGGAAGGCGACGGTTTCGATCGTGTAGCCGCCTTCGCCGTCTTCTTCGACACCTTCCATGGTGACGGTGCCGAGCTTGATCGGTGCCTCAGCACCAGTCGCCTTCATTTCGGTGCCTTCGAGGGTGACGGTCGAACCGTCAACGGCGACGTTCGACGAAGTGACGGTCACGCCACTCGTGGCATAGGTGGCATTCAGCTTGGCCAGCAGATCCGCGCCATCAAGCGCGAATGCAGGGCTTGCCAGGGTGGCGAGCGCTGCGCCGGCGAGGAGGGTGCGGAAATGGGAGGTGCGCATCATGGATTGGCTCTCTTTCTGGATTTTTGGACGGCTGCCTTGCCGTTTACCGCTCATAGACGTGCGGCGCGGCGACTATATTCGGGCCGGCGCAACTTTCCATGGAATTCTCGATCCGCGGCGGTATTTTCGCGGAAGGCTTTACAAACTGCTATCCACAGCTGGATCGCCCGGATTCCTTGCCGCGAATCGGTAGGACCGCTAGTCAAGGGCCATGGGACAAAACACTTTGCCGCCGGATGGCGGAGACGACAACATCCTGCCGGTCGACCTCAAGGCGGCGCTGGAAGAGCGCTACCTTGCCTATGCGCTGTCGACCATCACGCAACGCGCGCTACCAGATGTCCGCGATGGCCTGAAGCCGGTGCATCGCCGCATCATCCACGCCATGAGCGAAATGGGCATTCGTGCCAATTCCTCGTTCAAGAAATGCGCGCGTATCGTCGGCGACGTCATCGGTAAGTTCCACCCGCACGGCGACCAGTCGGTCTACGATGCGCTGGTGCGCCTCGCACAGGATTTCTCGCAGCGTTATCCGATCGTCGACGGCCAGGGCAATTTCGGCAATATCGACGGCGACAATGCGGCCGCCTATCGATACACCGAAGCGCGCATGACGGATGTCGCGACGCTGCTGCTCGAAGGCATCGACCAGGATGCCGTCGACTTCCGCCCGACCTATAACGAGGAAGACGAGGAGCCGGTCGTCCTGCCGGGCGCCTTCCCGAACCTGCTCGCGAACGGTTCGTCCGGCATCGCCGTCGGCATGGCGACGTCCATTCCCTCGCACAACGTGCATGAACTCTGCGACGCGGCACTGCACCTGATCCGTCAGCCTGACGCGCCGGTGGAAAAGCTCGTCGAATTCGTGCAGGGCCCCGACCTGCCGACCGGCGGCATCATCATCGACAGCCGCGAGAGTATCCTTGAGGCCTACAGGACAGGGCGCGGTGGTTTCCGCGTGCGCTCCAAGTGGCAGACGGAGGATCTCGGACGCGGCGGCTACCAGATCGTCATCACCGAAATTCCCTACCAAGTGCAGAAGTCGAGGCTGATCGAGAAGATCGCCGAGCTGCTGATTGCCCGCAAGCTGCCGCTGCTCGAGGACATCCGCGACGAATCGGCGGAAGACGTGCGCATCGTGCTGGTCCCGAAGAGCCGTACCGTCGATCCGACGATCCTGATGGAATCGCTGTTCAAGCTTTCGGAGCTGGAAAGCCGCATTCCGCTCAACATGAACGTGCTGTCCATGGGGCGCGTGCCGCGCGTCATGGGTCTCCGTGACGTGCTCGTCGAGTGGCTCGCCCACCGGCGCGACGTGCTCCAGCGCCGTTCGCGCCACCGGTTGGCGGCGATCGACCGCCGGCTTGAAATTTTGGGCGGTTACCTTGTCGCTTATCTCAACCTCGACGAGGTGATCCGCATCATCCGCGAGGAGGATGAGCCGAAGGTTTCCTTGATGGAGACCTTCTCGCTGACGGACGTGCAGGCCGAAGCGATCCTCAACATGCGCCTGCGCTCCTTGCGCAAGCTGGAAGAGTTCGAGATCCGCACCGAATTCGACACCCTGTCGAAGGAGAAGGCGGAGATAGAGGCACTGCTCGCCTCCGATGAGAAGCAGTGGCAGACCGTCGCCTGGGAAATCGGCGAGGTTCGCAAGAAATTCGCCAAGGCGACCGAGCTCGGCCGTCGCCGCACCCAGTTCGCAAGTGCACCGGAGGCCGACGTCGAGGCGATCCAGCAGGCCATGATCGAGAAGGAGCCGGTCACGGTCGTCATCTCGGAGAAGGGCTGGATCCGCGCGCTGAAGGGTCATATGGCCGACACGTCCGGCCTGCAGTTCAAGGAAGGCGATGCGCTGAAAGTGGCCTTCCCGGCGCAGACCACGGACAAGGTTCTGATCGTGACGACGGGTGGCAAGGTCTTCACGCTCGGCGCCGACAAGCTGCCGGGCGGCCGCGGCCACGGCGAGCCTCTGCGCATCATGGTCGACATGGAAAACGACCAGGCCGTGTTGACCGCCTTCGTGCACGATGCGTCGCGCAAGGTCATCATCGCCTCGCAGGCGGGCAATGGCTTCATCGTTTCGGAAACCGAGATGGTCGCCAATACCCGCAAGGGCAAGCAGGTGATGAATGTCGGCATGCCGGATGAGGCGAAGCTCGTGGTGCCGGTGCGCGGCGATCATGTCGCCGTCGTTGGCGAGAACCGCAAGATGCTGGTCTTCCCGCTGGCGCAGATGCCGGAAATGTCGCGCGGCAAGGGCGTACGCCTGCAGCGCTACAAGGACGGCGGCATTTCCGACCTGCGCTGCTTTGCGCTCGCGGACGGCCTGACCTGGGACGACAGCGCCGGCCGCAACTTCGTGCGCACCAAGGACGAACTCGCCGAATGGCTCGCCGACCGCGCGACGGCCGGCCGTACCGTGCCGAAAGGCTTCCCGAGAAGCGGCAAGTTCAGCGGGTGATCAACCAGAATAGGGAACGTTGACGTCGCGCAGGAAGCGAGTCGCCCCCTCTTCGTCGATTTCCCCGGCGGCGACGGCGAGCACGAAAGTGTAAAGCGTCGCGTCGTCTGTTGCGATCTCGTAGCCGTTGTCCATCAGAAAGACGGCCGCAGCGACGATCGCGATGCGTTTGTTGCCATCGACGAAGGGGTGGTTCCTTGCCAGCCCGAAGACATAGGCTGCGGCGAGTTCAAATATGTCCTCGCAGCCGTAGTATGCCTTGTTGACGGGCCGGGCTAGCGCCGATTCAAAGGCGTTTTCGTCCCGTAGACCAGTTGCTCCGTCGAACCGCTGGATCTGAATGGCCTGCAACCGTTCAACGAGAGGACGTTCGAGAAAGATGATGCTCATTCAGCGAGCTTCTTGAGCGCCACCTTGTAGCGGTCCATGAACTTCTCAGCGTGCCCGAGCTGCCGGTCGAACTCGCCGTCGGCCGCAGTGAGAATGAGCTTTCCGCCCTCGCTCGTCATCGTAATCTCGTCACCCGCCTTGACCCCCATGCGTTCAAGGACGTCTTTCGGGATAATGATGCCTTCGGAATTGCCGATCTTGCGGATGGTAATGTTCATGGTTCTCACCTCAGTTATAACTAAGTTATAACATCCGCTGTCATCTGCCACAAGCTTACCCCGTGAACGGAAATTCCGCCGCCGCATCGCCAGTCCTGGCGGCGCGGGCTTTTGAGCGCATCTGCCAGAAGGAATGGGCAAGCAGCGCGAGGATGAGGATGGAGCCGCCGATCAGGGTTTGCGTGGTAGGGGTTTCGGCGAAGACGATCCAGACCCAGATGGGAGCGAGCACGGTTTCGACCAGGTAGAACATGCCGACTTCCGGTGCTGAGAGGTAGCGCGGGCCGGTGGCGAGACACCAGAAGGCGAGGGGCAGCAGCACGAGGCCGTTGAAGAGGATGTAGACGGGTTCGGCGACCGTCAGGCCGGCGGAGGGAAGACAGAACAGCGCGACGACGCCCGAGAGCACGGCGGCAACGAGCGGCACGAAGCCCATGTCGGCGCCGCTTCTGCGGCTGAGCGTCAGGGCGATCGCCAGCAGAAAAGCCGAACAGGCGGCCATCGCGTCGCCGAAGACGTTTCCACTCGAAAGCCCGTCATGCACGATCAGCAGCACGCCGGCGACCATGGCGGCCATGGTCAGGAGTGTCGCGTTGCTCGGCCGCTCGCCCAGAAAGATCCAGGAGAGGATGGCAGCGAACATCGAGGTGAAGGCGAGGATGAAGACGACATTGGCCGTCGTCGTGTTGAACACCGCCAGCATGAAGGTCAGCCCGTTTATGCCATAGACCAGGCCGATCAGCAGGCCGATGCGGCCGGGAATGAGCACCGTCTTGCGGCGGAAAACGAAATTCAGGACGGCCCACAGAGCGAGCGCCATCACGAAGACCGAAATATTGCGCAGGACGACCATCGACCAGACGTCACCGTCGGCGGAGCGGATCAGCGGGATATCGAAGGAGAGGGCAAGACCACCGATGGCGGTGATGAGAAGCCCTTTGCGATGAAGGGCGGGGTCATTCTTCTGGGACAAGGCGGGAATCGATTCTACGGCTGGGTTTCGGTATTTTCCCCATCATAGCGTTCCCAACCCCGCGGCATCAGGTGTTCCTGCGGCAAAAATTTTGTTTTGTAATCCATTTTGCGCGATCCCTTGACCCAGTAGCCGAGATAGACGTGCGGCAGGCCGAGCGCCTTGGCGCGACGGATATGGTCGAGGATCATGAAGGTGCCGAAAGAGCGATCGGCGCGCTCCGGATTATAGAAGGAATAGACCATCGACAGGCCATCGCCCATGCGGTCGGTGAGCGCCACGGCCAGAAGCTCGCCCTGCGGACGCTCCTGGAGGCCGGCACCCTCCTCGCGCAGGCGGTATTCGATGATCTTCGTGTTGACGTGGGTGTCTTCCACCATCATCGCATAGTCGAGCACCGACATATCCGACATGCCGCCCTTCTGGTGGCGGGCATCGAGATAGTGGCGGAAGAGGGAGTACTGCTCGCTCGACGGCTCGGCCGGATATTCGTATGCGATGAGATCGGCATTCGTTGCAAGCACCCGGCGCATGGAGCGGCGCGGTTTGAACTCGTTGACCAGGATGCGCACGGAAATGCAGGCGCGGCAGGTTTCGCAGGCCGGGCGATAGGCAATGTTCTGCGAGCGGCGGAAGCCGCCCTGGGTCAGAAGATCGTTCAGCTCCGGCGCGCGTTCACCCACCAGGTGGGTGAACACCTTCCTCTCCATCTCCTGCGGCAGATAGGGGCAAGCCGCCGGCGCGGTGAGATAGAACTGCGGGGAGGATGTTGCCTGCGTATTCATAGGCCGTGAGGCGACTCCGTCGTGTGACACTTCTATGCCAATACCATGGCCTAGTTCAAAAAAAGGTCAACCGGAGGATTTCGCCTGCCCGTTTTGGCTGTTGTCAATAACGGTCGCGGCGAACCACCACGGTGCCGAGCAAAAGGTCATGCAACAGGCGGCCGCGATCGGTGAAGAGGCCGACGAGCACGACGAACGGTGTCAGAAGCGCATTGCCGATCCAGAACAGCACGAGGTGCACGATCGCCGTCAGGAAATCGACGGGGCGCCCATCGACGCGGGCAAGTGCAAGACCCATGACATTCATGCCGGCGCTCGCCTGGCTGGGGCCGCCCATGGTCAGGCCGAAATAGAGCATGGCGACGATGGCGAAAAGCGCGGGATAAAGGAAGAAACCGAGGCCAAGCGTCAGGATGCCGAGGAAGAAGACCACGACGGCGGCTGGAATCCAGAGCAGCGCGACGATTGCATAGTCGATCAGAAACGCGAAGATACGGCGTGACAGCACGCCACGATAGGCCTGCCAGTCCGTCGTCGGAACCCGCGTTTCATTGAAATCGGCACTCATCTCGTTGTCTCCCGAATGGAACATGCCACTGATATGGGGATGCTCTGATGGAAAACAACGGGTGAGTCAAAGGCAGAAACGTTCCCCGTCACGGCGGCCCGGGGGCTCGCATGACGGGGGAGGAGGGCGTTTGGAGTTCAGCCCTTGCGGGCGAGATGCCGTGCGACGTCCATCGCGAAGTAGGTCAGGATACCATCACAGCCCGCGCGCTTGAACGCGAGCAGGGTTTCGAGCATGACGCGCTCGCCGTCGATCCAGCCATTCATCGCGGCGGCCTTGATCTGGCTGTACTCGCCAGAGACCTGATAGGCGAAGACCGGCAGGCTGAAGGCCTCTTTCATGCGCCAACAGATGTCGAGATAGGGCAGGCCGGGCTTGACCATCAGCATGTCGGCGCCTTCCTCGACGTCGAGTGCTGCATCACGGATGGCCTCGGTGCCGTTGGCCGGATCGATGTAATAGGTCTTCTTGTCGCCCTTCAGCAGGCCGCCGGTGCCGATCGCATCGCGATAGGGGCCGTAGAAGGCAGAGGCGAACTTCGTCGCATAGGACATGATGCCGACATTCTGGTGCCCGGCCTCATCAAGGGCGCGGCGGATCGCGCCGACGCGGCCGTCCATCATTTCCGAAGGGGAGATGATGTCGGAGCCGGCATCAGCCTGAATGACGGCCGCCTTCGCCACGAGTTCGACCGTCTCGTCATTGACGATGACATCGCCGCGCAGCACGCCGTCATGGCCATGGCTGGTGAAGGGATCGAGCGCCACATCGGTGATGATGCCGATGTTCGGCACGGCCTTCTTGATGGCGCGTGTGGCTTCATTGATGAGGTTGTCGGCGGCGAGGCAGTGGGAGCCGGTCTCGTCGCGCAGCGACATCTCGATATTCGGGAAGGTGGCGAGCGCGGGAATGCCGAGGTCGGCGGCCTCTTTCGCCGCTTCGACGAGCTTGTCGATGCTCATGCGGTTGACGCCCGGCATGGCGGCGACCGGATCGACCACGTTGGTGCCCGGCACGACGAAGACCGGCCAGATCAGATCGTCGACCGTCAGGCGGTTTTCCTGCACGAGGCGACGCGTCCAGTCGGCCTTCCGGTTGCGCCGCATGCGGCGGCTGCCGGTGATGTCGTCGACAATGGTTCTGCCGGTCATGTTGCCTTTTCCTCTGCACGATCCGATTGACGCCTCCTTATCACGCTGGGTCCGGCAATCAAATCACCAGCACAGGGGAGGCCTGCGGCATATGGCCGTGCGGACGTTCCGACGCATTATGTGTGCGAGGCCATATGCTCCCGTCTTGCTGCTAAATGCACGGGCGGGCTTTATGCCGGCCGGCCTTGCCCTTAGTGTCCGCGCCATGGTTGCTGATTCTGCCAAGGGCCCCAGGCCGAGCCTGACCGAAACGCTGTTTATGCTGTTCCTGCGCCTGGTGGCGGTGGGCTCGCTGTGGTTCGCGCTGCAATATTGGGCAATGCTGACGGGCTTCACCTTCAACGGGCAGGGGCGGTTCGATCTGCTGCCGCCGGCATGGAAGGCAGCCTATACGGCGCTTGCCGTGCTCTACCCCGTGGCCGCCGTCGGCCTCTGGCTTCTTGTCTCCTGGGGACCGGTAATCTGGCTGCTGGCGGCAGCGACCGAAGTCGCCATGCACGAGGTCTATCCGTCCATTTTCGGCATCGACCGACTGCTTGTTTTTGCGCATGGCGCGGTGGCCATCGTCTTCGTTCTTTTCCAGGCGGTGCTCTTCATTCAGCGGCGCCGGCAAACCCGCCCGGTAAGAACTGATTCACCCTGAGACAGGGTCGCCTTCCGGTAAGGCGCTGTTAAGCCTGCAGTTTAAGTAGAATTTTAGATGCATTCGTTAGGTTCTCACTCAAGGCGGGAAAACAAACCACACCGCCAAACAAAACAGTGAGGCAGTAACCATGAACACCAAGATGAAGCCGCAGCAGGCCCCCGTCGTCGACCCGCAGGAAGACGCGATCCGCAACCTCTATCTGGAATCCCTCCACCTCGTCGAGCGTCTGCACCGTCGCCTACTCGATGTCATCAAGGACGAGTTCGACCGCGCTGGTCGTTCCGACGTCAACGCCGTCCAGGCGCTGCTCCTTTTCAACATCGGCAATTCCGAACTCACCGCCGGCGAACTTCGCTCCCGCGGCTACTACCTCGGCTCGAACGTTTCCTACAACGTCAAGAAGCTGGTCGATCTCGGCTTCATCAACCACCAGCGCTCGCGCATCGACCGTCGCTCCGTCCGCATCAGCCTGACGGAAAGCGGCCAGGAGATCGCGGAAACCGTCGCCAAGCTCTACGAGCGCCACACGGGCTCGATCCAGAAGGTCGGCGGCATCGGCGAAGGCGAGTTCAACCAGATGAACAAGCTGCTCCAGCGCCTCGACCGCTTCTGGAACGACTCGATCCTCTACCGCCTGTAATTTCGGGCGCAATTTCCGACCTCCTCCTTAAAAGCCGGCCGCGTTCCCTGCGCGTCCGGCTTTTCGATTCGTCTTTGGCCCCTCCGCGCGGGCGGTGCGTAAGGCCCCGAGACACGAATTGGCCATATTGCTGTGACACCCGAACGTGGGGCTTAAGGTATGCGCGAGTGGCAAGGCCGGTTTGCGTTTGTTAACCCTGTTCGTGATAGCTGCATCGGGTATGGACCTTTGGTCGATGTGCCGCGTGCACTTCGCCGCCCGTTGCGGCGCTCAGGAGATGGTAGGATAAATGTCTCGCAAACCCGGATTTGATGTGTTCTCGCGCCGCGCCTTCCTGCGCTCCGCCGCAACCTTCGGTGCCGCCGCCCTGGCTGGCCCCGCGCTCGCCCAGACAGCGCTCGACGACATCCTCAATACTCCGCGCCGCGGCAACTGGGACGACCAGTTCGATGCCGAGGCCTCGCGTACCGCCACCGCCGTCGTCTCCAACAACCCGATTTTCGGTTCCGGTACGTCAGGCTATCTCCAGCAGGCGATTGTCGATTACCAGAACATCGTCTCCACCGGCGGCTGGCCGTCGGTCAACACCCAGCAGAAGCTTGAAATGGGCGTCTCCGACCCGGCCGTGCAGCAGCTGCGTCAGCGCCTGATCATCTCCGGCGACCTGCCGCGCTCCGCCGGTACGAACGGCGCCTTCGATTCCTACGTGGACGGCGCCGTCAAGCGCTTCCAGGCGCGTCACGGCCTGCCGTCCGACGGTGCCGTCGGCGAATACACGCAGAAGGCCCTCAACGTCACCGCCGTCGTTCGTCTCGGCCAGCTCCAGACGAATCTCGTGCGCCTCCAGGCGATGTCCGGCGATCTCGGCCGCCGCTATGTCGTGGTCAACATTCCGGCCGCGTACATCGAGGCTGTCGAAAACGGCCGCGTCGCTTCGCGCCACACCGCCATCGTCGGCAAGATCGACCGCCAGTCGCCGGTGCTGAACTCCAAAATCTACGAAGTGATCCTCAATCCCTACTGGACCGCGCCGCGCTCGATCATCCAGAAGGACATCATGCCGCTGATGCGCAAGGATCCGACCTACCTTGCGCGCAACTCCATCCGCCTGTTCGACGGTTCGGGCGGTGAAGTTTCGCCGGAAACGGTCGACTGGAATGCCGAAAAGGCACCGAACCTGATGTTCCGTCAGGACCCGGGCAAGATCAACGCGATGTCGTCGACGAAGATCAACTTCCACAACGAGCATCAGGTCTACATGCACGACACGCCGCAGCAGGGCCTGTTCAATAAGCTGATGCGCTTCGAATCGTCGGGCTGCGTGCGCGTTCAGAACGTGCGCGATCTCTCGCTCTGGCTGCTCAAGGATACACCCGGCTGGTCGCGCTCGCAGATGGAAGCGACGATCAAGAGCGGCGTCAATACGCCGGTCAAGCTTGCCGAGGAAGTGCCGGTCTTCTTCACCTACATCACCGCCTGGTCGGCCAAGGACCGCGTCGTGCAGTTCCGCGACGACATCTACCAGAAGGACGGCGCAACCGAGCTTGCCCTCCAGACCGGTTACAACCAGGAAGGCGGTCAGGCCGTCGACAGCGACCTTCTGCCGCAATAAGGCAAATTGTCTGATTTTTTCAAAGGCCTCGCATTCCACGGGAATGCGGGGCCTTTGTCGTTTCGGCTTTTTGCGCCTTGTCGTTTTTATCGCATAAGGCGCGTGGAAATGGCGCAAACCGTGGAGCGGATATTGCCCTTGCCATGCGAGGACGTTAAACACCGTGCCACCCACCCTTAAGGAGCCTCGAGGATGAGCCAGTCTTCCGCCACCGAAGTTTTCTTCACGCGTTCCCTTGCCGATACCGATCCGGATATTTTCGGCTCCATCGAGAAGGAACTCGGTCGCCAGCGCCATGAAATCGAGCTGATCGCCTCCGAGAACATCGTTTCGCGCGCCGTGCTCGAGGCCCAGGGCTCGATCATGACGAACAAGTATGCCGAGGGTTATCCGGGCAAGCGCTATTATGGCGGCTGCCAGTTCGTCGACATCGCCGAAGAACTCGCCATCGAGCGCGCGAAAAAGCTGTTCGGCGTCGACTTCGCCAACGTCCAGCCGAACTCCGGTTCGCAGATGAACCAGGCTGTCTTCCTCGCGCTGCTGCAGCCGGGCGACACCTTCATGGGCCTCGACCTCAATTCGGGCGGCCACCTGACGCACGGTTCGCCGGTCAACATGTCCGGCAAATGGTTCAACGTCGTGTCCTACGGCGTGCGTGAAGGCGACCACCTTCTCGACATGGACGACGTTGCCGAAAAGGCGCGCAAGAACAAGCCGAAGCTCATCATCGCCGGCGGCACCGCCTATTCCCGTATCTGGGACTGGAAGCGTTTCCGCGAGATCGCCGATGAAGTCGGCGCCTACCTCATGGTCGACATGGCGCACATTGCCGGCCTCGTTGCCGGTGGCCAGCATCCGTCGCCGTTCCCGCATTGCCATGTTGCGACGACCACGACTCACAAGTCGCTGCGCGGCCCGCGCGGTGGTGTCGTTCTGACGAACGATGCGGATATCGCAAAGAAGATCAATTCGGCCGTCTTCCCGGGTCTCCAGGGCGGCCCGCTGATGCACATCATCGCCGCCAAGGCCGTTGCCTTCGGCGAAGCGCTGCAGCCGGAATTCCAGGACTACGCCGCGCAGGTCGTCAAGAACGCCAAGACGCTGGCCGAGACGCTGAAGGCCGGCGGCCTCGACATCGTTTCGGGCGGTACCGACAACCACCTGATGCTGGTCGACCTTCGCAAGAAGAACGCCACCGGCAAGCGGGCGGAAGCAGCACTCGGCCGCGCCTACGTCACCTGCAACAAGAACGGCATCCCGTTCGACCCTGAAAAGCCGTTCGTCACCTCCGGTGTCCGTCTCGGCACCCCGGCCGGCACGACCCGTGGCTTCAAGGAAGCGGAATTCACGGAAATCGGCAACCTGATCGTCGAAGTCCTCGACGGCCTGAAGGTCGCCAATTCCGATGAGGGCAATGCAGCGGTCGAGGCGGCCGTGCGGGAAAAGGTCGTCGCGCTGACGGGCCGTTTCCCGATGTACCCTTACATGTAAGGAACGAGAATGCGCTGCCCCTATTGTGGTTCGGAAGATTCGCAGGTGAAGGATTCCCGTCCGGCAGAGGACGGGGCCGCCATTCGCCGCAGGCGCATCTGCCCGGATTGCGGCGGTCGGTTCACGACCTTCGAACGGGTGCAGCTGCGCGAGCTGATGGTTGCCAAGAAGACGGGCCGCAAGGCCCCCTTCGACCGCAACAAGCTCGTGAAATCCTTCGAGATCGCGCTTCGCAAGCGGCCCGTCGACCGGGACCGCATCGAACGCGCGGTCTCGGGCATCGTCCGGCGCCTCGAAAGCTCCGGCGAGACGGAAATCTCGTCCGAAGAAATCGGCCTCCAGGTGCTCGAAGCCCTGAAAGCTCTCGATGACGTGGGCTTCGTGCGCTACGCCTCGGTCTACCGCGACTTTTCCCATGTCGACGATTTCGAGAAGATCCTCTCAGAAGTTGCCGCCAAGATCGCCCGGGATCCGGGCGCGGACGGCTAGATGTCCGGCCTGGCCGAAGACGAACGCTTCATGGCAGCGGCGATCCGCCTCTGCCGCCGCAATCTCGGGCTTACGTCCACCAATCCCTCCGTCGCCTGCTTGATCGTCAAGGACGGCGTGGTTCTCGGCTCGGCCGTCACGGCACCGGGTGGTCGGCCGCATGCGGAAACACAGGCGCTCGCCGAAGCGGGCGAAGCGGCTAGGGATGCTACCGCCTATGTCACACTCGAACCCTGCTCGCATCACGGCAAGACACCGCCCTGCGCCGATGCGCTGATTGCCTCCGGCGTGGCGCGCGTCGTCGTCTCGGTGACGGACCCGGATGAGCGGGTGGCGGGCAGGGGGCTTTCGATGCTGCGGGATGCCGGCATCGCGGTCGAGACGGGCGTGCTGGAGGCGGAAGGCCGCGCGGCACTCGCGGCGTACTTGAATCGCCAGACGAAGAAGCAGCCTTATGTAACTCTGAAACTTGCCGTTTCTGCCGATGGCATGCTCGGCCGGCTGGGGGCAGGGCAGGTGGCCATCACCGGTCCCGTTTCGCGCGGACAGGTGCATGTGCTGCGCGCCGAGACAGATGCCATCCTGATCGGCATCGGCACGGCACTTGCCGACGATCCCGAACTGACCTGCCGCCTGCCGGGGCTGGAAGCGCGCTCGCCGGTTCGCATCGTGCTCGATCCGCGCCTGGAACTGCCGCCGGCATCAAAACTCGCCGGGACGGCGCGTGCGGTGCCGGTCATCGTGGTGACGGCGAAGGAGAGCATGGATGACCCGGCTCTCGCTCTTCGCCGCGAGGCACTGGAGGCGCTCGGCGTCGAGGTGCTGATCTGCGACCCGCGCCGGCTCGATGCGCTGTTGACCGCACTCGCCACGCGCGGCATTTCCTCGTTGCTGGTCGAAGGTGGCGCACGGGCGGCGCGGTCTTTCCTCGACGCGGGCCTGGTCGATCGCGTCCTGCTGTTCAACGGCACCGGCACCATTGGCAAAGACGGCGTCGCATCCCCATTTGTGTCCGGGCGGATGCCGGACGGCTTTTCGCTCTGCCACACGGCCCGCTATGGTGCGGATGTTTTGCAAGATTACGAAAGAGACGAGTGATGTTTACCGGCATTGTCACGGATATCGGAACGGTCGAGAAGGTCGAACCCATGAACGAAGGCGTTCGCCTTCGCGTGCGTACCAATTATGACCCGGCCACCATCGACATGGGGGCGTCGATTGCCCATTCCGGCACCTGCCTCACCGTCACCGCGCTTCCAGAAGAGGGGGCGAATGCCCGCTGGTTCGAGGTCGAAGCCTGGGAAGAGGCGCTGCGGCTGACGACGATCGCCGGCTGGAAGGCCGGCACCAAGATCAATCTGGAACGCTCGCTCAAGATCGGCGACGAACTCGGCGGCCACATCGTCTCCGGCCATGTCGATGGCAAGGCGGAAATTCTCTCGGTCGAAGCCGAGGGTGATGCCACGCGCTACCGCATCCGCGCGCCGGAAGGCTTGGAGCGCTTCGTCGCGCCCAAGGGCTCCATCGCGCTGGACGGCACCTCGCTCACCGTCAACGCGGTCGATGGCGCGGTCTTCGACGTACTGCTCATCCGCCACACGCTGGAAGTGACCACCTGGGGCGAGCGCAAGGCGGGTGACTTCGTCAACTTCGAGGTCGACACCATGGCGCGCTATGCAGCGCGGCTTGCGGAGTTTCCCGCACCCAAGGCGTGACGTCGGCGTGACAGTCGCCGGCGTTGTCGCGGAGCGGGACAAGCGTCGATAAAAAACCAACGGTTGCGGTAACGATATCGATACCTCTCCCTCCCTAGGGTGCGCGCATCGGATCGCTGGAGACCGTTGCCGCATGGCGCCTCACTACCACACTCTTTTGCTGGCGATCGGCCTTGCAGGCTTCTGCCTGTCGGCGACGCTGTTTGCTTCGTGGATGTCGGCGCGGGTCGAACGTTTTCTCCTGTCCTGGTCGATCGGCATCGGCTTCATCGTGCCGGCCGTCATCGTCTATAGCGTCTATGTCGAGCGCCCGACCGTCGCGGTCGCTTGCCTCGCTTTCGTGCTGCAGTTCCTGGGATTCGCCTTCATCTATGGCGCCGCTTACAGGTTCCGCTCCGGCAAGAGCGGGCGCCAGCGCATCGCTGTTGTGGTCCTCGCCTGCTCGGCCATTGCACTGCCGCTGCTGGCCGCAGGTTATGACGGCCTCGGCTTCATCGCGCTCAATCTGCTGCTGGCCGGCTGCCTCGCTGCAACGGCACGCGAATACTGGCAGGGCCGTGCGGAAGCGCCGCTGCCGCTGACCGGCATCGTCATGCTCTACCTGCTGACGGCTGTTTCATTCCTGCTTTGCGCCGGCGTGCTGATCCATGACGGGCAGTGGGTGATGGGGCACGCACCGGAAAACTGGGCGGAAAATCTCAACCTGATTGCCGCGATCATCGGCATTACCGGCATCGGCGCCATGTCGCTCGCCCTCAACCAATGGCGTGTGGCCGGCAACCACCAGCGTGCCGCCATGACCGACGCATTGACAGGCCTCCTGAACCGTCGCGCCCTCTTCGACACCTATGGCGGGGAGCCGGTCAGGACGCACACCGCGGCCATCGCCTTCGACCTCGACAGTTTCAAGTCGGTCAACGACCGCCACGGCCATGCCGCGGGTGACGCTGTGCTGAAAGCTTTCGCCGATGTCCTGCGCGATGTTTGCGGCGCGGGCGCTTGCGTCGCCCGTCTCGGGGGCGAGGAGTTCATCGTCGTGCTCGACCGCACTGTGCCGGATCGCGCCCAGCACATCGCCGAACGCGTCCGTATGGATTTTGCAGCAAAGCTCATCCCAATCGGTGGCCGCTCCATCACCTGCACCGTCAGCGCCGGCATCGCCTTGGGCGGTGAGGACTGTGTGAACTTCGATTCCCTGCTGAGCAATGCCGACAAGGCGCTCTACATATCCAAGCGGAACGGCCGGAACCGCGTCTCGCTGGCGGCCTGACCGGCCCTACGCGCCGGGTTCGCCCTCCCAGTAGTCGATCTCTTCGCCCATTCGCCGCATGGCGCTGTACTCCGTCCTGCCGCCTGTCGCGATCCGTGTCTTGGCAAGGAGCTTGCCGGAATCTGGATATTCGCAGATTTCCGTGGCCGCCATCGAGGAGATCGAGAGATATTTGAGCGGGACCGTACCGGTGTTGATGATCTGATGCGCGGTTTCCGTGCCGCCGGCCGGTGCGCCCAGCACATCGCCGGGTCCGACGAGATACCGCTCAGAGCCAAAGCGGTAGGTGCCATGGCCCTCCAGGATGACGAAAAGCTCATCTTCGACGTGATGATTGTGGAAGGGACAGCCGGATTTTCCCGGCGGCACCTCGCCATAACCGATGCCGAGGTCCTTGAGGCCGAGACGGGCGCCAAAGGATGTGTCGCGGGATTCGTAGAGCGTGCCTTGGCTCCAGTGTTCGAGTTCCAATCCGGCAATGCTGACGACCGGGGATTGCTGTTCACTCATGTCGGTTTCCTCCTACCGGGAATTGACATATCGTTCTTATTTTGTTCCGATATGTCAATCCTGTTTCAGGCGGTGGGCCTTTGCCGGGGGCCGAAATCGCCGCACGGGGCGGAAAATGCTTGCCAAGCACCGTCGGGCGTGGTTTGACCGCCGCCTCTGCCCGCAGATGCGTGGCTTGCTTCCAATTTTCAGGTGATTTATGGCCAACACCGATAATCCCCATCTCCTCATCGTTGAAGCCCGCTTCTACGACGACATGGCCGATGCGATGCTCGACGGCGCCAAACATGCGCTCGACGCCGCCGGTGCCACCTATGATATCGTGACCGTCATGGGCGCGCTCGAAATCCCCGCGGCCGTCGCCATGGCGCTCGACGGTGCGGAAAACGGCGGCACCTGGTATGACGGTTTCGTCGCACTCGGCATGGTCATCCGGGGCGAGAC
This sequence comes from Sinorhizobium sp. RAC02, assembly GCF_001713395.1. Lineage (NCBI taxonomy): Bacteria > Pseudomonadati > Pseudomonadota > Alphaproteobacteria > Hyphomicrobiales > Rhizobiaceae > Sinorhizobium > Sinorhizobium sp. RAC02. Next base: position 1,689,645 of record NZ_CP016450.1, on the reverse strand, counting down.
CTATCATTTCGACATCGTCGCCAACGAATCCAGCCGCGCGTTGATGGACCTCGCCGTCAGCGAGAGCCTGCCGATCGGCAACGGCATCCTGACCGTCGAGAACGACGCGCAGGCGTGGGCGCGCGCGCGCCGCTCCGAAGGCGACAAGGGCGGTTTTGCCGCCCGCGCGGCACTCACCATGATCGAGCTGAAGAAGAAACTGGGCGGCGAACAGTGACGACGGACAAGGACCAGCAGCCGGTAAAGCCGGCCAACCAGCGCGGCGCGGCGCGGCTTGCGGCCGTGCAGGCGCTCTACCAGATGGACGTCGGCGGCGCTGGCGTGCTTGAGGTCGTGGCGGAGTACGAGGCGCACCGCCTTGGCCAGGAACTCGACGGCGACACCTATCTCAAGGCGGACGCCTCGTGGTTCCGCTCGATCGTTTCGGGGGTCGTGCGCGATCAGCGCCTGCTCGACCCGATGATCGGCGCAGCCCTTCAGGATGACTGGGCGCTTTCGCGGGTTGATTCCACCGTGCGCGCCATCCTGCGCGCCGGCACGTTCGAGCTGAAGGAACGCAAGGACGTGCCGATCGCCGTGATCGTCACGGAATATGTCGAGATCGCCAAGGCGTTCTTCGAAGACGAGGAACCGAAGCTGGTGAACGCGGTGCTCGACCGTATCGCCAAGCAGGTCCGGACGGATATCCGCAAGTAGATTGGTAGAATGGCATGAGCACGGGCACGGTCGAAGGTCTTGAACGGGAACTTTCGGCCGCGCGCCGCAACGTGTTCCTACTGACATTTGCGCAGGCCTTGCTTGCCTCGGCCGGCCCCATTGCCTTCTCGATCGGTGGTCTTGCCGGCTACAACCTGCTCGGCGAGGACAAATCCCTTGCCACCGCCCCGCTGACCGGCTTCAACATCGGTATCGCGCTTGGCGCGGTTCTGGTCGCCATCGCGGCGCGCCTGCTCGGCCGAACCCATGGTTTCATTGTCGGCGCGCTGCTGGGGGCCTCGGGGGGGCTTATCGCAGCCATCGCGCTTTTCCGCGGCGATTTCTGGCTCTTTGCCTTCGGCTTCGTGTTCATCGGCATATCGGGTGGTTTTGCGCAAAAAATCCGCTTTGCGGCCGCCGATGCGTCGCCCTCGTTCTACAAGCCGCGTGCCATTTCCTGGATTCTGGCCGGCGGCGTGATTTCGGCCGTGCTCGGCCCGCAAGTGGTCATCTTCACCAAGGATCTGTTCGAGCCGGTGCTGTTTGCCGGCGCCTTCGTGGCGCTGCTGCCGCTCTGCCTTGCTGCCATCCCGCTCTTCCTGTTCCTGCGCCTGCCCGATCACAAGGCCGCGGGAACCGCGAGCGGCCAGGCCGCGCGGCCGCTGAAGGAAATCGTGCTGACCCAGCGTTTCCTGACGGGTATGTTTTGCGGCATTTCCTCCTACGCGCTGATGACCTTCATGATGACCGGCGCACCGCTCGCCATGGTCATCGGCTGCGGCTTCTCGCCGGAACTCGCGACGCTCGGTATTCAGTGGCATGTGCTTGCAATGTTTGCGCCGAGCTTCTTCACCGGCATCCTGATCCAGCGTTTCGGTACGGAAAAGGTGGTAGCTGCCGGCCTCATCATTCTTATGGCCTGCGCGGGTGTTGCCCATGCCGGCATCGAGCTCTGGAACTTCTGGGGTGCGCTGATCCTGCTCGGCCTTGGATGGAACCTCGGTTTCATCGGGGCCACTGCCATTGTCGCCTCCAGCTACCGGCCGCACGAGGCCGACAAGGTGCAGGGTTTTCACGATATCGTGCTCTTCGGTGCGGTGGCGCTCGCCTCCTTCTCCTCCGGCAAGGTGTTCAACGCCTATGGCTGGCAGGCGATCAACCTGATGTTCTGGCCGATCACCGGTGTGAGCCTCATCCTCGTTCTCCTTCTCATTTTGCGCACCCGCCGCGCCACGGCCTGAGCACCTCCAACGGTCGACGCCGAAAAATCCAGCGCTCAGCACGGCTTGCCGCAGTGCGGCGGCTTGACGCAGCCGATTCGCAAACGCACTCTGGCCCCGCGCCGGCCCCCGCCTTGTGAGGAGGCAAACGGGAGCGGGCGCGTATTCGGCTGCGGGGAGAGGACCCCGTGGTCTTCAAGGAGGACAGAGCGAAATGACCATATTGCTGGGCGTTATCGCATGCGGGTTGCTCTCGGTGGTTTATGCCATCTGGGCGACGAGGTCGGTGCTTGCCGCCGATCAGGGGAATGCCCGCATGCAGGAAATTGCAGGTTATATCCGGGAAGGGGCGCAGGCCTATCTCACCCGGCAGTACAAGACCATTGCCATTGTCGGGGTCGTCGTCTTCGTCGGCACCTGGCTTCTGCTTTCCGCAACGGCTGCCATCGGCTTCCTGATCGGCGCCGTGCTTTCTGGCGCCGCCGGCTTCATCGGCATGCACGTCTCCGTCCGCGCCAATGTGCGCACGGCGCAGGCCGCGTCCGTCAGCCTGTCCTCCGGCCTCGACATCGCCTTCAAGTCGGGCGCGATTACCGGCATGCTGGTTGCCGGTCTCGCGCTGCTGGGCGTTTCGATCTACTACGGCTATCTCACCGGCGTTCTCGGCCTGGATCCTGCCTCGCGCGAGGTCATTGATTCGCTCGTCGCGCTCGGCTTCGGCGCTTCGCTGATTTCCATCTTCGCCCGTCTCGGCGGCGGTATCTTCACCAAGGGTGCGGATGTCGGCGGCGATCTGGTCGGCAAGGTCGAAGCCGGCATTCCGGAAGACGACCCGCGCAACCCGGCAACCATTGCGGACAATGTGGGCGACAATGTCGGCGACTGCGCCGGCATGGCCGCCGACCTGTTCGAGACCTATGCGGTGACCGTCGTCGCCACCATGGTTCTTGCCGCGATCTTCTTTGCCGGCACGCCGGTTCTTGCGAGCACCATGATCTATCCGCTGGCCATCTGCGGCGCCTGCATCATCACCTCGATCATCGGCACTTTCTTCGTGAAGCTCGGCTCGAACGGCTCGATCATGGGCGCCCTCTACAGGGGCCTGATCGTCACCGGCGCTTTGTCGATCCTCGGACTTGGGGCTGCAACCTCGCTCACGGTCGGATGGGGCCCCATCGGCATCGTGGCAGGCAAGGAGATCACCGGTACGAACCTGTTCATCTGCGGCCTGCTCGGCCTCGTGGTGACGGCGCTTATCGTGGTGATCACCGAGTACTACACGGGCACCAACAAGCGCCCGGTAAACTCGATCGCCCAGGCCTCCGTCACCGGCCACGGCACGAACGTCATCCAGGGCCTTGCCGTTTCGCTGGAATCGACGGCGCTGCCGGCGATTGTCATCGTCGGCGGCATCATCGCGACTTACCAGCTTGCCGGTCTGTTCGGTACCGGTATTGCCGTCACCGGCATGCTCGGCATTGCCGGCATGATCGTCGCGCTCGACGCCTTCGGCCCGGTCACCGACAATGCCGGCGGCATCGCCGAGATGTCGCACCTGCCGCCGGAAGTGCGCAAGTCAACCGACGCGCTCGACGCCGTCGGCAACACGACCAAGGCCGTCACCAAGGGCTATGCGATCGGTTCGGCCGGTCTCGGCGCGCTGGTGCTGTTCGCCGCCTATTCGAACGACCTTGCCTACTTCGCGGCAAATGGCGACAAATATCCGTACTTTGCGGATATGGGGCCGGTCTCCTTCGACCTCTCCAACCCCTATGTCGTCGCCGGCCTCATCTTCGGCGGCCTCATCCCGTATCTCTTCGGAGGCATCGCAATGACGGCCGTCGGCCGTGCGGCAGGGGCCATCGTGGAAGAAGTGCGCCGGCAGTTCCGCGAAAAACCCGGCATCATGGCGGGCACGGAGCGCCCGGACTACGGGCGTGCCGTCGACCTGCTCACCAAGGCGGCGATCCGTGAAATGATCGTGCCGTCGCTGCTGCCGGTCCTGGCGCCGCTCGTCGTCTATTTCGGCGTGCTGCTGATTTCCGGCTCCAAGGCCTCGGCCTTTGCGGCGCTCGGTGCGTCGCTGCTCGGCGTCATCGTCAACGGCCTCTTCGTGGCGATTTCCATGACCTCCGGTGGCGGTGCGTGGGATAATGCCAAGAAGAGCTTTGAAGACGGCTTCGTCGACAAGGACGGCCAGCGTCACATGAAGGGCTCCGACGCTCACAAGGCGTCCGTCACCGGCGACACCGTCGGCGATCCCTACAAGGACACGGCGGGCCCGGCGGTGAATCCGGCGATCAAGATCACCAACATCGTGGCGCTCTTGTTGCTCGCCGTTCTCGCCTGATCGGAAGACCGGCAAAAAGAAACCGCGGGGATCGCTCCCCGCGGTTTTTTTATTAGGATTATTTGGATCGACCTACCGCGGATTGTTGCCGAAAACATTCTGCAGCGCCGATCCGGGATTGGCGCCGCCGCCGCGCAGCAGCTGTCCGAGGAAGGTGAGCTCCTTGCCGCCGGTCGGCGTGACGCGGTTAATCATGTCGAAGACCCTGCCGTCCTTCAGCGTATAATGCGCAAGACGTTCGACCACGCCGTCCTTGTCGAAATAGACGGCGAGCACGCTCTGTTCGATGAGCTTCGGTTTCATGAAGGCTGCGGAGCGCTTGCGCGTCTGCGAGACGTAGTAGAAGACCTCGTTGTCGAAGGTCGCGGTTGCGGACGGCGAGCCGAGGGAAAGCAGAACCTGTTCGCGCGACGAGCCGACGGGGGCGAGGGCCAGTGTTTCCTGGTCGACGACATAACCCTGGTGCAGAATTTCGCTCGGGCCCTGGCAGGCGGCGAGAACAGACGCGGAGAGGGTGACGGCAACGGCGGCGTTACGCAACAGTTTCATGTTCAGGGCATCTCTCTTCAACGACATCCACAGGACTGTGATGGCCGCGCAGCCATTGCAATTCATGCCTGCTTCGGTAAACCAGCTTCGACCGTCATGCAACATGACTTGCGACGGCACCATGGTTTGAATCGGGCAAAACTAGGCTTTATGATGATTTTCGGCCTGTTCGGCAAAAAAAACGGCAACCGGCGTATCGTCGAAAAGCAGTATGCTACGCTCACAACGGCGGCGCGGCGTCCCTATCTCTATGAAGTGCTTGATGTTCCTGACACGGTGATGGGCCGTTTCGAGATGCTCTCGGCGATTTTGATCCTCTACTTCCGGCGCACCCGCAAAAGCGACACGTCGGGTCAGGAGATCGCCCAGGAGATCGTCGACGCCTTCTTCGAAGACGTCGACCATTCGATTCGCGAGCTTGGCGTGGGCGATGTCGGCGTGCCGAAGCGCATGAAGAAATTCGCAGGCATGTTCTACGGCCGGCTCGAATCCTATGCGGCGGCGCTCGATTCCGCTGATCGGGAAGCCTTGGCTGCGGCATTGCGGCGCAATATCTATCCGGAGGGGGGCGAGGCTGCCCCAACCATGGATGGGCTTGCCGGCTATATCTTTGCGGCCGAGGCAGCACTGATCGCCGCCAACGAGGATGACATCAGGATCGGCGCGCTCACCATAGCGGAACCCGATCGCGAAGGACGCGCTGCCTGAGGGCAGGGAAGGCAAGACGATGAAAAACGATGACGACATTCCGTTCTCCTACGCGGTCAAGGTGGGGCGCATTTCGGCCAATCCGGTCGAGGTGACGATCAGCGCCGACGCAGAGGAACGGTCAGGGCTGGCAAAGCTTTGGTCCGTGCTGGAGGTGAAGGCGCTTTCCGCGACATTCACGGTGCAGCGCTGGAAACGCGACGGCGTGCGCCTCAGGGGCCGCGTCACGGCGGATATCGTGCAGGCCTGCGTCGTCACGCTGGACCCGGTCGCCGCCCATATCGACGAGCCGGTCGAGGTCGTCTTCGTGCCGGAGGGCTCGAAACTCGCCCGGCCTGTGGTTGCGACGGAGAGCGGCGAAATGCTGCTTGACCCCGAAGGTCCCGATGCGCCGGAAATCTTCACCGGCGATACGATCGATGCCGGCGTGGTCGCGGCCGAACATGTGGCACTCGCCATCGATCCCTATTCGCGCAGGGCCGATGTCGCCTTTTCGGGTCATATTGAGAGCACGGACGAGGACGACAAAAAACCGTCGCCTTTTGCCGTTCTGAAGGACTGGAAAAAAGACTGAACCGGCTCGCAAGCGTCGGATAATTCAGTTGTGCACCCCGCGAAAAGCGGTATTTTGGCCGAATTCGGCCACGGTGGCTTCTCCGCCGCTGGAAAACAAGAATTAAGGCAAGACACGCGTGGTCAGAATTTCCATCGATGTCATGGGAGGCGATTTCGGTCCGAAAGTCGCTATCCCTGGCGCAGCCAAGGCTCTCGAGCGCCATCCCGACATCCGCTTCGTGCTTTTCGGCAATGCCGCCGAATGCGAGCCGATTCTGGCGCAACACCCGAAACTGAAGGCTGCAAGCACCTTCCATCATTGCGACGTCGCCGTCGCCATGGACGAAAAGCCGAGCCAGGCGCTGCGCCGCGGCCGTGGCAAGTCGTCCATGTGGCAGGCGATCGACGCGGTGGCGAAGAACAACGCCGACGTGGCCGTTTCGGCTGGCAATACCGGCGCGCTGATGGCGATGTCGAAGTTCTGCCTGCGCATGATGGCCAATATCGAGCGCCCGGCGATCGCCGGCATCTGGCCGACCCTGAAGGGGGAGAGCATCGTGCTCGATATCGGTGCGACGATCGGCGCCGATGCCAACCAGCTCTTCGATTTTGCGCTGATGGGCGGCGCGATGGCACGCGCGCTGTTCGAGATCGACAAGCCGACGCTCGGCCTGCTGAATGTCGGCGTCGAGGAAATCAAGGGCCAGGAAGAGGTCAAGGCCGCCGGCCAGCTCATCCGCGAGGCCAATTTCGACACGATTGACTATTATGGCTTCGTCGAAGGCGACGATATCGGTCGCGGTACGGTGGACGTCGTGGTCACGGAAGGTTTTGCCGGCAACATTGCGCTCAAGGCGGCCGAGGGCACGGCGCGGCAGATCGCGGAATATCTGCGCGCCGCCATGACACGCACCTGGCTTGCCAAACTCGGCTACATTCTCGCCAAGAGCGCGTTCGACCGGGTGCGCGAAAAGATGGATCCGCGCAAGGTGAACGGTGGGGTGTTCCTCGGTCTCAACGGCATTGTCATCAAGAGCCATGGCGGCACGGATGCCGAAGGGTTCGCGGCCGCGGTGGATGTCGGTTACGACATGGTCCGCAACGGCCTCAAGGAAAAGATCGAAAGCGATTTGCAAAAATATCATGCCGGCCGCCCCGTCGAGGGCGCCGTACAAGGCATGACTGACGAGGTATAGAATGATCCGATCAGTGGTCCGCGGTTTCGGAACGGCGCTTCCGAAGCGGGTACTCACCAATGCCGAACTCGAAAGCATGGTCGACACGTCCGATGAGTGGATCGTGCAGCGGACCGGCATCCGCCAGCGCTACATCGCCGGCGAGGGTGAAACGACCGCCTCGCTGGGCGAGGCTGCGGCACGCGCCGCGCTCGACAAGGCCGGCCTGACGGCCGACGACATCGACCTGATCATCGTTGCGACCTCGACACCGGACAACACGTTCCCGGCGACCGCCGTCAACATCCAGAACCGTCTCGGCATGCATCACGGCTTTGCCTTCGACGTGCAGGCCGTGTGTTCGGGCTTCGTCTATGCGGTGACGACGGCGGATACCTATATCCGTGGCGGTCTCGCCAAACGTGTCCTCGTCATCGGTGCGGAAACCTTCTCGCGCATCCTCGACTGGACGGACCGCACGACCTGCGTGCTGTTCGGTGATGGCGCGGGTGCTATCGTGCTGGAAGCCCAGGAAGGGACTGGCACCGTTGCGGACCGCGGCGTGCTGACGACGCAGCTTCGTTCCGACGGCGCGCATCGCGAAAAACTCTATGTCGATGGCGGCCCGTCTACGACGGGTACGGTCGGTCATTTGCGCATGGAGGGCCGCGAGGTCTTCAAGCATGCGGTGGGCATGATCACCGACGTGGTCGTCTCCGCCTTCGATGCGACCGGCTTCACCGCCGAAGACATCGACTGGCTGGTGCCACACCAGGCCAACAAGCGCATTATCGACGGTTCGGCCAAGAAACTCGGCATTCCGCTCGAAAAGGTCGTCGTGACCGTCGATCTGCACGGCAACACCTCTGCCGCCTCCATCCCGCTCGCGCTGGCCACTGCGGCGCGTGACGGGCGAATCAAGGAAGGCGATATCGTTCTGCTGGAAGCCATGGGTGGCGGCTTCACCTGGGGCGCGGTCCTTCTGCGCTGGTAGAACCTCTTCGTTTGAACGCTTCTTGCGAGATGGCTTGTTCGGCGCCCGCATCGGAATATGCGGGCTCCCGTCTCGCTGTCCTTGTGGGGCAGTTTCTGGCGGAGTGAGTGGGGAACGGTTAGGGTTGGCCCTCAGGGCCGCTTGACCGCGCGGGGGAAGGGCAATAGTCTCCCACCACTTAACCATGCGCTTTCAATAAGAAATTGGTGAGGGACGATGAGCGGGAAGACGGTGACACGCGCAGATTTGGCCGAATCGGTTTTCCGGAAGGTCGGCCTTTCCAGGACCGAATCCGCAGAGCTTGTCGAAACCGTCATTGACGAGATCTGCAATGCCATCGTCCGGGGCGAGAGCGTCAAGCTTTCTTCCTTCGCCACCTTCCAGGTGCGCGACAAGAACGAACGCATCGGCCGCAATCCGAAGACCGGCGAGGAAGTACCGATCTCGCCGCGCCGCGTGATGACCTTCAAGGCATCGAACGTATTGAAGCAGCGGGTGCTGAAGTCGCATCTCTCGCGCAAGGCGAAACAGAAGCCGGCTTCGCCCGCTTCCTGAGCGATTTTCACATCATTGTCGCTCCATCAGCAATTTGAAACTTGAATATCGTCCGACAACTCGCTGAAATGAATACGAATCGGTGGCGTTTATCGTATGCTGCCGTCGTGAGCTTTCATCGAGGATAGAATGGACAAGAGTCCGGACGCTTTCCGTACCATCAGCGAAGTCGCAGACGATCTCGACCTGCCGCAGCACGTGCTGCGCTTCTGGGAGACGCGCTTCGTCCAGATCAAGCCGATGAAACGTGGCGGCGGGCGCCGCTATTACCGCCCGGAAGACGTGGATCTCCTGAAGGGCATCCGCCATCTGCTCTATGACCATGGTTATACGATCAAGGGCGTGCAGAAGCTGTTGAAGGTCAACGGCAACAAGTTTGTCGCGGCGATCGCGAGCGGAGACCTCGCCACGGTGGAGGCGCTTGCCGCTGCAAACCATGAGGATCCGACGCCGCCCAAGGCAGGCAGCGATGACGACCAGATCGTCGGCCGCGCCAAGGCCCCGGCCAGCCGCCGCTTCTTCTCCTTCGTCGGTGGTACTGACGATCCGCCGGAAATCTCGATCGGCAAGACCAGCGTCGGCAAGGAAGATCGCGCACTGCTTCAGGAAGCGCTCTATGATCTTCTGGAGTGCAAGCGCCTGCTCGACCAGGTGCGTTGAGCCAACCGACGGGTGGCTGTAGAGGGCGGGGCCATGCCTTGTGCCACCCATAGCAGGTCGCTAGCCCGCTTCCGGTGTCGTCTGTGAGTGCAGGAAGCGCATCGGCCTTTGCTCTCCTGCGGAAAGAAGGCTTTCTCTTCGCGCATACCCTTCCCATCAGTCGCGTTGCGGCATGGGTTCCCAGCCTCGCACGAAGCCGTGTCCCATCGCCGCTCGGGTCAGGTCGAGTTGACGCCGGAGGTGGGCGCAGTCGGCCAGCAGCGTCGCGATCGTCGCCTGTGCATCTCCGTCATGCCAGGCAAGGGCGGCGCGTACGGCATCCCCCTGATCGTCTGCCGGCCCAGCCGGCGCTTCGTACTCGGGAAGCGGTCGCACGTCAGCATTCTCCTGTGGGGACACAGTCGTCTCTGAGAGTAAGGAACAAGGAAATCCGTTTGGATTCGTTCTTATTATGTTCCGTTTTGGCGAGGAGTCAACAGTGCGCTGGTGGCCGCAAAACAAGAAAAAGCCCCGCACGGTGGCGGGGCAAACAGGCGTCACGCTTGGCTCTCCGTGACGCGGGGGAGTGCTCGCAAATGACAAGCGAGCGAAGCAACTCTACGACTTTCGTCTAATGCCGGGGAAGGTCTGAATCGGCGATTCCGGTACGGTTGTGAAAAGAAAATGACGGGCAGTGGACATGCGGGTAGCAGCTCAAGAGCATGTCATTGAACTAAAACCAATAGCAGCCGAGACGTGGCGCTCGAAACTCGCGAGCGTTGGGCTTGATGTTACCGGGCTTGCCCCAAGTCCCTTGGTGTGAACCTTCAGGGGGTCTTCTAACGGAAAAATTGCGGAACAGATTTTGTTAACGATTGTCAAATAGCGCGTTTACAATTGGTTGCATTCGATGAGAGACTCTCATATGCGGTGTAATATTTCATCGGTTATTAATAAGTATTGCCGAAAGTCAGCCGTGGAGTACCGTCTGAGTTGCAACCAGCAATCGATTAAGCGGGGATAACTGACATGGCAATCAAGCATCTTCCCAAGGTGAAACCGGGATTCACGCAGGGCTCGGAAGCGGACGAAACAGTCGCCTACATCAGACAGATGCTGAAGGAACTCCATAAGGCCGCGGCGGACGTCGATTGGTATCTCGCCTACTTGACTGAAATGGCCTTGTTGGACGCGGGCGATATTCTGGCAGGGCTGCGGCCTATGAAAAGGGACCGGGGATAGGCCTGAGGTCGCCAGTTACTCCGACAACCGTCGCGAGTGGGTCGCGGCTTCCAAGCCCGTGTCCTGATTTTCTCGGGATGTCTGCGAGTGTTCTAAAGCGTCAACCGTCGCCATATGCTGGTGGAACGCACGCAGGCCTTCCTGACCATCGCCGCCTTGAAGCGCCGCGACGCGCACCACTCTCATAGCCATTCGCATTTGGGCTTCATGCTTGCTACGGTGAGGCATCTGGGTACCGTCTTGTCACAGATTAAGGCTCCCTAACGTTGGGTTAGATTCTAAATTTAGTCAAGTATGTTTACTTATCAATCAATCTTGATGATCACGCAGTCTATCGGCAGCAACCAATCTCTCAGCGGTCTGTCGGGGAGCCGGTTGACTGCGTTCACTGGCCCTTCCCAAACCAACCGCTCGTTGCTCTTTGCTGAAAAACACTCGAGGAGCACTTGGTGGGACCTTTGGTGGGGCTTTTGGTTCCGACTCTCTCATTTCGGCTCCTTTTGTTCCTTTTTTGCGATTGCCGTGATTTTCCCCCTTGCATCGAAAACCTTGAGACTATAGGGGTTTCGGCGGTCCGGAATGTAGCGCAGCCCGGTAGCGCACTTGACTGGGGGTCAAGGGGTCGTGGGTTCGAATCCCGCCATTCCGACCAATTTTTCCTCACTGTTACAAGCGTATTCGCAAGTCCCCTCGGAACTTTGTGGGCGTTTCCGCGTTTCCCTGCCGCCGGTCTTTTGCCGGTGTGTCAGGAGCTTGAGGAGACGCGCATGGAAGACGCAGGTATCGGCTGGATCGCAGCCATCATTGTCGGCGGGATTGCCGGCTGGCTCGCCGAGATGTTCATGAAGAGCAATATGGGCGTGCTGATGAACATCGTTCTCGGCATTGTCGGCGCGGCCGTGGCCAATCTTCTGCTCGGGCTGATCGGTGTTTCGCTCGGAGGCTGGATCGGTTATCTGGTCGCGGGCTTTATCGGTGCCTGCATACTGATCGCCCTGGCGCGCGCGATCAGGCGCTAAAACAACTATCAGGCTTCAGGGCCGCGTCAGGCGACCAGGCCGCGGTAGATCGCTTCCGTTTCGCCGATCATGCGTTCCAGGCTGTAGTCACCGCTGCGGGCGCGGGCGGCGGCCGTGTGGCGGGCGAGGCGATCGGGGTCGCTGAGGCGGATCATGGCGTCGGCGAGGCGTTTTGGATCGTCGTCGTTTTCGACGAGCACGCCATTGATGCCATCCTTCAGCACCATGGAGGCGCCACCGACGTCGGTCAGCACCATCGGTTTTCCGGCCGCCGCAGCCTCCAGCATGACATAGGACATGGCCTCGTAGCGGCTCGGCATGACGAGCACGTCGATCGCCGCCATGGCTTGCGGGCCGCTGAAGCGTGTCGTGAGGTGGATGCGGTCTGCGTGTCCGCTGGCCGAGATCTGGCGGTTGACGGCGTCCTGCATCTCGCCGGTACCGATCATCACGAGATGGGCGTTCGGGACCCGTTCAGCCACGCGCTGGAAGGCCGCGAGCAGCCGCTCGGGCGCCTTCTGGTGGCAGAGCCGGCCGACAAAGCCATAGAGCAGGGCATCGGCCGGGATGGCGAGTGCTGCACGCACTGTTGCGCGCGAATCCGACGGCGGTGTTTCGACGCCATTGACGACGATCGACAGCTTGTTGCGCGGCATGCCGAGCGCCCGGGCATGGGCGTATTCATCGGCGGAGACGCAAATCAGGCGTTCGGTAAACCCGCGGGCGAGCAGCTTTTCGATTGCGCCATAAATCTTGTGGCCGAGCGCGCCGAGACCGGGATCCATCGTGCGGAAGGCGTGTGGGGTGTACACGCGGGGCACATGGTGGCCGGGAAGGCGCAGGCGGGAAAGGGCGCCAGCCTTGGAACTATGCCCGTGAATGACATCGAAGGGACCCGCCTTGCGGATGACCGCGCGCAGCGCATGCCAGGCGGGCAGGTCCGACGGGCCGGGCGAACGGGCCATGGCGACGATGTGCACGCCTGCCAGATCCAGCGACGTCAGTTCTTCGACGAAACGACTTTCCGCGCGCACCGGCGAGTAGACGGCGTGCACTTCGTGGCCCCGCGCCTTCATGCCCTGGCAAAGATCGATGAAATGCCGGCCCGAGCCGCCGCCGCTCGGTTCCAGCACCTGAAGAAGACGCATTCGTCGTGGGTTCTTTTCCGGGGAGGGGGTCATGATGGGGTGCGGCCCGATGCGGTCTGCCGGTTGTGGCGCCGTTCGAGCGCGATGCAGCCCCAGACGATCCCCAGCAAGAGATAGAAATGGCGCCAATGATCCGTATCGATGACGAAGCCGATCGCGGTATGGCCGACAAGCATGATGAAGGAGATCATCAGGAAGGGCTGCCAGGTCCGATTGCGCAGCAGCGCCTTGAAACCGGCGAGGAGCGTCCAGATGATGAGGGCGAAGTAGCAGGCAAAGCCGAGCCAGCCATAGCTGGTCAGCGATTTCAGCCAGATATTGTGCTCGTCTTCCGGGAAGATCGTGCTGAACACCATGGGGCCGATGCCGAACGGTTTTTCCATGGCCATCAGGAAGCCGATGCGGTGGCGCTCGAAGCGGCCGAGATGCCCACCGTCATATTCCTGCACCAGCTGAGTTCGGCTGGAGAACAGATCGGCCACCTTGTCGAATTGCAGCGCGATGATCAGCGCGACGATCAACAGGGCGGCGGCCGACAGGCTGAGCACGAGGATTTTCAGCCGGAACGCGCCCGTGCGCTCCTTGAGCAGCATGACGAAGACGAGTGCCACCACCGAAAACAGATAGAGCGCCCAGGCGGCGCGCGAGAAGGACAGGAACAGGCCGAGCGCCAGGATGAGCACACCGATGACCTTCAGCGGGGCGCCGAGAATGCGGCCGGCAAGCAGCCCGTGCATCAGGTAGAGCGAGGGGGCGACGAGGAACGGGCCGAAGACGTTCGGATCCTGGAAGGCGCCCTTGGCGCGGTCATAGAGCGTGAAGGCCTCGGCGCCCGGAAAGGCGTGGAAGTAGCCGAGGATGCCGAGGATGGAGGTGATGAGGGCGCTCGCCACCCAGGCGCGGAAGATCAGTTCGAGCCGTGCGGGCTTGGCCTCGATGATGGCGGCGAAGAACACGCTGGAGAGTGCCAGGAACAGCGAGACGGCGATGTACATCGGGCCGACGGAGAAGTCGTCGAGCACGGTGAGCGACAGCATGCCGCCGACGTTGAAGAGCACGAGCAGGATCAGCAGTGGCGCGATGCCCCGCGAGATGCGCAGGCCGATGATTGCCCAGAGGCCGATGAGGCCAGCCATGAAGACTTCGTAAGGTGCTGGCTCGCTGATGACGAAGCCCGACAGGAAGACACCGACGGCCACGAGCATGGAACCGATAATGCCAACGGCCGCAAGACGCGGCCGGAATGGCGGAGCATAGGGGAGAGCCGCGTCGCTCAATACGCGTTTTCCGTATTGAGCAGGCGGAAGGGCGTCAGGAACAGGATTTTCAGATCCAGCCAGAGCGACCAGTTCTCGATGTAGTAGAGATCGAATTCGGTGCGGAAGCGGATCTTGTCGTCGTGGTCGATCTCGCCGCGCCAGCCATTGATCTGCGCCCAGCCGGTGACGCCGGGCTTGACGCGATGGCGGGCGAAGTAGCCCTCGACGACGTCGACATATTTGCGGTCGTGCGACTGGGCCTGGATGGCGTGCGGGCGAGGGCCGACGAGGGAAAGCTCGCCCTTCAGCACGTTGAAGAGCTGCGGCAGTTCGTCGATCGAGGACTTGCGCAGGAAGCGACCGACGGGGGTGACGCGCGGGTCGCCCTTCGTCACCGCGGCCTTGGCCGTCGGGTCGGACATGTTGGTGAACATCGAGCGGAACTTGTAGACCTCGATGACCTCGTTGTTGAAGCCGTGGCGCTTCTGCTTGAAGATGATCGGGCCGGCCGAGGTGAACTTTACCGCAATGGCGGCGCCGATCAGCACCGGCCAGAGCAGCACGAGCGCGAGGACGCTGAAGAAGATGTCGAAGATGCGCTTGGCGACATTGTCCCAGTCGGCGATCGGCTTGTCGAAGATATCGAGCATCGGCAGGCTGCCGATCTGCGAATAGCTGCGCGGCCGGAAGCGCAGGCCCTTGGCGTGCGCGGCAAGGCGAATATCGACCGGCAGCACCCAGAGCTTCTTGAGGAGCGACAGGATGCGCGCCTCCGCCGACAGCGGCAGCGAGATGATGAGCATGTCGATGCGGGCAAGCCGGGCGAATTCGACGAGTTCGGCGACCGTGCCGAGCTTCGGATAGCCGGCGACGATCGAGGGCGAACGGCGTTCGTCGCGATCATCGAAGATGCCACAGATGCGGATATCGTTTTCCGGCTGCTGCTCGAGCGTGCGGATGAGTTCCTTTGCCGGCTCGCCGCCGCCGACGATGACGGCGCGCCGCTCCATCGTGCCGTTGCGGGCCCAGCGGCGGATCGAGTAGGCGATTACCTGACGCTCGATGACGAGGTAGACCGCGCCGGTGGCAAACCAGGACGCAAACCAGACGCGGGAATATTCCTCGCCGGATTTGAAGAAGAACACGACGAGCGCCATCGCGCCGAAGGCGATCGCCCAGGCCGCAAGGATTCTCGGCGTCATGCGCCAGGGCGACCGCAGGGCCGGCACCTGATAGGCATCGGCAAGCTGAAGCAGCAGGACGCCCATCGCCGCGCCGCCGACAAGCACCGACAGGTAGAACACGGTCACGCTCATGCCGGGCGTGCTGACATAGAGGAGATGAATGCCGTAGCCGATCGCCAGCAGCGCCACGAATTCGAAAAGGCGCAGCAGCCCGATGATCATGCTCGGGGAATAGGTATCGGCGCGGAACTGCTGCGCGATCTTCTGGGCAAGCGGGTTGAGGTCGACCGTCTTGCCGCCGTCGTATTCTTCCGACGGCGAACCGGCTGTGATCGTACGGATCTCGGAAGCTTTTCGTCTCAGAGCTTCAGGATCGAAGGAGTCGGGCTTGTCGACATGGTTCATGGCACGCACCTGCAGAGGCTTTGCACCGGAGATAGCACGAAGCCCCTAAGAAACGTTTACGTGGTGGGTATTCGTCGGATCAGGAAGCGTGCCGATTTCCGCCATTCTGCTTGGCGAGAATATCGCGGTAGAGGCGCAGCAGCGACGAGGACATGACCGAGGCGGAAAAGGTTTGCTTGAAGGTGGCGGAGTCCGGCATCACCTTGGCGAACCACGCGGGATCGCTGACAGCGTCGACCATCACCCTGGCAAGCGCGTCCGCATCGCCGGGGTCGGCAAGCGCGATGCTGTTTCGCCCGAGCACTTCGGGAATGCCGCCGACGCGGCTTGCAATGACGGGCTTGCGGGCGGCAAGCGCTTCCAGGACGATATAGGGCATCGCCTCGGCGCGCGACGGCACGACGACGTTGCGGGTCATTGCGAAAGCATCATGCGCCTTCATGGCGGGCAGCAGGCCGATACGGCGGCCAAGCCCCCAGCGCAGCATCATCTTTTGGTATTTTTCCCTGTCCGGCCCATCGCCGATCATCAGGGCGGAGAGCGGCCGGCCGACGAAGCGTTCGGTGCGGGCGAAGGCGTCGACGAAGACGTCGGGTCCCTTCAGGTCGCGCAGCATGCCGATATAGAGGAAGTCGACCGCGTCTTCCCGGGCGTAGACGGTCTCGAAGTCGCGATCGTGGATACCGTTATAGATGCGTTCGGCGCGAATGCGCGGCTTGCCTACGCGGGCGAGATAGGCGTCGCGCTCGAAATCGCAGACGAAGACAAGCGCATCGCCCAAGCGTTCGAGCATCCGCTCGGCGGCGAGGATCGAGAAACCGGCCATGGTCTTTCGATCATAGTGCAGGCTGCCGCCGTGCGGCGAATAGAGGCGGGCTACGCAATACCTGTTCACCCGCAGGGCTGAGCCGATGAGACGGGCAATGGCGCCACCCTTGGCGCCGTGCCCGTGCAGGACATCCGGCTGCAAACTTTTTATTTCACCGTAACATTTCCAGAAGGCGCCGATATCCCGCGGGCCGACGGCGCGGCTGATCGGCACGCGAATGAGGCCGAGCGAAAGATAGGGACGGATTTCATCGAACAGCGAATCCTCGAACGAGCCCCCGGTGAGGCTGTCGCAGACGATGCCGACTTCATGGCCCGCCTTCGCATGGAACTCGGCAAGATCGCGCACATGGCGGAAGATTCCACCGATGGGCGACCGGAAACAATGAATGATGCGCAGAGGACGTTCGTCCGTCATGTTTTTCAGAACAGCCGTTCGCGGACATAAATCGTGTCGCCGGCCAGGACCGGATCGGAAATCGATACACGGCCCGTAATGATCTTTCCGTTAATCTTGCGCGTCACATCGACATCGCCCTGGTTGGCGCGCGGCGAGAAGCCGCCGGCGACGGCAATGGCGTTCTGGATGGTCATGCCCGCAACATAGCTGTACTGCCCGGCCTGGCCGACTTCACCCATGAGATAGATGGAACGGTAGCGATCGACCTCGATGGAGACGTCGGGATCGCGCAGATAGCCCTGGCGCAGTTTTGCCGCGATGATGCTTTCCAGTTCCTGGAGCGTCTGGCCGCGCGCCGGCACCCCGCCGATGAGCGGGAAGGCGACATAGCCGGCCTGGTCGATCGTATAGGTGTTGCTGAGCCCTGGCTGTTCGAACACGGTGACGCGCAAGCGATCGCCGCTGTCGAGGCGATAGGGCTGGATGGTCGCCTCGTGGAAGGCCTTGGGGGCAGGGCGGTAGCCGCTGCAGCTCGAAACGGCCGGCACGATGAGTGCCAGCGCGAGCAGCATGCCCTTGTTGATCGTTGCGAACGCCATTCGCTTTCCCAATCCCGGAAATCTGAAGTCTGGCCTTCGTTATCGATCCGTTAGGGTTAATGGCTGGTAAAGGACGAGGGTGGATAAGAGCGGGAAATGCAGATTTTTTCACGCCGCGCGCGTGAATTGGTGTCTGCTCTACTCGTGGTGGTTAACGCTTAGGTTACCATGTTTGTTTACGGTGCGGGCAATTCGTCGCGTTCGGAGTAGGGATATGTCAGGCGTTCAGGGAAGCCAGCAGGATGTCGATATCGACCTTGGCGGTCTTTTCGGCGCAATCTGGCGCAACCGTATGCGTGTGCTCATGGCGACCGTGGTCGGCGCGGGGATCGCGTTTGCGGGCGCGAGCCTGATCACGCCCAAATACAAGAGTGAAGCCCGGCTCCTCATCGAAACGCGCGAACCCGCCTTTACGACGGGCACGGACCGGACGCAGAGCCGGGAGCAGCCGCCCTTCGACGAACTTGGCATTGCCAGCCAGGTCCAGCTCCTGAAATCCGCCGACCTCATGAAACAGGTCGCGCGGAACTTGAAGCTGTCGGAGCTGGAGGAATTCGACCCGACCGCACAGCCATCCGCTGTCTCCGACCTGCTCGTCGTCTTCGGCCTGAAGAAGAACCCGCTCGATCTCGCGCCGGAAGACCGCGTGCTGAAGGAATTTGCCGAAAAGCTCACTGTCTACCAGGTGGAACGCTCGCGCGTTGTCGCCATCGAGTTCAGCTCGAAGGATCCGCGCCTTGCGGCTGCGATTCCAAACGAGATGGCAAAGGTCTTCCTGTCGCTGCAGAGCGGCGCCAAGCTGGACACCAATTCCGAGGCGACGCGCTGGCTGGAGCCGGAAATCGCCAACCTGCGCGAAAAGGTGCGGGAAGCCGAACAGAAGGTTGCCGAATACCGTTCGCAATCCGACCTTCTGCCGACAGGGGAGAACGGTACGTTCGCGGTGCGGCAGCTGACGGACATTTCGGCCGAAGTCACCCGTGTGCGCGCCGAGCGTGCCAATGCGGAAGCGCGGGCGGAAAGCGTGCGCGCCGTGCTGAAGAACGGTGGTGCGCCGGACACGCTGGCGGATGTCGTCGGCTCGCAGATGATCCAGCGGCTCAAGGAAAGCGAATCGCAGATCCAGGGCCAGATTTCCGATCTTTCGACGTCACTTCTCGACGGACATCCGCGTCTCAAGGGGTTGCGTTCGCAGCTCGTGGGCATTCGCACGCAGATCAAGGCCGAAACCCAGAAAATCCTGGCCAGTCTCGAAAACGAGGCCAACACGGCGCGGCTGCGCGAAGCCCAGCTTGTCCAGCAACTCAACACGCTGAAGGCCGACAGTGCGCGCGCCGGCGAGGACGAAGTCGGGCTCAAGGCGCTGGAGCGCGAGGCAACGGCCCAGCGCCAGCTGCTTGAAACCTATCTCGCCCGCTACCGCGAGGCGACATCGCGCACCGACAGCGGCTCGACCCCGGCCGATGCACGCATCATTTCCGCTGCCGCGGAGCCCACGGAAGCCGCCTTCCCGAAGGTCCTGCCGATCACCATCGTCGGCGGCGTCGTCGGTTTCACCTTGAGTTCTATCGCCATCCTGCTCTCCGAGCTTTTCAGCGGCCGCGCGCTGAAGCCGGTCGGCGCGGCGGCCGTCGTGGCGCATCGGCGCGAGGAAGAGATCGACGAGGATGTGGCGGAGACCGTCGTGGTCGAGCCCGTCGCCAAGCGGGTGCCGTTGGTGCGCGAGGATCTCGGCGTCGTGAAAGACATCCATGCCCCGGCAAAATCCCTGCTGTCGAGCATTGAACCTGAAGACGAAGACGAAGACGAAGACGAGGAAGAAGAGGAGCAGAGCATGCGTCCTTCCCTGATTGATATGCCCGCCTTCGAAGACGAAGGCGATTTTTCGGTCGCAGCCGTTGCCCGGCACATGATCGAGAACAATGTTTCCGTTGCGATTTCCGTCTCGCCTTCCGGTGACCGCGGCTCGACGGCGACGGTGATGCTGGCCCGCCGGATTGCCGAAGATCATCGCAAGACGCTTCTGATCGACCTGACCGGTTCGGCCTGCCCGACGCGGCTGATGGCGCAATCGACCCAGGTGCCGGGTATCACGGACCTTCTCGTCGGCGATGCCGCCTTCGGCGACATCATCCATGGTGACCGTCTTTCCAGCGCGCATATCATTCCGCGTGGCAATGCCAACATCAAGCGCGCAATGCGCGGCATCGACCGGTTGGCCATGGTGATCGATTCGCTCGCCGACGCCTATGACACGGTGATCGTGGAGTGCGGCCCGGCCGAGGTCGAGGGCGTGCGTCGCCTGACGCGGGGAGAGGAGACGGATATCATCCTCTCCATTCCGGGCGCCGAAGAAGATGAGATCGTCGACCTGATCAGCGCCTTCGGTGAGGCCGGTTACAGCGAGATCGTGCTGATGACGGGTGAGGGGGCAGAGCCGCCCCGGCGTCCCCGCCGCCGCGCTGCCTGATGGTTCAGTCCGCGCCTTCGCCGGCGCGGACGAATTCTGTCTTGCCGGAGCGCATGCGCTGCAGGAAGGCATAGACCTGCGGGTTCTGCTTGATGAGGCGCTTTGCACCCGCCTTTGCCCGATGCACGGCGGCAACCACGCTGCCGGCTGCCGTCGTCGGCCAGAGCAGGTCGTGCTGCGGCGTCTCGATCGTGCACCAGGAGCGCTTGTACGCCTGGTCGCCGATGCCGAAATCGAACAGGCGAACACCTTCACCGCACAGCTTGTGGATTGCCAGATAGAACAGGAATTCACCGGGGCTGGCATCCGCCGCGATGCTCTCGTCGATCGAGCCGAACTGGCAGATCACATGGTCGCCCTTACGCGATAGGCCGGCAATCGCCACGATATGTCCTTCATGCTCGCCCTTGAGGCGCACGGCATGAAGCTGCAGCGGATAGGTGTCCGCGTCGCTTTCGACGGCGACCAGCTTGCGGAAGAAGTTTCGCGTTTCCTCGTCGCGAAAGACGTCCGGCAGGCGCATCGTGTCGAAACGCGCGGCTTTCTGGAGGAAGAAGGTTTCCAGCAGGAGGCGGCCCTCTTCGGGCGTATCGGCGACAACGTGTTCGTAACCGCCAAGCGCCTCGACGCGACGTTCGGAATTGCGGAATTTTTTGCGGCGACGCTTGGCATTGACCTGCGCCAGCGTGCGTTCGAAACTCTCGAACAGTTCGAGCTGGAAGGCGGCGTTCTGGTTCAGCACCGACGGCAGGTCGGCAAAGGAATTCGTCTGGCCGCGCCAGTCGAGCGGCACCTTTTCCAAAAGGAAGAGGTCGAAGTAGCGGGCGAACTGCGCGCGCGCCTGCTCGAAAGCCTGGCGCAGCCGCGGCGGTGCAGCAAGAAAACGGAATTCTTCGGTATAGAGGCCCGTATTGATGTTGCTGAACGGGGTGGCGAGGAAGCGTGCCGTGCGTACGGGGCCATGGCGCACGATTTCCAGCGGCAGGATGAGGTGCGTCTTCCCGCCGGAAAAACCTTCGACGATCAAGAGCTTGCAGGCATGGGTTTCGGCCCAGGCGCGGCACCAGTCATAGCTCTGGTGAAGCGAGAGATTGTTATCGGCTTCAAGGGCACGCCAGCGGGTTTCCAGCGTTTCCATGCGGTCATGCAGGCGGATGGACAGAGGCACGACCGAGGGCGTGCGCCCCTCATCGGCAACCGACCCCAGATATCGGACCGCGAGTTCGCGCTCGGACGGCATGACCTGGAAATTGAGTTGCATCGCTCCCATGGGCTCGACCCTTATGCCTCTGGCTAGCGGCCGCACCGCCGCAAAAACACCATAGGCACGAGGTTTGGGAAAAGAGTTTAAATCCACTGACCGCGCCGGGCGTGCCCGGAGAAATTGGCCGGCGCGGTTAGCAATTTCATAACGAAATCCGACAAAAGCCGACGGGATAGGAGACAGACATGCAGACATGGCGTCCGCCGCAGAAAATTCATGTCAAAGTATTGGGCCTTGCCTGGCACCAGGATCGTCTGTTCGCGGCGGAAGTGACGCGCGACGACGGCACCGTGAAGGGTGTTCGCCCGCCCGGCGGCACCATTGAATTCGGCGAGACGCGCGAGGAGGCGCTGGTGCGGGAATTCCAGGAGGAATTCGGCTGCGGTATCGCGATCGAAGGGCCCTGGGCGACCTTCGAGAACCTGTTCCGGCACGAGGGTGCGCAGGGTCACGAATTCATCTTCGCAGCCAACATCCGCCTGCTCGACGAAAGCCTCTACCAGCGCTCCGAAATCACGCTTGTCGAACACGACCGTTCGGTCTGGACGGCACGCTGGTTCATGCCGCATGCGCTTCTGGATGGCGTGGAGCTCTACCCTAGCGGACTTTCCGCGCATCTGGTGCGAGCCGCTCGGCGATAGGTTTTAACGAAGCCAGCCGGTGGAAAGAGCACTCGCCCATTCATGCTGGCTGCGCCTCTCTGCAAGTTGGGCCATCGCCATGTGATCGTAGCTTACAAGATGGAAGGATGCGTCCCACGTGCCGCCGCGCTTTTCGATGATGGCATAGCGTGCATGCGGCGAACCTGTCTCCACCTTGTGCGGCAACGGCTCGTCATCGTCGTAGGCTGGCGAGCCCACGCTGCCAGGATTGACGACCAGCCGGCCATCACGCAGGCGGACCATGCGGGCGAGATGCGTGTGGCCGCAGAGCAGGACGGGATAGTCATTGCCTTCTGCCAGGGACTCGATGCGCTCGATCGATGAAAGTCGCATTCCGCCCTCGAATGCTTCGTCCAGCCAGTAGACCGTGTCTGTCTGCGGTGTTCCGTGGCAGAGGAAGATTTCGTTGTGAAGGACCGCCGTTGCCGGCAGCTGCTCCAGCCAGTTCAGGTGATGCGCCTCGAGTTGCGCATGCGCTATGCGGTCCCAGCTTCCCATCGCCGCCCGTTCTTTCTCGACGAGCCAGCGGTCATGATTGCCGCGAATGCAGACGATGTCCGGCCGTGAAAGCAGGATATCGGCCGTGCGGCTCGCATTCAGCGCGCCGCTCAGATGATCGCCGAGATTGACGATTTCGGTGATGCCCCGGCGCTCGATGTCCGCAAGGACAGCGTCCAGTGCGAGATCGTTGCCATGAATATCGGCGATGACGGCGATCCGCATGACGCCTACTCGTCGCGCGGCTTGCCCGGCTTTTCCATCCATTTGATGATGAACATGGCCGGCAGGATCCACAGCACACCGGTGACCGTGAAATAGAGCAGGTGGATGTACCAGGGCGATTGTCCCAGCGTGGCAACCGCGACGGTGGTCGCGACCAACGCATAGACGAGGACGAGGATGATGATCAGTACCGTGCCGATCAGTTTTCTGAGGCGAGGGGGCATTGTCGGTCTTTCAATTCTTTCATGCTGGCAAGGGCGCGACGGCATGCCGCAAAGCTTCGGGCCTTGTTTTGCACGGGCTGGTCAGGCAAATCAACGCCAGAGCAGGTCCGGTAAAAGCGTGCGAGCGGTTTTGCGTCCGGAACTGCGCAAATTTAGCCAAAGCGACAGCCGAACCGACGCTTTGGAAAAGGAGCCGATGGAATGAGCGCCATGACCGCGACTGCATATCGCAGCCAGAACGACACGGACAGGACCGACCGCAATCGTCGGCAGGTGCGCCGCTGGCTGGGCTTCGTGCTGTTCACGCTGTTCGTGCTGGTGCTCGTCGGCGGCGCGACGCGGCTTACCGAATCCGGTCTCTCCATCACCGAATGGAAGCCGATCCATGGTGTCATCCCGCCGATTACGGCTACGGAATGGCAGGAGGAATTCGACCTCTACAAGCGCATTCCGCAATATGAGCAGATCAACAAGGACATGACCGTCGAGGAGTTCAAGACGATCTTTTGGTGGGAATGGGCACACCGGCTGATCGCGCGCTCCATCGGCTTCGTCTTCGCCGTGCCGCTCGCCTTCTTCTGGCTGACCGGCCGCATCGAAAAGAAGCTCCGCTGGCCCTTGGTCGGCCTTTTGGCGCTCGGTGGTTTTCAGGGCTTCATCGGCTGGTGGATGGTGTCTTCCGGCCTGGCGGATCGCGTCTCGGTCAGCCAGTACCGGCTGGCAACCCACCTCACCATCGCCTGTCTGATCTTCGCCTGGACGACGTGGCTGATGCGCGCGCTCTCGCCGCACAGCGACGATCCGGCGCCGACCGCGACGTCCCGGCGCATGGCCGGTATTATCGCCTGCATGGCGATCTTCCAGATTTATCTCGGTGCGCTCGTCGCCGGCCTCGACGCCGGCCTCACCTACAATACCTGGCCGCTGATGGACGGTGCCGTGGTGCCGGGTGGCCTGTTCGTGCAGCAGCCCTGGTGGATCAATCTCTTCGAAAACCCGAAGACCGTGCAGTTCGTCCATCGCATCGGCGCCTATGTGCTCTTCGCGCTCGTCGTCATTCACATGATCTCGTCGCTTCGCGCCGCCCCCGAGACAACGCATGCCCGCCGCGCGCTCGTACTCTTCGGCCTCGTCTGTCTTCAGGCGACGATCGGCATTCTGACGCTGATCTGGCAGGTGCCGCTGGGTTGGGCGCTCGCGCACCAGGGCGGTGCGCTGGTCGTGCTCGGTTTTGCCATGGCGCATTGGCGCGGGTTTTATGGAGAATATCCGCGGGTCATGGCGGACGACTGATCGCGATCAGGTGCGCATGAGGACGTTGCGGACCGCCGCGGCAACGGCAAGTTCGTCGTCACGATCTTTTTCGTTTCCGTCTTCCTCATGCCATGCTGCCGACAGGCAGCCATAGGCAAAGCCGTAGCGCAGTATGGTGCGGACATCACGGCCGAGCGTTTCGGCGAAGATATCCGCCATCGCCGCGATTCTCTCCTCGTCGCGGGTGAGGTCGAAACGGTCGAGTGGGTTGGAAAACATGTTGGCGACATCGAGCGCCGGGTCGCCGATCAGTCCCGCCGGGTCGATGATGAGCCAGCCGCGCGGGCCGGACACGATGTTTTCGTGGTGAAGGTCGCCGTGTAGCGGCTTGATATCCCGCTGGCCGGCGATCAGCGCCTCGGCGATGGCCGCCGCCTCCGAATACGGACCTTTGACGCCCTCCCGGTGATCCCGTTCGGCCTTGTCGAACAGGCTCGAGAAATAGCGCGGGAGTGTAAGCAGGCTTGCCGGCGGCGGGGTGTCGGACGGACGATGATAGTCTCGCAACACCGCGGCGGCGATGCGCGTCGCGTCCGCGTCGCCGTGGGAAAACAAATGATCCCGCAGCGTCGTCGTGCCGGCATGTTCCATCAGCAGCATGTCGTCGGAGCGGGCAAGGAGCCTCACGCAGCCGACACCATCCCGCCAATCAAGGAAATCTGCACCACGTAGGCTGTCTTCCAGGACCTTCGGTTTCAGATGCTTGACGATCGCGCGCGTGCCATCGGCAAGCGTCGCTTCATAGACGCTGCCGGCGGGAGTGTCGGCGATAAGACCGGCACTTTCGATGCGCCACGCGATAGGGAAGACCGGATGTTTGCCCGTCATCCCTTCAGCATCAGATCCATGTTCTGCACGGCCGCACCCGAGGCGCCCTTGCCTAGATTGTCGAGCAGGGCGACGAGATTGACGTGGGGGCTACCAGCGGTGCCGAAGACGTAGAGCTTCATGCGATCCGTATCGGCGAGTTCCACGGCGTTGACACGGGCGAGGTTGGCGCTTTCCTTGAGATCGACGACCGCGACGATGTCCTGGCCGGCATAGTGCTCGGCCAGCGCCTCATGGATGGAGCCGAGCGAGGCGTGCTCGTTGAGGTCTGCCAGATAGAGCGGAACCTGTACGATCATGCCCTGCGCGAACTTGCCGACGGAGGGCGAGAAGAGCGGTGCGCGCGACAGCATGCCGTGCACCTGCATTTCTGGCACATGCTTGTGCTTCAGCGGCAGGCCGTAGAGGAAGTGCGGCGAATCGATATGCTCCGGGTGCCCGGCATCCTCCATCTGCGCGATCATCTGCTTGCCGCCACCCGTGTAGCCGGAAACGGCGTTGACCGTGACCGGGTAGTCTTCCGGCAGGATGCCGGCGAGCCGCAGCGGGCGCAGCAGGCCGATCGCACCGGTCGGGTAGCAGCCCGGATTGGCGACATAACGCGCATCCGCGATCTTCTTCGGCTGATCGTGGTCCATTTCGGCGAAGCCATAGGCCCAGTTCGGGTCGACGCGGTGCGCTGTCGAGGTGTCGATGATGCGGACGGAATTGTTGCCGGAAACCATGGCCACGGCTTCCTTGGCCGCATCGTCCGGCAGGCAGAGGATCGCGACGTCGGCGCTGTTGAGCAGGTCTTCGCGCAATTGCGCATTGCGGCGTTCGGCTTCCGGGATGGAGAGCAGCTCGACATCGTTGCGGCCGGCCATGCGCGTGCGGATCTGCAGGCCTGTCGTGCCGTGTTCGCCATCGATGAAGATCTTCGGTTTCATCTGCAATCCAATCCTGCCAGTGCTTCCAGCATTCCAGCAAAACTATGCAACGGTTTTGCGTCCGGACGTGCGGAAAAGAGATTTCGCGGCCCGATATAGACCCTCGACCAGTCGCATTCAATGCCGCGCCGTCAGCGTCGCTCCGCCAGCGTCTCGGCGTGAAGGCCCAGCATGTACATGGCGATGTTGGAGGCGGCGATGGCGGTGATATCCGCGTGGTCGTAGGCGGGCGCGACCTCGACGACGTCCGAGCCGACGATGTTCAGCGCGCCGAGCTTACGCAGGACCGAGAGGATGCGGGCGCTCGAGGGGCCGCCGGAGACCGGGGTGCCGGTGCCGGGCGCGAAAGCCGGGTCGAGGCAATCGATATCGAAGGTGAGGTAGGTCGCCCTGTCGCCGACATGGTGGACGATCGCATCGGCGATCTCGGCGGCGCTCATCTCTTCGACATCGTAGCCATAGAGAATGCGGATGCCGCAATCCTCCGGCGCATGGGTGCGGATACCGATCTGGATCGACGTTTCGGCATCGATCAGGCCCTCGCGCACGGCAGTACCGACGAAGGAGCCGTGGTCGATACGGCCCTTTTCATCGGCCCAGGTATCCTGGTGGGCATCGAACTGCACGAGCGAGAGAGGGCCGTATTTTTCCGCGTGCGCGCGCAAAAGCGGCAGCGTGATGAAATGGTCGCCGCCGAGCGTCAGCATATAGGCGCCGGATTTCAGGATCTTCTTCGCCTCGCGCTCGATCGTTGCCGGCGTCTTCTGGTGGTTGCCGTAGTCGAGCAGGCAATCGCCGTAGTCGATGACGGCCATGTCCTCGAAGAGGTCGCGCTCGAAGGGATATTGTGGATCGTTGTCCATGATCGCCGAGGCGCGGCGGATCGCCTGTGGCCCGAATCGCGTGCCCGGGCGGTTGGACGTTGCGGCATCGAAGGGAATGCCCCAGACGACCGCATCGACATCCTTCAAGACCTTGCTGTAGCGCCGGCGCATGAAGGAGAGAATGCCTGCATGGGTGGGGTCCGAGGCAGCGCTCTTCAGCGTCTTGGCGGTGATGGCATGATCGATCGTCTTGTTGGCCACGATGAGGTTCCCGTTTGCTGTCGCCCTTGGAGGGATATGCTGTTTCAGCAAAATGCCGGCACGACGGCAAGCCCCGTCACTGAAAAGAAAAGAGGGTGGCCATGGTCACAGGGGTGGCAGGCGCCTGGCGACGGATGTTCCCTTGATAACGGCCGTGCTGGTCACGGCATGGTCCGAAAGAGCCTCCAGGACGTCATCCATCTCCTCTATCGAATGCACGACGAGGCGAGCGAGAAACGGGTCGTCGCCGGTGATCTTGTCGCATTCTATGAATTGCGGGGTGTCCTGGATCAGTTTCTCCACCACGTGCAGCTTTCCAGGCAGCGGCCGGATGCGCACCATGGCCCGGATCTGATAACCGAGGGCGCGCACGTCCACGTCGAGTGTGAAGGACCGTATGGCGCCGCTGGCCTCCAGCTTGCGCACCCGTTCCGACACGGCGGGCGCCGACATGCCGATGAGCCGGGCCAGCTCGCTCATGGACAGCCGCGAATCGGCGTCGAGCGCAGTCAGTATGCGAGAATCGGCCCCATCAATCTGAGACTTTCCGGATTGAAGGCCGTGAGGGGTTTTTGAGCTGGACATGATGCCAGGATAGCCATTTCACCTTTGCTTATCCATGGAATTCGTACCTTTCACCCTCCATGATCGTGCGTCATAGGAGTGACCCATGCTGATTGGTATTCTTGCCGGCCTCACAACATGCGCGTTGTGGGGATTGACGTTCATTGCGCCTCGCGCCGTGGATCCCTTTTCCACCTTCGACCTGACGGTCGCACGGTACGGGATTTTCGGCATGGCTTCCGTGCTGTTCATGCTTCACCCGCGCTTCCGGCCTCGCGGTCTCGCGGCGAGGCGCTGGCTGGTCGGCCTGCTTCTGGGCGGTGTGGGATATGTGGGATATTTCGTCGCCGCTGCCTATGCGGTGAAACTGGCGGGGGCGGCTGTTCCACCGCTCGTCATCGGCACCATGCCGGTGCTGTTGGCGCTCATTGCGAACTGGCGGGATCGCTCCGTCCCGTGGCGCTCGCTCGCTTCTCCCCTGGGGTTGATCGTCGCGGGCGTGGCCGTCGTCAATATGTCGGTGATCGAGGCGGCCGGGCAGGAGGGGCGCGAGGCCGTCCTGCTCGGCGTCCTTGCCGCATCAATCGCGCTTGTGGTCTGGATCATCTACGGCCTCGCCAATGCGGCCGTCATGTCCGCCCCGGATGCGCCCGATGGTGTGCACTGGACGGGTGTGCAGGGGATTGGAGCTGCGATCGGCAGCATGATGCTCCTGCCTTTGACGTCGTTCTCGACGCAGGACATCGCAAGTGCCGAGATGGCAAACTTTCTCGCCTGGGCTTTGCTGATGGGCCTTGCGGGATCGTGGGTCGCCACGTTTTGTTGGGTCATCGCTTCAGGCCGATTGCCGCTAGCACTGGCTGCGCAACTCATCGTCGCGGAAACCGTGTTCGGTCTGGCTTATGGCTTTCTGTTCGAAATGCGCTGGCCCGATGCTGCCGAATGGACAGGAGCGCTGCTGCAGCTCGCTGGTGTCACGGCGGCAATTCTTCTCTTCAGCAGGCCGTGCGTTGCTTGCCCGTAGCGCCGGGAAACCAGGCCGAAAAACGAAAAGGCCGGGGCGAACCCCGGCCTTTCCTGAAGAACAAGTCTTCCGAGCGATTAACGCTTGGAGAACTGGAACGAACGGCGTGCCTTCGCACGGCCGTACTTCTTGCGCTCGACGACGCGCGAGTCGCGGGTCAGGAAGCCGCCCTTCTTGAGGACCGGACGCAGGCCCGGCTCGAAGTAGGTCAGTGCCTTGGAGATGCCGTGACGAACGGCACCGGCCTGGCCGGACAGACCGCCGCCAGCGACGGTCGCGTCGATGTCGAACTGGCCATCACGGGCAGCCGCGATGATCGGCTGCTGCAGGATCATCTGCAGAACCGGACGGGCGAAGTAAGCTTCGAACGACTTGCCGTTGACGGTGATCTTGCCGGAACCCGGCTTGACCCACACGCGGGCAACAGCGTCCTTGCGCTTGCCGGTGGCGTAGGAACGGCCCTGGGCGTCAACCTTCTTGACGTGAACCGGGGCGGAGGCAGCGGGAGCTGCGGCAGCGACGCCGAGGTCCTTGAGCGAGGAGAGGTCGGCCATTATCAGGCGCTCCTTGTGTTCTTGCTGTTCAGCTTGGCGACGTCGAGGGTGACGGGCTGCTGGGCTTCATGCGGGTGGTTGGAGCCGGCGTAGACACGCAGGTTCTTCATCTGGCGACGGCCGAGCGGGCCGCGCGGAACCATGCGCTCAACAGCCTTCTCGAGAACGCGCTCCGGGAAGCGGCCTTCGATGATCTGGCGAGCCGTGCGCTCCTTGATGCCGCCCGGGTAACCGGTGTGCCAGTAGTACGTCTTGTCGGAGTACTTCTTGCCGGTGAAGACGACCTTGTCGGCGTTGATAACGATGATGTTGTCACCGTCGTCGACGTGGGGCGTGAAGGTGGCCTTATGCTTGCCGCGCAGGCGGTTTGCGATGAGGGTAGCGAGGCGACCGACAACGAGGCCTTCGGCGTCGATGAGGATCCACTTCTTCTCTACCTCGGCGGGCTTCTGTACGAAGGTTCCCATGGGAGTAGCTCTTTCTTTAGAGTCCCGAAGCCTTGTGGGGCTTGGGCGTTTCTTGTTGCTTGGTTTGGCCCCTTGCGGATGCCAAAAATCGAACGCGGCCCCTGAGGACCGCGATCTGGAGCGGCTTATAAGCGAGAGCCGATAGTGCGTCAAGGGATGCGATTTGGCTGGCACTAAAGATAAATAAGCAAAAACAATGCGTTACGAAAGAGGTATTTTGATACCACACATTATCGCGGCGGAATCGAATAGGTCGCGGTGGCATGGGCCACCAGATCGTCGCCATTTTCGTCGAAAATGGACGCCTCCACCACTGCCAGCCGTTTGCCAAGCTTGAGAATCCGGCAGGTGCAGGAGAGGGGGCCGGGTTTGGGTTTGCGCAGGAAGTTGATGTTGAGGTTGGTGGTGACGGCAAGCGCCACCGGGCCGATATGGGCGAGCACCACGCAATAGGCCGCCACGTCGGCAAGCGCGAACAGGGTGGGGCCGGAGATCGTGCCGCCGGGACGCAGGTGCCGCTCGTTTGGAACGAGCCGCATGACGACCATGCCGGGGCCGACCGTGTTGACGTCGAAGACCTTGCCGTCGGTATGAATTTGCGGAAAATCGGTTTCAAGGAAGCGGTTTAGCGCTTCCGCATCCATGACCGGCGTCAGTTTCATTGGCTCTCGTCTCCTGTCGTGGGTGTTACAGACCGATTTGCTGGCCGCGGCAAGCCCTCTCAAAGTCTATGCCGCCGCGCTTGAAACCATTTGCGGCCGGGCGTAGGACCAAGGGAAAGAGAGCAGCGAAGGAGGCCGGTCATGGCGGATGTGGTATCGTTCAGGAAAGAGGAGCCCGCAGGGCTGTTGCGGGTCGAGCGCTACGAGCCGATCCTGCGGATCACACTCAACAACCCGCCCGCCAACGCCCTCTCCATCGCCGTCATGGAGGCGCTGGGGGAGGCGCTGGACGCCGTCGCCAATGACGAGGCCATTCGCATCGTCGTGCTGGCCTCGACGGGAAAAGTCTTCTCCGCCGGCCACGACCTCAAGGAAATGACCGCACGCCGTAACGACGCAGATGGCGGCCGCGCCTTCTTCGAGAAGACCATGCGCATGGCGGCGGATATCATGCTGAAAATCGCCGCGCTGCCGCAGCCCGTGGTGGCGGAGATCGACGGCCTTGCGACGGCTGCGGGCTGCCAGCTCGTTGCAAGCTGCGATCTTGCCATCTGCACCGACACCTCGACCTTCTGTACGCCGGGCGTCAATATCGGCCTGTTCTGCTCGACGCCGATGGTTGCCGTCACCCGCGCCGCCCGCCCCAAGCAGGCGATGGAGATGCTGCTCACTGGCGAGACCATAGACGCCTCGACCGCCAAGGATTTCGGTCTCGTCAACCGCATCGTGCCGCAGCAATATCTCCGCCAGGTCGTCGACAAATACGCCGCCGTCATTGCCTCGAAGTCACCGCAGGCGCTGCGCATCGGCAAGGCCGCCTTCCGCGCCCAGGCCGGCCTGCCGCCGGCAGAGGCCTACGACATCGCCGTCGCGACGATGGTGGACAACATGTTCGCCGATGATGCGCGGGAGGGCATTGGCGCCTTTCTTGGCAAGCGCATGCCGGAATGGGGGCAGACATAATGGCGAGGATTGCACGTTTCCAACGAGATCAAATGGACCGTCTTCAGCTTCACGATGAGGTTGAGGCCAAACTCTTTGTCCAAGACGGTGAGGGAGGAAAGTTGATGCAGATATCGACCTATGGCCGACCCGGTCGCCAGGAAGCGGGCAAACCGAGCCAGGTGATCCAGTTGGACGAAGATGGCGCGCGTCAGCTTTTCGAAATCATGAAGACAGAATTCGGCTTCAAGTAACCGCTCACGCCAGCTTCAGCACCAGCACGCCCACCGCAATCACCGCACCGGCAATATAGCGCCAGATGCTGGCCTTCTCCTTGAGAATGAAGACCGAGATAAGGAGGGCGAAGAGGATGGCGGTTTCGCGCAGCGCGGCGACGGTCGCGACGGGCGCTTTGGTCATCGCCCAGAGCGCGAGGCCATAGGAAGCGATGGAACCGGCGCCGCCGAACAGGCCGCGTGCCCAGTTGTGACGGACATGGTTCCAGACCGGGCGGCTGCCGCGCCGAAGGATTGCCCAGCTGAAAAGCAGGATAGGGGGCAGCAGCGACATCCACAGCGTATAGGAGACAGCGTTGCCGGAGACGCGCGCGCCCGCGCCGTCCACGAAGGTATAGGTGGCGATGACGGCGGCGTTCGCCAGCGCATAGACGATGGCGCGCCGGCTGCCATGTCGGGACTCGAAGGCCAGCGTCAAGACACCCGCGGAGATGACCAGGACGCCAGCCATGGCGGTGGGCGTGAGATGTTCGCCAAGAATGAAACCGCTCGTGGTGGCGACCAATAGCGGTGCAGCGCCACGCATCAGCGGATAGACGAGGCCGATGTCGCCCGCCCGGTAGGCGGCCGCGACGAGCTGGAAATAGGCGAACTGCAGGACGGCCGACGTCAGGATGAACGGCCAGGTATCCGGATGGGGCAGCGGCACGAAGGCAAGGAAGGCGAGGCCCACCATGCCGCCGCCGAGCGAGACCATCGCGGCATCGAGCGACTTGTCCGTGCCGGATTTGACGAGGGCATTCCAGGTCGCATGCAAGGCCGCGCCGAACAGCACGAGAAAGAGAACGTCTAGCGGCAATCTGGAACCTCGAGGAGGAAGGCACAGGCGGAAGAAGCGCCCTTCATCTGCCCAACGGCCGGGATTTGCAATCGGGATTTCCAGCAAATCTTGTGATCCGGACGGCAAATTCCGTGATAACTGGCCCGAAACGGAACAGTTTCTCCCCGGGGCCGCGTATAAACACAGTCGTCTTCTTTAAGGTTCTGCGCTAGACTACAACTTGCAAGACAAGTGAGAGACGGTCGCGAACGCCGGAGGAGGCAGCGATGAACCACGATCACTATGCCGACAGCTACATCCGCCACATCCTGAAATCGGTTCACACGATCGCCGTACTCGGCGCATCGCCGAACGACGGGCGCCCGAGCCACGGCGTGATGGGCTTCCTGCTCGGCAAGGGCTACCGCGTCATTCCGGTCAATCCGGGCCATGCCGGCAAAACCATCCTCGGGCAGACCGTCTATGCCCATCTCGCCGATATTCCCGAACCGATCGATATGGTCGATGTCTTCCGGGCTGCGAACCAGCTGGGTGCGGTGGTCGACGAGGTTTTGGCCCTTCGCCCGCTGCCCTCCGTGCTCTGGGGCCAGTTCACCGTGCGCGACGATGCGGCTGCCGCCCGCGCGGAGGCTGCCGGCCTGCAGGTCGTGATGGATCGCTGCCCGGTGACGGAGTATCCGGTGCTGATGCTCAAGGCGTCCTGACGGTCGTCAAACATTGACTTCACGTTGCGTTACCCCAATTCTCCCACGAGAAACGGGAAAGCACCATGAATCACGATTCCTATCCGGACTATTATATCGCCGACATCCTGCGCTCGACGAAGGTCATCGCGCTTGTCGGTGCGTCACCGAACCCGGAACGGCCCAGCCATCGCGTCATGGCTTTCCTGTTGCGAAAGGGCTACCGCGTCATTCCGGTCAATCCCGGTCAGGCCGGCAAGGAAATCCTTGGCCAGCCCGTCGTCGCGCGCCTTGCTGATATCGTCGAGCCGATCGATCTGGTCGACGTTTTTCGCGCGGCGGATGCGCTGCCGTCGGTTGTCGCGGAGGCGTTGGCGCTGGACCCGCTGCCAAAGGCGATATGGGGGCAGCTCTCCGTGCGTCACGATGCGGCTGCCGCAACAGCGGAGGCGGCGGGCATCAAGGTGGTGATGGATCGCTGCCCGGCCATCGAATATCCGCGCCTCGTCGCGTGAAGTTTTCCGGCGCGCAAGACGGATTGTCGCTGCTGTCCTTTTCCAGAAAATCTTTCTTTGACCGGCTCTTATCGCTCTGAAATAGTGCGCCGACTTTAGCCAGGGAGGCCATTTCATGACGAAGAATAAACCCGGATTTTCCACGCTCGCCGTCCACGCCGGCGCACAGCCGGACCCGACGACCGGTGCGCGCGCGACGCCGATCTACCAGACCACCAGCTTCGTTTTCAACGACACGGACCACGCCGCCTCGCTGTTCGGCCTGCAGGCTTTCGGCAATATCTACACGCGCATTATGAACCCCACGCAGGCCGTGCTCGAAGAGCGCGTCGCGGCGCTGGAAGGCGGCACGGCAGCACTCGCCGTCGCCTCCGGCCATGCCGCACAGCTCCTGGTCTTCCACACGATCATGCGTCCAGGCGACAATTTCATTTCGGCCCGCCAGCTCTATGGCGGCTCGATCAACCAGTTCGGCAATGCCTTCAAGAGTTTCGACTGGCAGGTGCGCTGGGCCGATACCAGTGACCTTTCCTCCTTCGAAAGCCAGATCGACGACCGGACCAAGGCGATCTTCATCGAGAGCCTGGCCAATCCCGGCGGCACCTTCGTCGACATCGCCGGCATCGCTGAAGTGGCGCACCGCCACGGCCTGCCGCTCATCGTCGACAACACGATGGCGACGCCCTATCTCGTTCGCCCGCTGGAACACGGCGCCGATATCGTCGTGCATTCGCTGACGAAATTCATGGGCGGCCACGGCAATTCCATGGGCGGTGTCATTGTCGATGGCGGCACGTTCGATTGGACGGCTTCCGGCAAATACCCCGCGCTGTCGGAGCCGCGGCCGGAATATGGCGGCGTGGTGCTGCATGCGACCTTCGGCAACTTCGCTTTTGCCATCGCCTGCCGCGTGCTTGGCCTGCGTGACTTCGGTCCCGCCATCTCGCCGTTCAATGCCTTCCAGATCCTGACCGGTATCGAGACTTTGCCGCTCAGGATGCAACGCCATTGCGACAATGCGCTCGCCGTCGCCAAATGGCTGAAGGCGCATGACAAGATCTCCTGGGTCACCTATGCCGGCCTCGACGACGATCCGAACCACGCCCAGCAGCAGCGCTATTCGCCGAAGGGCGCGGGCGCCGTCTTTACCTTCGGCCTGAAGGGTGGCTACGAATCGGGCAAGCGCTTCGTCGAGGGGCTGGAAATGCTTTCGCACCTGGCAAATATCGGCGACACGCGCTCGCTGGTCATCCACCCGGCCTCCACGACCCATCGCCAGCTCACGGAAGAGCAGCAGGTGGCAGCCGGTGCCGGCCCGGATGTCGTGCGGCTGTCGATCGGCATCGAGGACGTCGCCGACATCATCGCCGATATCGAACAGGCGCTGGCCAAGGCCTGATCCTTCCCGGGCGGCCGTAGCGGCCGCCCGTTTTTCCTTCACTGAACGGACAAAATCATGAGCAAGGCGCAACCCTTCGACATTGCCGGCATCGAACCTGAAGTGGGCAAACCGGCCGCGGACCGGTTGATTTCCGGCGACCCCGTCTTCACCAGCTGGAACATCGAGGAGGCCGATGGCGGCATCTATTCCGGCATCTGGCAGTCGTCGCCCGGCAAATGGCGCATCCAATATGACGAGTGGGAGTATTTCCACATCCTCGAAGGCCACTCGATCGTCACCTCCGACGAAGGCGAGGTCTTCACTCTCAAGGCCGGCGACCGCCTGATCCTGAGACCTGGCTTCAAGGGGAGCTGGGAAGTCGTTGAAACGACTCGCAAGGATTACGTTATTATATCGTAGTCGTTGGCGGGCGGCGTAATTGCTCAAGCTCGTCATTGACAACGGTCCAGAGGTACCCGTCAATTCGTTGTCGCTTATTCTCTATCTCTTTGATGGTATCTTTAACTTCTTCGCTATCATTGGTGCCCTTAAGTCGTGCAAGCCTGATTTTATGAATATATGACTCTGCCAAGAAATTTTGATATATGGTTGTAGGTTGTGCGAAAGATATCTGTGAGTATATTCTTCTGCGATACACCTCGGCTTCTTCGTAGCATAATATTGCTTCGTTTTTCTGCGATAGGTATTCGTAGCATTTAGCTTTGCTTGAAAGGATTCCTGATATCCAAAGATTTCTTGTGTTTTCATTTATCTTTATCTGTTTAAATATATTTAAAGATTTGTTAAAGCGATCGAGCGCATAATGTATTAATCTTTCTCCTTCAGCTGAATTTTTCGATTCTTGCTCGAGAAATCCTTCATTCCGTAGGCAGAGACCCATGAAATTTAGCGCGACCGCGCTTAAAAACCGCTCTTTATGATTGGAGAGCTATGCCGCTTCAAGTCATTGAAGTCTCCACGATTAAACGGTGGAGATCTGCGCCTGCTAAGCTTCATGTATTGGGCGATATTGTGGGCTAATATCAAATACGGATCAACTTGCTCTCGGCTACTGTTAAGTATTGAAAGTATTTTTTCATAAAATTCTATATCTTCAGAGTAGTATGCAGGAAGGTAAGATGTAAGAAGAGCTCTCTTGAATAGGTTTGGCCTGGGAGATTCCGTGTTGTTTATCTGATTATAAAAAAATGCCCGCCATGATGGCCAATTTATTAGC
Source organism: Sinorhizobium sp. RAC02 (assembly GCF_001713395.1). Classification (NCBI taxonomy): domain Bacteria; kingdom Pseudomonadati; phylum Pseudomonadota; class Alphaproteobacteria; order Hyphomicrobiales; family Rhizobiaceae; genus Sinorhizobium; species Sinorhizobium sp. RAC02. The sequence continues at coordinate 1,653,515 of NZ_CP016450.1, read as the reverse complement.
AAATCAAAAGCTGAGAAGTTTTCATCGATAATTTTATTGGACTTGTAGTCTTTGCAAATCCAAGAGGCGAGCTTCGGAATGCCTTTTATTAGGGTTGGGCAAACTTCTGTGTTGGCTCCTTGGAGATCGGAAGGGAGGGAATTCCTGTCCGCTCCGATAATATATACCGTAATTGCTCCTTTTGGTAATCTGTTTATAAGGTATCCCCACTCAAACATGAGGTTTTCGCGAAAATAATATCGCCCGGTAATATCCTGAGCCGGTTCTGCCAGAATTATTGCGCGGCTGGCAGAATTCATCTGTTCTATTACACGCGGGCCAAGGAAATAATTATCATCTATGCTCTGGGAATTGCCGCCAACGATCGTATCTATAGATGATCCACTAAGCCTTCTGGCAACGCTTTTAGCGAGTTCCTGATTTCCGCCCCAGACAATGAAGATTTTCTCATTTAAGTGATACATCTATATCCTGCAGCGCGATTAATTTTTGCGTGAGGAATATTCAGTATTTTTTCTGTTTATGACAATAAATATTTTCACAAATTCGAGTTTTTGGGCTGAGCTTGGGTGGGCATATGTTTACGCACTGCTCCCAAAGCCTGTAAGCGTCGTCACCATTCTAGCTTCAGCGTCTCGAGCCCGTGGAAATGGTAGACATCCTTGACCACGGGCTTTTTCGCGATCTTGAGCCGCGGCAGGCGCTGGAAGAGGATCGGCAGCGCGATGTTCAGCTCCAGCCGGGCAAGCGGCGCGCCGATGCAGAAATGGATGCCGGCACCGAAGGAGAGGTTGACACCCTCGTTGCGAGCCGGTTTGAAGACGAGCGGATCGGAAAACTTCTTCGGATCGAGATTGGCGGCGGCGAGGATCATCGCCACCTTGTCGCCACGCCGGAACTGGATGCCGTCGAGCTCGACGTCCTCCAGCGCGAAACGATCGAAGATGTGCACCGGGGCGGAAATGCGCAGGCATTCCTCCACCGTTCGTTCCGTCGACTTTTCGTCGGCAAAGAGCAAAGCCGGGTCGGCATTGTTTTCGAGGATGGTGCGCACGGCATTGCCGATCTGGTGCACCGTCGCCTCGTGGCCGGCGTTGAGCAGCACGATGGTGGTGGAGATCAGCTCGTCCTCGGTCAAAAGCTGGCCGCGGTGCTCGGTGTGCACCATGTGCGAGAGCAGGTCGTCGCGTGGCTCTGCCCGGCGCTCGGCGATCACGCTGCGCACATAGTCGGAAAACTCCTGCGCCGCCTTGTCGGCGTTAAGTTCGTCCTCCGGCGTGCGGCCGAACATGTACATGCGCACATAGGCATGCGACCATTTCAGCAGCTGCGGCCCCATCTCGTCCGGAATCCCGATCATGCGGGCAATCATCGTCACCGGCAGGATATCGGCGAAGGCGGATAGCAGTTCGACCTTGCCGTCCTTCTCGAAACGGTCGATCGCCTGGTGGCAGAGGTCGGTGATTTCCGGCGTCAGCCGGTCGATTATGCGCGAGACGAAGGCGCGGTTGACGAGCGTGCGCAGCCGCGTGTGTTCCGGCGGTTCAAGCTCCAGCAGCGACCAGGCTTCCGCCGCATCGAAATGCGCGAGATGCGCCTGTGGCTCGGGCATACCGAGTTCTTCGCGCGTCGCCACATGCAGGATCTGCCGGCCAAAGCGGCGGTCGCGCAGCAGGCCGTTTACATGGTCGTAGCCGGTGAAATACCACATCTTCTGCTCTTCCCACCAGAAGGTGGGACAGTGCGCATGCAGCGCCGCATAGACCGGGTTCGGATCGCGGTAGAAATCAGGATTGCGGCCGTCGAGGGAGACGCGGCGGCTCGCGGGATCGATGGAGAGGAAGGGAAAATCTGTCGTCGTCATGGAGATGACCTAGCGGATTTCGTCGCGCCGTGAAAGCGCGACGATCTCGTGGTCAACAGCCGCATCATTTTCCGATGGCGATACCTTCGCGGCGCGGATCGGCGGCCCCCTTGAGGCCATCTGCGGAAAGTTCGATGGCGTGCAGGCCCGAATTCATCTCGCCCACCTTCACCTCATAACCGAGGGCCTTCAGCGGTTCGGCGAGTTTTTCGGCGTCGGTGCCGGCTTCGAGGTCGTAGGGGCCGAAACGGTTGATGAGGTGCGGCATGGCGACAATCTCTCCGACATCCATGCCCCAGTCGATATGGGCGATCAGTGCCTGCGCGACATAGCCGATGATCTGGCTGCCACCGGGCGAGCCGATGGCCAAAAGCGGTTTGCCGTCCTTCAGCACGATCGTCGGCGACATGGAGGAGCGCGGGCGTTTTCCCGGCTCGACACGGTTGGCAACGGGCACGCCGTCGTCATGGGTCTTGAAGGAGAAGTCGGTGAGTTCGTTGTTGAGCAGGAAACCACCGGTCATCAGCCGTGAGCCAAAACCGTTTTCGATGGTCGTGGTCATCGAGACGACGTTGCCGTCCTTGTCGACGATGACGAAATGGCTGGTGGAGGGCAGTTCGATGGCCGCGTCGCGGCCGAAGTTGAAGGCGTGGTCCCATTCCGGTTTGCCTGATGTCACCGCATCGTCGCCAAGCGCCTTGTCGCCATCGAGCAGCTTGGCCCGTTCGCCGAGATAGGTTTTGTCGATGAGCCCCTTGACCGGGATGGGCACGAAATCCGTGTCGGCGAGGTAGCGTTCGCGGTCGGCGAAGGCCAGGCGCTGGGCATCGCCGATCAGCCGCCAGCTTTCCGGATTGTCCCTGCCGAGCGCCTTCAGGTCGAAATTCTCCAACATGCCGAGCATCTGGCCGATGGCGACTGCACCGGAGGAGGGCGGTCCCATGCCGCAGATGTCGAGCGCGCGATAGTCGATGCAGACGGGGCGCCGTTCCTCGACGCGGTAATTGGCGAGGTCGGCGAGCGAGAGCACGCCGGCATTCTTGCCGGACATGCGCACGGTATCGACGATCGCATCGGCAATCGGGCCGGTGTAGAACGCCGAAGCCCCGCCTTGCGCAATTGCAGAGAGCGTTTCGGCATAGGCGGGGTTCTTGAGGATGGTGCCGGCCTTCAATGGCGCGCCGTCGGCGCCGAAGAAATAGGAGGTCGTCGTTTCGAAGGTCTTCAGCTTGTCGCCTTCCGCGGCGATCAGTTTGGCAAGGCGCGGCGAGACGGCAAAGCCATCGCGGGCAAGCCCCTCTGCCGATGCGAAGAGACTTTTCCACGCCTTGCGGCCCCAGCGGTTGTGCGCCTCCTGCATCAGCATGACGGTGCCGGGCGTACCGACCGAACGCCCGCCGACGACGGCATCGAAGAATTTGAGGGGCTGGCCCGTCTCATACAGGAAGAGTTTCGGTGTCGCCTCCATCGGCGCGGTCTCGCGGCCATCGAGTGTAGTGATGCGCTTGGCGCCGGCATCGTAATAGAGAAGGAAGGCCCCGCCGCCGAGGCCGGAGGACTGCGGCTCGACGAGGCCGAGCACGGTCTGGACGGCAATCATGGCGTCGATCGCGCTGCCGCCTTCGGCAAGGACCTTTTCGCCGGCCTCCGCCGCCAGCGGATGGGCGGCCGCCACCATATGCTCCTTCGCCGTCACGACTTTGGCGGCGGCGAGGCCGGTTGCGCGCTCGGGTGCAACGCTATCCGAGGCCTGCTGGGCTGAAGCGCCCGTCGCGGTCAGGAAAACAAGCCCGAGGGCTGCAAGAGTTCGTAGTGTCATGGTTGCCTCCGATAGGTGGAGAATATAGTGCGGGCATTCGAAAACGGCAGATGCGGGGCAGCGCGGGATTCACGCTTTCTTTACCGTGCCGGCAGCGCGGTTGTGGAAATCATGGCTCCACGTCGCACCGATTAACCGCATTCTGGCATAGAGCGCCGCAAAACGCGCGTCCGTCTTGAAGTCCGCTACCCTGACACTCTATGTAGGGAAGATGAAACTTGCTGATTCCCAACGCTTGGCGAAGGGGTTCAGGGCCACACCGATGAAGGATTGATATGAGAAATCCCGTAGATACCGCCATGGCTCTGGTGCCGATGGTCGTCGAGCAGACCAACCGCGGCGAGCGTTCCTACGACATTTATTCGCGTCTCCTCAAGGAACGTATCATCTTCTTGACGGGTCCCGTCGAAGATCACATCGCGACACTCGTCTGCGCACAGCTGCTTTTCCTCGAGGCCGAAAACCCGAAGAAGGAAATCGCGCTCTACATCAACTCGCCGGGCGGCGTCGTCACGTCGGGCATGGCGATCTATGACACGATGCAGTTCATCAAGCCGGCCGTGTCGACGCTCTGCATCGGCCAGGCCGCATCGATGGGTTCGCTGCTGCTCGCCGCCGGCCACAAGGACATGCGCTTTGCCACGCCGAACGCCCGCATCATGGTGCACCAGCCGTCCGGCGGGTTCTCCGGTCAGGCGTCCGACATCGAGCGCCATGCCCGCGACATCATCAAGATGAAGCGCAAGCTGAACGAGATTTACGTCAAGCATTGCGGCCGCACCTATGAGGAAGTCGAGCAGACGCTTGATCGCGACCACTTCATGAGCGCTGACGAGGCGAAGGACTGGGGTCTGGTCGACCGCGTCATCACGAGCCGCGAGGCGATCGAGGGCGCGGAAGGGGCGTAAGCATCGCGGTTCGATGCAACGCTCCACGCTTCGGGATGCCATGACGCTCGACGAATACAACGCTTTCTGCGCTTCGCTCCCTGCCACGTCACATGTCGTGCAATGGGGCGGGGCGCATGTCTGGAAGGTCGGCGACAAGGTTTTCGCCGTCGCCGGATGGAGCGAAAAGGAGTTGCTGGGGGTCACCTTCAAGGTATCGGAGCTTGCGTTCGATATCCTGCGCGAGCAGCCGGGGTGCCGTCCGGCACCCTATCTCGCTTCGCGCGGAATGAAGTGGATTCAGCGGCAAACGGGCGAATCAGTGGACGACGCGGCCTTGTGTGACTATCTAAGAGAAAGTCACGGTTTGGTTGCGGCCAAGTTGACGCGCAAGGCGCGCGCTGATCTTGGCTTAAAGCGCGAATGAACGCAATCGTGTGATTTGTAATGATCGCGGGGCTTTATCAGCGCCATAAAGCCGGTAATATTGGCCGTTAATGCTATGTTGATTTGTGACAGTCTAGCATTCGGTGTTTAAGCGGGGAATGCGTTGCGACCGGTTTCACGGGCTTGGTCCCGGTCCGGTCAGTGCCCCTGGAGCCTTTGAAGAGCGCGCAAGCGCTATCTGTAAGGGCGGTTTGAGTGGTCCGGCCATCTTCCGGGAGATGAGCGGCGTGCTGGAAGGAAAGTGATATGAGCAAGGTCAGCGGCAGCAACGGCGGCGACTCCAAGAATACCCTGTATTGCTCTTTCTGCGGAAAGAGCCAGCACGAAGTCCGGAAACTCATCGCCGGACCGACCGTATTCATCTGCGATGAATGCGTCGAATTGTGCATGGACATCATCCGCGAAGAGAACAAGACCTCGATGGTCAAGTCCCGTGATGGCGTTCCCACGCCCCAGGACATCATCAAGGTCCTCGACGAATATGTCATCGGCCAGCAGCAGGCGAAGCGCATCCTGTCGGTCGCGGTGCACAACCACTACAAGCGCCTGGCGCATTCCGCCAAGGGCTCGGACGTGGAGCTGGCGAAGTCCAACATCATGCTGGTCGGCCCGACCGGCTGCGGCAAGACCTATCTTGCGCAGACGCTCGCCCGCATCATCGACGTGCCCTTCACCATGGCCGACGCCACGACGCTGACCGAAGCCGGTTACGTCGGCGAGGACGTCGAAAACATCATCCTGAAGCTCCTGCAGTCGGCCGACTACAATGTCGAGCGCGCGCAGCGCGGCATCGTCTATATCGACGAAGTCGACAAGATCTCGCGCAAGTCCGACAACCCGTCCATCACCCGTGACGTTTCGGGCGAGGGCGTGCAGCAGGCGCTGCTGAAGATCATGGAAGGCACGGTCGCTTCTGTACCGCCGCAGGGCGGCCGCAAGCACCCGCAGCAGGAATTCCTGCAGGTCGACACGACGAACATCCTGTTCATCTGCGGCGGTGCGTTTGCCGGCCTCGACAAGATCATCTCGGCGCGCGGCGAAAAGACCTCGATCGGTTTTGGCGCACAGGTTCGTTCGCCGGAAGATCGCCGCGTCGGCGAAGTCCTGCGCGAACTGGAGCCGGAAGATCTGGTGAAGTTCGGCCTCATCCCGGAATTCATCGGCCGTCTGCCGGTTCTGGCGACGCTGGAAGACCTCGACGAGGATGCACTGATCCAGATCCTGTCCGAGCCGAAGAACGCGTTGATCAAGCAGTACCAGCGCCTGTTCGAGATGGAAGACGTGGAACTGACCTTCCACGAGGACGCGCTGCGCGAGATCGCCAAGCGCGCCATCATCCGCAAGACTGGTGCGCGCGGCCTGCGCTCGATCATGGAGAAGATCCTGCTCGACACGATGTTCGAGCTTCCGACGCTCGAAGGCGTGCGGGAAGTCGTCATCTCGGATGAAGTGGTCAAGGGCTCTGCCCGCCCGCTGTACATCTACTCGGAGCGCTCCGACGAGAAGGCCAACGTCTCGGCCTGATCGTGTCGCCTCTGTCGCTTCAGGAAGGACCCGCCCCGGCGGGTCTTTTCGTTTGTGGTCAACTCGCGACATTTCGTGACTGGCCGCTGGCGGGTGAAGGAGGCATGATGCCGAACCTGCCGTGTATGTAAGACGTTGCGAAACGATGCGTTGCGGGCGAAGATGGAAGACTTCGATTCTGTTTTGCGTATGCTCCGGCGACAGGCCGGGGGAAGGCCGCAAGTTCCGCAACAGCGCGGAAGACTACACTTCCTTCCGTTGGTTCGTCTGGCCCGACACGGGGTGGGGCACTCCGTTGCCGGGCTTGAAAAAGTGTTAACCGCACGCCACTTGTGGATGGAAAAGATCGCCGGCCCGTTATGCTTTTAGCGCCGACAGGACCGGTTCCCGGAAACGGGACGTTTGAAAGGAAATGACATGACGAAAAAGACGTCTGCGCCGCACGATTCCACGGCCTTCCCGGTCCTGCCCCTGCGCGACATCGTGGTGTTCCCGCACATGATCGTTCCGCTGTTCGTCGGCCGCGAGAAGTCGATCCGCGCGCTCGAGGAAGTCATGGGCACCGACAAGCAGATCATGCTTGCGACCCAGATCAACGCTTCCGACGACGACCCGGAAACCGACGCCATCTACCGCATCGGCACCGTCGCCAACGTTCTCCAGCTCCTGAAGCTGCCCGACGGTACCGTCAAGGTGCTGGTCGAAGGCCGCGCGCGTGCCGAGATCGACGGCTACACCGAACGCGAAGAGTTCTACGAGGCGCTGGCCCATGTGCTGGCCGAGCCTGAAGAGGACCCGGTCGAGATCGAGGCGCTGTCGCGCTCCGTCGTCTCCGAGTTCGAGAACTATGTGAAGCTCAACAAGAAGATTTCGCCGGAAGTCGTCGGTGCCGCGAGCCAGATCGAGGATTACTCGAAGCTCGCCGACACGGTCGCCTCGCACCTCTCCATCAAGATCGTCGAGAAGCAGGAAATGCTCGAGACGACGAGCGTCAAGCTTCGGCTTGAAAAGGCGCTCGGCTTCATGGAAGGCGAAATCTCGGTTCTGCAGGTCGAAAAGCGCATCCGCTCGCGCGTCAAGCGCCAGATGGAGAAGACCCAGCGCGAGTACTACCTGAACGAACAGATGAAGGCGATCCAGAAGGAACTCGGCGACGGCGAAGACGGCCGCGACGAGATGGCCGAACTGGAAGAGAAGATCGTCAAGGCCAAGCTCTCCAAGGAGGCCCGCGAAAAGGCGGATGCCGAGATGAAGAAGCTGCGCCAGATGAGCCCGATGTCGGCGGAAGCCACCGTCGTGCGCAACTATCTCGACTGGCTGACCGGCATTCCGTGGGGCAAGAAGTCGAAGATCAAGACCGACCTCAACGCCGCGGAGAAGATCCTCGACGAGGATCATTTCGGCCTCGACAAGGTCAAGGAGCGCATCGTCGAATATCTCGCCGTGCAGGCCCGCTCGACCAAGATCAAGGGGCCGATCCTGTGCCTCGTCGGCCCTCCGGGCGTCGGCAAGACCTCGCTCGCCAAGTCGATCGCCAAGGCGACCGGCCGCGAATACATCCGCATGGCGCTTGGCGGCGTGCGTGACGAGGCCGAGATCCGCGGTCACCGCCGCACCTATATCGGCTCGATGCCCGGCAAGGTCATCCAGTCGATGAAGAAGGCGAAGAAGTCCAACCCGCTCTTCCTGCTCGACGAGATCGACAAGATGGGCATGGATTTCCGTGGTGACCCGTCGTCTGCTTTGCTCGAGGTGCTCGATCCGGAACAGAACTCGACCTTCATGGATCACTACCTGGAAGTCGAATACGACCTGTCCAACGTCATGTTCGTGACGACGGCAAACACGCTGAACATTCCTGCACCCCTGATGGACCGCATGGAAGTGATCCGCATTGCCGGCTACACGGAAGAGGAAAAGCTGGAAATCGCCAAGCGGCACCTGCTGCCGAAGGCGATCCGCGACCACGCGCTGCAGCCGAAGGAATTTTCGGTCACCGACGGCGCGTTGATGGCGGTCGTCCAGCAGTACACCCGCGAGGCGGGCGTGCGTAACCTCGAGCGTGAACTGATGAAGCTCGCCCGCAAGGCGGTGACCGAGATCATCAAGGGCAAGTCGAAGAATGTTGAAGTCACGGCGGAGAACATCCACGACTTCCTCGGCGTCCCGCGCTATCGCCACGGCGAAGCCGAGGGCGAGGATCAGGTCGGTGTCGTCACCGGTCTTGCCTGGACGGAAGTCGGCGGCGTGCTGCTGACCATCGAAGGCGTCAGCCTGCCGGGTGGCAAGGGCCGTATGACGGTGACCGGCAACCTGAAGGACGTGATGAAGGAATCGATTTCGGCGGCGGCCTCGTATGTCCGCTCGCGCGCCGTCGATTTCGGCATCGAGCCGCCGCGCTTCGACAAGACCGACATCCACGTCCACCTTCCCGAAGGTGCGACGCCGAAGGACGGCCCATCGGCTGGTATCGCCATGGCAACCGCCATCGTCTCCATCATGACCGGTATCCCGGTCTCGAAGGATGTGGCGATGACCGGTGAAGTGACGCTGCGCGGCCGGGTCCTGCCGATCGGCGGCCTGAAGGAAAAGCTGCTTGCAGCGCTTCGCGGTGGCATCAAGAAGGTGCTGATCCCGGAAGAGAACGCCAAGGATCTGGCGGACATTCCGGACAACGTGAAGAACAGCATGGAGATCGTCCCGGTCTCGCGCATGGGCGAGGTCATCAAGCATGCGCTCGTGCGTCGGCCCGAGCCGATCGAATGGGACGGAACTGCCGAAGCGGCCAAGGTTCCGGCGGTCGAATCGACCGAAGATGCCAACGGCGCGATCGCGCATTGAGCCTTAATGCCGGCTAAGCAATCCGGCGTTTTGGAGTGAAACTGGAAAAGACCGGCCTTCGTGCCGGTCTTTTTCGTTGAAAAACGTGTGTAAACCCCGGATTCTCAGGGGATTGCGACGAAATTTTCTTGCGAGGCGAAGGCCGATGCGTATTCTGCCCCCGACTTGTATGAGTCGTTTCAAACCGTAAGAAAGGGGTGGAAACATGAACAAGAATGAACTCGTATCCTCGGTCGCTGAGAAGTCGGGCCTGTCGAAGACGGACGCAGCATCTGCTGTAGACGCCATTTTCGAGACGATCCAGGGCGAACTCAAGAGCGGCGGCGACGTTCGTCTCGTCGGTTTCGGCAATTTCTCCGTGTCGCGCCGTGAAGCTTCGAAGGGCCGCAACCTTTCGACCGGCGCCGAGATCGAGATCCCGGCCCGCAACGTGCCGAAGTTCTCGGCCGGCAAGGGTCTGAAGGACGCCGTTAACAGCTGATCCGCTGCTGCTGCATCCGTCCTTTGGCCGGTTCGGCTCAAGGGCGCATTCGGCTTTCAAAAGCCTGCAGGGTCCTTGCGTGTCATGCGCGACGCTATGGGGGAGGGCGGTTACCCACTCCGCCGCCAATCCTGAATTTCAGGGTCGGGGTCCGGTTCATCCGGGCCCCCTTTTATTTGCGGGGAATGGTCCGCGGCTGTAGTCGAATTGTCATCGGCCTGTAACACGAAAGCCTCAGAACCGCCGGGTTCCTTTTGACCCGGAGGCTTTCATGAAAACCCGTTCGCTCACTGCTGCCCTGGCAGCGGTCCTCGCCGCATCGGTGGCCCCTGCCGCCAGCGCCGAGCCTGTATTCAATCGCATTGCATCCTTTGCCGTTGCCGACAACCTGCCGGAAGGCAAGGACAAGGCAACACCGACCTCCTCCGAAATTATTGCTGCGTCCGAGGATGGCAACACGCTTGTCTATTCCGACAGCCCGAACAAGGCGATCGGCTTCATCGACATTACCGATGCGAAGGCCCCGAAGGCTGGCGGCACCGTCGCCTTCGAAGGCGAGCCCACCTCGGTAACGATTGCCGGCGGCAAGGCGCTCGTCGCGATCAACACCCGCGAAAGCTTCGTCAAGCCGTCCGGCGTCCTCGCTCAGGTCGATATGGCCTCGAAGGCCATCGACACGACCTGCGACCTTGGCGGCCAGCCGGACTCGATTGCCCTCAACAAGGACAAGACGATCGCCGCGATCGCCATCGAAAACGAGCGCGACGAAGAGGTCAATGATGGCGCCATTCCGCAGATGCCGGCCGGCGATCTGGTGATCCTGTCGCTCAAGGACGGAATCGTCGATTGCGGTTCGATCAAGCACGTCACGCTGACCGGCCTTGCCGACGTCGCCGGCGACGACCCGGAGCCCGAATTCGTCGCCTTCAACGGCCTGGACGAGATTGCGCTGACGCTGCAGGAAAACAACTACATCGTCATCATCGATGGCAAGACGGGTGACGTGAAAAGCCACTTCTCGGCTGGCACCGTCAGCCTCGAAGGCATCGACACCAAGAAGGACGGCGCGCTGAAGTTCACCGGCGAGATGAAGGATGTCGCCCGCGAGCCCGACGCCGTGAAGTGGCTGGACGACAACCGCTTCGTTGTTGCCAACGAAGGCGACTGGAAGGGCGGCGCACGCGGCTTCACGATCTTCGACAAGACCGGCAAGGTTGTCTACGAGAACGGTGCCGGCTTCGAGCGCGAGATCGCTAAGATCGGTCACTACCCGGACAAGCGCAACAAGAAGGGCGTCGAACCGGAAGGCTTGGAAGCAGCCAAGTTCGGTGACGACAACCTGTTCTTCGTGCTCGCCGAGCGCGCCTCCATCGTTGGCGTCTACAAGGACACCGGTGCCGAGCCTGAGCTTCTCCAGCTCCTGCCGTCGGGTGTCGGTCCGGAAGGCGCCGTCGCCATTCCGAGCCGCAACCTCTTCGTGACCGCCAACGAAACCGACCTCGTCGAAGACGGCGGCGCCCGTTCGCACGTCATGATCTATGAGCGCGCGGAAGGGGAAGCCGCCTATCCGCAGATCGTCTCCACCGAGAAGGACGGCGAACTGATCGGTTTTGGCGCACTGTCCGGCCTCGCTCCGGTCAAGGACAAGCCGGGCATGCTTTATGCCGTCAACGATTCCTTCTACGCTTCGCAGCCGACGGTCTTCACGATCGATGCAACCGCCAAGCCGGCGAAGATCGTCGATGCCCTGCGCATCACGCGCAATGGTGCTGCCGCGCAGAAGCTCGACAGCGAAGGCCTGACGCCGGACGGCGAAGGCGGTTTCTGGCTCGCCAATGAAGGCGATGCTGACAAGCTGTACAGCCACGCCATCATCCACGTGAACAAGAAGGGCGAGATCGAGAAGGAAATCGCCATTCCCTCCGAGCTGCGCGCCGGCGAGAAGCGCTTTGGCTTCGAAGGCATCACCAGCGTTGGCGAAGGCGATGACCAGGTTCTCTGGATGGCCATGCAGCGCGAATGGGGTGATGACGAGAAGGGCTTCGTGAAGCTCGTTTCCTACAAGCCGTCGTCGGAAGAGTGGGGCGCCGTGCGCTATCCGCTCGAAAAGACCGAAGCCGGCTGGGTCGGCCTTTCCGAAATCACGGCGAGCGGTGACTACGCCTACATCATCGAGCGTGACAACCTGATCGGTCAGGCTGCCAAGCTGAAGAAGCTCTACCGCGTGGCGCTTGCCGACCTGAAGCCGGCCAAGCTCGGCGGTGACCTGCCGGTCGTCAAGAAAGAAGAGGTCCGCGACCTCATTCCCGACCTGAAGGGCGCCACCAACGGCTTCGTCGTCGACAAGGTCGAAGGCTTCACCATCGACGCTGCCGGCAACGGCTTTGTCGTGACCGACAATGACGGCGTCGACGACTCGTCCGGTGAGACGCTGTTCTTCGGTATCGGCCCGATGAACGCGATGTAATGAACACCGGAGCGCGGCGTCTCTTCCTCTTGGGGGAGACACTGCATCTGGCACATTGCCAAACTGAAAAGGCCGGGATCTCGCGATCCCGGCCTTTTGTCATTCATGGTGTCGGCGGGCTTAGCCGACGGCTTGCAAAGGGCGAACGGGCGCCGCGTCGGCACCACCTTCGGTCTTGTCTCTTTCCCGCTGCAGCGCGTCTGTCTTCTCGCTGAGACAGCCGATAATGCCCTTGAGCTGCTGCTTCTGTTCCTCGGTGAGGACGTTGAAGATCGCCTCGATCATTTTGTGCTGAGGCTGCTGGGCGGCGGAGATCACCGTCCGGCCGGTATCCGTAATCGAAACGATCTTGGCGCGACGGTCTTTCGGATCCGGCTCGCGCTTGACCAACTTGTCACGCTCGAGACCATCGATCGCTTCCGTCACCGTGCGGGGGGCGAAACCAAGTGCGCAGGCAATATCCGTCGACCGCTGCGGGCCCTGACATTCCAGAAGAAGCAGGAACTTGCTGCGGGCGAGCGATACACCTTCGTCCATCATGCACTCGTTCACCAGGCGGCTGACTTGATGGTAGAGTTTAAACATGCCCTGGGAGATTTCTATCGTGCTACTCATGAGGGGAAATATAGGTATTATGAGGGACCATGTCAAATGATTGTGAAGGTTTTCAGATAATTTGATCATAGATATTGAACGATGCGTGTAAATGCGAACGGTCAGGCAACGGGCTTTTTTCCTGTTTCTTCTCCGGCCTTTTCAGGGGGGATCGATTTCTTTCCTGCATAACCCGGCGGACATTACTGCAAGCATTGACCGGCGGGAGGGCTGAGGTGATTGTCCGGCCATGCCTTTCCGCTTCATCCACACCGCAGACCTGCACCTTGATTCGCCGCTCACCTCGCTCGCTTTGCGCAACGCCGAACTCGGCGATCTCGTGCGCGGCGCGACGCGCAAGGCGCTGGAGCGCATCGTTGATCTCGCCATTTCGGAGGAGGTCGACGCCGTCATCATCGCCGGCGACCTTTATGATGGCTCGCAGACCTCGATGGCGACGGCGCTCTTCCTGATGGGCCAGATGCGCCGGCTGGAGGCGGCCGGCATTCGCGTCTACCTCATTCGCGGCAACCACGATGCACAGTCGCAGATCACCCGCGAACTGACCTTTCCACCGAACGTGCACGTCTTCGACGGTCGCGGCAAACCGGTGAGAGCGGGCGCACTCGACAACGGCCGGGAGATTCACATCCACGGCGTCAGCTTCGCCCAGCCACATGCGCCCACCTCGCTGCTGCCGACCTATCGCGGGCCGGTGGCGGATGCCGTCAACATCGGCCTCATGCACACCAGCCTTGCGGGCGCGAGCAGCCACGATCCCTATGCGCCCACGAGCATCGCCGACCTCTCCGCCCACGGGTTCGACTACTGGGCGCTCGGCCATATCCACCAGCGCCGCGTGCACCTGGAAAAGCCGTGGATCGTCATGCCCGGCAATCCGCAGGGCCGTGACATCAATGAGGGTGGACCGAAGGGCATAACGCTTGCGACCATCGCGGAAGACGGCACGATCACCTGCGAGGAGCGCGGTGTTGCCGTCGCCGTGTTCGAGCGATTGACGTTGGATCTTGCCGGTATCGACGACTGGCGCGGCATGCTCGACCGTGCCGAGACCGTTCTGGCGCGGGCGAGGGAAGCGGCTGCCAGCGCGCATCTGGTGGCACGCCTACTCCTGACCGGCGCCACGCCGCTCGCCTGGCGCCTACGCCGCGATGAGGATCTGTTGCTGGGCGAGTTGCAAAACCTCGCCGCCTCGCTTGGCGAATGCTGGATGGAGGCGGTGGAACTTGCCGTGTCCCTGCCGCTGGTAGCGAGCAATGTCGATGCAGGGCCGGTCACCGAACTTTCGCGCCTGATGCATGAGGATGTGGTGCGGAGCCACGCATTTCGCGAGGAACTGCGCGAGACCGTGACCGACCTTCTGCGTCAACTGCCAAAGGAGGCGCGCAGCCTGCTGGCAGCTGATGAAATGGCGGAGGAAGCGTTGCTCTCTGAACTCGCCCTTCAGGGTTCCGATGCCGTGCTTGCCCGCCTTGGCGGCGACGGCGAGAGGACGTAGACGCCATGCGCCTCGATCGCCTCGACCTCGTCCGCTATGGAAAATTCACCGATCGCAGTCTCGATTTCGGCCCGGTGCGGCTGGGAAAACCGGATTTCCACCTCGTGCACGGCCCCAACGAGGCCGGCAAATCCACCCTGTTCTCCGCCTATCTCGACCTGCTCTTTGGTATCGAGAAATCGAGTGCCTACGGCTTTCTGCACCCCTACTCGCTGATGCGCGTCGGCGGCCGGCTTTCCATCGGCGGTGAGCGCCACGACGCCTATCGCCTCAAACGCAACCAGGCCTCGCTCGTATCCGTCGATGACCGGCCGTTACCGGATACGCTTTTCGCCTCCGTGCTCGGCGGCATGGACCGCAACGCCTACCGCACCATGTTCTCGCTGGATGACGAGAGCATCGAAAAGGGCGGAGAGGACATCCTGAAGAGTGAGGGCGAACTCGGCTCGATGCTGTTTTCCGCCAGCTCCGGCCTTTCGGACATGGCTACGGGGCTTGCCGCGCTGAAATTGGAAGCGGACGAATTCTATCGCCCCTCCGGGCGTAAACACGGGCTCTCGACGCTGAAGGCCGAGATCGAGGCGCTGGCAGCGGAGCGCAAGGTCTTGGACGTGGCGGCCCGGGACTACGGCATTCTGGTGCGCGAACGCGACGCCGCCGCCCATCGACATGAGGAGGTGACCGCCGCCCGTTCCGGCATGCGCACTGCCCTCGCGCAGGTGGAGCGCAGCCTCTCCGCGCTGCCCTATCTCCGTCGCTTGCGCGCCCTGCGGGCGGAACTCGGGGCCTTCGATCTGGGCGATTCCCCGCCAGCGACCTGGCGGTCTCTCACTGGCGAACTGGCGCGCGAGGAGGCCGAAATCGCGGCACGAGCCGCGCGCGTCGAAGCCGAGCGTGAACGCCATGTCGGGGAGCGTGCGGCGCTTTCCGAAGACGACGCAGTCCTCGCCGCCGAGGCGGACATTGCAGCCCTTACCGGCTCCGCTCTCGAAGCCCGCTTCCGGACGGCGGCGATGGACCTGTCCTCCCGCGAGGCGGAGCGCGACCGCGTCGTCGCGACGATCGGCGCGGGCATCGTCGCGCTCGGCCTTTCGCCCGATGCCGATCCCGCGGAAACCCTGCTGCCGCCCGGTCTCGGCGAAAAGCTCGCGGCCCTCCTGTCGCGGCGAACGGCCCTTGCCGAACGCTCCGAAGCCGCACGTCGGGAGCATGCCGAGGCGGAGAAGGTGCTGGCTACAACCGGCAGCAAGGCCGGTTCGGCTTTGGACGAGGATGCGGACAAGGAAGAGGCGCTTCTATCCACTCTCGGCGCGGTCTTGCGCGCCGCCCGTTCCGGCGATCTCCTGGCACGCATGCGCGAAGCCCGCCGCCTCGTCGCTCTTGCACGGCAGGAGGCGGACGGCGCGATGGCGCGGCTTGCGCCCTGGTCCGGTACGGCGGCGACGCTGGAAGGCCTGTCAGTCCCGGCAGCGGCGGAACTGGAAACTCTGCGCAAGCGGTATGACGCGGCCGCCGAGGCCTTGCATCGGCAGAAGGAACAGGCCGCGGCACTTGAGCTTGATGCCACGTCCAGCAAAACCATGCTGACGGCTCTTCAACAGGAGACCGGTGTGGTTGGGCAGGATGCCGCTGGGCAACTGCGCTCGGAGCGTGAGTTGAAATGGCAGTCGCATCTGGCACAGCTTGATCGAGGGACGGCGGAGATTTTCGAGGAGAGCATGCGTCGGGATGACCATGCCAGAGATGTCCTCCTTCGCAATGCCGATCGCCTTTCGGAGATGCGTATCCTTGAACGCAGCCTGGTAGAGGGCATCGCGCGCGTTCATGCACTGGGTGCCGACGTCGCGCGGCTGGAGCAGGTCAGGGCGGAAATCGATGCAGAGGTGTCATCGCTCGCCAGTTCCATGGGGTTGCCTGAAGAAACGTCACTTGCGGAGATGAGCGGCTGGCTTGAGCGGCGGTCGATGACGCTGGAGAAGCTCGGCGGCGTTGCGCAGCAGAAGATCGAAGCCGATCTGGTCGAGACGGAGGCAGGCACCTTGTTCGCCCGGCTCCACGCGCTCCTTGACAGCAAGCCCGACGGGGATGCGACGCTCGACGAAACATTGTTCGTCGCCGAGGATCGTCTGGAGGCTTTGAAAGCGGCGCGTACGCAGCGGCTTGCTGCTGCCGAGCATCTGGCACGTGCGCAGGCGGATGTGGACATGCGCCGGAAGGCGGCAGAGGAGGCTGCCTCGGCGCTCGCAACGTGGCAGGAGGCCTGGAACGACGCGATTGCCGGCAGCTGGCTTGCAACCGAGAAGGCACCCGCCGAGCCGGAGCGCCTCCCCTCGCTTCTTCCGACCTTGCAGACGCTTGCCCAGAATGTCGAGCGGCGGCGAGACTTCGACCATCGCATCGCCGGAATGCGCCGTGACCAGCAGGAATACGGCAGTCATGCACGTCGTCTTGCCGAACGGCTTTCCGAGCCGTTCCAAGCGGACGACCCGCTGTCCACCGTTGCCGGCCTTGCCCTGCGGCTTGCCGCCGCCAAGATCGTCCGCGAACGGCGGGAGGCGATCGATAAGACATTGGTGCGGCTTGAAGAGGAGGAGAGGGGGCTGGACGAGCGCCGCGCCGTCCTGACGTCACGGCTTGCGGAAATCTTCACCTTCCTCGGTTGCGACAGCCTCGCGGACGCCGATCTCCTGCTTGAAGCCTATCGCAAGCGCGATGATGTTCGCGGGCGCATCGAGGATGCGGCGCGCGATCTGGTGCAGCAGATGCGCACCGAAACGGTCGAGGAGGCCGAGGCGCTGCTTTCGGCGGTTGACGACGACCAGCTGGCGGCGGAGAGGGCGGATCTTTCGACGCAGCTCGAAGGCCTCGACCGCGCGGTCGAGGAGCAGCATCTGGCGCGGGCGCGGGCACAGGAGGCCCTGTCGCGGGTCGCCGGCAGCGATGAGGCGGCGGTGCTGGAGGAGCGGCGGCGCACGGCGCTGATCGAGCTTGCGGAAAAGTCGCGACGGTATCTGGCGACGCGCGCCGGCATCCTGGCCGCGGAGCAGGCGTTGCGGCTCTACCGCGAGCGCCACCGCAGCGCCATGATGGAGCGGGCCTCAAAAACGTTCCGCGATATTACCGGTGGCGAATATGCCGGGCTTTCGACGATGCTGGAAAAGGACGGCGAGTATCTCGTCGTCAATGCCGCCTCCGGTGGCTCGAAGCTCGCCAAGGACCTTTCCAAGGGCACGCGCTTCCAGCTCTATCTGGCGCTGCGCGTCGCCGGCTATCATGAGATTGCCGCGAGCCGCGAGATCGCGCCCTTCATTGCCGACGACATCATGGAGACTTTCGACGATCGCCGCGCGCTGAATGCGCTGCGCGTGATGGGCGAGATGGCGAAGGGCGGGCAGGTGATCTACCTGACGCACCACCAGCACCTGCGCGATCTGGCGCTGGAAGCTTGCCCGGACGTCACGCTGCATGAATTGTGAGGGCTGAAACGTTTGGCTCCCTAGGCGGGCATTGCCGCCCGGAACTTGACTCGCCGGGCGGTAAGTGGTTCTTGGCGCACCATCTGCACCGCCGCGAAGACTGCTTCGCGTGGCGCTCCGCCTTCGCAAAACGGACAGGCATGACGATGAGGACCGGGAAAGAGGCGAGCATGTGGGAGCGGGGTTTTGCACCCGTCGGCTTCCTTGTGCTGCTCGTTACCCTGTTCCTTTCGCAATTCTCCCTGCCGGACACGACGCGCCCGGCCGGCCACCCGGACCGTGCGGCCGCCGAAGGCGGCGTTGCGCCGTCACCGCTGTCTACAGCCGACGATCTATGGTTCCCGGCAAGCGGCCATGCCGAGCGGCGAACCGCCAAGGCGAAGGCCGGCCTGCCGGAAGGTGATTCCGGCGGCAAGGCGCTTGTTGCAGGCGCCGGCGCGCTGCTTTACCCCTTTGAAACCGCCTTGGCCGAGGCTTTTTCTGCTGCCGATGATGTGGCGCCGGTGCTGTCCGGCCCGGCATCCTTCCGCAGCCGCGCGCCTCCGGCTCTTGTTGCCTGAGGCCTTGTGGCGCTTCGGCGCCGCGCCATCGAACAGAAATTCCGATCCCACGGACGGCGCTGGCAAACCTGTCGCGCCTTTCCGGCAGTTAAGTGGAACATCCCATGAAAACCTCCAAATGGGCATTGTTTGTCTCCGCCATCATCATCCTTTTCGGGATGTTTGCGGCGGTGCCCAACGTGCTTACGCCTGAGCAGCAGGCGAAATACGGGCGCTACCTGCCCGCCAACCCGGTCACCCTCGGTCTCGACCTGAAGGGTGGTTCGCACCTCGTGCTCGAGGTAGATTCCGCAGCACTGCGCAAGGCGCGCATGGATTCGCTGCTCAACGACACGCGCGCCATCCTGCGCACGGCCGGCCAACGCGCCTCGGCGGCGCGCCTTGCCGGTACGACGCTGACGGTCACGCTCCCCGACCAGGCCGCACTCGACAAGGTTCTGCCGGAGGTGCGCAAGCTCGCGACACCGACCACCACGCTCGGCTTCAGCGGCGGCTCCTCGGATATCGACGTCGCCACCAGCGGTCTCGTGATCAACGTCACGCTGACGGAAGCCGGCGTCAACGAACGCATGTCGGCTGCCGTCGAGCAGAGCCTTGAAATCATCCGCCGCCGCGTCGACCAGGTCGGCGTGGCCGAACCGCTTATCCAGCGCGTCGGCGGCGATCGCATCCTCGTGCAGCTGCCGGGTCTTCAGGATCCGACGCGCCTGCGCCAGCTGCTCGGTTCGACCGCGCAGATGAGCTTCCACATGGTCGACCAGACGGTGGACCCGAACAGCGTCGCCCCGCGCGGCGTGATGATCCTGCCCGGCGCCAACGACCCCGGCAAATACGCCGTCGAAGAGCGCGTCGCGATCTCCGGCGACCGTTTGGCCGATGCCAAGGCCGGCTTCGATCAGCGCACGAACGAGGCGATCGTTTCGTTCAGCTTCGATTCCACCGGCGCACGGCAGTTCGCTGAAATCACCCAGGCCAATGTCGGCAAGCCCTTCGCCATCGTTCTCGACGGCAAAGTGCTGACGGCACCGGTCATCCGCGAGCCGATCATCGGCGGCCAGGGCCAGATTTCCGGCAACTTCAACCCGCAGGAAGCGACCGTTCTTTCGGCGCTGCTGCGCTCCGGTGCGCTGCCGGCACCGCTTACCATCATCGAAGAACGCACCGTCGGCCCGAACCTCGGTTCGGACTCGATCCGCATGGGCCTCTATACCGGTCTCGCCGGCCTCGCCGCCGTCGTGGTGCTGATGCAGGTGCTGTACGGCTCCTGGGGTCTCATCGCCAATCTCGGCCTCGTGCTGCACACGATCCTGACGATCGGCCTGCTCGGCATCCTGGGCTCCACGCTTACCCTTCCCGGTATCGCCGGTATCATTCTCGGCATCGGCATGGCGGTCGACGCCAACATCCTCATCAACGCGCGTATCCGTGAAGAGACGGCGGCGGGGGCGGGGGCCATCAAGGCGCTCGATGTCGGCTTCAACAAGGCCTATGCGACGATCGTCGACGGCAACATGACGACCATGGTCGGCATGATCCTGCTCTTCATGTTCGGCTCGGGCCCGGTTCGCGGCTTCGCCATCACCATGATCATCGGTCTGGCGATCTCGATGTTCACCTCGATCACCTTCGTGCGCTTCCTGATGCGCGAGGTGGTGCTCCGCCGCAAGATGAAGAAGATCGACATCCATTCGATGTTCGGCCAGGTCTGGAGCATCCCGACCTTCTCCTTCATGCGCGGTCGCTATATCGCAATCGCCATGTCGGCCTTCATTTCGATAAGCTCGATCATCCTGTTCTTCACGCCGGGCCTCAACTACGGCATCGACTTCGTCGGCGGCATCCAGGTCGAGGCGACGTCCAAGACGCCGATCAACCTCGCACCGCTGCGCGAAAAGATGGAAGGACTGAACCTCGGCGAAGTGGCGCTGCAGGAATTCGGCCAGGGCACGTCCGTGCTCGTGCGCGTCCAGCGCCAGCCGGGCGGTGAAGAGGTGCAGACCGCGGCCCTCCAGAAGATCCGCGACGGCGTTGCCGAAGTGATCCCGGATGCGAGCTTCGAGCGCACGGAAGTTGTCGGCCCGACGGTCAGCACGGAGCTTGCCCGCTCCGGCTTCCTGGCCGTCGGCCTTGGCATGCTGGCGATCCTGATCTACATCTGGTGGCGCTTCGAATGGCACTTCGCCGTGGGCGCCATTGCGACGCTGATCCTGGACATCACCAAGATGATCGGCTTCTTCTCGTTGATGCAGATCGACTTCAACCTGACGGCCATCGCCGCCGTGCTGACGCTGATCGGCTATTCGGTCAACGACAAGGTGGTGGTGTACGACCGCATGCGCGAGAACATGCGCAAGTACAAGTCGATGCCGTTCTCCGATCTCATCGACCTGTCGATCAACCAGGTGGTCATGCGATGCATCTTCACCTCGGTCGCCGTGGCGGTCTCGCTGCTGCCGATGGCGATCTGGGGCGGCGATACGGTCAAGCCGTTCGCCTGGCCGATGCTGTTCGGCGTCATCGTCGCGACGACCTCGTCGATCTATATCGGCGGCCCGATCCTGCTCTTCCTGAACCGTTACTGGAAGGACCGCGCCGTCGCCACGCCGGGCGCGCCGGCAACGGAAGCGTGAAAACAGAACGGGCGCCCCTGAGGCGCCCGTTTCGTTTCAGGAGAAGCGTGCGGGGCTGAAGGTTGCAGCCCCGATGCCCTCGCGAGCGAGTGGCTCCGGCACGGGACTGCCGGCGAGGAGGGCAGCGGCAAGGCTGCCAAGTGCTGGCGACGTGAGAATGCCGTAGCCGCCCTGGCCGGCGAGCCAGAAGAAACTCGGCTGGTCCTGCGCGGGGCCGATGACCGGCAGGCGATCGGCGGAAAAGCTGCGCATGCCGGCCCAGCTCTTGAAGACGCGGCGCACGTTGAGCGTCGTTGCCTCTTCGACGTAATGGGCGGCATAGGCGATATCGAGTTCTTCCGGCTGCACGTCCGCCGGCTCGCACGGCGTCGCATCGGCTGGCGAGGCGAGCAGGCGGCCGCCTTCCGGCTTGAAATAGAAGATTTCCTCGATCTCGTTGATTTCCGGCAGGCGGCCGGCTTCGACACCCTCCGGCAGGTCGACAGTGATCGCGGTGCGACGGTGCGGGACGATTCCCACGGGGGCGACGCCGGCAAGGGTTGCGACCGTGTCCGCCCAGCCGCCCGCCGCATTGACCAGAACGCCGGCGGCGATCGTCTCCTCGTTCGTCTCGATCAGCCATTTCTCGCCGACGCGCCGGGCGCCGGCAAGCTGGCGGCTTTCCAGAATGTGTGCGCCGTGACGTCGCGCATGGCGGGCATAGGCCTGCAGCAGGGCGTCGACCTCGATGTCCCAATAGTCGGGATCGAAATAGGCCGCGGCAGTGTAGGCGGGGCTCAAAATGGGCGCGCGGGCCAGCAATGCGGCCTCGTCGAGCCATTCCACGGCAACGCCGAGCGCCTTGGCCTGTTCGAAGCGCTCGTGCACCAGCGTCTCCTTGCCATGGGTGCCGAAGAGGATACTGCCGCGAGGGATAAGAAGAGGTACGCTGGCAAAGCCCTCCGGCGGCGTGGCCAGGAAGGCATGGCTGGCGCGGGCAAGCGCATTCACCAGAGGCGCGTTGTCACGCAGCGTGAATTCCGCGGCAGAGCGGCCGGTGCTGTGATAGCCGAGTGCCGGTTCCTGCTCCAGCACGACGACGGAACGGTGTGGGCTGAGGAAGTATGCGAGCGAAATCCCTGCAATGCCGCCGCCGATGATTGCGATGTCGAACGTCTGCATGGCCGCCTCCCTATGATGGTAAAGCCGTACGAAAGCTTTCAGCATTCTTCAAATTTATAGGGATGAAGGCCGATATCAGCCGGATTGATGTGGCTCGCCCCAGCGCCATGCCGGCACGTCGGCCATGTGTGCGAGGAAAGCGCGTTCTGCCGGATTGAGCGCCGAGCCGGGATTGGTGATGCGGAAGGTTTCGGCGATGGGCAGGTCCTCATAGGGCGGCAACTGCCAGAGTTCGCCGGCCGCCAAGGCCGCGCCTGTGAGATGTATCGGCAGCATGCCGATGCCTGCATTGGCCACGACCAGCCGCAGCACCTCCTCCACATTGAAGGCCAGCGCCCGCACCTGCTGGCCGAAGGAGCCGACGGCGCGCACGGCCGTCACGGGCCCCATATGTGGCCCACCGAGAACATCGGCGAGGAAGCTCACATAGGGCTCCCCACGCAGGTCCTGCGGCCGGGCATCCAGCACGCCGAACAGCCGGTGCCCGCGGCCGCAATAGAGCGCGTAGCGTTCGTAGCAGAAAGGCACCCTGTCCAGCCCCTCCGGAATGATGCCGTCCGAAAGGCCGAGCGTCGCGACACCCCGCTCCACCGAGCGGATGACGTCCGTCGTCGTCTCGACGGTGACGCCCACGGTGACGCGCGGATGCAGCCGGAAGAAATCCGCGATCGCCCGGTCCCAGGCGGGGTTGAGGGCATGGCTGACAGAATGGAGCGTGATGTGCCCGGCAATATCCCCGCCGGAGGGCTCCATTGCCTCTGGGAGACGCACGATCGCCGAGAAAATATCATGGCAGAGGGCGTGCAGCCGCTCACCGGCCTCCGTCAGTTCGAAGCGGCCGGGGCTGCGATCGATCAGCCGATGGTCGACCGACTGCTCCAGCCGCTTCAGCGCCATGCTGACAGCTGGCTGTTGTAGCAGCAGCCGGTTCGCCGCCCGCGTGATCGAGCCTTCTTCCACCACGACCACGAAGGTGCGCAGGAGGTTCCAGTCGAGATTGTGGGCGAAGCGTTCCAGGCGGTTGATCGGCATGCGTGTAGCTAGGACGGCGGCGCGGTGAAAGGCAAGAGGCGCCGGAAAAGAGCGCGTCATTAATGTGATCCGCGGGTCGCATTTTTCCAGGAACCAAACTTGCAGCCCATGCATTGGGCTCCCCGAACGAAGGGGAAATACGTTATGTGGGAACGGTTTAGCACCAGCGGGCTCGCGGGGGCATATGTCGATGAGCTGTTGGCAGCCGGCGTGGAAGCGCGCATGGAATTTCGGCCGAGACGCGCGTTCGACCCGTATCCGTTTCTCGTCTGCCCGGGTGACGCAGACATGGCTTTCCGGTGGCCCGATCGCCTGCCGAAAGGTGGGGACGATACGCAGCCCGAGCCGTGAGACCAGGAGAAGCGGAGGCGGCCAGAGCCGCCTCCCGAGACCTTACTTCATCGTGTAGATGTCGATGGAGAAGTACTTGTCGTTGATCTTCTTGTAGGTGCCGTCTTCGCGAATGGCCTTCAGCGCGGCGTTCAGCTTTTCGCGCAGGTCGTTGTCTTCCTGGCGCACGGCGATGCCGACGCCTTCGCCGACGAATTTCGTGTCTGTGATGGGCTCGCCGATCAGTTCGCAGCACGTTTTGCCGTCATCGTTCTTGGTGACCCAGTCGAGCAGCGGGATCATGTCGCCCACCTGCAGGTCGAGGCGGCCGTTGACCATGTCGAGGTTGACTTCGTCCTGTGTCGGATAGAGCTTGATGTCCGAATCTGGATAGACCGCCGCGGCATAGTCAGCCTGCGTCGTGCCGGCCTGCGCGCCGATCGTCTTGCCCTTCATGCCTTCCTTGGTGAAGTCAGTAATGCCGGCACCCTTCGGTGCGGCATGCGTCATGGCGGCGAGATAGTAGGGGTCGGTGAAGTTGACCTGCTTCTTGCGCTCCTCGGTGATGAACATCGAGGCAATGATCATGTCGTATTTCTTGGCGACGAGGCCGGGAATGATGCCGTCCCAATCCTGCGCGACCACTTCGCACTCGGCCTTCATCTTCTCGCAGAGCGCCAGGCCGATCTCGACGTCGAAGCCTCCGAGTTTGCCGGCGGAATCCTGGAAGTTGAAGGGCGGATAGGCGCCCTCCGTGCCGATCTTCAGCGTTTCGGCTGAAGCCGCCGTGGAAAGGAGGCAAGAGCCTGCGAGAGCCAGTGCGGCAAGCATTCTTTTCATGGTCGTTCCCCTGTTCTGATTATGACCGAGGAAACGGTATCGCGGGCGAGTGCATAAACGAAATAGATAGCCATGATGTTGGCTATCATTTCGATTTATGCACTCGCCTTTCCCGGATTGTCTTACCAGCGGTCGTGCACATGCGGCGCGACGAGGCGGTAATAGACCTCGCGGGTCGCTTCCATCACGGCATCCGGAATGGCCGGAAGGCTGGCGGCGATCGCATTGGCTTTCGCCTGTTCGGCATTGCGCGCGCCCGGAATGACGACACTGACGGCGTCCGCCATCAGGATCCAGCGCAGCGCGAAGGCCGCCATGGTGGCGCCTGTCGGCACGAGCGCGCGGATTTCTTCCACGGCCTGCAAGCCGGTCTCGAAGGGCACGCCGGCAAAGGTCTCGCCGACGTCGAAGGATTCGCCGTGGCGATTGAAGTTGCGGTGGTCATCGGCTGCGAAGGCGGTATCGCGGTTGATCTTGCCGGAAAGTAGGCCGCTTGCCAGTGGCACGCGCGCGATGACCGCGACATGCCGACGGGCGGCCTCCTTGAAGAACAGCTGCGCCGGGCGCTGGCGAAAAATGTTGTAGATGATCTGCACGCTGACGACGCCCGGGTACTCGATGGCCTTCAGCGCTTCCTCGACCTTTTCCACGCTGACGCCGTAATTGGCGATCTTGCCGGCGGCCTTGATCTCTTCCAGCGCATGGAAGACCTCAGGACGGTAGTAAACCTCCACCGGCGGGCAATGCAGTTGCACGAGGTCGAGGCGTTCGACGCCGAGGTTCTTCAGGCTGCGGTCGATGAAGCCTTCGAGATTTTCCTTGTTGTAGCCATCGGCTACATGCGGCGAGAGCCGGCGGCCGGCCTTCGTCGCCACCATCGGCCGCTGGCCGCCACGATCCTTGAGAACATCGGCGATGATCTTTTCCGAACGGCCGTCGCCATAAACGTCGGCGGTGTCGATGAAGGTCATGCCGGCATCGAGTGCGGCATTGAGCGCGGCGCGGCCATCCGCCTCGGTGACGTCGCCCCAGGCGCCGCCGATCTGCCAGGCGCCGAAGCCGATATCCGTGGTGGTGAAACCTGTGCGGCCGAATTTGCGATGTCTCATGAAAATGTCTCCCGGCAAATTGATGTGCCGGGAGGTAGCACTCCGCTCACGCGCGGACAAGGAAATCGCTTCCGCCAATGGCTCAGGCGGGAGTGATTTCTACCAGATAGAAGGCCGCACTTTCGCCGACAGACAAAACCTCGGCCTTCTCCGAGCCGTCGAGCACGAGCGCATCGAGCGGCTGGAGGCCGACGAGGCCTTCGGCTGTGGAAACGCCGAGCGGCGACAGTGCCAGCAGGAGCCGTTCGCCAGCGAAATCGCGAAGCGCCTTGGACCCTTCCGCGATGTGGTGCGTGAGCGAATGCCGGAAAGCAACCCGCCGCGTCATCACGTTGAGATCAGTGATCGGTCCGCCCGTCAGCCGGGCGGTCGTCGGTGCATCGGCCGGAAAGGCGAGGGGCGCGCAGACCGGCGTCAGCAGCTTGTCGCCAAGCCCTTCGATGGAGAGCGCCATGCCTTCGCCCGACAGCACCGCCAGCGTGCGGTCGATGCCGGGGAAGACCGAGAACGGTCCATCGCTCGCCACCGTCGCCATGCTGACGCGCCAGCCGAAATCCGAAAGGCTGGCGCCTTCCGGAGTGACGATCACCTCGACCGTCTCGCCGCCGCCGTTCTTCCACGGCATGCGGCGATGGTCGCTGTTGCGAAGGAGGCGGGCCATCAGTTACCGAGGATGCCGGGCAGGCGCAGGCCTTTTTCCTTGGCGCAATCAAGCGCGATGTCGTAGCCGGCATCCGCGTGGCGCATGACGCCCGTCGCCGGATCGTTCCACAGCACGCGGCTAAGGCGCTCGGCCGCTTCATCCGTGCCGTCGGCGCAGATGACGACGCCCGAATGCTGCGAGAAGCCCATGCCGACGCCGCCGCCGTGGTGGAGCGATACCCAGGTCGCGCCCGAGGCGGTGTTGAGCAGCGCGTTCAGCAGCGGCCAGTCGGACACGGCGTCCGAGCCGTCCTTCATCGATTCCGTCTCGCGGTTCGGCGAAGCGACGGAGCCCGAGTCGAGGTGGTCGCGGCCGATGACGATGGGCGCGCTCAGTTCGCCGTTCTTGACCATCTCGTTGAAGGCGAGGCCGAGCCGATGACGATCCCCGAGGCCGACCCAGCAAATGCGCGCCGGCAGGCCCTGGAAGGCGATGCGCTCGGCGGCCATGTCGAGCCAGTTGTGCAGGTGCTTGTTGTCCGGCAGCAGTTCCTTGACCTTTGCGTCGGTCTTGCGGATGTCCTCCGGATCACCCGAAAGCGCAGCCCAGCGGAACGGGCCGATGCCGCGGCAGAAAAGCGGGCGGATATAGGCCGGCACGAAGCCCGGGAAGGCGAAGGCGTTTTCGAGGCCTTCTTCCTTGGCGACCTGACGGATGTTGTTGCCGTAGTCGAAGGTCGGGATGCCCATGTCCTGGAAGGCGATCATGGCTTCGACATGCTCGCGCATCGAGGCGCGGGCGGCCTTTTCGACGGCCTTCGGGTCGCTTTCGCGCTTTTCCTTCCACTCTCCCATCGTCCAGCCCTTCGGCAGGTAGCCGTTGATCGGGTCGTGGGCCGAGGTCTGGTCGGTGACCATGTCCGGGCGGATGCCGCGGCGGACCATTTCCGGCAGGATTTCGGCGGCGTTGCCGAGCAGGCCGACGGACTTGGCCTCACCGGCCTTCGTCCAGCGGTCGATCATCGCGAGCGCCTCGTCGAGCGTTTCGGCCTTTTCGTCGATATAGCGGGTGCGCAGGCGGAAATCGATCGAGTCGGGGTTGCACTCGACGGCAAGGCACGACGCGCCGGCCATGACGGCGGCGAGCGGCTGGGCGCCGCCCATGCCGCCGAGGCCGCCGGTCAGAACCCACTTGCCCTTGAGGTCGCCATTATAGTGCTGGCGGCCGGCTTCCACGAAGGTCTCGTAGGTGCCCTGAACGATGCCCTGGCTGCCGATATAGATCCACGAACCGGCCGTCATCTGGCCGTACATGGCAAGGCCCTTCTTATCCAGCTCGTTGAAGTGGTCCCACGTCGCCCAGTGCGGCACGAGGTTGGAGTTGGCGATCAGCACGCGCGGCGCATCCTTGTGCGTGCGGAAAATGCCGACCGGCTTGCCGGATTGCACGATCAGCGTCTCGTTTTCTTCGAGATCGCGCAGCGACGCGACGATCTTGTCGAAATCGGCCCAGGTGCGCGCCGCACGGCCGATGCCGCCGTAGACGACCAGTTCGTGCGGGTTTTCCGCGACGTCAGGGTCGAGATTGTTCATCAGCATGCGCAGCGGCGCTTCCGTCATCCAGCTCTTGGCGGTGAGCTCGGTGCCGCGGGCAGCGCGTACTTCGCGGATGTTGTGGCGGGGATTGGTGGTCATTGGCTGGTTCTCCCGGATCAGCGTGGAAGGGTGGAGGCAAGCGCCTCGAGACGGGTCAGGATGTCTTTCAGGGGTATGCGGAGCCGTGCGGCCTTCTCCTCATCGAGGGCGAAGGGCGGGACTTCCGTGGCGAGATGGCTGACTTGCGCCAGTTCCATCTGGATGGCGTGCACGCCGGTTTCCGGCTTGCCGTAGTGGCGTGTCGTCCAGCCGCCCTTGAAGCGGCCGTTGAGGATGCTGGTATAGCCCTCGGCTGTGGCGCAGGCCTCGAAGGTCGCCGTTTCGATGGCGTTGTCGCAGGTGCGGCCCATGTCGGTGCCGACGTTGAAATCCGGCAGCCGGCCTTCGAACAGGAAGGGGATCAGCGAGCGGATCGAGTGGCAATCATAGAGGATCGCCACGCCGTGGATCGCCTTGACGCGCTCGATTTCGGCGGCAAGGGCCGCGTGATAGGGCGCGTGGAAATTGGCGAGCCGATAGGCGATGTCCGTCTCGGTCGGTGCCGCGCCATCCTTCCAGATCGGCTTGCCGTCGAAATCCGTGTCCGGAACGAGGCCCGTCGTGTTCTGGCCGGGATAGAGGCTGACGCCGGCCGGATCGCGGTTGGCATCGATGACGTAGCGGTGGAACGTGGCGCGCACCGTCGTTACATCGGGCAGAAGACCGTCATAGAGACGCTCGATGTGCCAGTCCGTATCAGCGAGGATGCGACCGTTGTCGTTGAGGCGCTCCCAGATATCGGCCGGGACATCCGTGCCGGTATGCGGGAAGGCGAGGATGACGGGCGAGGTGCCCTGGTGAAGTTTGAACAGCGCCATCTT
This sequence comes from Sinorhizobium sp. RAC02, assembly GCF_001713395.1. NCBI lineage: Bacteria > Pseudomonadati > Pseudomonadota > Alphaproteobacteria > Hyphomicrobiales > Rhizobiaceae > Sinorhizobium > Sinorhizobium sp. RAC02. The sequence goes on along the minus strand of NZ_CP016450.1, from coordinate 1,624,776 downwards.
ACGCCTCCAGCACCGGCAGGATGCCCTTCGTTACGGAAGCGGCGAGCGCGCCCGAGGAGACGAAGGTGCTGGCGGCGGCGAGATCCGGCGCCATGTAGCGGTCTTCCTCCAGCGTCGCCACGACGGTGCGCAGCGCTGCCACGACCTTCTGCAGCTCCGGGCTGGTGGTGAGCGGGGCACGGAAGTCGATGCCCTGCGCGGCCGTCAACGCCTCGATGCCGATGATGGCGAACAGGTTTTCCGTCATGCGCAGCAGGCGGCGGGCGCCGTGGCAGGCCATGGAGACGTGGTCTTCCTGGTTGGCGGAGGTCGGCGTCGAATCGACCGAGGCCGGATGCGCCATCTGCTTGTTTTCGCTCATCAGCGCGGCCGAGGTGACTTCCGCGATCATCAGGCCGGAGTTGAGGCCGGGCTTCTTGGCAAGGAAGGCCGGCAGGCCGAAGGAGAGGGCGGGGTCGACGAGCAGCGCGATGCGCCGCTGGGAAATCGCACCGATCTCGCAAACCGCAATGGCGATCTGGTCGGCAGCGAAGGCGACGGGCTCGGCGTGGAAGTTGCCGCCGGAAACGACGCTGTTGTCCGACAGGACGAGCGGGTTGTCAGTCACGGCATTGGCTTCGATTTCAAGCGTGCGGGCGGCGGTGCGCAGGACATCGAGGCAGGCGCCGTCGACCTGCGGCTGGCAGCGGATGCAGTAAGGATCCTGCACACGCTCGTCGCCGGTGATATGGCTTTCGCGGATGACGGAACCGGCAAGCAGGGCGCGCAGCGATGCGGCCGCATCGATCTGGCCCTTGTGACCGCGCAGCGTGTGGATATCCGGATGGAAGGGTGCAGACGAGCCCATGGCCGCATCGGTGGACAGCGCACCGGTGGCGAGTGCTGCCTGTGCCGCACGATGGGCGCGGAAGAGGCCGGCGAGCGCCAGAGCGGTCGAGACCTGCGTGCCATTGATGAGGGCGAGGCCTTCCTTGGCGGCGAGCACGACGGGCGCAAGCCCGGCCTTGGCGAGTGCTTCGCCGCCGCGCAGCCGTTCGCCGGCATAGAAGGCTTCGCCTTCGCCGAGCATCACGGCCGTCATGTGGGCAAGCGGCGCAAGGTCGCCGGAGGCGCCAACGGAACCCTGTTCCGGAATGACCGGGATGACGCCCTTTGCCTGCATGGCCTCGAGAAGCCGCACGATCTCGATGCGCACGCCGGAAGCGCCGCGGCCGAGCGAGATCAGCTTCAGAGCGATGATCAGGCGCACGATGTTTTCGGCAAGCGGTTTGCCGACGCCGCAGCAATGCGACAGGATCAGGTTGCGCTGGAGCGTCGCCACGTCGGCGGAGGCGATCTTGATCGAGGCGAGTTTACCGAAACCGGTATTGATGCCGTAGACCGGCTCGTCGCCGGCGGCGATTTCCGCGATGCGGGCGGCGGCCTTCTGGATGCCGGCGTCGAAGGACGCGTCGAGCTTGGTCGCCTCTCCGGTCCAGTAGATGGTTTCAAGGGTCTTGAGAGGTACGGAGCCCGGGTGAAGGGTGATCGTCATGATTGATTTCCCGATGCAGCACGCGGCTGCGCAAAGATCGAATTCGAGCACATCCGGCAAAGCGCGTTGGGCTTTGCGGTAGGACGTGTTCAGTGTCCGCTGCGGATACGGGCAAACATGGGGTTGAAGCCCATGCGATAGACCAGTTCCGCCGGCCGGCCGATGTCCCAGAGGACGAAATCGGCCCATTTTCCGGCTTCGAGCGTCCCCACTTCGTCGACCAGGCCCAGCGCGCGCGCAGCCTCGCGCGTCGTGCCGGCAATGCATTCCTCGACGGTCATGCCGAAGAGGGTTGCAGCCATGTTCATGGTTAGAAGCAGAGAGGTGAGCGGCGAGGTGCCGGGATTGCTATCGGTGGCGACGGCCATTTTCACGCCATGCTTGCGGAAGAGTTCGACCGGCGGCTTCTTGGTCTCGCGGATGAAATAGAAGGCGCCCGGCAGGATGACGGCGACGGTGCCGGCCTTGGCCATGGCGGCCGCGCCTGCATCGTCGGTATATTCGAGGTGGTCGGCCGACAGTGCGCCATAAGAGGCGGCAAGTGCTGCGCCGTGCAGATTGGAAAGCTGGTCGGCATGAAGCTTCACTGGCAGGCCATGCGCCTTGGCGGCGTCAAAGACCCTTGCCATCTCGTCGGTAGAAAAGGCGATGCCCTCGCAGAACCCGTCGACGGCATCGGCAAGCCCCTCGGCTGCGATGGCCGGCAGCATCTCGTTCACGACCTTGTCGACATAGGCGGTCTTGTCGCCGTTCATTTCCGGCGGCAGCGCATGGGCGCCGAGGAAGGTGGTGCGCACGGTGACGTCACGCTCTTCGCCGACACGGCGGGCAGCGCGCAGCGACTTCATCTCGTTTTCGGTGTCGAGGCCGTAGCCGGATTTCAGCTCCACGGTCGTCACGCCCTCGGCGATCAGCGCATCGAGGCGGGGCAGGGTCTGGCGCACGAGGTCGTCTTCGCTTGCCGCGCGCAGCGCCTTGACGGACGAAACAATGCCGCCACCGGCCCGCGCGATCTCCTCATAGGAGGCGCCGGCAAGGCGAAGCTCGAATTCGTGGGCGCGGTCGCCGGCATGCACGAGGTGGGTATGGCAGTCGATAAGGCCCGGCGTGATCCAGCGGCCTTCGCAGTCGATCGTTTCCGCAGCGGAGAATTCGGCCGGCAGATCGGCTTCAGGACCGGCAAAGGCGATGCGGCCGTCGCGCACGGCAATGGCACCGTTTTCCACGATGCCGAGCCCCGGCAGGCTTTCCTTGAGCGTCGCCAGTCGCGCATTGCGCCAGACGCGGACCGTGTCCTTTTCCGTTGCCACCATGGTGATTGCCTCTTCCCTGCGATGAATATAATGTATATACATAATCGCAATCGACGCAAGAGCCATTTTGAAATTCGGCGTCGAACAGGCACACCGGGAGAGGAGACACGCCGTGGGCGTCATTCATGCAAGGCAGGGGCTGCTGACGGGCGGCTGGGCGAGCAATGTCCGCATTCGCATCGAGAGCGGTCGCATTGCCGAGGTCGAAACGGGCGTTGCCGCCGCACCCGGCGATGAGCGCCACGACACGATCGTCGCCGGCATGCCGAACCTACACAGCCACGCCTTCCAGCGCGGCATGGCGGGCCTGGCCGAAACCCGCGGGCCGGGGAACGACAGCTTCTGGAGCTGGCGCAACGTCATGTATCGCTTCGCGCTTTCCATGACGCCGGACGATGTCGAGGCCGTCGCCGCCCAGCTCTATGTCGAAATGCTGGAGGCCGGCTTTACCCGCGTCGGCGAATTCCACTACCTGCACCACGACAAGGACGGCAGGCACTACGGCGACGTCGCGGAAATGGCGGCGCGCATCGCGTCGGCTGCCTCCGAGACCGGCATCGCGCTCACCTTGCTGCCCGTCTTCTATGCTCATGCGGGCTTTGGCGGCACCGCGCCGGGCGAGGGGCAGCGCCGCTTCATCAACGATCGGGATTCCTACGCGGCCCTCTTGGAGCGCTGCCGCGCGCTCACCGCCGCCCTGCCTGAAGGCATCACCGGTGTCGCCCCGCACAGCCTGCGTGCCGTTACGCCGGACGAACTTTCCGCCGTCGTCGCCATGGCTGGCGACAAGCCGATCCACATCCACATCGCCGAACAGGTGAAGGAGGTCGAGGACAGCATCGCCTGGTCCGGTCGCCGCCCGGTGGAGTGGCTGCTCGATAATCAAAAGGTGGATGGCCGCTGGTGCTTCATCCATGCAACGCACATGACGGACGCCGAGACGCGCGGCATGGCCGAAGCCGGTGCCATTGCCGGTCTTTGCCCGATCACCGAAGCCAATCTCGGGGACGGCACGTTCCCGGCGGAGTTCTTCTCTGCCGGTGGCCAATTCGGTGTCGGTTCGGATTCCAACGTGCTCATCGGCCTGCCGGACGAGTTGCGCCAGCTCGAATATTCTGAGCGGCTCGCCCATCGCGCCCGCAATGTGCTGGCCGCACCCGGTGGTTCCACTGGCCGGGCGCTGTTCGACGGCGCGGTTGCCGGCGGGGCGGCAGCACTCGGCGTCGAAGCCGGACTTGCTGCGGGACGCGCCGCGGACTTCGTCAGCGTCAAGACCCGTCACGGCCTCGACCTTGCCGGCGACATGCTGCTCGACGGCTGGATCTTTGCCAACGGTGCCGAGGTCGATTGCGTCTGGGTCAACGGCCGCAAGCAGGTCGAGGGCGGGCGTCACGTGGCGCGCGAGGCGATCGGCCAGCGCTTCACCCGAACGATGCAGGCCCTTGCCGAAGCCTGAGGACGTATTGAAAGGCTTTTCGGCCTTTCCTATGACATTTTAAAGCCCGGGCGAATCTGCGCCCGGCAGCAGCGGAGGCGACCATTTCCACCGAAGAGGACAAGACGCGCCCCGATGCAAAGGAGCCCTCGCTGCACCGCCGCATCCTCGAAGAGGTGGAGGGTAAGATTCTGTCGGGCGAATGGCCGCCCGGCTACCGCATTCCCTTCGAGCACGAATTGACCGAGCAGTACCAATGCTCGCGCATGACGGTGAACAAGGCGATTACCGACCTGGTCAAGCGCGGCCTCATCGAGCGCCGCCGCAAGTCCGGCAGCTACGTCACCCACCCACATGCCCAATCCGCGGTGCTGGAAATCCATGACATCCGCCTGGAAGTCGAATCGCTCGGTCTGCCGTATCGCTACGAGCGCCGCGCCCGCGTCGATCGCCCCGCCAAGGCCGCCGACCGGCGTTTGATGGAACTCGGCGAATCGGCGCGGCTGGCGGAGATTTCGGCCCTGCACTTTGCCGGCTCCCAGCCGTTCTGCCTGGAGGATCGCCTGATCAACCTCGCCGCGGTGCCCGAGGTCACGGACGAATCGTTCGACGCGATCGCCCCCGGCGCCTGGCTGATGAGCCGCGTGCCCTGGAGTGCTGCCGAACACCGCATCCGTGCGGTCGGTGCCGATAGCCGCACCGCCGGTTTCCTGGCGATCGCGCCCGGCACACCCTGTCTCGTCGTCGAACGCCGAACCTGGAGCGGCGGCGTCTACATCACCCATGTCCGGCTGACCTATCCCGGCGAAAAACACGAACTCGTCGCCGAATTCGCCCCAACTCATCCGAAGTAAATTTCAGGCTCCGCCGGTGAACTGGCCGGACCTTACGGTCTGATAGTAGGGAGCAAGCGCCGGGGCGGCCTCCGCAAGCGTGTCGAAGCGCATGTCGTCTGCCGTGAGATCACCGGCATATTTGTCTTCGACGAGCCGGGCATGCAGCGCCTTGATCTCTTCCGGCAGGCTGCGCGCGACGGTGTAGACGGGGGCGGCCGTCGTGCGGCCCTTCACCGTGATGCGATCCAGTTCCAGCACCGCGAAATCCGCCTCGGCAAACCGCGCCGTCTGCTCGCCGATCAAGAGCGGCACGCCATACAGCTTCGAAGCCCCCTCGAGGCGTGAGGCGAGGTTCACCGCGTCGCCCAGCACGGAGTAATCGAATCGCTGCAGGGAGCCCATGTTGCCGACCACGCAGTCCCCCGTGTTGATACCGATGCCGATTCGCAGCGGATGGTAGGTGGTGCCATTGGCGCTCGCCTCGGCGCGTAGTTCGGCATTGAGCGCCGCCATGGCATCCAGCATGTCCAGCGCGGCGGCGACGGAATGATGGGCGTGTTCCGGATCGTCGAGCGGTGCGTTCCAGAAGGCCATCAGGCAGTCGCCGATATATTTGTCGATCGTGCCGCCATGTTTGAGCACGATGTCGGAGAGCGGCGTCAGCAGCCGGTTGATCAGCGCGGTCAATTGCTCCGGATCGTCTTTCAACGCCTCGGCGATGGTGGTGAAGCCGCGCACATCGCAGAAAAGAATCGAGAGCGTTCGGCGCTCACCGCCAAGCTTCAACTGCGATGGATCACGCGCCAGACGTTCCACGAGGGCAGGGGAAAGGTATTGCGAGAAGGCGCGCACGATCTCGCGCCGCCGCCGCCGTTCTTCCGCATAGTCGAGCGCTGTCTGGCCGGCCGCGACCAGCAGCAGGGCGATCGTCGGGCCGATCGGCGAAACGAAGACATTCGCCGTGCGAATGAGCGCGTAGCTAACGAGGCCGATCGCCACCACCGCAAAAAGTCCAAGCGCAATGGTCTGCCAGCGGGTCGCGTTGCGTACGATGACGGCAGAAAGCAGGGCCGCAAGCGCAACGGCGCCGATGGCGACGGGCGTGCCGGCGCGGGTAATGGCGACATCCGACGTCAGATTGTCGAAAATCGTCGCCTGGATCTCCGCGCCGGGCACGAGTTGGCCGGTATGAAGGGTGTAGGACGTCGCAAAGGCATCCGCGCCGCCGGAATTGAGCGCCGGCGCGTTCTGCAGGCTGAGGCCGACGATCACCACCCGTCCCTTGAACGTGTCCTTCGGCAGCATGTTTTCTGGATCGAGCGCCTGATAGTAGGAGACCGTCGGATAGCTGCGCGACGGGCCGAAGGATTGCAGCAGTTTATCAGCCGGCGGCACTGTCTCTTTTCCAACAATGCGGGCGAGCGCCATGGCAAAGCCGTCATCATAGCCCGGCAGATCGCGGAAAACCCCGTCACCGCCGAGCGCAATGGAGGCAATGCCCGTCACCGCGCCGGCCTCGGTGAAGGCCGGCAGCGGCGTGGTGCGCAGAAGCTGGTCGGCCTGCGGCGTGACGATCAGGCTCTCGTCGCCCGCAAGCACGACATCCGGCCCGAGCACCCTGGCGAGCGCATTGTCGGAGGCCGGGTTGGAGGGTTCCGCGAAGATGATATCGAGGCCAATCGCCGTGGCACCGGCCTTGCGCAGGCTTTCCACGAGCCGGGCGTGCAATTCGCGCGGCCAGGGCCATTGCGCATTGATATCGGCCAGCGACGGCTCATCGATCGCCACGACAACAGGGCCATCGGCGGGCGGTCGGGGATCATCGATCGTGGAGAGATAGTCGAAGGCACGCAGATCCGCGAGCGACCAGGCCGGCAACTGGGAAAAGGCCGCCACCAGTCCGATCACCGCAAGCGTCAGGAGGGTAAGGCGCCGGCTGCGGCCCGACCAGCAGCCTGTATGACGAAAACCAGCTATCATCCGCCGCTTTCCAATGAATGCGGCGTTTCAAGAAATGGCGTCATGCTGGTGCGTGGACAACGGTTTCTCATGACGTCAGCACTCGACATCCCCTTGAAAAAGTCAAGCGGCCTGCCTCAAGCGACGCCTTGAGCCGCTCATGCGAGCAGCTTGGCGGTTGTTTCATCATTTTTAGGAATAAGAAGTGGTGGGCGATGACGGACTCGAACCGCCGACATCCTCGGTGTAAACGAGGCGCTCTACCAACTGAGCTAATCGCCCGCCGGGTTGGTGGCCGTGATCTATGCGGAACCGGATCAATCCGCAAGAGGCTATCGTAAAGTTTTTGCATTTTTTTGAATGGACCCATGGAGATGCGGCGGGCTGTGGAAACATTTCGCCATGCGTCATTCTTTTGTCTTGAAAGCTGCTTGACACCCACAGGCGAACCCCTTAGTTAGCCGCTCATCGAACGGCGCAGGCCGCTCGGTACGGATGCTTCGCCATCCGGTTACTTTCGAGGATGCGGGTGTAGCTCAGTTGGTTAGAGTGCCGGCCTGTCACGCCGGAGGTCGCGGGTTCGAGCCCCGTCACTCGCGCCACTCGAAAGACCGGACGAACATTCGGATCCGCAAGGAAAAAAAGATGCGCGGGTGTAGCTCAGTTGGTTAGAGTGCCGGCCTGTCACGCCGGAGGTCGCGGGTTCGAGCCCCGTCACTCGCGCCATTTCTTTTTCCTTCCTGCATTTGGTGCCGTTTCCTTATCCGGCACTTGATGCGCACTTCGGCGCTCTTTCTTCCAGGATTTTTACCGCCCGCGCTGAATGTTTTCCGCCTTCGCTCCGTCTTCGTTATAGCTTTGCCTGATCGAAGAGGGGGATTCGCATGCGTTACGTCACCATGGTTCTGAGCGGTCTTGCCGTGCTCGTCGCGTTGAGCGTCGTCTTCGGCTCGTGGTTCACCGTCGACCAGGGCGAGCGTGGCGTGATTCTGCGCTACGGCGCGGTGGTGGGCACGGCCGAACCCGGGCTCGGCTTCAAGCTGCCGCTGATCGATTCGATCGTGCGGGTCTCCGTGCAATCCAAAGCGGCCGTCTACGACAAGATGGAGGCCTATAGCCGCGACCAGCAACCCGCCGATATCCGCCTGTCCGTGAACTACCGCATTCCCGCCGACCGCGTGCAGGAGGTCTATGCCAACTATGGTGGCGAGGACGGCCTGTTGTCGCGCCTGATTGAGCGCAAGGTCTTCGAGGAAACCAAGACGGTTTTCGGTCGCTTCAATGCGGTCACCGCCATCCAGGAGCGCGGGCGGCTCAACGCCGAGGTCGCCTCCGCGATCCAGGAAGGCATTTCCGGACCCGTCACCATCGACAGCGTGCAGATCGAGAACATCGATTTCTCCGAGGCTTACGAGGCGAGCATCGAACAGCGCATGCTGGCGGAGGTCGAGGTGCAGCGCCTGCGGCAGAATGCCGAGCGCGAAAAGGTGCAGGCCGAGATCACCGTGACGCAGGCCCGTGCGCAGGCTGATGCCCGCCGCGCGGATGCGCAGGCGCAGGCCGATGCCGTGCGTCTGGCGGCGCAGGCTGAGTCGGAGGCGATCACGCTGCGCGGCGAGGCGGAAGCCGGTGCGATCAAGCTGCGCGGTGATGCGCTGAAGGACAATCCGGGCCTGGTTTCGCTGACGCAGGCGGAAAAATGGGACGGCCAGCTGCCGCGCACCATGCTGCCCGGCGGTTCTGTCCCGATGCTCAACCTCAATGCGAACTAGGCGGGAAAAGGCTTTCGCTTTGGTACTGCGGCGAAACGTCCCGCACCCTGTCATTCCTGAAATCGTAACGATTTAAATGGCTTTGCCGCTGGGCTTTCCGGGTGATCGCGAAAAGAACACAATGATTGCGGCGAAAGCCGGACAAAGCCTTGCGCAGGGACGCTCACTGCGCTAACCACTTTGGCGTTGCAACATACTTTTTCGGCTTGCAGGTCTTGGACCAACAGGCGTCTCTCCGGCGCCGTTAGCAGGCAGGATGGACGCCAATGACTGAACTTCTCGGTTCCTATATTCCGATCGCCATCTTCATCGGTATCGCGCTCGTGATCGGCATTGCACTGCTGGTTGCGCCGTTTGCCGTCGCACACAAGGCACCGGATTCGGAAAAGCTCTCTGCTTACGAATGCGGCTTCAATGCGTTTGACGATGCGCGCATGAAATTCGACATCCGCTTCTATCTGGTGTCGATCCTCTTCATCATCTTCGATCTTGAAGTGGCCTTCCTCTTCCCGTGGGCCGTTTCGTTCGGCGACATGGGCTGGTTCGGCTTCTGGTCGATGATGGTCTTCCTCGGTGTCCTGACCATCGGCTTTATCTACGAATGGAAGAAGGGAGCACTCGAATGGGAGTAGCTCATACCAGCACCACGCTCGTTGCGCAGCAGCCGAAGGGGATCATCGATCCCTCAACCGGCAAGCCCATCGGCAGCAACGACGCCTATTTCGGCGAGATCAATAACGAACTCGCCGACAAGGGTTTTCTCGTCACGTCGACGGACGAGCTCATTACCTGGGCCCGTACCGGCTCGCTGATGTGGATGACCTTCGGTCTCGCCTGCTGTGCGGTCGAGATGATGCAGCTTTCGATGCCGCGTTATGACGTCGAGCGTTTCGGCTTCGCACCGCGCGCCTCTCCGCGGCAGTCCGACGTCATGATCGTCGCTGGCACGCTGACCAACAAGATGGCGCCCGCGCTCCGCAAGGTCTACGACCAGATGCCGGAGCCGCGTTACGTCATCTCGATGGGTTCCTGCGCCAATGGCGGTGGATATTATCACTATTCCTATTCGGTGGTGCGCGGCTGTGACCGCGTGGTGCCGGTCGACATCTATGTACCAGGCTGTCCTCCCACGGCGGAAGCGCTCCTTTACGGTGTGCTCCTGCTGCAGAAGAAGATCCGCCGGACCGGTACGATCGAGCGTTAAGGGTAGGGGACTTTACACATGAGCGAAGCCCTCCAGGAGCTTTCTTCCCATATCGGCGAAGCGGCAGGCCACCTTATAGCCTCGGCCGACATCGCCTATGGCGAACTCACCCTGAAGACGGACGGTGCGCGCATCATCGGTCTTCTGACCTTCCTGCGCGATGACGTGCAGTGCGGGTTCATCAACTTCGTCGATATCTGCGGCGTGGACTGGCCGGCGCGCGCCGACCGCTTCGACGTGGTCTATCACCTGCTGTCGCCGCGCCAGAACCTGCGCGTGCGCATCAAGGTTGCGACCGGCGAGGACGTTCCCGTGCCGTCCGCCTGCGCGGTCTATCCGGGTGCCGACTGGTTCGAGCGCGAAGCCTACGACATGTACGGCATCCTCTTCACTGGCCACCCGGACCTGCGCCGCATCCTTACCGACTATGGTTTCGAGGGGCATCCGCTGCGCAAGGACTTCCCGACAACCGGCTTCGTGGAAGTGCGGTACGACGACGAGGTCAAGCGCGTCGTGTACGAGCCCGTCGAACTGAAGCAGGAATTCCGCAACTTCGATTTTCTCTCGCCGTGGGAGGGCACGGATTACGTGCTGCCGGGCGACGAGAAGGCGAAGCAGAACTGATTTTGGGTCAGGCGGCCCGCCAGGGCGCCTACCTCTGGAGCAAGCGGTATGAACGAGCACAACGTTCGCAATTTCAACATCAACTTCGGGCCGCAGCACCCGGCGGCACACGGGGTGTTGCGCCTCGTGCTGGAGCTCGACGGTGAAATCGTCGAGCGCGTCGATCCGCATATCGGCCTGCTGCACCGCGGCACCGAGAAACTGATCGAGACGAAGACCTATCTTCAGGCCGTGCCCTATTTCGACCGCCTCGACTACGTGGCGCCGATGAACCAGGAGCATGCCTTCGCGCTCGCCGTCGAGCGCCTGACGGGCACCGAAGTTCCAATCCGCGGCCAGTTGATCCGCGTGCTCTATTCCGAAATCGGCCGCATTCTCTCGCATCTTCTCAACGTGACGACCCAGGCCATGGACGTCGGCGCGCTGACGCCGCCGCTCTGGGGCTTCGAGGAGCGCGAAAAGCTGATGGTGTTCTACGAGCGTGCCTGTGGCGCGCGCATGCACTCGGCCTACATCCGTCCGGGCGGCGTGCACCAGGACCTGCCGCACGAGCTGGTGGAAGACATCGGCAAGTGGATCGACCCGTTCCTGAAGACCGTTGACGACATCGACGAACTCTTGACCGGCAACCGCATCTTCAAGCAGCGCAACGTCGATATCGGCGTCGTGAAGCTGGAAGATTGCTGGGCCTGGGGTTTTTCGGGCGTCATGGTGCGCGGTTCGGGCGCTGCCTGGGACCTGCGCCGCTCGCAGCCCTATGAGTGCTATTCCGACCTCGACTTCGACATTCCGATTGGCAAGAACGGCGACTGCTACGACCGTTACGTGATCCGCATGATCGAAATGCGCGAATCGGCCAAGATCATGCGCCAGTGCGTCGATCGCCTGCTCGGTATCGCCAAGGTCGGCCCGGTCTCCTCGATCGACGGCAAGATGGTTCCGCCGAAGCGTGGCCAGATGAAGCGTTCGATGGAAGGGCTCATCCACCATTTCAAGCTCTATACCGAAGGCTACCACGTGCCGGCCGGCGAAGTGTACGCAGCCGTCGAAGCGCCGAAGGGCGAGTTCGGCGTCTATGTCGTCGCCGACGGTACCAACAAGCCCTACCGCTGCAAGATCCGCGCCCCGGGCTACGCCCATCTCCAGGCGATGGATTTCATCTGTCGCGGCCACCAGCTCGCCGACGTGTCGGCAATCCTCGGCTCCCTCGACATCGTGTTCGGAGAGGTTGACCGTTGATGCTGAAACTGGTCCCTGCCATCGCCGCCGTGCTTCTGACCGCCGCTGCCGCAAACGCGCAGCAGGCGGAGGAGCCGCCGATCGTGTCGTCCACCATCGGCGAACTGGCGAGCCAGGGCTACCAGATCAAGGCGGCGGCGCCGAACGGCAGCCGCTACGTCGTATTCATGCAGAATGACAAGTCGGCCTATGCCTGCGAGTTCGTCAACACGACGGAAACGCAGTGCCGACAGATTAACTGACACAAGGCGTTACAGAATGTCCGTTCGTCGACTAGCCGAAGACAATGTCCAGCCCGCAAGCTTCGCCTTCTCCAAGGAGAATGCGACCTGGGCCAAGGCAACGATCAACAAGTACCCGAAGGGCCGCCAGCAGTCGGCGGTCATCCCGCTTCTCATGCGGGCGCAGGAGCAGGATGGCTGGGTCACCAAGGCGGCGATCGAATCCGTCGCCGACATGCTCGACATGGCCTATATCCGCGTGCTTGAGGTCGCGACCTTCTACACGCAATTCCAGCTGCTGCCGGTCGGTACGCGCGCCCATGTCCAGGTTTGCGGCACGACGCCCTGCATGCTGCGCGGCGCGGAAGACCTGATCAACGTCTGCAAGAAGCGCATCCACGCCGAGCCTTTCCATCTCAACGAGAGCGGCACGCTGTCCTGGGAAGAAGTCGAGTGTCAGGGCGCCTGCGTCAACGCGCCGATGATCATGATCTTCAAGGACAGTTTCGAGGATCTGACGCCGACGCAGCTCGAGCACATCATCGACCGTTTCGATGCCGGCAAAGGCTCGACCGTCGAGACCGGCACGCAGATCGACCGCATCTATTCCGCGCCGGCCGGTGGTCTTACCAGCCTCACGGAACCGGATCCGGCTGTAAAGAAGACGACGACCCGCGCCAAGAAGGCGGACGAGGACAGTGTCAGCGTTCCTCCGTCGAATGCCGCAAAGCCGAAGACGGACGCCGTCGAAACCGACCCCGCGCTGAAGACGCCGGCAAACGCCAAGGCCGAGGCCGCCGCGAACAGCAAGGCCAAGGGCGACACGCGCGCCGAAGGTGGCGATGCCGCTGCCAAGCAGCCGGTTGCGGCAGCCGTCGGCAAGCCGTCGCTGGAAGACAAGAACCGTCCGGCCGGCATCGCGCGTCCCGAGACCCCGGACGACCTGGAGCTCATCTCCGGCGTCGGCCCGAAGATCGAGGGCATCCTGCACGAACTCGGCATCTTCACCTTCGCGCAAGTCGCCGGGTGGAAGAAGGCGGAGCGCGACTGGGTCGATGGTTATCTGAATTTCAAGGGCCGCATCGATCGCGACGACTGGGTCAAGCAGGCCAAGGCGCTCGCCAAGGGCGGCGAAGCGGAATACATCCGCGTCTTCGGCAAGAAGCCGCGGTAAGGCAGGAAACGGATGGCAGCGTTCGGCAAGAAAGGCGTGGAGAGCGATGTCGGGGTTAAAACCCCGATGGCGTCCGCGCGCCTGCCGCAGGCCGCCAGCCCGCACCAGGTATCGGGGGACCGCAGCCGGGTAATGGTGCGTGGCGATGAGCCGCGCGAGGCCAACCCGACGATCGTCTTCATCGAAAAGCACTGGCCGAAGGCCGTCGGCGTCGGCATGGCGCTGTTTGCGGCCTACTTCAACGTGGTGATGAGCGGCCGGACGGATCCAGTCCGCGTCGTGCTGACCTCGCTGCTGGCTGGCCTGTTCTTCTACTGGGTGGCCAACAAGTTTCGCAAGTCGCTGGACGACCTTCATGCCGTCCGCACCAATCCCTTCAAGTCGCCGGCCTATCTGGCAGGCGCGCTTGTCGGGTTCGGCTACTTTGTCTATTCAACATTCCTGGCGCCTTCCGAGGTTCTGGGCGTGGAAGTCGGCGAGCAGACAGCGTTCAAGGACGGCCTGCAGGCGGCCGATATGGGCGCCGTAGCGCTGCTGCTGCTGAAGGCGGCGGGTAGTGCGGTTGCCGGCGGCGTAGCATTTCAATTCATTGCGCGACGCGTTTTCGGCGCCGGCAATGCCACGGAAAATGGCGGGTAAGAACCATGCTTAAGGACCAGGATCGTATCTTCACCAATATCTACGGCACCAAGGACAAGTCGCTGAAAGGCGCCATGGCCCGGGGGCATTGGGACGGCACGAAGCAGCTGCTCGAAAAGGGCCGCGACTGGATCGTCAACGAAGTCAAGGCGTCGGGCCTGCGCGGCCGCGGCGGCGCCGGCTTCCCGACCGGCCTCAAGTGGTCCTTCATGCCGAAGGAATCCGACGGTCGTCCGCACTATCTCGTCGTCAATGCCGACGAATCCGAGCCCGGCACCTGCAAGGACCGCGACATCCTGCGCCACGATCCGCATACGCTGATCGAAGGCTGCGTGATCGCGTCCTTCGCCATGGGCGCCCATGCGGCCTATATATACGTGCGCGGTGAGTTCATCCGCGAGCGCGAAGCGCTGCAGGCGGCGATCGACGAGTGCTATGACGCCGGCCTGCTCGGCAAGAACAACAAGCTCGGCTACGACATCGACGTCTATGTCCATCACGGCGCCGGCGCTTATATCTGCGGCGAAGAAACCGCGCTGCTCGAAAGCCTGGAAGGCAAGAAGGGCCAGCCGCGCCTGAAGCCGCCGTTCCCGGCGAACATGGGTCTCTATGGCTGCCCGACGACCGTCAACAACGTCGAATCGATCGCCGTCACACCGACGATCCTGCGCCGTGGCGCCGCCTGGTTCTCCTCGTTCGGCCGTCCGAACAATGTCGGCACCAAGCTGTTCATGATGTCGGGCCACGTCAACACGCCCTGCACGATCGAAGAGAGCATGAGCATCTCCTTTAAGGAGATGGTCGAAAAGCACGGCGGCGGTATTCGCGGTGGCTGGGACAACCTTCTGGCCGTCATCCCCGGCGGCGCATCCTGCCCGGTCGTCAAGGCCGAGGACATGATGAACGTCACGCTCGACTTCGACGGTCTGCGCGAGGTCAATTCCTCCTTCGGCACCGGCGGCATGATCATCATGGATCGCTCGACCGACATCATCAAGGCGATCTGGCGCATCTCGGCCTTCTTCAAGCACGAGAGCTGCGGCCAGTGCACGCCGTGCCGCGAAGGCACCGGCTGGATGATGCGCGTCATGCAGCGCATGGTCACGGGCAATGCCCAGAAGCGCGAAATCGACATGCTGTTCGACGTCACCAAGCAGATCGAAGGTCACACGATCTGTGCGCTCGGCGACGCGGCGGCCTGGCCGATCCAGGGCCTCATTCGCAACTTCCGCCCCGAAATCGAGGCGCGGATCGACCAATACACGGCCAACGCCATGGACCATGGCGCGGTGCTGGAAGCAGCGGAGTAAGGCGATGACGAAGCCGGCAGGACAGGATGCGAATGCAACCAGAGTTCCGCCGGCAACAGCCGCCGGCGACGATCCGTTCAGTCTGGCGCCGTGGTTGAAGCAGATGCCGGGCATGCCGGTTATGGCTGATCCCGTGGCGGCAATGGCTGCAACGACGGCGATCGGGTTTGGCATTGCGGGCCAGATGGCCGGGATGATGCTGGGCCTGATGCAGAACGCGACGGAGCGGGCCAGGGTGGTGTTCGACGAGACGGTCGACGTCACGGCCAAGGCGGTGGAACAGGCCGAGGCCAGGCCGGTATTGACGGTGGTTCCGCAGGAGCCGGTGGCGAAGGCGCAAGAGCCGGCTGCTGAAGAGAAGGCAAAGGTGGCGCGCGAAAAAAGCGCGACGCCGAAGACGGTGGAAGCAAAGCCGGTGCGCAAGGCGCCGGTGGCGAAAGCCGCCAAGGCCGATGACCTGAAAGCGATTTCGGGTATCGGGCCGAAGCTGGAGCAGGTGCTGAATGGCATGGGTATCCGGCGTTATGCCGACATCGCGGCCTTGAAGGCAGCGGATGTGGCAAGGATTGAAGCCGAACTCGGTTTTGGCGGACGGATCGTCCGCGACGGCTGGGTGGAGCAGGCAAAGGCGCTGGTGAAGGGCAGGGGCTAAGGCTCCACCGGAACTGGCGAATAGGAACAAAGGCCGAAGGGACGGGCAAAGACCCGAAACGAAAGCCGGAGAGAATGGCGCTGGCGAGACGCGGGGTTCCACGTCAAAAGCGGGAAAGCAGATATGGCAAAGCTGAAAGTCGACGGAAAAGAAATCGAAGTCCCGGATCACTTCACGCTGCTTCAGGCGTGTGAGGAGGCGGGCGCCGAGGTTCCGCGCTTCTGTTTCCACGAGCGGCTGTCGGTTGCCGGCAACTGCCGCATGTGTCTCGTCGAGGTGAAGGGCGGTCCGCCGAAGCCGGCAGCCTCCTGCGCCATGAGCGTGCGCGACCTGCGCCCCGGCCCGAACGGCGAAGCGCCGGAAGTCTTCACGACCACGCCGATGGTCAAGAAGGCGCGCGAAGGTGTGATGGAGTTCCTGCTCATCAACCATCCGCTCGATTGCCCGATCTGCGACCAGGGCGGCGAATGCGACCTGCAGGACCAGGCGATGGCCTTCGGCATCGACAGTTCGCGCTACTCGGAAAACAAGCGCGCCGTCGAGGACAAGTATATTGGCCCGCTCGTCAAGACGATTATGAACCGCTGCATTCACTGCACGCGCTGCGTTCGCTTCACGACGGAAGTCGCCGGCATCACCGAGCTTGGCCTGATCGGCCGCGGCGAGGATGCCGAGATCACCACCTATCTCGAACAGGCCATGACATCCGAGCTTCAGGGCAACGTGGTCGACCTTTGCCCGGTCGGCGCTTTGACCTCCAAGCCCTTCGCCTTCACGGCCCGTCCGTGGGAACTGAACAAGACCGAATCGATCGACGTCATGGACGCCGTCGGCTCGGCGATCCGCGTCGATACGCGCGGCCGCGAAGTCATGCGCATCCTGCCGCGCGTCAATGAAGAGATCAACGAAGAGTGGATTTCCGACAAGACCCGCTTCATCTGGGATGGCCTGAAAACCCAGCGTCTCGACCGCCCCTATGTCCGCAAGGACGGCCGTCTCCAGCCGGCAAGCTGGGCGGACGCTTTCGGCGCCATTAAGACGGCCGTTGCCGGCACCTCCGGTGACCGCATCGGCGCGATCGCCGGCGACCTCGCTTCCGTCGAGGAAATGTATGCGCTGCGCGAGCTGATGACCGCGCTCGGCTCGAGCAACATCGACTGCCGCCAGGACGGTTCGCAGCTTGACCCGTCGCTTGGCCGCGCCAGCTACCTCTTCAACCCGACCATCGAAGGCATCGAGCAGGCGGACGCTCTTCTGATCGTCGGCTCCAACCCGCGCCTCGAGGCTGCCGTGCTCAACGCGCGCATCCGCAAGCGCTGGCGCATGGACAACTTCCCGATCGGCGTGATCGGCGAACAGGGCGAGCTGCGCTACGGCTACGAATATCTCGGCGCCGGCACGGAAACGCTTTCCGGCCTCGTCGGCGGTTCGGCCAAGTTCGCCGCCAAGCTGAAGAAGGCCGAGCGCCCGATGATCATCGTCGGCCAGGGCGCGCTGTCGCGTGCCGATGGCCTGGCGGTTCTCTCGGCTGTCACGGCGCTCGCAGAAAAAGTCGGTGCGGTAAAGGCGGACTGGAACGGTCTTGCCGTTCTGCACACCGCAGCCTCCCGCGTCGGCGGCCTCGACCTCGGCTTCGTGCCGGGTGAGGGCGGCAAGACGGCGGCCGACATGCTTGATGGCACCGACGTGCTCTTCCTGCTCGGCGCTGACGAAATGGATTTCGCCAAGAAGACCGCCTTCACGGTCTATATCGGTTCGCACGGCGACAATGCGGCGCATGTCGCCGACGTCATCCTGCCGGGCGCGACCTACACCGAGAAGTCGGGCACCTGGGTCAACACCGAAGGCCGCGTCCAGATGGGCAGCCGCGCCGGCTTCGCACCGGGCGATGCCCGCGAAGACTGGGCTATCCTGCGTGCACTTTCCGACGTGCTCGGACACACGCTGCCGTTCGATTCGCTCGTGCAGCTGCGTGCAAAACTCCATGCCGCACACCCGCATTTCGCCGCGATCGACGAGATTGCGCGCGGTGAAATCGCCGATCTTTCCGCACTTGCGAAAAAAGGCGGGACGATGGCGAATTCCGGGTTTGCGTCTCCGATCAAAGACTTCTATTTGACGAACCCAATAGCGCGCGCCTCGGCGGTCATGGCCGAATGCTCGGCGCTTGCCCGCAATAATTTCAAAGCCGCGGCGGAATGAGCGCGAAGGAATAAGACGTTATGGACGCTTTCATTTCGACCTACGTTTGGCCTGGCCTGATCATGGTGGCCCAGTCGCTTCTGCTGCTGGTCGCGCTGCTGGTTTTCATCGCCTATGTGCTTCTCGCCGACCGCAAGATCTGGGCCGCCGTGCAGTTGCGTCGCGGCCCGAACGTCGTCGGCCCGTGGGGTCTGTTCCAGTCCTTCGCCGACCTCTTGAAGTTCGTCTTCAAAGAGCCGGTGATCCCGGCAACCGCCAACAAGGTGATTTTCCTTCTGGCGCCGCTCGTCTCCGTGACGCTGGCGCTCGCTACCTGGGCGGTCGTGCCGCTCAACGACGGCTGGGTGATTGCCAACATCAATGTCGGCATCCTCTACATCTTCGCGATCTCGTCGCTTGAAGTGTATGGCATCATCATGGGCGGCTGGGCTTCGAACTCGAAGTACCCGTTCCTCGGTGCACTCCGTTCCGCAGCGCAGATGGTCTCCTACGAAGTCTCGATCGGCTTCGTCATCGTCACCGTTCTGCTCTGCGTCGGTTCGCTGAACCTGACGGACATCGTCAACTCGCAGCGTGACGGCGTCGGCACGATGATCGGCCTGCCGGGCTCGTTCCTCGACTGGCACTGGCTGGCGCTGTTCCCGATGTTCGTGGTGTTCTTCATCTCGGCGCTGGCCGAAACGAACCGCCCGCCCTTCGACCTTCCGGAAGCGGAATCCGAACTAGTCGCCGGTTTCATGGTCGAATACGGCTCGACCCCGTACATGATGTTCATGCTCGGCGAATATGCCGCCATCTGCCTGATGTGCGCTCTGACGACGATCCTCTTTCTCGGCGGCTGGCTGCCTCCGGTCGACGTCTGGTTCCTCAACTGGGTCCCGGGCATCATCTGGTTCGTTCTGAAGGCATCCTTCGTCTTCTTCATGTTCGCGATGGTGAAGGCTTTCGTGCCGCGCTACCGCTACGACCAGCTCATGCGTCTTGGCTGGAAGGTTTTTCTTCCGATCTCGCTCGCCATGGTCGTTATCGTTGCATTCGTGCTGAAGCTCACGGGCTGGTCCGCATGAGGACCACCCTGACCATCAGCAGCATTGGAGCTTGAAATGGCTAGTCTCTCACAAGCCGTAAATTCGCTGTTCCTCAAGGAATTCGTCGGCGCGTTCTTCCTGTCGATGCGCTACTTCTTCCGCCCGAAGGCGACGGTGAACTATCCCTTCGAAAAGGGGCCGGTTTCTCCGCGCTTCCGCGGCGAACACGCGCTGCGCCGTTACCCGAACGGCGAAGAGCGCTGCATCGCCTGCAAGCTCTGCGAAGCGATCTGTCCCGCTCAGGCCATCACCATCGAGGCGGGTCCCCGCCGTAATGACGGCACGCGCCGCACGGTGCGTTACGACATCGACATGGTGAAGTGCATCTATTGCGGCTTCTGCCAGGAAGCCTGCCCGGTCGACGCCATCGTCGAAGGCCCGAACTTCGAGTTCGCGACCGAGACGCGCGAAGAGCTTTACTACGACAAGCAGAAGCTGCTCGAGAACGGCGATCGCTGGGAGCGGGAAATTGCCCGCAACATCGCTATCGACTCGCCTTACCGCTGATCGGCGGAAAGGCAAAATGAACTTGAAGTGCCTGACGAAAGGATCGTCAGGCTTCGACGGGGGAGGGGGACCTTCTCCGGGGAAGACGAAAAGGCACCAAAATGGGTCTGCAGGCTCTATTCTTCTATCTCTTCGCCTTCGTGGCGGTGGCGTCCGCCTTCATGGTGATTGCGTCGAGGAACCCGGTTTATTCCGTGTTGTTCCTGATCCTCACCTTCTTCAATTCGGCGGGCCTGTTCCTGCTGACGGGCGCCGAGTTCCTGGCGATGATCCTGCTCGTCGTCTATGTCGGCGCGGTCGCGGTTCTCTTCCTCTTCGTCGTGATGATGCTCGACATCGATTTCGCCGAGCTACGGTCCGGCGCGCTTGAATATGCTCCGGTCGGCGCGCTGATCGGTCTCATCCTTGCGGCCGAGCTTGTCATCGTCGTTGGCGGCTCGACCTTCTCGCCGGAAATCGCCAGCAACATTTCGATGCCGATCCCGCCGGTCTCCGAGCGGACGAACACGGCCGCCCTCGGCGACGTGCTCTATACGCATTACATCTACTTCTTCCAGATCGCCGGCCTCGTGCTGCTCGTCGCGATGATCGGTGCGATCGTGCTGACGCTGCGCCACAAGCCACATATCAAACGCCAGAACATCTCGCAGCAGGTTGCCCGCACGCCGGAAACCGCTGTCGAGGTCGTCAAGGTGAAGCCCGGCCAGGGCATCTGAGGCAGCGCGGGACCAAGGAAAAACATTATGGAAATCGGTATTTCCCACTATCTCACCGTCAGCGCCATCCTCTTCACCCTGGGCGTCTTCGGCATCTTCCTGAACCGGAAGAACGTCATCGTCATCCTGATGTCGATCGAGCTCATCCTGCTGTCGGTCAACATCAACATGGTCGCGTTCTCGGCCTTCCTGAACGATATCGTCGGCCAGGTCTTCGCGCTGTTCATTCTGACCGTCGCGGCTGCGGAAGCGGCCATCGGTCTTGCAATTCTCGTCGTCTTCTACCGCAACCGCGGTTCGATCGCCGTCGAAGACGTCAATATGATGAAGGGCTGATCGGGTCATGGATACCATCATCAAGGCAATCGTCTTCCTTCCTTTGACCGGCTTCCTGATCGCCGGCATCGGCGGCAATGCCATCGGCGCCAAGGCGTCCGAATACGTCACCTCCGGCTTCATGATCCTGGCGGCAGTCCTGTCTTGGATCGTCTTCTTCGACGTCGCGATGGGCGAGACGGAGATGGTCAAGGTCAGCGTGCTGCGCTGGATCCAGTCCGGCGGCTTCGATGTCGAATGGGCGTTCCGCGTCGATACGCTGACGGCCGTCATGCTCGTCGTCGTGAACTCGGTCTCGACGCTCGTGCACGTCTACTCGATCGGCTACATGCACCACGACCCGCATCGGCCGCGCTTCTTCGCCTATCTCTCGCTCTTCACCTTCGCCATGCTCATGCTGGTGACGTCGGACAACCTTCTCCAGATGTTCTTCGGCTGGGAAGGCGTGGGCCTGGCGTCCTACCTGTTGATCGGCTTCTGGTACAAGAAGCCGTCGGCCTGCGCTGCCGCCATGAAGGCCTTCATCGTCAACCGCGTCGGCGACTTCGGTTTCATCCTGGGCATTTCCAGCGTCTTCGTGCTGTTCGGCTCGATCAACCTGGAGACGATCTTCGCCACCGCCGCGACCTACCTGCCGGCCGAAGGTGCAGCGGATGCGACCGCGTCCGTCATCAACCTCTTCGGCATGACGCTCGACAAGTCGCATGCGCTGACCGCCACCTGCCTGCTGCTCTTCATGGGCGCGATGGGCAAGTCGGCACAGTTCCTGCTGCACACCTGGCTGCCGGACGCCATGGAAGGCCCGACCCCGGTGTCAGCCCTCATCCATGCCGCCACCATGGTCACCGCCGGTGTCTTCCTCGTCGCCCGCATGTCGCCGCTGTTCGAACTGTCGCACACCGCTCTCATGGTTGTGACGCTCGTCGGTGCTATCACCGCTTTCTTCGCGGCGACGGTCGGTCTCGTGCAGAACGACATCAAGCGCGTCATCGCCTATTCGACCTGCTCGCAGCTCGGCTACATGTTCGTCGCGCTCGGCATCGGCGCTTATGGCGCGGCGATCTTCCACCTCTTCACGCACGCCTTCTTCAAGGCGCTCCTGTTCCTTGGCGCCGGCTCGGTCATCCACGCCGTCGATGGCGAGCAGGACATGCGCTACATGGGCGGCTTGCGCAAACACATCCCGATCACCTTCTGGATGATGACGATCGGCACGCTGGCGCTGACCGGCGTCGGCATCCCGGGCACGGTCATCGGTTTCGCCGGCTTCTTCTCGAAGGACGCGATCATCGAATCGACCTTCGCTTCGCATAGCCCGGTCGCCGGCTTCGCCTTCGTGATGCTGGTCATCGCGGCGCTCTTCACGAGCTTCTACTCCTGGCGCCTGGCCTTCATGACCTTCTTCGGCAAGCCGCGCGCCTCCGCTGACGTCATGCACCATGTGCACGAATCGCCTGCCGTCATGCTGATCCCGCTCTATCTGCTGGCCGCCGGTGCGGTTGTGGCGGGCGTGATCTTCGTCGAGTATTTCTTCGGGCATCACTATGCCGAATTCTGGCAGGGCGCCCTGTTCACGCTGCCGGAAAACGAGCTGGTCAACGAGTATCACCACGTCCCGCTCTGGGTGAAGTGGAGCCCGTTCGCCGCCATGGCCATCGGTTTCGTCACCGCCTGGTACATGTACATCCGCTCGCCGGAAACGCCGAAGTACCTCGCCGAGCAGCATCGCGGCCTCTACCAGTTCCTGCTCAACAAGTGGTACTTCGACGAACTGTACGACTTCCTCTTCGTTCGTCCCGCCATGCGGATCGGCAAGTTCCTCTGGAAGAAGGGTGACGGCTCCGTCATCGACGGCCTCGGCCCGAACGGCATCGCCGCCCGCGTCATGGACGTCACGGATCGCGTCGTGCGCCTCCAGACCGGTTACCTCTATCACTACGCATTCGCGATGCTGCTGGGTATTGCAGCACTCGTCACCTGGATGATGCTCGGGAGCTCCCTCTGATGACCGATTGGCCCATTCTTTCAGCGGTCACCTTCCTCCCGCTCGTCGGCGTGGCGCTTCTGCTGCTGACGCGGGAAGACAGCCCGTATGGCCGCCGCAACATCCTGAACGTGTCGCTGCTGACGACGGTCTTCACCTTCGTGCTCTCGCTGTTCATCTGGATCGGTTTCGACAACGCGAATCCCGGCTTCCAGATGGTCGAGAAGGCCGAATGGCTGGGCACCGGCATTTCCTACCATCTCGGCGTCGACGGCATTTCCATGCTGTTCGTCATCCTGTCGACCTTCCTGATGCCGTTCTGCGTGCTCGCAAGCTGGCATTCGGTCGAGAAGCGCCTGCGCGAATACATGATCGCCTTCCTGCTGCTGGAAGTGTTCATGGTCGGCGTCTTCGTGTCGCTCGACATCGTGCTGTTCTACGTGTTCTTCGAAGCCGGCCTCATTCCGATGTTCATCATCATCGGCGTGTGGGGCGGCAAGGATCGCGTCTACGCCTCCTACAAGTTCTTCCTCTACACGCTGCTCGGCTCGGTGCTGATGCTGCTCGCCATCATGGCGATGTACTGGCAGGCAGGCACGACGGACATCACGGAACTGCTCGCCTATAACTTCCCGGCCCATATGCAGACCTGGCTGTGGCTCGCCTTCTTCGCCTCCTTCGCGGTGAAGATGCCGATGTGGCCGGTGCATACCTGGCTTCCGGACGCGCACGTCCAGGCGCCGACGGCGGGCTCGGTCATCCTGGCCGGCGTTCTCCTGAAGCTTGGCGGCTACGGTTTCATCCGTTTCTCGCTCGCCATGTTCCCGCTCGCTTCGGATTACTTTGCACCCTTCGTCTTCGCGCTGTCGGTCATCGCCATCATCTACACCTCGCTGGTGGCGCTGATGCAGGACGACATCAAGAAGCTGATCGCCTATTCGTCGGTCGCCCATATGGGCTACGTCACCATGGGCATCTTCGCGGCGAACGCGCAGGGCCTTCAGGGCGCCATCTTCCAGATGCTGTCGCACGGCATCGTCTCCGGCGCGCTCTTCCTCTGCGTCGGCGTCGTCTATGACCGGCTGCACACCCGTGAGATCGCGGCCTATGGCGGCCTCGTCAACAACATGCCGAAATATGCCGTCGCCTTCATGATCTTCACCATGGCAAACGTCGGCCTTCCCGGCACTTCGGGTTTCGTCGGCGAATTCATGACGCTGATCGGCATCTTCCGCGCCAATACCTGGGTGGCGCTGTTCGCTACCACGGGCGTCATCCTTTCGGCCTCCTACGCGCTCTGGCTCTATCGCCGGGTGATCTTCGGTGCGCTCGAGAAGGAAAGCCTGAAGTCGCTTCTCGATCTCGATGCGCGTGAGAAGCTGCTGCTCTATCCGCTCCTGATCCTCACGATCTTCTACGGTGTCTATCCGGCGCCGGTATTCGATGCGACGGCGGCCTCGGTCGACGCGCTGCTCAATAACTACTCCGCGGCTCTGCAGGCGGCGCAATCCGTTGCGCTGACGGCGAACTGACGACGGGACCCAAGACATGACTGCTGATACAATCCTCGCCAGCCTTCAGCTCTCGACCCCGGAGATCATTCTCGCCATCGGCGCGCTTGCCTTGCTGATGATTGGTGTTTTTTCCGGCGAACGCTCGGGCACGACCGTCACCGGCCTTGCCGTCGCGCTGCTGATCATCTCCGGCCTCTGGCTGGTGCTCGCCACGGGTGAGGGCCAGGCCTATGGCGGCGCCTTCGTCTCCGACGCCTTCGCCAAGTTCATGAAGGTGCTGGCACTGATCGGTTCCATCACCGCCATGGTGATGACCGTCGGCCATGCCCGTTCGGAACAACTCGACCGTTTCGAGTTCCCGGTCCTCATCGTGCTGTCGACGCTCGGCATGTTGCTGATGATTTCGGCCAATAGCCTGCTGTCGCTCTATCTCGCGCTGGAACTCCAGTCGCTGGCGCTCTACGTCGTCGCCGCGATCAACCGCGATAGCCTGCGCTCGACGGAAGCCGGCCTGAAGTACTTCGTGCTCGGCGCCCTTTCCTCGGGCATGCTGCTCTACGGCATGTCGCTGGTTTATGGCTTCACCGGCCAGATCGGCTTCCAGGAAATTGCAGCTGCCCTGACGGCAGAAGGCCGCTCGCTCGGCCTCGTCTTCGGCCTGGTGTTCATCCTTGCCGGCCTCGCCTTCAAGATCTCGGCCGTGCCGTTCCACATGTGGACGCCGGACGTCTACGAAGGCGCGCCGACCCCGGTCACGGCGTTCTTTGCCGCTGCGCCCAAGGTCGCCGCCATGGCCATGCTGGTGCGTATCGTTATCGAGGCTTTCGAGCCCGTCGTTGCCGACTGGCAGCAGGTCATCGTGTTCATCTCGATTGCCTCCATGCTGCTCGGTTCCTTCGCGGCAATCGGCCAGCGCAACATCAAGCGCCTGATGGCCTATTCCTCGATCGGCCACATGGGCTATGCGCTCGTCGGCCTTGCCTCCGGCTCCATGGCCGGCGTGCGCGGCGTCGCACTCTACATGCTCATCTACATGGTCATGACGCTCGGCACCTTTGCCTGCATCCTCGCCATGCGCCGCAAGGAAGGCGGCAATGTCGAGAACATCGACGATCTTGCCGGTCTGTCCTCGACCAATCCGTTCATGGCGACCGTGCTGACGATCCTGATGTTCTCGCTCGCCGGCATCCCGCCGATGGCAGGCTTCTTCGCCAAGTACTTCGTGTTCATGGCGGCGATTGAAGCGCATCTCTATGCGCTTGCCATCATCGGCGTGCTCGCCTCGGTCGTCGGCGCCTACTACTACCTGCGCATCATCAAGGTGATGTGGTTCGACGAGGCGACCGGCGAATTCGCCCGCACGGCCGGCGAACTGAAACTGGTTTTCGGTCTCTCCGGCCTGTTCGTTCTCGGCTATGTGCTGATCGGCGGCCCGATCGGCGCCGCCGCTGAAACCGCGGCACGGACCTTCTTTTGAGCGGGTCCGGCAATCCTCGGCGGATGTCACTCGATGACTTTCGCCATGAGGCGCTCAGCGATGTGGGCTCGACCAATACGGAATGCCTGGAGCGCGCCCGAAAGGGCGCGCTTTCGGGTCTCTGGATCACTGCGCAACGGCAGACGGGTGGGCGCGGCCGGCGCGGCCGGGCATGGTTTTCCGAGCCCGGCAATCTCTATGCCTCTCTGCTGCTGATCGACGCCGCCCCCCTGGAGCGACTGGGTTCCCTACCGTTGGCGGTTGCCGTGGCCGTGCAGGGTGCAGTGAGCCGCATCATGCCGCTCGATGCCCCCGATGTGGTGATCAAGTGGCCGAACGATATTCTCATCGACCGCCGCAAGGTCTGCGGCATCCTGATCGAAGGCGAAACGTTGCCAGATGGCCGACATGGGCTGGTGATCGGTATCGGCATCAACGTGTCGGTGGCGCCGGATGCCGGGCTCTACCCGGTCGCGACGCTGCGTGATTTCGGTGCCTCCGCTTCCCCAGACGAATTGTTCGCCCATCTCTTCCAGTCGATGGCCGAAACGCTGTCGCTCTGGGACAGCGGACACGGGATTTCGGCCATCATGGAACGCTGGAAACAGGTGGCTGGCGGCATCGGCGAAAACATAACGGTCAATCTTCCCGACCGTTCTATTTCCGGGCGCTTTTCTGGAATTGATGATACAGGTCTCCTGAAACTGGAGACGGATGATGGCGGCACGCGACTGATCGCGGCCGGCGACGTGTTTTTTGGATAGGACTTTCTGAACCCGATGGCAAAAGAAGACGAACTGGTATTCCTGCCGCTTGGCGGCGTCGGCGAAATCGGCATGAACCTGGCGCTCTACGGCTATGGCCCGAAGGCGAACCGCCAGTGGATCATGGTCGATTGCGGCGTCACCTTCCCCGGGCCGGACCTGCCGGGCGTCGATCTGGTGCTGCCCGATATCCGCTTCCTCGCGAAGGAACGTGAGAAGCTCAAGGGCATCATCATCACCCATGCGCACGAAGACCATTATGGCGCGCTGAACGATCTCTGGCCCGGCCTCAACGTGCCGGTCTATGCCTCGCCCTTCACGGCGGGCATGCTGGAAGCCAAGCGAAATTACGAGCGCAGCCGCACCGAAATCCCGGTCACCATCTTCAAGCAGGGCGACCGCATCAATGTCGGTCCGTTCGAAATCGAGGCGATCGGCGTCAACCACTCCATTCCCGAGCCGATGTCGCTGGCGATCAAGACGCCGCTCGGCACCGTCATTCATACGGGTGACTGGAAGATCGACCTCGATCCGTCGCTCGGGCCGCTGACCGACGAGGCCCGCTTCCGCAAGCTTGGCGACGAGGGTGTGCTGGCGCTGATCTGCGACAGCACCAACGCGCTTCGCGACGGCGTTTCGCCGTCGGAGCGGGAAGTCTCGGAGAGCCTCACCAAGATCATCGAGTCGTCCGAGGGCAGGGTGGGCATCACCACCTTCTCCTCGAATGTCGGCCGTATCCGTTCGATCGCGCAGGCTGCCGAAGCCGCCGGGCGCGAGGTGCTGCTGCTCGGCAGTTCCATGAAGCGCGTGACCGAGGTCGCGCGCGATATCGGCCTGATGGAAGGGCTGAAGCCGTTCATCGCGGAAGACGAGTTCGGCTACATCCCACGCGACAAGGTCGTCGTCATCCTGACGGGCAGCCAGGGCGAACCGCGTGCCGCGCTCGCCAAGATCGCCCGCGACGAGATGCGCAACGTCGCCTTCACGGACGGCGACACGATCATCTTCTCCTCGCGCGCTATTCCGGGCAACGAGAAGGCGATCAACGACATCAAGAATGGCCTGGTCGAACAGGGCATCAACGTGATTACCGATAGCGAGGCACTGGTGCACGTCTCCGGCCATCCGCGCCGGACGGAACTGCAGCAGATGTACACATGGACGCGCCCCAAGATGGTCGTGCCGGTGCATGGCGAGGCAGTGCACCTGACAGCGCATGCCGAGCTTGCCGAACAGTCCGGCATCGCCAAGGTCCCCCGCGTGCGCAACGGCGATGTCCTCAAGCTCGCACCGGGCGAGCCCGAGGTTGTCGACCACGCGCCGTTCGGCCGCATCTTCAAGGATGGCAGCCTGATCGGCGACTATGAGGAAATGGGCATCGGCGATCGCCGCAAGCTCGCTTTCGTCGGCCACGTCGCCGTCAGCATCCTGCTCGACAGCCGCTTCGACTTCATGGGTGATCCCGAAGTCGAGCCCTTCGGCCTGCCGCAGTTCGATGACGAAGGCGAGGATATGGGCGACACCCTCTATGACGCCGTGCTCGGGGCCGTCGAAAGCATTCCGCGCGCGCGCCGAAAGGACCTGGAAATGGTGCGCGAGGCCGTGCGCCGCGCCGTCCGCTCCACGGCAAACGAGATCTGGGGCAAGAAGCCCGTCGTTACGGTCTTCCTGACGAAAGTCTGATTCCCGATTTTGCGGCTGGATGATACCGGGGATGCGAAATCCCCTCATCCGGCTCTTCGGGCCACCGTCTCCCGAGAGGAGAAGGGGGACTTCAGACGTCTCGTTTTCTCCCTTCTCCCCAGCGGGGAGAAGGTGCCGGCAGGCGGATGAGGGGGCCTGTTCCAACGCCTAGCCCCATAAGAGGAGACAGCCATGCTCGGTAAGGTCAACCACATTGCCATCGCCGTGCCGGATCTTGCTGCCGCCACCGCAACCTATCGTGACACGCTGGGCGCCAGGGTTTCCGAACCGCAGGCCCTGCCGGAGCATGGTGTGACGGTGGTGTTCGTCGAACTGCCGAACACCAAGGTGGAATTGCTGGCGCCCCTCGGCGACGCCTCGCCGATTGCTGCCTTCCTTGAGAAAGCGCCGGCAGGCGGCATGCACCATATTTGCTACGAGGTGGATGACATTCTCGCTGCCCGCGACCGGCTGGTGGCGAGCGGCGCCCGTGTGCTTGGCGACGGCAATCCGAAGACGGGCGCGCATGGCAAGCCGGTGCTCTTTCTCCACCCCAAGGATTTTTTCGGAACGTTGGTCGAACTCGAAGAGGTGTGACAGCACGCCGCCCTTCAGCCATTTGAACTTCACCCGCGACCGGCGTACAAGACCGCCTGTCGCACGAGGGCTCGTCCATGCAGTGGTTTTCCTTTTTTGCCGTCTACTTCATCGTCTGGTGGTTGACGCTTTTCGCCGTCCTGCCTTTCGGAATGAAGACCCAGGGCGAGGCGCAAGAGATTGTGCCTGGCACGGTGGAAAGCGCGCCCGCGCGATTCCGCGGTGGCCGGGTGATGCTCATCACGACGCTGATCTCCGCCATCATCTATGGCTGTTGGTATGTCGTGTCGGTGCGCCTCGGCTATGGCATCGACTCCATCCCTCAATTCATGCCGAATTTCAAATAAGCGGCCGCCGCAAAGGTTAACGGCCGTTCACCTGGTGAAAGCAAGCCATTCCCCGTCTTCGGGGTCGGGGAGAATAGTCTTCCGTTTGGCGATCGTCAGATTGCGCCGGAAAAAGCCCGCCTGCAGCCCGTGCCTGCCTTTGAGTCATGCAAACCGGTCCGGATTTTCTCACCATGCGTGAGGCGGAGTGTCGCAGCGCGCGACGGTGTGCGTCTTTGACGCATGGACCCCAGGCGAGAAGTTGATAAAGCGAAAGTCTAATGGGAAAAAGGCAAAAAAAACAAGGCTAAAAGCCTTGTTTTACAGGTATCGCGTGATCTCTATCCGTTGTGCGGTGGCAGCGTCTACGCGCGCCTAAGATCTGATCCTCCCAAGACTTGACCGCGAAATGGCAGGAATTTGTACTTCCTGCCTGTTTTGTGACCTGAAACTAGCCCAAAGCTTAGGCGTTGTCATCCGCTTTTTTTGCATTTTTGCTACAGTGGAATAAAATTTTTCCGTTGACAACCTATGCGCAATTTCTGTTATTGACGCCCCCATTTTTCCGCCACATTTCTCGGAACGGCACTGCGCCTGTGCGTCGTGCTTCGGCCTTGCATGCCTGCTTGGCCTGCCGGGTTCCCTTCCTGCGGCGAAGCGTTTATGAACGCGTGAAAATCAACGTCATTTTGCCCGATTCCCCGAATAGGGCGGATCAGTCCCGCTGGAAACCGATATGCGCCTTTCACGCTTCTTCCTGCCCATCCTCAAGGAAAACCCCAAAGAGGCCGAGATTGTCTCGCACCGGCTCATGCTGCGTGCCGGCATGGTCAAGCAACAGTCCCAGGGCATCTATACCTGGCTGCCGCTGGGCAAGCGCGTGCTGGACAAGGTGAACGCCATCATCCGCGAGGAGCAGAACCGCGCCGGCGCCGTCGAGCTTTTGATGCCGACGCTGCAATCCGCCGAACTCTGGCAGGAGAGCGGTCGCTACGACGCCTACGGCAAGGAGATGCTGCGCATCAAGGACCGCCAGGAGCGCCCGATGCTCTATGGCCCCACCAACGAGGAAATGATCACGGACGTCTTCCGTTCGTACGTGAAGTCCTACAAGGACCTGCCGCTCAACCTCTACCATATTCAGCTGAAATTCCGCGACGAGATGCGCCCGCGTTTCGGCACCATGCGCTCGCGCGAATTCCTGATGAAGGACGCCTATTCCTTCGACCTGACGCGTGAAGGCGCCGAGCATGCCTATAACCGCATGTTCGCGGCCTATCTGCGCACCTTCTCGCGCATGGGTCTGCGCGCCATTCCGATGCGCGCCGATACCGGTCCGATCGGCGGCAATCTCAGCCACGAATTCATCATCCTTGCCGATACCGGCGAGTCGGAAGTCTTCTGCCACAAGGATTTTCTGAATTTCGACGTTCCCGGCCTCGACACCAATTTCGAGGATGTCGCCGGTCTGCGCGCCATCTTCGAAAAGTGGACTTCGCGCTACGCGGCGACCTCCGAAATGCATGACGCTCCCGCTTTCGATGCGATTGCGGAAGGCGAACGTCTGTCGGCCCGCGGCATCGAAGTCGGCCACATCTTCTATTTCGGCACGAAGTATTCCGACGTCATGGGCGCCAAGGTCCAGGGTCCCGACGGCAAGGAGCACGCCGTGCATATGGGCTCCTACGGCATCGGCCCGACGCGCCTCGTGCCCGCGATCATCGAAGCCTCGCATGACGAGAACGGCATCATCTGGCCAAAGGCCGTAGCGCCCTTCGAGGTGATCGTCATCAACATGAAGTCGGGCGATGCGGCCTGCGACGCCGCCTGCGAGACGATCTATGGCGCACTCTCGAATGCCGGCATCGACACGCTCTATGACGACAAGGACGAGCGCGCCGGCGCCAAGTTTGCGACGGCCGACCTCATCGGCGCCCCCGTGCAGGTCATTGCCGGTCCGCGCGGCGTTGCCACGGGCGAAGTCGAAATCAAGGACCGCAAGACCGGCGAACGCGAGACGCTGACCATCGAGGCGGCGATCAACCGCCTGACGTCCGGCAATTGATGCGCCGCGCCGGGGCAACGGGAGGGGACCATGGCTGACGCAGCGAGCGGGACAACCGAGGCTCAGGCCTACAAGAAGAACCGCCCCTTCTCCGCTTTCGAGCGGATGGTCGCCTGGCGCTACCTGCGCTCCCGGCGCAAGGAAGCCTTCATCTCGGTCATCGCCGGCTTTTCCTTCATCGGCATCATGCTGGGGGTCGCGACGCTCATCATCGTCATGGCCGTCATGAACGGCTTTCGCACGGAGCTGATCTCGCGCATCCTCGGCATCAACGGCCACATGATCGTCCAGCCGATCGATACGCCGCTGAACGATTTCGCCAAGCTGGCAGAGCGTCTTTCCGCCGTTCCGGGCGTCACCATGGCGATCCCGCTTGTCGAGGGCCAGACGCTGGCGCAGGGCACGGCGGGCGGTGGCACGGGCGCGCTGGTGCGCGGCATCCGCGCTGACGACCTCGCCAAGATGAAGGCCGTTTCGGATCATTTCAAGGAAGGCGACCTCGTCGGCTTTGCCGCCGGCGGCGGCGTTGCGATCGGCTCGCGCATGGCCGAACAGCTCGGCCTCAGCGCCGGCGGCCAGATCACGCTGGTTGCTCCCGAAGGGGATGTCACGCCGCTTGGCGTCAATCCGCGCGTGAAAACCTACACTGTCTCCGCCATTTTCGAGATCGGCATGTCGGAATACGACTCGTCGATCATCTACATGCCCTTGGAAGAAGCGCAGCTCTATTTCAACTCAGAAGGCGTCGTGCAGTCGATCGAGCTGTTCGTTTCCAATCCGGATGCCATCGACGATCTGCGCCAGCCGATCGAGGCGGCGGCCGAACGGCAGATCTTCATCACCGACTGGCGCCAGCGCAACCAGACCTTCTTCTCGGCCCTGCAGGTCGAGCGCAACGTGATGTTCATGATCCTGACGCTGATCGTGCTCGTCGCCGCGCTCAACATCATTTCCGGCCTTATCATGCTGGTGAAGGACAAGGGCAGCGACATCGCGATCCTGCGCACGATGGGCGCCACGTCCGGCGCGGTCATGCGCATCTTCTTCATGACGGGCGCGGCGATCGGCACGGTGGGCACGTTTGCCGGCGTTCTGCTCGGTGTCATCGTCTGCCTCAACGTCGAATCGATCCGCCAGTTCTTCTCCTGGATTTCCGGTACGACGTTGTTCAATCCTGAACTCTATTTCCTGAGCCAGCTTCCGGCCGACATGAACGCCGGCGAGACGGTTTCGGTCATCCTGATGGCGCTGGTGCTTTCGTTCCTCGCGACGATCTTCCCCGCCTGGCGTGCCTCCAAGCTCGATCCGGTCCAGGCCCTGCGGTACGAATAGGAACAAGAACGCCATGAACGCGCGCCTCGCTTTGGAACTCAAGGGCATCGAACGGCACTACGGCCAGGGCGAAACCCTGCTGTCGATCCTCAGGGGCGCGGATTTTGCGCTGCGGAGTGGCGAGACGGTTGCCCTCGTCGCACCGTCCGGCACCGGCAAGTCGACCCTGCTGCACATTGCCGGCCTGCTCGAAAAGCCGGATGCCGGCGAGGTCTTCGTCAACGGTCATTCCTGTGCCACGCTGTCCGACGACCAGCGCACGACGATCCGTCGCAACGAGATCGGCTTCGTCTACCAGTTTCATCACCTGCTGCCGGAATTCACCGCGCTGGAAAACATCATGATGCCACAGCTGATCGGCGGCCTCACGAAGGTCGAGGCGCGTGAACGCGCCGCCCAGCTGCTCGACTACATGCGCATCGGCCACCGTGCCGATCACCGCCCGTCGGAGCTGTCCGGCGGCGAACAGCAGCGCGTGGCGATCGCCCGCGCCGTCGCCAATGCGCCCCTGCTGCTGCTTGCCGACGAGCCGACCGGCAACCTTGATCCGGAAACCGCCGGCTACGTCTTCGAGGCGCTCGAAGCGCTGGCGCGCCAGTCCGGCCTGGCGGCCCTCATCGCCACCCACAACCACCAGCTCGCCAGCCTGATGGATCGTCGCGTGACGATCGAGGACGGGCTCGTGCGCGAGCTCGCCTGAACGGACGGCCTGATATTTTGGCCATCCTGCGCGTCATGCGTTGCCGGCGTTAGTTGTCCAATCCGCAAACTGACCGCGGTATGCTGTTGTTCCAATCCTTGAGCAGGACGAATTGCGCCTTGTCCGCGACGGCTTGGCCATTCCGCTTGCCCTTGCCCGTCAGCACGTTTAGGTCGCAGTCGTTCGTGCGGTTTTCTCCGCCGTCCTCTGCAATGGTGTCGTAGGCTGAATACGTATAACCGGCCACGATGAAGTCGAAATTGCGATAGGCGATGGTGAGCGTCTCGCGCCAGCGCTCCCGGCCGATCGAATCGTTCTTCGTCGTCAGCGTGAACGAGCCGTTGCCAAGGGCGGCCAGCTCCGGCTCCTGGCCATACATCGTCAGATTGCCCCAGACCGTGTTCGGCAGGGATAGCGCCAGCGTCAGCCGGTTCTCTTCCGGCTTGGCGACGTAGACATAAAGCCCGTTGTCATCGCCGCCGTCGTCGCCCGGCGTCGCCACCACGGCAAGATCCGGCGTACCGTCCTTGTTCCAGTCGCCGCTCGCCATGGCGATGATGCGGTCCGCCGGAAAATCTGCGGCGGCCGAAAGAGCGGGCAGGGCAGCCGACAGCATGAGGGCGGCAATCAACAACTTCATCTTTATTCCTCCATTGGTCGAGGCGACCTTATTGCGCTGGCGAACGCCGGTCCAGTGGGCCTGTGAAAAGCTATTGACACGAGAACAAGAATAGAACAAACTAGAAACATAAAAGGAAAGGGAGCCATAATGACCGATTTCTTTCGTGACCTTGCTGCATTCGCCTCCATGGCCATGTTCGTCGCCAGCTTCTCCGTCATCCTCTTCGGAATCTGATATTTCCTGGTTCGTCGTCTGAATACCGGGCCACGCGGCGTGGAAACCGGGTGCAATGCAAAGAACCGTCTGGACGAGACGGGTGCGAATCCGCTTAAGCTTCTTTCCTTGAAATGAAGGAAGAAGCCGATGGCGAGTGAAGCCCCAAAGACGGAGAGCGGAACAACCGCGCAGACACCGCAATTTGTGCATCTGCGCGTGCATTCCGCCTTTTCGCTGCTGGAAGGCGCCTTGCCGATCAAGAAGATCATCGGCAAGGCAATGTCGGACCAGCAGCCGGCCATCGCCATCACCGATACGAACAACCTGTTCGCAGCGCTGGAATTTTCGCAGAAGGCGATCGGCGACGGCATCCAGCCGCTGATCGGCTGCCAGCTGTCGATCGATATGGAAGACGAGGGCGAAGGCGAGCGCCGCGGAGGGCAGGCGCAACTTCAAAAGCTGCCGTCGATCGTTCTCCTTGCCGCAACCGACGCCGGTTATGTCCGCCTCGTCGACATTGTCAGCCGTGCCTATCTCGGCGGCGAGGGCAGCCAGGCGGTCCGCATCGCCTATAGCTGGCTGGAAGAGGAAGGTGCCGAGGGACTGATTGCGCTCACCGGCGCGCGCGGCGGTCCGATCGATATGGCCTTCCTGTCCGGGCAGCCTCCCGTAGCGCGGGCGCGGCTGGATGCGCTGAAGCGGGTGTTCGGCGACCGGCTTTATATCGAACTGCAACGCCACGGCCGTTATGACAAGCAGCATGAACGGCGCATGGTCGAATTGGCCTATGCGGAGGATGTGCCGCTGGTCGCGACCAACGAACCGTTCTTCCCGGCGCCGGACGATTACGACGCTCATGATGCGCTGATGGCGGTGGCGCACAATGCGATGGTCTCGGACGACAACCGCTTCCGCCTGACGCCCGACCACTACCTCAAGAGCCGCAAGGACATGGCAAAGCTGTTTGCCGATTTGCCCGAGGCCCTGGAAAACACGGTCGAGATCGCGAAGCGCTGCTCCTTCGTGCTGAAGACACGCAACCCCATCCTGCCGCGCTTCACCGGGGCGACGGATGATCCGGACGAGGCGGATCGCGCCGAATCGGCGGAACTTCGCCGCCAGTCCGTGGAAGGTCTCGAGAGCCGTATGGCGCTGCTCGGCCTGACACCCGGTTATACCGAGCAGGATTATCGGGAACGGCTGGACTTCGAGCTGGGCGTCATCGAGCGCATGAAGTTCCCCGGCTACTTCCTGATCGTTGCCGACTTCATCAAATGGGCCAAGCAGCAGAACATTCCCGTCGGTCCCGGCCGCGGCTCGGGCGCGGGCTCGCTCGTCGCCTATGCGCTGACCATCACCGACGTTGATCCGCTGCGCTTCTCGTTGCTCTTCGAACGCTTCCTCAACCCGGAACGCGTCTCGATGCCCGACTTCGACATCGACTTCTGCCAGGATCGCCGCGAAGAGGTGATCCGCTACGTGCAGCAGAAATACGGCCGCGAGCAGGTGGCGCAGATCATCACCTTCGGTTCGCTGCAGGCGCGCGCGGCACTGCGCGACGTCGGCCGCGTGCTGGAAATGCCCTATGGCCAGGTCGACAAGATCTGCAAGCTCGTACCGAACAACCCGGCCAACCCGACGCCGCTCTCCAAGGCGATCGAGGAGGAGCCGAAGCTCCAGGAGGAGGCGGACAAGGAGCCGGTCGTCGCGCGCCTGCTCGACATCGCCCAGAAGATCGAAGGCCTCTACCGCCACGCCTCGACCCACGCCGCCGGCATCGTGATCGGCGACCGGCCGCTGTCGCAGCTCGTGCCGATGTACCGCGATCCGCGCTCCGACATGCCGGTCACCCAGTTCAACATGAAATGGGTGGAGCAGGCGGGGCTCGTAAAATTCGACTTCCTCGGCCTGAAGACGCTGACAGTCTTGAAGACCGCCGTGGATTTCATCCGCAAGCGCGACATCGAGGTGAATCTCGAAAGCCTGCCGCTCGATGATCAGCTGACCTACGAGATGCTGTCGCGCGGCGAGACGGTTGGCGTGTTCCAGGTGGAAAGTGCCGGCATGCGCAAGGCGTTGATCGGCATGCGGCCCGACTGCATCGAGGACATCATCGCGCTCGTGGCACTCTACCGCCCGGGCCCGATGGAAAACATCCCGGTCTACAATGCCCGCAAGCATGGTGAGGAGGAGATCGAGTCGATCCACCCGACGATCGACCATCTGCTCAAGGAAACGCAGGGCGTTATCGTCTACCAGGAGCAGGTGATGCAGATCGCCCAGGTCCTGTCGGGCTACTCGCTCGGCGAGGCCGACCTGCTGCGTCGCGCCATGGGCAAGAAGATCAAGGAGGAGATGGACAAGCAGCGCGCCCGCTTCGTCGATGGCGCCGTCAAGAATGGCGTGTCCAAGCCGCAGTCCGACCTTATCTTCGACCTGCTCGCCAAGTTCGCCAATTACGGCTTCAACAAGTCGCACGCCGCCGCCTACGCCATCGTTTCCTACCAGACGGCCTATCTGAAGGCGCATTACCCGGTCGAGTTCCTCGCCGCGTCGATGACCTACGATATGTCCAACACGGACAAGCTGAACGACTTCCGGCAGGATGCCGGCCGTCTCGGCATCGCGGTCATCCCGCCCTCCGTGCAGACGTCTTTCGCGCATTTCGAGACCGGCGAAAACCGCATCTATTATGCGCTCGCCGCTATCAAGGGTGTGGGTGAAGCGGCGGTGCAGCACATCGTCCAGATCCGCGGCGACATGCCGTTCAAGAGCCTTGAGGATTTCTGCACGCGCATCGATCCGAAATTCGTCAACCGCCGCGTTTTCGAAAGCCTGATCATTGCCGGCGCTTTCGATTGTTTCGGGCATGACCGCGCTGCCATGATCGCCGGCCTTGACCGGTTGCTGGGTGCTGCCCAGCGCGCGCAGGAGAACAAGACAAGCGGGCAGGGCGACATTTTCGGCATGGGTGCTGCCACAGGGCCGGAGGTCATCACGCTGCCGTCCTATACGCCCTGGCTGGCCTCCGAAAAACTGCACCGCGAATTCCAGGTGCTCGGATTCTTCCTGTCTGCCCACCCGCTCGACACCTACGCGCCGATCCTCTCGAAGATGCGCGTGCAGACCTTTGCCGACTTTGCCGTGGCGGTGAAGCGCGGGGCGACGGCCGGCCGCCTTGCCGGTACGGTGACATCGAAGCAGGAGCGCAAGACGCGCACCGGCAACAAGATGGGCATCGTCGCCTTTTCGGATTCATCCGGCCAGTTCGAGGCGGTGCTGTTTTCCGAGATGCTCAACCAGTACCGCGATCTGCTGGAGGCCGGCAAATCGCTGGTCATGACCGTGCAGGCGGAAGAGCGCCCGGAAGGCATCGGCCTGCGCATCCAGACGCTGCGTTCTCTGGAGGAGGAATCGCTCCAGACGCAGAAGGCCCTGCGTGTTTACGTTCGCGATTCCGGCCCGCTGCGCTCCATCGCCGCTCACCTGAACACCAAGGGAGACGGCCTCGTTTCCTTCATCGTCATCAAGGAAAACGGCCAGCGCGAAATCGAGGTGGAGTTGAACGACCGCTTCCGCATCTCCGCCGAAATCGCCGCCGCCATGCGCTCGACACCCGGCGTGCTGGACGTGGAGCTGGTCTAGATTCTTGTTTTTCCGCATCATCCGACGCCGAAGCGATGTCGCTTCGGCTGGAAATGTCCTAGGCCGGCAGGGGGGCGGGATTTCCCAAGGCGCGCTTCAGGTGTCGCGCAACTCTTGTTCGTGCGCCGCGATCTGCGCGTAGGGAACGGGTCCGTAGATTTCTCCCGGCTTCTGTCCCGCCAGGATGTACCCGGTCTTCGCTTTCGCCAGTATCAGGATTTCATCGCCTGCGGTCACGCGGAAGGCCGGATGGGGAATGCCGTCGTAGCCGCCGCAGGGCTGGATTGTGCAGTGGATTGCCAAGGGGCGGGCGCGGCTGAGCAGGAGATCGGCCGCGGCTGCAACGGGCTCCTCTGCAATGAAGGCGACGAAGCGGTCTATGTCGACTTTTCTCGCCGACCCGATAAGCGCGGTCGCCGTCACGTTGACATCCCCGCCTTCAAATCGAAGCGCGTAGAGGCGAACGTCGCCACCGTTGTAAACCGCGCCGCGCAGCCCGAAACTTGTCTGGATGACCCGGGCATCCTGATAACGCCCGTCAAGCGCGATCATCTGCACGTTCCCGTCGTCGAGCAGCGTTTCATCTGCATCGTCAGCGGCCAAGCCTAGGGCGAGATGGGGGCGATCGGAAAGAGATTGCCGGAATGTCTCGACACGCGCCTTTGACAGGCGGGACGATCGTTTGGGGTTCGACAGGGCGCTTTGATCCCAGGCCGCGTTGAAATCAGCGTGCTCGAGGATGCGAATATCCGGCCATGTCCTCACCCAGGCTGCGGCGAGATCTGTTGCGGGGTCGTCCACATCGGCCGTCCGGAAGCGCGCATCCAACCGGTCAAGCGCTGGGTCCCGTCCACCCGTAAAGCCGGTCTGAGCGGATGCGCTCTCCGGATTGGCGGCAACCCATAGGGCGAGTTCGTGCACCAGGGCGGCCTGCGAACGTGCGCCCATCGCCATCAGACCTGCTTCGGCGTTTGCGGAAATGGCTTGCACCCGTGCCCCGCAGTTATGAACGAATTGGCTATGCCCGCCGTTGCAAACCTGCGCGATGTAGAAATCTGCATGATAGAGATGGACAAGATGAGGTGGCAGCTCTTCAGGGCGATAGAAGCCTTGGGTGAAGAGGTGATTGACGAAATCCACCACGGCCGCAACGAGCTCACCGGCATCCGCTGCACGTTCGCTGGAAACCGGAATGATTCGTGATGGCGGGGGCGCGGTTGCACGTCTGCCGAACACCTTGCCGAACATGATGCCTCCCTCAAACCTTGCGCACGACACTACTTCAGGCAGGAGACCGTGCCAAAGCCGATCTCATTGCCCGCGTCAGTTCACGACCGTGATTGACGATTGCTTCTTTTTCTTCGGCTTCTTGCCGCTTTGAACAGCCGAGGCCTCCGCCTTCTGCACCTTCCGGGTCACGGTAATGAAGTCCGTACCGTTGCCGGTCTCTCCGCCAAGGTCGGTGTCGGAGATGGAGAGGGAGACGCCTTCGCCCATCAGACCGGAAATCCGCATCCGCGTGTCATCCGGGATATCGAGACGGTCGAGTGTACTGGCGAGCGCGTCCGATGCGGAGGCATCCGCTTCCGTGGCGATGCCGAGGCGTTTCAGGGTTGCCTTCGGGAGCTGGTTGTCCATGCTCACGCCGTACCATTCCGCCGTGCCCTTGTCGGCATCGACCGCGCGGGCGATGAGGAAATGCGTGCCGAGCGCGATTTCGGGATTGCGGATGGTGATCGGCGCTTCCAGCAGCGGCTTGAATTTCTGGCGCACGAGGATCTGGCCGTTCGGCGGCGTGCCCTTGCCGGCCTTGGCATAGACGGCGGCGATGAGTTCCGGTGTGACGGTGCCATCATCCGTGAGGCCTTCCGTAAGCTGGAAGGCACGAATGGCGGCCACGGTCTGTTTGCCGTGCAGCCCGTCCGGCACACCGGCGTCATAACCGAGCGACGTCAGCAGACCTTGGAGATCCATCATCATTTCGCGCTCGCCGCGGCGGGTGATGAGAATGCGGATCGGGTCGCGCTCCATCCGCTCGATGACCGGGGTCATGACCTCCGGCTTCGGATCGGTCATCGCAACCTCGACGCTCTTGTCGCCGGCTTCGATCAGGCTCGGGCGCAAGCCCGCCTCCGAGAGCAGCGGTGTATCCGGCAGAACGACGACAGGCTTGAACAGGGCCGCGTGCAGGACCCGCTGCGGCACGATCTCGCGGTCGGTGATCAGAACGTGACCGCCGCGGCGTGTGGTGCTGAACAGCGTCTTGGCAAAATCGTTCGGCAGGCGCACGCAGCCATGCGAGGCTGGGTAGGACGGCACGCTGTTGGAGGCGTGCAACGCGATACCCGACCATGTCAGCCGCTGCATGAAGGGCATCGGTGCGCTGTCATAGAGGTTGGAAAAGTGCGTACGCTTCTTCTCGATGATGGAGAAGATGCCGGTCGGCGTTGAATGGCCGGCCTTGCCGGTGGAAACGCGCGACGTGGCGATCACCACCCCGCCGTCATAGATTTTCAACTCCTGCAGGTCCTTCGATACGATGATCTGGAGCGGACCTTCGAGCGTGCCGCCGAGCGCGGTTCCGCAGCTCAGCACTAGACCCAGAATGCTCATGCCAGCGGCGATACGAAACTTCATGTGACCCATCCGTACGCAATACAAACCGCCGGGAAGCGTAAGGCATCCGGTTTAAGGAAGATTTATGCTTCCGGCAGCCGGGGTTTGTTAGCCATGCCAATGCTGGGGAAAACGTGGGGCTGGCGCCGCTTATTCGGCAAATACGCGCCATTTTCAGAGCAAACCGGCCTCACATTTTCGTGACTTCTGATTTGCGTGGCCGGCGCATCAGTTCTTCGCCATCACGCGGGCGGGAGGTGACGTGCGAATAGTCTTCGACCTGCCGCATAGAGTGACCGTGCATTCTCCTGTCGCGCAGCGCCGTGTTTTCTTTCGCATTCGAATAAAACGTGCCGAAACTCTTGCTGAGCGATATTTACTTTAGTAAGGTATTATTAACGAAGTCGAGGTTGCGCATTTCCATGGTATTGGGGAGCATTCGTTTCAGTATTCTCATGTCTGCCATCATTGCATTGATCGTTTCTGCGCTTCTGGCGTGGAAGCCGGTGGCGTGAGATCGATCTTAGGGGGAAAACAAATGGCCACTGTAACCTATACAAAGTTTGCGACGGAATATTTTTGGGACATTCTGTCCGAATGGCATGATTATAAACTTGCCGTCAGCAGCGACAAGAAAACCGTTACTTTCACGTTCTCGGATACAGAGGCCGGCTGGACCAAGAAACTGGTGCTGACCGGTACAGGCCTGACGATCGGCGATGGCCTGATCACCGGCG
This sequence comes from Sinorhizobium sp. RAC02, assembly GCF_001713395.1. Classification (NCBI taxonomy): domain Bacteria; kingdom Pseudomonadati; phylum Pseudomonadota; class Alphaproteobacteria; order Hyphomicrobiales; family Rhizobiaceae; genus Sinorhizobium; species Sinorhizobium sp. RAC02. Next base: position 1,583,737 of record NZ_CP016450.1, on the reverse strand, counting down.
GCACGATCAGCGGCGTCAGCGCACGCAACGAACTGGGGCAGGAAATCTACAAGGTCGCCGGCCTTGCGATCAGGGGCTATGCGTTCCGCGCCGATAATCTCTACGAGGCGAAGGGGCTCCTGCTTGCCGGCAACGACGCCATAACGGGCACTGCCAAGGGCGATGATATCGAGACCGGTGCGGGCAACGACAAAGTCACGGCTGGCGCTGGAGACGACTATATCAAGGATTTCATGGGAGCCGATACCTACGACGGTGGCGCTGACTGGGACGAGGTCGATTATTCGGAGGGTGCTCGCCAACACGGTTGGCTGCCGAGCAAGGGCATTTCGGTGAACATGGTCACCGGTAAGGTGGTCGATGCGTTCGGCTTCACGGACACGCTCAAGAACGTCGAGGGTATTTACGGCACGAACTATGTGGACAAGTTTGTCGGATCGAATGGAGACAACGAATTCGCCGGCTTGGCGGGCAACGATATCATCGATGGCGGCGGCGGCGATTTTGACGGTGTCATGTATCAGCGCGATTACGACCAGGGCGGTAAGGGCAAGGTGCTTGTCGATCTGGTGAAAGGCTACGCGATCGATGGTTTCGGCGACCGGGACACACTCAAGAACATTGAGGAGGTTTCTGGTGGCAGGTCCAACGACACCATTATCGGCAACACGAAGAACAACAATCTGCGTGGCGGCGATGGCAATGACGTCATCAGAGGCGGCGGCGGCGTACAGGACCGGCTGGAGGGGCAGGTTGGCAACGATACGCTCTACGGTACGAAGGGCACCAAGGACTTCTTCGTCTTCCGTGATCGTAGCGACAGGAATCTCGGCACGGACACGGTGAATGCCTTCACGGACGGTGAGGACAAGATCCATTTCCGCAACTTCAGCAAGATCGACTCCCTCTCCGACCTGAAGATCACCCAGTCGGGTGACGACGTGCTCATCACCTTCAGCCATGGCAAGATCATCGTCGACAACATCACGGTGTCGAAGTTTACGGCGGCGGACTTCCTGTTCGAGTAACGAAAGCGCTCAGGACCGGCCTTTACCGAACGTATAGCCGGTCTCGACGCTTGCCTTGCCGAATTTGTCGCGCAGCGTGTTCATCGCGGCCTCTGCCGCCGCGCGGCGTGTGGCGGCGGGGTCGACGAGGTCCGGCGGGTCGGCGCGGCCGGGATCGGCAAGGTCGCTGACGCCGATGCCGATCAGGCGGTATTTCGTGCCGTCCGTTTCCTTGCGCAGAAGCTCCATGCCGGTGCGGAAAATCTTGTCGGCGAGCATGGTCGGATCTTCGAGCTTGCGGTTGCGCGTCCGGCTCTTGAAGTCGGCGGTTTTCAGCTTGAGCACGACCGTATGGCCGGCAATGCCGGACTTGCGCAGGCGCGCGGCGACCTTCTCGCTGAGATGGCGCAGATGCGCGACCAGCGCGTCATAGCCGGAAATGTCGTCGAAGAAGGTGGTCTCGGCCGAAACGCTTTTCGCCGGATCGTTAAGATGCACCTCGCGCTCGTCCTGGCCGCGGGAGAGATTGAACAGCCGCTTGCCCATAACGCCATAGCGGCGCATCAGGTCGGTTTCCTCCATGGTCTGGAGTTGGCCGACGGTGCGGATGCCGTCGCGCTCCAGCGTCTCGGCAAAGGCCTTTCCGACGCCCCAGATCAGGCGCACCGGCTTTTCGCGCAGAAATTCCAATGCCTCGGCTTCGCCGATGACCGAAAAGCCGCGCGGCTTGTTGAGATCCGAGGCGACCTTGGCGAGGAATTTGCAATAGGAAAGCCCGATCGAGATGGTGATGCCGACTTCCTTCTCGACGCGCTGGGCGAATCTGGCGAGCACGCGGGCAGGGGGATCGTGATGCAGGCGCTCGGTCCCCTTCAGCTCCAGGAAGGCCTCGTCGATGGAGAGCGGCTGCACGAGCGGTGTCAGTTCCTGCATCATCGTCCGGATTTCGCGACCGACGCGCACGTATTTTTCCATATCCGGCCTGACGACGACCGCATTGGGACAGGCTTCCAGCGCCTTGAACATCGGCATGGCTGAGCGAACCCCATGGACGCGTGCGATATAACAGGCCGTCGAGACGACGCCTCGTTTGCCGCCGCCGATGATGACGGGCTTGTCTGCAAGGTCCGGATTGTCGCGTTTCTCGATCGACGCATAGAAGGCGTCGCAGTCGATATGGGCGAGCGTCAGGTCGTAGAGTTCGTCATGATAGACGAGACGCGGGCTGCCACAGCCCCGGCAACGGCGCAGTCCGGCGGGCTGCCCGGTCAGGCAGTCGCGGCAGAAGCCCGGAAAATGCATGGTCGCGGTGCTCATGATCGGGAACAAATATTGAACATCGCGACATTACTGCTTAAGTTCACGAGTCTCAACAGTCGCCGAGGCTGAATGCATGACAACGCACAGGCATACGCACATCGGCCTTTTCGGGCCGGGTGGTCAGAAATCGTTGCTGCCATACGGGCCCGAAAGGATCGCGTGGGCACGCACGACCGCTTCCGGCTGCGCACCCGTCGCTGCGCTGAACGCCAGCAATGTCGGCTCATGCTCCATCAGGAAATCGACGATGCCGGCGAGGAAAGCGGGATCGTTCACGGCGTTGCGGACCTCGGCGGGCGCGACACCGGTCAGGGCCAGGAAACGAGAGAGCAATTCGGGCTCGCCAGCAAGCCAACCGAGGATGGCGACGGCGGTAGCCTCCGCGTCTTCTGTCGCGGGTGTATCTTTTTGGCTTTTCATCGTTTTTCCTCGGGAAATTTACCTTTTAATCAACCAAGTGACGCTAACGTACTCGCAGTCGGGCTGGGCGATTTCGGCTTTGCCGCAACTTATCGATCTCCCAAAAGGTTGCAAGGCCGGCGAGAGGAACAGGGACGCACGATGCCCAAACAGGTGATGATTGTCGAGGACAACGAGCTGAACATGAAGCTCTTCCGGGACCTCATCGAGGCATCCGGATATACCACGATCCAGACCAGGAATGGTATGGAAGCCCTTGATCTTGCGCGAAAATACCGACCTGATCTGATCCTGATGGACATTCAGCTTCCAGAAGTTTCCGGCCTTGAGGTCACCAAGTGGCTGAAGGAAGACGACGAACTGCACGTCATTCCGGTGATTGCCGTCACGGCCTTCGCCATGAAGGGCGACGAGGAGCGTATCCGCCAGGGCGGCTGCGAGGCCTATGTCTCCAAGCCTATTTCGGTGCCGAAGTTCATCGAGACCATCAAAACCTATCTCGGCGACGCGTGAGGCCGGCCAATGACAGCGCGCATTCTCGTCGTCGATGATATTCCCGCCAATGTGAAGCTGCTCGAAGCACGGCTGCTTGCGGAATATTTCGACGTGCTGACTGCCGACAACGGCTACGATGCGCTGGCGATGTGCGAGCGCACGCAGGTCGATCTCATCCTGCTCGATATCATGATGCCGGGCATCGACGGTTTTCAGGTTTGCGAACGCCTGAAGGCCAATCCGCGCACTGCCCATATTCCTGTAGTCATGGTGACGGCGCTCGACCAGCCATCCGACCGCGTCCGCGGCCTGAAAGCCGGTGCCGACGATTTTCTCACCAAGCCGGTCAACGACCTCCAGCTCATGTCGCGGGTGAAAAGCCTCGTGCGCCTGAAGACGCTGACGGACGAGCTGCGCATGCGCGCGGCCACCGCACGCGCCATTTCCATGGAAGAGGGGCTGGATGATTCCCTGGGCGACGAGCCGGGCGATGTTCTCCTCGTCGACGGGCGCGCCAGCTCGCAGGAGCGGATTGCCCGCACGCTGAAGCCGATTGCCGATGTCACCTCCATTTCGGATCCGCAGGCAGCGCTCTTCCAGGCGGCTGAAAGCAATTTCGAGCTGGTGATCGTCAATGCCAATTTCGACTCGTACGATCCGTTGCGCCTGTGCTCGCAGCTGCGCTCGTTGGAGCGCACGCGCTTCCTGCCGATCCTGCTGGTCGCCGAGCAGGGCGATGACGAACTGGTGGTGCGCGCGCTCGATCTCGGCGTGACGGACTATCTGATGCGGCCGATCGATCCGAACGAACTAATTGCCCGCAGCCTCACCCAGATCCGCCGCAAGCGCTGCAACGACCGTCTGCGCGCCAGCGTGCGCCAGACCATCGAACTTGCCGTGACGGACGGGCTGACCGGCCTGCACAACCGCCGCTATCTCGATACGCATATGAAGCTCTTGATCGACCGCGCCACGGCGCGCGGCCGCCCGCTATCGGTCTGCATCACCGATATCGACCGCTTCAAGCTGGTCAACGACACCTATGGTCATGATGCCGGCGATGCCGTGCTGCGCGAGTTCGCCAACCGCGTCCGGTCCGCCGTGCGCGGCGCCGACCTTGCCTGCCGCTACGGCGGCGAGGAGTTCGTGCTGGTGATGCCGGATACATCCGCGGAAATGGCCGTGGGCGTCGCGGAGCGCCTTCGCACGATCGTCGAGCGTGAACCGTTCCGTATTCCCGGTACGGATGTCTCTCTGGCCATAACGGCGTCGCTCGGACTTGCGTCCCTGTTGCCTGCGGGAGATACGCCGGAGACCTTGCTCAAGCGGGCGGATGCAGCAATGTATGAGGCGAAGCGTTCAGGGCGAAACCGCGTCGTGGCGGCCGCGGCCTGAGTGGATTTTTTGGCTCTGCCGTGAGTTTGTCCACAGGCTCGTTCGCAGCTTAGGCGTTTGCCTTTAAATTCGGACAGTTGCCCCAAAGCGTTCTTGCGATGGCAATGGAGGGCTTTCTCGCTCCCTGGCGGCAGGGCAAGTGGCGAAATCTGGCTATAATCCTACTATTTTCTTTTGGCGAACTTTATCAATGGGTTGTGTTTCGTACAATTTACCCGTGTGACACCACGGCATTTTGCTTAGGTTGCAAGACATTCGCTCCAAGGTTGACGTAGCGTCGGCCGCCAGTGTTGTGATCCGGAACGCAACTGATACCCGCTGAAACAATCACAACCGCCGCGGTTAACTATGAGACAACGACACGCCGTTTGAGCGTTAATAATTCGTTGATTTTTTTTCCTTTTCGCGCGATGCTCAACTCATGGGCGGCAAACAAGCCCGCACAACCGGTTACCCCATGATGCTAGGTCCGCCGCATCTCCTGGGTCGTGGGGTCGGTCGGTCAGCTGCGACAAATACGGAATCCTCGTGCCGTCGTCGTGTCTGACCGACCCCCATTCAGCGCCGCTCCCGTCAAGGGGGCGGCGTTTTTGATTCGATCTGCCGGAAAAAGGTTGCAGACATCGGGCGCAAAAGAAAAGGCGCCGGATGTTTCCATCCAGCGCCTTTGCGAACCTGATCGGCTCCCAAGATTACTTGATCTTGGTTTCCTTGAACTCGACGTGCTTGCGGACGACCGGGTCGTACTTCGTCTTGGTCATCTTGTCCGTCATCGTACGGCTGTTCTTCGTGGTAACGTAGAAGAAACCGGTGTCGGCCGTCGACAGCAGCTTGATCTTGATGGTGGTAGCCTTGGCCATGGTCGTCCTGCCTTTATAAAAAACGAAGCCGCGGACAGCCAGTCTGCTCTGCGGCTTAAATCTGGGCGGAAACTACAAATCGCGCCCGAAAAGTCAACCCCGTTTCGGTCTGAAAACGATCCGACCAAGCGAAAGTGCCAGGTAAAAGCCGAAGAATGCGGCAATTACCCAGGCAAAACCGTCATTACCCGAGACATCCATCGCAGCGCCGATCGCCTGCGGACCCACAACCGTGCCGACCGCGTAACAGAAGATGAAGGCGGCATTGGCTGCGGCGAGGTCCGCACCGACGAGTCGCGAACCGAGATGGCTGAGACCCACCGTATAGAGGCCGGCGACGCAGCCGCCCCACACCAAGAGCACCATGGCCATCAATAGCCAGTTCTGTGACACCAGAGGCAGCGAGAGCGCGCCGACAAGGCCGATGACGGCCATGATCGTCAGCAGGCTCCGGCGATCCTTCATGCGGTCTGAGAGCATTCCCAGCGGGATCTGGAACGCCATGTTGCCGATCCCCATGATGGTGAGCAGCAGGGCCGCCTGCGGCTCTGTGAAGCCCGCACGAATGCCGTAGATGGGGAAGAGCGAGAGCCCGCCGACTTCCACCGCGCCGAAGATGAAGACGGCCGCCGTCGCCGTCGGCACGAGAAGCACGTAGCGCATGAAATGCAGTTCCGGCTTCTCGTCGATGACCGGGCTTTCCCCGCGCGCGATGTAGATCGGGATCGCCGCAAGCAGGATGATGCCTGCGCCGGCGGCAAAGGGCAGGACGCCGTCGCTGCCGAGAATCGAGAAGAGCAGGGGACCCATGGCGAAGCCGAGCGACAGCACGGTCGCGTAGATACCGAGTACGAGCCCGCGCCGGCGCGGCGGGGCGGCGGCATTGATCCAGAATTCGGACAGGATGAACAGCGTGGTGATCGCGCCGTGGAACACCAGACGCAACGGGAACCACAGCCAGAAATTCTCGATATAGTAGAAGCCGAGGCCGCTGATGGCGGAGAGCAGGATCGCCAGCAGCATCGTCGTCGACGTACCCCAGGCATGCGCAAGCCGGGTGGTGAAGGGCGCAGCCGCCATGGCGGCAATACCGGCCATGGCGGAGTTGATGCCGATCAACGTCGAGGAAATGCCGCGCTTTTCCATGATGATGGAGAGCAGCGGAAGCCCGAGGCCGATGGCGATACCGACTGCGGAAATGGCGGCGACGGCAGCAATGAGAGACCGCCAGTGGATGCTTTCCACTGGGCCGGAGGTGCCGGATTGCGGCTGCGTCATATGCGATCGATCCTCAAAGAAGGTCCCGCAGGAAGCGTCCGTGCCGGTTGCGATACAACGGCACGGCTCTTCCGAAGGGTAGAGACTTGTCTTCCTGAATGCTTTTTTGAAGCTCTTCAAGGATCAATACGGTTATGTCGGGCATCTCAATGCCCTTGTGGTCAAAAATATCGACCCAGCGCAGGTCTTCGAGTTCGTGGCTTGCCGTGGCGCCGGCCGGGTCGACATCGGCCTCGTCGGTGAAGAGCGTGAAGAATCGCGTATCGAACCGCCGCACCATGCCGGCAGGCGTGATGGCACGGGCAAGGAACCGCAGGTTCGAGAGGTCCGGCCGGAACGGCAGCGCGCCCCCGGGCTGTTCGCCAAGCGACATGCCGACCGCGATGCCGGCTTCTTCGTAGAGTTCCCGCAGCGCCGCAACGCCAATGGCGCGCAGGCGCGAATCGGAACATCGCGCGCCGGCGCGCAGGGCGAGCCGCTCGTTGGCGAGCGGGTTGAGCGGGTTCGAAACGGAAACGAGGTGATCGCCCGCATCGCGCCGGCCGCCAGGGAAAACGTAGACATCCGGCATGAAGACATGTTTGCTGCTGCGCCGGCCGACGAGCACGCGAACACGTCCGCCCGACCGGTCGAGAAGCAGGATGGACGCTGCATCGACAGGCCGGACAGCCGTCATGCGGTTCGGTCGCCGTAGGCGGGTGCGACTACTGCGTCGGTCTCTGCCGGCTTGTCGTTGAAGCCGTGCATTTTCATCGCCCATTGCAGGCCGATGACGCCGCCTTTGACGGGCTGCATCATCAGGATCGACATGACGAGCGCGATGGGCGTCCAGATTGCCAGGTGCTGCCAGGTGGTGAGCGACCACACGAGGTCCGTCGCCATGTAACCGCCGACCACGACGTGGCCGACGATGGTGATGACGAGATAGGGCGGCAGGTCGTCGGCGCGCTGGTGCGTATAGTCCTGACCGCAGGCGGCACAGTTCTCGACCGGCTTGAGGAATGCACGGAAGAGGCGGCCGGTGCCGCAGGCTGGGCAACGGTTCAGCATGCCACGCTTGATGGCGCGGCCGAGCGGGCGTTCAGCGGGCGTGGCCGTTGCCGTGTCACCAAAATGCAGCGCACTGCCGGTGGTCTCGTTCGCCTGCATGATCAAGTCCTTCCTGCCGGCGGTCTGCACCGGCCTAGCGTCTCCCGCGGGGAGGGCGGGTCCCTGGCTGGCGCCGTGGTTCGCTGCCCTTGCGCCGGCCCGACTTGTGGAAAGAGCGCACTGCCGTCGGCATCTTGCGTCCTTCGCTCAACATGTCGAACCGGAGCGATCCGGCGAGCGGCACCGCTTCCGCGAGCCTCACGCGCACCGTATCCCCGAGGCGGTAGCCAAGCCCGGTTTTTTCACCGGACAGCGCCTGATGGGCCTCGTCGTAGATAAAGTAGTCGCGTCCCAGCATAGATATAGGCACGAACCCGTCGGCGCCATACTCCGGCAGGGTGACAAATAGTCCCGCCTTGGTGACGCCCGAAACCCGGCCGTCGAACTCTTCGCCGATGCGGCCGGCGAGGTGATGGGCGATCAGCCGGTCGACCGTGTCACGCTCGGCCGCCATAGCGCGGCGCTCGAAGGTCGAGATTTCGGCAGCGATATCGTCGAGCACAGCTTCTTCATCCGGCGTGATGCCGCCTTCGCCGAACCCGAGCGAACCCACCAGCGCCCGGTGCACGATCAGGTCCGCATAGCGGCGGATCGGCGAGGTGAAGTGGGCGTATTTCAGCAGGTTCAGACCGAAATGGCCGATATTCTCCGGGCTGTAGATCGCCTGGCTCTGTGAGCGCAGCACCATCTGGTTGACCATCTGCTGGAACGGCTTGTCCTGAGCCTTGGCAAGGATGCCGTTGAAATGGTTGGAGCGCAGGTTGCCGCCCTTGACCAGCGAGATGTCGAGCGTCTGCAGGAACTCGCGCAGCGCCTCCTGCTTGGCGAGCGACGGCGTATCGTGCACGCGGTAGATCAGGACCTGCTTCTTCTTCTCCAGCGTCTCGGCGGCGGCGACATTCGCCTGGATCATCATCTCTTCGATGAGCTTGTGCGCATCGAGCCGCGGCGGCACGAAGACCCGATCGACGGTGCCGTCGTCTTTCAGCAGGATCTTGCGCTCCGGCATGTCGAGTTCAAGCGGCTGGCGGCGGTTCCGGCCAACCGTCATGATGCGGTAGGCTTCCCAGAGCGGCTTCAGGATCGTGTCGAGGATGGGGCCGGTCTTGTCGTCCGGTGCGCCGTCGATGGCCGCCTGCGCCTGCTGGTAGGAGAGTTTGGCCGCACTCTTCATCATGATGCGGTGGAAGGTGTGGCTCGCCTTGCGGCCCTCGTGGGAAAAGACCATGCGCACGGCAAGTGCGGGACGGTCGACGCCTTCCTTCAGCGAGCAGAGGTCGTTGGAGATGCGCTCCGGCAGCATGGGTACGACGCGGTCGGGGAAATAGACCGAATTGCCGCGCTTCAGCGCCTCGCGGTCGAGCGCCGACTTCGGGCGCACATAATAGCTGACATCGGCAATCGCCACGGTGACGATGACGCCGCCCGGATTGTCCGGCGACGGATCCGGCTCGGCATAGACCGCGTCGTCATGGTCCTTGGCATCGGCCGGGTCGATGGTGATGAGGGGGAGGCCGCGCCAGTCCTCGCGGTGCGCCATCGTAGCCGGGCCGGCAGACTCAGCCTCGCGGATGACCGCGTCAGGGAAGATGTGTGGAATGCCGTGGGCGTGGATGGCGATCATCGAGATCGCCTTTTCCGAGGCGACTGAGCCGATCACACTCTTGATCTGCGCGCGCGCCAGGCCGAAACGGCCCATGCGCACGACATCGAGTTCCACGAGGTCGCCATCCTTGGCGCCCGCCGTGAACTCGGCATCGACATCCATCTCCTCGCCGCGGCGATCGATCGGCATGATGCGCCCGCCGCCGCCCGGCATGACGCGGAACACGCCCATGCCGGAGTTCTTCCTCTTGTCGAGAACCTTGATGATCCGCGCCGTATAGGCCGGACCGCCACGCTCCTTCGCCGGGAAGATTTTGGCGAGCACGCGGTCGCCGAGGCCGGCGACCGGCGCCTTGTCCTTGCGAGCGCCGCTCGACTGGCGGATCAGCACGGCGGGCGCGACGCCGGCATCGTCGAGCCACTCTGCCGGGCGACCGATCAACTCGCCGTCCACGTCGCGCGTGGTGATGTCGAGCACGGCAACGGGGGGCAGGGCGCCGGGCCGCACCAGCGACTTGCGGCGCTTTTCCAGAAAACCGTCTTCCTCGAAGGACTTGAGCAGGGCCTTCAGCTCGACGCGCGCCTCGCCCTTCAGCCCGAAGGCCTTGGCGATCTCGCGCTTGGACGCCTGTTCCGGGTGGTCCGCGATGAAGCGCAGCAGCACGTCACGCGGCGGAATGACGCCGTGGATGATCGGCGTATTGTCTGCCGGCGGCACGTCACGGCCCGCGCGACCGGGCCGCTTGACGTGTCCTGCCCGGCTGCGTGGTTCCCTGGTCATGTCGTCAGGCCTTCTTTGCCTTGGCTGCAGTCTTTGGCTTGGCGGCTGCCTTTGCCTTCGGCTTTGCAGCCTTGGCACCGTCGGCCTTCGCCTTCGTGGTCTTGGCCGCCTTGGCCTTGCCCTTGGCTGGCGTCTTGCCGGCTTTTTCGGCGATCAGCACGAGCGCCTCTTCCATCGTGACGCTGTCGGCTTCCTTGCCCTTCGGCAGGGTCGCATTCACCTTGCCCCAGTTCACATAGGGGCCATACTTGCCGTCGCGAACCGTTATGGGGCCGCCATCCGGATGGTCGCCCAGCGTTTTCAGCGCCGCCGGCGTGCCGCGCGAACGCCCGCCGGGGCCCTTCGATGCCTTGTCGGCGATGACGGTCACGGCGCGGTTGAGGCCGATCGAGAACACATCCTCGACGGTTTCCAGGTTGGCATAGCCACCGTCGTGCAGCAGGAACGGACCGTAGCGGCCGAGGCCGGCGGAAATCATCTTACCGCTCTCGGGGTGCTGGCCGATATCGCGCGGCAGCGAAAGCAAAGCGAGCGCCTTCTCATGGTCGATGCTTGCCGGCGTCCAGCCCTTGGGCAGGCTCGAACGCTTCGCCTCCTTGCCGTCGCCGCGCTGCACGTAAGGGCCAAAGCGGCCGGAGCGCAGTGTGATCTCTTCGCCGGTATGCGGGTCCTTGCCGAGGCTCTGCGGCTCGTTGGACGCGTTTGCCTCCGCATCCGAACCGTTATCGGCGGAAAGTTGGCGGGTGAAGTTGCAGTCCGGATAGTTCGAGCAGCCGACGAAGGCGCCGAATTTTCCAAGCTTCAGCGAGAGTTTGCCAGTGCCGCAGACCTGGCAGATGCGCGGATCGCTGCCGTCCTCGCGCTTCGGGAAGACGAGCGGTGCCAGTTCCTCGTTCAGCGCGTCGAGAACATTGGTGACGCGCAGTTCCTTGGTTTCCTCGATCTGGGCAAAGAAATCCTTCCAGAAATCGCGGAGAACCTGCTTCCAGTCGAGTTCGCCGGCCGAGATCTTGTCGAGCTTTTCCTCGAGATCCGCCGTGAAGTCATATTCGACATAGCGCGTGAAGAAGCTTTCCAGGAAGGCCGTGACGAGGCGGCCCTTGGTTTCCGGGATCAGCTTGCGCTTGTCGATGAGGATATATTCGCGGTCACGCAGCGTGGCGAGCGTCGCGGCATAGGTCGACGGGCGACCGATACCGAGCTCTTCCATCTTCTTGATCAGCGTCGCTTCGGAGTAGCGCGGCGGCGGTTCGGTGAAGTGCTGCGTGGCATTCACCTTCTGCTTGGCGACGATCTCCTGGGCGTTGATTTCCGGCAGGCGGCTATCTTCGTCACCGTCGTCCGACTGTTCGCCGTCTTCCTTCTGGTCGGTATAGGCGGCAATAAAGCCGTCGAAACGGATGACCGAGCCGGTGGCGCGCAGGCCCGCCTTGCGGCCGCCATTGTCGGCTTCGATTTCGACCGTCGTGCGCTCGATCTCGGCGGATGCCATCTGGCTGGCGATGCCGCGCTTCCAGACGAGGTCATAGAGCCGCAGCTGGTCGGGATCGAGGAAACGCTTCACCTGGTCCGGCGTACGGTCGAAGGAGGTCGGGCGGATCGCTTCGTGCGCTTCCTGGGCGTTCTTCGCCTTGGTGGAATAGAAACGGGCCTTTTCCGGCACGTAGCGCGCGCCGAACTGCTCGCCGACGGCGCGCCGGGCAGCGTCGATCGCCTCCGGCGCCATCTGCACGCCGTCGGTACGCATATAGGTGATCAGACCGACCGTCTCGCCGCCGATGTCGATACCTTCATAAAGCTTCTGCGCCACCTGCATGGTGCGCGAGGCCGAGAAGCCAAGCTTGGAGGATGCGGCCTGCTGCAGGGTGGAGGTCGTGAAGGGCGGACCCGGGTTGCGCTTGGTCGGTTTCGCCTCGACGCTTTCGACGCGGTAGGCAGCACCGTCGAGCAGCGCCTTGAGGTTGTTCGCCTCTTCGCCGTTGCCGATTGATCGCGCCTGCAGGCGCTTGCCCTCGGCGGAAACGAGGCGGGCTTCGAACTCGTCGCCGCGCGGTGTCTTCAGGAGGGCGGAGAGGTTCCAGTATTCTTCCGAGACGAAACGCTCGATTTCGGATTCGCGATCACAGACCAGGCGAAGTGCCACCGACTGCACCCGGCCGGCCGACCGCGCGCCGGGCAGCTTGCGCCAGAGGATCGGCGACAGGTTGAAGCCGACGAGATAGTCGAGCGCACGGCGGGCGAGATAGGCATCCACGAGAGGCGTGTCGATATCGCGCGGGTTGCGCATGGCTTCGAGCACGGCCGACTTGGTGATTGCGTTGAAGACGACGCGCTTGACCGGCTTGTCGCCGAGCACCTTCTTCTTCTTGAGAACATCGAGCACATGCCAGGAAATCGCTTCACCTTCGCGATCCGGGTCGGTCGCGAGGATGAGGCCGTCGGAGGCTTTGACCGCGTCGGCGATGTCCTTCATGCGCTTGGCCGAGGCGCTGTCCACTTCCCAGGACATTTCGAAGTCCTCGTCGGGGCGCACGGAGCCGTCCTTGGCGGGCAGGTCGCGCACGTGGCCGAAGGAGGCGAGCACGGTGTAGCCAGGGCCAAGATACTTGTTGATCGTCTTGGCCTTCGCAGGCGATTCCACAACTACAACTGTCATCGTCATTTCTCTGGTATCGGGCGCCGCACGCTTGGAAGTGCGGCGAAACGGGCGCATTGCGCCGGAAAGTCGTGCTTCGACATGAACAGGGAAAGCGTTCGGGTCAAGAGGCGGAACGGAAATTAGTCGGATACAACGCGATACAACCAAAGGGAGCGCAATCGGTTGTTGCAATTCTAAATAATCGTTGTATCGTTTCCTAGGTGTAGGAATTACAACCTATCGGCGATTCTCCTCATGGACGCAACGGACAAGCCATGAACCCGAAACCAGCCCGACCCGCCTTGCCGCCCCACACGGCAGAAGAGAATATCGCCTACATCCGGCAGATGCTGGGCGAACTGCGCACCGTCGCAAACAACGAAGGCGCGGACATGCTGCGCTATATGATCGAGATGGCCTATGTCGAAGCCGGCGACATCCTGGCCGGCTTGCGGCCGATGTCAATCCGGGGCCATCGAGACCCGGCCATCGGCATGCCGCTCAAGTCGACCGGCAAGATCAAGTTCTAGAAGGACGAGGTAGACGGCCGACGCTCCGACACCGGTGTGCCGGATGATTTCGTCGATCTCGGCCGGCACTTGGCTCAAGGCCTCCGCAATCCGCTCCCGTTCGCCATCGCTCGGCGGTAACCGCAGACCGGGTGACCCATCGTCCGCAGGCTCGCCGGCGCCAGACTGTTGCGTGAAGAGGTCCGGCTCCGAGAGTGGCCGCAGGCCTTCCAGCACATCCTCCGGCGTGGTGATGATCGTCGCACCGTCCTTGAGCAGGCCGTTCGTGCCCTCGCAGCGCGGGTCGAGCGGCGAGCCGGGCACTGCAAACACCAGCCGGCCGAAATCCGCTGCATTGCGTGCGGTAATCAGCGAGCCGGAGCGCACCGCCGCCTCCACCACGACGAGACCGAGCGACATGCCGGCAATCAGCCGGTTGCGGCGTGGAAAATCCCGCGCGCGGGGTTCCCAGCCAAACGGCATTTCACTCACCGCAAGACCCGCGCCGGCCGTGAGTTCGTCGAGCAGCCCGATGTTTTCCGGCGGGTAGGGTTTATCGAGGCCACCGGCCATGGCGGCGATGGTGCCGGTGTCGAGGCTTGCGCGGTGAGCGGCGGTATCGATGCCACGGGCAAGGCCCGAGACGATCGTATAGCCCACGCGACCAATCTCCCGCGCCAGCATGCCGGCGAACTTCATGCCGGAGATCGAGGCGTTACGCGCGCCGACAATGCCAACGGCCGGTGCCGTCGCGACCTTGCGGTTGCCTTTGACGGCCAGCAACGGCGGGGCTCCGGCAATCTGGCGCAGCAGCGGTGGGTAGTCCGGTTCACCGATGCCGATGAAGGCCGCGCCGTGCCGGTCGGCAATTTCCAGTTCGCGTTCGGCCTCGGCCTTGCTGGCAACGCGGATGACGCGCGACGCGCCGCCGCGGCGCGAAAGTTCCGGCAGCATGTCCAGCGCCGTTTCGGCGCTGCCGAAGTGGTTGATCAGGTCGCGAAAGGTGGCCGGGCCGACATTGTCGCTGCGGATCAGCCGCAGCCAGGCGATCCTCTGTCTTTCCGTCAGCGCAATTCCCCGGGTCCCTGCGCTGCGGTCGTCCATGGCTATCCCTTGCTGCCGATCTTGCTCTCGGTGCCGCTCATCAGGCGGCTGATGTTGGCGCGGTGTTTCCACCAGGTGATGACGGTCAAGACCAGGAAGAGCAGCGCCACCTTCTCGTGACCGAGAAACCACAATACAACCGGCGATACCGCAGTTGCAACCAGGGCCGAGAGCGACGAATAGCGGGTGAGATAAGCAAGGCCGATCCAGACTGCGGCGAACACGGCGAGCATGACGGGCACGAGCCCGAGCAGCAGGCCGACATAGGTCGCAACGCCCTTGCCGCCCTTGAAGCCGAGCCAGACGGGGAAGAGGTGCCCCATGAAGGCCGCAAAGCCGGCGGCGATGCCCGCATCGAGCCCCCAGCGCGAGGCGATGGCGGCAGCGGCCGTTCCTTTCAGCGCGTCAAGCAGCAGGGTTGCCGCCGCGAGCTTCTTGTTGCCGGTGCGCAGCACGTTCGTCGCGCCGATATTGCCGGAGCCGATCTGGCGCACGTCGCCGAGCCCCGCCATGCGGGTGAGGATGAGGCCGAAGGGGATGGAGCCGAGCAGATAACCGAAGGCAAGGGCGGCAAGCGTCGGCAACGTGCCGAGCTGCCAGGTGAAGATGTCGGACACGTCAGTTCTCCCCCGAGACGTCTTTTCAATGCGGCGAGTGCGCAGCAGGCTAGATAGGGGCGGCGTCCCTTCCGCCCCAGACCATCCCGGTCAGTCCAACGAATGCACCCGTTTTCCGGCAACATAGGTGCTAACCGCGCGCCCCGTAAAGCGGGCATCTTCGAACGGCGTGTTCTTCGAGCGCGAAACGAAGCGGTCCTTGGTGGCAAGCCAGGGCTCGTCGGGATCGATGATGACGATGTCGGCGGATGCGCCCACGGCAAGGGTCCCGGCGTCGAGGCCGAAGGTTTTGGCCGGACGGGTTGATAGCGCATCGATCAGCCGCATCAGCGGCACTTCACCGCTGTGATGCAGCCTCAGCGCCGCTGCCAGCATGGTCTCGAGCCCGATCGCGCCATCCGCCGCATCCGCGAAGGGCAGGCGCTTGGTATCGACGTCCTGCGGATCGTGCGAGGAGACGATGATGTCGATATCGCCGCGCGCCAGCGCATCCACCATCGCCTTGCGGTCGTCCTCGCCGCGCAACGGCGGTGAGAGCTTGAAGAAGGTGCGGTATTCGCCGATGTCGTTCTCGTTCAGCGTCAGGTGGTTGATCGAGATGCCACAGGTGACGTTCGCGCCACGCTCGCGGGCGGTTTTCACCGCTTCCGCCGATTCCGGCACGGAGATTTGCGCCGCATGGTATTTTCCGCGCGTCAGGCCGGCAATGCGCAGATCCCGTTCGAGCGGGATCAATTCTGCCTCGCGCGGTGTGCCGGAAAGGCCGAGCCAGCTTGCCAGCAGGCCCTCGTTCATCACGCCGCCGGCACCGAGATATTTGTCGCGGGTCTCGAGCGCGATAACGCTGCCGAATTCGCGCGCATAGGTCAACGCACGGCGCAGCACCTGCGCATTGTGCATCGGGTTGCGGCCATTGGTGAAGGCAACGGCGCCAGCAGCCTGGAGCAGGCCGAATTCGGTCATCTCCTCGCCGTGCAGCCCCTTGGTGAGCGCCGCAGCGGGATGAATGTTAACGATCGCCTTGTCGCGGGCGTTTTTCAGCACGAACTCGACCAGCGCGATATCGTCGATGACGGGATCGGTATCCGGCATGGTGATGAAGGTCGTGACACCACCGGCGGCGGCGGCGCGCGACGCGGATTCGATCGTCTCGCGGTGTTCGCCGCCCGGTTCGCCGACGAAGACGCGCGCATCGACCAGGCCGGGGGCTGCAATCAGGCCGCGGCCATCGACAACCGCAGCGCCTTCCGGCGCGCCCTGGTTCTGTGCGCCGCTGCCGATGGCGGCGATCCGCCCGTTGTCGATGACGATCGAGCCGTTTTCGTCGATGTTGCGCGACGGGTCGAGGATGCGGAGGTTCTTGAGGACGGTCGTGCGGGTCATGCGCGGGGTCCCTGGTTCTGCGAAAGAAGGAGTGTTTCCATCACGGCCATGCGGACGGCGACGCCCATCTCCACCTGCTGCTCGATGACGCTCTGCGGCCCGTCGGCGATTTCCGAGGCGATCTCGACGCCGCGGTTCATCGGGCCTGGATGCATGACGAGCGCGTCGTCTTTCGCGGCCTTCAGCTTTTCTGCATCAAGACCATAATAGTGGAAGTATTCGCGCACCGAGGGCACGAAGGCACCGGACATGCGTTCGCGCTGCAGGCGCAGCATCATCACGACATCCGCATCCTTCAGGCCTTCCGCCATGGAATGGTAGACCTCGCAGCCCATGTCGGCGATGCCGGAGGGCAGAAGCGTTGCGGGTGCGACGACACGCACCCGGGCACCCATGGCGTTGAGCAGCAGGATGTTCGAGCGTGCGACACGTGAATGCAGCACATCGCCGCAGATCGCGACGATAATGCGCGACAGCTTGCCCTTGGCCCGGCGGATGGTGAGCGCGTCGAGCAGAGCCTGCGTCGGATGCTCATGCTGGCCGTCGCCGGCATTTACCACCGCGCAGGAGACCTTTTGCGCCAGAAGAGCGGCTGCACCGGCGGAGGAGTGGCGCACCACCAGTACATCCGGGTGCATGGCGTTCAGCGTCATCGCGGTGTCGATCAGCGTTTCGCCTTTTTTCACCGATGAATTGCTGACCGACATGTTCATCACGTCGGCGCCCAGCCGTTTGCCGGCAAGCTCGAAGGAGGATTGCGTGCGGGTGGAGGCTTCGAAGAAGAGATTGATCTGCGTCAGGCCGCGCAGCGTCGACGTTTTCTTTTCCCGCTGGCGGGAGATTTTTACCGCCTCGTCGGCGCGGTCGAGCAGCAGGGTGATATCCTGCTCGGTCAAACCCTTGATGCCGAGAAGGTGGCGATGCGGAAAGAAGTCCATGGGGGCTCCGCCTCAACTGTCGTGGATACGCGGGGTCTATAGAGCGTCGGTTCCACTGCTGCAAGGCGAAGACGGCAGGGCTTTGCGCATTCCCACGCTTTTGTGAAGCTTCAGGCGCCGGCAGCCGCAACGCCCCGTTTCGCCCGGTCGCGACTTGGGCTAGAACCCGCTCATGACTCGCGACACCGAACAGAAATTTTCCGATCTCAACCAGCCGCCGCTCTGGTCGGGCATCAATGCCTATCGTTCCGACCCGCTGCTGGTCGACGCAACCGACGCGATGCCGAAGGGCCTGCGCGACGAGTTCGATGCGATCGGCCGCTACGTGACCTCGCCGGAAGCGCAGGAACTCGCCCGCATGGCGAATGTCGGCGTGCCGCAGTTGCGCACCCATGGTCCGCGCGGCGAGCGGCTCGACGTCGTCGATTTCCACCCCGCCTGGCACGCGCTGATGCGCCGCTCCATGGCGACAGGCCTGCATTCCTCGTTGTGGGAGAACGTGCCGGACGAGCAGGGCAGGGCGCACAAGGCGCGTGCGGTGCGTTTCTATCTGACGGCGCAGCTCGAATGCGGTCATCTCTGCCCTCTGACGATGACCAGTGCCTCGGTCGCAGCCCTTTCGGCCTCGCCGCAGGTGCAGCGCGAATGGGGCCTGAAAATCCTGTCACGCAAATACGATTCGACCAACAAGCCCGCCATGCAGAAGAGTGCCGTCACCATCGGCATGGGCATGACGGAAAAACAGGGCGGCACCGATGTGCGCGCCAACACGTCGTCCGCCGAGCGGGTCGGCGAAGGTATTTACCGGCTGACCGGCCACAAATGGTTCATGTCCGCGCCGATGAGCGACGGTTTCGTCATGCTGGCGCAGACCCGCGAGGGCATCGGCTGCTTCCTCGTGCCGCGCCTCCTGGAGGACGGCGTTTCCAACGGCCTGCGTTTCCAGCGCCTGAAGGACAAGATCGGCAACCGCTCGAATGCATCTTCGGAAGTCGAGTTCACCGATACGTTCGGCTTCCTGCTCGGAAAGCCGGACGCGGGTGTGCGCACCATCCTCGACATGGTGACGTTGACGCGGCTCGATTGCGCGCTGGCGTCGTCGGGTATCATGCGCGCTTCGCTGGCGGAGGCCGTGCATCACACCCGCGGCCGCAATGTCTTCGGCAAGCCGCTCGTTGCCCAGCCGATCATGACGCGTGTGCTCGCCGACATGGCGCTCGACGTCGCGGGTGCCACGGCGCTTTCCTTCCGCTTAGCGGAGGCCTTCGACAAGGCGCGCGACAGCGCCGAAGACGCCGCCTATGCCCGCATCATGACGCCCGTCACGAAATACTGGTGCTGCAAGATCGCGCCGGCGCTGATCTATGAGGCGATGGAATGCATCGGCGGCAGCGGTTATGTCGAGGAGCGCCCGATCGCCCGACATTACCGCGAGGCGCCGGTCAATGCGATCTGGGAAGGTTCGGGCAATGTCATGGCGCTCGATCTGATGCGCGTGATCAGCCGGGGCAGGGACCTGTTCGAAATGCTGTTTGCCGGCCTTGCCCGCGATCTCGGCCCGGCCGGCAAGAAGACGGTGGACGTGCTGCGCGCTGCCCTGTCGCTCTGCGAGCGGGACGAGGGCGCCGCCCGCATGCTCGTCGAGCAGCTGGCACTTGCCGCCGCGGCTGCGGAACTTTACCGCGCCGGTGCCGGCCGCGTGGCCGATGCCTTCCTGGAAACGCGCCTCGCCTCCGGCTGGCGCTCGACCTACGGCATGCTCGATTCGCGTTTCGATTCGGCCTACATCGTCGACCTGCTCTATCCGCCGGCGAGATAGGCCGTCGCCGCCAGCACCATCGGGATGGTGAAGAACGACGCGATCGTCTGGAGCGTCGCGACGGCGGCATAGAGCGGCGCGTCACCGCCCATCTGCTTGGCCAGCACATAACCGTTCATCGCCGTCGGAACGCTGGCACCCATGGCGATGGTCAGCAGCGGCTCGCCGCGCATGCCGAGCGCATAGGCGGCACCCGTCATGATCAGCGGCATGAAAACGAGCTTCAGCACCACGGGTAGCAGCGCGAGCGGACGCGGGCGTAGCGCATCGGCCAGCTTCAGCCCGGCGCCAACCATGATGAGGCCGAGGCTGAGCGACGCATCCGCAACAAGCTCCGTCGCCTGCATCAGCGGGTCGTAGATCTTGATGCCCAGCAGGTTGATGCTAACGCCGAGAACCGAGCCGATGATCATCGGATTGGTGAGAATCTTGTGCGCAAAAATCTTGAGGCTGCGTGTGCCGCCGCCAAACCAGACGAGAACGCCGATATTGTAGAGGTTGATCGGGATGATGATCAGCGTTGCGACCAGTGCGACGAGCGCGAGGCTTTGCGGCCCGTAAAGCTTCTCGGCGATCGCCAGCGCGATGAAGGCATTCCAGCGCGTCGAGGTCTGGAAGACCGAGGTGTAGGAGGCCGCGGAAACGCCGGCTGCCCGAAAGAGCGGCCAGCCAATTGCCAGCATGAGCGCAATCAAGGTCACGGAGCCGATGGAGCCGATCGCGATATCGCCTGCGGCGATGCCGGAAAACTCCGCCTTGGCGAGCGTCGTGAACAGAAGGCAGGGAAACAGCACGAAGAAGCCGAGCTGTTCGAGCCCGTTCCACATGTCGCGGTCGATCAGCCGCCAGCGCTTGAGCAGCGCTCCCAGCACGACGAGCAGGAAGACGGGGAGGATGCTTTCGAAGATGGCGAGCATGATACCGGATCGGCTGGAGAGATCACCGCTCATTCCACGCCTTGGTCGAAGTGGCAAGGGCGGGGCGCGACGGCGGCCATGTGGAAATTAACCTTAATGAAGGGTTTACGTTGCGTACGGAAGGTTAACGGGTGAAGGTGCCATTCACTTGGTGTTAACCATGCGAGCGAGTGCTTGATATGGCCAGAACGGCCCGGATTTCGGTCATGACGACCCTGTTTTGTTTTGTCGCGGTGGATATCGCCGTGCCGTTGCTTGTGCTTGTCGGGAGTGTGGCGGTGAGCGAGATGATCTTCGCTGCCGGCGACCTCCTCGCGATGAAGAGGAGGGCTGCATGAAGTGGTTCCTGATTCTCTGGGCCGGCCCGATTGCGCTGATCGGCAGCTGGTACGGGCTTTCCTATTACGACATGAGCTTCGGCTTCTTCATGCTGACGCGGGATGCGCATGATCTGGTGTTCCAGATCTATGGCCATATCCTCGGCATTCCGCCGGAAAGCCTGCCGCCGCTGGTGCTGCGCGCCATTATCTTCGACAGTTTCCTGGTGCTCGGCATCATTGCGTTCCGCCGCCGCAAGCAGATTTTTGCCTGGTGGCAGGCCCGCCGTCAGTCGTCGTCGTCGGCCGTCCTTGCCAGAGACGAAAGCCTGTCCAGCGCGCCTTGAAGAATGAAGGAGGCGGCGGCCGAGTCGATACGCTCGGCCCGCTTCTTGCGCGACACATCCATCTCGATCAGCGTGCGCTCCGCCGCCACCGTCGACAGTCGCTCGTCCCAGTAGACAAAGGGGATGTCGGTCTTTTCGCTCATCGAGCGCACGAAGGCGCGCGTCGCCTGAACACGCGGACCGGCGCTGCCATCCATGTTGACAGGCAGGCCGATGACGAAGGCGACGACCTTTTCCTTTGCCGCGAAGGCCAGCAGCAGCTCGGCATCCTGCGTGAATTTCACACGCTTCAACACCGGCCGCGGCGTCGCCAGCCGCCGGCCGAGATCAGAAACCGACAGGCCGATCGTCTTCGTGCCGAGGTCGAGGCCGGCGATCGGCTGGCGGGGTGCAAGCGCCTCAGCCAGTTCTTCCAGTGTCAGTGTCGCCATGGATGAAGCCTCCCGCGGATTGTTTCAGCGTTTGCGGACGAATTCCGTGCGTAGCACCAGGCCCTTGATGGCATCGTGCCGGCAGTCGATTTCTTCCGGGTTGTCGGTCAGGCGGATCGTCTTGATCACCGTGCCCTGCTTCAGCGTCTGGCCGGCGCCCTTCACCTTCAAGTCCTTGATGAGCACGACCGAATCGCCATCGGCCAGCACGGTGCCGCTGGCATCGCGCACCACGTTCTGCGCGGCTTTCGCGGCTGCGATCTCGGAGGCGGGGCGCCATTCGCCGGTGGCTTCGTCATAGATGTAATCATCGTCGCTCATGGCGGCTCCTTGCGTGGATGGCGCATCACCGGCGGGCTGCCGGGCGTTGCTCCATCTCTATCGCCACGCTTATAACGATCCTGAGATGGATGGAAACGGCATTCGCCGGATCTATATTCCGCAGCTACTCATAACAGGAGAAACGTCATGAAGATCACCTGGCTCGGCCATTCGGCCTTCCGGATCGAAACCGCCAAGGCAAGAATCCTCATCGATCCCTTCTTCACCGGCAATCCCGCCTTCGACGAATCGACCCGCAAGGATGCCGTCGCCGGCCTCACGCACATTCTGCTCACCCACGGCCACGGCGACCATGTCGGCGATACGATCCGGATCGCCAAGGAAACCGGCGCGACCGTGCTGGCGAATGCCGATCTTGCCGCCTGGCTAGGCGCCAAGGGCGTGGAGAAGATCGACATGGGTAATACCGGCGGCACCGTGCATTTCGACGGGTTTTCGACGACCTTCGTCAACGCACTGCATTCCTCTGCGCAGATCACCGAAGACGGCGTCTCCCATTCGCTCGGCAATGCCAACGGCCTCGTCCTGCATTTCGAGGAAGACCCGACGCTCTATCACATGGGCGACACGGATATCTTTTCCGACATGGCGCTGATCCACGAACTGCACCAGCCGGAAATCGGCCTGGTGCCGATCGGTGACCGTTTTACGATGGGCGGTGCCGTGGCCGCGCTTGCCTGCCAGCGCTTCTTCAAGTTCGACACCGTCATTCCCTGCCACTACGGTTCCTTCCGCATCATCGACCAGACCGCTGACCTCTTCGTGCAGGCGATGGACGGTGCCGTGGCGAAGGTCGATGTGCTTTCGGTCGGCCAGGTGCGTGGGAGCTAGCAAAGCGTATCGAGGGGCTTTTGATGGAAGCGCGAGAGAAACACGCGGTCTTTTCGACGCTGCGTGAAAATATCGTCGAGCACCTTTTCGCCGGGGAACTTCTCCGGCGCCTCTGGCAGAAGGACATCCTCGATGCCGAAATCCTGAAAAGCGAATTCGATGCAGGTGGGTACGATCTCGTGCTCACCTGCAGGAACGTCACACGGCACATCCAGCTGAAAATCAGCCGGAAGGGTGGGGCTCGCGCCGAGGTCAATATCAGCCTGCGCCTCGCGGAGAAGGCCAGTGGATGTGTTGTGTGGATCGTCGTGGACGACGATCTGAAGACGATGAACTTTCGCTGGTTTGGGGATACGAACGGCGGCCCGTTGCCGGATATCGCGGATTTGAAGGTGGTGCGGCACAGCAAGGGCAATGCACAGGGCGTCAAGCACGAGCGACTGGGGCATCGTATCGTTCCGCAGAAGCGGTTCACCCCTCTGGAAAGCGTGGACGAATTGTTGTTGTGTCTGCTGGGAAGCGCGATCCTGAACTGATCGGCCCCGTTGCATAGGGCCGTCATGGCCGCTATAGCCGGAAGGAAAATCCCACCGGAGCTTACCATGTCCGTAGATCTAGCCACCGTGAAGCGCGTCGCGCGTCTTGCCCGCATCGCCGTCAGCGAGGACGAGGCAAACCGCATGACCGGCGAGCTGAACGGCATCCTCGGCTTCGTCGAGCAACTGTCCGAAGTCAATGTCGAGGGCGTCGAGCCGATGACCTCCGTCACGCCGATGGTCATGCGCAAGCGCGATGACGTCGTCAGCGACGGCAGCAAGGCGGATGACATCGTTGCCAATGCGCCGGCGTCCGACCGCAATTTCTTCCAGGTTCCGAAGGTTGTGGAGTAATCCTTGACCGTCACCATCGCCGTCGAAAGCCCGTTGCAGGATGAGGTTCGCACGCTGATCGCGGAGCTGAACACCATTTTGCTCGCGCTCTCGCCGCCGGAGGCCTGTTATCACCTCACCGTCGAGCAGATGGCCGAGCCGACCGTCACGGTCTGGATCGCCCGCGATGATGACATCGTCATTGGCTGCGGCGCGCTGAAACGCCACTCCGAGACGGTGGGCGAGGTGAAGCGCATGTTCACCCGGCCGGCGTGGCAGGGGCAGGGCATCGGCCGGCGCATCCTCGGCGAAATCCAAAGCGTTGCCGAACGGGAGGGGCTGGAAACGCTCGTGCTCGAAACCGGCGACCAGCACCCGGCGGCCTGGGCGATCTACGAGAAGGCCGGCTTTTCCCGCTGCGGCCCCGTGCTCGACTATCCGGACTCACCTTTTTCCGTCTTTTACCAAAAGCAGCTTCCCGCTGCCTGACCTGAAGTGACCGCACCATGACCGATCTGACCCGCCTGACCATTGCCGAAGCCCGCGAAAAGCTCGGCGCCAAGGAGATCACCGCCGTCGAACTGACGGACGCCTATCTCGGCGCGATCGATGGCGCGAACGGCGCGCTCAACGCGTATGTCGCTGTGACGCCGGAAAAGGCGCGCGACATGGCGAAGGCCTCCGACAGCCGCATCGCTGCGGGCAAAGCCGGCGCGCTGGAAGGCATTCCACTCGGCATCAAGGACCTGTTTGCGACCGAAGGCGTGCACACACAGGCGTGCAGCCACATCCTCGACGGCTTCAAGCCGAAATACGAATCGACCGTCACCCAGAACCTGTGGGATGCCGGCGCCGTCATGCTCGGCAAGCTGAACATGGACGAGTTCGCCATGGGCTCTTCCAATGAGAGTTCCTATTACGGCGCGGTCAAGAACCCGTGGCGTGCCAAGGGCTCGAACGCCGATCTCGTGCCGGGCGGTTCGTCCGGCGGTTCGGCCGCAGCCGTTGCCGCCTTCCTCTGCGCCGGCGCGACGGCAACGGATACCGGCGGATCGATCCGCCAGCCCGCAGCCTTCACCGGCACCGTCGGCATCAAGCCGACCTATGGCCGCTGCTCGCGCTGGGGCATCGCCGCCTTCGCCTCGTCGCTCGACCAGGCCGGCCCGATCGCCCGCGATGTGCGCGATGCCGCGATCCTCTTGAAGTCCATGGCCAGCGTCGACGCCAAGGACACGACCTCCGTCGATTTGGCCGTTCCGGATTACGAAGCCTCGCTCGGCCAGTCGCTGAAGGGCATGCGCATCGGCATCCCGCGCGAATACCGCGTCGATGGCATGCCGGAAGAGATCGAGGCGCTGTGGCAGCAGGGTATTGCCTGGCTGAAGGAAGCCGGTGCCGAGATCGTCGACATCTCGCTGCCGCACACCAAATATGCGCTTCCCGCCTACTACATCGTGGCGCCTGCCGAAGCCTCGTCGAACCTCGCTCGCTACGACGGTGTACGCTACGGCCTGCGCGTCGATGGCAAGGACATCGTCGACATGTACGAGAAGACCCGCGCCGCCGGCTTCGGCAAGGAAGTGAAGCGCCGCATCATGATCGGCACTTATGTGCTGTCGGCCGGTTACTACGACGCCTACTACCTGCAGGCCCAGAAGGTCCGTACGCTGATCAAGCGCGACTTCGAACTCGCTTTCAACGCCGGCGTCGATGCGATCCTGACCCCCGCAACGCCATCCTCCGCCTTCGGCATCGCCGACGAGGATCTCGCGTCCGATCCGGTCAAGATGTATCTCCAGGACATTTTCACCGTCACCGTGAACATGGCGGGCCTGCCGGGCCTCTCCGTGCCGGCCGGCCTCGACCACAAGGGCCTGCCGCTCAGCCTGCAGCTCATCGGCAAGCCGTTCGAGGAGGAAATCCTCTTCAAGACAGCGCATGTCATCGAAAAAGCAGCCGGCCGCTTCACGCCGAACAAGTGGTGGTAAGGGGCCAATAGCCCCTCATCCGGCCTGCCGGCGACCTTCTCCCCGCAGGCGGGGAGAAGGGATATGCCGCACTGTTTTCCTCAATCTAGACTCCTGCATGTGGCAAGTTCCCTCGCCCCGCTTGCGGGGAGAGGGTTAGGGTGAGGGGCACCCGAAGGCACGGCTTTCATCGTCCATATCGTGTCGTAACGGCAACACCTGCCGTAACGATAGGCATGCCCACGCCTTTTCTGCTTGATCCCCCCATAAGTTGAGAATAAACGCGCCCTCCCGGTCGTTCAGCCGGTGCGGATGTCAACGGATGGAGTTTTCACGCTCCTCCCGCGCGAGGCGGCCCTGCCGTCGTCGTGTACGGATGCCGCACCAAGAAGACTGGTTTGCGGACCTAGCTCAGCGGTAGAGCACCGGACATTTTCTCCGGAGGTCGCGGGTTCGATTCCCGTTGTCTGCTCCATTGGATAGCTCAGTGGTAGAGCATCAGACCTGTAATCTGACTGTGGAAGGTTCGAATCCTTCTCCAAACAGCCTTCCAAGCTGTCTCGATATCCGGTCCGGGGACCGGACTGCGGACGGCGAACCGGGGAAACCCGGAAAGCCTAACGCCGGACATTTGCGGTCCGGTTCGCGGTGACGGCCAAGATGCCTTCAGGCCAGCGACGGAGCCCATGGTTCCCGAGCCCGCCGAAAGGCCGCGCGGTCCTCTCCCGAAAACCCATCGCCGATGGCCGTCATCCGGTTCTCGGATCACTATTCGCATGCCCCGCCCGCAGGTTCCCCGGGCGATCAGGGTGTCTCAGGGAACTGGTGGCAAGATGCGCCTCCGGTACCAGTCGAAACCAGAAACGAAAGGAAGATCGGTTCGTGACGTAGCGTATGACCCGAAGGAGCAAGAACAATGACGATGTTTCTCGATATGATTTTGGGGCGCCAGCGCGTCCTCGTGAAGGCAAACGAACGGGTGCTCGCCCTCTACAGGGGAGAGGTGCTCGGCATTTTCGGACCAGGCGAGCACGCCCTACCGAACCGCCGCGGCATGCTCGAGCTGGAGCGCCACGACGTGAACCGGCCGACCTTTGCCTCGGCCTACGAGAAGCCGTTGTTCGATACGCTCCCGGAGGTGGCGGCACGCGAACTGGCGGTTTTCCGGACGGGCAGCCGTGAGGTGGCGGTCGTCGAGCGCGACGGCGAGCTGCATGCGGTGCTCGCACCGAACCAGAAGCTCGTGGTCTGGAACGCGGCCGGTCCGTGGACCGAAACGCGCGTCGATCTCAAGGATCGGCTCGACGTCGATCCGGAGCTGATGCGTCGGCTGACGCGGGCGCGTCGTACGGAGCTGACGACGGCCTTCCTCGTCAACGATGGTCAGGTTGGCCTGCTCTTCGTCGACGGTACGCATCAGCGCATGCTGGAGCCCGGCGCTCACGCCTTCTGGAACGTCGGAAAGACGATCCAGGTGCGCGTGGTCGACCTGAAGCGCCAGTCGCTCGACGTGACCGGTCAGGAACTGCTTACCCGCGACAAGGTGACGATCCGGGTGAACATTGCAGCCGAGTACCGCGTCGTCGATCCGCTGAAGGCGGTGTCTGACGTGAAGGACTTTGCCGATGCCCTGTACCGGGCATTGCAGTTCGCCTTCCGCCAGACGCTCGGCACGCTGACGCTCGACCAGATCCTTGAACGCAAGGTGACGGTCAATGCGGAAGCCGCCGAGAAGGTGCGCGCCGACATGGCGGCGATCGGTGTCGAGGTGTCGGCCATCGAGCTCAAGGATGTGATCCTGCCGGGCGAGATGCGCGATATCCTCAACCAGGTTGTCGCCGCGGAGAAGCAGGCAGAAGCCAACGTCATTCGCCGCCGCGAGGAAACGAACGCCACCCGTTCGTTGCTCAACACGGCGAAGGTGATGGCGGAGAACCCGGTCATGCTGCGGCTGAAGGAGCTTGAAGCGCTGGAAGCCATCGCCGGCAAGGTGGAACGCCTGACCATCCACAATGGTACGGCGGGTCTGATGAACGACATCGTCCAACTCCGCGACAAGTAAGGGATCGCCCGGCCGAAAGGCCGGGCGGTTTCGTTTTGGAAAGACCTTTACCCCAACCCCGGACCTGAGCCGGAGATGCATTGGCCTCCCTGGAGTGTGGATGGTCGCGTCAAGCCCGACCATGATCGAGGAGAGGTTGAGGCCTCTTTGGTGCGATATGTCCGCACGCTCCTCCCATCATCTCCGTGGATAGCCTTTCGTCTCCCTCGCCAAGTCCCTCGTGCAGTGCTTTCATAGTGCCGGAAGGGGCACCCGCATGATCACTGTTCGCAATGCGCGTGAAGAGGATGTGCTCGCCGTCGTCGAGATTGGCGTGCGGGCCTGGGAGCAGGCCGTGGTGGGGGTAGCCGACCTTCAGGTGCGGCGGGACAATGCACGCTCCGCCTTCCAGCAGTTTCTGGCCGCCCATTGGCTGCGGGTGACGGTGGCCGAGAGCGACGGCGTGCTGGCCGGTTGGGCCTCGCGTGAATCCCTGGACGACGAGATCACCGATCTCTGGGTCGATCCGCCCCAGCAGAAGAAGGGCCTCGGCGCCGCCCTGCTCGCTGCCATTGAGGGTGAAATCCTTGCCGCCGGATTCGAGGCGGCACGCCTTCAGACCCATGCGCGCAACACGGCCGCCGTCGGCTTCTTCCAGAAACACGGTTATTCGGTTAGCTGGCTGTCTGTTGACTACCAGCCGCGTCTCGACCGGGATGTGGAATCGATCGGACTGCGCCGGCAGTTGATCGCGGAGGAACCCATCGGTTATGGGCCAGCCGGATTTTGAAACGGGAGGCGGGCTTTTGCCGCGCCTCCCGGTCTGTCTACTGGTTGTCCAGCTGCGATCGCACGAGCACCAGGCCCCGCTGCGTGATGCGGTAGGGCCTGCCGCCGGATGACGCGATGCAGCGCCGGCGTTTCAGCTTGCGGAAGAGCTCTATCGTGAGCCCGCCCGCGCGCCAGCCGTCCCGCGTGATGCAGGCGACCGTTGCGATCTTTCGGTTTTCATCTTTTTCGATGTCGATCCTGCCGCCCTGGGCGAGCAGGTGGAGAATGCGCTGTTCGGCGCGCGAAATGTCCATTGTCTTGAGTGATCCGTCTGGCGTTCGAATGAACGCGAAAAAACGTTCCGCCACCCACGGGGTGGCAGGGTTCATCGTTTTTCCGACCCTGCGCGCATTGGTTAGCGGGCAGGGTCCTCAGCAGGTCTCAGAGGAGTTGGACATCAAAACTCCATGTGCGGACGCCTTGAAATAACCAAGCGCCGCTGCTGCGTCAATGCGCAGGCCAGATCAGCGAGTGATGTAGCATCACGGCGGTTTTGACCCCATTGGCCGCGGCAAGCGAGATATTGGCCGGGCCAAGCGCGATGTCGCCGGCGGCATAGAGGCCGGGCAGGGATGTCTGGCCCATGTCGTCCGTGTGAAGGATATTGCCGATCGGCGTTTCCTTGAGTTTGAGGCCGCGGTCTGCCGGGATGGCGCTGCGCACCCGTGCCTCCGGCATGACGAAGAGCGCCTTCACCAGTGTCGGAATGCCCGGCCCGGTCTCGACCGACAGCATGCCATCCGGCCCGTCCGCGATTGCGGTAACGCGGCCCGGCCGCAGTTTCACATTGCGCTCGGCAAGCACGGCAAGCGCCTCGTCGTCCGGTTCCGGCACGGCATTGGTGAAGAGGGTGACATCGCCCCAATCGGCGACGACAGCCGCGAATCGCGCCGCTTCGGCGGTCCGGGCCAGCACGCCGACCGCGCCGCCGCCGACCTCGTAGCCGTGGCAATAGGGGCAATGCAGCACCGTCTTGCCCCAGCGCTCCGCAAGACCGGGGATCGCCGGCAGTTGGTCTTCGAAACCGGTGGCGAGCAGCACGCGCCGTGCATCTATACGCCCGCCACCGCCAGTGAACACGGAAAAAGCGTCCCTCTCGCCCTCCAGCGTTTCGGCCGGCACATCGCGGAAGGTGACGGTCTCATAAGCGGCAAGCTGGCGACGGGCATCGGCGAGGATATCGCGCCCCGGCCGACCATCCTGCGCAAGGAAGCCGTGCGAATGGGCGGAGAAGCGATTGCGCGGCTCGCCGGTGTCCAAGATGGTAATGCGGCGGCGGGCGCGGGCAAGCTGCATGGCGGCGGAAAGGCCGGCAAAGCCCCCGCCGATGATGATGGCATCTTCGGTCATGGTTTCATCCTTTCTGGAACAAGCGGCAGCGTTCGCCCGGCGGTGCCGGTCGTTGACGATGCGGATAGGGACGTGGTTGCGACTTAGCCGGTATCGGCGCGGGCGCGCTTGGCTGCGGCCGCCGCGCGGAAATCCTCGGCAAGGTTGGCCAGTGTCGTACCGGCGAAACGCGCCATCAGGATCGCTTCCGCATCCTTCAGCGCATCGCCGATCACCCGGTTCACGGATTGCTCGACCACGCAGCCCGGCATTTCCGTGGCAGCACCGATCTGGAAGACGATCGGCTCGCCGAGCGCATTGTAGATGTCGAGCAGCGAGATATTGGCAAGCGGCCTGGCGAAATGCCAGCCGCCGCCATGGCCGCGGCCAGATTGCACGATGCCGGCATCGCGAAGCCCGGCCATGGTGCGCCGAACGACGACGGCGTTGGTATCGAGGCAGCGCGCGAGATCGTCCGAGGTCATCGGTGCGTCGCGTTCGGCCATATGCATGAGTGCGTGAAGCACCGCGGAAAGTCGACTGTTTCTTTTCATGTAACAACAATAGTTACGAATCGTGCCGTGTGTCAACAGGCGCTGCCGAATGGGATGTCAGCCGGCGCGCAGCATCTGGTAGAGGGAAGGGCCGAAGACCAGAGCCGTCGGGATCAGCATTGCGTGCAGGATCAGGATTGCCATCAGCTGTGTACGAAACGGCTCCTTGTGCGTCTTATGCCGCAACAAGCGTTGCGCGGCGAACGCGCCAAGGCTGCCGCCGATCAAAGCCAACTGCAGCAGGCGCGCTTCGGAAACGCGCCGATGGCCATCGCGCGCGGCTTGCTTGTCCCACCAATAGACGCAGAACGTCACGAGGTTGAAAACGAGAAAAAAGACCAGAAGCGTTGTTGCCGTGCTCATGGGGCGTTGTTAGCCGATCATCCTTGCCGCCTGGCTAACGAGGTCGGGCTGCGCCTGCTGAAAACCTTGCGCCGCCTGCCCATATGTTCTACCGAGACAGCACTGAAGACACCCGAGCCAAGAGCCTGCCATGACCCTCGTCGACGTCCGTACTCCCGATCCGAAACGCTTCATCCCCGGCGCCACTGGCGACTGGGAGGTGATCATCGGCCTGGAGGTGCACGCGCAGGTTCTTTCGAATTCCAAGCTCTTCTCCGGCGCCTCCACCGAGTTCGGCAAGGCGCCGAACGCCAACGTTTCGCTCGTCGATGCGGCCATGCCTGGCATGCTGCCAGTCATCAACGAGGAATGCGTGCGCCAGGCCGTGCGCACCGGTCTCGGCCTGAAGGCGCAGATCAACCACCGCTCGATCTTCGACCGCAAGAACTACTTCTATCCGGACCTGCCGCAGGGCTACCAGATTTCGCAGTTCAAGGATCCGATCGTCGGCGAAGGCAAGATCGTCATCTCGCTCGGCCCCGACCGCCAGGGCAACTTTGAAGATATCGAGATCGGTATCGAGCGCCTGCACCTTGAGCAGGACGCCGGCAAGTCGATGCACGACCAGCATCCGACCATGTCCTATGTCGACCTCAACCGTTCGGGCGTCGCGCTGATGGAGATCGTCTCCAAGCCGGACATGCGCTCGTCGGACGAGGCCAAGGCCTATATGACGAAGCTGCGCTCCATCGTGCGCTACCTCGGCACTTGCGACGGCAACATGGACGAAGGCTCGATGCGCGCCGACGTCAACGTCTCCGTGCGCCGTCCGGGCGAGGGCTTCGGCACGCGCTGCGAGATCAAGAACGTCAACTCCATCCGCTTCATGGGCCAGGCGATTGAATACGAAGCCCGCCGCCAGATCGGCATTCTGGAGGACGGCGGTTCGATCGACCAGGAAACCCGTCTCTTCGACCCGGGCAAGGGCGAGACGCGCTCCATGCGCTCGAAGGAAGACGCGCACGATTACCGCTATTTCCCCGATCCGGACCTGTTGCCGCTGGAATTCGACAACGAATTCGTCGGCAAGCTTCTGGCCGACTTGCCGGAACTGCCGGATGACAAAAAGATTCGCTTCGTCAAGGATCTCGGCCTTTCGGTCTACGATGCCTCGGTGCTCGTCTCGGAAAAGGCGATCGCCGACTATTACGAGGCCGTGGCCGCCGGCCGCGACGGCAAGATTGCCGCTAACTGGGTCATCAACGACTTGCTTGGTGCCTTGAACAAGGACGGCAAAGCCATTGAAGAGACTCCGGTTTCGCCCGATCAGCTCGGCGGCATCATCGATCTCATCAAGGACGGCACCATCTCCGGCAAGATCGCCAAGGACCTGTTCGAAATCGTCTGGACCGAAGGCGGCAACCCGGCTGAACTCGTCGAAACGCGCGGCATGAAGCAGGTGACAGATACCGGCGCCATCGAGAAGGCCGTCGATGAGATCATCGCCGCCAATCCCGATCAGGTGGCCAAGGTTCTGGCCAAGCCGACGCTGGCCGGCTGGTTCGTCGGCCAGGTGATGAAGGCGACGGGCGGCAAGGCCAACCCGCAGGCCGTTCAGGCGCTGGTCAAGGCCAAGCTCGGCATCGAGGACTGAAGCAATTCCAGGAAAAGTGTGAAGCGGTTTTCCGTCCGGAATTGCTGCAAAACCAAAGGGATCCTCCATGTTCTTCGTTCGCACGGCTTCCGAGCAGGACTTGGCGAAGGTCAGCGCGCTTCTTGCCGAGACGTGGCACGCCACCTATGACGCGCTCTACGGCGCCGACAAGGTGAGCGAGATCACCGCGCGCTGGCACGCGGTGCCGGCGCTGAAGGCCCGGCTTGCGCGCAAGGACAGCGAATTCGTCGTCGCCGACAATGGCAAGGAGCTTGCCGGCATGGGATATGTCGCCATGTCGAAGGAGCGGCCGAAGGCGGCGTTTCTCCATCAGCTCTACGTGCTGCCGCGCTTCCAGCGCCAGGGGATCGGCCGCGACATGTTCGCAGAGCTCGAATCCTGCTTTCCCGATGCCAATTCCATGGTGCTGGAGGTCGACCCGCGCAACGAGGCTGCGGTCGGCTTCTACGCTGCGCACGGCTTCACCAAGGTGGGCGAGGCGCAGCATACCGCCGATAACATCTCCGGCGTGCCGCTGGATGTCTACGAGAAGCCGCTCGGCGGCTGAGCGCGACGAAAAGCCATGTGCGAACGCGCGGGAATCGCTGGACATTCAGGCGTCACCGCGCCATAAGCGGAAGAATATCGCCCGCCATGCGCGGGGTAGAACTATCAGTCTCGGGCCGCGCTTCCGGCATGGCCCTGCCAAGGACGCCAGCCCATGAACCTTCTCAAGCAGATTTTCACCTGGTGGAACGGTCAGACGATCGGCACCCGCTTTCACACCTGGCGCTTCGGCAAAAAGGTGGGGCAGGACGAGTTGGGCAATGTCTATTACCAGGGCAGCGCCAAGGATTCGGAAGGCCGCACGCGCCGCTGGGTAATCTATAACGGCTATGCCGATGCCTCCGCCATCCCGCCGGGCTGGCATGGCTGGATGCACCATCGCACGGACGTTTCGCCGGCTGACGAAGAGTACACGCCGCGCGAATGGCAGGTGGGGCACCGCCCGAACGGGACCGGCACCGCACAGGCCTACCGCCCGCCGGGCTCGATCGCCGTTGCCGGCGAGCGCCCGCGCGTGACTGGTGACTATGACGCCTGGACGCCGGGCAACTGATACCGATTTGGCCACAATTCGCCGGTAGCTCCAAGCGACCGGCGAACGCCGGTGCAGATCGCAGGAGACGGCATTCATGACATCAGGGTTTTCACGGGCAAACGCCGGCCGGCGGTTCCTTGTCGCTGTGCTTGCAGCCGCGACCGCAGGCGCCGTGTTGATGCCTGTCGCATCGAACGCCGCGCGCATCGAAAACCCGGTCGCCGTGTTCTCCGGCATCGACAAGATCACCGGCCGCATCACCAATTTCGATGTCTATATCGGTGAGACGGTACAGTTCGGCGCGCTGCAGGTGACGCCGAAGGTCTGTTATAGCCGCGACGACACCGAAACCCAGAAGGTCACGACCTTCGTCGAGGTCGACGAGATCACGCTCGACCGGAAGATTCGCCGCATCTTCACCGGCTGGATGTTCGCCGACAGCCCCGGCCTCAACGCCGTCGAGCACCCCGTCTATGACGTCTGGCTCGTCGAATGCAAGGCAAAGTCAGAAGTGCCGCCGCCGGAAGACGCTGAGACGAAGGCAGAGTAGCGCAGATCCCCGTTTGCGGACGTGGATCCTCGGGTCGAGCCCGAGGATGACGGCGGGGAGGGTGGGGTATGAACCCGTCTAACGACACCGCATGCGGCACCGTTCCTTGTGTTCTTCCCATCTTTTCTTCTGTCATCCTCGGGCTTGACCCGAGGATCCACCCCGCCAGGCGCGACTTTTCCGTCAAAACGACAGATGTGGCGACGCCAGCGCGTTGGCGAGCATATCCTCGTATTCGATCTTCGGCACGTCGATTGCCCCGAACGTC
This sequence comes from Sinorhizobium sp. RAC02, assembly GCF_001713395.1. Classification (NCBI taxonomy): domain Bacteria; kingdom Pseudomonadati; phylum Pseudomonadota; class Alphaproteobacteria; order Hyphomicrobiales; family Rhizobiaceae; genus Sinorhizobium; species Sinorhizobium sp. RAC02. Next base: position 1,549,727 of record NZ_CP016450.1, on the reverse strand, counting down.
TTCAGGTGCTCGGTCGTAAACTGCGTGTCGAGCAGGCGAAAGCCGCGGTCCTTGAGCCGCTCCACGAGGTGCACGAGGCAGATCTTCGAGGCATCCGTGCGCCGGGAAAACATGCTCTCGCCGAAGAACGCGGCACCCAGCGAGACGCCATAGAGCCCGCCGACGAGCTGATCGCCCTCCCACGCCTCCACGGAATGCGCATGGCCCATGCGGTGCAGGGTGCCATAGAGCGACTTGATCTTCGCATTGATCCAGGTGGAGGGGCGGTCGGGTGCTGCCTCCGCGCAGGCGGCCAGCACAGCGTCAAAGGCACTATCGAAGCGGATGTCGAAGGGGCTTTTGCGGATGGTTTTTACAAGGCTGCGCGAGACGTGAAAGTCATCGAGCGGGATGACGCCCCGCATGTCCGGCTCGACCCAGAACAGTTCTGGGTCGTCTGCCGAATCGGCCATCGGGAAAAGCCCGATGGAATAGGCGCGCAGCAACAGTTCCGGCGTGATTTCCGGGTGACGGCTGCGACGCCCTGCCATAACCGACGCCCTCAGGCGTCGGTCTTGTTGGCCAGATAGTTCTCCAGCCAATGGATGTCATAATCGCCGTTGGCGATGTCCTGGTTGCCGATCAGGTCCTGAAACAGCGGCAGCGTCGTCTTGATGCCGTCGATGACGAACTCGTCCAGCACGCGGCGCAGGCGCATCATGCATTCGACGCGGGTACGGCCGTGCACGATGAGCTTGCCGATCAGGCTGTCGTAGTAGGGCGGGATCTTGTAGCCCTGGTAGACGCCTGAATCCACACGCACGCCAAGTCCGCCCGGTGCGTGGAAATGCGTGATCGTGCCCGGCGAGGGGACGAAGGTGCGCGGGTCTTCCGCATTGATGCGGCACTCGATGGCATGGCCGGAGAAAACGATGTCCTCCTGCTCGACCGACAGGCCGGCACCGGAGGCGACGCGGATCTGCTCGTGTACGAGGTCGATGCCGGTGATCGCTTCGGTGATCGGATGCTCCACCTGAAGGCGGGTGTTCATTTCGATGAAATAGAACTCGCCGTTCTCGTAGAGGAACTCGACCGTCCCGGCGCCGCGGTACTTCAGCTTCTTCATGGCGTCGGCGCAGACCTGGCCGATCTTCATGCGCTGCTCGACGTTGAGGGCCGGCGAGTTGGCCTCTTCCCAGACCTTCTGGTGACGGCGCTGCAGCGAGCAGTCGCGTTCCCCGAGATGGACGGCGTTGCCCATGCCGTCACCGACGACCTGGATTTCGATGTGGCGCGGCTTGCCGAGGTACTTTTCCATGTAGACGGCGTCGTTGCCGAAGGCGGCAAGCGCCTCGGAACGGGCTGTCGAGACCGCTTCCTCGAGGTCGTCCTCGTTCTTGGCGACCTTCATGCCGCGGCCGCCGCCGCCGGCGGTGGCCTTGATGAGCACGGGAAAGCCGATCTGGCGGGCGATTTCCAGTGCGTTTTCCGGCTTTACTTCGCCGTCAGAACCCGGAACGACCGGGATGCCAAGCGCTTCCGCCGTCTTCTTGGCGGTGATCTTGTCGCCCATGATGCGGATATGTTCCGCGGTCGGCCCGATGAAGGTGATGCCGTGCGCGTCGAGGATTTCCGCGAACTTGGCGTTTTCCGACAGGAAGCCATAACCCGGATGCACGGCGTCGGCGCCGGTGATCTCGCAGGCGGCAACGATCTGGTGAATGTTCAGGTAGCTTTCGCGCGACGGCGGCGGGCCGATGCACACGCTTTCGTCGGCAAGGCGGACATGCATGGCGTCGGCATCCGCCGTCGAATGCACGGCAACCGTGGCGATGCCGAGCTCCTTGCAGGCCCGAAGGACCCGAAGGGCGATTTCGCCGCGGTTGGCAATGAGGACTTTGGAGATCATGGGGGCCGCCTTATTCGATGACGATCAGCGGTTCGCCATATTCAACCGGGCTTGCATCCTGCACGAGGATTTCGGTGACCTTGCCCGAGCGCGGCGCGGGGATCTGGTTCATCGTCTTCATGGCTTCGATGATGAGGATGGTCTGACCTTCCTTGACCGTCGCGCCAACTTCGATGAAGGGGCGCGAACCCGGTGCGGGTGACAGATAGGCCGTGCCGACCATCGGCGCCGTGACGGCATTCTTGTTGTTGCGCGCGTCGACGACCGGAGCGGCTGCGGCAGCAGCGGGCGCGGCGAAGGCAGGCGCCGGAGCGGCCATCGGCGCCTGGACGTATTGCGGGGTGCCGGCGCGCGAGACGCGGATGCGCAGGTCGTCCTGCTCCACTTCGATCTCGGTCAGGTCGGTCTCGTTGAGGATATTGGCGAGATCGCGGATCAGACCCTGATCGATGCCGTGTTTCTTGTCAGCCATGGAAGTGAGCCTCTGGTTTTTCTTATGTCGTGATGGACGAGAGCGCATGGAGCGCAAGGACATAACTCTGCGCACCAAAACCGCAGATGACGCCCTTTACGGCGGGCGCGATCATCGATTTGTGGCGGAATTCCTCGCGGGCATGCACGTTGGAAAGGTGCAGTTCGACCACCGGGATCTTGATGGCGCGAATAGCGTCATGCAGGGCGATCGAGGTGTGGGTGTAGGCGCCGGCATTGATGGCGATGCCGACGGCAACGTCGCCGGCCTCGTGGATCCAGTCGACCAGGTCGCCTTCATGGTTGGATTGGCGGAAATCCACGGCAAAACCCAGCTTTTCGCCCTCGGCCTTGCAGAGCACTTCGATATCGGCGAGCGTCTGGCCGCCATAGATACCGGGCTCGCGTTTGCCGAGTGCATTCAGATTGGGGCCGTTGAGCACAAAAAGGGGTGATGCCATTCGTAATTCCGCATGCTGGATAGAGGATTACCTATAGACCGGCGGTTCCCGCAGGGAAAGCCCCAAGGGCAGGGGCTTTCCCGGTCGAAAGGGGCGATGTCCACAAGCAGCACAGCCTGAACAGGGTCAGCGTGGCAGGAAGATGGCCGTTCTCAGCAGGTCGCCTTGCCGCACGCGCGCACGTTGGCGATTTTTTCGCGCAGATCGTCTGCGCCGACGGCACCGAAGATCGTCTCCTGGCCGAGCACGTAGGACGGCGTGCCGGTGATGCCGAGGTCGTTTGCCAGCGAATACGCTTCGCGCACGGCGTCGTCATGCGGCTTCTCGGTCATGGTCTTGCGGATGTCCGCTTCGGTAAGACCCATGCTGGCGGCAAGCGCGATGGCGCTTTCTTCGGTGGCCCGGCCTTCGCCGCCGAGCAGCGTGCGGTGGAATTCACCATATTTCTCCGGCGAAAGATCGCGCACGGCGGCACTCACCTTGTGGGCGGCGAGCGAATCAGGACCGAGGATCGGCAGTTCCTTCAGCACGAAGCGGACGTTCTTGTCCTCCTTCAGGATATCGTCCATGTCGGAGAGCGCGCGCTTGCAGTAGCCGCAGTTGTAGTCGAAGAATTCGACGATCGTGACGTCGCCCTTCGGATTGCCGAGTGCGATATCGTAGGGGGAGGAGAAGATGGCCTTCTCGTTGTCGGTGATGACGCTTTGCGCCTTGGCCTGCTGCTGCGCTTCCTGCTTCTTCTGCAGGGCTTCCTGCACGTCCACGAGGATTTCGGGGTTTTCGACAAGGTATTCCTTGATGAAGTCGCCGATCTCCTTCTTCTGCGCATCGTCGAGGGCGAGAGCCGGAAGAGGGGCTGCGACCGCGAGTGTAAGAGCGATGGTGGCCGCAAGCTTCGTCTTGAATGTCATGTCTGTTCTGTCCTCGTCATGATGCGCCGATGAAGTGCCATTGGCGACGCCCGCGCGTCAATGCAGATGCGGGCGCTTTCAACGACTCTATGGTCGCTCGCGCGCAAACGATAGGGTAAAAGCGGCGGATTTTCGGCCCTCGCAGGATTGTGAAGACCGGTATCTTGCGGCACACAGACGACGACCTTGAAACGGAACGGAAGCTCATGAAACTCTCCAAGCGCGGCGCCGTCGAACCCTTTCACGCCATGGACGTGCTCGCCGAGGCGACGAAGCAGCGCGCGGCCGGCCGGCCGGTAATCTCCATGGCCGTCGGGCAACCGGTACATCCGGCGCCGGAGGCCGCCCGCGAAGCTGCCCGCCGGGCGCTGGAGATCGGCCGCATCGGCTATACGGATGCGCTCGGCCTGCTGTCGCTCCGCCGCGCCATTTCGGATTTCTACAGGAACCATCACGGCGTTTTCGTCGATCCCGGACGGATCGCCATCACGACCGGTTCCTCGGCTGGCTTCAACCTCGCCTTCCTCGCGCTCTTCGATGCCGGAGACCGTGTCGCCATCGCCCGCCCGGGCTATCCGGCCTATCGCAACATCCTGGCGGCGCTCGGCATCGAAACGGTGGAAATCGAGGTGAATGCCGAAAACGGTTTCACGCTGACGCCGGAAGCGCTGGAAGCGGCCGGCCGCATCGACGGCGTGCTTCTCGCCAGCCCCGCCAACCCGACCGGTACCGTCACCGGCCGCGCCAATCTCGCGGCGCTCTCCGCCTATTGCCGGGACAAGGGCATCGCCTTCATTTCGGATGAGATCTACCACGGCCTCACCTTCGTCGGCGAAGAGGCGACGGCGCTGGAATTTGGCGACGAGGCGGTGATCATCAACTCGTTTTCGAAGTACTATTGCATGACCGGCTGGCGCATCGGCTGGATGGTGCTGCCCGAGGCACTGGTGCGCCCGGTCGAGCGCATCGCCCAGAGCCTCTATATCTCCGCGCCGGAACTGTCGCAGATCGCAGCGGAAGCGGCGCTCGGCGCCGAGGCGGAGCTGAATGTCTACCGCGACGCCTATCGAGTGAACCGTGACTTCCTCGTCAAGCGCCTGCCGGAGCTCGGCTTCGCTATCGCCTCGCCGATGGACGGTGCCTTTTATGCTTATGTCGATGTCCGCCGTTTCACCAATGACAGCATGGCCTTTGCCCGCCGCATGCTCGCCGAAACCGATGTCGCGGCAACACCCGGCATCGACTTCGATCCGCGCGATGGTCACCACACCATGCGCTTCTCGTATGCCGGCTCTTTCGACGAGATGAGCGAGGCGGTCGACCGCCTCGCACGCTGGCTGGCCTGAGCGTGAAAACGATTCCGTTTCAAGGCCTTGCGGCCGGAGACGGAATCAACCCTGCAGGCACCTGATTCTGTTTCTCAGACCCGATTGATCGACACGCCACCATCAACCAGCATGGCCGTGCCGGTCGTGAAGCTGGAGGCATCGGAGCACAGGAAGAGCGCTGCCTCGGCAATCTCTTCCGGCGCCGCGATGCGCTTGAAGGCATTGAGCCCGGCAATGAACTGGCGCGCTTCCGGCGTGTTCGCCACATCCCGCCCCATCGGCGTATCCGTCGCACCCGGCAGCAGCGCATTCACCCGAATACCCTTAGGGCCGTATTCGGAGGCCAGCACCTGCACGAGGCCAATCAGGCCAGATTTCGACGCGGCATAGGCGGCCAACCCCGGAAAGCCTGCAGTATAGCCGACAAAGGTCGAGGTGAAGACGATCGCGCCGCCGCCGCGTGCCTCCATGGCGGGGAGCTGGTATTTGGCGGCGAGAAACCCGCTGGTCAGGTTTATGCCGAGCACGCTCTGCCAGTCTTCCATGGAAAGTGCCGGTAGGGGACCGACAGGGCCGGTGGTGCCGGCATTGTTGAAGGCGATATCGACGCCACCGAACTCGGTCGTGGCCGCCTCGATCAGCGCCTGGTGGTGCGCCTCTTCGCTGACATCGCCTGCCACGGCAATCGCCGAGCCACCTGCCGCGCGGATTTCGGCGGCGACGGCCTCAAGCCGCTCGTGCCCACGCGCCGAGAGTACGACTTTTGCTCCCTGTCGGGCGAAGAGAAGGGCTGCGGCACGGCCGATGCCGGAGCTTGCGCCGGTGATGATGGCGACCTTGTTGGTGAGGCGGGTCATGAGGGTCTCCCTTACTGGTTTCTGACGACCGCGGGTGTCGCAGAAGGGGGAAGGGCGAGCCACCCGTTTCCTGCCAGCCAAGAAAAAGGCCCGGACAATGCCGGGCCTTCGAATTTTTCAGAGATCAGCGCTTCTTAGAAGAAGCCGCGGCGCTGCCACCAGCCGCCCTTCTTGGGCTTGTCCGCGTCGTCTTCCGGTGCGGCTTCCTTCGCCGTAGAGGATTTCACCACCGGCTCGGAGGCGATCTTGGAGAGATCACGGTTGCCGCGGACAGGCTTGGCCGGCTCTTCGAGATCGGCCGATGCCATCACGACTTCCGGCTCTGCCGGCGTGGCTTCCTCTATAGCGGCTTCGACCGTAGCTGCTACCGGCTGCGCTTCGATTTCGCTGCGGGCAGCATCATCGACGACAGCCTCTTCCGCAGCCTTGGCACGGCTGCGGCGCGCGCGCTTCGGCTTGGCCGGCGCCTCTTCGGCAACGGCCTCGACCGGCACTTCCTCTGCAACGACAGCCACTTCGGCGACGTCCACTTCGACGGCCGTTACCTCGCCCGCATCGGCTTCATCCGAATCACCTTCGGCATCATCGCCTTCTGCGCCTTCAGTACCGGCTTCAAGCGAACCGTCCTCTGGACGATTGCGACGACCGCCACGCTTGCCACGACGGCGGCGTTTGCGGCGCTGCTCGGCGGTTTCTTCGGCTGGCGCCTGCGATGCATCCGCAGCCTCTTCGCCTTCACCATCGGCGTCGTCGTCTTCCAGGTCATCCTCGTCGCCGGCCTGTTCGCCGCCGAAGGATGCAGTGTCCGTGCCTTCGCCACCTTCACGGCGGCCGCGACGGCGACGACGACGCTTGCGCTTGCGATTGTTTTCGTCGGCGGCGGCTGACGAAGAGGACTGGGCAGCCGGTGCAGCAGCAGCGGCTGCCGGACGTACCTCCTCTTCTTCTTCCTCCTCGATCTCGTCCTCGATGATGATGTCGTCGTCTTCGGGTTCCGGCTCGAAATGCAGGATCTGCTCGATCTTGACCGGATTTTCGACGGCCTCGCCACGGTCGATCGCAAAGTGCTGCGCGCCGACATGGGCATCAGCCTCGATGATGATCTGGACGCCGAAGCGGGTCTCATAATCGATGATCGTGCCGCGCTTGTGGTTGAGCAGGTAGAGCGCGATGTCCGGCGTCGTGCGGACCGAGATATTGTGCGTCGTGTTCTTGAGGAGATATTCCTCGATGCCGCGCAGTACGTGCAGCGCCACCGACGACTGCGAGCGGATATGGCCCGTGCCGTTGCAGTGCGGGCAGACCTGCATGGTCGATTCGAGAACGGATGCGCGAATACGCTGGCGCGACATTTCGAGCAGGCCGAAATGCGAGATGCGGCCGACCTGGATGCGTGCGCGGTCGTTCTTGAGGTGGTCCTTCAGACGCTTCTCGACGGAGCGGTTGTTGCGCTTCTCTTCCATGTCGATGAAGTCGATGACGACGAGGCCGGCAAGGTCGCGCAGGCGAAGCTGGCGCGCCACTTCCTCGGCGGCTTCCAGGTTCGTCTGGAGCGCAGTATCCTCGATGGAGTGCTCGCGGGTCGAACGCCCGGAGTTGACGTCGATCGAGACCAGCGCTTCGGTCTGGTTGATGATGATGTAGCCACCGGACTTCAGCGTCACCTGCGGCTGCAGCATGCGGTCGAGCTGCGCTTCGATGCCGGAGCGCGAGAAGATCGGATGCACGTCGCGGTAAGGCTGAACAACCTTCGCGTGGCTCGGCATCAGCATCTTCATGAAGCCCTTGGCTTCCTTGTAGCCTTCCTCGCCGGCAACGACGATCTCGCTGATATCCTTGTTATAAAGGTCGCGGATCGAGCGCTTGATGAGCGAACCTTCCTCGTAGACGAGGCAGGGTGCGGTGGAGGCGAGCGTCAGCGTGCGGACGTTCTCCCACAGGCGCATCAGGTATTCGAAGTCGCGCTTGACTTCGACCTTGGTGCGGTTCGCACCGGCGGTGCGCAGGATGACGCCCATGCCCTGCGGAACTTCGAGGCTGCGGGCGATTTCCTTCAGGCGCTTGCGGTCCTGAAGCGCGGTGATCTTGCGGGAAATGCCACCGCCACGCGCCGTGTTCGGCATGAGAACCGAGTAGCGGCCGGCAAGCGACAGATAGGTGGTGAGAGCCGCACCCTTGTTGCCGCGCTCTTCCTTGGCGACCTGCACGAGCAGGATCTGGCGGCGCTTGATGACTTCCTGGATGCGGTACTGCTTGCGCGGCTTGCGCTGCACACGATCCGGCACCTCTTCCATGGCGTCTTCGGCGCCGACGGATTCGATGACTTCCTTTTCTTCGCCGTGATGATCGTCATCATCGTCGTCGTCATCGCGACGACGACGACCGCGCTTGCGCTCGGTCGGCTCGGAGATTTCGTCGGTGTCGACGGCCATGGCCATCGCGCCGCCGGGCGTTTCGTCGTCGCTGGTTTCTGCGGGAGCGGCGGCCTCTTCTTCTGCCGGCGCCTCCTCGGTCTTTGCCTTCGCCTTGCGGGTGCGGCGCGGCTTCTTCACCTTTTCGGCCGGCGCTTCTTCCGCGACAGCGGCGGACGCCTCGACCACTTCGGCCTCAGCCTCGGGGGCCGCTTCGACGACCGGGGCTTCTTCGGCAGCTGTTTCAACGGCTTCCGCCGTCGGCTCGCTGTCGTCGGAAAGGTCGGTTCCGGTCTCGATCTGCTCGATCTCGTCGTCGCGGCGGTGCTCTTCGGCCTCGGCCCTCAAGAGCGCCTGGCGGTCGGCAAGCGGGATCTGGTAATAATCCGGGTGGATTTCGGCGAAGGCCAGGAAGCCGTGGCGGTTACCGCCATAGTCGACGAAGGCCGCCTGGAGCGACGGTTCGACGCGTGTGACCTTGGCAAGGTAGATATTGCCGCGGATCTGCTTCTTGTGTTCGGATTCGAAGTCGAATTCTTCTATGCGGTTTCCGCGTACGACAACGACGCGCGTCTCCTCAGCGTGAGACGCGTCGATAAGCATTTTCTCTGCCATGTAGATTGTGCTCCTCGGCGCACACGCAATCCTGGCGGCGAGCTGTTTCCTGTAAAGGAAGTGCCGGGGGAGGAGAGGGATGCGCCGAATATGTAAGTTCCCGTTAGGCCCCGGTGAGGAGTAAGCGGACGGAGGGCGGTCGGTACGCGAACGTCCCGGTGCCTGTTACCCTCTGAGAAAAGCCGCTGTGACAACATCAACGTCCAACGAGAATGCCAGTGCCATAGACCTTGAAAGGTCCGATGAAGTTGCCCTTGGGGAAGGGCGGTTGGTGGAAATCCACCTTGACTGTTCCGGCCACCGCCGGTTTACGCGATCTGTTCGGACGGGAGAAAGAGGTATGACGGAGGATGAAGGCCCGGTTCGGCGCCAAGTCCCGGAGGGGTGGCTGCCTGCTCAAAGCGATTCTATCCCGTCTAAGCTTTTTCCCTGACTTTGCTTTTATGGCGGATATGTCACAATGGCAAGGGAAAAGCCAAAAGCGTCATAATCTTGATCGATTTGCCACTATGCCTGCGTCTTTGCGGCGGATGCACCGGATTGCAAGCTTTGGTTAACCCTATGGGGGCATCTATGGGGCTTGTCCTGCACCGCGTTGTACGCGGGTTCCACGCGTTTGAACGGACTGCCAGTGGTAAAGCTAAGTCTCCTGACTGAACATTGTCTCCGCGTCGTAACCGGCGCGATCATCGCCGCGCTGTCGATTGCGATCGTGACGCCGGCCTTTGCGGTTTCTGCTTCGGCCGCACCGCTGCTTGCCTTTTCCGCCCGCATCGCCGGTGATGACGCGCGCACCCGGCTGATTATCGATTTCGACCGCAAGCCCGAATTCAAGGTGCACTACGTCGCCAATCCGTACCGTGTGCTGATCGACCTGCCGGAAACCGATTTCGGCATCAAGGCGGAGGAACTGGAAGCGCGTGGCATCTTTTCCGAGATCCGCTACGGCACCATGGCCGCTGGTCGCTCGCGCATTGTGCTGACGGCCGCGCGTCCTGTCGGCGTTGTCCTTGCCGAAGTGCAGGAAGAGCAGGGGGCCACAAGCTACAGGCTGGTCATCGATGCGGCGATCGTCACCGACCAGGTCTTTCAGGGCCAGATGGAAAAGCAGAGCTGGCAGGAAGCCTCCGCGCCGGCCACCACCGAGCAGACACCTGTCATGCTGCCGGGCAGCAAAGCGGACGGCCCGTTCGTCATCGCCGTCGATGCCGGCCATGGCGGGATCGACAATGGTGCGCGCGGCGGCGTCACCAAGACGGAGGAAAAGCACGTCACGCTCGCCTTCGCCCAGCAGCTTGCCGAGGCGCTGAACAAGCTGCCTGATACACGCGCCTTCCTGACACGTCAGAAGGACGAGTTCCTGTCGCTCTCCCAGCGCGTGCAGCTTGCCCGCAGCGAGGGCGCGAACCTGTTGATCTCCATCCACGCCGATACCCTGAAACAGAAGGACACGCGCGGCGCGACGGTCTACACAATTTCCGACAAGGCCTCCGACAGCCTAGCTGCGAGCCTTGCCGAGCGCGAAAACCTCTCCGACCAGATCGCCGGCATCTCCTTCGTCGACGAGCCGGCCGAAGTGGCCGACATCCTTCTCGACCTGACGCGGCGCGAGACGCAGGCCTTCTCGATCAACCTCGCCCAGAGCGTCGTCAGCACCTTCAAGGACGAGGTGATGCTGATCAACAACCCCCATCGCCATGCCGGTTTCCGCGTTCTGACCGCGCCGGATGTGCCGTCGATCCTGCTCGAGCTCGGCTTCATGTCGAACAAGGACGACGAACAATTGCTGATCGATCCGGCCTGGCAGAAGAAGGTGGCAGGCCTCGTCGCGAAGGCCGTGGAACAGTACCGCTCGACCGTCGTGGCGAATGGCGGTTAAGCGTCTTGGACGATAGAGGCGGCGCGCAATCAGGGAATGTGCTAGTCTTGCTGTGCCGGAAAAGTGACAGCTGCCGCCATTGTGCGTTGCTGAAGGCCGGATGCATGCTGTAAGCCCTATTTTCCTCACATTCCGATCGCTAGACGGAAGCAAGAAAATGGGGGCGACTCGTCTTCTATCGAAGAGGTGCCGTGGCGGATTGCGCTACGGTGGCGCAAGGCCGGGCGGCGGGTCTGCCTGATGAAATTATAAAGACATAAGGCATCGGTAACTGGCTCATGATCAGACTGATTGGATATTTCTTCGGGATTGGCGCCGTGTTCTTCCTCGGCGTGGCGGGCGCAGTTGCGCTCTATCTCGGAAGTGTCACCAAGGATCTTCCCGATTATGAGGTCTTGAACAGTTACGCGCCGCCGGTGACGACGCGCATGCATGCCGGCAACGGCGCGCTGATGGCCGAATATGCCCGCGAGCGGCGCCTGTACCTGCCGATCCAGGCGATCCCGGATCGCGTGAAGGCCGCCTTCCTCTCGGCGGAAGACAAGAATTTCTACCAGCATCCCGGCGTCGATGTGACAGGCCTGTTCCGCGCCATCGTGGTCAACGTCCAGAACATGGGCTCGGGCCGTCGTCCGGTGGGTGCATCGACCATCACCCAGCAGGTCGCCAAGAACTTCCTGCTCTCCTCCGACCAGACGATCGACCGCAAGGTCAAGGAAGCGATCCTATCCTTCCGCATCGAGCAGGCCTATTCCAAGGACCGCATTCTCGAACTCTATCTCAACGAGATCTTCTTCGGCCTGAATTCCTACGGCATCGCCGGTGCGGCGCTCACCTATTTCGACAAGTCCGTCACCGAACTGACGGTCGCCGAAACCGCCTATCTCGCCGCGCTGCCAAAGGGGCCGTCGAACTATCATCCCTTCCGCCGCACCGAAGCCGCCATCGAGCGGCGCAATTGGGTCATCGACCGGATGGTCGAGAACGGCTACGTCACCCAGAGCGACGGTGCAGAAGCGAAAACCCAGCCGCTCGGCGTGACGCCGCGCCATCGCGGATCCTATCTGTTCGCCTCGGAATACTTCTCCGAAGAGGTCCGCCGGCAGATCATCGAGCGCTACGGCGACAACGCGCTCTACGAAGGCGGCCTCTCGGTCCGCACCTCGCTTGACCCGCGCATCCAGGTCGCCGCCCGCAAGACGCTCCAGAAGGGGCTGCTCAGCTATGACGAGCGCCGCGGCTTCCACGGCCCGATCAAGACGATCGAGGCCGGTGGCGACTGGGGCGTGGAACTCGCCAAGATCGTCGCGTTCTCCGACGTGCCGGAATGGAAGCTTGCCGTCGTGCTTTCTGCTGATGACGGCGGCGCCGATATCGGCCTGCAGCCGAGCAAGGAAGCCTCCGGCAAGGTCGTTGAAGAACGTGTGACCGGCCGTATCGAGGCCGAGAACATGAAATGGGCCTACCGTTCGGCCAAGGGTGACCGCAAGACGGCGAAATCACCGGCCGGTGTCTTCACCGCTGGCGACGTCGTCTATGTCGAACCGATGGAAGGCGGCACCTATCGTCTGCGCCAGCCGCCGAAGGTGCAGGGCGGCCTCGTCGCCATGGACCCGCATACCGGTCGCGTGCTCGCCATGGTCGGCGGTTTCTCCTATGGCCAGTCGGAGTTCAACCGCGCGACGCAGGCGATGCGCCAGCCGGGTTCGTCCTTCAAGCCCTTCGTCTACGCAGCCGCGCTCGACAACGGCTATACGCCGGCTTCGGTGATCATGGACGCGCCGATCGAGATCGTCGCCGGCGGCCAGGTCTGGCGCCCGCAGAACTACGGTGGCGGCTCAGCAGGCCCGTCGACGCTGCGCCTCGGCATCGAGCGCTCGCGCAACCTGATGACCGTGCGCCTTGCCAACGACATGGGCATGAACCTCGTTGCGGAATATTCCGAGCGCTTCGGCATCTACGACAAGATGCTGCCGGTGCTCGCCATGTCGCTCGGCTCCGGCGAGACAACCGTTCTGCGCATGGTCTCCGCCTATTCCGTGCTCGCCAACGGCGGCAAGCAGATCAAACCCTCGTTGATCGACCGTATCCAGGACCGCTACGGCAAGACGATCTTCCGCCACGAAGAACGTACCTGCGAGAACTGCAACGCCACCGACTGGGAAAACCAGGACGAGCCGACGCTGGTCGACAACCGCGAACAGGTCCTCGACCCGATGACCGCCTACCAGATCACCTCGATGATGGAAGGCGTCGTGACCCGCGGCACCGCCGCCGGCAAGATCAAGCTCGATCGCCCGACGGCCGGCAAGACCGGCACGACCAACGATGAGAAGGACGCCTGGTTCGTCGGCTACACGCCCGATCTCGTCGCCGGCCTCTATATCGGCTTCGACAGCCCGGCACCGCTCGGCCGCGGCGCGACCGGCGGCTCGCTTTCGGCGCCGATCTTCAACGAATTCATGCAGGCAGCGCTTGAGGGCACCAAGCCGACGAAGTTCATCGTGCCGGAAGGCATGCAGTTCATCGCCGTCAACCGCAAGACCGGCATGCAGGCGAATGAAGGCGATCCGGACACGATCATGGAAGCCTTCAAGCCCGGCACCGGCCCCGCATCCGTCTTCTCCGTCATCGGCGGTGAAGACTATGCAACCCCCGAGGAAATCCTGAACAACTCGCCACAGGCGAACCAGGCGGTCACAGGCGGCAGCGGCGGTCTGTTCTGATCCACCGATGATCCAGTTCGAGGGCGGGCGCGGGGCTTTACATCCGCGCCCGCCCTCTCTATTTCGAGGCCACCGAAACTAGAGCATCGAAGAAAGCGGATATGCGCGCGGAAATCGAGAATATTGTCGACGAAATCAAGCAGGCCATAAGCCTGCTGAGGAGGCATCTTTGACTGGGATCAGGCGGTAAGACGACTGGACTGGTTGAACAATAAGGCAGAGGATCCCAACCTCTGGAACGATGCCCAGGAAGCCCAGAAGCTGATGCGCGAGCGCCAGCAGCTGGACGAAAGCATCAATGCCGTGCGCGCCATCGAGCAGCAGCTCAAGGACAATATCGAACTCATCGAACTCGGTGAGGAAGAGGGCGATGCCGACATCGTCAAGGATGCTGAAGACGCCCTGAAGGCGGTTCGCACCGAGGCGTCGCGCAAGCAGGTCGAAGCCATGCTGTCCGGCGAGGCCGATGGCAACGACACCTATCTCGAAGTGCATTCCGGCGCCGGCGGCACGGAAAGCCAGGATTGGGCGAACATGCTGCTGCGCATGTACACCCGCTGGGCCGAGCGCTCGGGCTACAAGGTGGAACTCCTGGAAGTCCACGACGGCGAAGAAGCGGGCATCAAGTCCGCGACGCTGCTCGTCAAGGGCCACAATGCCTATGGCTGGCTGAAGACCGAATCGGGCGTGCACCGCCTGGTCCGCATCTCGCCCTATGACAGCAATGCGCGCCGCCACACCTCGTTCTCATCGATCTGGGTCTACCCGGTCATCGACGACTCGATCAACATCGAGATCAACGAAAGCGACTGCCGCATCGACACCTACCGCTCGTCGGGCGCCGGCGGCCAGCACGTCAACACGACCGACTCGGCCGTGCGCATCACGCACATCCCGACCGGCATCGTCGTTGCCTGCCAGCAGGAGCGTTCGCAGCACAAGAACCGCGCCAAGGCGTGGGACATGCTGCGCGCCCGCATGTACGAAGCCGAGCTGAAGAAGCGCGAAGAAGCTGCGAATGCTGAAGCCGCCTCCAAGTCGGACATCGGCTGGGGCCATCAGATCCGCTCCTACGTGCTGCAGCCCTACCAGCTGGTCAAGGACATGCGCACCGGCGTCGAAAGCACGGCACCGTCGGATGTTCTCGACGGCGAACTCAACGAGTTCATGGAAGCCGCACTCGCCCACCGCGTCAACGGCGGCGCCGATGCAGTCGTGGACGACCTGAACTAAGCGCTTCGGAAAATGAGATCGGAACGGGCGCTTCGGCGCCCGTTTTCGTTAGATTCGTCATCGCCTTCCCACCGTCATCCTCGGGTCAAGCTCGAGGATGACGGCAGAGGGCGTCTGGCAGGACGTCGTTGTCAGTTGGTGGCGCGCTCGACCTTGATCTCGCCGAGATCGTCGATCAGCACCGTCCAGCTTTCCGGCTCGGCGGCCTTCGGGTCGGTCTTCAGGTAGACCGTCGCGAACAGGCCGGGCTGCGCGGTGATTCCCGCCGAATTTTCCGGACGGATGTCCGTCACATAGGGCTTCATCGCCGAAAACTCTTCAAGCACGGTCGAGGACGCGATCTTCGGGCCGGAAGCGGTCGCTTCGATCTGCTGGAGGTGGATCTCAGCCGTGCCGTCCGGCTGGCGCACGGCGGCAAGCTTGTAGTAGCCGCGCCGCATCGCGGTCGGCTGCGCCGTTTCGGCGGTCTCCGGCTTGGTGGTCGTAGCACCTTCTGCCGCCGCATCGTCGGCCGGTTCCTCCCAGAAACCAGTGCTCACCACGAAGGTCACCGTCTCCGCCACGGGGGGCTCGCCTTCGGTCCAGGCGGGGGTGGCGGCGATGAAAAGCAAGGTGAGGGCGGTGGCAAGTGCGTGCCGGTGCATGGCAAAACTCCTGTCCCGAGGCTGGGGTCATACTGTCAGTAATCGAATTGTTCGGCAAGAATCCGATCGGACCAGGAATGATCGGGATCTGACAGGATGAGCGCCGAAAGGCTCGCCGATTCGGCGATGCGCACGGAGGTGACGGATTTGACCTCGGTATTGTCGGCCACTGCGTTGACCGGCCGCTTTTCCGCCTCCAGCACCTCGATCGTCACCGTCACCTTGTTCGGCAGCAGCGCGCCGCGCCAGCGCCGGGGCCGGAAGGCGCTGACGGGGGTGAGAGCCAGCAGCGGCGCTTCCAGCGGCAGGATCGGGCCATGGGCGGAAAGGTTGTAGGCCGTTGAGCCGGCCGGTGTCGCAAGCAGCAGGCCGTCGCAGATCAGCTCCTCCAGCCGAACCCGGCCATCGACGCTCACCCGCAGCTTTGCCGCCTGGTAGGATTGGCGGAACAGATAGACCTCGTTGATCGCCAGCGCACGGCGCTCCTGGCCGCTGGCATCGCCCGTCACCATTTCCAGCGGCCGGAAGGCATTTTCCACCGCGCCCTCGATGCGGGCCGACAGATCCTTCGTATCATACCGGTTCATCAGAAAGCCGATGGAGCCGCGGTTCATGCCGTACACCCGCTTGCCGGTGTTCATCGTCGTGTGCAGCGTCTGAAGCATGAACCCGTCGCCGCCGAGGGCCACGATGACGTCTGCCTCTTCCGGGTCGGCATTGCCATAGATCGAGATCAGCTCGTTGCGCGCTTCCTGTGCTTCAGGCGCCGTCGAGGCGACGAAGGAGAAGGAGGTGGTGTCACGCGCCATGCTGCCGTTCCGCATCTTCTGGAGGAAGTCCGCTCTTCTTCGAAGCGCGTAAATACCCCATCCCTTTGTTTCTACGCAGCTCCGAACGCAGGAACCGCTGCGTCGTTTGCGAAAGTTGCGCAAGCGAGCCGTGGCGCACCGCACGCCCAAGCCGGCCTTTGTCGCATGCCTTTACGGCATGCGCATCTGAAAAATATGACAATGCCGGTGCAGGGAAGGAGAGGGCGCCGATTTCACGCCTTGGAAGGCCCGTTGGCTCGCGCTTCCAGCGCCTTGAGCGTCGCCTGTCCCGCAGCGGCGGCCTGCATCGGATTGGCGAACGGCCCCTTCACGGGATAGGTGACGCCGCGGAAGGTCAGCGCGAAAAAATACTTCCCGTCGATGCGCTTTTCGACCGTCACCTTGCTAACCGGCTGTTTGTCTTGCGCCACGTCTGTTCCTCCGAATTGCTAGGCGGGAATGCGGTGCTCGTCGGCACTGCGTCTCTTGGAAGGCCTATAGGCCAGTCGGCCCGACGGGGCAATCTGCAAGGCACAAGTCTGCGCCTATCCCGCCATGGGCAACGAAAGCGACTCCCTTGCGCAGGTGACGTAGTGTTTTGGCAGATATCCTAATATTGAAGCCGCTTTTGACAGCTTGAGCTGATCGTGGCAGCGTATGCTCATGATCAGCTTCGTCATCATCGCATAATCACCTCCGCAAGGTCCTTCGACACTTTCGGAACCGGAATGCTACCTCAAAAGAGGCGGCATCATATGCGATTGGACTGCTATGAGGCTCAACATCCATTTTCTTGAGGCCGAGGGGGCGCTTGGTCCCTGGCACGCCGCGCTGCAAACCCAGGCCGACGCCGTTGCTGACCGCATCGCCGAAATTGTGTCCCCGAAATTTGGGAGGCACCCGGTCGATGTCATCATCCAGTATCTACCGGATGAGACCATTCCCGAACTTGGTTTTGGCGGCTCATGCTTTCGACGTGGGCTCGTGACGATCAGCCTCGATCCGGAAGCGTCCGGATTCGAGGACGGTCTGGCCCGAGGCATTTTCCGTCGCACGCTTGCTCATGAGCTCCATCATGCAATGCGATGGGATGCCTGTGGGTATGGACTATCGTTGGGCGAGGCCTTCGTATCAGAGGGGTTTGCTGACGTTTTTTCGTGTACGGTTACCGGCGTTTCGGTTCCGCCTTGGGCGAACACATCAATATATGCGGACTGGGCGGCCGTTCTCGACCAGGCGGAGCGAGAACGGGACAGCCACGACTACGATCATGCGGCTTGGTTCTTCGGCACTGGCGAACTGCCACGATGGGCAGGCTATACCATTGGCTATCACCTGGCCCGTCTCTACGGTCAGGCCAACCCGGAGGCCGCTGCAAGGGGCATGATTGACACTTCAGCGGCCGCGGTCCTCACATTCTGGGTGGCGCTCAAGGCGAATGCTTTAGCCGATAGATAGTGCCTGACATTTCCATCGGAGAGGTCGGTCGCGAAAGCCTGAATTTTGCGCTCGACTTCTCCGACGGGCGCCGCAGTCGGGGTGCGGCGTAGCGAAGAGGGCGCCAGCCGACATTACAGCCAACATCCTCGCCGCTGCCTTGGTCAGCGGGTGCTTTTCAGCGCGATTCAGGCCGTCCACAAGTCGTCGTCGCAAGCTTTTTGGCCGTCTTCGCCGAATGCGGTTTGGGTTTCCCATAACTGCGCTCCTTGCGTGCACTTGGAAAAGGAACGCCATGGATCGTAGCGGGTGACTCGAGTCATTCTTTACCGGCTTTACCGGCGGCGGCCCGATACCCGGCCCAGAGCGAACATCTCTATTCGTGGCGTCCTGCACTGGATAAGCTAAATACGAACTCGCGTTTGCTTGGGATGTCTAGAGAATAAGTCCCGTGCAAACCATGTTGCCGGCGCGGCGATTCACGACACCACGAATGGGCGTTTAGCGAGCCGCAAAGGTGGGCTCAGAGGTGGATCGAAATCGCGCTGGTGCGAGCAATCACCTTATGACCTACAGTTTTGAAGGAAAAATGGTGCCCCCACCAGGACTCGAACCCGGGACCCCCTGATTACAAATCAGGTGCTCTACCAACTGAGCTATAAGGGCACTCGGCGTGGAGTTAGCATATTTTTCGCCGCTGTAAAGCGAAAAGGATGGTTCAGATCGACCAGTTGCTGTCGGATGGGGTTTTGGGCAGGATTTCCTTGCAGCGCAGCATGGAACGCGGCAGGTTTTCGGCGAGGTGGTCGATGAGGGCGCGCACCGCCGGCAGCATGCCGTGGCGGGCGGTGAAGACGGCGTGGACGGTGGATTCTGCGCTGCTCCAGTCCGGCAGGACAGGCGACAGGAAGCCGGTGCGGAAGCCGCGTTCGGCGATGATTTCCGGCAGGAGGCCGAGGCCGACCCCGGCGGTGGCCGCGCGCTCCAGCACGCTGAAATCGGAGCACATGAGCACCGGCGAATGGGCGACGTCGTGCACCGCGCCGTCGGCGTTGTAGAGCGTCCAGATTGCCCTGATATCGTTTTCCTGCATGGAGAGTGTTGGAACGCGACCGATCGTGTCGAGTTCGATGGGGCCGAAACGCTCCAGGAAGTCCGGGCTTGCCACGAGATAGCGTCGCGTGCCGCCGAATCGGCGCACGATCAGGGACTGGTCGGTGTCGTAGCCGTCCCGCACACGCAACGCGACATCGATCCGCTCCTCGATGAGATCAACGGGTCGGCCGGTGGTGAGGATGGAAAGGCGCACCTGCGGATATCGCTTCATGAAACTTGGCAGCACATCCGACACGGCCGGGCCAAAACCCGGGGGCATCGCCATGCGCACCATGCCCGCCGGTTCCGCCTTGGCAACCGCAACGACCGCCTCGGCCGCCTCCACGCCGGAGAGCACGGCCTCGCAGCGCTCATAGAAGGACTGGCCGATGTCGGTGATGGAGAGCTTTCGCGTCGAACGCTCGATGAGGCGCACGCCGAGCTGCTCCTCAAGGGCCGCGATGCGCTTGCTGATCTTCGATTTCGGCACCGACAGCGCGTTCGCCGCCGCGGTAAAGCCCTTGTGGCGTACGACGGCGGCATAAAGGGCGAGATCGTTCAGGTCCTGCATGGTGTTCTCTCCACGGTTTCCTGATTTATTGTTTCCCCCGTGAAACAGTCAATTGGATTTTTACCGTCTAATCAGGTGATTGTTTTCGGATCATATGTTTTGCACCCAAACACAACAAAGGTGCTGAACCATGAACGTCCTCCATATCGACTCCGGCATTCTCGGAGACCATTCCGTATCCCGCCGCCTGACCGCGGCCGTCGCTGCACAGATCCAGGCTGAGCAGGCCGGTGCCACCGTTACTTACCGCGACCTTGTGGCCAATCCGCTGCCGCATCTTTCCGGCGCCCATCTGATGGCCGCCAATGCCAAGCCGGAAGATGTCGATGCGCAGATCGCCGCCGACAATACCGAAAGTGCAGCCGCACTCGAAGAATTCCTCGCCGCCGACACGATCATCCTCGGCGTGCCGATGTACAATTTCTCCCTGCCGAGCCAACTGAAAGCCTGGATCGACCGCGTCGCCGTTTCCGGCAAGACGTTCCGCTATTCTGCGGAGGGCCCGGAAGGCCTCGCCAAGGGCAAGAAGGTCATCATCGTTTCCACCCGTGGCGGCCATTACAGCGCCGGCCCGGCTGCCGTGATGGATCACCAGGAAAGCTACCTGAAGGCCGTGCTCGGCTTTCTGGGCATCACGGATATCGAGATCGTTCGCGCCGAAGGCCTGAACCTCAGCCCCGATTCGAAGATCGAGGCGATTTCCGAAGCCGAGCGCACCATTTCCGGCCGCGCGAACCTGCGCCTCGCCAGCTAAGCCAAAAAGTCCCTGACACGCAAAGGCCCGCCGGCGAAAACCGGCGGGCCTTTGCGTTTCCAAGTCCGATGGCTCAGCCGAACAGGTGCCGGTGCGTGGCGTAGAGCGCGATCGCCGCAGCGTTCGAGACGTTGAGCGACTTGATCGCTCCGGGCATGTCGAGCCGGGCAAGCGCATTGCAGGTGGAGCGCGTCTTCTGGCGTAACCCCTTGCCCTCGGCTCCCATGACGAGTGCGACGCGTTTGCCCGAGAGCGTGCCCTCGAGCGGCGCCGGGCCTTCCGAATCGAGGCCGATCGTCAGGAAGCCGAGCTTGTGGAGTTCGTCCATCGCATCGGCCAGATTGGTGACCTGGATATAGGGAATGAGTTCCAGCGCGCCGGAGGCGGTTTTGGCAAGCACGCCCGATTCGGTCGGCGAATGGCGCTGTGTCGTGATGACGGCGCCGGCATTGAAGGCGACAGCAGAGCGCATGATGGCGCCGACATTGTGCGGGTCGGTTATCTGGTCGAGCACCAGCAGAAGCGGGCTGTCCTTCAGCGCCTCCAGTCGACGGGCGGGCAGCGGCCGCGTTTCGAGCATCACGCCCTGGTGGATGGCTTCCGGGCCGAGCACCTTGTCGAGATCCGACGGCAGCACGGTTTCGACGGGGTAGGGCAGGGTCGAAAAATCGGGCAATTCCAGCCGCTGGGCGGCGTTCAGGCTCACCGAAAGCTTGATGATCTTCCGCTCGGGATTATCGAGGGCCGCGCGCACCGTGTGCAGGCCGTAGAGATAGACCTGGTCGGGGGCAAGTGCCGGCGCCTTCCAGCCGTCTGCCGGCTTGCGGCGACGATCGTCCTTGGGTGTCGGAATCTCGCCGCGTTCACGCCGCTGGTCGCGGTGCGCCCGGCGCAGGGTGGCGTAATGGGTGTCTTTTGCGGACTTGCCGCCGGTATCGTCTTTGCTCATGCGGCCATATAAAGCATGTCGCGCAAAAGTGTGCAGCGGTTTTGCGCAAACGGCCGCAAAAAACAAAACCCGCGGGGAGGGAGCAAAACCGAAAAGCCGCCACATGCGTCAGGCGGATCGCAAGCGCCGCTTTCGGCTACCCTCTGGGGATGATGACGTTTTTCGCAATTTTTTCCGTGACGTCGTGTTGACAGGATGAATTGTGCCCGTCATATACGCCGCCAGATCGAAGGCGCCGCCCACAAGGCACTGCCCGCCGGTCGACACTGGTCGCTTGATCCCGACAGAATATGGAGGGATGCCCGAGTGGTTAAAGGGGACGGACTGTAAATCCGTTGGCTCAGCCTACGTTGGTTCAAATCCAACTCCCTCCACCATTCTGTCACTGGATCAAGACCCCCGCGGGTATAGCTCAATGGTAGAGCAGCAGCCTTCCAAGCTGAATACGCGGGTTCGATTCCCGCTACCCGCTCCACATGTTTGCCTTCACACGAAGAATCAGCGTTTCGCCATAAGGCCCTGCCTTGAAAAAACGATTCGTCGTCACAATATTCCGGAAATCCGGCTCGCGTCGGGCCCTTTCCGGCATATTTTCCCGTGCATTTAGCGCTTGCGCATTCGTTGCGAAAGCCTTAAACGCCTGCCAAACCGGACGGGCCGGTTAGCCCAACTTTCGTTCAGTAGGAAATAAAGACATGGCAAAGAGCAAGTTCGAGCGCAACAAGCCTCACGTAAACATCGGCACGATCGGCCACGTTGACCATGGCAAGACGTCGCTGACGGCAGCGATCACGAAGTATTTCGGCGAGTACAAGGCGTACGACCAGATCGACGCCGCCCCGGAAGAAAAGGCCCGCGGCATCACCATTTCGACGGCACACGTCGAATATGAAACGCCGAACCGTCACTACGCCCACGTCGACTGCCCCGGCCACGCCGACTACGTCAAGAACATGATCACCGGTGCTGCCCAGATGGACGGCGCGATCCTGGTCTGCTCGGCTGCTGACGGCCCGATGCCGCAGACGCGCGAGCACATCCTGCTCGCCCGCCAGGTTGGCGTTCCGGCTATCGTCGTGTTCCTCAACAAGGTCGACCAGGTTGACGACGCCGAGCTTCTCGAGCTCGTCGAGCTGGAAGTTCGCGAACTTCTGTCGTCCTACGACTTCCCGGGCGACGACATTCCGATCATCAAGGGTTCGGCTCTGGCCGCTCTCGAAGATTCGGACAAGAAGATCGGCGAAGACGCGATCCGCGAGCTGATGGCTGCTGTCGACGCCTACATCCCGACGCCTGAGCGTCCGATCGACCAGCCGTTCCTGCTGCCGATCGAAGACGTGTTCTCGATCTCGGGCCGTGGTACGGTCGTGACCGGCCGCGTCGAGCGTGGCATCGTCAAGGTTGGTGAAGAAGTCGAGATCGTCGGCATCCGCCCGACCACCAAGACGACGGTTACCGGCGTTGAAATGTTCCGCAAGCTGCTCGACCAGGGCCAGGCCGGCGACAACGTCGGTGCGCTGATCCGTGGCGTTCAGCGTGACGGCGTCGAGCGTGGCCAGATCCTGTGCAAGCCGGGTTCGGTCAAGCCGCACAAGAAGTTCATGGCAGAAGCCTACATCCTGACGAAGGAAGAAGGCGGCCGTCATACGCCGTTCTTCACGAACTACCGTCCGCAGTTCTACTTCCGCACGACGGATGTGACCGGTATCGTTTCGCTTCCGGAAGGTACGGAAATGGTCATGCCGGGCGACAACGTCACGGTCGCCGTCGAGCTGATCGTTCCGATCGCGATGGAAGAAAAGCTGCGCTTCGCGATCCGTGAAGGCGGCCGTACCGTCGGCGCCGGCATCGTCGCTTCGATCGTCGAGTAATTCGGGTCTCTGACCTGATCAGGAGCCCCGCGGGAAACCGCGGGGCTTTTTTTGTTTCTGCGGTTCTTTGAAAACTTTCACTTGTTTAGCGGCTGGCGATAACTCGCCAGTTTTGGGGATAGAGCCGGGGAACGTCCGGCGGTAGGTTTGGGGCGTCGCTTCGAGCGACATGGCGCGTGGTAGAAACCACGGGCCCGGCGCCTGCGGATCGCGGTTGATCCGGTGTTTTGCGAAGGCGCCCTTGCGTGTGGCGGGCACGAGTGTGCCGCGCGCATCACGGTAACCTGCAGACAGGCCGTATCTACATGGACGTTTTTGCACGTGCGACGCGCACAACGCTCGCCCTTTTGATGATTCTCGCTTTTCTGCCGGCTGGCTCTGCCGAGGCGAGCGATTCTCTTCTCATCTGGTCTCCGGCGAAGCTTTCAAGCAATGCCTATCGCCTGCGCATGGGCGCGAAGACTGCGACGGGTGCGCCCGTGAGTGCCGGGGTGGATGTTTCCGTCACCACGTCCTCGACCGGCCGCATTCGGGATACGCGGGACAATACGCGCCTTTGGGCGGAAATGCGCGGGCAGGGGGGATCAGGGGCGGAGCGAAACGTGTCCGCCGGCTACAACCCGTTGACCGGCCGGGTTTCGGCGACGGCGGGCCTGTCGCGGCGCTGGATGTCGTCGCCGTCGTTCGATGTCGTCGTCACGCAGTCCGTTACGGCTGAGGCCAATGTGCGGCATGGTGATCGCGGCGCCCTTCGCATGGTGCAGAAGGCTCAGCTCCAGGCGCTGCGGACGGGGACGTCGTTCGTCGCTTCCGGCGCCGCCAGGAGCGGGGAGGGGCGCGTTGGAGCGGAATTCGGCATTGAGCAGCGTGTCTTCGATTGTCTCGATCTCGCCGCCTCGGCGCGGCGGGAGGACGCATCCCTGATCGGCGGTATCAAGGCGCGGCTTCGCTTCGATTGGTAATCGGGGTACGGGCAGGGTAAACTGCTGCAAAGCTGTGAAAAAATCTCGCCTTCGGGCTTGCCAAGTCGTTCCGTGCGCCGTAAAGACGCCATGCCTTGCCGGCAACGGGCGGTTCGCCATGGGGCGGCAGGCATCTAGGGGTATAGCTCAGTTGGTAGAGCGGCGGTCTCCAAAACCGCAGGTCGTCGGTTCAAGCCCGGCTGCCCCTGCCACTCCAAAGCCGAACAGCGCGGACGACTTGCAGCGGCGGCGGGAGATGGCGCGACGGCGTTCGACCGTCTAAATTCGCGAAAAGCCCGGGCTGCCTCTTGTGAAAAAGAGAATCGGGCTTTATGTAGGGCAAAACAGACACGCGGTGCGTGGGGCTGATAGTTCAGCTTTACGTGCCGTAATGGCGTGGACATTCAATGGCATCGAAAACAAATCCGATTGCGTTTCTGCAGCAGGTACGCTCCGAGACGGCGAAAGTGACTTGGCCGTCGCGGCGCGAGACGATGATCTCGACCATCATGGTTTTCGTCATGGTCTTCCTTGCGGCAGTGTTCTTCTTTGCTGCTGACCAGTTGTTGGGATGGCTGATCGGCCTCATCCTCAGCGCAAGCGTCTGATTGGTTGGAGATGAGCATGGCTTCCCGTTGGTACATCGTCCACGCCTATTCGAATTTCGAAAAGAAGGTCGCTGAGGACATCGAGAACAAGGCGCGTCAGAAGGGCCTTGATCACCTGTTCGAAAAGATCCTCGTGCCGACCGAAAAGGTTGTCGAGGTGCGCCGTGGTCGCAAGGTTGATGCCGAACGCAAGTTCTTCCCCGGCTACGTGCTGGTGCGGGCGAACCTGACGGACGAGGTGTTCCACCTCATCAAGAATACGCCGAAGGTCACGGGTTTCCTCGGTTCCGACAACAAGCCGGTTCCGATTCCTGATTCCGAGGCTGAGCGCATCCTGTCGCAGGTCCAGGACGGCGTCGACCGCCCGAAGCCCTCGATCTCCTTCGAGATCGGCGAACAGGTTCGCGTTTCCGACGGTCCGTTTGCGTCGTTCAACGGCACCGTGCAGGACGTCGACGAGGAGCGTTCGCGCCTCAAGGTGGAAGTGTCGATCTTCGGTCGCGCAACCCCGGTCGAGCTGGAATACGCCCAGGTCGAAAAAATCTGATTTCGGTAGCGCCTCCGGGCGCTGCCTGTTCGAAATCCACGCCTCTCCGGAGGGGTGGTGGCGGAGGTTTCCGCCAATCGCGTGGGAGGGTCGGCGACCAGTAAGCCGGGCGCCACATCCGCACCACGCAACCGCAGCCGCCGGTCTTCGGATCGGCATCATGGGCCGGGAAACCGGCCGCATTCTGAAAGGCAGAGAAAAATGGCTAAGAAAGTTGCAGGCCAGCTCAAGCTTCAGGTCAAGGCAGGATCGGCTAACCCGTCCCCGCCGATTGGTCCTGCGCTTGGTCAGCGTGGCGTAAACATCATGGAATTCTGCAAGTCGTTCAACGCGGCTACGCAGGAAATGGAAAAGGGTATGCCGATTCCGGTCGTCATCACCTATTACCAGGACAAGTCCTTCACTTTTGTGATGAAGCAGCCGCCGGTGACCTACTTCCTCAAGAAGGAAGCCAAGATCACGTCCGGTTCGAAGACCCCGGGCAAGGGCGCGACGGTCGGCAAGCTCACCAAGGCTCAGATCAAGTCGATCGCCGAAGCCAAGATGAAGGATCTCAACGCCGCCGATATCGAAGGCGCGATGGCAATGGTCGAGGGCTCTGCCCGCGCCATGGGCCTGGAAGTGGTAGGTTAATCATGGCCAAGATTGCAAAGCGTCTCCAGAAGATCCGCGAAGGCATCGACCCGACCAAGCTCGTTGCCCTGTCGGACGCCATCGCTCTCGTAAAAGAGCGTGCGGTTGCCAAGTTCGACGAAACCGTCGAAGTCGCCATGAACCTCGGCGTTGACCCGCGTCACGCAGACCAGATGGTCCGCGGCGTCGTCAACCTGCCGAACGGCACCGGCCGTGACGTTCGCGTCGCCGTCTTCGCACGTGGCGCCAAGGCTGATGAAGCCAAGGCTGCCGGTGCAGACATCGTCGGCGCCGAAGACCTCGTCGAAATCGTCCAGGGCGGCAAGATCGACTTCGATCGCTGCATCGCGACCCCGGACATGATGCCGCTCGTCGGTCGTCTCGGTAAGGTTCTCGGCCCGCGCGGCATGATGCCGAACCCGAAGGTCGGCACCGTCACCATGGACGTTGCAGGCGCCGTCAAGGCATCCAAGGGTGGTGCTGTCGAGTTCCGCGTCGAGAAGGCTGGTATCATCCACGCCGGTATCGGCAAGGCTTCCTTCGACGCCAAGGCTCTGGAAGAAAACATCAAGGCATTTGCCGACGCCGTCATCAAGGCGAAGCCGGCTGGCGCCAAGGGCAACTACGTCAAGCGCGTAGCCATCTCTTCGACGATGGGCCCGGGCGTTAAGATCGATCCGGCAACGGTTGCCTGATTTTTCCGGTCCGGCTGACGCTGGACCGCAACAGAATTCCCGGCCTTGTCTGGCCGGGAATTTCCGGGGCTAAAACCCCGGAACTCCTGTCCGAGATTGCAGGTGGTTATCCCTTAATCACTTCAGCCTGCATGAGACGGGGTGAGACCTGGATTTCTTCAGCGTCGGATGGCGCCGAAATTCGGTTCGAACCTACCTTACCTTGTGTCGCGGCCCATCCGGGTCGAGCGCGGGGGGACAGGATCCTCGAGCGTCGCTCGGGATCCCTTTTAAAGAGGATCCCTGGCGGCAAAGGTAAACCCGGCAGGTCCCGTGAGAAGTCACGGTCCTGTCAACTGGAGATAGGCACAGTGGAAAGAGCGGAAAAACGCGAATTCGTCACGGAGCTGAACGAAGTCTTCAAGGCTTCCGGTTCGGTTGTCGTGGCCCGCTACGCCGGTATCACCGTCGCACAGATGAACGATCTTCGTACGAAGATGCGTGCAGCGGGCGGTACCGTCAAGGTCGCGAAGAACCGCCTGGCCAAAATTGCCCTTCAGGGTACGGAGTCGGAAGGGATGTCTGATCTCTTCCAGGGTCAGACGCTCATTGCTTACGCAAATGATCCGATGATTGCTCCTAAGGTAGCCATGGATTTCGCCAAGACCAACGACAAGCTCGTTGTTCTCGGTGGTGCCATGGGTGCGACCACACTCGACGCAGAAGCAGTCAAGTCGCTTGCGACCCTGCCTTCGCTCGACGAGCTTCGCGGAAAGCTCCTGGGTCTGCTTGCAGCCCCGGCTACGCGCGTCGCTACGGTCGTTGCAGCACCGGCAAGCCAGCTTGCTCGCGTGTTCGCAGCCTATGCCAAGAAGGACGAAGCCGCTTGAGGCGGTTTTTCGCTGTAATCAAACAATACCAGTTCGAACCGAATATAAGGAACTATCACAATGGCTGATCTCGCAAAGATCGTTGAAGACCTCTCCGCTCTGACCGTTCTGGAAGCTGCTGAGCTTTCCAAGCTGCTCGAAGAGAAGTGGGGCGTTTCGGCTGCTGCTCCCGTAGCAGTCGCTGCTGCTGGCGGCGCTGCTGCTGCAGTTGTTGAAGAAGAAAAGACCGAGTTCGACGTTATCCTGGCTGACGCCGGCGCTAACAAGATCAACGTCATCAAGGAAGTCCGCGCTATCACGGGCCTCGGCCTCAAGGAAGCCAAGGACCTCGTTGAAGCCGCTCCGAAGGCTGTCAAGGAAGCTGTTTCCAAGGCAGAAGCCGCTGACCTCAAGAAGAAGCTTGAGGACGCCGGCGCCAAGGTCGACGTTAAGTAATATCGGAATGCGATGGGAGAGGGTTTCGACCCTCTCCCATTGATGATTCCTCTGAACTGATTACCCAAAAGCCGCGAAAACCGGCTTTTGGGTAATGGGTTCTTCAAGAGGATGGTCTTCTACCGAGCAATTGGGCAATCCGGCCCGTGGTTCGGCGGCAAGACGAGTTTGAACCAACCCATGATAGACGGGATCGACTGGCCAGCGAACCCCGTCCGTTGCAGGCCCGGATGCTTAATTTGAAGGAGCGACGATGGCTCAGACCCTTTCGTTTAACGGTCGTAGGCGCGTACGCAAGTTTTTTGGTAAAATCCCTGAAGTCGCAGTCATGCCGAACCTCATCGAGGTTCAGAAGGCGTCCTACGACCAGTTTCTGATGGTAGAAGAGCCCGCCGGCGGTCGTCCGGATGAGGGCCTTCAGTCCGTTTTCAAGTCGGTCTTCCCGATCACCGATTTCTCCGGCGCTTCCATGCTCGAGTTCGTCTCCTACGAATTCGAACAGCCGAAGTTCGACGTCGAGGAATGCCGCCAGCGTGACCTGACCTACGCAGCCCCCCTCAAGGTGACGCTGCGCCTCATCGTGTTCGATATTGACGAGGATACCGGCGCGAAGTCGATCAAGGACATCAAGGAACAGAACGTCTACATGGGCGACATGCCGCTCATGACGGACAATGGTACCTTCATCGTCAACGGTACCGAGCGCGTCATCGTTTCCCAGATGCACCGTTCGCCGGGCGTGTTCTTCGATCACGACAAGGGCAAGAGCCACTCGTCGGGCAAGCTGCTGTTTGCAGCCCGCGTCATCCCGTATCGCGGTTCCTGGCTCGACATCGAGTTCGACGCCAAGGACATCGTGCATGCGCGCATCGACCGCCGCCGCAAGATTCCCGTCACGTCGCTGCTCATGGCACTCGGCATGGACGGCGAAGAGATCCTGTCGACCTTCTACACGAAGTCGTTCTACCAGCGTGACGGCAAGGGCTGGCGCGTTCCTTTCAATCCGGAAGCGCTGAAGGGCCAGAAGGCCGTCGCCGACATGGTGGATGCCGATAGCGGCGAAGTCGTCGTGGAGATCGGCAAGAAGCTGACGCCGCGCCTGCTCAAGCAGCTGTCTGAAAAGGGCCTCAAGGCCCTCAAGGCGACCGACGAAGACCTCTACGGCAACTATCTCGCCGAAGACGTCGTCAACTATTCGACGGGCGAAATCTACCTCGAAGCCGGCGACGAAATCGACGAGAAGACCCTTCCGGTCATCATGTCGGCTGGTTTCGAAGAAATCCCGGTTCTCGACATCGACCATATCAATGTCGGCGCCTACATCCGCTCGACGCTGGCCGTGGACAAGAACGAGAACCGTCAGGACGCTCTGTTCGACATCTACCGCGTCATGCGTCCGGGTGAACCGCCGACCATGGATTCGGCCGAAGCCATGTTCAACACGCTGTTCTTCGATGCGGAGCGTTACGACCTCTCCGCCGTTGGCCGCGTGAAGATGAACATGCGCCTCGACCTCGACGTTGCCGACACGGTCCGCACGCTGCGCAAGGAAGATATCCTTGCCGTCGTGAAGATGCTGGTCGAGCTGCGCGACGGCAAGGGCGAAATCGACGACATCGACAACCTCGGCAACCGCCGTGTTCGTTCGGTCGGCGAATTGATGGAGAACCAGTACCGTCTCGGCCTGCTCCGCATGGAGCGTGCGATCAAGGAACGTATGTCCTCGATCGAAATCGACACGGTGATGCCGCAGGACCTGATCAACGCGAAGCCGGCTGCTGCCGCGGTTCGCGAGTTCTTCGGTTCCTCGCAGCTCTCCCAGTTCATGGACCAGGTGAACCCGCTTTCGGAAATCACCCACAAGCGCCGTCTTTCGGCTCTTGGCCCGGGTGGTCTGACCCGCGAGCGCGCAGGCTTCGAAGTCCGCGACGTTCACCCGACCCACTACGGCCGTATCTGCCCGATCGAAACGCCGGAAGGCCCGAACATCGGTCTGATCAACTCGCTCGCCACCTTCGCCCGCGTTAACAAGTACGGCTTCATCGAAAGCCCGTACCGCAAGATCGTGGACGGCAAGGTGACGACGGACGTGGTCTACCTCTCCGCCATGGAAGAGGCCAAGTACCACGTTGCCCAGGCCAACTCGGTGCTCGGCGCTGACGGCTCCTTCTCGGAAGAGTTCGTCGTCTGCCGTCACTCGGGCGAAGTCATGCTGGCGCCGCGCGACCAGATCAACCTGATGGACGTTTCGCCGAAGCAGCTCGTTTCGGTTGCGGCCGCGCTCATCCCGTTCCTTGAGAACGACGACGCGAACCGCGCGCTCATGGGCTCGAACATGCAGCGTCAGGCCGTGCCGCTCCTGCGTGCCGAAGCCCCGTTCGTCGGCACCGGCATGGAACCGATCGTTGCCCGTGACTCGGGCGCTGCGATCGCGGCTCGCCGCGGCGGTGTGGTCGACCAGGTCGACGCGACCCGTATCGTTATCCGCGCCACCGAAGACCTCGATCCGTCGAAGTCGGGCGTCGATATCTACCGCCTGCAGAAGTTCCAGCGCTCCAACCAGAACACCTGCGTCAACCAGCGTCCGCTGGTCACCGTCGGTGACATTCTGAACAAGGGCGACATCATCGCTGACGGTCCGTCGACCGACCTCGGCGACTTGGCACTCGGCCGCAACGCGCTCGTCGCGTTCATGCCGTGGAACGGCTACAACTACGAAGACTCGATCCTGATGTCTGAGCGCATCGTCTCCGACGACGTGTTCACCTCGATCCACATCGAGGAATTCGAAGTCATGGCCCGCGACACCAAGCTCGGTCCGGAAGAAATCACGCGCGACATTCCGAACGTTTCGGAAGAGGCGCTGAAGAACCTCGACGAAGCCGGTATCGTTTACATCGGTGCAGAGGTTCAGCCGGGCGACATCCTGGTCGGCAAGATCACCCCGAAGGGCGAAAGCCCGATGACGCCGGAAGAAAAGCTTCTGCGCGCCATCTTCGGTGAAAAGGCGTCCGACGTTCGCGACACTTCCATGCGCATGCCGCCCGGTACCTTCGGTACGGTCGTCGAAGTCCGCGTCTTCAACCGCCATGGCGTGGAGAAGGACGAACGTGCGATGGCGATCGAGCGTGAAGAGATCGAGCGTCTGGCGAAGGACCGTGACGACGAGCAGGCGATCCTCGACCGTAACGTCTACGGTCGTCTGGTCGACATGCTGCGTGGCCACGTTGCCGTTGCCGGCCCGAAGGCCTTCAAGAAGGGCACCGAGCTTTCGAACGCCATCATCTCCGAATATCCCCGCTCGCAGTGGTGGATGTTCGCAGTCGAGGACGAGAAGGTTCAGGGCGAGATCGAAGCGCTCCGCGGCCAGTACGACGAATCCAAGTCGCGCCTTGAACAGCGCTTCATGGACAAGGTCGAAAAGGTCCAGCGCGGCGACGAAATGCCCCCGGGTGTCATGAAGATGGTCAAGGTCTTCGTCGCTGTGAAGCGCAAGATCCAGCCGGGCGACAAGATGGCCGGCCGCCACGGCAACAAGGGCGTCGTCTCGCGTATCCTGCCGATCGAGGACATGCCTTTCCTCGAAGACGGTACGCATGTCGACATCTGCTTGAACCCGCTGGGCGTGCCGTCGCGCATGAACGTCGGTCAGATTCTCGAAACGCACCTCGCCTGGGCTTGCGCCGGTATGGGCAAGAAGATCGGTGATCTGCTTGACGAGTATCGTAAGACCATGGACATCACCGACCTGAAGCGCGAGCTGACGGAAGTCTACGAGAGCGAAGCCAAGGACGAAGTCGCGCACTTCAACGACGACGCCCTGATCAAGCTGGCCGAGCAGTCCCGCAAGGGCGTCTCCATCGCAACGCCGGTGTTCGACGGTGCGCATGAACCTGACGTCGCCAGCATGCTGGAGCGTGCGGGCCTCAATTCCTCGGGCCAGTCGGTTCTCTACGACGGTCGTACGGGTGAGGCTTTCGACCGCAAGGTGACTGTCGGCTACATGTACATGATCAAGCTGAACCACCTCGTGGACGACAAGATCCACGCCCGTTCGATTGGTCCGTACTCGCTCGTGACCCAGCAGCCGCTGGGTGGCAAGGCGCAGTTCGGTGGCCAGCGCTTCGGGGAAATGGAGGTCTGGGCGCTCGAAGCCTACGGCGCCGCCTACACGCTGCAGGAAATGCTGACCGTGAAGTCGGACGACGTGGCGGGCCGCACCAAGGTGTACGAGGCGATCGTACGTGGCGACGACACGTTCGAGGCGGGCATCCCGGAGAGCTTCAACGTTCTCGTCAAGGAAATGCGCTCGCTCGGTCTGTCGGTCGAACTCGAGAACTCGAAGCTCGACGCCGCCAATGAAGCTGGCCAGCTTCCGGACGCCGCGGAGTAATCCTGATCGGGTGCGCGCCGAACGCGGCGCGCACCGTTTCCGCCTCCGCCCTGCCGGGCAGGGGCGGCTCATCCGTTTCAAGCAGCCTTGCGGCACCCGGGTATCGCCGCAATTGGTTGCTAAGCAGAGGGCCACTGGCCCACGAAGGAGATAGGCATGAACCAAGAGGTCATGAACCTTTTCAATCCGCAGGTGCCTGCGCAGACGTTCGATTCCATCCGGATCTCGATCGCTTCTCCGGAAAAGATTCTTTCCTGGTCTTACGGTGAGATCAAGAAGCCGGAAACGATCAACTACCGCACGTTCAAGCCGGAACGCGACGGTCTGTTCTGCGCGCGCATTTTCGGGCCGATCAAGGACTACGAGTGCCTGTGCGGCAAGTACAAGCGCATGAAGTACAAGGGCATCATCTGCGAAAAGTGCGGCGTCGAAGTCACGCTGTCGCGCGTTCGCCGTGAGCGTATGGGCCATATCGAGCTCGCCGCTCCCGTCGCCCACATCTGGTTCCTGAAGTCGCTTCCCTCGCGCATTTCGACGCTGCTCGACATGACGCTGAAGGATGTCGAACGCGTTCTCTATTTTGAGAACTACATCGTGACCGAGCCCGGCCTCACCGCGCTCAAGGAAAACCAGCTTCTTTCCGAAGAAGAATACATGATCGCCGTCGATGAATATGGTGAAGACCAGTTCACGGCGATGATCGGCGCCGAGGCCATCTTCGAGATGCTCGCATCGATGAACCTCGAGCGGATTGCTGGCGACCTGCGTTCGGACCTGGCGGAAACCACGTCGGAGCTGAAGCAGAAGAAGCTGATGAAGCGCCTGAAGATCGTCGAGAACTTCATGGAATCCGGCAACCGTCCGGAATGGATGATCATGAAGGTCGTTCCGGTGATCCCGCCGGACCTGCGTCCGCTGGTTCCGCTTGACGGCGGCCGCTTCGCGACGTCCGACCTCAACGATCTGTACCGCCGCGTCATCAACCGTAACAACCGTCTGAAGCGCCTGATCGAACTGCGCGCACCGGGCATCATCATCCGTAACGAGAAGCGCATGCTTCAGGAATCGGTTGACGCCCTGTTCGACAACGGCCGCCGCGGCCGCGTCATCACGGGTGCCAACAAGCGTCCGCTGAAGTCGCTGTCCGACATGCTCAAGGGCAAGCAGGGCCGCTTCCGCCAGAACCTGCTCGGCAAGCGCGTCGACTATTCCGGCCGTTCGGTTATCGTGACCGGTCCGGAACTGAAGCTGCACCAGTGCGGCCTGCCGAAGAAGATGGCGCTCGAACTGTTCAAGCCGTTCATCTACGCCCGCCTCGACGCGAAGGGTTTCTCCTCGACCGTCAAGCAGGCCAAGAAGCTCGTTGAAAAGGAAAAGCCGGAAGTCTGGGATATCCTCGACGAGGTCATCCGCGAACATCCGGTTCTCCTGAACCGCGCACCGACGCTGCACCGCCTGGGCATCCAGGCCTTCGAACCGATCCTGGTCGAAGGCAAGGCCATCCAGCTGCATCCGCTCGTCTGCACGGCCTTCAACGCCGACTTCGACGGTGACCAGATGGCTGTTCACGTTCCGCTCTCGCTGGAAGCCCAGCTGGAAGCGCGCGTGCTCATGATGTCGACGAACAACATTCTGCACCCGGCGAACGGCGCACCGATCATCGTTCCGTCGCAGGACATGGTTCTCGGCCTCTACTATCTGTCGATCCTGAACCAGAACGAGCCGGGCGAAGGCATGGCCTTCTCCGACATGGGCGAACTGCACCATGCGCTCGAAAACAAGGTCGTCACGCTGCACGCGAAGATCCGTGGCCGCTTCAAGTCGGTCGATGGTGAAGGCAAGCCCTACACCAAGATCTTCGAAACGACGCCTGGCCGCATGATCATCGGCGAACTGCTGCCGAAGAACGGCAACATTCCGTTCGACATCTGCAACCAGGAAATGACCAAGAAGAACATCTCCAAGATGATCGACACGGTCTACCGTCACTGCGGCCAGAAGGACACGGTCATCTTCTGCGACCGCATCATGCAGCTCGGCTTCAGCCACGCCTGCCGCGCCGGCATTTCGTTCGGCAAGGACGACATGGTCATTCCGGACACCAAGGCCAAGATCGTCGGTGACACCGAAAGTCTGGTGAAGGAATACGAACAGCAGTACAACGACGGCCTGATCACCCAGGGCGAGAAGTACAACAAGGTCGTTGACGCTTGGGGCAAGGCTACCGAAAAGGTCGCCGAGGACATGATGGCCCGCATTAAGGCCGTAGAGTTCGATCCCGAGACCGGTCGTCAGAAGCCGATGAACGCGATCTACATGATGTCGCACTCCGGCGCGCGTGGCTCTCCGAGCCAGATGCGTCAGCTGGGCGGCATGCGCGGCCTCATGGCCAAGCCGTCGGGCGAGATCATCGAAACGCCGATCATCTCGAACTTCAAGGAAGGCCTGACCGTGAACGAGTACTTCAACTCGACGCACGGTGCCCGTAAGGGTCTCGCAGACACCGCCTTGAAGACCGCGAACTCCGGTTACCTGACCCGCCGTCTCGTCGACGTCGCGCAGGATTGCATCGTCACGCATGTCGACTGCGGCACCGACAAGGGCCTCACGATGACGGCGATCGTCGACGCCGGTCAGGTCGTGGCTTCGATCGGTACCCGCGTTCTCGGCCGTACCGCGCTGGACGACATCGATCATCCGGTCACGGGTGAGCGTATCGTCGATGCGGGCCGAATGATCCTCGAGGCCGACGTGGTCCTGATCGAGAAGGCTGGTATCCAGTCGATCCGTATCCGTTCGGCGCTGACGTGCGAAATCCAGACCGGCGTCTGCGGCGTCTGCTATGGTCGCGACCTTGCACGCGGCACGCCCGTCAACATGGGCGAAGCCGTTGGCGTCATCGCGGCACAGTCGATCGGCGAGCCGGGCACCCAGCTTACCATGCGTACCTTCCACTTGGGCGGCACGGCGACCGTGGTCGACCAGTCGTTCCTGGAAGCGTCGTATGAAGGCACGGTGCAGATCAAGAACCGCAACATGCTGCGCAACTCCGACGGGAACCTCGTCGCGATGGGCCGTAACATGGCGGTCACGATCCTCGACGAGCGCGGCGTGGAACGGTCCTCGCAGCGTGTTGCCTACGGTTCGAAGATCTTCGTGGACGACGGCGACAAGGTGAAGCGCGGCCAGCGTCTCGCCGAGTGGGACCCCTACACCCGTCCGATGATGACGGAAGTCGAGGGTACCGTTCACTTCGAAGACGTCGTCGACGGTATCTCGGTTCTGGAATCGACGGACGAGTCCACCGGCATCACCAAGCGTTCGGTCATCGACTGGCGCTCGACGCCGCGCGGTACGGACCTGAAGCCGGCCATCATCATCAAGGACAAGAATGGCGCTGTCGCCAAGCTGTCCCGCGGTGGCGAAGCTCGCTTCATGCTCTCGGTCGACGCGATCCTGTCGGTCGAGCCGGGCCAGAAGGTCTCCCAGGGTGACGTTCTTGCCCGCTCGCCGCTGGAAAGCGCCAAGACCAAGGACATCACCGGTGGTCTGCCGCGTGTTGCCGAACTGTTCGAAGCCCGTCGTCCGAAGGACCACGCCGTCATCGCTGAGATCGACGGTACCGTCCGCTTCGGCCGCGACTACAAGAACAAGCGTCGCGTGATGATCGAGCCGGCGGAAGACGGTGTCGAGCCGGTCGAGTACCTGATCCCGAAGGGCAAGCCCTTCCATCTTCAGGATGGCGACTACATCGAAAAGGGTGACTACATCCTCGACGGCAATCCTGCGCCGCACGACATCCTGGCGATCAAGGGCGTGGAAGCACTCGCTTCCTACCTCGTGAACGAAATCCAGGAAGTCTACCGCCTGCAGGGCGTTGTGATCAACGACAAGCACATCGAGGTGATCGTTCGCCAGATGCTGCAGAAGGTCGAGATCACCGATGCTGGCGACTCGACGTATATCGTCGGCGACAACATCGACCGCATCGAGCTGGAAGACGTCAACGATGGCCTGATCGAGGAAGGCAAGAAGCCGGCTTACGGCGATCCGGTCCTCCTCGGCATCACCAAGGCGTCGCTGCAGACCCCGTCGTTCATCTCGGCCGCATCCTTCCAGGAGACCACCAAGGTTCTCACGGAAGCTGCGATCGCCGGCAAGACCGACGGCCTGCAGGGCCTCAAGGAAAACGTCATCGTCGGCCGCCTCATCCCGGCCGGTACCGGTGGCACGATGACCCAGATCCGCCGCATCGCGACGGCCCGCGACGAGATGATCCTCGACGAGCGCCGCAAGTCGACCGGTGCTGGCGTTGCAACCCCTATGCTGGCGGACCTCGCCGGCGGCGAGGGCGCAGCTGCCGAGTAAGCGGATTAAGGGCAGGGGCTTCGAAAGCCCCGCCTGTCAACGCATACGAAAACGCCCGGAGCAATCCGGGCGTTTTTGCGTTTCAGATATGGTCTGCCAGGTTTTCGCGCCCTATTGCTGAGGCGTCGCAGTACCCGCCTGTTTGCCGGAACCGTCATCCGCCACGACATGCTTGCCGGAAGACAACTGGCCCTTGAGGTCAGCTCCCTGAGCGGTCGTCACCCGTTTGAGGGATCTTGTGGTGGCGGTGGCAACGAATATCTCGCCACGACCGACAAGCGGCGAACGAGATCGCTTTGTCCGGAGCTGCCGGTCTTGGCGTAGATGGCTTTGGCTACGCTGCGCGCGGTTTCATAGGAAATGCCAAGCCGTCTGGCGACTTCCGGCAGGGCCATGCCGCTCTGTATCTCGATCGCGATGCGTGCTTCGCTGCGGGTCAGGTCATAAAGCCCTTTCAGGATGCGGAGGTCGTTCGACTGTGCTGCCGCTGGTTGGGCAATCAGAACAATTGCGGTACCTCGCGGCGAAAAATCGAGAGCGTTCCCGCACAGCGGTATGACGTGAACGATGCAGGCCTGTTCGTCTTCCGTCGCCGGCAGCGGGATCGATTTGATGTGGTCACTGGCGATTTTCGCCAGTGCATCATAGAGCAATCGATTGGCGCTTTCATCGTGAAGGAAAATCCGGTCGCGGGCGCGGATCGAGACGCGGCGAAGCGCAGTCGTGAAGAGTGGATTTGCCGACAATACACAGCCGTTATCCTGCACGATGGCAGCGGGCGCGCCGATCGCACTCAGGCCGGCCGTCAGAAGGTCGGCTTTCTGCTGGTCCAGCTCCGTTGCCAGCACAAGGCTTCTGGCGATATGCGGCCGCAGGCTGTCGAGGATACGGATCGCCTCGTCGCTGATATTGCCCTTGGTGAGATGCTGTTCGAAACAGACGCTGATATTGATGTCTTCCGGGCCGTTTATCAGGGTTGCCGTCGCGCATCCCAGGCCGCGTGGGGCAAGAAACTCTCGGTAGATCGGGATGGTACGCCGCTCTTCCGCGGTGAAGAGATCGGTATCGCGTACGAAGGAAAACTGGCCCTCGCGGTTGGCCTTCTCCAGCCGAATGTTTTTTGCCGCCCAGCCTTCGGCTATAAATTCGTCCATCACGTCCAGAAAATTGGCCGTTCCCATCCATCTGCGTTCACCGCCGGTCTCCCAGGTGAGTGCACCACCCCAGAAATCGAAATAACGGCCTATTGTCGCGATAACCTCCGGCCAGCGGTCCTTGAATATTGCTGCTTCGTAGATCTTGCCAATCAGTTCGGACTGTATTGCTTCCATAAACGTTCCAGCATTGCTTCAGCGGGGTATTCGGCTCCAAACTATTCGGCATCGTGAAGCATTTCGCACGAAAAACAAACGGCTATTCGGACGTCTGATGCTCCGTGCGTGATGTTTTCGTTGCGAAAATGCGACCTGCCGCTGTCTTTCCGTCTGGCCGACTGCCATGGCTGAGGTTCTGGACGGTGACCCCCACGTATATTCCTGACGAGCTACCCTCCAATTGGGGGGAGCGTTTATTTGCCGTGGTGATATGCCCATCAAGAAGTGCCGTTTTGGAGCAGGGGGAACACCATGGCTACCTACACTTTGAACATGCCTTACGGGCAGTTTCCCGGGCAGTATCTGCCCAACCACTGGGCCACGGACTACAATCCGGCTCTGGGTGAGCTGTTGGACTACGGCAAATATATAAAGAGTACATCGACGACCGCCATCTATCGCATGGACAACGGCGTCGATCTCGTCATCACGGGCACCAATCTCAAATATGTTTCGAAGGGCGGCGCGATTAACGGCGGCCTGATCACATCGCTCAAGCTCGTGGATAGCGCGGGCGGCGGTACCATTCAAACCCTCACCGGTCTGAAATGGGCGGGCAGTGATTTCTACAAGACGGTGAATCAGGGTGACTCCTGGTACACCGCGAGCATCGTGCTGAAAGGCGCCGATGTTCTGCAGGGAAGCGCTGGCAGCGATGAGCTTTGGGGTTTTGGCGGCAACGACAAGCTGATCGGCGGCGCCGGCGGTGACAATCTCGCCGGCGGACGGGGCGCCGATACCTATGACGGTGGCACGAGCACGGGAAGCATCGACCAACTCACGTTCGATGACGCCTATAATGACCCGGTCGGTGCCAAGGGTGTCGTCGTCGACATGGCCAAGGGGACGGCGACCGACCCGTGGGGCTTTGCGGAAACGTTCAAGAGCATCGAACGCATCAAGGGAACGCAGTTCGGCGACAAGATCTCCGGTTCGGCTGGCGCGGATGAGTTCCGTCCGCTTGGTGGCAATGACGTCGTTGATGGCCGAGGCGGGATCGATACGATCCGGTATGACCGCGACTATCAACACGGCGGCAACAAGGGCGTCACCGTCGATCTCGCGTCGGGCAAGGCGGTCGATGGCTACGGGGGAAGGGATACGCTTGCCAACATCGAGAACGCTGTAGGGACGGATGGCGCTGACAGCATCAAGGGAAGCAGCATTGCCAATGAACTGGCTGGCAGAGGCGGCAACGACAAGCTTTACGGGGGTCTTGGAAAAGATCTTCTAAAAGGAGGCGAAGGCAGGGATGTGTTCGTCTTCGACACCAAGCCCAGCGCCGCCAACATCGACACGATCGCCGATTTCAACGCCAAGGATGACACGATCTGGCTCGATGACGACGTGTTCACAAAGGCCGGCAAGGTTGGCGACCTGGCACCCGCAGCATTCCATGTCGGCGCCAAGGCGCACGATGCCAGCGATCGCATCATCTACGATAAGGTAAGCGGAAAGCTATTCTACGATGCGGACGGGGATGGCAGTGTCGCTGCGGTTCAGATCGCGCTTCTCGGCAAGGGACTGACATTGACGGCGTCGGATTTCGACATCATCGCATAGGCTGTCGATCTGGTATGCGCCCGGCATGGAGCCGAGCCTGCCATCGGATCGAGGACGGTTCGGCAGGAGAGGCTTTATCCACCAGCGCATCGGCGCAGGCATTGCCCTAATCAATGCCTGCGCCTCATTCCTTCATGCAAAGCGGATGATCGCGACTTCGCCTTCCAGCGCGCCCTTGTAGGCGGAGGCGTGCGGTTCCTCTTCGGGAACGTCCGTCAGTGTGCCGATCTGGTCGAGGTCGGCCTCGAGAAAACCCTCTTCCGAAAGCGCATTCAGCGCCTCGCGCACGGCGCTGTCGTCGTCCGGCGCGCGCAGCATGACGTGGATGTCGATGCCGTCCTCGCCTTCGCGCTCATAGGCCTTGCCGATAATGATGAAGATCATCGGGTCGTCGAGCGTGTTGTTGTCGTTGTCGGCACTGGATGCCATGGCATGTTCCTCTCGGGATGAATGATGTTCGTTCTATAAAGCGTAGGGCTGCCGGACCCAAACGCAAAATCGAGGCCGTCACCAAAAGGTGAGTCGCGGGAATCGGTGGATGTGTTTTCGCCCGCCCGACTCTTCCGGTTGATTCTATCTTCAGGCTTTATTAATGTTCTCAGGCGAGACCCGTTCGCTTCAAAAGCGACGCGAACAGGGTAGGGCGGGATGCCGAAAGCCCTGCTTTCCGGGCAGAGCAGCCATTCCTGCGCCGGATTCTTTCGCGCCGCCCCTTGACCTTTTGCCCTTAAGTCAGTAGACCGCACGCCATCAGAGCCTATGTGAGGCTGGCTGTTTCGGAACGACTCGTTCTGGAGTTCGCCTCAAACAGGGCTCGACACACGTTGAGAACATGAATGCTGCACGCACGACGCGATAATTTCGCGTCCTCTGCTCATCGAGGTCATCCACAAAAGGTGGATCGGCCTTGTTTTGCGCATG
Organism: Sinorhizobium sp. RAC02; assembly: GCF_001713395.1. Classification (NCBI taxonomy): domain Bacteria; kingdom Pseudomonadati; phylum Pseudomonadota; class Alphaproteobacteria; order Hyphomicrobiales; family Rhizobiaceae; genus Sinorhizobium; species Sinorhizobium sp. RAC02. The sequence continues at coordinate 1,509,450 of NZ_CP016450.1, read as the reverse complement.
AACAGGCGTGTGGCCATGTATCCGCCCGAAAGGGTACTGAGACACTATTGCAAGGGATGGGTCTATGCCTACCGTAAACCAGTTGATCCGCAAGCCGCGCCAGGCGTCGGTAAAGCGCAACAAGGTTCCTGCTCTGCAGGAAAACCCCCAGAAGCGTGGCGTTTGCACCCGCGTTTATACGACGACCCCGAAGAAGCCGAACTCGGCTCTGCGTAAGGTCGCCAAGATCCGCCTGACCAATGGCTTCGAAGTCATTGGCTACATTCCGGGCGAAGGTCACAACCTGCAGGAACACTCTGTCGTCATGATCCGTGGCGGCCGCGTAAAGGACTTGCCGGGTGTGCGTTACCACATCATCCGCGGCGTTCTCGACACCCAGGGCGTCAAGAACCGCAAGCAGCGCCGTTCCAAGTACGGTGCGAAGCGTCCGAAGTAATATAGTAACCGGCGCCATTTCGCTGGTCAGTCCATTCTAAGTTTGAGAGACAAAAAGTATGTCCCGTCGCCACAGAGCAGAAAAGCGCGAGATCAATCCGGACCCGAAGTTCGGCGATCTCGTAGTCACCAAGTTCATGAATGCCATCATGCTGGACGGCAAGAAGTCCGTCGCCGAAACGATCGTTTACGGCGCCTTCGATGTTGTCCAGGGTAAGGCCAAGCAGGATCCGGTGACGGTTTTCCATTCGGCTCTCGACAACGTTGCGCCGCACGTCGAAGTGCGCTCGCGTCGTGTCGGTGGTGCGACCTACCAGGTTCCGGTCGACGTTCGTCCGGAGCGCCGTCAGGCTCTCGCAATCCGTTGGCTGATCGCGGCTGCCCGCAAGCGTAACGAAACGACCATGGTCGAGCGCCTCTCCGGCGAACTCATGGACGCAGCGAACAATCGCGGCAGCGCCGTCAAGAAGCGCGAAGACACGCACAAGATGGCTGACGCCAACCGTGCCTTCTCGCACTACCGCTGGTAACCGAAACTAGACGTCTCGAAAGGAGTCCCAGATGGCTCGCGAATATAAAATCGAAGACTACCGAAATTTCGGTATCATGGCGCACATCGACGCCGGCAAGACGACGACGACCGAGCGTATCCTTTACTACACCGGCAAGTCCCACAAGATCGGCGAAGTCCATGATGGCGCCGCGACGATGGACTGGATGGAGCAGGAGCAGGAACGCGGCATCACCATCACGTCCGCTGCTACCACGACCTACTGGAAGGGCCGTGACGGCAAGACCCGCCGCTTCAACATCATCGACACCCCCGGCCACGTTGACTTCACCATCGAAGTCGAGCGTTCGCTGCGCGTGCTCGACGGTGCGATTGCCCTTCTCGATGCCAACGCCGGTGTAGAGCCGCAGACGGAAACCGTCTGGCGTCAGGCTGAGAAGTACAACGTTCCGCGCATGATCTTCTGCAACAAGATGGACAAGACCGGCGCGGACTTCTACCGCTCGGTTTCCATGATCAAGTCGCGTCTCGGTGCGACTGCGGTCGTCATGCAGCTGCCGATCGGCGCTGAAAGCGACTTCAAGGGCGTTGTCGATCTGATCGAAATGAACGCTCTCGTCTGGCGTGATGAATCGCTCGGCGCCCAGTGGGACGTCGTCGAAATCCCGGAAGACATGAAGGAAAAGGCCGCGGAATACCGCGAGAAGCTCATCGAGACCGTCGTCGAAATCGACGAAGCCGCGATGGAAGCCTACCTCGAAGGTAACTACCCGGACAACGACCAGATCCGTGCGCTCGTTCGCCGCGGCACCATCGACGTGAAGTTCCACCCGATGTTCTGCGGTACCGCGTTCAAGAACAAGGGCGTTCAGCCGCTGCTCGACGCCGTCGTGGATTACCTGCCGTCGCCGGCAGACATCCCGGCCATCAAGGGCATCGACGTCAAGACCGAGCAGGATATCGAGCGTCACGCCGATGATGCCGAGCCGCTTTCCATGCTCGCCTTCAAGATCATGAACGACCCCTTCGTCGGTTCGCTCACCTTTGCCCGTATCTATTCCGGCAAGCTCGAAAAGGGCACGTCGGTCATGAACACGGTCAAGGAAAAGCGCGAACGCGTCGGCCGTATGCTTCAGATGCATTCCAATTCGCGTGAAGACATCGAAGAAGCCTTCGCAGGCGACATCGTTGCTCTGGCCGGTCTCAAGGACACGACCACGGGCGACACGCTCTGCGATCCGCTGAAGCCGGTCATCCTCGAGCGCATGGAATTCCCGGAGCCGGTCATCCAGATCGCGATCGAGCCGAAGACGAAGAACGACCAGGAAAAGATGGGCCTCGCCCTCAACCGCCTGGCCGCTGAAGATCCGTCCTTCCGCGTCAAGACCGACGAAGAATCCGGCCAGACGATCATCGCAGGCATGGGCGAACTTCACCTGGACATCATCGTCGACCGTATGCGTCGCGAGTTCAAGGTCGAAGCCAACGTCGGCGCCCCGCAGGTCGCCTACCGCGAAACGATCACCCGCAAGACCGAAAAAGACTATACGCACAAGAAGCAGACCGGTGGTACCGGCCAGTTCGCCCGCGTGAAGCTCGTGTTCGAACCGAACCCGGAAGGCGAAGATTTCCTCTTCGAATCCAAGGTTGTCGGTGGTTCTGTTCCGAAGGAATACATTCCGGGCGTTCAGAAGGGTATCGAAAGCGTTCTGTCCTCGGGTCCGCTCGCAGGCTTCCCGATGCTCGGCGTCAAGGCGACGCTCATCGACGGCGCCTACCACGATGTCGACTCCTCGGTCCTCGCCTTCGAAATCGCATCGCGTGCATGCTTCCGTGAAGCTTCCCGCGAAGCCGGCGCACAGCTGCTCGAGCCGATGATGAAGGTCGAAGTCGTAACGCCGGAAGACTATGTCGGCGACGTTATCGGCGACCTGAACTCCCGTCGTGGTCAGATCCAGGGCCAGGAGAGCCGCGGCGTTGCCGTCGTCATCTCCGCCAACGTGCCGCTGGCGAACATGTTCAAGTACGTGGACAACCTGCGCTCCATGTCGCAGGGCCGCGCCCAGTACACGATGACCTTCGATCACTATGCGCCGGTTCCGTCGAACGTCGCGCAGGAAATCCAGGCAAAGTATTCCGGTCAGAAGTGACCGGGGTACGCCCCTAAACAGTTTGTATGAATTCCCCTCTGCGGGATAAAGAACGGAGAGCCGGAAATGGCAAAGAGCAAGTTCGAGCGCAACAAGCCTCACGTAAACATCGGCACGATCGGCCACGTTGACCATGGCAAGACGTCGCTGACGGCAGCGATCACGAAGTATTTCGGCGAGTACAAGGCGTACGACCAGATCGACGCCGCCCCGGAAGAAAAGGCCCGCGGCATCACCATTTCGACGGCACACGTCGAATATGAAACGCCGAACCGTCACTACGCCCACGTCGACTGCCCCGGCCACGCCGACTACGTCAAGAACATGATCACCGGTGCTGCCCAGATGGACGGCGCGATCCTGGTCTGCTCGGCTGCTGACGGCCCGATGCCGCAGACCCGCGAGCACATCCTGCTCGCCCGCCAGGTTGGCGTTCCGGCTATCGTCGTGTTCCTCAACAAGGTCGACCAGGTCGACGACGCCGAGCTTCTCGAGCTCGTCGAACTGGAAGTTCGCGAACTTCTGTCGTCCTACGACTTCCCGGGCGACGACATCCCGATCATCAAGGGTTCGGCTCTGGCCGCTCTCGAAGATTCGGACAAGAAGATCGGCGAAGACGCGATCCGCGAGCTGATGGCTGCTGTCGACGCCTACATCCCGACGCCTGAGCGTCCGATCGACCAGCCGTTCCTGCTGCCGATCGAAGACGTGTTCTCGATCTCGGGCCGTGGTACGGTCGTGACCGGCCGCGTCGAGCGTGGCATCGTCAAGGTTGGTGAAGAAGTCGAAATCGTCGGCATCCGTCCGACCACCAAGACGACGGTTACCGGCGTTGAAATGTTCCGCAAGCTGCTCGACCAGGGCCAGGCCGGCGACAACGTCGGTGCGCTGATCCGTGGCGTTCAGCGTGACGGCGTCGAGCGTGGCCAGATCCTGTGCAAGCCGGGTTCGGTCAAGCCGCACAAGAAGTTCATGGCAGAAGCCTACATCCTGACGAAGGAAGAAGGCGGCCGTCATACGCCGTTCTTCACGAACTACCGTCCGCAGTTCTACTTCCGCACGACGGACGTGACCGGTATCGTTTCGCTTCCGGAAGGCACGGAAATGGTCATGCCGGGCGACAACGTCACGGTTGCCGTCGAGCTGATCGTTCCGATCGCGATGGAAGAAAAGCTGCGCTTCGCGATCCGTGAAGGCGGCCGCACCGTCGGCGCCGGCATCGTCGCTTCGATCGTCGAATAAGACATAAGGCTTAAGGCCGCTGAAATAGGAAGGGCAGGGTGTTATCCTGCCCCTCCGGTCTTTGATAATTTAGCGGACTGGCCTTTCGGCATTGTGTTTTCGTGCGTGTTCCTTTAAGGCAACCGCAGAATCAAAAAACGCGTATTCTCAAGAGAATCGCGCGGATAACGAACTAAGGAAAAAGTCGTATGAACGGCCAGAACATCCGCATCCGCCTCAAGGCGTTTGACCACCGGATCCTTGATGCCTCCACGCGTGAAATCGTGTCGACGGCAAAGCGCACCGGCGCAAGCGTCCGCGGCCCCGTTCCGCTCCCGACCCGTATTGAAAAGTTCACTGTCAACCGCTCGCCCCACGTGGACAAGAAGAGCCGTGAACAGTTCGAGATGCGCACGCACAAGCGCCTGCTCGACATCGTAGATCCGACTCCGCAGACCGTCGACGCTCTTATGAAGCTCGACCTTGCGGCCGGTGTAGACGTAGAGATCAAGCTCTAAGTCCGGCGTAAGCCGAAATAACAAGGAAGGTACGTGGCGTAAGCCGACGTCTTCTGAAAACGGGAAACCCGACGGCTAGAAAGCCCGAGTGGAATCCTTAAACCAAGAGGCATGAAGGGGCTCCCGCTCACGGGAATACCCCGACAGGACTTCTAAGAGGATTGAACCATGCGTTCAGGTGTGATTGCACAGAAAGTAGGGATGACTCGCGTCTATAATGACGCAGGTGAGCATATCCCTGTTACAGTATTGCGACTGGATAACGTCCAGGTCGTTGCCCAGCGTACGCAGGAGAAGAACGGCTACACGGCCGTCCAGCTCGGCGCCGGCACCTCCAAGGTGAAGAACACGGTCAAGGCACTTCGTGGCCAGTTCGCCGCTGCAAGCGTTGAACCGAAGGCGAAGCTCGTCGAGTTCCGCGTCTCGGAAGACAACCTCATCGACATCGGCGCAGAGCTGACCGCCAGCCACTTTGTGGCCGGTCAGCTCGTCGACGTTACCGGCACCACGATCGGTAAGGGTTTTGCCGGTGCCATGAAGCGCCACAACTTTGGTGGTCTTCGTGCAACGCACGGCGTTTCCGTCTCGCACCGTTCGCACGGTTCGACGGGTAACAACCAGGATCCGGGCAAGGTCTGGAAGGGCAAGCGCATGGCTGGTCATATGGGCCAGACGCGCGTCACCACCCAGAACCTCGAGGTCGTTTCGACCGACGAAGAGCGTGGTCTCATCCTCGTCAAGGGCGCAGTCCCGGGCTCCAAGGGCGCCTGGATCGTCGTTCGTGACGCCGTCAAGTCCGGCACCCCGTCCGACGCTCCGCGTCCGGCCGCCGTGCGCGCCGCAGCTAAGTAAGGGAGCCTGATCATGGATCTCAAAGTCACGACCCTCGAGGGGAAGGACGCCGGCAAGGTCTCCCTTTCCGACACGATTTTCGGCCTTGAGCCGCGTGAAGACATCATTGCCCGCGTCGTTCGCTGGCAGCTCGCCAAGAAGCAGCAGGGCACCCACAAGTCGAAGGGCCGCGCGGAAGTTTCCCGCACCGGCGCCAAGATGTACAAGCAGAAGGGTACGGGTCGCGCTCGTCACCATTCGGCACGTGCTCCGCAGTTCCGCGGCGGCGGCAAGGCCCACGGCCCGGTTGTTCGCAGCCACGCCCACGATCTGCCCAAGCAGGTTCGCGCTCTTGGCCTGCGTCATGCGCTCTCGGCCAAGCTGAAGGCTGAAAACCTGATCATCATCGACGATCTGGTTGCTTCCGAAGCAAAGACGAAGGCTCTGGCTGGCGTTTTCGCGTCGCTCGGCCTCACCAACGCCCTCATCATCGGCGGCGCAGAACTTGACGGCAACTTCAAGCTCGCAGCACGGAACATCCCGAACGTGGACGTTCTGCCGATCCAGGGCATCAACGTTTATGATATCCTGCGCCGCGGCACGCTCGTTCTGTCCAAGGCTGCTGTAGAAGCCCTCGAGGAGCGGTTCAAATGACGGATCTTCGCCACTACGATGTGATCGTATCTCCTTCGATCACCGAAAAGTCGACGCTGGTCTCCGAACACAACCAGGTCGTCTTCAACGTTGCCAAGCGCGCCTCCAAGCCTGAAATCAAGGCTGCAGTGGAAGCACTCTTCGGCGTCAAGGTCACGGCTGTGAACACGCTCGTCCGCAAGGGCAAGATCAAGCGTTTCCGCGGCTTCGCCGGCCGGCAGGGAGATGTCAAGAAGGCTATCGTCACGCTTGCTGACGGTCAGTCCATCGACGTCTCCACCGGGCTCTAACGGGCAGTCGGCTGAAAGGAAACAGAAAAATGGCATTGAAACACTACAACCCGACCACCCCGAGCCAGCGCCAGCTGGTCATCGTCGACCGGTCGAGCCTTTACAAGGGCAAGCCCGTCAAGGCTCTGACCGAAGGTCTCTCCAAGAGTGGTGGCCGTAACAACCTCGGTCGCATTACCGCCCGCTTTATCGGCGGTGGTCACAAGCGCACCTATCGTCTCATCGACTTCAAGCGTCGCAAGTTCGACGTCGAGGGCACGGTCGAGCGTCTGGAATACGACCCGAACCGCACCGCGTTCATCGCACTGGTGAACTATGCCGATGGCGAGCAGGCCTACATCCTGGCGCCGCAGCGCCTGGCCGTTGGCGACAAGGTCATCGCGTCCGGCGCGGCGGTTGACGTCAAGCCCGGCAACACCATGCCGCTGCAGTACATCCCGGTCGGCTCGATCATTCACAATGTTGAAATGAAGCCGGGCAAGGGTGGCCAGATCGCCCGTTCCGCCGGCACCTTCGTTCAGCTGGTCGGCCGCGATCAGGGCATGGCGATCCTTCGCCTGAACTCGGGCGAACAGCGCCTGGTTCACTCGTCCTGCCTCGCGACGATTGGCGCCGTATCCAACCCGGATCACGGCAACATCAACGACGGTAAGGCCGGTCGCACGCGCTGGCGCGGCAAGACCCCGCATAACCGCGGCGTCGTCATGAACCCGGTCGACCACCCGCACGGTGGTGGTGAAGGCCGCACCTCCGGTGGTCGTCACCCGGTATCCCCGTGGGGCAAGCCCACCAAGGGCAAGCGTACCCGCTCGAACAAGTCGACCGACAAGTTCATCATGCGCTCGCGCCACTTGAAGAAGAAGTAAGAGAGGTAGTCAGGAATGGCTCGTTCAGTATGGAAAGGCCCGTTTGTTGACGGCTATCTTCTCAAGAAGGCTGAGAAGGTTCGTGAAGGCGGTCGTAGCGAAGTGATCAAGATTTGGAGCCGTCGCTCCACGATCCTGCCGCAGTTCGTTGGACTGACCTTCGGCGTCTACAACGGCAGCAAGCACATCCCGGTGGCCGTCAACGAAGACATGGTTGGCCACAAGTTTGGTGAATTCGCTCCGACCCGGACCTATTACGGTCACGGTGCGGACAAGAAGGCGAAGAGGAAGTAACGATGGGTAAGGCTAAAGCCGAACGTCGGCTGAAGGATAACGAGGCGCAGGCCATCGCGCGCACGATCCGCGTCAGCCCCCAGAAGCTCAACCTGCTTGCTGCGCTCATCCGCGGCAAGAAGGTGGACAAGGCTCTCGCTGAGCTTGAATTCTCGCGCAAGCGTAGCGCTGAGACCGTCAAGAAGACGCTTGAATCTGCTATCGCCAACGCAGAAAACAACCACGACCTCGACGTGGACTCGCTGATCGTCGCGGAAGCGTATGTCGGCAAGTCGATTGTCATGAAGCGTTTCCACGCCCGTGGCCGCGGTCGCGCATCGCGGATCGAGAAGCCTTTCTCGCATCTCACGATCGTCGTCCGTGAAGTCGAAGCCAAAGGGGAGGCCGCATAATGGGTCAGAAGATTAATCCAATCGGTTTCCGCCTCGGCATCAACCGTACCTGGGACAGCCGTTGGTTCGCCGACAACGCCGAATACGGCCAGCTGCTCCATGAAGACCTGAAGATCCGCGCTTTCGTCATGGAAGAGCTGAAGCAGGCCGGTATCGCCAAGGTCGTCATCGAGCGTCCGCACAAGAAGTGCCGCATCACGATCCACTCGGCTCGCCCGGGTCTGATCATCGGCAAGAAGGGTGCAGACATCGAAAAGCTTCGCAAGAAGCTTGCCGCGATGACGAACTCCGAAACGCACCTTAACATCGTTGAAGTGCGCAAGCCGGAAGTCGACGCGACGCTCGTCGCGCAGTCGATCGCCCAGCAGCTCGAACGCCGCGTGGCTTTCCGCCGTGCGATGAAGCGCGCTGTTCAGTCCGCAATGCGTCTTGGCGCCGAAGGCATCAAGATTACCTGCGGTGGTCGTCTCGGCGGCGCAGAAATTGCCCGTACGGAATGGTACCGCGAAGGTCGCGTTCCGCTTCACACGCTGCGTGCAGACATCGACTACGGTACGGCGGAAGCCAAGACCGCATTCGGCATCTGCGGCATCAAGGTCTGGATCTTCAAGGGCGAAATCCTTGAGCATGACCCGATGGCCTCTGAGCGTCGCGCAAGCGAAAGTGACAGCCAGGGCCCCGCCAGCCGCGAACAGCGCGGTGATCGTGGCGACCGTCGTCGTGAAAACGCGTAACAGTCGCGTTTGGCAGCCAATATCGGAGAAGTAAAAAAATGTTGCAGCCAAAGCGTACCAAGTACCGCAAGCAGTTCAAGGGCCGCATCAAGGGTGTCGCCAAGGGCGGCTCCGACCTCGCTTTCGGCGAGTTCGGCTTGAAGGCTCAGGAACCTAACCGCGTGAACGCTCGCGAGATCGAAGCGGCCCGCCGCGCGATCACCCGTTACATGAAGCGTGCCGGTCGTGTGTGGATCCGCGTGTTCCCGGACGTTCCGGTCACCGCAAAGCCCACCGAAGTCCGCATGGGTAAGGGTAAGGGTTCGGTCGAATACTGGGCGGCCAAGGTCAAGCCTGGCCGTATGATGTTCGAGATCGACGGTGTTACCGAGGAGATCGCCCGTGAGGCGCTTCGTCTCGGCTCGGCCAAGCTCTCGGTCAAGACGCGCTTCGTACAGCGCATTGCAGAGTAAGGGGCAGAAGCTATGAAAGCCGTAGACGTTCGGGCGCTCAGCGCCGATCAGCTCAACGACGAGCTTGCCAAGCTGAAGAAAGAGCAGTTCAACCTGCGCTTCCAGAAGGCGACAGGCCAGCTCGAGAAGACCTCGCGTATCAACGAAGTCCGCAAGGACATCGCGCGCGTCAAGACCATTGCCCGCCAGAAGGCGGCAGAAGCCAAGGCCTAAGGACCAGAAAAAGATGCCGAAACGCATTCTGCAGGGCACTGTAGTCAGTGACAAGAACGACAAGACCGTTGTCGTCCGCGTCGAGCGCCGCTTTGCCCACCCGCTGCTTCAGAAGACCGTTCGCCGGTCGAAGAAGTACAAGGCGCATGACGAAACCAACCAGTTCAAGGTTGGCGACGTCGTTTCCATCGAGGAATGTGCGCCGATCTCCAAGGACAAGTGCTGGACCGTCGTATCGGCCCAGGCTTAAAAACATCAGATTGACCGCCAGGCTCTTGCTTCTGGCGCGAATCTCTGTATGAAGCAGCGTAAGGACGCTCGGAATCGCGAGCGTTCTTTTGCTTTGAGCGCACGGAAGGTCCATCGGTTCGCCGACGTGGAAACCACCTTGGCAACACACCATCCCGCGCGAAGACATGAATTTCCATAAGCTGGAACAGGGGGCTAACACCCAACCGGTCCGGTAAAACAAGAAGGCGACCTGACATGATTCAGATGCAGACTAACCTCGACGTCGCGGATAATTCCGGCGCACGTCGTGTCATGTGCATCAAGGTTCTGGGCGGCTCCAAGCGCAAGTACGCTTCGGTCGGCGACATTATTGTCGTCTCGATCAAGGAAGCCATCCCGCGCGGCCGCGTGAAGAAGGGTGACGTGATGAAGGCGGTTGTTGTTCGCACCGCCAAGGACATCCGTCGCGCAGACGGCAGCGTGATCCGTTTCGACAACAACGCAGCCGTCCTGATCGACAACAAGAAAGAGCCCATCGGCACCCGTATCTTCGGACCGGTTCCGCGCGAACTTCGCGCAAAGAACCACATGAAGATCATCTCGCTGGCTCCGGAAGTACTCTAAGGAGCGATGGCTATGCAAAAGATTCGTAAGGGCGACAAGGTCGTCGTACTCACCGGCAAGGACAAGGGCCGTACCGGTGAAGTTGTTCAGGTCATGCCGAAGGAAGACCGTGCGGTCGTCAAGGGTATCAACCTGGTGAAGCGTCACCAGCGTCAGTCCCAGACCCAGGAAGCCGGCATCATCACCAAGGAAGCTTCGATCCATCTGTCGAACATCGCGATCGCCGACCCCAAGGACGGCAAGCCGACCCGCGTCGGTTTCAAGGTCGAGGGTGACAAGAAGGTTCGTGTTGCAAAGCGTTCGGGAGTGTCGATCGATGGCTGACACCAAGTATGAGCCCCGGCTCAAGAAGGATTATGTCGAGCGTATTCGCCCGGCGCTGAGGGAGCAGTTCTCCTACGCCAACGAGATGCAGATCCCGCGCCTCGACAAGATCGTCATCAACATGGGTGTTGGCGAATCGACGGGCGACTCGAAGAAGCCGACTGTTGCGGCTGCCGACCTCGCAGCGATCGCCGGCCAGAAGCCGGTCATCACGCGCGCTCGTAACTCCATCGCGGGCTTCAAGCTCCGCGAAGGCATGCCGATCGGCGCAAAGGTTACCCTTCGCGGCGCCCGCATGTTCGAATTTCTGGATCGCCTCGTGAACATCGCGCTGCCCCGCGTACGCGACTTCCGTGGTCTGAACCCGAAGTCCTTCGATGGCCGTGGCAACTTCGCCATGGGTATCAAGGAGCACATTGTGTTCCCGGAGATCAACTACGACAAGGTTGATCAGATGTGGGGCATGGACATCATCGTTTGCACGACGGCACCGACGGACGACGAAGCACGGGCTCTTCTGAAAGAGTTCAGCTTCCCGTTCCGCGCCTGATCCGTAACGACAAGCGTAAAGAAGGATAACTGTTATGGCGAAAACGAGCGCAGTTGAAAAGAACAAGCGCCGCCGCAAACTGGTTGCCAATCATGCCGCAAAGCGTGCGGCCCTGAAGGCGATCACTCAGAACCAGGCTCTTCCGATCGAAGAGCGCTTCCAGGCTACCTTGAAGCTCGCTGCGCTGCCGCGCAATGGTTCGAAGACCCGCATCCGCAACCGCTGCGAAGTTACTGGCCGTCCGCGTGCCTTTTATCGCAAACTCAAGATGTCGCGTATTGCGCTTCGTGAACTGGGCAATTCCGGCAAGGTGCCGGGTATTGTCAAGTCGAGCTGGTAAGGAGACGGGCACATGTCAATGACTGATCCTCTGGGCGATATGCTCACCCGCATCCGCAACGGCGCCGCACGCCGCAAGTCGAGCGTTTCCACGCCGGCTTCCAAGCTGCGCGCCCGCGTTCTGGACGTCCTTCAGTCCGAAGGCTACATCCGCGGATATTCGGAAGTCGAATTCGGCAACGGCAAGGCTGAGCTGAATATCGAACTCAAGTACTACGAAGGCGCATCCGTGATCCGCAAGATCGCTCGCGTCTCCAAGCCGGGCCGCCGGGTCTATGTCTCGGTCAAGTCCATTCCGCAGGTCGCGAACGGCCTCGGCATCACCATCCTTTCGACCCCGAAGGGCGTGATGGCCGATCACCAGGCACGCGAACAGAACGTTGGTGGCGAGATTCTTTGCTCGGTCTTCTAAGACTGAGCAAGGATCTCCATAACGAACAGACAGGATAAAACAATGTCTCGTATCGGTAAGAAGCCCGTTCAGGTTCCCGCTGGTGTCACCGCGACCGTAGATGGTCAAAAGGTCACCGCAAAGGGCCCGAAGGGCGAACTGTTCTTCGTCGCAAACGACGAAGTTTCGGTGAAGCTCGAAGACAACGCTGTTGTCGTACAGCCGATCAACGCATCCAAGGATGCTCGTTCCAAGTGGGGTATGTCCCGCACGATGGTCGAGAACATCTTCAAGGGTGTGAAGGACGGCTACGAGCGCAAGCTCGAAATTAACGGCGTCGGCTACCGCGCGTCGCTGCAGGGCAAGAACCTGCAGCTGGCACTCGGCTTCAGCCACGACGTGGTCTACCAGACGCCGGAAGGCATCTCGATTGTTGTTCCGAAGCCGACGGAAATCGTCATCTCCGGCATCGACAAGCAGAAGGTCGGCCAGGTCGCAGCGGAAATCCGCGAATACCGTGGCCCCGAGCCCTACAAGGGCAAGGGCGTCAAGTATGCCGAAGAGCGGATTGTCCGCAAAGAAGGCAAGAAGAAGTAAGGATCACGCGAAATGGCTAGCAGGAAAGAAGCTCTCGTGCGCCGCGCCAACCGCGTGCGCCGTTCCATCAAGGCGGTCGCCAATGGCCGTCCACGCCTGTCGGTTCATCGCTCGTCGAAGAACATCTACGTACAGGTTATCGATGACGTGGCCGGTAAGACGCTTGCGGCTGCCTCCACGCTCGACACCGATCTGCGCTCGTCCTTGAAGACGGGCGCCGACACGGCAGCAGCTGCTGCCGTCGGCAAGCTCATTGCTGAGCGTGCTGTCAAGGCTGGCGTCAACGAGGTCGTTTTCGACCGTGGCGCCTTCATCTATCACGGCCGCATCAAGGCACTCGCCGAAGCTGCTCGTGAAGGTGGTCTGACCTTCTGATCATCCGGTCGGGCGCCTCGAGCGCCCGCCGACCTCAGTTGGGTATCAGTCGCTTCCATTCCTGAATGGAGGCGATTTTCGTCAATCTGCCGATTGCACCCGGAAAATAAAAAGGAAAAGGACAATGGCACAGGAAAAGCGCGGTCGCGATGACCGCCAGAACCGCGAAGAGCGTGACAGCGAGTTTGTCGACAAGCTCGTCGCGATCAACCGCGTCGCGAAGGTCGTCAAGGGCGGCCGTCGTTTCGGCTTTGCAGCTCTCGTCGTCGTCGGCGACCAGAAGGGCCGCGTCGGCTTCGGCCACGGTAAGGCTCGTGAAGTTCCGGAAGCCATCCGGAAGGCCACTGAAGCCGCCAAGCGCGACCTCATCTTCGTACCGCTGCGCTCGGGCCGCACGCTGCACCACGACGTGCACGGTCGTCATGGCGCCGGCAAGGTTCTGCTTCGCTCGGCCAAGGCCGGTACCGGTATCATCGCTGGTGGTCCGATGCGCGCCGTCTTCGAAACGCTCGGCGTTCATGACGTCGTCGCCAAGTCGACCGGCTCCTCGAACCCGTACAACATGATCCGTGCGACGTTCGACGCTCTCAAGAGCCAGATGCACCCGAAGGACATCGCAGCTCAGCGCGGCATGAAATATGCAACGCTGCAGGCTCGTCGTACGTCCGCCGGCGTCGCTTCCGAAGAATAAGGGAGTTTGATCCATGGCTAAGAAAGAAACCGTATCGAAGACGGTGACTGTCGAGCAGATCGGCAGCCCCATCCGCCGTCCGGCCGTACAGCGCGCAACGCTGGTCGGCCTGGGCCTCAACAAGATGCATCGGGTTCGCACGCTGGAAGACACTCCGTCTGTCCGCGGCATGATCCGTGCCGTCCAGCACCTCGTTCGCGTCGTCGACGAGAAGTGAGGGGATAGATCATGAAGCTCAATGAAATCAAAGACAACGAAGGCTCCACCAAGAACCGTAAGCGCGTAGGTCGCGGTATCGGTTCTGGCTCCGGCAAGACCGGCGGTCGCGGTGTAAAGGGTCAGAAGGCACGTTCGGGTGTAGCCATCAACGGCTTCGAAGGCGGTCAGATGCCCATCTACCGTCGCCTGCCGAAGCGCGGCTTCAACAACATCTTCTCGTCCGACTTCGTCATCGTGTCGCTGGGCCGCATTCAGGTCGCAATCGACGCTGGCAAGCTCGACGGCAAGGCAACGGTTGACGCAGCCGCTCTCAAGGCCGCTGGCGTTATCCGCCGCGTCAAGGACGGCGTTCGCATCCTCGCTGATGGCGAACTGACGGCAAAGGTGACGTTCGAAGTCGCCGGCGCCTCCAAGCCGGCTGTTGAGAAGATCGAAAAGGCCGGTGGCTCGATCAAGCTTCTCTCGGCAGCAGCAGAAGCAGCCGAATAATTCGACGAAAACTTCGCCCGGTGTGCTTCACACCGGGCGATTTTGCTCCCATATGTGAGCCTCACGACGACGCCCGGATTCTCTGGGCCGTTGTTATCCGGAAGAGAAACTACAACGCCGCGCGTCACACGTGATGCACCAAAGTCGCTGTAGAATTTTGAATCTGCTGCATAATTCCTTACATCGATTGCGATTTAAGGAATTATGCAGTGCGGTGAGGCCGGGATTGCTTGACAATCCGCGTTTCAACCGGTTTAGGCTCCATCCGCCAGGTTTGCCGCAACGGCAAAATAGGCACGACGAATTTTAGCATGTGCAATCGGTCCGAGGAGGCCGGGCGCATGTGCCAACGGATCAGCCATTCCGGACCTGGCCGGGCTCCCCGCCGCCGGATCGGCTTCGCGGAGAAATGCATGGCTTCGGCAGCGGAACAACTTGCCTCTAATCTCAACTTCTCGACTTTCGCCAAGGCGGAAGATCTGAAGAAGCGCCTCTGGTTCACGCTGGGCGCGCTGCTCGTCTATCGTCTCGGCACCTATATCCCGTTGCCGGGCCTCAACCCCGAAGCCTTTGCGCAGGCCTTCCGTGGCCAGTCGAGCGGTATCCTCGGCCTCTTCAACATGTTCTCCGGCGGCGCCGTCGAGCGCATGGCGATCTTCGCACTCGGCATCATGCCATATATTTCCGCGTCGATCATCGTGCAGCTGATGACCTCGGTCGTTCCTTCGCTGGAGCAGCTGAAGAAGGAAGGCGAGCAGGGTCGCAAGATCATCAACCAGTACACTCGCTACGGCACGGTGCTGCTCGGCACGCTGCAGGCCTATGGCATCGCGGTCGGCCTCGAGAGCGGGGCAGGGCTGGTCAACGATCCGGGCTGGTTCTTCCGTATCTCCACCGTCATTTCGCTGCTCGGCGGCACCATGTTCCTGATGTGGCTGGGTGAACAGATCACCTCGCGCGGCATCGGCAACGGCATTTCGCTGATCATCTTCGCCGGCATCGTCGCCGCCCTGCCGGGCGCGCTGGCCGGTACGCTCGAACTCAGCCGCACAGGCGCGCTGTCGATCGGCGTGGTCATTGCCGTCGTGGTCATGGCTGTCGGCGTCATCGCGCTCATCGTCTTCGTCGAACGCGCCCAGCGCCGGCTTCTGATCCAGTATCCGAAGCGACAGGTGGGCAACCGCATGTTCCAGGGCGATACCTCGCACCTGCCGCTGAAGCTCAACACCGCAGGCGTCATCCCGGCGATCTTCGCGTCCTCGCTGCTTCTGCTGCCGGCAACGCTGGCCGGTTTCTCGAACACCGCGGAACTGCCGTCCTGGGCGACCACCATCATAGCAGCGCTTGGCCACGGCCAGCCGCTCTACATGATGATGTATGCCGGCATGATCGCGTTCTTTGCCTTCTTCTACACGGCCATCGTCTTCAATCCGAAGGACACGGCCGACAATCTGAAGAAGCACGGCGGCTTCATTCCGGGCATTCGCCCGGGCGAGCGCACCGCCGAATATATCGACTACGTGCTGACCCGCATCACGGTCATCGGCGCGGCCTACCTGATGTTCGTCTGTATCCTTCCCGAAATCCTTATCGCGCAGACCGGTGTGCCGTTCTACCTTGGTGGTACGTCGCTTTTGATTGTTGTCAGCGTGACCCTGGATACTGTAGCACAGATACAAGGTCACCTGATTGCTCAGCAGTATGAAGGGCTGATCAAGAAGTCGAAGCTGCGTGGAGGAAAGAGGGGACGATGAGACTGATTTTTCTGGGGCCGCCGGGCGCTGGCAAGGGTACACAAGCCAAGCTCCTGACGGAAAAGCACGGTATTCCGCAGCTTTCCACGGGTGACATGCTGCGGGCGGCTGTTGCCGCCGGCACGGATGTCGGCAAGCGCGCGAAGGCCGTCATGGATGCCGGCCAGCTCGTTTCCGATGCGATTGTCAACGAGATCGTTTCCGATCGCGTTGATTCGGCAGACTGTGCCAAAGGCTTCATCCTTGACGGTTACCCGCGCACGGTTCCGCAGGCCGAGGCCCTCGACAGGATTCTCGCCGGCAAGGGCATCGCCCTTGATGCCGTCATCGAGTTGAAGGTCGACGAGGATGCGCTGGTGAAGCGCATGGAGACTCGCGTGGCGGAAACGCTTGCCGCTGGCGGCACCGTTCGCTCCGACGACAATCCGGAGGCCTTCAAGCGCCGTTTGACGGAATACCGCGAAAAGACTGCGCCGTTGTCGAACTACTACGCTTCGACCGGCAAGCTCCAGACGATCGACGGCATGGCCAATGTCGATGTCGTAACCGCCGAAATCGACGGGATTCTGGAGAAGGCTTGAGAAGCAATGTTCCATCAGGAACTGCTTTAGGGGCTCAAAGCCTAAAAAGGACCGGCCGGGGAGTTGACTTTTTGGCCGATTCCCCCTTAAGACAGCGCCAACTCGCGACATTCCATTGCGATCGGCGCGGACTTCCAAAAAACGAAGTCCGGGTTCGGTCGTTTTCGACATGACCCGAACATCGATTGAGCGACACGGCTTCTGGGCCGTTTCATATGAAGAAAACCACTTGCCGGATGGCAACTGGAAGCAAGGAGAACAGGCGTGGCACGTATCGCTGGCGTCAACATCCCGACCGCGAAGCGCGTAGTCATCGCGCTGACCTATATCCACGGGATCGGCCCGAAATTCGCACAGGAAATCATCGAGAAGGTCGGTATCCCGGCTGAACGTCGTGTGCACCAGCTCACGGACGCAGAAGTTCTGCAGATCCGCGAAGCCATCGACCGCGACTACCAGGTCGAAGGCGACCTGCGTCGCGAAACCTCGATGAACATCAAGCGTCTCATGGACCTCGGTTGCTACCGTGGTCTGCGTCACCGTCGTGGCCTTCCGGTCCGCGGTCAGCGCACGCACACCAATGCCCGTACCCGCAAGGGTCCGGCAAAGGCCATCGCAGGCAAGAAGAAGTAATTTCCCGGCAACGGGGAACAAGAGGCTGGCGCTTCGCGCCGGCCTCTTTTGAGTTTCGAGCGGGGCCTTGCGTCATGCATGGGTCCCGGTCGGTGGAGCTGCTGGCATTACGGCAGTGACGATATCGCCGCACGCATCGCCCTACCGGGCCAGCGTGCATTTGTTATTCAGGGCAGGGACTTCAGTCTCTCCCGGTGGAGCCGCTGGTACTACGGCGGTGTCGAGATCAACGAAAGGACTACCCATGGCCAAAGAAGCCGCACGCGTCCGCCGTCGCGAACGCAAGAACATCACCTCGGGTGTTGCTCACGTCAATTCTTCGTTCAACAACACGATGATCACCATCACCGATGCACAGGGCAACGCAATTGCCTGGTCGTCGGCCGGTGCCAAGGGCTTCAAGGGTTCGCGTAAGTCGACCCCGTTCGCAGCCCAGATCGCTGCTGAAGATGCTGCCAAGAAGGCGCAGGAACACGGCATGAAGTCGCTGGAAGTCGAAGTCTGCGGTCCGGGTTCCGGCCGTGAATCGGCTCTGCGCGCCCTCCAGGCTGCCGGTTTCATGATCACGTCGATCCGCGACGTGACCCCGATCCCGCACAACGGTTGCCGTCCGCGCAAGAAGCGTCGCGTCTGATCATCGCATTTAAACAACCATGGAAGCCGGTCGGCTTCCATGGATCTTCAGGGCTCGGCCGTCACGATTGAATGGTGGCGGCGAACGGAAGGCAAAACATATGATCCAGAAAAACTGGCAGGAACTGATCAAGCCGAACAAGGTGGAATTCGCCTCCTCCGGCCGCACCAAGGCAAGCCTTGTTGCAGAGCCGCTGGAGCGTGGCTTCGGCCTGACGCTCGGCAACGCGCTGCGTCGCGTTCTCCTGTCGTCGCTGCGTGGCGCGGCTGTTACCGCCGTGCAGATCGATGGCGTCCTGCACGAATTCTCGTCGATCCCGGGTGTCCGCGAAGACGTGACCGATATCGTGCTCAACATCAAGGAAATCGCCATCAAGATGGATGGCGACGATTCCAAGCGTATGGTCGTGCGCAAGCAGGGTCCGGGCGTTGTTACGGCTGGTGACATCCAGACGGTCGGCGACATCGAGATCCTGAACCCCAACCATGTCATCTGCACCCTCGACGAGGGCGCGGAAATCCGCATGGAGTTCACGGTCAACAACGGCAAGGGCTACGTCCCGGCCGACCGCAACCGTTCCGAAGACGCACCGATCGGCCTTATCCCGGTCGACAGCCTCTACTCGCCGGTCAAGAAAGTGTCCTACAAGGTGGAAAACACCCGTGAAGGCCAGGTTCTCGACTATGACAAGCTGACCATGTCCATCGAGACTGACGGCTCCGTTACCGGCGAAGATGCGATCGCGTTCGCGGCCCGTATTCTTCAGGACCAGCTCTCGGTCTTCGTCAACTTCGACGAACCGCAGAAGGAAGCCGAAGAAGAGTCGGTCACCGAGCTCGCCTTCAACCCGGCGCTCCTCAAGAAGGTCGACGAACTGGAACTTTCGGTCCGTTCGGCGAACTGCCTGAAGAACGACAACATCGTCTACATTGGCGATCTCATTCAGAAGACCGAAGCCGAAATGCTTCGCACTCCGAATTTTGGTCGCAAGTCGCTGAACGAAATCAAGGAAGTTCTCGCTTCCATGGGCCTGCACCTCGGCATGGAAGTGCCGGCATGGCCGCCCGAGAACATCGAAGATCTCGCCAAGCGCTACGAAGACCAGTACTAAGGCCGCGCGCGCCCCCACGGGGGCGCGTAAAGCTGGCCTTAGCATGTACAAACGCGCATGTACCTGTGTTCCGCGGAGCGGGACGGACATGCGGAACCATCAAACGGCAGGCAACTGCCTGCATGTGAAGGAGAATAGAGATGCGTCACCAGAATTCCGGTCGCAAACTCAACCGTACCCCCAGCCACCGCAAGGCGATGTTCGCTAACATGGCTGCTTCGCTCATCCTGCATGAGCAGATCGTAACGACGCTGCCGAAGGCGAAGGAAATTCGTCCGATCGTCGAGAAGCTCGTCACCCTCGGCAAGCGCGGCGACCTGCACGCTCGTCGTCAGGCGATCTCGCAGATCCGTGACGTTACCGTCGTCGCCAAGCTGTTCGACGCCATCGCGACCCGTTACGCCACCCGCAACGGCGGCTACCTTCGCATCATGAAGGCCGGCTACCGTCACGGCGACAACGCCCCGCTCGCCGTCATCGAGTTCGTTGAACGCGACGTCGACGCCAAGGGCGCAGCCGACAAGGCGCGCGTTGCTGCTGAAGCCGAAGCTGAAGCCGCCTGATCCTTTCGGGATACACAGTTGAAAAAGGCCGGGAGAGCGATCTCCCGGCCTTTTCTATGCCCTGTTGAACTGCGTTCGCCCGTCGCTTCCGCGTTTCCAGCGATTGAAGCGCGGCCGTATGGGGCGCCAGGCGACGAGCAGGACCACGAGCCCCAGATAGATCATCTGCTCCAGGGCGACGACCTTGACCGCCATGGCAAAGTGCAGCGCGCCTGCCGCCGCAATCACATAGACGAGCCGGTGCAGTTTCACCCAGCGTGGCCCGAGCCTGCGGATCGACCAGTTGTTGGACGTCAGAGCGAGCGGGATGAGCATCACGAAGGCGGCCATGCCGATGGTGATGAAGGGGCGCTTGGCGATGTCGGTCAGGATAGCCGCGAAATTCAGGTACTGGTCGAGCACCATATAGGTCAGGAAGTGCATCAGCACATACCAGAAGGCCAGCAGTCCGAGCGCGCGACGGTAGCGGATCCAGTTGATACCGAAGAGATCTCGCAGGGGCGTGATCGCAAGCGTCGCCACGAGAAAGCGCAGCGCCCAGAGGCCAAGCAGGTGCTCGAACTCTTTTACCGGATTGCCGGGCAACAGTCCCGTCGCGCCGAGATAGAAGCCATAGGCCGCAGGCGCGAGCCCGACGGCATAGAGCAGCCAGATCGACGCCGCATGGTATTTGCGGGGCAGGGCGGGCAGGCTGACCATCAGAAATTCGCCCTCAGATCCATGCCGGCATAGAGGCTCGCGACCTCCTCGGCATAGCCGTTGAAGGGCAAAGTCGGCCGGCGGTTGGCGCCGAAGAAGCCGCCTTCGCCGATGCGGTTCTCGCTCGCCTGGCTCCAGCGTGGGTGATCCACCTCCGGGTTCACGTTGGCGTAGAAGCCGTATTCGTTGGCGGCGGCGAGGTTCCAGGTGGAGGGCGGCTGCTTGTCGGTGAGCGTGATCTTGACGATCGACTTGATGCCCTTGAAGCCGTACTTCCAAGGCACGACGAGACGGATCGGCGCGCCGTTCTGGTTCGGCAGGGTCTTGCCGTAGACGCCGACGGAGAGGATCGTCAGCGGGTGGCGGGCTTCGTCCAGCCTGAGGCCTTCGACATAGGGCCAGGGCAGCGATTGGAAGTAGCCCCCTTGGCCCGGCATTTCCTCCGGCCGTACCACGGTCTCGAAAGCGACGTATTTCGCGTCGCCGAGCGGCTCCACCTGGTCGAGCAGGGCGGCGAGCGGAAAGCCGATCCACGGAATGACCATGGACCAGGCCTCGACGCAGCGCATGCGATAGACCCGGTCTTCGAGCGGCATGGCCATCAGCTCTTCCAGCCCGAATTCCTTGGGCTTGCCGACGAGGCCATCAACCTTGATGGTCCAGGGCGTCGGCTTGAACTTTTCCGAATTCGCCGCCGGATCGCCCTTGCCGAGGCCGAACTCATAGAAATTGTTGTAGGTCGTGACGTCCTTCTCCGGCGTCAGCTTCTCATCGACCTTGTACTGGCTCGGCGCCGCCTTCAGGGCCTCCGCAAAAGCCGGCGTGCCGGCCGCCGCCATCGCGCCACCCGCCGCAGCGGCGAGAAAGGTGCGGCGATTGAGGAAACAGTGTTCCGGCGTGATATCCGAAGCGGCGATGCGGGGCGGGCGGTAGAAAGACATGGTGAGGCTCGATCTGTTCGGTTGCTTTCCCTGGTACCTACGTAAAGGAGGCCCATGTTGTTTCAACGGCAGCAAAAGATTCGTGGTGACCACTTTTTCGTGCATTGCTCGTGACGTCGTCGCGATCGAGAAGCGGGCGGTTTGCCTTTTTTCCTGCGAAATCCTATCTGATCGTAGCGCAGAAACGAAGGAGACTCGTCCATGCTGAAAGTCCGCACCTTGCTTGCCGTCCCGGTCGTTCTCGCACTGGCGCTCGTCACGCCCGCCACGGCCCAGGAGCGCACCGTGCCGCAATCGCGCACGGAGATGCACCTCTCCTTCGCACCGCTCGTCAAGCAGGTCGAGAATGCCGTCGTCAACGTCTATGCCGAGCGCGTCGTCGAGCGCCGATCGATCTTCGAAGGCGATCCCTTCTTCGAAGAATTTTTTGGCCAGCGCATGCCGAATCGCAGTGAAAAGCAATCCTCGCTCGGCTCCGGCGTCATCGTCGGCACGAAGGGCATCGTGGTCACCAACAACCATGTGATCGAGGGCGCCAGCGATATCAAGATCGCGCTGGCTGATGGCCGCGAGTATGAAAGCACCGTTGTGCTGAAGGACGAACGCGTCGATCTCGCCGTGCTCAAGGTCAAGGGCGACTTCGAATTCACGGCACTGCCGCTCGGCGACAGCGACGCGGTCGCGGTGGGCGATCTCGTTCTTGCGATCGGCAATCCCTTCGGCGTCGGCCAGACGGTGACCAGCGGCATCGTTTCGGCGCTGGCGCGCAACCAGGTGCGGTCCGGTGACTTCGGCTTCTTCATCCAGACGGATGCCTCGATCAACCCCGGCAACTCCGGTGGCGGCCTGATCAACATGAACGGTGAGCTGATCGGCATCAACACGGCGATCTTTTCGCGCGGCGGCGGCTCGAATGGTGTCGGTTTCGCCATACCGGCCAACCTCGTGAAAACCTTCATCGCCAGCGCGGAGAACGGCAGCGCCAGCTTCGACCGTCCCTTCGTCGGCGCCACCTTCGAGGCGGTCACCTCGGAAGTGGCCGAAGCGCTCGGCCTGCAAAGGGCGCGCGGCGCGCTGATCTCGCAGGTGCAGGCCGGCAGCCCGGCGGAAAAGGCGGGCATGAAGCCGGGGCAGGTCATTACGGCGGTGAATGGCATTCCGGTCGAACATCCTGATGCCCTCGGCTATCGTCTGACCACGGTCGGCATCGGCGGCACGGCGCGCATCACCATCGTCAACAACGGCAAGGAAGAGGACCTGACGCTGTCGCTCGACCGCGCGCCCGAAACGACGCCGCGCGACGAGCGGCTGATCGAAGGCCGCAATCCCTTCTCCGGTGCTGTCGTCGCCAATCTGTCGCCGCGTATCGCTGAAGAGCTGCGCATGCCGGTCAACCAGGCGGCAACCGGCGTGGTCGTCACCGAGATCAATCGTGGTTCGCCGGCAGCCCGCATCGGTCTCCAGCCACGCGACATCATCGTCGAACTCAACGGCACTGCGGTCACGTCGAGCGAAATCCTCGCCAAGCTCGTCAACGAGGACCCGTCCATTTGGCGCGTCGAGATCGAACGCGACGGCCAGCGCATCCGCCAGTTCTTCCGATGAGCGATCTCTTCGCCCCGCGTGAACCGGAGGACATGGCAGCCAAGCGCCCGCTTGCCGATCGCCTGCGCCCTCGCACGCTGGGCGAGGTGTCCGGCCAGGAGCACCTGACCGGGCCGGACGGTGTACTGTCGCGTATGATCGAGGCCGGCTCGCTCGGCTCGATGATCTTCTGGGGGCCGCCCGGCACCGGCAAGACGACGGTGGCGCGGTTGCTGTCCGGCGAAACCGGTCTCGCCTTCGAGCAGATTTCGGCGATCTTCTCCGGTGTCGCCGATCTCAAGAAGATGTTCGATGCGGCCCGCCAGCGCCGCATGGGCGGGCGCCAGACGCTGCTCTTCGTCGACGAGATCCATCGCTTCAACCGCGCCCAGCAGGACAGTTTCCTGCCGGTCATGGAGGACGGCACCATCGTGCTTGTGGGCGCCACGACGGAAAACCCGTCCTTCGAGCTCAACGCCGCTCTTCTCTCCCGCGCTCGCGTGCTCACCTTCAAGCCGCATGACGAGGAGAGCCTGGAAGAGCTGCTGAAGCGCGCCGAGGGGATCGAGGACAAGCCCTTGCCGCTCGACGCGGAGGCGCGGGCATCGCTGCTGCGCATGGCCGACGGCGATGGACGGGCGGTGCTGACGCTGGCGGAGGAAGTCTGGCGCGCAGCCCGCGCCGGCGAAACCTTCGGGCAGGACGATCTCTTCCGCATCGTGCAGCGCCGGGCGCCGGTCTATGACAAATCGCAGGACGGCCATTACAATCTCATCTCCGCTCTGCACAAAGCCGTGCGCGGATCGGACCCCGATGCGTCGCTCTACTATCTTACCCGCATGCTGGATGCCGGGGAGGATCCGCTGTTCCTTTGCCGCCGCATGGTGCGCATGGCCGTCGAGGATATCGGCCTTGCCGATCCGCAGGCGCTGGTCGTCTGCAATGCCGTGAAGGATGCCTACGACTTCCTCGGCTCGCCGGAGGGCGACCTGGCATTGGCGCAGGCCTGCCTCTATCTTGCCACCGCACCGAAATCGAACGCCGTCTACACCGCCTACAAATCGGCCATGCGTGCGGCCAAGGAAAACGGCTCGCTGCTCCCGCCGAAGCACATTTTGAACGCGCCGACCAAGCTGATGAAAGGCGAGGGCTATCGCTACGACCACGACCAGCCCGACGCCTTTTCCGGCCAGGACTATTTTCCGGAAAAGATGGGCCGCCGGCAATTCTACGACCCGCCGGAGCGCGGTTTCGAGCGCGAGCTGCGCAAGCGGCTCGAATGGTGGGCGAAGCTGCGGCGGGAGCGCGGTTAGGCCGCGCTGCACGCTTGGCGTGGCGCTGTCGTTGAGATGACTATTCTGCGCTTACCTGGATGGAATCTACGCTGATTTGGCTGAGCCTTTCCCTGGCGTTGATGGCGATCAGCCTCAGCCCGGGGTTTTCTTCAATCGCCCGCCCGTACCAGTACTTTGCGGCATGCAGGTCGCCAATTTTTTCGTAGCATAGACCCAGCCGCTCCCCGAGATATCCGCCGTCCAGCGACTGGTCGCCATCTGCCATGAACAGATAGATCTTGATCGCATCCGCAGCGTTCCCGTCCGCGATTAGCTCTTTTGCTCGACGCTCAAAATAGTTGAAATTATACATATTTACTTCTCGTGTCGGTTTCTCGCCTCAAGGCTACGCAGCGCTGAAGCGGGGTGCCGGTTTCTGCGGGGCGAGCGGCACGATCTTGATCGACGAGTCGGCCTTGCCCGGATGCCCTTCCATGTCGACCACCACGTGCCAATGGCCGCTCTTCGGAATCTTCAAGCGGATCGGCGATTGTTTGGCGACGCCGCCGAGAAACTTGTGCTGGCGGGCGTTCTTGAACAGGTCGAAGTTGGCGTGGCTCATCAGGCGCACATTGGCCACCGCCGAAAGCGTGATCTCGATCACCGTTCCGCCGCGCTGCATGTCGAGATCGTAGTGCGTGTAGGAAAAGCTGTGTGCCATGGTCTGCCCGGGAACGTATCTGGTTTTGCGCTAATATTGCCACGCGCCGGTTAATGTTTTCTTCCGCGCAGAAGGCCGCCAGCGAATTGAATATTCTATTGATTCCAGTATGTTGCTGGAGAAACCGGATTCAGTCCGGCAACCCGTTGATTCAACTTTTCAAGCGCTGCGGAAAAATTTCGAGGGCCGTGTCGGCTCGTCGGTCCGGGCGACGTCCTTGGTGCATGAAACCGGCGGGCGCCGGTTGGAACCGAGGAGAACGACATGCCCAGAATGACCATCATCACCCTTCTGACCGCAGCACTTGCCGCTTTCGCACCCATCGCAGCCGCCGAGGAGGCCAGGGACAACCCGTTGCAGGGCGAGGCCGGCAAGCCGGACAAGGCGGGCCATCTCGAGGTCAACGGCATCAACTATTACTACGAGATCCGCGGTAAGGGTGAACCTCTGCTGCTGCTTCACGGCGGCCTTGGCCAGATCGAGATGTTCGGCGCCAATCTCAAGACGTTGCAGGACAAGCGGCAGGTGATCGGCGTTGATCTCCAGGGGCATGGTCGCACGCCGCTCGGCAGCCGGCCGATCGACATTGCGGCGATCGGCAAGGACATGGCCGGCCTCGTCACGACGCTTGGTTACGACCAGGTCGATGTGCTGGGTTACTCCTTCGGCGGCGGTGTCGCGCTCCAGATGGCCGCGCAGGCGCCGGAAAAGGTGCGTCGCCTCGTCATCGCCTCCGCGCCCTTTGCCCGGAACGGTTTCTTCCCCGAGATGATTCCGCAGCAGGAGGCGGTTTCGGGTGCGATGGCCGACATGATGAAGGAGACGCCGATGTATAAGTCCTATGCGGCCGTGGCACCCGATGTTTCCGAGTTCCCGAAACTGCTCGATGCCATGGGGGCGGCGATGCGCCAGGATTACGACGCCTCCGACGCCGTCGCAAAGCTCTCCATGCCGGTCATGCTGATCTTCGGCGACAGCGACATGATCCGGCCGGAGCATATGGTCGAGTTCTACCAGAAGCTCGGCGGCGGGCTGAAGGATGCCGGTTGGATGCGGGAGAACATGTCAAAGAACCGTCTGGCCATCCTGCCGGGCCTGACCCACTACGAAACCTTTGCGGCACCCGCCCTTGTCAATACCGCACTGCCTTTCCTCGATGGCCAGTCTACCACGCAGAGCTGGGCCGGGCAGGTTGACGGCAATTGAAAAAGTCTGAAGCCCGGATGCGGTGATCGCATCCGGGCTTCACACGTCCGTGAGGCCGTCTGGCCGCTGGAGCCGCGCTTCGAGCGACCCCGGTCGAAGGGCTCCGCTTAGCGGCAGACGCGGACGCGTTTGATGATGAGGTTGCCGTAGTAGTCGTAGCTCTTGATCTTCTTGATGAAGCAATAGGGCTGGTAGTCGTAGCTGTAGTAGCCGGCCTGCGAGGGGGCGGCGAAGGAGGCAACGGCGGTGAGAGCGACGGCGGCGGCGAGGATGAGGTTGCGCATGGTGGTGTCCCTTCTGGTTCGGTTGGGATGGTTCGTTCCATCCAGTGACCGAACTTTCGCATGGGACGCAGCTCCGCGCTGTTCCGCGCGGAACAGGGCTACAAAGTCTCCGTCCAGGCCTTCACGGTCCTTGCCATGGTGGTGAGGTGATCGGCGGCGGAGAAGCCGGAAATGCTCTTGCGCGGCTTCAGGTCATGGTCGCCGTCTTCCAGCCAGAGCAGACGGATGCTGGCCGGTAGACCATAGGTCGGCACCTCGTCCTTCGTACCGAAGGGATCGCGGGTGCCTTGGCAGATCAGCGTCGGCGTTTTCAGCGCCATCAGGTGGGCGGTGCGCAGTTGTGTCGGCTTTTCCGGAGGGTGGAAGGGGTAGCCAAGGCAGAGGAGGCCGGCGATGCGACCTTCGGCAAAAAGCGCGTCCGCCACCATGCTGGCAACGCGCCCGCCCATCGACCTGCCGCCGACGACGAGCTTGCCCTTCGCCGCGAGCGCCTCGACGGCGGCGCGGAACGCCGGGTTCAGCGTCTCGGCCTTCGGCGGCGGACGACGGCTGCCCTCGGTGCGGCGGGCGGCCATGTAGGGGAATTCGAAGCGGGCGATGCGCAGGCCTTCTTCGGCGAGCGCCGCTGCGGCCGCGTTCATCGATGCCGAATCCATCGGCGCGCCGCTGCCATGGGCAAGGAGGATCGTGGTGGCGGCGTCGTCCGGGCCGGTGAAGAGGAAGGGGGTGCTCATCGCTGCGTCAACGGCCCCGTCTCACTTGGCGTGGTCCTTCGCATCGCCGGGGGCGATCGGGTCGCTGGCGGGGAAGGTCTCTTCCAGCGCTTCTTCCAGATAGTCGTCCTGCTCGGCCTTCTCGCTCTTCTGCTTCTGGCGCGCGCGCTCCTGTTCGATGGAGGTTTTCGGGCTGTCCTTCTCTGTCGGCATCGTCATCTCCCGTGAAAATCTTGCATCCAAGATAGGGTGTTTTTTCGTCGTGACGAGGCCCCGGTCAGCTTTCCGGCAGCGAGAGTTCGGCGATGACGGGCAGGTGGTTGGAGCCGAAATCCGGGCCGATGCGGCGAGCGTGCAGCGAGATGTCGGGCGAGACGGCGATGTGGTCGATCGAGGCGCCGACATAGGCGAGCGGCGCGAGCTTCAGGCTGAAGCGCGTGACCGGCTGCAGCCAGCCGCCGGCAGTGGATGTGAGGCCCGCCTGCTTCAGAAAATTGCGGAAGAACGGCGACCAGGTCGGCGTGTTCCAGTCGCCGGCGACGATGACCGGCGCCTTTTCGAGATCGCCCTTCACGGCGTCGGCGGCGGCCGAGAGATAGGCGTTGCGGTCGCGCCATTGCCAGAGGCGGCGGGGCGTCTCGGGGTGGAAGGCGTAGAGGAAGAGCGGCTTGCCGCGCGCATCGAGCTCCAGGCGCAGCGGCTGCTTGTAGGCGTCCTCCTCGGTGAAGGCGCGCTGCAGGGCGGTCTGCGCGCGGATCGGCAACTGCGAATAGACCTTTATGCCGTCGCGCGCGGAGGGATCGAACTGGCTTTCATAGGGGAACAGGCGGGAGGCGGTGATGGCGGTCACGAAGCGCCGCGTGGTTTCCTGCATGACGACGATGTCAGGCTTTTCCCGGCGCAGCAGGTCGACGAAGGTTTCCGGGGTCTCCGCGTTCAGTACGTAGAGATTGGCGGTGAGCACCTTCAGGCCCGTGGCGGCGGTGGAGAGGCGGGCGGTCGGCACGTCGGCGGCGGGGATGAGCGCGACGGCAAGGCCGGCGACCGCCATGACGATCGCCTTCACCCGTCGCGTCACGCAGGCCGCGACGACGAGCAGCGCGCCCACGACGACGATATAGGGCCAGGCGAAGGTGGCGAGGTCGACCAGCCAGAAGCGGTCGGCGGCGAGCACGACGATGCTGACGGTGAACAGATAGGCGATGACGCCCGGCAGGACGAGGACGCGGTAGGCGAGGGCGATCGGTCCCCGGCGCGGCGCTATCGGCATCGGCTGTTCCTTCCGCATCAGGGGATTCGCCAGAGTCCCGTAACGGGATGTCCAGCCTTTACCCCGCGCTGCCGGATGCCGCAATGCACACGGCCGCGAAGACGCGCTCAGTCGGGCGGAAAACCGTCCAGCCACGGCGGCGGCTCCTTGGCCCGCAATGCCTCGAAGGCCCGGAAAGACCGCAGCCGCCGCCCGGCGAGCAGCGAGCGCGCCACCGCCACGGCCGCATCCTGCATCTCCCGTTCACCGCGCCAGCGCGAGGCGAACAGCAGCTTGCTGGCGGGCGTGCTGTAGTCCCTGACATCGCGCACCAGCTCGGCGAAGGCGTCGAACAGGCGGCGCTGTTCCGTCTCGAGATTGTCGACGCAGCAGGGCTGCCGGTCATCCCGATAGAAGAACGAGCAGCGGCGCGCGCGCCGGCATTCGCGCACAGAGCAGGCGTGCAATGGCAAGGCGAGCATATCAGCGGTGTGGCAAAGCAGTGCCTCGTTGAGCGGGGGAAGCCGGCTGCGGTCGAACATGGGGGCTCCTGTCTGTGGGAGGTCGGGTGCGCGTGCGCTTCAGCCGGGGTCGCCGGACTGCGGATGCGCGACAGCGGTCCCGCGCGTGAAACCACGCCGGGCTCTGGACAAACGAACGTCGGACGGGGCGCCGGAGCTGCCGCATCTAAAGTAAGTAACTGGCACCTCGCGGCACCCCGTTCAGTGGTTTTTGCCTGCGACTCCGGTCTCTCTGCAAAGGCTGGCGCCGGCGGGCGGTTGCCGTCGGTTTCCGGGGCGGGTCCTGTCCGGTTGACGGAACGGCAGCGCTCTCCATGAGCCCCGCCGCCCGGAAAGGCGCAATCCGCACCCGTCCCGGAAAGACATCACCCCGGCGGACGATGCCGACGCATCCTCCGGGCCAGCCTCCTTGTGTGCCGCACAGGCACATCCGGCGCGCCGTTCGGGGCGCAAAACGACAGGGTTGGTCCGACACCCCGCCGCTTCCCCCGTGCCGCCGGAGGGAGACCATTTTCCGCAGGCCCTTCTGGAGCAGGATTACGTCCCGCCCGCCCCAAAAGCGCCGCCCCCGCCTCGCCGCAACGCCTTGCGGTGTATCCGCGGCGGGATGAGGGGATTATGGCATGGGCGGAGAGGGTGGGGATAAAAACGGAAAACAAAAATAGTTTGTTGGATCAGCTTGATGTGATCCTCGGCCCGCAGTTCCAATCTCCTTCAATTTTACGGTGCATATGGTTAAATCAAATCTTGACGCATTAGTTGAATTTGTTCACGATTTGATCGCATCAAAATTTGTTTGAAGGGCTTATGTCTATGGATCCTGTTGACTCCGAGAACAATATTTCCGACGGCGATTCTGCGAAAAAAGGCTCGTCGCGTCAAGAATTACGTCCCTTTCCTAGGAAGGCATTAGCTGACGCTTTAAAAGTGGTTCACGCAATTAAAGACAAAAACGCAGGCAAGGCATACTCGCCGCCACAAATTGCTGACGCTATTGGGAGAAGACCTCGATCCTCTGAATTCGGGGTTATTCTCTCCGCTGCTCAAGCTTATGGATTGACAGAAGGCAATACGAGAGCAAGCACCATTTCGCTCACTGATTTAGGAAGGCGCATTGCGTATCCTCGTGATCCACAAGATGAGTCCGAGGGAAAATTTAAAGCATTTTGCAATGTTGACGTATTCTATAAGGTATATCAGCATTATGAAAACAATACCATTCCAGAGAAGAAGTTTTTTAGAAATACACTTATTTCATAATTTAAAATTATTGAGAGGTATGTAGATGAGTTTATTGAGATATTTGAGGGAAATATTCGCTTTTTGGGAATCGATGCGAAGCAAAGCCTTGTGTATGTTCAACCTGCCGGAAGGGGGGATGTGTTGCCGGCAGGTGTGTCAACAGACACTGTTGTCACCCGGTCCGGTCGATATAAGGCGTTCGTCATAATGCCATTTGTCGAGCGTAACCCGGTGCGTTCGGAAGGTTTTTTTAAAGAAGTATATCGCTCACTTATAGAGCCTGCGGCAAAAGCTGCGGGATTTGAAGTTGATTGGGCAAATAAAAGTGGTTCTGATATTATTCAGTCTACTATAATAAATGAAGTATTGGATGCTGACCTTTTGATTGCTGACTTAAGCGATCATAATCCTAATGTATTGTTTGAACTTGGATTGAGGCTTGCCTATAATAAAGGGCCAACCGCTTTAATAAAGAGCCAGGATACCGGAAGGCTTTTTGATGTTGATAATCTCGTTCGAGTTTATGAATATAAACCAACTCTTTGGAAGTCTTCTCTTGATATAGATATCCCGAATTTGGAAGAGCATATTCGTGCAACTTGGGATAATCGCGATAAAAACGACACATATCTTAATATTTTACGCAGGAGAAGTGATCGCTAGTCAGCATAGATATTTTTTGGCGTCAGTCTGCAAGTGTTTCGGGGCTTATTGTTCGTCCCGCATTCTGCCATCCTTAAAGCCTGAAAATGGCAATGCCTAACTTCCATTCGTTCTGTTAGCACTCTGCGTGGGGGAGTGCTTGACTTGATGATCTGTTGGGTTCACGTTCTGACCTTTAGTGATTCGCAAATGTGCAATGTGGTTAATTGACGCAGTTGGAGTCGATAGGATGAATCTACGCAGCGCTTTGAGAAAGATTGCCCACGAATGCGGCCTGAAAGGCCAGTATACAAGCGACGATGTCATTGCTGAATTGAGAGCGCGGTACCCGAGCCTAATCGCATCACAGTCAGAGAAACTCGAAACACTTGCTCTGAAACGTATATTGGCCGATGTCGACGCTAGACAGGCCAAAACGTATGATCCCAGTCAATCGGACCTTTTTCCTGAGCTGGCCGGTTTTCCCGGATCAGTCGACGCACGCTCTATAGGGCTTACAGACAAGAAGGGTTTTCGGGTTCTGCTACAATTTCTACCAATGAAGGTTGTCCGCGCGATAGCATCGTATAGTAAGCCGCCAAAACGTAATATCTCTCTCCAGGCTCGATTGAAGGCGTATTTAGATGAACTTGCGCCTTATATGCACTCGGACGACGATTTGCTCTCTGATGTAATTAAGCGAAGTCGTAAATAGGCATCTTACCGAAGGGTCGAAAATCGGCAGCGGTGACTAATTCACTGCCCCGGACGCCCCGTTTTCCCCTTCGTGCGCCCCTTGCGCTTCGCCTCCGCCGGATCCTCATAGCTCCCGACGCCGACCTTTCCCCGCACGACCGGTTTGGCGTCGTCGGTGCCGGTTGCGCGTTCCGGCTGGCCTTCGAGCAGGGGGGCGGTGCGTTTCTTGCTGGCGAGGGTTTCGTCCGGGCGGGCGGGGAGGTTACCGGTGACGGGTTTTTCGGTGCGGCCGACGGTCATTTCGTCCAGGCTGTTCTTGCGGAACAGGGATTTGCCGGCCGGGGTCGCGACGTCGCGGCCCATGTCGTCTAGGGCGGGTTTCTGGAAATAGCTGGTGCCGGCTTTACCCTCCCCTTGAGGGGGAGGGTCGGACCGGAGGTCCGGGGTGGGGTGATCCTCTCCGGTGTCGGCGGTTGTGGCGGGGTCACCCCCACCCGCCGCTGCGCGGCGACCTCCCCCCTCAAGGGGGAGGTGGGTGGCCGTCTTCTTTCCGGCATCCTGCGCCTTCGCGGCGCCTTTAGATTTCCCGCTCGCGCCTTCGGCATTTGCCGCCTCTTGCCGCGCCATCGGGTCGTCCATGACGGCGAGTTCGGCGGCCTTGAGGCGTTTGATTTCGTCGCGCAGGCGGGCGGCCTTTTCGAAGTCGAGGTCGGCGGCGGCGTCGCGCATGGCTTTTTCCAGCGCGTTGAGATGGGTCTGCAAGTTGTTGCCGACGAGATTGCCGCCATCGGCAAAACCCTTGCCGGAGACGCCGGAAATGTCGGCGCGCACATGGTCGCGCTCGTAGACCGAGTCGAGGATGTCGGAAATCCTGGCCTTCACCGATTCCGGGGTGATGCCGTGCGCCGTGTTGTAGGCCACCTGCTTTTCGCGGCGGCGGCTCGTCTCGTCCATGGCGCGCTGCATGGAGCCGGTGATGTTGTCGGCATAGAGGATGACCTTGCCGTCGACGTTTCGCGCCGCGCGGCCAATGGTCTGGACCAGCGAGGTTTCGGAGCGCAGAAAACCTTCCTTGTCGGCATCGAGGATGGCGACGAAGCCGCATTCCGGAATGTCGAGGCCTTCGCGCAGCAGGTTGATGCCGACCAGCACGTCGAAGGCGCCGAGACGCAGGTCGCGGATGATCTCGATGCGCTCCAGCGTGTCGATGTCCGAGTGCATGTAGCGCACGCGAACACCCTGCTCGTGCAGGTATTCGGTGAGGTCTTCGGCCATGCGCTTGGTAAGCACGGTGACGAGCGTGCGGTAGCCGGCCTGCGCCGTCTCGCGGATTTCGCCCAGCACGTCGTCCACCTGGCTTTTCGCCGGGCGCACCTCCACGGGCGGATCGATCAGCCCGGTCGGGCGAATGACCTGCTCGGCGAAGACGCCGCCGGCCGCTTCCATCTCCCAGTTGCCGGGCGTCGCCGACACGGCGATCGTATCCGGCCGCATGGCATCCCATTCCTCGAAGCGCAGCGGGCGGTTGTCCATGCAGGAGGGCAGGCGGAAACCGTATTCCGCCAGCGTTGCCTTGCGGCGGAAGTCGCCGCGGTACATGCCGCCGATCTGCGGGATCGTGACGTGGCTTTCGTCGATGAAGATCAGCGCGTTGTCGGGGATGTATTCGAACAGCGTCGGCGGCGGCTCGCCGGGCTTGCGGCCCGTGAGGTAGCGCGAATAGTTCTCGATGCCGGCGCAGGAGCCGGTGGCCTCCAGCATCTCGACATCATAACGCGTGCGCTGCTCGAGGCGCTGCGCTTCCAAGAGGCGGCCGGCCTTTTCCAGCTCGACGAGACGGTGCTTCAGCTCCTCCTTGATCGCCTTGATGGCGCCGTTGAGGGTGGGGCGGGGCGTGACATAGTGGCTGTTGGCGTAGATCTTGACCGACTTCAGGTCGCCGGTCTTCTGGCCGGTCAGCGGGTCGAATTCGGTGATCGCGTCGATCTCGTCGCCGAACATGCTGATGCGCCAGGCGGCATCCTCCAGATGGGCGGGGAAGATTTCGATCGTGTCGCCGCGGACGCGGAACGAGCCGCGCTGAAAATCCATCTCGCGGCGCTTGTATTGCTGGGCGACGAGATCGGCGAGCAGCTGGCGCTGGTCGAGCCGTTCGCCGACCTGCATCTGGAAGGTCATGGCGGTGTAGGTCTCGACCGAGCCGATACCGTAGATGCAGGAGACCGAGGCGACGATGATGCAGTCGTCGCGCTCGATCAGCGAGCGGGTGGCCGAGTGGCGCATGCGGTCGATCTGCTCGTTGATCGAGGATTCCTTCTCGATGAACGTGTCCGAGCGCGGCACATAGGCTTCCGGCTGGTAATAATCGTAGTAGGAGACGAAATATTCGACCGCGTTTTCCGGGAAGAAGTTCTTGAACTCGGAATAGAGCTGCGCGGCCAGCGTCTTGTTCGGCGCGAGGATGACCGCCGGGCGCTGCGTCGCCTCGATCACCTTGGCCATGGTGAAGGTTTTTCCGGAGCCGGTGACGCCGAGCAGCACCTGGTTGCGCTCGCCGGAGCCAAGTCCCTCGACGAGGTCCTTGATGGCGGTCGGCTGGTCGCCGGCGGGCTGGTATTCGGAAATCATGCGGATGGGGATGCCGCCCTCCGACTTTTCCGGCCGGGCCGGGCGGTGCGGCGTCCACAGCTTGCCGTCCTTGAACAGCGGGTTGCCGCTCTCGATGAGCGCCGAGAGCGCCTCCACCGTCGCGGTGACGGCCGCACCCGCATTCTGCGAGACGGCGTCCTCCAGCGAGGTGTCCATGCCGGACACCGGGTTGAGGCCGGCCGCGGCGCGGGTCTTCGGGTCGGACGAGCCGCCGATCGACACGCCGCGGGATGTCTTGCTTGCGCTCACGGCCGCTCCGCCCTTCGGGCTGGCCTCCGCGCGGGGCGCCGGACGACCGGCGGCGGCCGTCTGGCCGCTGCGCTTCGCTCTGGCTTCCGCTTCGACGTTTTCCGTGTGGCGGCGGGCGGCGTTCTCCACCGTCTTGCGGTGTTTGCCGGCCTTCGACGCGACCTCGCGGCGGCTTTCGATGCCTGCGGCCTCCGCTTCCGCCTCGAGCTGCTTCACCCAGTCGGAGACGCTGCCGGACAACGGCTCTCCCTCGACGGGCGATTGCGGGGCTTCCTCGAAACCGGGGTTCGAGGGCGAGGGTTTTTTCGGGGATCTGGCCATGCGGGGAATATGGAGAGAGTCACCGGGAAAGAAAAGAGGGCATGAGTACAAAAGGGAAACGAATTTGCGGCCGGTTCCACCCGTTATCCGAGAGCTACGGTGAGGGGGCGGTCATGAGCGCAGTCATTGACGAAGCAGCATTGATGCCGAAGGACGCGGCACTGGAGACCCTGCACGCGGCGGTGGCGGACTACAATGCATCGCGCGGCCGGGTGACCGGAGACATGTATGTGCGCGTGGCGCTGATCTTCGGCGGTTACCTGGTGTTTTCGGCTTTCGTGGCCTACATCGCCTGGGTGGAAATCGCGACCGATATCGTCGGCATCGTGCTCGGGCTGCTGTTCGTCGGCGGCGGCTTCGTCTGGCGTTTCGCCCTCGCACCGGCCAGGCAGTTCCAGCAGAGCCTGCGCGACCGCATGCTGCCGCTGGTCTTCGGTTTCGTCGACAACGTGCAGTATGTGAACGGGGCGGAGCCGCGCTTCATCCACACCATGCCCGGCAAGGACCTCGTGCCGCGCGACCGCAACGAACATGGCGACATGATCGCCGGCAGGCACAAGGGGCTGGCCTTCACCCTGTCGGAGACCGAACTGATCACCGGCAGCGGCAAGAGCCGGCAGACCACCTTCAAGGGCGTGATCTTCCATTTCGAGCGGGAGCAGGAGTTTCCCGGCCAGCTTCTGGCGGCGCGCCGGCCCAATGCCGTTCACCGCTTCATGCGCGACCTGTTCGGCGGCTCCAGCCTGGCGCTCGTCACCAGCGGCAATCCCGAGGTGGACTCCTCGCACGAGTTTCGCACCAACCGGCTGGACGCCGCGACGCCCATCGTGCAGGGCACGCTGGCCAAGGCGCTCGACTATCTGGCGACGGAATGGCGCGACGACGTGGTGCGCATCGCGCTGGACGGCCGGGACTGCTACCTGCTGGTGCCGGCGAAGAAGAATTTTTTCGAGCTGCCGCCGGTGGACACGCCGATCGACTTCGACCGGCACCTACGGCCGATGATCCGTGATCTCGTCATGCTGCTGGCGACGGCGCAGCTGGTGAACAGGATCGGCTAGCGCATTTCCAGCCGGAGCGGCACCGCGTCGGCGTCGGATAATGCGATAAAACAATACTCTCGATCAGGGCACGACGACGCCCTGGAAGGCGCCGCAGAAGCAGATCGAGCCGAGCATCGCGGGCGGGATCTGGCAGACGAATTGCGGCGTCGCGCACCGGAAGCCGAAGGCCTGCGCGGTCTGCAGGGCGGCCGTGCGCTCTACTAGACGGCTGTCAGCGGCCGATAGAGGCAGGGCGGCCACAACGGCGAGCAACAGAACCGGCAGCTGCCGGCGCCCCGCTTTGGTTCTGTGTCCAAAAAATCGCGTCATCTCTCGGTTCTCCATTGTCCAGCTACTGCGCTGCGGCGTCCGAAGTGGTGGCCTGGGTGGTGACGGCATCCAGCTTGTTGCCGTCCGCGGCCGCCGGGACCTTGCTGAGAATGTCGACCACCGTCACCTTGCCATCGATCTCATCCATGCCTTCGCTCGTCCAAACCCGGAGCGGCAATGTCTTGGTGCAGCGTCGCGCCGTGGGCTCGTTTGTGATGTTTGAGGGCATGCCTGTCAGGGCCGCAAGGGGCTGCACGTCCTCAATCGTCGTTTGGACGATCGTCTTGCAATCGATGAAGTCGTCGAAGAAGGCGCTGACCGATTTGAAGCTCGCGATGACGCCTTCCATGTCCGGCAGGACAAAAATCTCGTCCGCTTTCTGGCTGCCGAGGGTCACAACGGTGCTGCGCCAGAGGCGGACACCGGGGATGATGATCGAGCCCGGTTGCCCCACGCGCAGCAGGTGCCCGCTACCGAAGGCGTCCTCATCAATGTTGGGTCGCCGATAGGTCAGGCCATCCGAAATGAACGCGTCGAAAATCTCGTAGTCCGACGGCATGGGAATGGGAAAGCGGCGCGGTGGATCCTCGAAGACGACGGAACCCGAATCGTTGACCCAACCGGTCGTAACCTCGGCTTCGATCTGGTTTGCCCAGGCCGGCACGGACAGGAGCGCGGTCTGGGAAAAGGTCTCGGGACCGGAGGTGCGGTCATTGCCGATAGCGATCCACCCGAACTCGATCACGTCGGCCGGGCTGGCCATGCCGAAGGTCAACACCTCCGGCTCCGTATCGAAGGCGGAAATGTCTTCGCCATGGTCGAGTATGCCGCCGAGCCGTCCTTCTCCGCCCTTCAGGCCGAGGCGGAGACTGGCCGACTTCGAAAGCACCCGCGCTGTGGAGGATCCATTGGGGATGAGAGAGTAGAGATAGGAATCCGAACGCTCGACCTTCTTCATGAAGGCAAAATAGCCGGCCGGAAAGAAGATCGACGACAATGAACCGGTTTTCGGAAATATGTCCGTCTGGCCGCAATAATCGCCGATGCCGGCGATGGCCGTTTCCGCGTCCTCGCGCCGTTCCAGTTCCTTGGTGGGCGATGTGCTCGAAGGCAGGCACAGTTTGCCGGCATCGGCCAGGTGGTAGATGCTGGGTTTGGATTCCGTCGCCAGGGTCTCGTAGATCTGGGCGGCGAGGCCGTAGACGAGGGGCGGTATCGGGTCCGTCGCGGAGGCGGTCTTGATCTTGGTCGTGAAATAGACCCTTCGCTCCTCATCGTTGACGATGATCGTCGCGAAGTTTGACTGGAGGTCGTTCAGACGGCTGATCAGCGCCTGAAACTCATCGTCGGTGCTCGCCGTAAGCGAGAAAATGGTCGTTGTCAGCGGCAGCACACGCATTCTGAGCGCCGAGCAGTTGGCTTCCTGTATGATGTTGCTGGAATATTGCAGGCTGATCACATCGGACCATGGTGTCGGCAGCGGCACCGCCGCGAGGTCCGTTTCCGGAAACTCGAAGTCGCTCTGTATGGACAGGACTTTCGCGAGCGTTTCGCGGAACATGCCCCGCACGTTCTCAAAATTGACCACGGCCAGATTGAGTTGGAGGATTTGCGCATTCGACGGGCCAAGCAATCGCTTGCAGGAGCGATCAAGCTCGCGGTTCAGCCTGTGTTCCAGGTTTTTGAGCCACTCGTTGTACTGAAGATAAGACCGGTAAAGCGGATGCGCCTCGTTTGTGAGGATGGTGTTGCCTTCCTTCGAAAAGTAGAAGGTGTTTACGAGTGCCTCTTCGACGGACATCGGATTGCCGTCGGCCGCCGTCGGGGGTGAGAAAAGCTTTTCCGCGGTGATCTTGAAGGCGACGCGTGCGTGGTAGCTTGAGCCGCGCCGCTTGAGCACCGTCGTATCGAATTTCATTGCCACCAGAGAATTGCCGGTCAGGTCGTGCCGGTCGTCGAGCATGTTCTCGATGATGTCCTGACGGATCTTGTCTCGCATGGCGGACTTGAGGTCGTAGTCGACATCGTAGGGAAACTCGCCCACCGGATCGGTTCTCACCGACGTGGCGGGGGCCGTCTCCGTTTTCGATGCATCGGACGATTCCGCAGCGACGGGTTCAGTTTTTCCGTCTCCGGCCTCTGCTGCGCCGATACCGATTTTCAACGATGAAGATATGCGCGTCCTGCTGAAGGTGGATTTCTCCACGGTGTCGAGCTTGTTGTTAAGCCAGGCCGCTTGCAGGTAGCGATCGTTGACCAGCCGCTCGCGGGTGTAGATTTCCGGGCTTTCCACATAGATGCGGCCTGGTGAGCGCCAGAAGTAGAGATCCGGCAGGCCGAACAGATAGACGAGATAGGCCAGAAAGAGGGCGATCACGGTGGCGCCGGCAGAAACGCCGGCACGCCACCCCGTCGGAAGCCGGAAGGCATATCGGGGTGTGGGTTGCGCAGGATCCGGTTCGTTCACCACCACCATCCACCTCAGTTTCGCTTGTCTTGTTTGGTCTTGTCTTTTCCGCTGCCGGTGGTCGCCGGCACCGCCCCATTCGTCCTCTGGCTCGCGACGGGCGGCTCACACCGCTGAAAGACCGCTCTTCCACTCGAGCACAGGAAGCGCGCAACGCCGGACGGGCAGCCCGCATAGGGCAAGGTGACCTTTGTTCCATTGGTTCCGGCGCGGCATTCCTGGGCGCTGGCCGGCATTTGGCTCAGCAGCAGAAGCGCGGAGACAGCGACGGCCTGCCGCGCGACAGAGTGTGAAGATGCCATCAGGGACATTCATCCCTCCTCGCACTGAAAATCGGGCCGCGCGACGCCGGACGGTTGTTTTCGTCATTCGCGCGTAAGTGCAGTCTGTGTCATATTGAGAAATGCAAGGTAGTATATAATAAGGGATTGCGAATGCAAGCAAAAGTGGGAATTCGCGGCTTCGACGGGTACCCGGGTTGAGGCCGGCCGGCGATCCCGTTTTGCTGTTTTATCGACGCGCCGCAGCAAGCAACGTTCGCAATTCATCCGCGACGTGCTGCACCGCCCGGTCCTTGTCGCGCCGGCGGTGCCAGGCGAGGTGGAGCGGGAAGCCGGCAACGGGGATGGGCGGCAGGACGATGTGGAAACGCTCGGCCGCATCCGATGGCAGGCAATGGCTCGGCATCATAGCGATGAGATCGCTGCCCTCCAGCAGCGACGGCACCATCAGGAAGCTCGGCACGACGATACCGACGCGGCGGGATTTGCCAAGGGCGGCAAGCTGGTCGTCCAGGGGCGTGCGCGTGTCGCCCCGGCCGGAGACGAGGATGTGCGGATAGGCCAGCCAGCGATCGAGGGTGAAATCGGCGCCGGCCGGGTGGGTCTTCCGCATGGCGATCACATAATGCTCCTGCAGCAGCGTTTCGCAGTGGAAGGCCGTTTCGTCGATGGCCGGGAAGACGGAGAGTGCAATGTCGCTGGCGCCGCGGGCGAGGGATTCGAGGACGGCGGCGGCGCCATGCCAGGGTTGGATGACCAGATCGATGCCGGGGGCGGAGCGGGCGAGGGCGTGGTGCAGCGGGCCGGCGACGAGGATGCCGGGATGGTCGGCGGTGACGATGCGCACGGTCTGGCGGATGTCGGCAAGCGGCTCTTCCGGGGCGTCGACGACGGCGGCAATGCCGACGAGCAGGTTTTTCAGGGGATCACGCAGCGCTTCCGCCTTCGGCGTCAGGCGCATGCCACCCTTGCCGCGTTCCAGCAGGGGATCGGCGAAGAGGTGGCGGCAACGGTCCAGCGCACTGGAGGTGGCGGGCTGCGACAGGTTCAGCTTGGCGGCGGCGCGTGAGACATGGGCCTCGTCGAGCAGCGCGTCGAGGATGACGAGAAGGTTGAGGTCGATCGATCTTAAATTCATGAAATCGATAATAGCATATACAAACCATCCATTGGAATGATTTTACCGGGCACGGCATTCTGATGGCGTCAACACAGGAGATGACGCCATGAGCAAGACCTTGATCCTTCTTTTCCATCCCGATCTCAGCGGTTCGCGCGCCAATGTCGCGCTCGCCGGCACGGCCCTTCGCCTGCCCGGTGTCGAGGTCATCGACCTCCATGCCCTCTATCCGGACGGCAGGATCGATGCGGACCAGGAAGTGGCCCGGCTGCTGTCGGCCGACCGCATCGTGTTGCAGTTCCCGATCCAGTGGTATTCGACGCCGTCGCTGCTGAAGGCCTGGCAGGATGCGGTGCTGACGCGCATGTATTACCTCAACTACGAAACGGAAGGCCGGTTGCTGGAGGGCACGCCGCTGCTCGTCGCCGCAACAGCCGGCAATGTGCCGGAAGCCTATGCACCGGACGGCGCCAATAAGTTCACCATGGCTGAACTGCTGCGCCCGCTGGAAGCGACCGCGCATCGTTGCGGCCTGCCATGGCAGCCGCCCTTTGTGCTCTTCCGGGCCAACAAGCTGGACGACATTGCATTGCATGGCGCGGTGAAGACCTATGCGGGGCTTCTCGAGGACTGGCGCAAGGCGACCGAACCGCAGGAAGATTTCCGACGCTTCCTCGTGGAAGCCTGGGGGTGAGCCATGACGACGACCGATTTTGCAACCACGGCAAAGCCGCGACGCACAGTGCCGTTCTGGTATCTGCAGGCGGCACGCTCGGTGCCGGCCGGCATTCTCGCGCAATATCTGCTCGCGGGGCTTGCGCTTTTCCAGGATGGGGTTTTCTGGGCGTGGCATGGCGGGCTTGGCATGCTGCTCTCCGTGCCGATCTCCGCGATGGCCCTTGCAGCCTGGCTTCTTGCGCAGACAAGGCCGCTGCGCTGGTGGGCGGGCCTGCTCGCGGGGCTCTACGTTACGCAGATCGTGTTGATCGTGAGCGGGCAGAACCTGGAATCCGGCCTGTTGCAGGCGCTGCATCCGTTCAACGGCGGGC
Source organism: Sinorhizobium sp. RAC02 (assembly GCF_001713395.1). Classification (NCBI taxonomy): domain Bacteria; kingdom Pseudomonadati; phylum Pseudomonadota; class Alphaproteobacteria; order Hyphomicrobiales; family Rhizobiaceae; genus Sinorhizobium; species Sinorhizobium sp. RAC02. The sequence continues at coordinate 1,468,502 of NZ_CP016450.1, read as the reverse complement.
TGATGCTCGTCGCGGCGCTGGTCATCGTCGTCAAGGTGGAGCGCAACCGGGCACGAACGGTACGGTGATCAGGGCGTGCCAGCCATGCTGCGGCTGATGCGCAAGGCATGCTGGTCAAGCCAGCGCGGGATGTCGGCGGCCGGCATGGGGCGAGCGAAGTGATAGCCCTGGGCGTGGCGGCAGCCGAGCATCCTGAGCACTTCGGCCTCTTCCTCGTCCTCGACACCTTCCACGACGATATCGATGGAAAGCGCGTGGCCGATGCCGACCAGGGCGGCGATGAGGGCTTGGTTCTCGCGGCTTCTGGCAATGCCCTTGACGAAGCTGCGGTCGATCTTCAACCGGTCGATATGCAGGCTGACGAGATAGGCCAGCGAGGAATGGCCCATGCCGAAATCATCGACGGCGAGGCGGAAGCCTGCGGCTTCCAGCCGGGCAAGTTCGGCGCCGGCGGCCTGTGTGTCGAGCGTCGCCTCTTCGGTGATCTCGATCTCCATCAAGGCCGGGGAAATCTCGTGCGCGGCGGCAATGCCGCTCAACAGGCGGGAAAGCGTGTCGCCGGAAAATTCGCGCGGAGAGACGTTGACCGCCACGCAGGCCTCCGGCAGGCCGAGGCGGGGCAGGGTGCGCAGCAGCTCGGCGGCGCGGTTGGCGACATAGCCTGTCAGTTCCGTGGCGATGTGCAGGGCCTGGGCGGCGCGCACGATATCCGGCGGATTGACTGGGCCGAGATCGAGATGCGCCCAGCGCAGCAGGGCCTCGAAACCCGTGACGCGGCCGGTGGCCAGCTCCACCTGCGGCTGGAAGACCACCAGCAGCTGATTGTTTTCTATCGCTTCGGCGAGCGTCGCCTCGATAAGGCGTTGCCGCTCGATGCGGGCCTTCAGCACGGGATTGAACAGGCCGAGCCGGCGGCGGCCACCCTCCTTGGCGGCATAGAGCGCGATGTCGGCGCTGGCGAAAAGATCGTCCGCCGTTTCCCCGTGTTGCGGGTGGAGCGCAAGCCCGGCACTGGCGCCGACCGTCACGGGGCGCTCGCCGATAAAGATGGGATCGCCGGCCAGCCGCACGATGGCATCGCCGATCGCGCGGCCGCGCCCCTCTGCCTGCTCGCCCTCGACGATGACGGCGAATTCGTCGCCCCCGAGACGCACGACCGTATCTGTCGGGCCGGTGAGGCTGACGAGCCGCCCGGCAATTTCGACCAGGACGGTATCGCCCGCACCATGGCCCATCGTGTCGTTGATCGCCTTGAAACGGTCGAGGTCGATGACAAGCAGGGCGAGCGTTCCCGTCGGGAAATCGCTGGCAAGCAGGCCGCGCAGCCGCTGGTTGAACAGGGCGCGATTGCCGAGGCCGGTCAGCGGATCGCGGTTCGCCAGCGATGCGAGCTGGTGATAGGACTGGCGGATTTCCGCATTGGCATCCGACAGCGACGAGGCCAGCGCCACGGCCTTCAACCGGTCGATCTGGCTGCGGATGAAGCCTGCCTCGCTGAGTTGCCCGGCGCGCACCATCATGATCGCGAGCAGCAGGGCGTCGGCGGCGATGACCAGCGCATCCGTCGTACCGGATATCAGCAGCGAGACGATGGCGGTGAGCAGCGGCGGGCCGGCGAAGAGCAGGGCGGTGCGGGCATAGGCGGTGCTCTGCATCAGCGAGCCCGCACAAATGCCGCCGATGATGAAGATGAGATAGGGATTGAGCCCGCTGGCACCATGGGCGGTGCCGATGAAGGGCACGAGGCTCCACGCAATACCGCCGCCGAGCGCTCCGAGCGACAACACGCCGAGCGCGCGCCGCGGCCGTTCCACCGCACAGTTCAGGCGCCGGACGACGCGCACGCCGACATAGCGCGAGAGATTGACGGCAAACACGGCGGCCAGCCAGAGATAGATGCTGATATCGGGGCCGTCGAGCCAGAGGATCGCGGCGGTCGTTGCGGCGAGGAAGCAGTTGGCGGCAAGCGACAATACGATGCCGTCCAGCACGGACAGCGCCTGTGCTGAAAGGATCTGGCGTCTTGTCGGTTCATCCGCCGGCATCAGCCGGCTCGCATCCGTCATTCTGGTCCGCCCCGTCGACTTGCCGTCTGGACGGCTCGCGGGGATGGTGTGGCGGCGCGCATAAGATTGTCTTAACGGGGGATCGCGAGAATCAGTGGCTTGCCGATCTTGACGGTGCCGGCCTGTCGGTTATGCCCTTCACCCATCTCCTCAGGAATCAGGATTCGCCAATGCCCTTCAGCCTCAACCCCGCGGCCGTCTGGCCGATCGTGCTGCTCTGCCTCTCCAACGTCTTCATGACCTTCGCCTGGTACGGACACCTCAAGTTCAAGTCGGCGCCGCTGTTCATCGCCATTCTGGCGAGCTGGGGCATTGCCTTCTTCGAATATTGCCTGGCGGTGCCGGCAAACCGCTTCGGCCACGAGGTCTATTCCGCCGCCCAGCTGAAGACCATCCAGGAGGTCATAACCCTTCTCGTCTTCGCCGGCTTTTCCGTGTTCTGGCTGAAGGAAAGCCTCACCTGGAACCACGCCGTCGGCTTCATGCTGATCGCAGCCGGTGCCGCCTTCGTGTTCAAGGGATAGGCTAAGTCTCCCAAAATAGTCGCAATCGGGCGCAAGCATTGCGCATGGACTGGATGGGACTCGTTTGATGTCAAATTTCGCCAGCATGGCGGCGATGCGCTTCGGCTACGGCAGGCGACCGGGCGAAGCTGCGCCGCAGGATGTGGACACGTTGATCCGGCAAGTGGAGCGCGGCGCGGCTGAGACCTGTCTTTTCCCCTATGAGGGCATAGCCGAGCGCCGCGCGCGTTTTGTCGATTACAACGCCGTCAACGTTTCCAGCAAGGCCGCGGGCAAGGCCGGCACGCTTCGGATGATCGGCGAGCGCGCCGTCAATCCCTACAACATAGTGCTCAACAATTCGCTGCAAATGGACCGGCATCGGAGGGTTCAGCAGGCGGTTCTGTCGTCAAACGGATTCTTCGAGCGACTTGCCGCCTTCTGGTGCGATCATTTTTCGATCGATGCGCGCAAGGGGCCTACATTGTACCTCATGGCGGCGTTGTTCGAGGCGGAGGCGGTGCGGCCCAATATTGCGGCGCGTTTCTACGACCTCCTGAAGGCCGCCGTGCTGCACCCGGCCATGCTGGTCTACCTCGACCAGATCCGGTCTGTTGGGCCGAATTCGCCGGTCGGTCTCAGGACGGGACGTGGACTCAACGAAAACCTGGCCCGCGAACTGATCGAACTGCACACGATGGGGGCGGGGAGCGGCTACACGCAAACGGATGTTCGCGCTGCCGCCTACGTCCTCACCGGCTTGTGGTATCGTGCGCCGCACTATCACACCGTTTTTCGGACCCGTTTCGCCGAGCCTGAAGGCTACGAGGTGCTTGGGCGTTCCTACGGTGGCGCCGACGCGCAGATGCAGCGGGTGCATGACTTGCTTGGCGACCTGGCTGGGCGGGAGGAAACCCATTGCCACATCTGCCGCAAGCTTGTCGTGCATTTCATCTCCGACGACCCGCCGCAGGCGGTGGTGGACGCCATGGTGGAGGCGTGGGCGCGCAGCGACGGCGCGCTGCTCGACGTGTATCGGGCGATGCTCGAACATCCGCGGAGTTTTGCGGAAGAGGGGCAGAAGGCGCGGCAGCCGTTCGACTTCGTTGTTGCCGCGCTTCGGGCGATGAATGTATCGAAAACGGCGTTGCAGCCGCGTGGTGCTAACGAGAAAACGTGGCAGCTCGCGTCGGATGTGGTGGCGTTGGAAGACGTGTCGATGATGACGGCGGAAGGCCGGCCGGCTTTGGGCGCTAATCCGTATACCGTAGGCGCCATCGCCCGGCTCGGCCAACCAATCTGGTCTCCACCGAGCCCGGCAGGCTGGGCGGAGGAGCTTTCGGCCTGGGTTACCGCCAGCCAGCTCACCGAGCGGATTGCCTGGAGCAGGCGTCTCGTCGCGCGCTTCGGTCGCGATGCGAATCCACGCGGCTTTCTCGAGGCGACGCTTTCAGATGCGGCGCGGGCAGATACGATCGAAACCGTCTCGCGTGCACCCAATCGCGAGGTTGCGATGGCGCTGGTGCTGGCATCACCGGAATTCAATCGACGTTAGGAGCATGGCGATGACGACAGAAATCAACCGCCGGGCCTTCCTTGCAGGGGCATGCTGCGTGGCGGGTTCGCCGCTCCTGACGCCGGTCAGCTTTGCGGCTATGCCCGGCGACAACCGGCTTGTGACGATCGTGTTGCGCGGAGCGCTGGACGGGCTGGCGCTGGTGCAGCCCCATGGCGATCCGGCCCTTCGGCTGTTGCGGCCGAAGCTGGCGCTCGACGCCGATGACGGCCTGGTCGACCTGGACGGTTTCTTCGGCCTGCACCCGGCCGCCGCCGAGCTGATGCCGCTGTGGCGCTCGAACGAGCTTGCTTTCGTGCACGCGACCTCTACCCCCTATCGCGACGGCCGCAGCCATTTTGACGGGCAGGACGTGCTGGAAAGCGGCGGCTCGGCCGTTCATGGAGACCGCACCGGCTGGCTCAACCGCGCCATCGCCGTCATTCCGCGGGCCGCCGATCGCCGCGCGATCGACGTGACCACCACGGCGGAGCTCATTTTGTCGGGACAAAACCCGGTCGATGTCTGGTCGGCACGCGCCGATCTCGCACTGCCGGAAGACGAGCTGGCGTTTTTCGCCCGGCTCTACCAGAACGACCCGGCATTTTCCGCCGCTATGCAGGAAGCGACCGATACGGACCTGTTGTCGGACACGATCCGTGACGCGCAGGGCAAACCCGGAGGGGGAATCGCTGCCGTCGCAAAATTCACTGCTGGCATGCTGTCGGCCGATCATCGCATCGCGAGTTTCTCCATCAACGGCTGGGATACACATTTCAACCAGGCGCGGATCTTCCAGCGGCCGGCCACGGATCTCGCCGCAGCTATCGTCACGCTGAAGGCGAACCTTTCTCCGGCGATCTGGCGCAAGACCGCGATCTTGGCGATCACCGAATTCGGACGCGCGGCGCGCGAGAACGGTTCGATTGGCACGGATCATGGCACGGGCGGCGTCGCCATTCTGGCGGGTGGTGCCATCGCGGGCGGCAAGGTCTACCGCGACTGGCCATCGCTTGCCGAGGGCGACCTGTTCGAGGACCGCGACCTGCGGCCGACGATGGACCTGCGCCAGATCGCGGCGGCCATGCTGCGCCAGCAGTTCGGCATTCCCACAAGCGACCTCGAGTCATCGGTTTTCCCGGGGCTCGTCGTCGACAAGCGGCCGGCGTTCCTTCGCGGATAGATCACTCCAGCATGTCGAAGGCGCGGAAAATCCAGCTCAGCTGGTAGAGGATGCCGAGGCTGACGAAGGCAGTGTGAAAGCGTCGGCTGGCCGTCCATGCCGCCGTCAGGCAGAGCACGATGAAGGCGACGTTTCGGACCGGGTATTCATAGCCGAAGGAGCCGAAATAGGCCTCGCCCTTCAACGCCGTGTCCACCAGATCGACAGTGAAGACGAGGGCGAATGCGCCAAAGAACCATTTTCGGCGGGAATAGAAGTAGTCCTCATAGCCGGCATAGTCATCGAGCGTTGTTGGAAACAGGAAGACGGCGAGCAGGAAGAATAGGCAGCAATAGCTGATCAGGAACAGGTAGACCCCGAAACCGATCGTCGTCAGTGCCTGCAGGCGGAATTCCCACCACCAGAAATGCAGCAGAAACAATAGAAGGAAGGCGCCCCAGGCAAGGTGCACCGGATAGGCCTTCACCTTGCCGGGATGCTGGATGAACAGGGCGACGCCGGTCAGGAGACGCGCGACGGTGAGGCTCACCACCATGCCGATGACGATGCGCACATGGCCGAAAATGGCGGGATCCGGGGTCGAGTGCTCCATGTGGGGGCCTCCTGTCGCCTTATTCGACGGGAACAGGGGTCGGATGGCCGTCCTTGTCGAGCGCCACCATGACGAAGGTCGCGCCCGTCACCTTTTCGAGCGTCGTGGTGAGGTAGCGCTGCGCCCAGGCCTCGACGGACAGCGTGATCGAGGTACGGCCGACGCGGGCAATATCCGTGTAGATGCTGAGCGTGTCGCCGATCTTCACCGGCAGATCGAAGGCCATTTCCTTGACGGCGGCGGTGACCACGCGGCCCTGGGCGCGTTCCGCGGCGCGGATGCCGGATGCAAGGTCCATCTGCGCCATGACCCAGCCGCCGAAAATATCGCCCGCGGCATTGGCATCGCCCGGCATGGCGAGCGTGCGAAGGGTGAGCTGTCCGTTGGGCGTGCTGGTCATGCGGGTCCTCTCCGTTTCCCTTCGGTCTAGCCCAATGCGGCCAGCGGAGAAAGAGGGCGGGTGCCGAGCCGCAGATCCGGCGGCGCCATTTTCGAGCATGCTCAGACTCTAAAATTGATAATTGCAATTTTAGATGATTTTAAAAGGTTTCCGAGACCTTCGCCGACAAGGCGCACTGCGTCCAGTGGTGTCGAGGAGAGCCCGGTGAAGAATTTCAGAATTTCCACGCGACTTTCATTGCTTGTCGGTCTCGCCCTGACCATCTTCGCAGCGGCACTCGTCTATAGTCTGTACCATTATCAGGATGCGATGGTTGTCGAGCGCAAGGCAAAACTTGCCGCGATGGACCAGAGTATGCTGACGTTGTTCAAGCACTACCACGAGCTTGAAACGGCCGGCACGCTGACGCGCGAAGCGGCACAGACACGGGCGAAGGACGCAGTGCGGGCGCTGCGCTACGAGGACAGCGGCTATTTCTGGATCAACGACATGAATGCCGTGATCATCATGCATCCGATCAAGCCGGCGCTCGACGGCACCGACCAGACCGGCATGGCGGATCCCACCGGCAAACGCATCTTCGCCGAATTCGTGAAGGCGGTGAAGGCAAGCCCGACGGGACAGGATTTCGTCGATTACTACTGGCCGAAGCCGGGCTTCGAGGAGCCGGTGCTGAAATATTCGCACGTTGCCGGTTTTGCGCCCTGGGGCTGGATCGTCGGCACCGGCGTCTATGCCGACGATCTCGCCGCGATGTTCCGCAGCAATGCCATCGAGACGGCAATGATCCTCGCCATCGGCGGCCTCGCCATCATTCTTGTCGCCTATGCGATCGTGAAAAGCGTCACTGGTCCGATCCTGCGCCTCAAGGCGTCCATGCAGGCGATCGCCGAGGAGGATGTGTCCAGCGACGTGCCGGAAACCGACCGCAAGGACGAGATCGGCGAAATGGCCAAGGTCGTCTCGATCCTGCGCCAGTCGGTGGCCGAGCGTTCTGAACTGCGTGTCCGCGAGGGCGAGCAGCAGGTTCGCCTCGACGAGGAGCGCGGCGAGAGCGAACGCCGGCAGCGGCAGGTGAGCCAGAGCCAGACGGATGCCATGCATGTCGTCGGCGGCGCGCTGGAACGCCTTGCCAGTGGCGACCTGACCGTCTCCATCGGCTCGATCGCGCCGGAATATGCCAAGTTGCGCGACGACTTCAACCGGGCTGTCGATGCGCTGTCCAGCGTCATCAACGCCATCGCCCACTCGACCGAGATCGTGCACGGCAGCGCCGGTGGTATCGCGGAAGCCGCCAACAATCTCTCGCATCGCACCGAACAGCAGGCGGCTTCGCTGGAGGAAACCGCGGCCGCACTCGACGAGATCACCGCGACCGTTCGCAACGCCTCCGAACGGGCCGCCGAGGCAAGCCGCATGGTGGCCGAGACCAAGCAGTCGACCGGTCGCTCCGGTGCGATCGTGCGCGATGCCGTCGCCGCGATGAGCCGCATCGAGGACGCCTCCAGCCGCATCAGCCAGATCATCGGCGTGATCGACGAGATCGCCTTCCAGACCAATCTTCTTGCGCTGAATGCCGGCGTCGAGGCGGCGCGGGCAGGCGAGGCGGGTCGCGGCTTTGCGGTCGTGGCGCAGGAAGTGCGTGAACTTGCCCAGCGCTCCGCCAATGCGGCGAAGGAGATCAAGGGCCTCATCAGCAACTCGGCCACCGAAGTCGGCACCGGCGTGACGCTGGTGCGCTCGACGGGCGATGCGCTGACCGAGATCGAATTGCTGGTCAACAAGGTGAATGACCAGGTGACGTCGATTGCCACCTCCGCCCGCGAGCAGGCCACCGGCCTTGCCGAGGTCAACACGGCGGTCAACCAGATGGACCAGATGACCCAGCAGAATGCCGCGATGGTGGAAGAAACCAACGCCGCCGGCCAGACGCTGACCCAGGAAAGCGAGCAGTTGAAGACGTTGCTCGGGAACTTCCGGCTGAACCCAGCCGGAGCGGCCGCCCCCAGGCGCCGCGCCGCATAATCAGAAGACGATCTCCGGACTTCCTTGCCCCGGCGCTCGACAAGCGCCGGGGTTTTTCGTTGACCTCTGATTTGGTGGGGTCGGCGGGAACGTTTCCTTTACCCTGTTGCGAGAAAATCTTCTGGAAATGCAGGCACGTCGCCCTGCAGGTCCGGTTTCAGGCTTTCGCCGTCCGAATGCGGACAAAAGCGGCCTGCACCATCACCGGACAAAGGTGTGTGCAACCGGGACTTCGCGATGGTGCGAGGCGGATGCCAGGCGGAAGTGACAATGAGTATTGCGTTCGTTTCTCGTCTCCGCAGGCCGTTGGGGCTGTTTCTGGTCCCGGTGCTGCTCGCCGCCTGTTCCGGTGGCCTGACCCCGCCGGACGACATCGACGGTGCCGGCGTCGGCGCCATCCGGCCGGCGACAGATGTTTCGCGACGGCAGACCGACGACATGGGTGATACGGGTGGCGATCTCACCGCCTATCCCGTTGAGGAACCCGCCGGGCGGGTGGCGACGGCGGACACGGCCATGATGACGCCCGTCACGGAAAACAAACGTCTGCCGATGATCGACAGCGATGAGGCCATGGGCATTTCGCAACCCGTGCAAGCGTCTTCCGGCGTGCTCACGGTGCCGGAGGGCGGCGTGAACATGGATGAGGGGCTCGGCGTCGAGCGGGTCGAAGGGCTCGCGGAAACGCAGGCCAACGAGATCGCCGAAGGCAATGCCACGCAGGTCGTCGTCGATGGCATCGGCACCGATACGCCGCAGCAGATCGGCCAGCCGGATACGATCCCGATGACCGAGGCCGGCACCGAGCTTGGTACGGCGGCTGACGGCGACGACTATCTGCAGGTGCCGGACAAGGCCACGACCCGTCGTCACAAGGTTGTCGAGGAAGACCAGGTCGCCTTCCTGCCGCGGCTCAACAACCCGATGCAGATCCCGGAAACCATGGGCGGCATGCCGGCCTCGGAAAAAGCCTGCCGGCAGCGGCTCCAGAAGCTGGGCGTGAAATTCCGCGATGTGCCGCGCATCTCCAAGGGGCGTTCCTGCGGCATCGCATGGCCGGTCGAGCTGTCCGGCCTTTCCGGCGGCATCCAGATCAAGCCGGCTGCACAGGTCAACTGCCAGATCACCGAGGCCTTCGCCCGCTGGGTGAAGCAGGAACTCGTGCCTTCGACGCGCACGCGCTACCTCTCAGGCGTCTCGGCCATCCACCAGATGTCATCCTATTCCTGCCGCACCATGAACTCGCAGCGCGGCGCTTCCATGTCGGAACATGCCAAGGGCAATGCCATCGATGTCGGCAAGATCGTGCTGAAGAGCGGCAAGGCGATCGCCATCGAGAAGAAGGGGTTCTTCGCCTTCCGCGAAAAGGGCCTGCTGAAATCGGTGCGCAGCGACAGCTGCAAGTATTTTTCCACCGTGCTTGGCCCCGGCAGCGACCGCTACCACAAGGACCATTTCCACTTCGATCTACGTGCCCGCAACTCCGGCTACCGCCATTGCAGCCTGTAACCGTATTGGATTGCCCTTGTCGGCGTGGTGTCTGCGCGGGAATTATCTGCGGCATCGTGTCGGAACTTCGCCTGGTCAACCGTCTTCCAGAGAGGCAAGCCAGGGAGAAAGACGATGACGGCTACGATTACCGGATTTGCACAATCGCCCGACCGCGGCAGGGGACTGGCGCGTGACATGCGCGTTCGCTGGGCGCTCGAAGAGGTCGGCCAGCCTTACGCGGTCCGTCTTCTGTCCTTCAAGGCGATGAGGCAGCCGGTGCATCTCGCACTCCATCCTTTCGCGCAGATTCCGACCTATGAAGAGGGCGATCTCGCGCTGTTCGAATCCGGGGCGATCGTGCTCCATATCGCGGAAAACCATGCCGGTCTGCTGCCAAACGATGCAAATACCAGGGCGCGCGCCATCATGTGGATGTTTGCCGCAATCGGCACGGTGGAACCGCCGATCGTCGATCGTTCGGCCGCGTATCTGATGGAGCGCGACAAGCCCTGGTATGCCGAGCGGCTGCCGATGCTCGATGGCCGCGTTCGCGTGCAACTGGATCGGCTTTCCCACCACCTTGGCGATGCAGAATGGCTCGACGGTGCCTTCAGCGCCGGGGACCTGATGATGGTGCATGTGCTGCGCCGGCTGGAATCGTCGGGCCTGCTGGAGGACTACGCGAAGCTCGCCGCTTATATCGCCCGCGGCGAGGCGCGGCCTGCCTACAAGCGGGCCTTTGCCGACCAGCTGGCGGTTTTCACCGCCGCAACGGCTGGCGGATAATGTGATCCAGAACGGCAGACAAAAAAAGACCGGCGGGGAGCCGGTCGAAAGGGGTGGCAGCGCACATAGGGGTGGTTGCTGCCTGGAACGTCACATTCCGTCACCCGCGCCGGCGCGGACCGGCGAAGATGCATGCGGGCTTCCGCGGGGGAAGCGGGCGGATGGGGCCGCCGGTGGCTCCCTCAGGGTTCGGGAGCAAGGCCGCTGCGGAGCGCAGGGGGAGCGATGGGTGGTGCGGGGTGCAAACCGTTCCCGTCGGCCTCGCGCAGAGACTGGTTGAAATGGGTCACGGTTTGATGACATCTGGCGTCTCGCCGCCGCGAAATTTTCGCGAGTCGCCGCCGCCCCTGATGGCCCTGTCCGGAAGCCCCCATGCCGCCCATCACCGACCTGTTTCTGTTTGCGCGCGCGCTCGTTGCCGCCGGCGTGGTGTCGGGCCTGCTCGCCGGCATCTTCGGCATTGGCGGCGGGGCGATCCTCGTGCCGGTGTTCTATCAGGTGTTCGGTTCTCTCGATGTGCCGGAGGCGGTGCGCATGCACCTGTCCATCGGCACCTCGATCGCCATCATCGTGCCGACGTCGATCCGCTCCTTCACGGCGCACCGCCAGCGCAGCGCGGTGGATACGGACCTGCTGGAAAGCTGGATCGTCGCCCTGCCGCTCGGTGCGATCCTCGCCTCGGTGATCGCGGCCTTCATTTCCAGCGTCGGGCTGCGCCTCGTCTTCGTCGGCATCGCGCTGCTGGTCGCGCTGCGCATGCTTTTCAACCGCGATACCTGGCGGATCGGCACCGAACTGCCGAAAGGCATCGGCAACCAGCTCGCCGGCGTCGTCATCGGCACGCTTTCCGGCCTGATGGGCATTGGCGGCGGTGTGCTCAACAACACCTACATGACCTCGTTCGGCCGCCCGATCCATCAGGCGGTGGCAACCTCCTCCGGTGTCGGCGTCCTCATCTCCATTCCCGGCATCTTCGGCTATATCTGGGCCGGCTGGGGCGAAGCCGGTCTGCCGCTCGGCTCCACCGGCTTCATCAACTGGATCGCCGTCGCGCTCATCGTGCCGATCGCGCTTGTCGTCACCCCCTGGGGCGTGCGGCTCGCCCATTCGATGAGCAAACGACAGCTCGAACTGGGCTTCGGCGTTTTCCTGATCCTCGTTTCGCTGCGCTTTCTCTACAGCATCTACGGATGAGCGAATTTTTTCTCTCACCCGGGTGAAAATTGACAAGGGACACGCCATATAGGGTGTCCTTCCGCATGAAATTTCCTCATTTCGGACCATCCCATGGCGCCCATCGTCTCCATTCGCAATCTCACCAAGAGCTACGCAACCGGGTTCAAGGCGCTGAAGGGCGTTGATCTCGATATCGAGGAGGGCGAAATCCTCGCGCTGCTCGGGCCGAACGGCGCCGGCAAGACGACGATGATCTCGATCATCTGCGGCATCGTCACGCCGACCAGCGGCACGGTAACGGTCGGCGGGCATGACATCCTGCATGACTTCCGCCAGACGCGTTCCATCATCGGCCTCGTGCCGCAGGAACTGACGCTCGACGCCTTCGAAACGGTGTGGAACACGGTCTCCTTTTCGCGTGGCCTGCATGGTTGCAAGCCCAACCCGGCGCTGATCGAGCGTATCCTCAGGGAGCTCTCGCTCTACGACAAGAAGGACACGATGCTGCGCCACCTGTCGGGCGGCATGCGCCGGCGCGTGCTGATCGCCAAGGCGCTGTCCTACGAACCGAAGGTGCTGTTCCTCGACGAGCCGACGGCGGGCGTCGACGTCAACCTGCGCAAGGACATGTGGCAGCTTGTCGAGCGGCTGCGCGCCAACGGCGTCACCATCATCCTGACGACCCACTATATCGAGGAAGCCGAGGAGATCGCCGACCGCATCGGCGTCATCAACCACGGTCAAATCCTGCTGGTGGAAGAGAAGAAGGCGCTGATGGCCAAGCTCGGCCGCAAGCAGATGACCGTCGAGCTTGCCGAACCGCTGGCGGCGATCCCCGACACGCTGTCGCCCTTCGGGCTGACGCTCTCGGAGGAGGGCGCGCGCCTCGTCTATGAATTCAATGCATCCGGCGAGCGCACCGGCATTTCGTCGCTGCTCGCCGCGCTGTCGCAGGCGGGCCTCCGGGTCAAGGACATCTCCACCGAGCAGAGTTCGCTGGAAGACATTTTCGTGGAATTGGTGGGAGAGGGCAAATGAACGTCGAGGCGATCAAGTCCATTTACGCGTTCGAGATGGCGCGCACGCGCCGCACGCTGCTGCAGAGCGTCGTCTCGCCGGTCATCACCACCTCGCTCTACTTCATCGTCTTCGGCGCGGCGATCGGCTCGCGCATGCAGGAGGTGGAGGGCGTGTCCTACGGCGCCTTCATCGCGCCCGGCCTCATCATGCTGACCCTGCTCAACCAGTGTATCAGCAACGGCTCCTTCGGCATCTACTTCCCGAAATTCATGGGAACGATCTACGAAATCCTGTCATCGCCCATCTCGATGACGGAGATCATCATCGGCTATGTCGGGGCGGCGGCGACGAAGGGACTGATCGTGGGCACGATCATCCTCATCACCGCCTCGTTCTTCGTCGACATATCGATCAAACATCCGTTCATGATGGTGCTGTTCTTCGTGCTGACGGCGGTAACCTTCAGCCTGTTCGGCTTCATGATCGGCATCTGGGCGAAGGATTTCGAGCAGTTGAACCTCTTCCCCATGCTCATCGTGCCGCCGCTGGTCTTCCTCGGCGGCAGCTTCTACTCGATCGACATGCTGCCACCCTTCTGGCAGACCGTCAGCCACTTCAACCCGGTGCTCTACCTGGTCTCGGGTTTCCGATGGAGTTTCTACGAGATCGCCGACGTGAACCCCATCGTCAGCCTGGTGACGGTGCTGGGCTTCCTGGTGGTATGCCTGTCGATCACGGCGTGGATATTCAAGACAGGATACAAGCTGAAGAACTGAAGACCGAGAGGAAACGGCCGGTCCAAACCGGCCGCTTCCGCAAACTCAGTTCACCAGCGCGACGGCGATTTCCGCCGCCAGACGCGCGTTGTTTTCTACGAGCGCGATGTTTGTCTTCAGGCTGCGGCCGTCCGTCAGGTGGAACAGGCTGTCGAGCAGGTAGGGCGTGACGGCCTTGCCGGCGATCTCGTCGCGCTCGGCATTGTCGAGTGCGCGCGCGATGTAGATCTCCATCTCCTCGCGCTCGATCTCGTCGGCCTCCGGCACCGGGTTGGCAATCAGCATGCCGCCGTCGATGCCGAGCTGGTCGCGCACCGTCTGGAAATTGGCGATCGCTGCCGGGCTGTTCAGCGTCAGCGGGCTCTTGATGCCCGAATCGCGCGACCAGAAGGCCGGAAAGATCGGGCTGTCATAGGTCACCACCGGCACGCCGCGCGTTTCCAGCACTTCCAGCGTCTTCGGAATGTCGAGGATCGCCTTGGCGCCGGCGCAGACGACGATGACGCCGGTGCGCGACAGTTCGTCGAGATCGGCGGAAATGTCGAAGGTCTCTTCCGCCTTGCGGTGCACGCCGCCGATGCCGCCCGTCGCAAAGACCTTGATGCCGGCACGCGCCGCGCCGATCATCGTTGCGGCGACCGTCGTGGCGCCGGTGCGACGCTCGGCGATCGCGAAGGCGAGGTCGGCGCGCGAAAGCTTCATCGCGCCCTGGGTCTGCGCGAGCGTCTCCAGTTCTGCATCCTCGAGGCCGATATGCAGCACGCCGTCGATGACGGCGATGGTCGCCGGCACGGCGCCTTCCTCACGGATAATACGCTCGACGCTGCGCGCCATGTTGAGATTACCCGGATAGGGCATGCCATGCGTGATGATCGTCGATTCGAGCGCGACGAGCGGCGCACCACGGTCCCTGGCGGCGGCGACTTCGGTCGAAAACTGCACCGGCAGGAGGGGGGATACGGGTCGGGTCATGCTGTGTCCTTGCGGTTCTTTGGGCGGGAATTCAGGCAAAAGAGTCTCATGCCATTCCTTCGGCGTCGGGTACAAGAGAAAGTGCATCCGCAAGGGCTGCCTGCGACAATTCTTCAGCGGCGGCGAGGGGCGAGCGCACGGTGATTGCCGCTGCTGCCACCCCGCGGCGCAACGCTTCGCCGATGGGCGAACCGGCAAGCCAGGAGCTGAGAAAACCAGAGGCGAGCGAATCGCCGGCACCCGTGACGTCGCCGAGTGCCGGTATTTCCGGCGGCACGACGAGGGCTGCCCGTGTGTCGTCAAACGCGATGACGCCTTTGCCGCCGCGCGTCACCACGCCGGCGGAAAGGCCCACCGCGCGCAACGCCTTCGGCCAGTCGGCGGGGTTTTCGGGTGTTGCACCCGTCAGCGTGCGTGCTTCCGCCTCGTTCATGAACAGGAAGGCGAGGGCGGCAAGGCTCTCGCGGAACCGCACCACCTTGGCCGGCGAAATCGCGATGCCGGCGATCGGTACGCCGGCTGCCGCCGCGGTGCCCGTCATGGCTGCCAGCGTTTCGGCCGGCAGGTTCGCATCGGTGAGGATGAGCCCGGTATCCGCCATCGCCTCGCGCACCGCCCGTTGCTGCAGGCGGCGTGGTGAAAACAGCCGGTAGAGTTCCATGTCCGCCAGCGCGATGACGAGATTGCCGTCCCGCTCGATGATCGCCGTATAGCTCGGCGTCGCCCGGTCGAGAAAGATGAAGGGCGTATCCTCGACGCCTGCAGCTTCCGCCGCCGCCGCGACGATATCGCCGTCCGCATCGCCGCCGCGTGGCGAAATCAGCCGCACCCGGTGGCCCAGCCGCGACAGGTTGCGCGCCGCGTTGAACGCGCCGCCGCCCGCCTCGACGAACCAGGCGCCCGGATTGCTCGCCCCCCGGCGCCGTTTCACCGGCGATGCGTCCGCGTCTGTCCACATGGGCCCCGCCCATCACCAGTATCGTCTTGCCTGTCATCATCTTCCTTTTCGCCCGCCGATTCGGCACTCAGGGCCGCTTGTCCCGGTGGGGTCGTTCATCGCCCTGCTTGGCGCGTATCCACCGAAAACAAAAAAAGAACACACCGGAGATTTGCAAATATATTCAAATTGTTGAACGTAGCTTGCAAAACGAGAACAAAATGTGTACATAGCATTCATCGGCGGCTTCATTGCCTGTCTTGCTTCAATAACCTAAAGGTGGACCAAATGGCACAGAACACTTTGCGGCTCGTAGAGGAAAAATCAGTGGATAAAAGCAAGGCACTCGAAGCGGCACTCTCCCAGATCGAGCGCTCCTTCGGCAAGGGCTCCATCATGAAGCTCGGTGGCAAGGACAGCATTATCGAGACCGAAACCGTCTCGACGGGATCGCTCGGGCTCGACGTTGCGCTCGGCATCGGCGGCCTGCCGAAGGGCCGTATCATTGAAATCTACGGCCCGGAAAGCTCGGGTAAGACGACGCTCGCGCTGCAGACCATTGCGGAATCCCAGAAGAAGGGCGGCATCTGCGCCTTCGTCGATGCCGAACATGCTCTCGACCCGGTCTATGCCCGCAAGCTGGGCGTCGATCTCGAAAACCTGCTGATCTCGCAGCCCGACACCGGCGAGCAGGCGCTGGAAATCACCGACACGCTGGTGCGCTCCGGCGCAATCGACGTGCTGGTAATCGACTCGGTTGCAGCGCTGACGCCGCGCGCCGAAATCGAAGGCGAGATGGGCGAAAGCCTCCCCGGTCTCCAGGCACGTCTGATGAGCCAGGCGCTGCGCAAGCTGACGGCCTCGATCTCCAAGTCCAACACGATGGTGATCTTCATCAACCAGATCCGCATGAAGATCGGCGTCGTCTACGGTTCGCCGGAAGTGACGACGGGCGGCAATGCGCTGAAGTTCTACGCCTCCGTCCGCCTCGACATCCGCCGCATCGGCGCCGTCAAGGAGCGTGAAGAGGTCATCGGCAACCAGACCCGCGTCAAGGTCGTCAAGAACAAGATGGCGCCGCCCTTCAAGCAGGTCGAATTCGACATCATGTATGGCGAAGGCGTTTCCAAGACCGGCGAACTCGTCGACCTCGGCGTCAAGGCCGGCATCGTCGAAAAGTCGGGCTCCTGGTTCTCCTACAACAGCCAGCGCCTTGGTCAGGGTCGTGAAAACGCCAAGACGTTCCTGCGCGACAATCCGGATCTCGCCCGCGAGATCGAGACGTCGCTGCGCCAGAATGCCGGCCTGATCGCCGAACGCTTCCTGGAGAATAGCGGTCCGGATTCGAGCGATACCGACGGCGAAGGCTGATCGCTGCGCAGCGCCGTAACGCGTTGCACCAAGCGGGCATGGGTTTTGCGAAAGCGACATGCGCAAAACAAAATGCGAAATTCCTGAAAAACCGGCCTCTTCTTCGTGAAAGGCCGGTTTTTTGATGTCTGGACAGGTGCCGAGGCGGGCGATAAAAGCCTTGAGTTCTCGCGCGCGCCCCCAAGGTTTTCGACCTTTCCGCAAGATAGGCGGCGGCCGCGTGCAGTTCGACGGAATTCGCGGATGGATGGTCTTCCAGTGGCCTCCGGGCGGGCACTCCGGCCGGCGGGGCGGTTTCGCATCTGCTGTAATGCAATTGGGTGGGTAATGCGCCGTAGACAGGCGCAGACAGTGCAGAGATGAAGGACGCGATATGAACGGCGTGAATGAGATCCGGTCGACTTTCCTCGACTATTTCCGAACGAACGGCCACGAGGTCGTATCGTCCAGTCCGCTCGTGCCGCGCAACGATCCGACATTGATGTTCACCAATGCCGGCATGGTACAGTTCAAGAACGTCTTCACCGGCCTCGAACAGCGCCCCTATTCCAGGGCGGTGAGTGCGCAGAAATGCGTGCGCGCCGGCGGCAAGCACAACGACCTCGATAATGTCGGCTACACCGCGCGTCACCACACCTTCTTCGAGATGCTCGGCAACTTCTCCTTTGGCGATTATTTCAAGGAGCAGGCGATCGAGCTTGCCTGGAACCTGATCACCAAGGAATTCGGCATCGACAGGAACCGGCTGCTCGTCACCGTCTACCACACGGACGACCAGGCCTTCGATCTCTGGAAGAAGATCGCCGGCCTGACCGACGACCGCATCATCCGCATCGCCACCAGCGACAATTTCTGGGCCATGGGCGATACCGGCCCGTGCGGTCCCTGTTCCGAGATTTTCTACGACCATGGCGACCATATCTGGGGCGGACCGCCGGGCTCGCCGGAAGAGGATGGCGACCGCTTCATCGAGATCTGGAACCTCGTCTTCATGCAGTTCGAGCAGATCACGAAGGAAGAGCGCGTCGACCTGCCGCGCCCGTCGATCGATACCGGCATGGGCCTCGAGCGCGTCGCAGCACTCCTCCAGGGCAAGCATGACAACTACGACATCGACCTGTTCCGCGCCCTGATCGACGCCTCCGTCGAGGCGACCGGCGTTCCGGCCGTCGGCGAAGCGCGCGCCAGCCACCGCGTCATCGCCGATCACCTGCGCTCGTCCGCCTTCCTGATTGCCGACGGCGTGCTGCCGGCGAAGGATGGCCGCGGCTACGTGCTGCGCCGGATCATGCGCCGCGCCATGCGCCATGCGCAGCTGCTCGGCGCCAGGGATCCGCTGATGTGGAAGCTGCTGCCGACGCTGGTCGGCGAGATGGGCCGCGCCTATCCGGAACTGCAGCGCGCCGAAGCGCTGATCTCCGAGACGCTGAAGCTGGAAGAAACCCGTTTCCGCACCACGCTGGAGCGCGGCCTGAGCCTGCTGTCCGACGCGACCAACACGCTGGGCAAGGGCGACATGCTGGACGGCGAGACCGCCTTCAAGCTCTACGACACCTATGGTTTCCCGCTCGACCTGACGCAGGACGCGCTGCGCGCCCGCGAAATCAACGTCGACCTGTCCGGCTTCACCAATGCGATGGAGCGCCAGAAGGCCGAGGCCCGCTCGCACTGGGCCGGCTCCGGCGACAAGGCGACCGAGACGATCTGGTTCGAGATCAAGGAAAAGTTCGGCGCGACCGAATTCCTCGGCTACGACACCGAGACGGCCGAAGGCGTCGTCCAGGCGATCGTGCGCGACGGCAAGTCGGTCGAAGCCGCCTCCGTGGGCGACGAGGTGCAGATCGTCACCAACCAGACGCCGTTCTACGGTGAATCCGGCGGCCAGATGGGCGATACCGGCATCATTTCCTCCGACACCGCCAAGCTCGCCGTGTCGGACACGCAGCGCAAGGGCGAGGGTGTCTTCGTTCACATCGCCACCGTTGCCGAGGGCACGCTGAAGGTCGGTGATGCGGTCGCGCTGACGGTCGATCACGCCCGTCGCTCGCGCCTTCGCGCCAACCATTCGGCGACGCACCTGCTGCATGAGGCGCTGCGCGAAGTGCTCGGCACCCACGTCGCCCAGAAGGGCTCGCAGGTCGCGCCCGAGCGCCTGCGCTTCGACGTCTCGCATCCCAAGCCGATGTCGGCGGAGGAGCTGCGCATCGTCGAGGACATGGCAAACGAAATCATCGTACAGAATTCCCCGGTCACCACGCGTCTCATGACGGTGGATGACGCGATCGCGGAAGGCGCCATGGCGCTCTTCGGCGAGAAGTATGGTGACGAGGTCCGCGTCGTCTCGATGGGCACCGGCCTTCATGGCGCCAAGGCCAACCGCGCCTATTCCGTGGAGCTCTGTGGTGGCACGCATGTGGCCGCGACCGGCGAGATCGGCCTCGTGCGCATCGTCTCCGAAAGCGCCGTCGGCTCCGGCGTGCGTCGTCTGGAAGCACTGACGGGTGAGGCGGCACGTGCCTATCTCGCCGAACAGGACGAACGCGTGAAGACGCTTGCGACAGTGCTCAAGGCTCAGCCGAGCGAAGTGCTCGCCCGCGTCGAGGCGCTGGTGGACGAACGCCGCAAGCTGGAACGCGAGCTGACCGAAGCGAAGAAGAAGCTGGCCCTCTCCAGCGGTCCTGCCGGCGGCGATGACGGCGTGCGGGATGTCTCGGGCACAAAATATCTCGGCAGGGTCGTCACTGGCGTCGAGCCGAAGGACCTGAAGAGCCTGGCGGACGAGGGCAAGAAGAGCCTCGGGTCCGGCGTCGTCACCTTTGTCGGTGTCTCGGCGGATGGCAAGGCAAGCGCCGTGGTCGCCGTCACGGACGACCTGACAGGCCGTTTCAGTGCCGTGGATCTGGTGCGCCGCGCCTCTGAAGCGCTCGGCGGCAAGGGCGGCGGCGGGCGTCCCGACATGGCCCAGGCAGGTGGCCCGGATGGCACGAAGGCCACTGACGCCATCGAGGCGGTTGCCGCGGCCATCGGCGGCTGATCCACCGGTATCCATGGCTGTATCGATACGACGGCGGGCTCAGGCCCGCCGTTTTGTTTGCGAAGTCTTCAGGGTTTCCGCCTAGCATCCCCGCGCGCGGAGTTCAGTGTTTTGATTGAAGAATTCGTCAGCATATCGACCTTGATGATCTGCACGTTCCTGTCGACGATGGTCGTCGGGATTTTCATGCTTCAGGTCTGGCTCACCGACCGCCGCCACGCCGCAGCAGGATACTGGTGCCTGGCCATGTGGGTCGGCTCGCTTTGCACGATTCTCTTCGCACTGCGTCCCATCGGCTTTCCCCTCATCACCGTCGGTCTCGGCAACGCGCTGGCCGCTTTCAGCTATGCGTTCATGTGGGCGGGCTTTCGCGATCTTCGATCGTCGCCCGCTCTATCTGTCGGTGGTGCTTGCGGGGCCGATTCTTTGGTGCGGGGCTTACCTGCTCCTGCCGCCGGTGGCCAACGACGTCAACAATCGTGTCATCCTGACGTCGGTCATCATCGCCGTTTATTCCATCTGGATGGGCCTGGATATCTGGGCGGGGCGTCGACATGAGCGACTGCCGACCCGCTCGATCGCCGCCTTTTTCTTCGTGACGCACGGCATCATCTATTCGCTGCGTATTCCCATGGCCATTGCCGCGCCGGCGGAGCTTGGCCATGGAACAGCCTATTCGGCCTGGTTCGCGCTCTTTTCCCTGGAACTCTTCGCCCATACGATCCTGTCCGCTGTCGCCATGCTGGTGCTCATCAAGGAGCGTGGCGAAGCGCTTTACCGCCAGGCCTCGCGCACCGATACCCTGACAGGCATCGCCAACCGCGGCTCGTTCCTGGAGGATGTGCAGGCCCATCTCGCCCGCGGCGGGCAGGGCACGTTGATGATCTTCGATCTCGATCGCTTCAAGGCGATCAACGACACCCACGGCCATGTCGCGGGCGATGCGGTGCTCAAGCATTTTTCCGCGCGGGTCTCGTCCTGGCTGGAAGGCGGCATGCTGTTCTGCCGTTTCGGCGGCGAGGAGTTCGCGCTGTTTGCGCCCAGGCACGATATCGACCAGGCGGCGGATTTTGCCGAAAGGCTTCGCTGCGAGGTCGCCGCCATGTCGATTGCCCACGAAGGGCGCGAGATCGGCGTTTCCGTCAGCATCGGCCTTGCGGACGTCGCCGCTTTCGGCACGGATTTCGACCGCCTGCAGTCGGCGGCGGACAACGCGCTCTATGCGGCAAAGGAGGCCGGCCGAAACTGCGTGATGCGATGGACGCCGTCCGAGGGGCTCGCCGATGTTGCCGAGCGCATGCGCGTGCCGGACACCGCGCCGACCTTCAATGCATCGATAGCCGGCTAATAACTTGGCTGCCAGGTGGCAATTTTCGCCATGGCACAATGGACCCGGCACAGCATCTTTTGCCCGCCTTTGTTATGATGGACGACGAGGCCGTGCAAAAATCGCAGGCCGCGACAGAAGCGCAGGATTTGTGAAATCGCCTCATGCTTGATTGAATGCGTCCCGACGAGAGAGGCAACGGCATGAGCGAGAATGTGATCTGGGCCACCTACGAGAAGCGCCTGCTGCGCGTCTCCGCCTATATCTACGAGCATCTGGAAGAGGATCTGGACCTCGACCGGCTGTCGGAAATCGCCTGCCTTTCCGCCCATCACTGGCACCGCGTCTACCGGGCCGTGCACAACGAAACGCTGGCCGCGACCGTGCGCCGGCTGCGTCTGCACCGCGCGGCCGGCGATCTGGTGCGCAGCGACCGCTCCGTTCGGGACATCGCCGCGCGATGGGGCTACCCCAACCTGCAATCCTTCACGCGCACCTTCGCGGCCGCCTATGGCATGCCGCCGGCGCGCTACCGGAAGGAGGGGCCGCATCGCGCCTTCGAACCCGAAAACGGCAAGGAGTCGCCCCACATGTACGACGTTACCATCCGCACCATGCCCGAGCAGGCACTGCTCGGTGTCCCGCATACCGGTTCCTACATGGGCATCGGCAAGGCTTTCGAAGCGCTCTACGGCGCGCTTTTTTCCCGCAACATTTTTCGCCCGGACATGCGCATGATCGGCGTATTTCTCGACGATCCCGATCTGGTCGCGGAAGACAAGCTCCGCTCCTTCGCCTGCGTGACGGCAGACGGGGATGTTCCGGCCGAAGCGCCGCTCGTACAGCGCACGCTGGCGGGCGGCGACTATGCCGTGCTGCGTCACAAGGGCCCCTATGCCGATATGGGCGCGGCCTATCGTTGGCTCTATGCCACTTGGCTGCCGGGATCCGGCCGCTCGATCCGCGACGAGGTGATGTTCGAAGCCTATCTCAACAACCCACGCGACGTCCCGCCGAACGAACTGCTGACGGAAATCTACCTGCCACTTCAGCCGGCGACCTGAATACAACGGGATGGGCGAGGGGCTGGCTCAAAAACCTGTTGTCGAGCGCGCCCGCTCGCCAACCCCAAACGTCATCCTCGGGCTTGACCCGAGGATCCACGCCGCGTCCGCGACGGGGATGGTCGGGTCAAGCCCGACCATGACGGAGGAGAGGGTTGTCTTCAGCCCTTCGCCGCCGCAAGCTGGCGATGCATCTCTTCATCGTCGATGGCGGTTGCGCGTTTGCTGGCCGGTCGGTCCTTGAGGCGGTCCCAATAGGCCTGGAATTCCGGCCGGGCCTCCAGCGTGCCGAATTGCAGGCCCCAGCTGATATGCGCGCCGACATAGACGTCGGCGGCGGTGAAGGTTTCGCCGGTGACGTAGGGATGCTGCGTCACGGCGAAGGAGAGGGCATCCATCACCGATTCGTAGCTGCCGCAACCGATGCTGCGCTCGCGTTCCTTCGGTACATTCAAGGCGAAGGCCTTGAGCGATACCGCCATTTCCAGCGGCCCGGCGGCAAAGAACATCCAGCGGTAATAGTCGCCGCGCTTGTCGTTCGGCGGCGCAAGGCCGGCGTCGGGGAAGGCGTCGGCCAGATAGGCGCAGATCGCGGCGGCTTCGCTGACGACGGTCTTGCCGTGCCGGATGGTTGGCACCTTGCCCATCGGGTTGATCGCGAGAAATTCCGGCGATTTCATCGTCCCGTCGAAGGTCAGCCACTCCGTGCGGTAGGGCGCGCCGACCTCCTCCAGCATCCAGCGGGCAATGCGCGCACGCGACATCGGGTTGGCGTAGAAAATGAGGTCCTCGGCCATGTTGTCCTCCTCTGCATGTAGCGAGGGGGAAGATAAGGCAGGGCGCCAGTGCCGCAAGAGTACGACAAAGAAAAAGCCCGGCGCGAAGGCCGGGCTTTCCAAGGGTTTTTGTGGCTTAGGCCGCCATGGCCTTCTTGAGGTTTTCGTCGATCTTGTCGAGGAAGCCGGTGGTGGAGAGCCACGGCTGGTCGGGACCGATGAGCAAAGCCAGGTCCTTGGTCATGAAGCCGGATTCGACGGTTTCGACGCAGACGCGCTCCAGCGTGTCGGAGAACTTGGCGAGTTCCGTGTTGCCGTCCAGCTTGGCGCGGTGGGCAAGGCCACGCGTCCAGGCGAAGATCGAGGCGATCGAGTTGGTCGAGGTTTCCTCGCCCTTCTGGTGCTGGCGGTAGTGGCGCGTCACCGTGCCGTGCGCGGCTTCGGCTTCCACCGTCTGGCCATCCGGCGTCATCAGAACCGAGGTCATCAGGCCGAGCGAGCCGAAGCCCTGCGCCACGATGTCGGACTGCACGTCGCCGTCATAGTTCTTGCAGGCCCAGACGTAGCCGCCGGACCACTTCAGCGCCGAAGCGACCATGTCGTCGATCAGGCGGTGTTCGTACCAGATCTTGGCTTCCTTGAACTTGTCGGCGAATTCGGCGTCGAAGACCTGCTGGAAGATGTCCTTGAAGCGGCCGTCATAGACTTTCAGGATGGTGTTCTTGGTCGACAGGTACACCGGCACCTTGCGCTGCAGGCCGTAGTTCAGCGAGGCGCGGGCGAATTCGGTGATCGAATCGTCGAGGTTGTACATGCCCATGGCGACACCGGCGGACGGGGCGTCGAACACGTCGTATTCGATTTCCTTGCCGTCCTCGCCGACGAACTTCATCGTCAGCTTGCCCTTGCCGGGGAACTTGAAGTCGGTGGCGCGGTACTGGTCGCCGAAGGCGTGGCGGCCGACGATGATCGGCTTGGTCCAGCCGGGAACGAGGCGCGGCACGTTCTTGCAGATGATCGGCTCGCGGAAGATGACTCCGCCGAGGATGTTGCGGATCGTGCCGTTCGGCGACTTCCACATCTTCTTCAGCTTGAATTCCTCGACGCGGGCTTCATCCGGCGTGATGGTGGCGCACTTGACGCCGACGCCGTGCTTCTTGATGGCGTTGGCGGCGTCGATCGTCACCTGGTCGTCGGTGGCGTCGCGGTTTTCCATGCCGAGGTCGTAATATTCGAGGTCGACGTCCAGGTAGGGATGGATCAGCTTGTCCTTGATGAACTGCCAGATGATGCGCGTCATCTCGTCGCCGTCGAGTTCGACGACGGGGTTGGCGACCTTGATCTTTGCCATGGAGAGCCTCGTGTTTTGTAGGGGCTGGGCGCCCCGGATCGTGGACTTGAAAGAACCGTTTGGCCCTATAGCACTCACGACCCGGAAGGCAAAGCCAACCATAGGCGGAGGCGGTTTATTTTCGCACTGCGGAAGAATAAGTTTCGCCAAAATTGCGTTGCAGGAAGGTCCGCTCGCAGGCCCGTCCGGACCTGTCGTCATCCAATGGAGAATGCCATGTCGCGTTTCGGTCTCGTTGCGCTCGCCCTTCTGCTTCCGGTTTCGGTTCAGGCCGCCGATTTCAAGGCGCCGGTCGTGGAAATCCTGTCCGCGGCCACCGCCAACTGGCAGGACATGGGCACCGACACCGATACGCCGCCGCCCTATACCGACTATTTCAGCGAGGATTTTCTAAAGCGCCTCTACAGCAAGGATTTCGTGGCGAAGTACCGCGAGGCGGCAAAATACCCGGCCTATGAGGATGGCGGTTCGCCGTTCGATTATGACCCGATCATCGGCGGCCAGGACGGCTGCGCGCTGAAGGACGTGACGACCACCGAAGGCCAGCCGGCGGCAGGCGCGGAAGACGTCACCGTGACCTTCGACAACAGCCATTGTTTTGGCGAGCGCGCCACCGACTGGCAGCCGGAAAAACTCGTCTTCAAGCTGGTTGAGGAAGATGGCCGCGCGGTGATCGACGATATCGAGCGCCCGGACGGTGCTTCCTTGAAGAAGGAACTGCTGGAGATCGCGCAGGAAGGCGCCAATGGTGGAAACGGCAGTGCTGCGGAATCGCCGGAATAAGTGACTTCCGCTTTTCATTTTCGGCCGTTTATGCCAGTGAGGCCCCTTCTTTCTAGGGAATTATGAGCATGGCAGGCACGAACAGCGAACGCACGCTGATCGCCGAAGGACCGGCGATCATCCTCGTTCATCCGCAACTCGGCGAGAATATCGGCATGGTGGCGCGCGCCATGGCGAATTTCGGCCTGGCGGAACTGCGCCTCGTCAATCCGCGCGATGGCTGGCCGAGCGAGAAGGCAATCTCCGCCGCCAGCAAGGCCGATCATGTCATCGAGGCGGCAAAGGTCTATCCGTCGTTGGAAGAAGCCGTCGCCGACCTCGAATTCGTCTATGCCACGACGGCGCGCGATCGCTACGGCTACAAGGAAGTCCGTTCGCCGGTCGTTGCCGCCGATGACCTGCGCGTGCGTTTCCGCGCGGGCGAAAAAACCGGCATCCTCTTCGGTCGCGAACGCACCGGCCTCACCAACGAGGAAATCGCGCTCGCCGACGAATTGGTGACCTTCCCGGTCAACCCCGCCTTCGCCTCCTTGAACCTAGCCCAAGCCGTTCTTCTCATGAGCTACGAGTGGATGAAAAGCGGCCTAGCCTCCGTCGAGAGCACGCCGTTCCACGCGTTGTCGCAGCGGCCGGCCAAGAAGGAAGAACTGCAAGGCCTTTTCGACCATGTGGAAGAGACGCTCGATGCGCGTGGTTATTTTCGCCCTGCCGAAAAAAAGCCCAAACTGGTGGAGAACCTGCGCGCCATTCTGACGCGTCCCTCCTTTACCGGCACGGAGATCCAGGTTTTGCGCGGCATCATTTCCTGCCTCGATCGTTTCACCCGCGAATCGCCCCGCGGCGCGGTCGATCCGAACCGCACCCGCAACCGCCGGCCCAAGGTGCCTCGTGACGAACAATAGCGCAAAACCGGTTCTCATGTTCGACAGCGGCATCGGTGGCCTCACCGTGCTGCGCGAAGCCCGCGTGCTGATGCCAGAGCGACATTTCATCTATGTCGCCGATGATGCCGCATTTCCCTACGGCCCCTGGGAAGAGCCGGCGCTGAAGGCACATGTCATCGAACTCTTCCGGAAACTGCTTGCCGAGCATGACCCGGAAATCTGCGTCATCGCCTGCAACACGGCGTTCACGCTGGTCGGTGCAGACCTGCGCGCCGCCTTTCCGCACATGCCCTTCGTCGGCACCGTTCCCGCCATCAAGCCCGCCGCAGAACGCACGCGCTCCGGCCTCGTCTCCGTGCTCGCGACGCCCGGCACGGTCAAACGCGCCTATACGCGCGATCTCATCCAGTCCTTCGCCAGCCAGTGCGACGTGCGGCTCGTCGGCTCGGAGCGCCTTGCGCCGATGGCCGAAGCCTATATCCGCGGCGAAACGCTGTCGGATGAGGCGGTGCGTGCCGAGATCATCCCTTGCTTTGCCGATGAGAATGGCCGCAAGACGGATATCGTCGTGCTCGCCTGCACGCATTATCCTTTCATGGCGAACCTCTTTCGCAAACTCGCGCCATGGCCGGTCGATTGGCTCGACCCGGCAGAGGCCATCGCCCGCCAGGCCCGCCGGCTCGTGCCGCCGCTGGAGACGCTTGCGCCCGGCGAGGACATCGCCGTCTTCACCTCGCGCAACCCGGATTTTTCGACGCGGCGCCTGATGCAGGGCTTTGGCCTGCGCGTCGTTTGACGCGGCTTTCCCTGTGGGTTTTTCCAAAGCGGGTCGTGACGGGCGCGGATTTCGTGTTAGGGCTCTCCGGTTGCCCGGTGGCGGCCGGACGAATCACAAATTTCAGGAACGAGGAACGGCATGAAGGTCGGCATCGACATGGGAACGGTGCAGGGCGGCGCACCGGCCAAGCTCGATATCGAGGAACTGCTGGCGACGCGCCTGCTGGTGCAGGGCAATTCGGGCTCGGGAAAGTCGCATCTTTTGCGGCGCCTGCTCGAACAATCCGCGCAATGGGTGCAACAGGTCATCATCGATCCCGAGGGTGACTTCGTGACGCTGTCCGACCGATTCGGCCATGTGGTCGTCGATGGCGAGCGCACGGAAGCCGAACTCGTCGGTATTGCCAACCGCATTCGTCAGCACCGCGTTTCCTGCGTGCTTTCACTCGAAGGCCTCGAAGCCGACGAGCAGATGCGCGCCGCCGGCATCTTCCTCAATGCGCTGTTCGATGCGGACCGGGATTTCTGGTATCCGGTGCTCGTCGTCGTCGACGAGGCGCAGCTTTTTGCGCCAGCCTCCGGCGGCGAAGTTTCTGAAGAAGCACGAAAGCTCTCGCTCGGCGCGATGACCAACCTGATGTGCCGCGGCCGAAAACGCGGTCTTGCCGGCGTCATCGCCACGCAGCGTCTGGCAAAGCTTGCCAAGAACGTCGCGGCGGAAGCCTCGAACTTCCTGATGGGCCGCACCTTTCTCGATATCGACATGGCGCGCGCCGCCGACTTGCTCGGGCTTGATCGCCGGCAGGCGGAAATGTTCCGCGACCTTCCGCGTGGCGCCTTCGTGGCGCTCGGCCCGGCGCTGTCGCGCCGTCCGTTGCCGGTGACGATCGGTGCCGTCGAGACCTCCGCCCGCTCGACCAGCCCCAAGCTGATGCCGTTGCCGGATGCACTGCCCGATGTCGAAGATCTGATCTTCACGCCTGACCCCGAAGAGTTTTCCCGCCCGCTGGTGCGCCGTGCGCCACCCGCGCCGCGCCCGACGACGGATATCCTCGCTGAACTCTCCCGCGCCCGGCCGGAGCCGGTGCAGACGGAAACGAAAGTCCCGGCGCCGGAGATTTCCGCCGAAGAGCGCGACGGCCTGCTCGACCAGGTGCTCGCCGAAATCCTCGGCAATCCCGATGCGGCTTTCCGTGCGGATGCCGAACTGTTCCAGGATTTCCTCGTGCGCTGCCGCATCCGTCGCGTGCCCGGCGCGCCGCTGTCGCTTCCGGCCTTCCGTCGCAAGATGGCGGTCGCGCGCTCCGGCGTCGATGCCGAGACGGCGGCAACGGAGATCTGGGGCAAGGCGCTCGATCTTTCCCGCAGCGTCTCCGAGGATTTGCAGGGCGTCTTCCTGCTCGTCGCGCAGACGGCCGTGCGCGGCCTTGCCTGCCCGTCGGATGCGCGGATCGCGCGCGCCTACGGTACCCATTCCGCCCGTCGCGCGCGGCGCCTGCTCGGCTATTTCGAGGAACAGGGGCTGGTCGTCGTGCACAGCGATCTCGCCGGCCACCGAATCGTCGCCTTCCCGGATCTCGCCTGCGAGACGCTGCCGGGTGACGCCAATGGGCCGGATCTCGTTGATTCCCACCAGGATGCTGCGGAATAGGCGGTTTTTCCCGGCTCCGCGCGTTGACAATTTCATGAAACCCGCCTAATGACCCCGCCAACGCCGGGCAGAAATGTCCGGTGTTTCATTTGACATGTCCCGTGGATTCTCCGATCGCGATCGTGAGAAACCTGTCGGAACCTCGAAAAGGTTCAGAGGAGGGCGTGTTTCCTTCAGCCGGCCCGGCAACGGGCGGGTATAACAAGACTAAGAGGAAATGCGATGAGCAAGCGCGCTGCATCCAAGTACAAAATCGACCGCCGTATGGGCGAAAACATCTGGGGCCGTCCGAAGTCCCCGGTCAACCGCCGCGAATACGGCCCCGGCCAGCACGGCCAGCGCCGCAAGTCCAAGCTTTCGGACTTCGGTGTTCAGCTCCGCGCCAAGCAGAAGCTGAAGGGCTACTATGGCGATATCCGCGAGAAGCAGTTCCGCGCGATCTTCGCTGAAGCCGAGCGCCGCAAGGGCGACACCCCGGAAAACCTGATCGGTCTGCTCGAATCGCGCCTCGACGCGATCGTCTACCGCGCCAAGTTCGTTCCGACGGTCTTCGCTGCCCGTCAGTTCGTCAACCACGGCCACGTCAAGGTCAACGGCGTCCGCGTCAACATCGGTTCCTACCGTTGCAAGCCGGGCGACGTCATCGAAGTCAAGGAAAAGTCCAAGCAGCTCGTCACGGTTCTTGAATCCGTTGGCCTCGCCGAACGCGACGTTCCGGACTACATCGAAGTCGATCATAACAAGATGGTCGCCACCTTCGTTCGCATCCCGGTTCTCTCCGACGTGCCGTACGCCGTCGTCATGGAACCGCACCTGGTCGTCGAATTCTACTCGCGTTAATCGCGACGACGCCTTGCGCAATCTGGAAAAGCCGCCAAGAGATTGGCGGCTTTTTCTTTGGGGAACTGCTTATGGATCTTCAGGCCATCATCGAAGACATCCACGCAAACCTTTCACCGCGGCGCGGCGAGGGTAGGGTGGCGAACTACATTCCGCAGCTTGCCCATGTCGATCCCCAAAAATTCGGCATGGCGGTAGTGACGGTCGATGGTGACGTGCACCTCGTCGGCGACGCGGAAGAAGCCTTTTCCATCCAGAGCATCTCGAAGGTCTTCACGCTCACGCTGGCGCTCGGCAAACACGGCGAGGCGATCTGGAAACGTGTGGGACGCGAGCCGTCCGGCTCGGCGTTCAACTCCATCGTCCAGCTCGAGCAGGAAGGCGGCATTCCGCGCAATCCCTTCATCAATGCCGGCGCGATCGCCATCACCGACCTCGTGCTCGCCGGCCACACCCCGAAGGAGGCGATCGGCGAGATCGTACGCTTCCTGCGCTACCTGGCGGACGAAGACGATATCATCATCGACCAGGCCGTGGCGCGCTCCGAGCAGGCGACGGGCTTCCGCAATTTCGCACTCGCCAATTTCATGCGCTCCTTCGGCAAGCTCGATCACGCGGCCGAGCTGGTGCTTGGCGTCTATTTCCATCAATGCGCGCTGGCGATGAGCTGCCGGCAGCTTGCCAAGGCGGGGCTGTTCCTCGCCAATAGCGGCACCAATCCGCTGACCGGCCACCGCGTCGTCTCGCATATGCGGGCGCGGCGTATCAACGCGCTGATGCTGACCTGCGGCCACTATGACGGATCGGGCGATTTTGCCTACCGCGTCGGCCTGCCGGGCAAGAGCGGCGTGGGCGGCGGCATTCTGGCCGTGGCGCCCGGAAAAGCCTCGGTCGCGGTCTGGTCGCCGGGCCTCAACGACAACGGCAACTCGCTTCTCGGTTCGCTGGCGCTGGAAATGCTGGCGGCGCGCACCGGATGGTCGGTCTTCGGGGCTTGATTGTGCGGCCGGTTCGGGGCATTGCAGGCCCATGACGGCACCGATGACCCTGGCAATCGCTGAACCCGACGACGACACACCGGACGATGGTCGTCATCCGCTCTTTGCGGATGCACCCTCCAGCGTGTCGTTCAACAAGCTACGCAAGCGCCTGCTCCGGCAGGTGCGGCAGGCGATGGACGATTTCGCCATGCTGAAGGGCCAGAAGCGCTGGCTCGTCGGCGTCTCCGGCGGCAAGGACAGCTACGGCCTGCTTGCGCTTTTGATGGACCTGCAATGGCGCGGCCTGCTGCCGGTCGAACTGATTGCCTGCAATCTCGACCAGGGCCAGCCGAATTTTCCAAAGCACATCCTGCCGGAATACCTGAAATCGATCGGCATCAAACACCGCGTCGAATACCGAGACACCTATTCCATCGTGAAGGAGAAGGTGCCGGCGGGGGCGACCTATTGTTCGCTGTGCTCGCGGCTGCGGCGCGGCAATCTCTACCGCATCGCCCGGGAGGAGGGCTGTGATGCGCTGGTGCTCGGCCACCACCGGGAGGATATTCTGGAAACCTTCTTCATGAACTTCTTCCATGGCGGGCGGCTGGCCGCCATGCCGCCGAAGCTGCTGAATGACGAAGGCGACCTGATGGTGCTGCGTCCGCTTGCCTATGCGGCGGAAGACGATCTCGCAAAATTCGCCAGCGCCATGCAATTCCCGATCATCCCCTGCGACCTCTGCGGCTCGCAGGACGGCCTCCAGCGCAATGCGATGAAGGCGATGCTGGCGGATATCGAAACGCGCATGCCGGGCCGCAAGGACACCATGTTGCGCGCGCTCGGCCACACCAATCCGTCCCATCTTCTCGACCCGAAGCTTTTCGATTTCTCCTCCCTCGAAACGGTAAGGCCCAATGACGACGACGATTGACATCAATGCCCTGGCGCTTGTGCTTGCACAGGCGGCCGAAGCCGAAATCCGCCCGCGCTTTCGCGCACTCGCCAAAAGCGACATCCGCACCAAGGCCGACGCCAACGACCTGGTGACGGAAGCAGACGAGGCGGCGGAACGTTTCATCAAGAAGGAAGTGGCGGCGCAGTTCCCGGGCGTGCTGTTCGTCGGCGAGGAATCGGTCGCGGCCGATCCGGCGCTGCTGCCGAAGCTGGCGGATGCCGATCTCGCTATCGTCGTCGATCCGATCGACGGCACCTTCAACTTCGCCTCCGGCGTGCCGCTGTTCGGCGTGATGGCGGCGATCGTTTCCGGCGGCGAGACGGTCGGCGGCATCATCTATGATCCGATGGGCGACGATTTCGTGATGGCGGAAAAGGGTGGCGGCGCCTGGCAGACCGGCGATCACCGGCCGGCCGTCAGGCTGAAGGCGCGCGGTGCAGCCCCGCTCGAAGCGATGACCGGCATGGCCTCCACCAGCTTCCTCGATCGCGATCGCCGCGCCCGCATCCTGGCGAACCTCGCGCAGGTCGCCTTCGTGTCGAACTACCGTTGCGCAGCCCACGAATACCGCACCTTCGCCGGTGGCCACCTGCACTACCTGATGTACAACAAGCTGATGCCATGGGATCACCTGGCCGGCACGCTGATCGCCCAGGAAGCCGGCGCTTATGCGGCGCGTTTCGACGGCTCCGCCTACAAGCCGCACCATGTCGAGGGTGGCCTGCTGGTCGCGCCGGACAAGGACAGCTGGGAAATGCTGCGCCGCGACGTCTTTGTCGACTGACACTTTTCGATCACCAATGAGAAAAGGCCCGGATGCGGATGCATCCGGGCCTTTTTGTTTAGGAACACTTACGCCTCCTCTCGTCATCCTCGGGCTTGACCCGAGGATCCACCGGCAAACGCGGCATGGATGGTCGGGTCAAGCCCGACCATGTCGACGGAAGCGTCCGGTGCTGCCGTCAGACCGCCTTGTTATGCGGCTGGAACAGCTTTCCGCGTTCGGCGATCAGCACGAAGATCAGGCCGATGATCGAGAGTACGAAGAAGCCCATGACCAGCGGCAGCGCCGTGCCGTTGAAGGACTGGCCGATGATCGCACCGATGATCGTGCCGCCGGCGGTGCCCATGAAGCCGAGCACCGAGGAGGCCGTGCCGGCGACGTGGCCGAGCGGCTCCATGGCGAGCGAGTTGAAGTTCGAGCCGATCCAGCCGAACTGGAACATCGACAATGCGAACAGCACGATGAAGATCGCGAAGGGCACATGTCCCGGCCAGAGGAGCGTCAGCACGAGCCACAATGCGTTGACGGCGAGGAAGCCGACCAGCGCCCCATGCGACAGCCGCCGCATGCCGAACCGGCCGACGAGCTTCGCATTCACGAAGGACGACAGCGCCATGAAGGCCGCGACACCGGCGAAGGCGACGGGGAACCATACGCCGAGCCCATAGATGCCGACATAGATCTGCTGCGCCGAGTTGATGAAGCCGAACAGCGCCCCGAAGATGAAGGTGCTCGCCAAGGTGTAGCAGAGCGCCACGCGGTCGGTCAGAACGATGCGGAAGCCTTCGAGAACCGAGCGCACCGTGAAGGGGCGCACGTCGTCCGGGTGCAGGGTTTCCGGCAGGCGGACATACATCCAGGCCCAGATGGCAGCGGCCATGACCGCCATGAAGACGAAGATCAGGTGCCAGTCACCGAACAGCATGACGATCTGGCCCGTGCCCGGCGCGAGCACCGGCACGACCATGAACACCATCATGATCAACGACATGACTTCCGCCATCGCGCGACCGCCGAAAATATCACGGACGATGGAGATGGTGATGACGCGCATCGCAGCCGAGCCGATGCCCTGGACGAACCGCAAGGCCAGCAGTCCAGCGAAGCTCGGCACGAAGACGACGGCAAGCGATGACACGATATAGACGGCGAGGCCGAAAAACATCGGCGCACGACGACCGAACCGGTCGGAAACCGGGCCGTAGAGTAGCTGCGCGAAGGCAAAGCCGATCAGGTAGGCGGAGATGACATATTGCCGGTGGTTCTCGTTCTCGACGCCAAGGCTGGCGCCGATTTCCTGGAGGCCGGGCAGCATGATGTCGATGGCGAGCGCATTGAGCGCCATCAGCAACGCCATGAGCGCAATGAATTCTATCTTGCCCATGCCATTGAGACGCTGGGCAGCTTCAGGGGTAAGTGCAGACATAATAACTATATTCCATGAAAGAGATAAGGCGCCGCTGGGGTGCGGCGCCTTTGAAAAGCTTGAGGTCGGAAGACCGTAAAGCGTCAGGCAGCGCCCTTAATCGAAATACCCTGTTCCTGAAGGTGCGACTGCAATTCGCCCGACTGGAACATCTCGCGCACGATGTCGCAACCGCCGACGAATTCACCCTTCACATAAAGCTGCGGGATGGTCGGCCAGTTGGAATAATCCTTGATGCCCTGGCGGATGTCGGCGTCGGCGAGCACGTTGATGCCCTTATAGTCCACACCCACATAATCGAGGATCTGTACGACCTGACCCGAGAACCCACACTGCGGGAATTCCGGCGTGCCCTTGAGGAACAGGACGACGTCGTTGGTCTTTACTTCGTTGGCGATGAAATCGTTGATGCCGCTCATTGCAGTCTTCCCTAGCAAATCGGCTTCAAGGGCCGATGCGATAAACCGTTCGCCCTAGATAACAACCCCGGGTGAGAAATGCCAGAAGGCCCTCAGAAAAAATGCCGGGGTGTGTGCTTCAGGTCGCAGCACGACGCCGATGATAGGCAAGCAACCAGTAGGTGGCACCACCGGCCATACCGCTTGCGATGACGGCAAAGAAGAATTCGTCAGGGCTCAGCATGTTGCCATCGAAAATTGCCATGGACAAAACGGCGTCCAGACCACCCGCAATGGTAAAGAAGCGCCATCCTTGCAAACCAAAAGCACGGGCGATCAGGACGGTCACGACGAAACCGGGGAGGGCGCAGGCAAACGTGACCGCGCACCCAAAAAGGAAAACAAGAGAAACGAACCCATCCACACCTTTGAGAATGGAGAGCAATGTTACCACGGCAAGGGAGGCGCTAATGACTGCGGCAATGTAACCACCGACTACAAGGGACAGTCTCGGCTGCGAACGCCGAGTACTGCTTTCCTTCCCTGCGTCAGGAGCTTGTCTATCCAATTTCACAGTGCAGAAATCTACCGGCTGCGCTGGCGCGAGCGGCTTGCCGCCGTGCGTCGGCGGCTGACCTGCTTGCGTGGCCGCCGGGCCGGCTTTTTTGTCGCCGGCTTCAGCGCCGCTTCAAGGATATCGCCGAGGATGCCGCCGGAGGCCTTCTTGCGCGTCGTTGTCCTGCGGCGCGTGCGCTTGGCCGTTGTCTTGCGCACACCGGTCTTCTTCAGCACCTCTTTCAGGGCTGCGTCGACCACGCCAGAGACGAGTTCGTCGAGGAGACCGGCCATGGCGGCTCAGTCCGGGATCGAGGTTTGAAGGGCAAGGGCGTGCAGGACACCCCCCATATTGCCCTTCAGTGCATCATAGACCATCTGGTGCTGCTGCACGCGGGTCTTGCCGCGGAAGGCTTCCGCGACGACCTCGGCCGCATAGTGGTCGCCATCGCCGGCCAGATCGCGGATGACCACCTTTGCTCCGGGAATGCCGGATTTGATCAGGTCTTCGATGTCGCCGGGTGACATAGGCATACGGACTGCTCCCTTATCGTTATTCCGCGGCGGCAGCGGCGGTGCCGTTGCCATCCATGAAGTCAGGGAACCATGATTCATGGGTGTTGCGCAATTGTTCAATAGAGACCGTCAGAAGGTCACCCACGACGAGATTGTCACCCCCGACCGTACCAAGACGGCGGAACGGCACGCCCGCACCTTCCGCGTTGGCGCAGAGGAAGTTGGCGAGATCGGCGGGAACGGCCAGCACGTAGCGGGCCTGATCTTCGCCGAAAAGCAGCGCATGGGCCGGGCCGTTCGAGCCCGAAAGATCGACCGTCGCGCCCTTGCCGGACGACATGGCCATTTCGGCAAGGGCAACCGCGAGGCCGCCCGAGGAAATGTCATGGCAGGCCGTGACCTGGCTGTTGCGGATGGCCGAGCGGACGAAATCGCCATTGCGGCGTTCCGCGTGCAGGTCGACTTCCGGCGCCGGGCCGTCGATGAGGCCGAGCACGTCGCGCAGGTAGACGGACTGGCCGAGATGGCTGCCGTCGACGCCGATGAGGATCAGCTGGTCGCCGTCCTTCGCGCCGCCGATCTTGGCCATCACGGACCAGTCGGGCAGCAGGCCGACGCCGGCGATGGTGGGCGTCGGCAGGATCGCGATGCCGTTCGTCTCGTTGTAGAGCGAGACGTTGCCGGAGACGATCGGAAAATCGAGCGCGCGGCAGGCTTCGCCGATGCCCTGGATCGCCTTGACGAACTGGCCCATGATTTCCGGCTTTTCCGGATTGCCGAAGTTCAGGTTGTCGGTGGAGGCAAGCGGCTCGGCGCCGGTCGCCGTGATGTTGCGCCAGCATTCGGCGACAGCCTGCTTACCGCCTTCGAACGGGTCGGCCTCGACATAACGCGGGGTGACATCGGAGGAGAAGGCGAGCGCCTTGGTAGCATGACCCTCGACGCGCACGACGCCGGCATCGCCGCCGGGGATCTGCAGCGAGTTGCCCTGGATCAGCGTGTCATACTGTTCATAGACCCAGCGGCGGCTCGACTGGTTCGGCGAACCGACGAGTTCCAGCACGGCCTGGGCATAATCGCTCGGCTCTGCCACCAGATTGGCCGGGAGAGGGGCGGACTTGCCGGGCTCGCGCCACGGGCGGTCATACTCCGGTGCCTGGTCGCCCAGGTCCTTGATCGGCAGGTTTGCGACTTCTTCGCCCTGATGCAGGATGCGGAAACGCAGGTCGTCCGTCGTGTAGCCGACGATCGCGAAGGCGAGGCCCCACTTGACGAAGATCGCCTTGGCGACCTCTTCCTTGGCGGGCTCGAGCACCATGAGCATGCGCTCCTGGCTTTCCGACAGCATCATCTCATAGGCGGTCATCTGTTCTTCGCGCACCGGAACGAGATCGAGGTTCAGCTCGATGCCGAGGTCGCCCTTGGCGCCCATTTCGACGGCGGAGCAGGTGAGGCCGGCCGCACCCATGTCCTGGATGGCGATGACGGCGCCGGTCTGCATCAGTTCAAGGCAGGCTTCCAGCAGGCACTTTTCGGTGAAGGGGTCGCCGACCTGTACGGTCGGACGCTTCTCCTCGATCGATTCGTCGAATTCGGCGGACGCCATGGTCGCGCCGCCCACACCGTCGCGGCCGGTCTTGGCGCCGAGATAGACGACCGGCAGGCCGACGCCCTTGGCTTCCGACAGGAAGATCGCGTTGGACTTGGCAAGACCGGCTGCAAAGGCGTTGACGAGGATGTTGCCATTGTAGCGCGGGTCGAACTCGACTTCGCCGCCAACGGTCGGCACGCCGAAGGAATTGCCGTAGCCGCCGACACCGGCGACGACGCCGGAGACGAGGTGGCGGGTCTTCGGATGATCAGGCTCCCCGAAGCGCAGCGCGTTCATCGCCGCGACCGGGCGCGCACCCATGGTGAAGACGTCGCGCAGGATGCCGCCGACGCCCGTCGCCGCACCCTGGTAGGGCTCGATATAGGACGGGTGGTTGTGGCTCTCCATCTTGAAGACCACGCAGTCGCCGTCGTCGATGTCCACCACGCCGGCATTTTCGCCCGGACCCTGGATGACGCGCGGACCCTTGGTCGGCAGCGTGCGCAGCCAGCGCTTGGAGGACTTGTACGAGCAGTGCTCGTTCCACATGGCCGAGAAGATGCCGAGCTCGGTATAGGTCGGCTCGCGGCCGATCAGCGAGAGGATGCGATCGTATTCATCCGGCTTGAGCCCATGGGCAGCAATCAGCTCCGGGGTGATCGGGCGGGTGTTCGAAATGGTCATCGTCGCTCGTCTTGTCGTGGAGGGCAGGATTGGGGTCTCTTTAACCTATGCTGCCGTGCAGTGCGACAGGAAAATGACCGGAAACCACAGCAGAGCGGGGCTTCAGGCCGGGCTGTCATAGCCCGTCGGGCCGTGTTCGAGCAGGCGGCGCAGCCGCGCCAGGCCGGTCACGACATCCGCGCGGTCGACAGGCGGCGAAAAGCCGATGCGCACCCGGTGGAAGGTCTTCTCCGAGCGGCCCGCCTTGAACTCGTCCTCGTCATCGATGAGGATATCTTCCGCGAAGGCGGCCTGCCGGAACGTGCCGGAGAGCCAGGGGTCTGGCAGTTTCAGCCAGAGGAACGGTACGCGCGGGTGCGAGACGAAATCCAGCCCGGCAAAAATGTCTCGCACAATCGCTTCGCGCGCCTGCACCTCGTCCGCAACCGCATTGCGAATGGCGTCCGCCTTGCCTGAGAGCACAAGGCGAGCGGCGAGTTCGGCAAGCAGGAACGGCAGGCCGCCGCTCACCATCTTGTGGGCGATGCGCACGCGTTGCGCCAGATGGGGCGGGCAGGCGACCCAGCCGCCACGAACGCCGGCCGCAACGCTCTTCGACAGGCCGCCGACGAGAAAAGTCCGGTCCGGCGCGATCTCGGCGAGCAGGGGAATGCCGCTGTCCACGGTGGCGCCGTAGAGATTGTCCTCTATCAGCCAGACATTGTGCCGCTTGGCGATGGCGACAATGGCACGGCGGCGATCCTCCGGCATGATGGCAAGCGTCGGGTTCTGCGCCGTGCTCATCAGGAAGGCGGCCTTGGGGTGCTGCTGCACGCAGACGCGCTCGAAATCCTCGGGAATCACGCCATAGGCATCGGACTCGACCAGTGCCGTCTGGCGGCCGAGCAGCGCGGTACCGCGGCTGATCTGCGAATAGGTGACGTGTTCGAAGACGATGCGGTCGCCGGGCGAGGTGATGACGGAAACGGCGGCGACAATGGCCGCATGTGCGCCGAGGGTGGGTACGATGCTGTCGATGCTCGGTTGCCAGCTACCGCTTCCCAGCCAGCGCTGGCCCGCTTCCAACCAATGGCGCGGGAAATTGCGCGTGTAGCTGGCGATCTCGTTCGGCTGCTCCCGGCAAATCGCCGCGAGAATGTCGGTGACGGCGACGGATTGCCCGATATCGGTTGCCGCCGTTGTATCGAAGCGCAGCTTGCCGGGCGGTGCATTCGCCGCGCGGGTGCCGACCAGTCTGGCACTGATCGGATCGATGCCAGCGGGGTTATCGTTTTCCGGCGTTCCAAGCACATAGGTGCCGCGGCCGACTTCGCCGCTGACGAGGCCGCGCTCTCGAACCATGCTGTAGGCGCGGCTGACGGTGCCGATGGTGACGCCGATATCATAGGCGAGGTTGCGCTGGGGCGGCAGCTTGGCTCCGGAGGCGAGCGCACCGGTGTTGATCGCGCGCTCGATCTGGTCGGCGATGCGGACATAAAGCGGGCCATCGGAGGCCTGAAGATCAGGAAGCCAATTTGTCATGGTGGCAATTCTTATATTGCACCGTTCGTAGAGTCAATTATTTCCTGAATGCACCGATTGTCACGCTCCCAGTGGCATTTCAGGAGAAAGCACCATGGCAATTGATACAATTTTCGTCACGAGCGACGTCAGAAGTGGCCGCTCCCTAGGCGCAACGCTCTATCGGGCATGGCTTGTCTGCCATGCCTGGGCCATCAGGCGCCGCACGCGCCATGCGCTGGTGGAAATGACCGAGGAGCAATTGTGCGATATCGGCATAACCCGCAGCGAAGCGCAGCGGGAAGTCCGGAAATCGTTCTACTGGGATTGAGGCTCAGCAGCCCTTGCCGCCGGCGGCCCAACGCTTGACGTCGGTCGCGATGCGCGCGCTGACGGCTTCGCTCATCAACGGACCGAAGGCTTCGAGTCTTGCCGGATTGCCCTCCGCGTGCACGACGAGCAGCGGGCGCGATTCGGGCGAATTGCGATGCACGACGAGAATGCGCGGGCGGCCGGAGAAGGAGTTCAGCTCCGGTGCCAGGCGGTAGGCCTTGAAGGCCGGGTCACCCGATTTGAACCAGCAGGCATTTGCGCCGAGCGCGATGCGCTCCATGGTCGGCAGCGCCGCGCCATTGGCCTTCGGCGCCGGTGTCTTCGTCTGGCAGGCCGCCAGAGCCGCAACGGCAATGAGCGGCAGGACAAGCTTGGCGGAGAGGAGAGGGCGCATGAAAAGCCTTTCGGGGATGGACATGCGCCCTTGATAGCAACGGCTGGTTAAGCGGCGATTACGTCGAGCACCGACGCGAACAGGCCGCGACCATCGGAACCGCCATGCGCGGCCTCGATGAGGTTTTCCGGATGCGGCATCAGGCCCAGCACGTTGCCCTTGGCGTTCATCACGCCGGCAATGTCGTTGAGCGAGCCGTTCGGGTTGGTGCCGTCCGCGTAGCGGAACACGACCTGGCCGTTGCCTTCGATGGCGGCCAGCGTCTCGGCATCGGCAAAGAAGTTGCCGTCGTGATGGGCGACCGGGCAGCGGATGATCTGGCCCTTGTCATAGGCGCGGGTGAAGTCGGTCTCGGCATTGGCCACTTCCAGCTTCACTTCGCGGCAGACGAATTTCAGCGAGGCATTGCGCATCAGCGCGCCCGGCAGCAGGCCCGCTTCGAGCAGGATCTGGAAGCCGTTGCACACACCCAGAACCTTCACGCCGGCTTCGGCCTTGGCCTTGATCGCCTGCATGACCGGCATGCGCGCGGCAATCGCGCCGCAACGCAGGTAATCGCCGTACGAGAAACCGCCCGGGATGACGATGAGGTCGACATCCGGCAGATCCGTTTCCGTCTGCCAGACGGTGACCGGTGCGGTACCGGAAATCTTGGTCAGGGCCGCGATCATGTCGCGGTCACGGTTGAGGCCGGGGAGCTGGACGACGGCAGACTTCATGGGTGTGGTTCAAACCTTGCCTGGGCCTCGGCGAGTTCACGCAATTCGAGGCGGTTTTCGATACGGTCGAGACGCTGGTCCATTTGAGCGAAGGCCCCGCGAAGGCTGTTGATGTCGCCCTGCATGCTGTGAATCTGGTTGCGTATGGAGAGGTTGTCCTGACGTAGGTCGCGTTGACCTTCCTTCAACAGGGCAATGTCCGTCTGAATACGCTTCAGTATTTCATAGACAGGATCAGCATCAACCGTGGCCATCGCCGCCTCCTCAACCATTAAGAGAGGGCGATAGTATAGTTCTCGATTACCGTGTTGGCGAGAAGCTTGTCGCACATCGCCTTGAGGTCGGCTTCCGCCTTCGCGCGGTCGGCGGTCTGAAGCTCGAGGTCGAAAACCTTGCCCTGGCGGATGGCGCCGACGCCCTCGAAGCCGAGGCTGCCGAGCGCGCCTTCGATCGCCTTGCCCTGCGGGTCCAGAACACCGTTCTTGAGCGTCACCGTTACGCGTGCCTTGATCATGTCTTCCTCTTCAAACCAAATAGTGTCAGCCGGCCGGTGAAGAGTTACTTCACCAGAACCGGGCCGGTGCCGCGCACGGGCTCGTTCTCGTTGATGATGCCAAGGCGGCGGGCAACTTCCTGATAGGCCTCGACCAGACCGCCCATATCGCGGCGGAAGCGGTCCTTGTCCATCTTCTCCTGGGTGGCGATGTCCCACAGGCGGCAGCTGTCCGGCGAAATCTCGTCGGCGATGATGATACGCATCATGTCGCCTTCATAGAGCCGGCCGCATTCGATCTTGAAATCGACGAGCTGGATGCCGACGCCGAGGAACAGGCCGGAGAGGAAGTCGTTGACGCGGATGGCGAGCGCCATGATGTCGTCGAGTTCCTGCGGGCTCGCCCAGCCGAAGGCGGTGATGTGCTCTTCGGAAACCATCGGGTCTTCGAGCGCATCGGCCTTGAAATAGAATTCGATGATCGAGCGCGGCAGCACGGTGCCTTCCTCGATGCCGAGGCGCTTGGAGAGCGAGCCGGCAGCGACGTTGCGCACGACCACTTCGAGCGGAATGATCTCGACTTCCTTGATCAGCTGCTCGCGCATGTTGAGGCGGCGGATGAAGTGGGTCGGGATTCCCATCTTGTTGAGCTGCGTGAAGACGTATTCGGAAATACGGTTGTTCAGCACGCCCTTGCCGTCGATGACCGCATGTTTCTTCTTGTTGAATGCGGTCGCATCGTCCTTGAAGAACTGGATCAGTGTGCCAGGCTCGGGGCCCTCATAGAGAATCTTGGCCTTGCCCTCGTAGATACGGCGGCGACGGTTCATGGATTTTTCTCTTTGTTGGCGCGCTTGGGGCTCGCGCAGGTGTCGTTCGTTCCCGGCTCCATAAACGAATTGCCGCACTTTAACAATCGGCGTTACACCCGATCCCCCGATTTCCGGCCGCTCCGGGAAGTCCGGCCGGACAAAAGTTCGCATTGCACTTTTGCCGTCGTTTTGATTTATGGGCTTGGAAAACCCCACTGGGAAAAAGAATCTACGGGAGTCAAAGGATGACCAATATGCAGGATCGGGAAAAGGCGTTCGAGGCCAAGTTCGCTCTCGACGAGGAACTGCGCTTCAGGGCCGAGGCTCGCCGCAACAAGCTGGTTGGCCTCTGGGCCGCTGGCCTGCTCGGCAAGACGGATGGTGATGCGGACGCCTATGCCAAGGAAGTCGTCGCCGCCGATTTCGAAGAAGTCGGCCACGAGGATGTCGTGCGCAAGGTCAAGGCCGATTTCGACGCCGCCGGCGTTGCCCGCAGCGAAGACGAGATCCGCGTTCAGATGCTGGAACTTCTTGCCGTCGCTATCGCGCAGCTCGAAGCCAACTGATCGCAGCGAGATTTTTCGCTTTTGAAAGCCGTCCGGTCCTGCCGGGCGGCTTTTTCAGTTTAGCGGTTGATGGCCCGGCGCACTTCGTTCTGCAGGTCCCGCACTGCGCCACCGTGCGCGCGCCATTCCTGCCGGTGCACAAAGTCCGGCACGGCATGCGCAGGCATGGGGCGGGCAAGCGCGTAGCCTTGCAGGATATCGCAGCCGAGATCGCGCATGATGGCGACATGGGCGGGCGTCTCGACGCCTTCGGCCACCACCTCGATGTTCAGGGACCGGCCGATCTCGATAATGGTGCCGATGAGCTTGCGTTGGCCGGGCGAGCGGCTGACGGGCTTCACAAGCTGGCGATCGATCTTCAGGCGGCGTGGGCTCAGCTTCATCAGGCTGATGATCGATGCGTGACCGGTGCCGAAGTCGTCGATCTCGATATCGATGCCGAGCTTGCGCATCTCGGCGAGGTTTTCCAGCACCGTGCGGTCACAGTCATCGAGGAAGATCGATTCCAGAAGCTCGAAGGACAGCGATTTCGGCTGGATGTCGAGCGTGCGCAGCGAACGACCAAGCTCGGGGTCGTGCAGGCGCTTTGACGAGACGTTGGCCGAAATCTTGTCGATGCCAAGCCCGAGCGTCTGCCATTCGGCGAAATCGGCGAGCGATCGTTCAAGCACGATCCGGTCGATGGTCGCCACGCAATCGAGATCTTCGGCGATCTTGAGAAACGTGTCGGGCGCAAGGATGCCGCGCGTTGGATGATCCCAGCGCGCCAAAGTCTCGACGCCGACAATATCCAGCGTGCGCGCGCAGAATTGCGGCTGGTAATAGGGCAGGAAGCGCCGCTGCTCCACGCCGGAAAGGATCTCGTCGGCGGTCTGCTTGTTGACGATGATCTGTGCCTGGAAATCGCTGGTGAAGAATTCGTGCCGGCTGCGGCCGCGATTCTTGGCGCGGTAGAGCGCAAGGTCGGCATTGACGAGGAGCTGCTTGGCGTCGACCGCACTGCCCGATTGGCTGGCAATGCCGACGCTTGCGCCGAATCGGCAAATATGACCGTTGAAGGTAACCGGCTTGCGCATGGCCGCCACGATGGCCTCTGCAAGCGTTGCGAGATTGCGCCGCGCAGAGCCCGTGGAGAGAAAGACGAATTCGTCGCCGCCGATGCGGGCGACAAATTCACCGGGGCCTTTCAACTCGTTCAGAACACCTGCGGCGTGCACCAGCATCTGGTCGCCGGCGAGGTGGCCGAGCGTGTCGTTGATCTCCTTGAAACGATCGAGGTCGATGTGCAGCACGGCAAGGCGCTGGCCGGTTTTTTGTGCCTCCTGTGCGGCCTCCTCGATTGCCGCATCCAGATAACGTCGATTCGGCAGGCCAGTCAGATGGTCGTGCAGCGCGATATATTCGATGCGTGCCCTGGCGGCTTCCAGCTCGTCGTTGCGGGCTTCGGCCAGCTCTTTCGCGTGTTTCAGCTCTTCCTGCAGGCGCACGTCATCCGTCACGTCCCAGTTCGCGCCGATGAGGCGGGGTGCGCCCGTCGTGTCGACATAGGGCGCAGCGCGTCCGCGCAGGTGGCGGATTTCGCCGTCACCGCGGACGATACGGAATTCGTTGGCGAAATCCCGGTTGCGGAAGATGCCGTCTTCGACCTTTGCCGTCGCCTTGCGCCGGTCTTCGGGATGCAGCGCGCGCTCCCAGCTGGCCCCATCGGGCTCTTCGGTCAGGCCGTACATCTCGATCATGCGGTCGTCCCACCGCACGTCATTGGTCCGCAGATTGACGTCGAACACACCGATGCGCGACACGCCGAGCGCGAGCTCGAGGCGTCGGGACATCTGGGCGAGGCGTTCCTCCGCCTCCTTGCGTTCGGTGACATCCGTATCGGTGCCGGCGATGCGGCTCGGCTTTCCGTCGGAGCCGTATTCGACGACAGCGCCGCGGCTTTCGATCCAGACCCAGTGCCCATCCTTGTGTCTTTCGCGGTAGCTGAAGACGTTGAAGGAGGCTGCACCGCTTTCCTGCCTGGCGATTTCGGCGAGAACATGTGCCCGGTCATCCGGATGCACGGTCTGGATCCAGGTTTCCAGCGACGCATCGATCGGGTCGTTCGGCTGCAGGCCGCGGATGGTGCGCCACTGGCGGGAATAGAAGAGATCGCCACGCGCAAAATCGTGGTCCCATACACCCTGGCCGGCGGATTCGAGCGCGTGATTCCAGCGGCTTTCGCGTTCCGCCAATTCGAGCGTGTTGCGCTTGCGCTCATCGATATCGATCGTCTGAACGATCAGCGCGGGCGTGATGTCTTCGCCCGGAAGGCACGGTGGCACGATGAAGGAGGCGAGCACCCAGAATTCCTCGCCATCTAGGCGCTTCAGCCGGATTTCCCAGGGGGCCTGTTCGAAAGCATCGCGTCGCATGGCGAAGGCGAGGACGGAACGATCCTTGGGAGAGACGCATGCCTCGAAGGACGGCAATTGCGAGAGCGCGGTGGCATTGAAGGCGGAGAGCAGGCTCGCATTGGCATCGATGATGCGGTCTTCCGCATCCAGAGCGGCGAAACCAAAGCCGGAACGCGCGAAAAGCCGACGATAAAACGGTTCGCTCTCCGTTTCTCGCACGGCAGTGAAGGTCGAACCGGACGGTTTGGCCATGAAACGCGGCGCCTGCAATGAACTCAACAGCCGCAGCGTGCAGGATTTCTATGAAGTTCTTCTTAATAACAAAAGCCGGA
Source organism: Sinorhizobium sp. RAC02 (assembly GCF_001713395.1). Classification (NCBI taxonomy): domain Bacteria; kingdom Pseudomonadati; phylum Pseudomonadota; class Alphaproteobacteria; order Hyphomicrobiales; family Rhizobiaceae; genus Sinorhizobium; species Sinorhizobium sp. RAC02. Next base: position 1,423,725 of record NZ_CP016450.1, on the reverse strand, counting down.
AAGGCCTACTCGGGCGCCTTCAGGCGGCTGAGGAACTGCGCGAACACCATCGTGCCTTCCGGCCAGGGGCCATGCCCGGACTCGGTGTTGATGTGCCCGGCTTCGCCCGCGTCGAGCAGCAGCGAGCCCCAGGCGGCCGCGATGTCGTCGGCATGCTCATAGGTCCCAAACGGATCGTTGCGGCTCGCCACGACGAGGGAGGGGAACGGCAGCGGCTCGCGCGGATAGGGGCCGAAGGTCATCAGGTGCTTGGGGCGGATTTCCGGGTTGGCAACATCCGGCGGCGCGACGAGGAAGGCGCCGGCGACCTTGTTGCCGAGATGGGGCGCGGCATGGATCGCGGTCGCGACACCCAGCGAATGCGCGACGAGCACGACCGGCTTCGTTGCGGCCGCCACTTCCTCGATCACCCGTTTTACCCAGTCTTCGCGCACGGGCTTTGCCCATTCCGCCTGCTCGACGCGGCGCGCCGAGCCGAGCCTGGACTGCCAGCGGCTCTGCCAGTGGTCGGGCCCGGAGTTGGTGTAGCCGGGAACGATGAGGATTTCTGCTTCTGACGCTTTCATGCGCCGGCATGTGCGTTCACGAAGTGCTGAAGTCAAGAGGCTGGGACAAATCAGTACGCGGGTGTATGCTGCGTCGTCTTCAATGCCAATCACGGTCCTTCGTGGTGGCGGACAATTGCCCTCCACACGCAGGCCGTGACGGTTCCAGACCGGCAGGAGAAATGGTCATGACGACTTTTCATGTGATGGCAGGTTCCGACGACATGGTAACGCGACCGGCGATCCGGCGGATCACGTTGTCCGATGTCTGGGACGCACTGGCGCTCGGTTTCGAGGATTTTCGCGCGAAACCGTCGCACTATGTCTTTCTAAGCCTGATCTATCCGATTTGCGGCGTGGTGCTCGTCACCTGGAGTTCCGGCGCCAACCTGCTGCCGCTGATCTTTCCGCTGATCGCCGGCTTTGCACTGCTCGGACCGTTCTTCGCCCTCGGCCTCTACGAGATCAGCCGCCGGCGCGAACTTGGCATGGACACCTCCTGGCGTCATGCGCTTGAAGTCCGCCATTCGCCGGCACTTCCGTCCATTCTCGCCGTCGGCGCCTTGCTGTTTGTGCTTTTCATCGCCTGGCTGGTCTTTGCGCAACTGCTCTATACCAACCTGTTCGGGCCGGAGCCGCCGCAATCGCTGGCCCTGTTCATGGCCTCGATCTTCAGTTCGGAAAACGGGTTGCTGCTCATGCTGGCGGGCAACGCGATCGGCTTCTGCTTTGCATTGGTCGTGCTCGCCACGACGGTCATCGCCTTTCCGCTGATGCTGGATCGCGATGTCGGAGCAGTCGCCGCGATGGAAACGTCGTTGCGCGCCACGCTGATGAATCCGATGCCGATTGCCGCCTGGGGCCTGATCGTCGCCGCACTGCTGATTGCCGGCACCATCCCGCTCTTTGTCGGCCTTGCCGTGATCATGCCGATCCTCGGCCATGCGACCTGGCATCTCTATCGCAAGATCGTCGTCGACGAGCGGCCGTAAACGGTTTTGCAGGCGGAACCCGCCAGGAGGAGGGCGTGAAACCGCCTGTCAGAGGGGAGCGATGGCGCCTTGGGCGCCATCGCTGTTACTTCGTCAGCGGATAACATTTGTCCGTGGAGAAGGCGTCGTCCTTGAAGCCCATCTGGCAGATGACGATGCTGTCGTCATCATCCTTTTCCAGGAAGACGACATAGCTTTCGGCGATCGGCGACACGTTGATGATGTCGTAGCCGATTTTCAGCAATTCGAGGATGGATTGCGGCGTCTGCGCCTGCGCGGATCCGGCAAGAGACGCTGCGGCAAGCAGTGCGATAGCAAGAAACCTCATGATCAGCTCCCAATGGCGCGTGCGGCATTGCACGCGAGGGAAGTCTAATACAGAGGCGTGGGCCGGCGAAGAGACTTCGCCGGCCTGTTCCGGATCGATCTCAGACGGTGCCGAAGACGCGGCGGAAGATCGTGTCGACGTGTTTGGTGTGGTAGCCGAGGTCGAATTTTTCGCGGATCTGCTCTTCGGAGAGGGCTGCCCGTACCTCGGCGTCGGCCAGCAACTCTTCCAGGAAGTCCGCGCCCTTTTCCCACACCTTCATCGCGTTACGCTGCACGAGGCGGTAGGAATCTTCGCGCGAAACGCCGGCTTGCGTAAGGGCAAGCAGAACGCGCTGCGAATGAACGAGGCCGCGGAACTTGTTGAGATTCTTCAGCATGTTCTCCGGATAGATCACCAGCTTCTCGATGACGCCGGCAAGACGGTTCAGCGCGAAGTCGAGCGTGATCGTCGTGTCCGGGCCGATGCCGCGCTCGACGCTGGAGTGGGAAATGTCGCGCTCGTGCCAGAGCGCCACGTTTTCCATCGCGGGCGTTACGGCCATGCGGACCAGGCGAGCAAGACCTGTCAGGTTCTCGGTCAGCACCGGGTTGCGCTTGTGCGGCATGGCGGACGAACCCTTCTGGCCCGGCGAGAAGAACTCTTCCGCTTCCAGAACTTCCGTGCGCTGCATGTGGCGGACTTCGATCGCGACGTTTTCGATCGACGAGGCGATGACGCCGAGGGTCGCGAAGAACATGGCATGACGGTCGCGCGGGATGACCTGCGTCGAGACCGGCTCCGGCACCAGGCCGAGCTTGGCGCAGACATGTTCTTCGACGCGCGGATCGATATTGGCAAAGGTGCCGACGGCGCCGGAGACCGCGCCGGTTGCGATTTCGGCGCGGGCTGCGACGAGACGGGCGCGGTTGCGGTCCATCTCGGCGTAGAAGCGGGCGAGCGTCAGGCCCATTGTCGTCGGCTCGGCATGGATGCCATGGCTGCGGCCGATGCGGATCGTGTCCTTGTGCTCGAAGGCGCGGGTTTTCAGCGCGGCGAGCAGGCGATCCATGCCGGAAAGCAGGATGTCGGCGGCGCGCACGAGCTGGATGTTGAAGGTCGTGTCGAGCACGTCCGACGAGGTCATGCCCTGGTGCACGAAGCGGCTGTCGGGGCCGACGAATTCGGCGAGATGCGTCAGGAAGGCGATGACGTCATGCTTGGTGACGGCTTCGATCTCGTCGATGCGGGCAACGTCGAATTCCGCCTTGCCGCCCTTTCCCCAGATGGTTTCAGCTGCCGACTTCGGAATGACGCCAAGTTCGGCCAGCGCATCGCAGGCATAGGCTTCGATCTCGAACCAGATGCGGAACTTCGTTTCGGGCGACCAGATGGCGACCATGTCCGGTCGGGAATAGCGAGGGATCATCGGCTCAAGACTTTCTCAGGTGGGCGTTGCCGCCGCTTTAGCAAAGATGGCCGGCAAGCTCAACGCATGTATGGGGGCATCGACCGCGCGAGCCACAGGCTGGCGCCCGCCAGAATGGGCAGGCCGACCGGTAGGTAGAGCCGCAGCCCCATGACGAGGAACTGATAGACGGCGCCGGCGGAGGTGAAAACGAACTGATAGGCCCAGATGCGCGTGCCGAAGGGCTGGTGCCATTGCGCGTAGAACAGCCGGTAATCCATGGCGAAAAGAAAGGCCGTGGCGACGACGGTGCCGAGGCTGAGCAGCGCGAAATGGGCGGCAAAGCGCGTCTCGGCGCTGCGCCGTCGCGTCAGCAGGCGGGCCATCGGCAGAACGACGATCCAGGCAAGCACGCCGCCTGCGAAAAAGATCAGCAGGATCATTGCGAGGTGAAATGTCTGCGCACGCCCCTGCATTGCAAGCGAGACGAAGGCGCAGGCCGCCATCAGCAGACCCCAGGCAACGGAGCCGCCAAGGTGAAGGGGACGGGAGGGGAAGACCGGCGCGGGCCTGCTCTGAAACGTGGCGCTTGCGCCTGTCGCCCCCGCCGCCAGATCCATGCTCAAGGCCGGAACGGTACGGCGATCCAGCGGCCGTCGCTGCCTTCGAAGCCGAAGCTGCGCACCAGCACGAGCGCCATATGCACCGGATCGGCGTTGAACGCGTTGAAGGTTACGGCGCCGGATATCTGGTAGGAATGCGGACAGTTGCGGCTCTCGGGCACGCGCGTATCCTCGTGCACCACCGTGTCGGCCACCTGGCCGTCGCGTCTCACGAGCTTAAGGCGAAATCCTTTTATCCCGTCGGGAGTGAGATCACGGCATTTGTCCGTCATGGCGAGCGCGATGTCTTCGAGGGCCAGCGCATAGCTTCCGCCGACCATCGGCTCGATCGCATGCGGGAAATACTCGACACGCTTGCGGTCGACACCGGCTTCGCCCATCGGATTGAATGCCGCGAGCAGGCCCGGATTGGAGAGCACCTTGTGCTGTGCGATCAGGTTTTTCGCCTTGTCACGGCTTTCCGCCCGCGCCTTTGCAAGGTCCGCTTCCTCGTCGTCGATCCGCGCACGGATCGGCGTGCCGGGAAGATAGGCGTCCTTCTGCGTGTCGATGAAGTAGATGGTCGAATAGGGAAAGCCGGAACCGTCCTGGACGCCGAATTCCTCGAAGGCGTAGACCTTACCGTCCGGCGAGAAGCCAAGGGTCTGGAAGGTCGAGAAGTCGCCGGCTGACGCACCTGCCGTTGCCAGCACGGTCACCAGAAGGGCGAACGCCGCCTTTCGCAAAATCCTCACGCCCGCGCACCCTCCGCATTGCTGCGCAGAGTGTCGATGGTTTTGCGATAGGCGTCAATGTGACCGCCGCCGAAGATGGCGGAGCCCGCGACGAAGACATTGGCACCGGCGGCGGCGGGCATGGCGATCGTATCGACCGCTATACCGCCATCGACCTGGATGTCGATCGGCCGGTCGCTGACGAGCGAACGCACGCGGCGAAGCTTTTCCTGCATCGCCGGAATGTATTTCTGGCCGCCGAAGCCCGGGTTGACCGTCATCACGAGGATGAGGTCGATCTTGTCGAGAAGATAGTCGAGCACGCTTTCCGAGGTCGCCGGGTTGATCGACACGCCGGCACGTTTTCCCAGCGCTTTGATCGCCTGCAGCGAACGGTCGAGATGGGGGCCTGCCTCGGCATGCACGGTGATGCTGTCGCAGCCGGCCTTGGCGAAGGCTTCGAGATAGGGATCGGCCGGCGCGATCATCAGATGGCAGTCGAAGAAGGCGTCGGTATGCGGACGCAGTGACTTGATGACATCCGGGCCGAAGGAGATGTTCGGCACGAAATGGCCGTCCATGATGTCGAGATGGATCCAGTCGGCGCCTGCCGCGACGACGTCGCGCACTTCCTGGCCGAGTTTCGCATAGTCGGCGGCGAGAATGGAGGGCGCGATCCGGATGGGAAGGGTCATGTCAGGCTCCGTGGAAGAATTTGCGTCGCCATACCATCCCCGGGATTGGCGAACAACGGGCGATTTACCGCGCCCAGCTTGGCATGACGTCGCCCGGCATCGGCGTGGCATCATGCACGCCGCCGGCGATGGCGCGCGCCATGGTGGATGCGGCGGCGGCGCAGAGGCCGATGAAGTCCTCCGGCGCCGGCGCGCGGCCGCTTTTGCCGGTCGCCAGCGCGAAGACGAGATCGCCGTCGAGCGGCGTGTGGGCCGGCCAGAGGGCACGGGCAAAACCGTCATGGGCGGCAATGGCGAGACGCTTCGCTTCGGCCTTGCTCAGCAAGGCATCCGTGGCGATGACGGCGATGGTGGTGTTCTCCGTGCCGGTGGGGCGACGCGACATTTTTGTGCGTGGTATGCGCGCGCCGGCCGGGAAGGGGAAGGGCAGGCCGAGGCCCCCGAACTCTTCCGCTTCCTCGAAGGGCGCCGCCCAGAAATGGCGCGTGTCGCCGACCGTCGCGGAGCCGAGCGCATTGACCGCCACGAGGGCGCCAACGGTAAAGCCGGCCTCCAGAACGGTGGAAGCAGAACCGAGGCCGCCCTTGAAGGTGGCGGTGAGCGCACCGGTGCCGGCACCGGCGCTGCCGGTCTCGAAGTCTTCGGCGGCCCTGACAAGTGCCGCATAACCAAGCTCGCGATAGGGTGGGTAGCGGCCCCAGTCCTTGTCGCCGCCGTTCATCAGGTCGAACAGGATTGCGGCGGGCGCGATCGGCACGCGAAAAGGCCCGACGGCAAAACCGCGTCCTGCCTCGCGCAGGCCCGCCTGCACGCCGGACGCCGCATCCAGCCCGAAGGCCGAACCACCGGACAGCACGAGGGCGTCAACGGTCTGAACGGTGTTGTGCGGCTCCAGAAGGTCCGTCTCGCGCGTTCCCGGCGCGCCGCCGAGCACCTGTACCGCGGCCACGGCCGGCTCGTCGCAGAGCACGACGGTGACGCCGGAGCGCAGGGCGTGATCCGTCGCGTTGCCGACCTTGAGACCGGCGACATCCGTGATGCGGTTGTTCGGCCCCGGTTTCATCTACTCGCTCTCCGGGGCTGCTTCCACCGGCACGAAGGCGCCGGCCTGCCAGACGAGCAGGCGGTAGGGGTTTTCACGCATCTCATGATCCGCGCCAAAGGCGACGGTGCCGATTGTCGTCTGGAAATTGCCGCCGGCCAGTGTTTCCACGAGGTTGCCGCCCTCTGCCGCGGCGGCCGCAAGTGCGGTAACTGCGGCGTGGGCAGGCAAAACATAGCCTTCGGCGACGATGCCGCTCTCCTGCATCGCCCTGGCGACCGGCAGCCCTGCCGGCAGCGTCTGGTAATCGGGCAATGCAATCGCCTCCACGCCATCCGTCATCGGCACGAGTGGATCGGCGCCGAGCAGCGCCTCGCCGCCAAGCAGGGTCAATGGCGTCTTTTCGCTCTTCGCATCACGGGCGATGACAGCGATATCGGTGCGGTCGCCACCGACGAAAACATGGGTTACGCCGGTCTTGATGAGGCGCCGGATGAGGGTGAGCTGCTGTTCCTGCGTCGGACGGTAGGTATCGACGAACGCCGCCTTCATGCCGACCTCCTCCAGCCGCAGCCGAACCGTCTCGACCAGTTCGCGGGCATGGATCGTACCATCGTCGATGAGGGCGAATGGCTCGGATTTCCAGGCGCGGGTGATGATGTCGACGGCCTTGTCCGCCTCGGCCTTCGGGCCAGGGGCGAGGCGGAAGAGCGGCCATTTCTTCTTCAGCGCATCTTCCATGAGAATGCCGGAGCGGACCGACAACGTGATCGCCGGTATGTTTGCCTCCGCAAGGGCGGGAAGTGAGGCGGCAAGCCCTTCGGTGCACAGGAAGCCGACGGCGGCTACGGCATCCGCGGCGAGGATCTGCTTGGCAATTCCCTCGCCATCGTTTTCGTCGCAGGATTCGGGAATGGTCACGATGGTGTCGCCATTCGCCTCCGCTGCAAAACGCGCGCCATCGCGAACCTGCTGGCCGAGAATGGCGAGCGGCCCCTCCTGCGGCGCGACGACGGCAAAGGTCAGGCCTGCGGCTGCGGCCGGGCTGGCTGCAAACAGAAGGGTGCTGAACAGGGTGAGGAGGGACGCGGTCTTCATTCTGGATCCATGGGGCAAAGCTAAGTCTTTTGTAAGGATCGCGCGAAGGGCGTCAAAGGGAAATCTCCGTTGAAAATCCGCGCGGAAAAACTGGATGAGAAAAATCCACTTTAAGGGGGTTACATTTTTCTTCATTTTCGCCATGTATCTCCTTCATGAGAAGGAGAACGCCGTGTTGGACAGATTGATGCTGGACCCATCGCTCTACCGTAACGCGATGAGCCGCTATGCAGGCCATGTGCAGATCGTGACGACGACCTTCGAGGGCGAGCGGCGCGGGGTGACGATCACTGCTGCCTGCTCGGTGTCGGACAATCCGGCCATGGTTCTCGCCTGCGTCAACGCCTCCAACCCGAAGAATGCCATCTTCGAGAAAAGCGGCCGCTTTGCGCTGAACACGCTTGCCGCCGACCAGATCGAGCTTGCCAATGCCTTTTCCGGCCGCGATCCCGCCTTGACCTCGGAAGAGCGCTTCGCCAAGGGCGACTGGGAGGAACTGGTGACCGGGGCACCGGTGCTGAAGAACGCGCTCGCCGCCTTCGACTGCCGGCTTGTCGAATTCAAGGTCATGGCGACGCACATGATGCTGATCGGCGAAGTGATGGGCGTTTCCGCCGGCGCGCACAAACCGGCGCTTCTCTATATGGACCGGGGCTACCACACGCTATAAGTTCCTCCTCCGGAGTGGAGGAGCGGTGTGGTTTACCAACGCGGACATATCCCGCAATCGATCGACGAGACCGCCGAGATGCTGTCGGCTGGCAACTACCTCGCCGCGCGTTCGCTGGCGACGGTGCTTTTCCTGTCGCTGCGCATGAAGCGGCCGCTTTTCCTCGAGGGGGAGGCCGGCGTCGGCAAGACCGAGATCGCCAAGGTGCTGGCCGCTTCGCTCGACCGCCCGCTGATCCGCCTGCAATGTTACGAGGGCCTCGATATCGCCTCGGCCGTGTATGAGTGGAACTATCCGGCGCAGATGCTGGAAATCCGCCTCGCCGAAGCTTCCGGTACCACGGACCGCGGCCGCATCGAGGCCGACATCTTTTCCGAGCGCTATCTCATCCGCCGTCCGGTGCTTCAGGCGCTGTCGTCGCCGGATGGCCGCGCCCCTGTCTTCCTGATCGACGAACTGGACCGAACCGACGAGGCCTTCGAAGCCTTCCTGCTGGAGGTGCTGTCGGATTTCCAGGTGACGGTGCCGGAACTCGGCACGATCCGAGCGGCCGAACCGCCCATCGTCATCATCACGACGAACCGCACGCGCGAAGTGCACGACGCACTGAAGCGGCGCTGTCTCTACCATTGGGTCGACTATCCCGCAGCGGCACAGGAACTGGAGATCATCCGCCGCAAGGTGCCGCGCTGCAACGAGGTGCTGTCGCGCCAGGTCGTCGCCTATGTGCAGAAGCTGCGCACGCTCGATCTCTTTAAGAACCCGGGTGTCGCCGAAACCATCGACTGGGCGACGGCGTTGACCGAACTCGACCGGGTGGCGCTCGACCCCGAGACGGTCTCGGACACGCTCGGCACGCTGCTCAAATATCAGGACGACATCGCCCGCATCGACGGCGCCGAGGGCCGTAAGCTGCTCGACGAGGTGAAAACCGGCCTGGCGGCGACAGGCTGAACGATGACCCTGGCGGCGGACAACGACAGTGCAGATGCTGCCACGGATGGCCGGCTCGCCGACAATATCGTGCATTTCGCGCGCGTGCTGCGCAAGGCGGGGCTGCGCATCGGGCCGGCGGCGGTGACGGATGCCATCGAGGCGGTGCAGGCGATCGGCATTGGCGAGCGCGAGGAGTTCTACACCGCGCTGCATGCGACGCTGGTCAAGCGGCATGAGGACGACGCCGTCTTCGACGAAGCCTTTCGCCTGTTCTGGCGGTCGCGTGATCTTGTGGGGAAAATGATCGCGCTGATGTCGCCGGTCGTGACGCGGCAGGAGGAGCGGGAAAAGCGCAAGGCGGGGGAAGCCCGCGTGTCCGATGCGTTGTTTGGCGAACGGCCGGACGAACGGCCGCAACGCGACGAGCCGGATGTCGAAATCGACGCCCGTTTCACCGCCTCCGGCAGCGAAATCCTGCGCCGGACCGATTTCGCCCAGATGACGACGGCGGAACTGGCCGCGGCCAAGCGCACGATTTCCAATCTTGTGCTGCCGGTGGACGAGGTGCGCACGCGCCGTTTCCGCCGCAGCAACCGGCCGGTGGCCATCGATGCCCGCGCCACGATGCGCCACGCCATGCGCACCGGCGGCGCACTCATCCTGCCACGCTACCGGGAACCGAAGACGATCCATCCGCCGCTCGTCGTGCTGGCCGATATTTCCGGCTCGATGAGCCAGTACACGCGCATCTTCCTGCATTTCCTGCATGCGCTGGGCGAGCATCGCCGTCGCGTGCACGCCTTCCTGTTCGGCACGCGCCTCAGCAATGTCACGCGCCAGATGCGCCACCGCGATCCCGATCTCGCCGTGGAGGCGTGCAGTCAGACGGTCAGCGACTGGTCCGGCGGCACGCGCATCGGCGAGACGCTGAAGGAGTTCAACCGGCTCTGGTCGCGCCGCGTGCTGGGGCAGGGCGCCGTCGTGCTGCTGATCACCGATGGGTTGGAGCGCGAGGATACGGACCTGCTCGAGACGGAGATGGACCGGCTGCACCGCTCCTGCCGGCGACTGGTCTGGCTCAATCCGCTGCTGCGTTTCGAGGGGTTTGAAGCGCGGGCGCGTGGGGTGAGGGCCATGCTGCCGCATGTCGACGAACTACGGCCCGTACACAATCTGGAGGCCATGGCGGATCTGGTGGCGGCGCTTTCCGGCGAAGCGCCGCGCGGTGCCGGTGATCCCAGGCGTTTTCTGCCGGCGGCGTGAGGAGGACGGAATGGATACAAGTGACGCACTCGACCCGTTGACCATCGCGGAACGCTGGATGGACGATGGCCGCACGGTGGCGCTTGCCACCGTCGTCGAGACCTGGGGCTCGGCGCCGCGTCCGGTCGGCAGCCATCTGGTCATCGACGGCGAGGGAAATTTTCACGGTTCCGTTTCGGGCGGTTGCGTCGAGGGGGCGGTGATCGGCGAAGCGATGGAGGTGATCGGCGACGGCGAACCACGCCTGCTGGAATTCGGCGTTGCCGACGAGACGGCCTGGCGTGTCGGCCTGTCCTGTGGTGGGCGCATCCGGGTCTATGTGGAGCGGGTCGGCTGATGGATCCCTACCTGCTGCGCAAGCTGAACACGGAGCGCGCCGCCCGCCGCGCCGTCATCCACCTCACGGATCTCGGCGATGGCCGCGACCGGGTGGTCTGCGAGGGCGATCCGGTCGCCGGACCGTTCGGCACGGCAATCGAGAGCGCATTCCGCTCCGGAAAATCCGCCATTGTGGCGGCAGAGGATCGCAATTTCTTCCTGAACGTCCACCTGCCGCCGACCCGTATCGTGGTCATCGGCGCGGTGCATATCAGCCAGGCGCTGGCGCAGATGGCCGGGATAGCGGGCTTCGACATCACGATCATCGATCCGCGCACGGCCTTTGCCACCGAAGAGCGCTTCGCCGGCATCGACCTTGTCGCGGACTGGCCGGAGGATGTGCTGGGCGCGCGGCCGCTTGATGCCTATACCGCGCTCGTGGCTGTTACCCACGATCCGAAGATCGACGATTTTCCGCTGTCGCAGGCGCTCTCCACCGGCTGTTTCTATATCGGCGCACTCGGCAGCCGGAAGACCCATGCCAAGCGTGTCGAACGCCTGACGGCACTCGGGCACAGCGACGCGGAGATCGCGACAATATCCGCGCCGATCGGCCTCGATATCGGTGCTGCGAGCCCCGCCGAAATCGCCGTCGCTATCCTGGCGGATATCGTGGAGCACCTGCGCCGCCGACCCTTGCGGGGACCCGCCTCGTGATTTTTGGCGAAATCCCGGTTGCCGAGGCGATCGGCGCACGATTGGCCCATGGCGTACGGGTCGAGGGCCTGTCGCTGCACAAGGGGCATGTGGTAACGGCGGACGATCAGGCAGCTCTTGCCGCGGCAGGCGTCGCCGCCGTAATCGCGGTGCGCCTGGAGGAGGGCGATATCGGTGAGGACGAGGCGGCCGCTTTGATCGCCGCGGCGATCGTGCCCGATCATCTCAGCTTTACCCCGCCCGCGACCGGCCGCATCAATCTCCATGCCAAGGCGAACGGTCTCTTCGTCGTCGACCGGGTGGTGATCGATCGCTTCAACCGGGTCGATCCGGCCATCACCATCGCCACCCTGCCGGATCATGCAAGCGTTGCTGCGGGCGACATGGTGGCGACGATCAAGATCATTCCCCTGGCCGTGCCGGACGCCCTTGCCCGCAGGGCGGCGGCTTTGCTGTCAGCGAGCCGGACGCTGGAGGTCAAGCCCTTCGTCGCGCACCGGGTCGGGTTGGTTGCGACGGAGCTGCCGACGCTCAAGACGTCCGTCATGGACAAGACGCGCCGTCTTCTTGAACAGCGCCTGCACCCTTCCGGCAGTCGGCTGACGGGGGAAAGGCGCGTGCCGCACCAGCCAGCGGCGCTTGCCGAGGCGGTCCGCCAAGCGGCCGGCGAGAACGAGCTTGTTGTCGTCTTCGGCGCCTCTGCCGTCACGGATGCGAACGATGTCATTCCAGCTGCCATCCGTGCCGCGGGCGGCGCAGTCGTGCATGTCGGCATGCCGGTCGATCCGGGCAACCTGCTGGTCCTGGGCCATGTCGGGACGGTGCCGGTGCTCGGCGCGCCCGGCTGTGCCCGCAGCCCGAAGGAGAACGGCTTCGACTGGGTTCTGGCCCGCATTTTCGCCGGTGAAAAGCCGGGATCCGAGGAGATTACAGGCATGGGCGTCGGTGGCCTTCTTGCGGAAATTCCAAGCCGTCCGCAACCGCGCGAGCTGCGTGCACCTGAGCGGGCGCTTTCCGTCACGGCGCTGGTTCTGGCTGCCGGGCGCGCCAGCCGCATGAACGGCGGCCACAAGCTGCTGGCCACCTTCGACGGCAAGGCGCTGGTACGACGCTCGGTGGAGGCTGCGCTGGCGGCAAAGCCGGCGCAGGTGCTCGTCGTGACCGGGCACCGGGCGGACGAGGTGGAGGCAGAGCTGGCCGGGCTCACCGTGGATGTCCTGCGCAACCCGGATCACGCGCAGGGCATGTCGACCTCGCTAAGGGCTGGCGTTTCCGCCGTGTCGCCGGGCTGTGAGGGCGTGGTGGTGATGCTGGCCGACATGCCGCATGTCACCGGGGCGGATGTGCGCCGGTTGCTCGACGCCTTCGCGGCCGCGGGTGGACACGCCATCGTGCGGGCCGTTTCCGGCGGCAAGCGCGGCAACCCCGTCGTGCTGCCGCGCACGACATTTTCCGCCATCCTTCAGCTTGAAGGCGATGTCGGGGCACGGCATATCGTGGAGAGCGCGGGGCTCGACGTGGTGGACGTGGAGATCGGTGAGGCGGCGCATGTCGACGTCGATACGCCGGAGGCTGTGGTGGCCGCGGGTGGCATTCTGAAAGGGTAGGGCATGGACCGGGATGCGATCGAAGAAATGTTTCAGGCGCTTGGGCCGGTGACGATCAAGCGCATGTTCGGCGGCAAGGGCATCTATCACCAGGGCCGGATTCTCGCGCTGGAAGTCTCCGACGAAATCTTGCTCAAGGCCGACGAGACCAGTGCGCCGGATTTCGAGGCGGCCGGTTGCCGGCAATGGTTCTATGAGGGCAAGCAGGGCAAGCCTGTGAAAATGCCCTACTGGTCCATCCCCGACGAGGCCTTCGACGATCCGGACGAGATGGCCCAATGGGTGCGCCGGGCCTATCAAGCAGCCCTTCGCGCGAAGTAGCGATACAGTCGGATAATTGCCGCAATTAAACTTGACTTGGTTTATCATGTTGTCCATTACCGGGCAGTTCGCGTGCGAAATCGCGCGGCCTGATGTCCGGTGAGGTTCCCATGAAAGATGATCGTTTCCACGCGTCGACGCTTCTGGCTGGCACGGCCATGGCGCTTGTGCTTCTGGCGACGGCTGTGCCGGTGAAGGCGCAGGAGGCACCGGCAACCCTGCTCCAGCAGATCAACGTGGAAGGCGACAGCAACGGCGACGGCGTTGTCGACGTGCCGGCCGCGGTCTCCAAGGCGGGCCGGGTGAAAATCCAGGAACAATTTGCCGGTGACGTCAAGCAGGTCTTGCGCTCGACACCGGGCACGTTCACGCGCGAACCGGCCGACCAGCCCGGCATCATGGTCAATATCCGTGGTTTGCAGGGCATGGGCCGCGTCAACAGCATGATCGATGGCGTACCGCAGACCTTCCGTAACCTGTCCGGTCACGCCGGCACGTTCGACAACATGCTGTATGTCGAGCAGAACATGCTGGTGGGTGTGGAGGTGTCGCGTGGCGCGGTGTCAGGCGCCGAGGGCATGGGCACGCTGGCAGGGGCCGCGAACTTTCGCACGCTCGACGTCGATGACGTGCTGTTGCCCGGCAAGGATGTCGGCGTGATGTCCACCGTGCGCGTCGGCACGAACGGCTTCGACTATTCGCGCCTGCTGACCGGGGCGGCCCGCACGGACATGGGCGAGGGCGAAATCAGCGTCGTCGGCGCGCTCAGCGACACGAAGAAAAGCCCCTACGAAAATGGCGACGGCATCGTCTATCCGAGCGCCGGCGACGAGCATCCGAAGTCGGGCCTCTTCAAGGTCAACATCCTGCCGGACTCCGATCACAAGCTGTCTCTCGGCGGCATCTGGTACGGCAGCGAGTTCCTGCCGGGTAGCTCCGGTTACAACTGGATAATCGAGAACCAGACCTATACGGCAAAATATTCCTACAAGCCGGGCAGCGACCTGATCGACCTCTCGGCCAACGCCTACCTCAACATCACCGATCTTGAGTTCGATGGTTCCAGCATCGATGGTGCGGCGTTCGATGGCCGCAAGGGCACCAACACGACGACCGGTTTCGATATCACCAACCGCATGCACTTCGATCTCGGCGACGAGACCGAACTGAAGCTCTCCTATGGCGCGGCCTATAGCCACGACGAGTACGAAGGCAACGCCAAGCGCGGCGCCAATGCCGATGGAACGCTGGTGAAGGCCGGCGCCTTCAGCGAGGCGACGCTGACACGCGGCATTTTCGACCTGACCGGTGGCCTGCGCTACGATTACTGGTCGGTAAAGGGCATCAGCGGCTACGATGCGCCGGGCTCCAACGGCTGCGATCCCGATGGCGATCCGTGCCCCGGGGACGCCGTCTCGCGGCATGGCGGCGACCTCAACCCGAAGATCACCCTGTCGGCACGGCCGTTCGATTGGCTGCAGCCCTATGTCACCTATGCCCACACCTCGCGCCCGCCGACGGCGGCCGAAATGTTCTATCCGGGCGGCCACAGCTTTGACGGCTCGCCGGACCCGGTCAACAACAACCCGAACCTGGTGCCGGAACAGAGCCGCGGTTGGGAACTGGGCGTCAATCTCAAGGGCGACGATCTGCTGACGGCCGGCGATACCGCCTGGCTCAAGGTCGGCTACTTCCACAACCGCATCAGCGACTACATCACCTACCGCACCGATACCAGCGGCACGCTGTGCCCCAACTGGGAGCCCGGTGACGGCAGCGTTGCGTGCTGGGTCAATCTCGACGGCACCACTGTCATGAAGGGTCTCGAAATCGAAGGCGGCTACGATGCCGGGCGCTACTATGCCGGCTTCTCGCTGACGATTGCCGATACGGACCAGCCGCAGGGCTCTTCATCTGGCACGACGAGCGACACCGGCCAGCTGCCGGACGATTTCGCCACCGTCGACGTCGGCATGCGCTTCCTCGACGAGGCGCTGACGGTTGGTGGGCGCGTGCGGTATGTCGGGGAAAGCAAGCAGGCGTTCCTCGGGAAACCCGATGCCTACAAGGTCGATGCCTACACGCTCTTCGACGTGCACGCCTCCTGGGAGATCAACGAGAACGCCAAGGTCTTCTTCAACGTCGAGAACGTGTTCGACAAGGCCTATATGAAGGCAAATTCAGGGCTTTCCGACAACCTCGCCGGCATCAACAACGGCCGGGGCCGGACCTTCATCCTCGGCGCCACCGCGCGGTTCTGAGACAAGCACCGCAGAGGTCTTAGCGCAGCGCGCTTAACGCACGCGGAGCGCCTTGACGGCGTCCGCGGCAAAGCGCGAGAGGGGGGTGGGCAGCGCATCGAGCGGGAACCAGCCGAATTCCGGCAGCTTTTCCGGCTCCATGACGCGAGCCTCTCCGGCAAAATCTTCCGTCACATAGATGAGCGACAGCCAGTGCTGGCGCTCGTCCTCGATGATCTGTTCGGAAATGCAGAGAAGGTCGATCGCGCCGACGGTCAGCCCCGATTCTTCCTGCGCCTCGCGGCGGGCGGAATCGATTGCGCGCTCCATATGGTCGACCTTGCCGCCGACAATGCTCCAGCAGCCGGCTTCCGGCGCATTGCGGCGCCGGTAGAGCAAAAGCTTGCCCTCACGCAAAATGGCCAGGCCGCAACCGAGGCCTGGCACATCGATGCCGGGAATAGGCATTTTTAGAAATCAGGCCTTGCCGGCGACCAGCATGAAGGCTGGGACTTCGTCGCCGAAGCCGAGCGGCGTCGGGCCGTCATCGTCGTCGCGGCGATAGCGGTTGCGGCGATCACGGCTGTCGTCATTGGCCGGACGCGGTGCGGCATGGTTTGCGGCCCGCGGATTGCGAGCGGGATTCTGCGGCCGCCCTTCCGCCTTGCGTTCAGCTTTCACGACTTCCACCTTTTCTTCGGTCTCAACGGTCTCGATGCGGGTTTCCGTAACGCGGGCTTCGCCCTTGTTGCGTCCACGGGAACGATCACGGTCGCGGTCACGACCACCGCGATCGCGCCCGTTGCGGGGCCGTTCGCGCTCCTCGCTCTCCACCGCCTGCGGCAGGTCCTCGAGGCCGCCGCTCAGCCAATCGATCTTCTTGTCGATCAGCTTTTCGATGGCATCGACGAACTTTCCGTCGCGCTTGGAGACGAGGGTGAAGGCGGCGCCCGAACGGCCGGCACGGCCGGTGCGGCCAATGCGGTGGACATAGTCCTCGGCGTGGATCGGGACGTCGAAATTGAAGACATGGCTGACGTCCGGGATATCGAGCCCGCGGGCAGCGACGTCGGATGCCACGAGAAGCGTGAGCTTGTTTTCCTTGAAATTGGCCAGCATGGTCGTGCGCGAGCGCTGGTCCATGTCGCCGTGCAGCGCGCCCACGGAGAAGCCGTGGCGGTCGAGCGAGCGGAAGAGATCCGCGACATCGACCTTGCGGTTGCAGAAGATGATGGCGTTCTTCAAGTCTTCCTGCGCGCGGATGAGGTCGCGCAGCGTGGCGCGCTTCTCATAATCCTTGCCGTGGGTGGCGACGAGGCGCTGCGTCACGGTCGTGGCCGTGGAGGAGCGGGCCGATACTTCGACGCGTTCCGGATTCTGCAGGAACTTGTCCGCGAGCTTCTGGATTTCCGGCGGCATGGTGGCCGAGAAGAACAGCGTCTGGCGGGTGAACGGGATGAGCTTGGCGATGCGCTCGATATCCGGGATGAAGCCCATGTCGAGCATGCGGTCGGCTTCGTCGATGACGAGGATTTCGACGCCCGTCATCAGGAGCTTGCCACGCTCGCAATGGTCGAGCAGGCGGCCGGGGGTGCAGATCAGGACGTCTGCGCCACGCTCCAGCTTGCGGTCCTGTTCGTCGAAGGAAACGCCGCCGATAAGCAGCGCGACGTTCAGCTTGTGATTCTTGCCGTATTTTTCGAAGTTCTCGGCAACCTGGGCGGCGAGTTCGCGGGTCGGCTCGAGAATCAGCGTGCGCGGCATGCGTGCCCGGGCACGGCCCTTTTCCAGGAGCGTCAGCATCGGCAGCACGAAGGACGCAGTCTTGCCGGTGCCCGTCTGGGCGATTCCGAGGATGTCGCGCCGCGAAAGTGCTGGCGGAATGGCGCCAGCCTGGATCGGTGTCGGGATCGTGTAGCCCGAATCTGTAACGGCGGACAGGACTTTCGGGCTCAGGCCAAGATCAGCAAAAGTGGTCAAAGGGAAAACAGTTTCCGTTCCGGTTCTTGCGAACGCAATGGGTTTCAGCGGGCATCGTGCCGCGAGGATGCAGCGCAGATATGCCGAAAGTGCCGGAAAGTCAAGGAATTCAGCGAATTTGGTAAATCCGCCAGCAATTTGAAGTTCATGGCGGACAAATTTGTCATACGAAGGCGTCCCGCCTTGCGTTACGTCAATCCATATAGGTCGTCAGCTTCATGCCGGCGGTGAGGAAACGCATGGGGTCGATCGCCTTGCCGCCGCGGCGGACTTCATAGTGCAGGTGCGGCCCCGTGGAACGGCCCGTGGTGCCGGAAAGCCCGACCGGGTCGGCGGCTTCCACATGGTCGCCAACCTTGACGAGCACGCGCGAGAGGTGGGCGTAGCGGGTCGTCAGGCCGTTTCCATGGTCGATTTCGACCATGTTGCCGTAGCCGCCGTTGCGGCCGGCGACGGTGACCTTGCCGGCGCCGGTGGACCTGATCTCCGTACCGGTGCTGGCGCGGAAGTCTATGCCGGCATGCAGCGCGAGACGGCCGAAAAACGGATCGGTACGGTTGCCAAAGCGGCTG
Organism: Sinorhizobium sp. RAC02; assembly: GCF_001713395.1. Lineage (NCBI taxonomy): Bacteria > Pseudomonadati > Pseudomonadota > Alphaproteobacteria > Hyphomicrobiales > Rhizobiaceae > Sinorhizobium > Sinorhizobium sp. RAC02. The sequence continues at coordinate 1,405,678 of NZ_CP016450.1, read as the reverse complement.
GTGATGTTGCTGCCCGGCGAAGGGTTGCCGAAGGGCAGCATTTTCGCCGTGCGGCGCGCGCTGTCGAGGCGCTCCAGCGCGCTGTCGAGATCGTTGATCGAGTCCTCGAAGGGGTCGGTAAACGTCGCCGGTTCGACGAAGGGGCCGCCAATGCCCGACTCCGCGTCGACTTCCGCCGGGGGAGCCTCGGCAACGTCGAAGCCGGTACGGCGCAGGATGGTCTGGATGGCGTCCGCCGTCTCGGAGGCGCCGGCCGTGAGGGACTGGATGCGGCCCATCTGCTCGTGCTCGAGGTCTTTCAGCGAAAGCGTCACTCGGGAGAACAGCCGATCGGAACGGTCGGCAACCGATTCGCCGGTTGATGCATAGGCGAGTTGGGCCGTCTTCGGCGTCGCATCGCCAGACAGGCCCATGATGGCATGGATTGCACCGGCAGCATCGGCGCGGCGCCCGTCGGTCACCGGTTTTGTATCCGGAAGGGGAACGCTGTCGGTCGCCTGTACGCCGCTGCCTTCGGCACGGTTCAGCAGCGCATCGAGCTTGCCATGGCGCTCCGAGAGGGCGAGCTGCTGCTGCATGAGTTTTTCGACCTTCTCCTCCACGACCTGCTGGTCGAGAAGCTGGCGGCTGGTGACGCGGTCGACCTGGGCGCGCAGCGACGAGATGCGGTCTTCATAGTCGTGCTGCATGCGGGCCTGCCGCGCCATGGTAGCGCCGATCAGGTCGTCGCGCAGCACGAGATAGGAGGTGGCGGCGAGATAACCGACCGTGAACATGCCGGCAAAACAGAAGGTGACGGCCGCCATCCAGGGGCGGATCGTCATGTGACGGATTTTGTCGCCGCTCGCCAGGATAACGACATGCTGCTCAGCGCGTTTTCCGAAGACGCGGTTTTCTGGACGCTCCGCCACTCGTTTGCTCCCCGACCGATTCAGCTGGTCTCGTGCGGGAATTACACATTGTTAGGGTTAATAAAGGCTTTCCCGGCGGGTATTTAGGTCAAAATATTAGCTCTGACTGACGGAAACGAGCGAGCGGTAGAAGGACGGCGTGAGGCCTGCCTCGGCCCGCGCGACATCGTTGAACGGCGGCTTCAGCGGCCCACGAAAATTCGTGCGTACCAGATCCTTGAAGGTGGCGGATGGGTCCTTCTTCTCCCGGGCGCACAGGAAGCGGAACCACTTGGCGCCGACGGCGACATGACCCTTCTCGTCGTTGTAGATGATGTCGAGGATATCGGCACTGGCGTGGTCACCGGTCTCGCGCATCTTGGCCTGCAGCGGGGGCGTCACGTCCAGGCCGCGGGCTTCCAGGATGAGCGGCACGACGGCGAGGCGAGCCGTCAGGTCGTTGCGGGTGTCGTGTGCGGCCTGCCACAGGCCATCATGTGCCGGCAGGTCGCCATAGTCCGCGCCGAGCGCGCGCAGGCGATCGCGGATGAGGCGAAAATGTTTAGCCTCCTCGAAGGCAACCTGCATCCAGCCGTCGAAGAAGGAATGCGGTACGCGCTCTGTGGTGAAGCGGGCAACGATATCGAGCGCAAGGTCGACCGCGTTGAGTTCGATATGGGCAAGCGCATGGAGGAGGGCGATACGGCCCTTCTCGGTATGCAGCGAACGCTTTTTCATGTGCTTCGGCGGAATAAGCGGGGGCTTTTCCGGTCGGCCGGGACGGGTCGGCAGCGCCGGATCGCGCGGCGAGCGCATCGAAAGCGTGCGGGCAAACCAGCGCCGCGCCGTTTCCTGCGCCAGTTCCGTCTTCACGTCGAGATCGGCGGCGTTGATCGCCGCCGTGGCCCCGCCGCGAAGGCTTTCGATGTGCGGAATTTCAATCATTCCAGTGCCTTGTATTACTATGCTAAAGTTTCTTGGCGGCGTCGAGCACCGCGTCGACATGGCCGCCGACCTTTACCTTCGGCCAGATTTCCGCGATCTTGCCGGCGGAATCGACCAGCACCGTCGTGCGTTCGACGCCCATATAGGTGCGGCCATACATGCTCTTTTCCTTCCACACGCCATAGGCCTCCAGCGTCTGAAGGCTTTCGTCCGAAGCGAGCGCTACGCCGAGCTCGTGTTTCTTGACGAACTTGTCGTGCTTTTTCACCGGATCGGGCGAAAGGCCGATCAGCGCGACACCGGCGGCATCGAAATCCGCCTTCGCGGCGGTGAAATCCTTGGCTTCCACCGTGCAGGCTTGTGTATCGTCCTTGGGATAGAAGAAGAGAACGACGGGCTGGCCGCGGAACTGGGAAAGGGAAATGGTCTCCCCGCCGTCGCGCGGGAGGGTGAAATCCGGAGCGTTCGCGCCCGGGATCAATTCTGCCATGGGATTTCCTTTCTTTGGCCGGCTTTTTGAGTCAAGGACCCGGCATCCCGCATATATAGTGACAGGCAGAATCGTCCAGCGGCCAGCAGACGATGCGCACCGATTCCATGGAATAGGCTGCGCCAGGGGCAAAGGAAACCAGCGCGCGATGGGAGAAATCCGCGGCGAGAAAGTCGTGTTCCGCAAGCAGGACATCGTTCCACTGCACGAACTGCCGTCCGCGCAGGCGCATGAGCCTATCGTCCTGCACACCCGCCAGGCCAGCCGCACCGGGATCGCCTGCCGAATCATCGCGGCCACTGTTGCGCTCGCGCTGTTCCTCGGCGCCGCGCTGATCGGCCTGGTCGAGATGGGCATCTTCGATAGCACCTTGAACGCCCGGGCCGTCACCGCCCTCAACCAGGCGCTCGGCCCGCGCTACCGCGCCTCCGTCGACCATACGGTGCTGCGCCTTGCCGGCTTCGACGGCTTCGCGCTGAAGGCCGAGAACGCCCGCGTCATCGAGATCGAATCGGAACGGGAACTGGCGACGATCGAAGCGGTCGGCATCGTGCTCGATCCTCTGGCCCTCGCCACGGGGCGCATTGCCGTGTCGCGGCTCGATGTGGACGGCGCCATGTTCAATGCAGCACTCCTGCCCAAGAGCAAGCCGCTCGACCTCGCCGCGCTGCGCATCTCCGACGTGCCGGATTACCTCGAAACCACCTTCGAACGGCTGGATGGCATTCACCGGCTGATCGACGCCAACGGCATGCAGACCGTCAGGATCGCCGATCTCGGCGCGACGTTCCAGGGGCCGGGCGGCAAGCCGGTGACGCTTGCCATTGACAGCCTTCAGTTCACCCGCGACGGCGACAGCACCATGTCGATCGACGGCCATTTCTCCATGGATGGCGCCGAGGGCGAAATCGACCTGACCGCATCCGGCGCGCAGGATGTCGTCCAGACACTGGATGGCTCGATCCGCAATGTGGCGCTCGGAAAATTCCTGCTCGGCAACGACGTGAACGGCAATGTTCATGCCGGTGTCGATACGACGGCCGACATTTCCGTCAATGCCGTGCGCGAAACAACCGGTACGAAGCCGGTGCTCGGCCTCGATATCAGCCTAGCGGCAGGCACCGTCTACGGCGACGGCATTCCCGCGGAATTGCGCCCGTCGACCCTCAAGGCCGTCTACAATTTCGACAAGGGGTCGATCGAGCTTGCCTCGAAGGATGCCAGCGTCGGCCAGTCGCATTTCCCCTTCACCGGCGGCCTCATCGATCTCGACCGCGTCTCCGACCGGCCGGACAAGGGATTTGCCATCGACCTTGTCTTCAGCAACGCGATCAGCCGGCCGGTCGATTCCACCGAGGCCCCGATCCGCTTCGACGCGAAGGTCAACGGATACTACCTGCCGAAGACGAAAAACCTGCTGTTCGAGGAGATGACGGTCTCCAGCGAAAAGGGCAATGCGGCGGGATCACTGGCGATGCGCTTCGGCGACCGCGCACCGGAAGTCAGCTTCGTGATGATCGCGAGCGAACTCGACTCGGCCGCCGTCAAGCAGCTCTGGCCGTTCTGGATGGCCAAGATGGCGCGCAGCTGGGTGATCAAGAACATCTTTGGCGGCACCATCACCAACGGGCGGATCGAGTTCTACCTTGCCGAAGGGCGCGAACGCCTGCCCGGCGTGCCGATGCGTCTCGGCCCCGAAGAACTGAAGATCGACTTCGACATTGAGGGCGCCCGCATGAATGTCGCGGGCGAAATCCCGCCCTTGCGCGACACATCCGGAAAATTCCGCCTGCGCGGGCCGCGCACCGAAATCGAGATCACGGGCGGTGCTGCCTATTTCCCGTCCGGCCGCTCCGTCGCGCTGACCGGTGGCACATTCGTGCTGCCGGACAACTACACCAAACCGCTGATGGCCGACATGGACATCGACGTAGCCGGCAATGCCGATGCGATCGCGGAACTCGTGACCTACCGGCCGATCCGCGCTTTGCCGGCAACCGGCTTCAAGCCGGAGGATTTTTCGGGCCAGGTGAAGGCGAACGTCAAGGCGCATTTCGGCATCATCGCCGCGCACAAGCCGCCGCCGCCGCAATGGACGGCCGCATTGACTCTCGACGATGTCGACGTCGCCAAACCCGTCGCCGGCCGTGCCGTGACGGCGTTGCACGGGCTTCTCGCTATCGATCCGCAGAAGGCAGACCTCAAGGCCAAGGCCGATATCGACGGCGTGACCTTCGATCTCGAACTGATCGAACCTGTCAACAAGGCGGCCAACATCACACGCAGAACCATCCTCTCCGGCACGCTCGGCAACAAGGATCGCCGCAAACTGCTGCCGGGTTTCGAGGACGTGCTGGAAGGCCCGATCGACGTGCGCATGGAGCAGGATGGCGACGGGCCACGCGCGGTGGAGGTTGATGTCGGCGCGGCTGCGGTTTCCATTCCGTGGATCGGCTGGACCAAGGGGGCCGGCATCGGCGGCACGGTGAAGCTGACGGCGGAAACCACGGACGGCGTGACGCGGGTCTCCGATTTCCGCTTTGCCGGTGATGGTTTCAATGTCGCCGGCAATATGACGTTCCGTGGTTCAGCGCTGGATACGGCCAATTTCTCGACGGTCCGGCTGTCCGCCGACGACCGGTACCGCCTGAAGGTGACGCGTGGCAAATCCGGCTACACTGTCGTCGCGGATGGCGAGACGGCCGATGTGCGCGCCGTGCTGGGGCGGCTCAAGAACAGTGGGAACGGCAGTGCCGCCGGCGAAAAACAGGGCGTCAGCGTTACGGCCAACCTGTCGCGGGCCATCGGTTTCAACGGCGAGGCGCTTTCCAACGTCAATTTCCGCTACAGCAAGGCGGGCAACCGTATTTCCGCCGTGGATCTTTCAGCGGTGACCGCCGGCGGCGCACCGGTCGTCGTGCAACTGGCTAAAAACGGCGGCTCGGATGCCGTCCAGCTCACCAGTGGCGATGCTGGCGCGATCGCTCGTTTTGCCGATATCTACCGCCACATGCGTGGTGGCCTCTTGAACGTGCGCCTGCGCGCGACGCCCAATGACGGATGGCTCGGCTCTGTCGATATCCGGAATTTCGCCCTCGTCGGTGAAGAGCGCCTGCGCTCCCTCGTCTCGACGCCGGCCGGTGACGGCGGGCGCAGCCTCAACGAAGCGGTGCGGCGCGAGATCGACGTGAGCGCCGTGCAGTTTTCCCGCGGCTTTGCGCAGGTGCGCACTGGCGGCGGCTCTCTCAGCCTCGAAAACGGCGTGGTGCGCGGCGACATGGTGGGGGCGACCTTCCGCGGGACGGTCCGCGATGCCAGCGGCCGGACCGAGATGACCGGCACCTTCATGCCGGCCTACGGCCTCAACCGGCTGTTTGCCGAACTGCCGATCATCGGCATCCTTCTCGGCAACGGCAATGATCGCGGGCTGATCGGCATCACCTTCAAGCTGTCGGGTCCCTTCGACAAGCCGCACCTCACCATCAACCCGCTGTCGATCATCGCACCGGGCGTGTTCCGCAACATTTTCGAATTCCAATAAAAAGGCCGCCCGGAGGCGGCCTTGATCCATGGTCTGTTGCCCCGCTCAGGCCGGGCGGACGAGGATGTGTTTCTTCTTGCCGAGCGAGAGCTTGATGACGCCGTCGGCAGACACATCGGCCGTGCCGATGAGACGACGCTCGTCGGAAACGGCGACATCATTGATGCGCACCGCGCCACCCTGCACATGACGGCGGGCTTCGCCGTTGGAGGTGGCAAGGCCGGCCTTGACGACGAGGGAGAGCAGGCCGATGCCGGCTTCGAGTTCGCTTGCGGCGACATCGACCGACGGCAGGTTTTCGGCGATTGCGCCTTCCTCGAAGGTCTTGCGGGCGGTCTCTGCTGCCTGTTCGGCGTCGGCGCGTCCGTGCAGCATCGCCGTCACTTCGGTGGCGAGGATCTTCTTCACCTCGTTGATCTCCGCGCCGCCGAGCGCGGAAAGCCGGGCGATCTCATTCATCGGCAGCGTCGTGTAGAGTTTCAGGAAGCGCGAGACGTCCGCGTCTTCCGTGTTGCGCCAGTACTGCCAGAAGTCATAGGCCGACAGCATGTCCGGGTTGAGCCATACGGCGCCGGAGAGCGACTTGCCCATCTTGGCGCCCGACGCAGTCGTCAAAAGCGGCGAGGTCATCGCATAAAGCTGCGGTGTCCCCATGCGGTGGCCGAGGTCGATGCCGTTGATGATGTTGCCCCACTGGTCGGAGCCGCCCATCTGCAGGCGCACGTCGTGGCGCTTGTTGAGTTCGACGAAGTCGTAGGCCTGCAGGATCATGTAGTTGAATTCGAGGAAGGACAGCGACTGTTCGCGCTCGAGGCGCATCTTCACGCTGTCGAAGGCGAGCATGCGGTTGACCGAGAAGTGGCGGCCGACATCGCGCAGGAATTCGAGGTAGTTGATGCCGAGCAGCCAGTCGGCATTGTTGATCATCAAGGCGTCCTTGGGACCGTCGCCGTAGGTCAGGTAGTTGGAGAAGACCTTCTTGATGCTGGCAATGTTGCTGTCGATGGTTTCCGGCGTCATCAGCTGGCGCGCTTCGTCCTTGAAGGACGGGTCGCCGACCATGCCGGTGCCGCCGCCCATCAGCGAGACGGGACGGTGGCCGGTCTTCTGGAACCAGTGCAGCAGCATGATCTGGATGAGGCCGCCGGCATGCAGGCTCGGCGCCGTCGGGTCGAAGCCGATATAGGCCGTCACGGTTTCCTTGGCGAGAAGATCGTCGAGGCCGGTTTCATCGGAAATCTGGTGGATGAAGCCGCGCTCTTTGAGTGTGCGAAGGAAATCGGATTTGAATTCGGACATGGCCTGTCTCTCTTGCCGGGATGCTTTGGGCGGGATGTTTGCGGCCGGATGTAATTTTCCGGCGAACCGCCGGGCGTTTAACACTGTTTCACCGCATAATCACTTCAAAAGTGATTCTGGAGCGATGGGATGACGGCACTGCGGACAGCGATCGGTCTGATGAGCGGCACGAGCCTCGATGGCATCGACGTCGCATTGGTGCGCACGGACGGTGAAGCTGTGGTCGAGCGAGGTCCATCCATGGGGCGCTCCTACGATTCGGCCTTCCGGCGCCGCCTGCAAGGCGCGTTGGAAACCGCCAAGGCGATCGGCGAACGCGACGAGCGGCCGGGCGATCTCGCCGACATCGAACGGGAGTTGACGCAGCGCCATGCCGAGGCCGTCCGGGCTTTCCTTGCCGAAAATGACCTGACGCCATCCGATGTGGACGTCGTCGGTTTCCACGGCCAGACTGTCCTGCACCGTCCCGACGCGGCGCTGACGGTGCAACTTGGCGATGGCGGGCTTTTGGCGCGCGAGACGGGAATCGACGTCGTCTATGACATGCGGGCAAACGACATGGTGCATGGCGGGCAGGGGGCGCCGCTCATTCCCGTCTATCACGCCGCACTCGCCGCGAGCCTTTCGAGTTCGGCCGGCAAGGCCGTGGTCTTCGTCAATATCGGCGGGATTTCCAATCTCACCTTTATCGGCAGCGATGGCGCCATCGTCGCCTATGACAGCGGGCCGGGCAACACGTTGATCGACCAATGGGTCGAGGCCCATGCCGGCATTCCCTTCGACCAGGGCGGCATGATCGCCTCCGAAGGCCGCGTCGATCCGGACCTTGCCCATCGCTACCTGAGCCACGCCTTCTTCACCGCTCCCGTGCGCCGCTCGCTGGATCGCAATGATTTCCGCCCGCCGGAGGGCAGGGATGCGAGCCTCGAGGACGGCGCACGCACCCTGGCGCATGTCACGGCGGCGGCGATCCTGCGGTCGGCCCGCCACCTGCCGGAGCGGCCGAAACTCTACGTCGTCTGCGGCGGTGGCCGGTTGAACCGGATCATCATGGGTGACCTCGCGGCTCTTGCCGAAACGGAGAGGGCGGAGGTCGTCGCGGCAGAAGCCGTCGATCTCAACGGTGACAGTATGGAGGCCGAGGCCTGGGCCTATCTCGCCGTGCGGTCGCTGCGGGGGCTGCCGCTCACTTTCCCCGCAACGACGGGCGTCAAGATCCCTGTGACCGGCGGTGTCCTCCGGAAAACCAGCCTCCGCGATTAACGCTTTTTTCGCAGCCATTCTCTAGCATCAATCCGGATCGGCCCGGGGGCTTTTGCGCGGGCAGTCGGTCCTGTTTTGCGTAGGTGGCCAATGAGTGGCGCGGGCTTCCTGTTGACGGTGAACTTTCTCATCGCGCAGTGTTTCTGCATGTTTTTCCTGGTCGTCTCTACCCGGAGCCGCAATCGCGTTGCGGCCCGCTGGTTTGCAGGCGCCTTTGCCGTCGCCTCACTCGCCACCGTCTTCGAACTTCTCGTCGCCTATGTGCCGCCGCCGAAGCCCTGGGCGATCCTCGCCTTCGCCGCGATGCTCGGCGGCATGTTCATGCTGCGCGTCGGCATCGGCCATCTCTACGGCCTGAAAACCAACCATACGGTTCTGGCCGCCGTCTTCGGCGCCTTCGTGGTGCTCGATGTCGTGATCTACGACCTGCCGCGCGGCACGCTGGAACATGCGCTGCCCTACCAGACGCCTTTTGCGGTGGCGGTTGGCATGTGCGCCTGGGCGGCCTGGCGGGCGCGGGCGAAATCCTTCGTCGACCGGGCGCTCGTCGTGCTGCTGGCGGTGACCAGCGTGCATTTCATCGCCAAGGCCTTTGCCGCCGTATTGGCCGGTTCGGGCAGTACGGCAAAGGACTATCTCGCCAGCCAGTTCGCCCTTGTCTCGCAAAGCATGGGCGCAGTGCTGATCGTTGCGGTCGGCCTGATGCTGCTCTGCGTGCTCGTGCTGGAAATCGTCGCGGAGGAGAAGGTCAATGCGGAGATCGACGCGCTTTCGGGCGTCCTCAATCGCCGTGGCTTCGACAATCGGGTCGAAGCCCTGATGGCCGCGCACGGGCCGCATAGCATCGTGCTCTGCGACCTCGATCACTTCAAGTTGGTCAACGACACCCATGGCCACCAGGGTGGTGATGCCGCCATTCGCGCGTTTGGCGAAATGCTGCAGGCCGCCGCACCGCAAGGGGCGCTGGTTGCCCGTATCGGCGGCGAAGAGTTCGTGTTGTTTCTACCCCGCACCGGCAGGGATGCCGCCTTGCTCTTTGCCCATGCGCTGCGCGCGACGCGCGCCGTCTCGCCCATTCCGGGCCTGCCGCCCAGCGTGCGGGTCACGTCCAGCTTCGGCGTCGCTGAAATCGGCCAGACCGAGCCGCTGCGTTTTGCCATGCGCCGGGCCGACGATGCGCTCTATGCCGCCAAGAATGCCGGGCGTGACCGGGTGCATGAGGCGGAGCCGGCGGCGGTGGTGGTCGAGGCCTTCAAGCTGGTCAACTGAAAGCACGCAAAGAAAAAGCCCGATGGCGGGCCATCGGGCTTTATGCGTTCAAGTTCTCGGCCGGTGTTAGCGGATGCGCTTGGCGGCCGGTTCCGGCGTCAGTTCGCCAGCGAGGCGGCGGTCGAGATAGTCCTCGCATTCCGCCATCAGCGTTTCGGTCTGGCCGTTGAAGAAGTGGTTGGCGCCCGGCACCACGCGGTGGGTGATCAGGATGCCCTTCTGCGTCTTCAGCTTTTCCACCAGGCCGTTGACGTCCTTCTCCGGTGCCACCTTGTCGGCATCGCCGTTGATGATCAGGCCGGACGACGGGCAAGGGGCGAGGAAGGAGAAGTCGTAGATGTTCGGCTGCGGCGCAATCGACATGAAGCCTTCGATTTCCGGGCGGCGCATCAAGAGCTGCATGCCGATCCAGGCGCCGAAGGAATAACCGGCAACCCAGCAGCTCTTCGAATCGGGATGCAGGCTCTGCACCCAGTCCAGTGCGGAAGCCGCATCGGACAGTTCGCCGGCACCATGGTCGAATTCGCCCTGGCTACGGCCGATGCTGCGGAAGTTGAAGCGCAGCGTCGTGAAACCGCGCTTCTGGAACATGTAGAAGAGCTGGTAGACGATCTGGTTGTTCATCGTGCCGCCGAACTGCGGGTGCGGATGCAGCACGATGGCGATGGGGGCGTTCTTCTGCTTGGACGGCTGGTAACGGCCTTCGAGGCGACCGGCGGGTCCGTTGAAGATGATTTCGGGCATTCTTACTCCGGCAAGTTCGCGTTCCGGACCGGATTCTTGTCAACTGAAGTCTTGACGAAAGCAGTCAGCTTTTCTAGAACCTAGTTTAGAACAATTCGAAACTGTATAGGCGCATCGGGCGCCGTGAGCTTGGTGTCATAAGGCAAGCCAGACGGCAATTTCAAGAAAAATGCACGTCGCATGGAACTTGGCTACGCGGGCACGGAAAACGGATGACGAAGATCGAGCGCACATATCTGGACTGGAACGCCACGGCACCCCTGTTGCCGGCGGCGCGCGAGGCCTCTGTCGCGGCGCTCGACATGGTCGGCAACCCGTCGTCTGTTCATGGTGAAGGCCGGGCGCTGCGCATGCTGGTGGAAGCCGCGCGCCGCGACGTGGCCGCTCTCGTCAACGCAGCGCCTGCCCATGTGATCTTCACGAGCGGTGCGACGGAGGCCGCAAACCTCGTTCTGACGCCTCACTACCGCATGGGTCGTACGCCGCTTTCGATCGGCCATCTCTATGTGTCCGAGATTGAGCATCCTGCGATCCGCGAAGGCGGACGTTTTTCCCGCGAGGATGTCACAACCATTCCTGTCACCCGTGCCGGCATCGTCGATCTCGACGCATTGGGCGTGCTCCTCCAGGCCCACGACAAGGCCAGGGGCCTGCCGATGGTCGCCGTCATGCTCGCCAACAACGAGACGGGTATCGTGCAGCCGGTCAAGGCCGCGACGGAAATCGTGCGTCGTCACGGCGGCCTGCTGGTCGTCGATGCCGTTCAGGCGGTTGGCCGCATGCCGGTGGATGTAGAGGCGCTCGACGCGGATTTCCTGATCATCTCCTCGCACAAGCTGGGCGGCCCGAAGGGCGTTGGCGCGCTCGTCTCGCGTGGCGAGGTGTTGATGCCGGCGCCGCTGATCCGCGGTGGCGGGCAGGAGAAGGGGCATCGCTCCGGCACGGAGAACCCGGCAGCGCTCGCCGGCTTTGCCGCCGCCGCCCGTGCTGCCCTGACCGGTCTGGCAGAGCGCAATGCCCGGATCGCCGGTTTGCGGGATGCGTTGGAAGCCGGCATGCGAACGACAACGAACGATATCATCATCCACGGCGCGGATGGAGAGCGGGTCGCCAACACCTCCTTCTTCAGCCTGCCGGGCCTGAAATCGGAAACCGGGCAGATCGCCTTCGATCTCGAAGGTATCGCGCTGTCGGCGGGCTCGGCCTGCTCGTCCGGCAAGGTCGGACAGAGCCACGTGCTGACGGCGATGGGCTTCGATGCGGCCCCTGGCGGGCTTCGTGTCTCGCTCGGTCCGGGTTCGACCACGGCCGATGTGGAACGCTTTCTGGCAGCCTTTTCGCGTGTCGTCTCCAGGCGGCGCATGACGTGAAATGCGGCCTGAGCGGAATCTTGCGGAAACTCAAGTTTTCGCTTGCCAAAAGGTGGGAAAACCGCCCTTTGGCCCTTACATAACCGGCGGAACACCCGCCACACGTTGACAAACTGCCGGACCTTGGATCCGGCGAGATTGGAGAACGATATGCCTGCGGTGCAGGAAACGATCGATCAGGTCCGTCAGATTGACGTCGACCAGTACAAATACGGTTTCGAGACGACGATCGAAATGGAAAAGGCCCCGAAGGGCCTGTCCGAGGAGATCATCCGCTTCATTTCCGCCAAGAAGGACGAGCCGGAATGGATGCTCGAATGGCGCCTTGCTGCCTACCAGCGCTGGCTGACGCTCGAAGAGCCGACCTGGGCGCGCGTCGAATATCCGAAGATCGACTTCAATGACCTCTACTACTATGCCGCTCCGAAGAACCAGAGCGGCCCGAAGTCCATTGACGAAGTCGATCCCGAACTTCTGAAAATGTACGAGAAGCTCGGCATTCCGCTGCGCGAGCAGGAAATCCTGGCCGGCGTGCAGACCTCGAAGATCGCCGTCGACGCCGTGTTCGACTCGGTCTCGGTCGTCACGACCTTCAAGGAAGAGCTGAAGAAGGCCGGCGTGATCTTCATGTCGATCTCCGAAGCCATCCGCGAGCATCCCGATCTCGTGAAAAAGTATCTCGGCACCGTCGTCCCAACGACCGACAACTTTTATGCGACGCTGAACTCCGCCGTCTTCACGGACGGCTCGTTCGTCTTCGTGCCGAAGGGCGTTCGTTGCCCGATGGAACTGTCCACCTACTTCCGTATCAACGAGAAGAACACCGGCCAGTTCGAGCGCACGCTGATCATTTGCGAAGACGGCGCCTACGTCTCCTATCTCGAAGGCTGCACCGCGCCGCAGCGTGACGAAAACCAGCTGCATGCTGCCGTCGTCGAGCTGGTTGCGCTCGATGATGCCGAGATCAAGTACTCCACCGTCCAGAACTGGTATCCGGGCGACAAGGACGGCAAGGGCGGCATCTACAACTTCGTCACCAAGCGCGGCGATTGCCGGGGCAAGAACTCCAAGATTTCGTGGACGCAGGTCGAGACCGGCTCCGCGATCACCTGGAAGTATCCGTCCTGCATCCTGCGCGGCGACGGTTCGCGCGGCGAGTTCTACTCGATCGCGGTCTCGAACGGTCACCAGCAGATCGACAGTGGCACCAAGATGATCCATCTCGGCAAGAACACGTCGAGCCGCATCGTCTCGAAGGGCATTTCCGCCGGCTTCTCCAACAACACCTATCGCGGCCAGGTTTCGGCCCACCGCAAGGCGGAGAACGCCCGCAACTTCACGCAGTGCGACTCGCTCCTGATCGGCGACAAGTGCGGCGCGCATACCGTGCCCTACATCGAGGCGAAGAACGCGACGGCCCAGTTCGAGCACGAGGCGACCACCTCGAAGATCTCCGAGGACCAGCTGTTCTATTGCCTGCAGCGCGGCATCCCGACCGAGGCGGCGATCGCGCTAATCGTCAACGGCTTCGTCAAGGAAGTCATCCAGGAACTGCCGATGGAATTCGCCGTCGAGGCGCAGAAGCTGATCGGCATCTCGCTGGAAGGGAGCGTTGGCTGATGAGCCAGACTTCGGTCGTGAGCGCAGGCTTCGATGCAAAAGCCAATCCGGAGTTTATCCGGAAGGTGACTGCTGCAGCGGAAAGCTTCGCGACCGTTCGGGCGATGCCGGAAAAGTACGTCAGGAGATTCAAAATCCCCTTCTTCGGCAAGATGCCGAAGAAACTTGATTATTCGCTGGCGTCCCTTTCCGAAGTCGACATGATCTTTTCGCTGATGGGGCGGGAGGAGCTTAGGCTTTTCAAGACGTCGCCCATTTTGACCAATGGCCTCAACAATCCGATGACGGCGGCTGTCGCCTACTTGGGAGAGGTCATCAAGCGCAGTTCCACGCGCGGATTTGAATGGGCCGACCTTGGTGTCTGGTCGCGTGAATTCGTTCGAAAGAACTGCGGCGAGGCTGATGTGCCGCCGGCTCTGAATCTGATTTCCGACGACCGAAACAGCGTCATCGCCTTGATAGATTGCATCGATGCCAAGATCAGGGCGGGCTGGACGTCCATCGTTGCCGAAATCCACAAGGATCGGGATTTCGACGCTTTTCTCAACCGGTTCGCCGGCAGCCACCTTTTCGGTGCCGGTGCTTCCTTCGGAAAAGGACGGTAGGTGCATGAAACAGGGAATTTGTTGGCTGGCCCACGATAGGGACCATAGCTGACAAGAATACCCCGGCGGTTTTCCGCCGGGTGGCCGGACAAGCCGTTCGATGAAGTTTTCCCGTGATCCGTTATAATAGACGGGTACGGTTCTCATCGGGAGAGACGACATGGATCCGGTCAATCTGACGTATTATGCCGTGGTGTGCGGTGGACTAGCAGCGTATGCGCCAAATCTTCGGAATTTGGCGGTACGCACGGTGGTGGGGCTTGGCCTCGGCGGTTTCTCCGCCATGATGCTTCCGGTGGTTCACTTCTTCCTCGGCTTCTGAAACCAAGACGGGAGCGCTGGATGTGCTCCGAACGCAGGACCGAGAAACCATGCTTGAAATCAAGAATCTGCACGCTCGCATCGCCGAAGACGGCACCGAGATCATCCGCGGCCTGAACCTCACCGTGAAGGCCGGAGAAGTCGCCGCCATCATGGGCCCGAACGGCTCCGGCAAGTCGACGCTCTCCTACATCCTCGCCGGCCGCGAAGACTACGAAGTCACCGAAGGCGAAATCCTCTACAATGGCGAGAGCATTCTGGAACTCGATCCGGCCGAGCGTGCCTCCAAGGGCATCTTCCTGGCGTTCCAGTACCCCGTCGAAATCCCGGGTGTCGCCACGATGCAGTTCCTCAAGGTCGCGATGAACGAGCAGCGCAAGGCGCGCGGCGAAGCGGAACTGACGACGCCGGACTTCATGCGCCGCGTCAAGGAAGCCGCTGCCGAGCTGAAGATCGCGCCGGAAATGCTGCGCCGTCCGCTGAACGTCGGTTTCTCCGGCGGTGAGAAGAAGCGCGCCGAAATCCTGCAGATGTCACTGCTCGAGCCGAAGCTCTGCGTTCTCGACGAAACGGATTCCGGCCTCGATATCGATGCGCTCAAGATCGTCGCTGATGGCGTCAATGCGCTGCGTTCGCCGGATCGCGCCGTCGTCGTCATCACGCACTACCAGCGCCTGCTCGACTACATCGTGCCGGATACTGTCCACGTTCTCTACAAGGGCCAGGTCATCAAGTCCGGCGACAAGACGCTGGCGCATGAGCTGGAAGCAAATGGCTATGCCGACATCATCGATGCCGCTGCCTGAGGCATCGTGAAGGAGTAATCTCATGAACATGCAGACAGGCATGAAGCTCTCGGTCGCCGAGACCGCGCTCTGCGAAGCCTACGACCACGCGATCGGCGAACTGCCGGGCGATGGTGCCGTAATCGCGGCCCGCGACATTCTGATCAGCGACTTCAAGGACGCTGGTCTTCCGACGCGCCGCGTCGAGGCCTGGCACTATACGGACCTCAAGGCGCTGCTGCGCGCCGTGCCTGCGTTTGATCCGGCGGCGTCCGCCGCCAAGGTCGCGCCGCTGGTCGAAGGCTCGACGGTGCTTTCAGTCGTCAACGGCGTTGCGGATACCCGCGGTTCGGTGGATGGCGTGACGCTGCGCACCTTCGCGGAAGCGCTTGCTGACGGCACCGCCGCAGAAGGCCTCACCGCCCGCGACAGCGACGACACGATCGGCCGCATCAACGGTGCCTTCGTGCGCGACGGTTTCGTGCTGGATTTCCCTGATGGCACCGAGCTTGCAGCGCCGCTGGAAATCCAGACGACGCAGAACGCCGGCCAGACGCACACGCGTTTCCCGGCAACCTTTGGCGCAAACGTCAAGGCGACCGTGATCGAGCGCCATGTGGCGACCGGCGATAACGCCGCCTTCGTGACGACGGTCAGCGACATTTCGCTGGCGGACGGCGCCGAAATCACCTGGATCATCTTCCAGGGGCAGGGCGGTGCGGACACGCATCTCGGCCAGATCCGCATCACGCTCGGCACGGATGCAAAACTTCGCCTCTACGTGATCAATGCCGGCGGCAAGCTCGTGCGGCAGGAGATCCATGTCGTCGTTTCCGGCGAAGGGTCCGATCTCCAGCTGCGCGGCATCAACCTGCTCGGCGGCGAGACGCACAATGACGTGACCTTCACGGTCGGTCACAACGTGCCGCACACGACGTCGACGGAAGTCATCCGCAACGTGATCTTCGATCGCGCCCGCGGCGTCTTCCAGGGCCAGATCCGCGTCGCCCCCGATGCGCAGAAGACCGACGCGAAGATGTCGTGCAACACGCTCCTCTTGTCGGACGAGGCGGATTTCTCCGCCAAGCCGGAGCTGGAAATCTTTGCCGACGACGTACAGTGCGGCCACGGTGCGACCGTGATCGACATCGACCACGTCCAGCTCTTCTACCTGATGGCCCGCGGCATCCCGGAAAACAAGGCGCGCGCCATGCTGGTCAACGCCTTCGTCGCCGAGATCGTCGAGGAGCTGGAAGACGAGCCGCTGGTCGAGGCGCTGGAAGGCGTCATCGCCGCCTGGCTGGAAAAGCACGCGTAACAGGAGCAGTCCCCGCAAAAGTGTGCAGCGGTTTTGCGTCCGGGATTGCGTAAACAAGGAAGTCGAGATGGAACACGCACCCGCAAAGGCCTACGACGTCGAGGCGATCCGCAAGGATTTCCCGATCCTGTCGAAGACGGTCTATGGCAAGCCGCTGGTCTATCTCGACAATGGCGCTTCGGCGCAGAAGCCGCAGTCGGTGATCGACGCGATTTCACATGCCTATTCCAACGAATATGCAAACGTGCATCGTGGCCTGCACTTCCTGTCGAATGCTGCCACGGATGCCTATGAGGCGGCGCGCGAAAAGGTGCGCCGCTTCCTGAATGCCTCCTCTGTCGACGAGATCATCTTCACGAAATCCTCGACCGAGGCGATCAACACCGTTGCCTACGGCTACGGCATGCCGAAGATCGGCGAGGGCGACGAGATCGTACTGTCGATCATGGAGCACCACTCCAACATCGTGCCGTGGCATTTCATCCGCGAACGGCAGGGCGCCAAGCTGGTCTGGGCGCCGGTGGACGAGACGGGCGCGTTCCACATCGAAGAGTTCGAAAAGTGCCTGACGGAGCGCACCAGGCTCATCGCGATCACGCATATGTCGAATGCGCTGGGCACCATCGTTCCGGTCAAGGAAATCTGCCGTATCGCCCGCGAGCGCGGCATTCCGGTGCTGGTCGATGGCTCGCAGGGCGCCGTGCACATGCCGGTCGACGTGCGCGACATCGATTGCGACTGGTACGTGATGACCGGCCACAAACTTTACGGCCCATCGGGCATCGGCGTGCTCTATGGCAAGATGGATCGCCTCAAGGAGATGCGGCCCTTCCAGGGCGGCGGCGAGATGATCGTCGACGTCACCGAGGATATTGTCACCTACAACGAGCCGCCGCACCGCTTCGAGGCCGGCACGCCGCCGATCGTGCAGGCGATCGGGCTTGGCCATGCGCTCGACTATATGGAAAAGATCGGCCGCGCGGCGATTTCGGTCCATGAAGCGGATTTGCGTGACTATGCCCATGAGCGCCTGTCGGCGATCAATTCGCTGAAAATCTTCGGCACGGCGCCGGGCAAGGGCTCGATCTTCTCCTTCGAGCTGGAAGGCATCCATGCCCATGACGTCTCGATGGTCATCGACCGGGCAGGGGTCGCTGTGCGCGCCGGCACCCATTGTGCGCAGCCGCTCTTGAAACGCTTCGGCGTTACCTCCACATGCCGTGCATCGTTCGGCCTGTACAATACGCGCGCCGAGGTGGATGCTCTCGCCGACGCGCTTGATCATGCCCGCAAGTTTTTTGCCTGAGGAGGTGGACCCATGTCCCTCGACGCAACGGAAGACAAGATCGACGTCCGCGACGGCATCGTTCATTCGGCAATCCCGGCCGACGAACTGGCGCGTCTCAGCGACGACGTCATCTCCGCGCTCAAAACGGTCTACGACCCGGAAATCCCGGCCGACATTTTTGAACTCGGCCTGATCTACAAGATCGACATCGAAGACGACCGCATGGTCAAGATCGACATGACGCTGACCGCGCCCGGTTGCCCCGTGGCCGGCGAAATGCCGGGCTGGGTGGAAAATGCCGTCAGCGCGGTCGAAGGTGTGTCCGGCGTGGAGGTCAGGATGACCTTCGATCCGCCGTGGACGCCCGACCGCATGTCGGAAGAAGCGCAGGTTGCTGTTGGTTGGTACTAGCATGCTCCCGAAAAGTTGCAGGCTTTTCGGACAAGATCATGCGGCAGACAGTATTGATCGCTTAACCGTGCGGCACTAGATTCGGATTCGGAAACCGTCAGGCCTTGAACCTGACAGGTCGAAGGAGAAATGGCCCATGGCCTTTGCAGTTATGAAGCTCACCGATGCGGCGGCAGACCGCGTCAAGGCGATCGTCGACAATGCCGGCGCTGACGCCAAGGGCATTCGCGTCGGTATCAAGAAGGGCGGTTGCGCGGGCATGGAATATTCCATCGACCTCGTGACCGAACCGAACGCCAAGGACGACCTGATCGAGCGGAACAGCGCCCGTGTGTGGGTCGCACCGGAAGCCGTGCTCTATCTCCTCGGCACCGAGATGGATTTCGAGGTGACGACGCTGCGCTCCGGCTTCACCTTCCACAACCCGAACCAGACGTCCGCCTGCGGCTGCGGCGAATCGGTCGAACTGAAGCCGGCCGACCTCGCAGCGCTTGCCGCTGCCGGCCAACCGACGGTCCGCGCCTGAAATCAGCAGGTGCAAGCCCCCTTAATCCTTGCACCTTTCTTTCGCTGATGGTTTTGCCTAGTCTCGCGATCCCGGCCGGCATTTGCCAGCCGGCGTGATCGCCAGGGAGAGGGGCACCAGCGATGACCGGCTTTGCCGCGGCACTTTACCAGAACCTGCCGTTTCCCGCGCTCATTGTCGATGCTGAGGCGCATGTCGTCTCGCACAACGACGCGGCGGCGCGTGCCTTCGGCTGGAACCGGAATGGCCAGAAGCCCGCCGATGCCCCCATCATCGATGGGGCGGATGTCGCGGCCCTGCTGGCCCGTCATGCCGTAGCGGGGCGGGAAAATACGCACGCCTTCTCCTTCCGCCACGACAACGGCTCGCTCTTCGAGGCAACGGCCCATGTGATCGCCGTTTCCGACGAACCGGGTGGCGCGCGTTATGCGCTTCTTCTGCGCAGTCTGTTGAGTGGCGGCAGCCATGGCGAGCAGATCCTGCTCGGCCAGCGCATCGCCGCCGCGCTGGATACGATGAACGAGGGATTTGCGATCTTCGATCAGGAAGAGCGGCTGGTTATGTTCAACCGCTCCTATAAGGAGCGTTGCGGGCATGCCCGGGATGCCGTGCGCGTCGGTGCGACGCTGGAGAGCATCGCGCGCGCCAGCCTGCGCGTGGGCATGTTTCCCGGCGTTCAGGAAGGCACGCCGGAGGCAGAGGAGACGGTGCGCCAGCGCCTTGAAAGCCACAGGAACACCGATAGTGGCGGAAGCGTCTTCCAGTTCGGCAAGGACCGTTGGATCCGCGGCGAAAGCCATGTGGCTGAAACCGGCGATATCGTCGCGTTGCGCGTCGATGTTTCGGAGCTGAAACGCGCCGAGGCCGCCCTCGAGGAGAAGCGCCGCGACTATCTCTCGCTGCTGCAGATCCTGCCGGATATGATCCTGCGCTTCGACAGGAACCTCACCATCCGCTTTGCCAACGACAAATATGCCGCGCATGTCGGCTCGACCACCGACGAGCTTGTCGGTCGCTATCTGCCGGACGTTGCCTGCGCGCCGGAACAGACGGCCGACCTGATGAACATCGACAGCTATACGCGCGAGGCGCCCGTGCGCTCGCTCGAAGTCTGCACCGAGGGGCCGGATGGCAAAGAGGACTGGATGTTCTGGACGGCCGTCGCCATCTTCGATGAGAGCGGCGTCACCGAGGTCGTCAGCGTTGGGCGTGACATCACCGAGGCCAAGCACCAGCAGCATAAGGTGGAGGCGCAGACGAACGAACTGCGTCGCAAGAACGAGGCGCTCGACCAGTTCACCGCGACGGTTTCGCATGACCTGAAGGCGCCGCTACGCCATCTCTCGATGTTTGCCGAGATGATTTCCGAAGATCTGCACCGCGGCGAGTTTGCCGAACTGGCGCATTATTCGGACCATGTGCGCAAAAGTGCCGCGCGCATGCGCCGCATCATCGACAGCCTGCTCGAATTTTCCCAGATCGCCTACCGCATCACGTCGCCAAAGCCGGTCGCACTCGCCGATGTGGTTCGCGACGCGCTGGTGCTGCTTGAAACCCATGTGCAGGAAACCAGCGGGCGGGTCGATATCCGGTCGCTGCCGGAGGTCATGGGCGACCCGGAGCTTCTGAAGCGCCTGGCCCAGAACCTGATCGGCAATGCGCTGAAATACCACCACCCTGACAAGGCCCCCGTGGTGCGCGTCTATTCGCAACACAACGAAGCCGGTATTGCTTTCGTGGTCGAAGATGACGGCATTGGTATCGATCCGCAGCATGTCGAGCGGATTTTCGATGTTTTCCAGAGACTTCACCGGGACGAGTCGGTTTATCAGGGCACCGGCGTCGGCTTGGCGCTGGCGCGGCGGATCGTCGAGAGCCACAACGGCGTTATAGCGCTTGACACCACCTATGGTCCGGGCGCACGCTTCGTGGTGACGTTTCCGCAACCCGTAAAGTCAAGGGGGAACGAACGTGGCAGGCTCGGCTAGAAAGCTGATCGTCGTCGATGACGATCCCGTCGATGTACGCTTCGTCATGCGTGCCTTCAGCGATGCCGGCAGCCCGATCGAAATCACCCACGTTGCCGACGCGGAACAGGCGAGTGACCGGCTCGATATCGAAGCCTTCGACTATATCCTCCTCGACATCAACATGCCGGGAACGAGCGGCATGGACCTGCTCAAGCGGCTGCGCGCACGCACGCGCACGGCAGTCACGCCGGTGATCATGCTGTCCTCCTCGTCGAATTCCGTCGATGTGAACCGCGCCTATCAGAACGGCGCCAATGCCTATGCCGTCAAACCTTCGACGGTCAGCGGCTATCGCGATTTCGCCGAAGGTTTTACCCGTTTCTGGGTGGACGTCGCGGTCGCGCCCTGACTTCTCCCTGCCCGCAATGGAAAACCCCGGCCGATAGGATCGGCCGGGGTTCAAGTTTTTGCCCTTGGCGTAGCCGTTTTTATTCGGCTGCGTCCGCGTAGTCTTCCAGCGGCGGGCAGGAGCAGACGAGGTTGCGGTCGCCATAGACGTTGTCGACGCGGTTGACCGGCGACCAGTATTTGTCGACCCGGAAGGCGCCCGGCGGGTAGCAGGCCTGCTCCCGCGAATAGGGACGATCCCATTCGCCGACGAGGTCTTCCACTGTGTGCGGGGCGTTCTTCAGCGGGTTGTTGACCTTGTCCATCCGGCCTTCCTCGATGGCGCGGGCTTCCTCGCGGATCGCCAGCATCGCATCGCAGAAGCGGTCGATCTCGGCCTTGGTCTCCGATTCGGTCGGCTCGATCATCAGCGTGCCGGCGACCGGCCAGCTCATGGTCGGCGCGTGGAAGCCGCAGTCGATCAGGCGCTTGGCGACGTCGTCGACGGTCACGCCGGCGCTGTCGACGAGCGGACGCGTGTCGATGATGCATTCATGTGCCACGCGGCCCTTGGCGGACTTGTAGAGCACGTCATACGCGCCCTTCAGGCGGGCGGCGATGTAGTTGGCGTTGAGGATCGCCACCTTCGTCGCCTGTGTCAGGCCTTCGCCACCCATCATCAGGCAATAGCTCCAGGAGATCGGCAGGATGGAGGCCGAGCCGAAGGGAGCCGCCGAGACTGCACCGGCCTCGCCTGTCGTCGGGTTTGCCGGCAGGAAGGGTGCAAGATGCGCCTTGACGCCGATCGGTCCCATGCCGGGACCACCGCCGCCATGCGGGATGCAAAAGGTCTTGTGCAGGTTGAGGTGGCTGACGTCGCCGCCGATATCACCCGGACGGGCAAGCCCGACCATGGCGTTCATATTGGCACCGTCGATATAGACCTGGCCGCCATGCTTGTGCACGATCTCGCAGATTTCGCGCACGTTCTCTTCGAAGACGCCATGCGTGGACGGGTAGGTGATCATGCAGCAGGACAGGTTGTCCGCATGCTGTTCTGCCTTGGCACGGAAGTCGTCCATGTCGATGTCGCCGTTGTCGGACACCTTCACGACGACGACCTTCATGCCGACCATCTGTGCCGACGCCGGGTTGGTGCCGTGCGCGGAGGTCGGGATGAGGCAGACGTCGCGATGCGTATTGCCGTTGGCGAGATGATAGGCACGGATCGTCAGCAGACCGGCATATTCACCCTGCGCGCCGGAATTCGGCTGCATGGAGACGGCGTCGTAGCCGGTAATGTCGCAGAGTTTCTGCGACAGGTCCTCGATGAGGTGCCGGTAGCCCTGCGCCTGGTCGGCCGGCACGAAGGGGTGAATCTCCGCGAACTCCGGCCAGGTGATCGGCAGCATTTCCGCCGTGGCGTTGAGTTTCATCGTGCACGAGCCGAGCGGGATCATCGAGCGGTCGAGCGCGAGGTCGCGGTCGGAAAGCCGGCGGATGTAGCGTGTCATCTCGCTTTCCGCGCGGTTCATGTGGAAGATCGGATGCGTCAGGTATTCGCTGGTGCGCAGCAGGTCTTCCGGCAGGCGATAGCCCGGTTCAAATTCCGCAACCTCGAAATCACCACCGAAGGCCCGCCAGACGGCTTCCAGCGTGACGGGGCGCGAGCGCTCGTCGAGGCTGATGCCGATACGGTCGTCGCCGATCTTGCGAAGGTTTACTTCTTCCGCGACGGCCGTCTTCAGGATGATGCCCTGCAGCTTGCCGACATGCACGGTGATCGTGTCGAAGAACACTTCCGGCTCAACGGTGTAGCCAAGCTTTTCCAGGCCCATGGCGAGGCGCACGGTCTTCTGGTGCACGCTCTGCGAGATCGCCTTCAGGCCCTGCGGACCATGGAACACGGCATACATCGAAGCCATGACGGCGAGCAGGACCTGCGCGGTGCAGATGTTCGACGTCGCCTTTTCGCGGCGGATGTGCTGCTCGCGGGTCTGGAGCGACAGGCGGTAGGCGCGGTTGCCGCGGGCATCGATGGAGACGCCGACGAGGCGGCCGGGCATCGAGCGCTTGTAGGCGTCCTTGACGGCCATGTAGGCGGCATGCGGCCCACCATAACCGACCGGCACGCCAAAACGCTGGGTGCAGCCGATGGCGATATCCGCATCCATCTCGCCGGGCGACTTGAGGAGGGCGAGCGCCAGCGGATCGGCCGCCATGACGGCGATGGCGCCGGTCTGGTGCAGGCGGGCGATCAGGCCCGAAAAATCGCGCACATGACCATAGGTACCCGGATACTGGAAAATCGCGCCGAACACGTCGACGGGATCGAGATCGGTGAAGGGATCACCGACGATGATCTGCCAGCCGAGCGGCTCGGAACGGGTCTTCAGCAGTGCGATCGTCTGCGGGTGGCAGTTTTCGTCGACGAAGAAGGCATTCGCCTTAGACTTCGCCACGCGCTGCGCCATCGCCATGGCTTCGGCAGCCGCGGTCGCCTCGTCGAGCAGTGAGGCATTCGCGACGTCGAGACCGGTGAGGTCGCAGACCATGGTCTGGTAGTTGAGCAGCGCCTCGAGGCGGCCCTGGCTGATTTCCGGCTGGTAGGGCGTATAGGCCGTGTACCAGGCCGGGTTTTCCAGGATGTTGCGCTGGACGACCGGCGGCGTGATCGTGCCGTAGTAGCCCTGGCCGATCAGCGAGACGAGCTTCTTGTTGCGGTTGGCGGTCTCACGCATCTTGTCGAGCGCCTCGCGCTCGGTCATCGGCGCACCCCATTCGAGCGCCTTGGTCTGGCGGATCGATTTCGGAACGGTGTCGTCGATCAGCGCGTCGAGGCTCGGGTAACCGACTACCTTGAGCATCGCCTCCATTTCCTTCGGCGAAGGGCCGATATGGCGACGGTTGGCGAAGTCGTAGGGCTGGTAATCGGTAAAGGCAAAGTCCTTGGGGAGAGACATCAGCCGACAAGCTCCTTGTAGGCGGCTTCGTCCATCAGGCCATCGGCATCGGCCTTGTTGGCAAGCTTCAGCTTGAAGAACCAGCCGGCGCCCTGCGGGTCGCTGTTGACGAGGGAGGGATCGGCAACGATCGCTTCGTTCACCTCGACGATTTCGCCGTCGAGCGGGCAGTAGACGTCGGAGGCAGCCTTGACGGATTCGACGGTCGACGCATCGCCGCCCTTCGAGAAGGTGGCGCCAACCTCGGGCAGTTCGACGAAGACGAGGTCGCCGAGCTGCTCGGCCGCGTGCGCCGTGATGCCGACGGTCGCTACGTCGCCGTCGATCTGCAGCCACTCGTGTTCTTCGGTGAATTTCAGCATGTTTGTTCCTCTCTCGGAAAGTGATTGTTGTCCGGTTTGCCGCTCATCCGCCTGTCAGCCCTGTCTCCACGCAGGCCGGGAAGCGGACCGTGATTCAGCGCTTGAAGGTGTTCTTGACGAAGGGCAGGGTTGCCACGGAAATCGGCAGGAACTTGCCGCGCACACCGGCATAAAGCTGGGTGCCGGGCGTTGCTGCCGATTTGGTGACGTAGCCCATGGCGACAGGGCCATCGACATTCGGGCCGAAGCCGCCGGAAGTGACGGTTCCGACGACATCTTCGCCCTCGGCATCGGTCGCAAGCACCGCCCCGCCACGGATGGGCGCGCGGCCTTCGGCCTTCAGGCCGACGCGGCGGCGTTCGGCACCGTTCTCGAGCTGGTCGAGGATGATATCGGCACCGGGGAAACCGCCGGCGCGCTCGCCACCCTTGCGGCGCACCTTCTGGATCGCCCATTCGAGCGCGCCTTCGACGGGCGTCGTGCTGGTATCGATGTCGTTGCCGTAGAGGCAGAGGCCGGCTTCGAGGCGCAGCGAATCGCGCGCGCCCAGGCCAATCGGCAGCACGTCCGGATGGTCGAGCAGGCGGCGACAGACTGCTTCGGCAAGGTCCGCCGGAATGGAGATTTCGAAACCGTCTTCGCCGGTATAGCCGGAGCGCGAGACGATGCAGTCGGCGTCATGCAGGTCGCAGGCGCGCACATCCATGAAGCGCATGGAGGAGACGTCGGCCCAGAGTTCGGCAAGCACCGATTCCGCGTGTGGCCCCTGAAGGGCGACCAGCGCGCGGTCGTTGTGCAGTGTCAGTTCGCAGACGTCGCCGATCTTCGCCTGCATATGGGCGAAATCCGCGTCCTTGCAGGCGGCGTTGACGACGACATAAAAATGGTCGCCGCGATTGGCGATCATCAGGTCGTCGAGAATGCCGCCGTCGTCATTGGTGAACAGCGCATAGCGCTGGCGGCCTTCGCCAAGGCCAAGCACATCGACCGGCACCAGCGTCTCGAGCGCGCGCGCAGCGTCGGCATTGTCACCGGAGCGGGCGCGCACCGTCACCTGGCCCATGTGGGACACGTCGAACAGGCCGGCCGCGGCGCGGGTTTGAAGATGTTCCTTCATGACGCCGGCCGTATATTGCACCGGCATCTCATAGCCGGCGAACGGCACCATGCGGCCGCCGAGCGACAGGTTCAGCGCATGAAGCGGGGTTTTCTTGAGTTCAGACGATACGTCCAAAAGGCGCCCTCCAGTCTTTTGGCGCCCATCATCCGACCGGGCACCGGCTCACAATATCGGCGCTTGCGCGCCGTTCTCCTGAGCCCCCTCTGTCCCTTCGCCTGAGATTGTTATCCCTTCGGCGAGCGCTTCAAAAAAACGCTTCTCTCCAGAGTTCCGACGGCACCTTGCTGGTCCTTTTGCCTGAGAGTTTCCGGGGCGGTTGCTCCTTCGGCACCGGCCATGCCCTTTCGAGGCGGCCAGCTTCTCCCAGCGAGGTCGGCCTCAGATAACGACCTTGCCTGTGTTTTGGCAAGAGGCGGCGTCGCTGTGGAACAATTTTTTGTCGTGGAGGGAAAGAGACAAAAGAATGACCCCGAAACGGGGCCAAGAGTTTGGAGGACGGCTGGTTCTTGAGGGAGGATCAGACGGGTTCTTGCAGAGCGGGCGAACCGTTTTCGTCATAGACGCGTTGCGCCTCTGCGACGGTCACTTGCGGCGTGCCGCTCGTCGCGGTGATGAGGGCAAGAGCCAGCGCCGGCGGCTGAATGACATTGAGCATGGCGACGGTGCGCGCGTCGCCGCGGATCTTTGCATCTTCGCTCCAGACGTGGATACGCTCCTCGAAAAGCGTATTCGCGCGTGTCTGCGGTCTCATCCCCTGCGATGCATAGGCGGCTGTGGTTGGTGAGACTGTCACGATCTGGGTCATGGGCGTTCAACAAAGTTGGTTTGCGTCCGTGCAAGTTAACAGTTGCGCCTTTCCTGCGTGTAAAACGCGGTGGTTGCATTTTCATCGAATTTTAACAGTCTGTGCGAATTTCGGCCGGTCTTGCCTTTAACAAGCCAAATCCGTCATAAGAGGTAAGGAAATGCCGCCGGAATCGGTGGCCGAAGCAATCCCAGCAAAAGTGTGAAGCGGTTTTGCGTCCGGGATTGCGCTAGAACAGTCAGCATGCCGCCGATGGCGCGGGAGGACCGATGAAGCCGATTTTCGTGCAATTGCAATGCGCTCCGGGCAAGACCTATGAGGTGGCCGATGCGCTTTACGCTACGGAACTCATCTCGGAGCTTTATTCCACCAGCGGTGATTACGACCTGCTCCTGAAGATCTATGTCGACAGCGAGGAGGATATCGGCAAGTTCATCAACGATCACGTCGCCTCCATTCCCGGCATCATGCGATCGCTGACCACGCTGACGTTCCGCGCCTTCTAGCTGTTCCCCTTCGCCCGTTCTTGCGTTAAAGCACGCGCAACGAAAGAAGGCGAAGATGGCAGGCATTGAACACAGGCAGGTGGAGAACGACGAGGCGGGCATGCGCCTGGACCGGTGGTTCAAGACCCATTATCCGGGCCTCGGCTTCGGCCCGCTCCAGAAATTGCTGCGTTCCGGGCAGGTGCGCGTCGATGGTGGCCGCGTCAAGAGCGATACCCGCGTGCAGCCGGGGCAGATGATCCGCGTCCCCCCGATGGAGGTCGACGCCAAGGCTGCGAAGGCCGGGCCGATCGCCGGCCGCGATCTCAAACATTCCTCGGATCATGAACTTCTCTCCCGTATGCTGTTGCATGAGGACGACAAGGTCATCGTGCTGAACAAGCCCCCCGGCATCGCCGTGCAGGGCGGATCGGGCATCAACCGGCATATCGACCAGATGCTCGAAGCCTGGACCAGCCCGAAGGGCGAGAAGCCGCGCCTTGTGCACCGGCTCGACCGCGACACGTCCGGCGTGCTCGTCATCGCCCGCACGCGTGGCGCGGCGCAGAAGCTGACGGCCGCCTTCCGCGAGCGCGATACCAAGAAGACCTACTGGTCGCTGGTGATGGGCGTGCCGAAGAAGCGCGAGGACAAGATTTCGACCTGGCTCGTCAAGGAGCAGACGCCGGACGGCGACCGCATGCGCATTGCCAAACATGGCGAGGACGGCGCCGACCACGCAGTATCCTTTTACCGGATTATCGAGCAGGCGGCGCAGAACTTCGCCTGGCTGGAGATGGAACCCTATACCGGCCGCACGCACCAGCTTCGCGTGCACGCCGCCCATATCGGCCATCCGATTATCGGCGATCCGAAATATTTCGAGGCAGAGTTCAACTGGGCCTTCCCGGGCGGCGTGCAGAACAAGCTGCATCTCCACGCCCGCCGCATCGACGTCCCGCACCCCTCCGGCGGGCGGCTGCGCGTGACGGCGCCGATGCCGGCGCACATGGTGCAGACCTGGAACCTCTTCGGCTTCGACATGACCTCGGCGGACGAGGAAGACTGATGCGACTGGTACTCTTCGATTGCGACGGCACGCTGGTCGACAGCGTCGGGCTGATCCATGAGGTCATGGCCCGCACCTTCGTCGATTTCGGCCATGCCCGGCCGGACGTTTCCGAGACCAAGGCGATCATCGGCCTGACGCTCGACATCGCGATTGCCCGCATGCAGGGCAAGCCGCATGTCGACGACGAGGCGTTGGCTATGACCGCGCACTACAAGGCGACCTACATGGGCGTGCGCGGGGAGCCGGGCTTCCAGGAGCCGCTTTTCCCAGGCATCGCGGAGATGATGGCCAGGCTGGAGCGGGAGGACGACCTGATCCTCGGCGCGGTCACCGGCAAGTCCCGCCGCGGCCTCGATCTGATCCGCGCGACCCATGGCTTCGACAAGACCTTCTTCGTCTCGCGTACCGCGGACGATTGCCCGTCCAAGCCGCATCCGGCCATGGTGACGGAATGCTGCAGCGAAGCGGGCATCGACGCGGCCAGGACGGTTGTTATCGGCGATGCGATCTACGATATGCAGATGGCGAAGGCGGCCGGTGCTGCGGCGATCGGCGTTTCCTGGGGCTATGCCAGCGTGCCCGAACTGGTCGAGGCGGGGGCGGATCACATCCTGCGCACGCCCGCCGACCTTCTCGAATGGTTGGAGATTTCCGATGCGTGACATTCTGAGCGACCTTTCCGACGCGATGAGCGATCCCGATCCGGTGCGCCGCGCACAGATCCAGATGAAACGCCCGCTACCGAAGCGTTTCTACAAGGAGGTTTCGACCGACGCCTCCGAGGAGGGTTTCCGCATCCTGCTCGACGGCCGCCCGGTGCGCACGCCCGGCAAGAAGCTGCTGGCCGTGCCGACGCAGGCCATTGCCGATCGCCTGCGCGCCGAATGGGACGGGCAGGGCGAGGAGATCGACCCCGCAAAAATGCCGGTGACACGTCTCGTCAACACCGCCATCGATGGCGTCGCCGATAATTTTGACGCCGTGTTCGACGAGATCGTGCGTTTTTCCGGCACGGACCTTCTCTGCTACCGCGCGGATTCGCCGACCGGTCTGGTCGATCGCCAGCGCGATGGCTGGGACCCGGTTATCCGCTGGGCCGCGGACGCCAAGGGCGCACGTTTCATTCTCATCGAAGGCGTCATCCATCAGGAGCAGCCGGTGCCGGCAGTCGCGGCATTTTCCGCAGCACTTGCCGCGTATCGTCACCCGCTCGCGCTCGCCTGCCTGCACACGGTGACCACGCTCACCGGTTCGGCGCTGCTGGCGCTGGCGCTCGCCGAAGGCGAGATCGATGCCGACAAGGCCTGGGCGCTCGCCCATCTCGACGAAGACTGGCAGATCGAGCATTGGGGCACCGACGAGGAAGCCTTCCGTCGCCGCGAGCTTCGGCGCGAGGAAATGGACATTGCTGCGTCCGTGTTCGCCGAGATTTCGCGCTGATCAGCATTCGTTAAGACTTTCGCACCATTTTGACACGCCACCGACCATTGACATCGCATACCGGTATTCGTCTCATGCAGTTCCTTCTCCGCACGCTTCTCTCCGCCTGCCTCCTCGTTTCCGCACCGCTTGCCGCCGCCGCAGAAGGATTTCCCGTGCGGGATATCCGCAAGGTCGTGGTGAGCGGCGATGAAAGCGTCCCGTCAAGCGTGCTGAAACGGACCGGCGAACACCTGAAGCGCGCGGCCGGGGCCACCCGTCGCGCGATGCAGATTGACCGCGCTGCCCTGGATGTGCGGGTCTCAGCACT
The DNA here is from genome assembly GCF_001713395.1 of Sinorhizobium sp. RAC02. Lineage (NCBI taxonomy): Bacteria > Pseudomonadati > Pseudomonadota > Alphaproteobacteria > Hyphomicrobiales > Rhizobiaceae > Sinorhizobium > Sinorhizobium sp. RAC02. Next base: position 1,376,079 of record NZ_CP016450.1, on the reverse strand, counting down.
CAAGCAGACGGCTGATGGCCAGAGTTCGGCCAATGTCACGGTCACCCTGTCTGACCTGAAGGGCGGCACCTCGTCGCGCCAGGCCATGACGGTCAACAGCTATATGCCCGGCCGCAAGGGCCGCGAAACAGCACTTGGTGACGCAATCGCCAAGCGGGTGGCGCTCGCCTACCACCTGGCACCGGTTTCGGCCGGAAAGACCTCCATTGGCAAACGCCCCGGCAAGGGACGAAAGCATGCCGGTGGCCAGCGCAAGCCGGCGGCACGCCAGACCGTCCAGGACCATTCGCGCAGGGACACGCGCCCAGTTGTCATCCCGACCGAAGCGGCGCTGACGGTGCGCTCGCGCGCGCTGCCGGACGGCTCCAAGAAGAAGATCGCGCCCTGCGTCGTCACCCAGACGATCAGTTGCGAGTGAATTCTAAGACCTTCGATCTAGAAAACGCCCCTTCAAGCTCCCGATCCCGCATGCTAAGCCATTGGTGAAACGGGAGGAACCGAAGGCATGAAGGAAATTCTCCACGAGCTCGAAGTCCGGCGCGAGCGCGCCCGCATGGGCGGCGGCCAGGTGCGCATCGATGCACAGCACAAGCGCGGCAAGCTGACGGCGCGCGAACGCATCGATGTCTTTCTGGACGAGGGCTCGTTCGAGGAATTCGACATGTTCGTCGAGCATCGCTCGACGGATTTCGGCATGGAGAAATCGAAGATCGCCGGCGACGGTGTCGTCACCGGCTGGGGCACGGTCAACGGCCGCACCGTCTTCGTCTTCGCCAAGGATTTCACGGTCTTCGGCGGCTCGCTTTCCGAAACCCATGCCCAGAAGATCATGAAGGTCCAGGACATGGCGCTGAAGAACCGCGCGCCGATCATCGGCCTTTACGATGCGGGCGGCGCGCGCATCCAGGAGGGTGTCGCAGCGCTTGGTGGCTATGCCGAAGTCTTCCAGCGCAATGTGCTCGCCTCCGGTGTCATCCCACAGATTTCGGTCATCATGGGGCCATGTGCCGGCGGCGATGTCTATTCGCCGGCCATGACGGATTTCATCTTCATGGTGCGTGACACGTCCTACATGTTCGTGACCGGGCCGGACGTGGTGAAAACGGTGACGAACGAGACCGTCACTGCGGAAGAACTTGGCGGTGCCTCCGTGCACACGACGAAATCCTCGATCGCCGATGGCGCCTATGACAATGACGTCGATGCGCTGTTGCAGGTCCGGCGCCTCGTCGATTTCCTGCCGCAGTCGAACACATCTCCCGTGCCGGAGATCGAGTGCTTCCAGTCGGTCGAGGATGTCGATGAGTCGCTGGATACCCTGATCCCGGCCAATGCCAACAAGCCCTATGACATCAAGGAACTGATCCTCAAGACCGTTGACGAGGGTGATTTCTTCGAGATCCAGGAGAGTTTTGCCAAAAACATCGTCTGCGGCTTCGGCCGTATCGAAGGCTCGACGGTCGGCTTTGTCGCCAACCAGCCGATGGTGCTGGCCGGCGTGCTCGATTCGGACGCCAGCCGCAAGGCCGCGCGTTTCGTGCGCTTCTGCGACTGCTTCAGCATTCCCGTCGTGACCTTCGTCGATGTCCCGGGCTTCCTGCCGGGCACCGCGCAGGAATATGGCGGCCTCATCAAGCATGGCGCCAAGTTGCTCTTTGCCTTTGCCGAGGCGACCGTCCCCAAGGTGACGCTGATCACGCGAAAAGCCTATGGGGGCGCCTATGACGTGATGGCGTCAAAACACCTGCGTGGCGATATCAACTATGCCTGGCCGACGGCGCAGATTGCCGTGATGGGTGCCAGGGGGGCAGTCGAGATCATCTTCCGCAAGGATATCAACGATCCGGAGAAGATCGCGGGACACACGAAGATGTACGAGGATCGTTTCCTCTCGCCCTTCGTCGCGGCGGAGCGCGGTTACATCGATGAGGTGATCATGCCGCATTCGACCCGCAAGCGCATCGCGCGGGCGCTGCGCATGCTGCGCAACAAGGATCTGGAAAATCCGTGGAAGAAACACGATAACATTCCCCTGTGAGTGAACCGGCAGGGAGTTAGAGCATGTTCGACCGACTATCCGCTTACCGTCCGCAGGCGCTCGCAGCGCTTCGAATCATGACGGCGCTGCTGCTCATCGAGCACGGCACGCAGAAATTCTTCAATTTTCCGCCCGCAGAACAGCCCTTTGGCGATCTCATGAACCTGATCGGCCTGGCGGGCGTGCTGGAGATTGTCGGCGGCCTGCTGATTCTGGTGGGTCTTTTCACGCGGCCTGTGGCCTTCGTGCTCTGCGGCTTCACGGCGGTTGCCTATTTCATGGCGCATGCGCCGCAGAGCTTTTTCCCGATCAACAACCGCGGCGACGCCGCGGTGCTGTTCTGCTTCATCTTTCTCTACATTACCGCGGCAGGGCCGGGGGCTTTCGCCCTCGACAACCGTCGTTAAGAGAGGAACGCAATTTGGCTGCGCACGTTTGCTGGACTTGCTTTAAGCCGCAAACTTCAGGCCGAGGATACCGGTGACGATGAGCGCGATGCAGCCCATGCGGATCGCCGTTACCGGCTCGGCGAAGAGGAAGATGCCGAGCATCACCGTGCCGACGGTACCGATACCGGTCCAGATCGCATAGGCAGTGCCGATCGGCAGCGTCTTCACGGCAAGGCCGAGCAGCACGATCGAGATGACCATCGAGCCGGCAGTGAGCGCCGTAGGAAGTGGTTTGGTGAAGCCGTCGGTGTATTTGAGGCCGATCGCCCAGCCGATTTCAAAGATGCCGGCGAGAGCGAGAAGAATCCAGGGCATGATGCCTACTCCGTTTCAAAGGAGCGAGGCCGTCCCCGCGATCGTGACCGGACGAAGAATCCGGCGGTAGTCGTCTACCGGGCGAACTATTGCCGATCCGGACGGGAAGGGCAAGGGCAGGGGTGACATGTCAGCCATGCACCCCCGCCATATCTCTTCCTCAGCCGAGACGTTCGGCGTGCCATTTCAGGTGATCGTCCATGAAGGTCGAGATGAAATAGTAGGAGTGGTCATAGCGCTCGTGCATGCGCAGCGTCAGCCCGATATCCGTGCCCTTGATCGCCTCCTCGAAGAGCCAAGGTCGCAGGCCGTTGTCCAGGAAGCCGTCGGCCTTGCCCTGGTCGATCAGGAATTCCGGGAAACGCGCGCCGTCCGCAACAAGCGCGCACGCATCATATTGACGCCAGGCTGCCTTGTCGGCGCCCAGATATTTTTCGAAGGCGGGCATCGACCAGTCCGCGGTCGAGGGCTCGACGATCGGCGCGAAGGCCGAGCAGCTCTTGAAGCGTTCCGGGTTCTTCAGCGCGATCGTCATGGCGCCATGACCACCCATCGAGTGACCGAAAATGCCCTGGCGGCTCATGTCCATGCGGAAATGCTGGCTGGCGAAGTTGGGCAGCTCTTCCGTCACGTAGCTGTACATCTGGAAGTTTTCCGCCCAGGGCCGCTCGGTGGCGTCGAGATAAAAGCCGGCGCCCTTGCCCATCTGCCAGTTGGTGATTTCATCCGGCACGTCGTTGCCGCGCGGGCTGGTATCCGGGCAGACGATGATGAGGCCGAGTTCGGCGGCCATGCGGCGGTATTCACCCTTTTCCATCACATTGGCATGGCTGCAGGTGAGGCCGGACAGATACCAGAGCACCGGGCGCGGCTCCTTGATCGCCTGCGGCGGCACGAAGACGGCGAAGGTCATCTCGCCCTTGCAGGCCTCGGAATCGTGGGCGAAGACACCCTGCATGCCGCCGAAGGCGGTGTTCTGGGAAAGCACTTTCATTAAAAACTCCGAATGTGGTTCAGGTAGCGAGCGACACCGCCGCGTTGACGGCGGCGGCGACCAGCACCGTGTTGAAGAAGAAGGAAACCACGGCGTGCAGCAGGTTGACCTTGCGCATCGCCGTGGAGGTGATCGCGACGTCCGAGGTTTGCGCCGTCATGCCGATCACGAAGGCGAAATAGAGGAAATCATAGGCGCCGGGCGCGGCATCGCCCGGAAAATCGAGACTGCGGCCGGCGTCGGAACTGGTTTCGGTGCTGCCGGGCCGCCAGTAGAGATGGGCATAGTGCATGGCCGCCATGGTGTGGATGGTGAGCCAGCCGAGGGCAACGGACGCGAAGGCAAGAGTGAATTCCGCAAGTGACGCGGCCGGCCGGTTCAACACCACGAAGAGCGAGCCTGTCGAGATGGCGACGGCGGCGAAGGTCACGCCGAAGATGATGGCCACTGGCTCGTCGCTATCCGTCGCATAGTGCTCGAGATGGACGGCCGTGAGGTAGGGCACGCGCCAGGCGGTCAGCAGCAGATAGCAGAGGAAGAAGGCGACGGCAGCGATCTCAATGGCGAAATCCGGCTTCAGCCAGAGCGCAACCGCGAGGCCGAGCGCCGCCGCGCCGATGCCGGCATAGAAGGGGACGTGGCGGCCGAAAATCCTCTGCCCCGGATCTTTGCTCATGCAGCAGGCCCCGTGCGGGCATTTTTCGCGCGGCGGCAGAGGCGATCGAGCGTTTCGAGGAAGGCCGAGCGGTCGCGTGGCGAAAAGGCGGCGTTGTAGCCCTTGCTTTCGCCGGTCTCGCGCAGATGCGCACCAAGATCACGCATGGCGCTCGCCATGCCGATATTGGTCTTGTCGAAGAGCCGGCCGGTCGGGCCGGTCACGTGCGCGCCCTTCTCGACGCAGCGCACCGCAAGCGGCACGTCGGCCGTTATCACGATGTCATCGTCGCCGACATGCTCGGCGATCCAGTTGTCCGCGGCGTCGAAGGCGCCGGACACGATGATGTTCTTCACCATCGGGTCCCGCGACGGGCGCAGGCCGGAATTGGCGACGAAGGTCACTTCCATCTCGTGCCGTTCGGCAACCTTCAGGATTTCGGCCTTTACCGGGCAGGCATCGGCGTCGACATAGATCATGGTGCTGTTCTTTTGCATGGCTCAAGAATGGCCGGCAGGACGCTGCATGTCGATATGCGGAATATCGTCCTCGACATATTCCTCCGATGTCGGCGTGAAGCCAAGGGACCGGTAGAAGCGCTCCAGGTGGCTTTGCGCGGATAGCGCAATCGGCTCGCCGGGAAAATGCATTTCGCAGACGCGGATCGCTTCGCGCATGACGGCATCACCAAGGCGTTTGCCGCGATGGTTGGGTGCGACAAGCACCCGGCCGATGCGTGGCGGCGCGTCCACAGGCCGCCATAGTCGCGCATACGCGGCCGTCTCACCGCCGATCAACAGGCGAAGATGAAGCGCTTCCGGATCCTTGCCGTCCAGTTCCGGATAGACGCAGGCCTGCTCGACGATGAAGACGTCCACGCGCAGCTTCAGCAGCGCATAGAGTTCGACGGCGGAGAATGCATGCAGCCTCCGCACGTCGACGCTGTAGTGGTCCGTAGACGTCAATAGACCACCACGCCGCGGATCGATTCGCCCGAATGCATCAGCTCGAAGCCCTTGTTGATGTCCTCGAGCGGCATGGTGTGGGTGATCATCGGATCGATCTGGATCTTGCCCTCCATGTACCAGTCGACGATCTTCGGCACGTCCGTGCGGCCGCGCGCGCCACCGAAGGCCGTGCCCATCCAGTTGCGGCCGGTGACGAGCTGGAACGGACGGGTGGAGATTTCCTGGCCGGCACCGGCAACGCCGATGATGACCGACTTGCCCCAGCCGCGATGCGAGGCTTCCAGCGCCTGGCGCATCACCTTGGTGTTGCCCGTGCAGTCGAAGGTGTAGTCCGCGCCGCCGATCAGGTCGCCGTTGCGCTTCGTCATGTTGACGAGGTAGGGCACGATATCGTCGCCGACCTCCTTCGCGTTGACGAAGTGCGTCATGCCGAATTTCCTGCCCCATTCCTCGCGGTCGGGGTTGATGTCGACGCCGATGATCATGTCCGCACCGGCAAGCCTCAGGCCCTGCAGCACGTTGAGGCCGATGCCGCCGAGGCCGAAGACGATGGCCGTCGAGCCGATCTCGACCTTCGCCGTGTTGATGACGGCGCCGATGCCGGTGGTGACGCCGCAGCCGATGTAGCAGATCTTGTCGAAGGGGGCGTCGGGGTTGACCTTGGCGAGCGCGATTTCCGGCAGGACCGTGAAGTTCGAGAAGGTCGAGCAGCCCATATAGTGGTGGATCTTGTCCTTGCCGATCGAGAAGCGCGAGGTGCCGTCCGGCATCAGGCCCTGGCCCTGGGTGGCGCGGATCGAGGTGCAGAGGTTCGTCTTGCGTGACAGACAAGAATAACATTCGCGGCATTCCGGCGTGTAGAGCGGAATGACATGGTCGCCCCTCTTCACCGACGTCACGCCAGGGCCGACGTCAACGACGATGCCGGCGCCCTCATGGCCGAGGATGGCAGGAAACAGGCCTTCCGGATCGGCACCCGACAGCGTGAAGTCGTCGGTATGGCAGATGCCGGTCGCCTTGACTTCAACCAGCACTTCGCCGGCGCGCGGCCCCTCGAGCTGTACGGTCATGATCTCAAGCGGTTTTCCGGCCTGAACGGCAACGGCGGCGCGTACGTCCATCTTCTATCTCCCTATGCGGATTCTCTGTTCGGGCGGACCATTGCAGAGCCGGTCCGGCGCCTCAAGTGCGGTAATGGCAAAAATGTCAGTCGTGATCTGATTTGATCAATTTGGCGATCTCGGCTTCGAGCGCTGTGATCGCCTTGCCCGTCTGGTCGTGGAGCTGGTGGATTTCACGAAGCTGGCGCAGCAGCGGGTGCAGGTGCTCATCCCCGGTCGGGTCTGCCGGAGCCTCGCCGATGCCGGCGATCAGCCAGGAGGGGGAGACGGAGAGCACGCCGGCGAGCATGAACATCGCCTTGGTGTCGGGCTCGGCGTGGTCGCGTTCCCAGCCACTGACCGTTTCTTCCGGCAGGCCGAGGCGGGAGGCGAGATCTGCCAGAGACAGGCCCAGCGCATCGCGCGCCCGCCAGATGCGGCCACCGAGCGTATCGCCGTCGACGCGGCCGGAAGGAAAGGGGATCGTGTTGTTCTCGCCGGGAAAGGTCATCGCGGCCTCCATTGTCTTCGCCGAGAGTTTACAGGCAATCCACGATCGCCTTCTACCTCAAATGCGCCGCTTCGCGACGCCTGCGTGCCGGTCGTCCGGGGGCAGGATTTCCGGCATTGCAGGACGGCACAAAAGGGCTATGCAGGGGCGATCTAGGGAGTCGCATCATGAGCACCACGACGGACCAACAGGACGGAAGTATCATGCGGGGCGTCGTGCTGATGTCCGTCGCCATGCTGCTTCTGCCCGGCATGGACGCGATCGCCAAATATATGGCGACATTTGCCGACATGTCGCCCGGCCAGGTGACGTTCTATCGCTTCTTCTTCCAGGTCGTCTGCACGATCCCGCTGATCTTCACCGCCGCCGGTGCCGCAACCTTGCGGCCGAAGCAGCCGTGGCTGAACCTGCTGCGTGGCGCCATCCACGGTGCGGCAAGCCTGCTGTTCTTCGCGGCGGTCAAATACATGCCGCTCGCCGATGTGTTCGCGATCTACTTCGTCGAGCCCTTCATTCTGACGGCCATGTCCGCCACGTTCCTCGGCGACAGGGTCGGCTGGCGGCGCTGGCTTGCCATCATCGTCGGCTTCGGCGGTGCGCTCATCGTCATCCAGCCGAGCTTCGTGCTTTTCGGCTGGACGGCGCTGCTGCCGGTCGCCTGCGCCTTCCTCTATTCGATCTACCTCTTCATGAACCGCGCGATCGGTGATGCCGATTCGCCGCTGACCATGCAGACGATCGCCGGCTTCGGCGGCACGATCTTCATGGGCGCAGCACTTTTCGCGGGCCATTCGGCCGGCATTGGCGATTTTGCACCGTCGCTGCCGACATCGGTCTTTGCCCTCGTCCTGCTCGTCATCCTCGGCGCGCTGTCCGGCTATGCGCATATGCTGGTCGTGCGCGCCTTCCGCATGGCGCCGCTCTCGCTGCTGGCACCGTTCCAGTATTTCGAGATCATCTCGGCGACCGTGCTCGGCTATGCCATCTTCGGCGACTTTCCCACGCCGTCCAAATGGCTCGGCATAGCCATCATCGTCGCCTCCGGTCTCTTCATCATCTGGCGCGAACACAAGAACCGGAAGGCCTCGGCCGACATCGCGTTCGACTAAAGTGCTTGAGGCAACGGGCAAATTGCGGTTGCGACGCCGTTGTACGGGCAGGGTGTTTGTGGCTACAACTCCCGTCTGAGACTGCCGGGAGGAAAGCATGTTCAAGAAAATCCTGATTGCCAATCGCGGCGAGATCGCCTGCCGCGTCATCAAGACGGCACGCAGGATGGGCATTGCCACCGTCGCCGTCTATTCCGACGCCGACCGTGACGCCCTTCATGTCGAGATGGCGGACGAGGCCGTGCATATCGGCCCGGCGCCGGCGGCTGAAAGCTACCTCATCGCGGAAAGGATCATCGCCGCCTGCAAGGAGACCGGCGCCGAGGCCGTGCATCCCGGCTACGGCTTCCTCTCGGAGCGCGCCAGCTTCTGCGAGGCGCTGGAGGCCGATGGCATCATCTTCATCGGCCCGAAGCCGAAGGCGATCCGTGCCATGGGCGACAAGATCGAATCGAAGAAATTCGCCAATACGGCCAATGTCTCGACCGTTCCGGGTTTTCTGGGCGTGATCGAGGATGCGGTCCATGCCGAGCGCATCGCCGGCGAGATCGGCTATCCGGTGATGATCAAGGCCTCGGCCGGCGGCGGCGGCAAGGGCATGCGCATCGCCTGGAGTGAGGCCGAGGTGCGCGACGGCTTCGACCGCGCCCGCTCGGAGGCGAAAAGCTCGTTTGGCGACGACCGCGTCTTCATCGAAAAATACATCGTCGATCCCCGCCACATCGAAATCCAGGTGCTGGCCGACGCACATGGCACGGCGCTCTATCTTGGCGAGCGCGAATGCTCCATCCAGCGGCGAAACCAGAAGGTCGTCGAAGAGGCCCCTTCGCCCTTTCTCGACGAGGCGACGCGGCGCGCGATGGGCGAGCAGTCGGTCGCCCTGGCAAAAGCCGTCGACTACCAGAGCGCCGGCACGGTCGAGTTCATCGTCGATCGCGACCGCAATTTCTATTTCCTCGAAATGAACACGCGCCTGCAGGTCGAGCATCCCGTCACGGAACTCGTGACCGGCATCGATCTTGTCGAACAGATGATCCGTGTTGCCGCCGGTGAAAAACTGTCGCTGGCGCAGGCGGATATCAAGCTCAACGGCTGGGCCGTCGAAAGCCGGCTCTATGCCGAGGATCCCTACCGCAACTTCCTTCCCTCCATTGGCCGCCTTACCCGTTACCGTCCGCCCGCCGAAGGAAAGAGCGGCGAAACGGTGGTGCGCAACGATACCGGCGTCTACGAAGGTGCCGAAATCTCGATGTATTACGACCCGATGGTGGCAAAGCTCTGCACCTGGGCGCCGACCCGCCTTGAGGCCATCGACGCGATGAGCGATGCGCTCGACGGCTTCGTGGTGGACGGCATCGAGCACAATGTACCGTTTCTCGCCGCCCTGATGCGCCATCCGCGCTGGCGCGAAGGGCGGCTTTCCACCGGCTTCATCGCGGAGGAATATCCGGATGGCTTTGCGCCGATGGCGCCGGATGCCGAGCAGGCCGCCATTCTCGCCCGCATTGCGCTCTCGGCCCACCTCGTCGATGTCGAACGCCGCGCCCATCATCTCGATCGGCTGCGCCCGGGCGCCGTGCAGCGCAAGGACTGGGTGGTCAAGATCGGTGACGCCTATCACACGCTCGCCACGGACGATGCCGTCGAAAGCGACTGGCGGCCCGGTGAGGCGGTCTGGCGTGGCACGATCGACGGCCGCGGCGTGACCGCACAGCTGCGGCCTTTCCCGAACGGCATGCGCATCGACTGGCAGGGCCTTTCCGTGCGCAGCCGCGTCTTCACGCCGCGGCTTGCCGAGCTCGACGCGCTGATGCCGGTAAAGCTGCCGCCGGATACGTCGAAAATGCTGCTTTGCCCGATGCCGGGCCTCGTCGTTTCCATCGCCGTCACCGAGGGGCAGGAGGTGAAGGCGGGCGAAACGCTGGCCGTCGTCGAGGCGATGAAGATGGAAAACGTGTTGCGCGCCGACCGCGACCTGACGGTCGGCTCCATCCATGCCAAGCCGGGCGAAAGCCTCGCCGTCGATGCCGTGATCATGGAATTCGCCTGATTTGCGATTCTTAACGTTTGTTAGGAACTTGCCGTTAGCCTAGGGCCTGCCTGCCATGACGACAGGGAGGATGGGCATGTCGACCTCGCTTTCGGTGCTTCTGCTTCTGGCGATCAATCTTGGCCTGATCTGGCTCTTGATCGCCGCGCCGATCGGGCGCCGTACACTCCGGCTCACACGCGTCCTCAGCGCGTCCCCGAGCCGCATTGCGGCGCTCGTCAGTCCACTTGGCGCAGAGGCGGACTGGCATCCCTCGATTCTCTCCAGCAATCGGCTGGCCGACAATCGCGTCAGGCAGACCTTTTCCTATCCCGACCGCCGGGGTGAGCCGATCACCCGCACGCTCGCGGTCAGCGAGACAACCGATACCGCAGGCCTCGCCTGTGAGACCCGGGTCGTCGAAGACAGCGCACTCGACGCGTCCTTCTGGAAAAACTACGTCGAGCGGCGTTTTTTGCGCCCGGTTTCAGGGGGCACGGCGCTGACCGTCGAGCAGACCGACAAATATCGCGGTATCGCCTTTCTGCTCTTCCGCTACATCCAGCTCCGTCGCGAGATGAAGGCGCTCGACCAATGGCTGGCGACGGGAAATGGCGAGGTGCGGGGCGTTCTGGAGCATCCGCTGATGCAGGTGGGGCTCGCGGTGTTCTCCACCTTGCTGCTCTGGCCGTTCTTCGGGCTAAGCCTGCGCGGTCTGTTGTTGTCCTCCATGCTGACCGTCGTGATCGTGTTGCACGAATTCGGTCACATGGCCGCCTACCGTGCCTTTGGGCACCAACGCGTGCGCATGATCTTCCTGCCGCTGCTCGGTGGTATTGCCGTTGGCGGAAGACCCTACAATTCGCGGTTTGAGGTGGCGGTCTGCGCCCTCATGGGGGCGGGCATGTCGGCTTTTCTCGTCCCGCCGATCATCGCGCTGCACGATACCGCCAGCCATATGGTCGGTGGCGCGCTTATGGTGTTCCTGCTGATTCTCGGTGCTTTCAACCTGCTGAACCTGCTGCCGATGCATCGTTTCGACGGGGGACAGGTCATGCGCCAGGTCTTCTCGACCCGTACAAGCCTTCTCGTCGCAAGTTTCCTCGTGACGCTGGTCATTCTCTGGGTCGGCTGGCGAATCGGGTTGCAGACCCAGATGCTGATCGCCGGGCTTGCCGTCTTCACCGTGCTCAGCCTCATCGGTGCCGGCGGCGTCAAGCCGCGCCGAGCGCTCGATCCGCTGACGGCGCCGCAGCGGCTGCTCGCCGGCTTCGGCCTTTACGCCGCCATCGTGCTGCACGGCTATGCGATCATCTATGCCTGCGACCGGCTTTTCGGCTGACAGTCCGCTTCGGAAATGGTGGATCCGAATACCCGCTCGAACGAATCGCGGATCCGGACATCCACGTCGCTCATCATGACGGGCAGACCAAGATCGACCAGGCTTGTGACGCCATAGCCGCGAATGCCGCAGGGCACGATGCCAGAAAAATGCTCGAGATCGGGATCGACATTCAACGAGAAGCCGTGAAAGCTCACCCAGCGACGCAGGCGGATGCCGATCGCGGCGATCTTGTCTTCGGCCGGCGAGCCATCGGGCAGCGGCGGGCGCTCCGGCCGGCGCACCCAGACGCCGACACGGTCCTCGCGCCGTTCGCCGCGGACATTCATGGAATCGAGCGTGTCGATCACCACAGCTTCAAGCGCCGCCACGAAGGCGCGCACGTCCTGCCGGCGCCGTTTCAGGTCCAGCATGACGTAGACGACCCGCTGGCCAGGGCCATGATAGGTGTATTCGCCGCCGCGGCCTGTGGAAAACACCGGGAAGCGGTCCGGCGCGACGAGATCCGCCGCGTTCGAGCTGGTTCCGGCTGTGTAGAGCGGCGGGTGTTCGACGAGCCAGACGAGTTCGTCGGCCTCGCCGCTGGCGATTGCCGCGGCCTCGGTTTCCATGGTTTCCACCGCCACATCGTAGGGGATGAGATCGCGCGCGATGCGCCAGCGCACCGGCGGCGAGCCGGGAATCGCGAGAAGGGATGTGGAGATGTCCTGACGCTGCATGGAAGGGCCGTCCTTTTCGTTCCGTTCTGCCAGATATAGGGGCGATCTTGCAAGGATTTCAGGGGTTTCCGAGGCTTTGCGAAGGACCTGTTGAAATTGTTCCGCTTTCCGTCATTTTTCTTGTCACACGGCCTTGTGCGCCCCAAATGCTTTTGCTACATGCACCTCCGTCGGCGCAAGTCGACGCCTACCACGATGCGGTCGTGGCGGAATTGGTAGACGCGCAGCGTTGAGGTCGCTGTGGGGCAACCCGTGGAAGTTCGAGTCTTCTCGACCGCACCAAAAAAACCCGGCTTTCGAGCCGGGTTTTTTGTTTTCTATCAGATGCTTGCGTGTGAGATGATCCGCACAGATACGGCATGATCCGCAGGCGCGCTTCCCGCACTGCGACGATAACGGCGAGGCGTGTGCGTGGCCCTGCCGTGGTCCTCAAAGGCGTGAAACACCGGCTGACAGACCCCGTCGCAGATCACCGGCCAGAGCATGGCTTGGCACACTTCAGTCCCGGGCTTTGTTGTACTTCTTGACGATGCGTTCGCGTTTCAGCCGCGAGAGGCGATCGATCCAGAAAATGCCGCCCAGCTGGTCGATTTCGTGCTGGAGGCAGATGGAGAGCAGGCCGTCGGCTTCTTCCGTGTGGCTGTTGCCGGAGAGGTCCTGGTAGGTGAGGCGGATGCGGGCAGGGCGCTCCACGTCGTCCGTCACGCCGGGCATGGAAACGCTCCCCTCCGCGTGTCGCTGGACGTCCGGCGAGAACCATTCGATTTCGGGGTTCACATAGACGTGTTGCGAATCTGGCCCGGCGAGTTCGATCAGTGTCAGCCGTTCAAGAACGCCGACATGGGCGGCGGTGATGCCGATACCGGGGGCGGCGCGCATCGTGGCGGCGAGATCGTCGGCAAGCGTTGCCAATCGTGTGTCGAACGTCTCGACCTTTTTACAGGGCAAACGCAGGCGGGGATCGGGATAGCGGAGAATGGGGAGGATCGCCATGCGGGCTCCGGGCGTCAACGAGATCAGCCCTTCCTAGCCTGTTTGCGGCAGCGGGAAAATGCCGGCCCTCTCCTTGGCACCTCAAAACATGCGATTTTCATGAAATTGCAACAGCTTGCGAAATTTTAATATCCACGGACCTTTTGCCGCTTTCGGCGATGGACCGTTCGCGCGCTTTGCTTTAGCACGGTGAAAGTGAGGGCTGGGCGCGCCGAGCCTTGCCGAGGAAACCCTGCATCTCAATCCCTGTCGACTCTCCGCCGACATGCCGGGCGGGACGAACCCGATACAAGGAGCGGCCCGATGGAAAACACCGGCGACGAAGACCGTATCCATCAGGGGCAACAGGGCCACAGTACCTTCGACGGCGAGGATATCTACGCCGAGGACGGCTCGATCCGCTCGGATTTCCTCATGTATGTCGGTGCGGCGATTGCCGACCGCGACCTCCTGTTCCTGCGCCGCCATGTGGCACGGCTGCATGAATCGGAAATGGGCGACCTTCTGGAGGCGATCCAGCAAGACCAGCGTCGCCAGCTTGTCTCGCTGCTCGGCACCGATTTCGACCTCGCGGCGCTGACAGAGGTCGACGAGGCGATCCGCCTCGACATCGTCGAGCACATGCCGAACGAGCAGATCGCCGCGGCACTCGGCGAGATGGATTCGGACGACGCCGTCTACATTCTGGAAGACCTCGACCAGGAGGACCAGGAGGAAATCCTCTCCAAGCTGCCGTTCACCGAACGGATTCGCCTGCGCCGCTCGCTGGACTATCCGGAAAGCACGGCCGGCCGCCGCATGCAGACCGAATTCGTCGCCGTGCCGCCGTTCTGGACGGTCGGCCAGACGATCGACTACCTGCGCGAGGATGCCGACCTTCCGGAGAGCTTTTCACAGATCTTCGTCATCGACCCGACGTTCCGCCTGCTCGGCGCCATCGATCTCGACCGCATCCTGCGCACCGCGCGGGGCACGAAGATCGAAGCCGTCATGCGCGAGACCAACCATCCGATCCCGGCTGAGATGGACCAGGAAGAGGCGGCGCAGCTCTTCGAGCAGTACGACCTTCTGTCCGCCGCCGTCGTGGATGAGAATGGCCGCCTTGTCGGCGTGCTCACCATCGACGACGTGGTCGACGTCATCCAGGAAGAGGCCGAGGAAGACTTGATGCGCCTGGGCGGCGTGGGCGACGAAGAGCTGTCGGACACCATCATCGCGACGTCCCGCTCGCGCGTGCCGTGGTTGCTCGTCAACCTGCTGACGGCCTTCCTGTCTGCCTCGGTCATCTCGCTGTTCGAGGCGACCATCGAGGAGATTGTCGCGCTTGCCATTCTGATGCCGACGGTCGCCGGCATGGGCGGCAATGCCGGCTCGCAGACGATGACCGTGACGGTGCGTGCGCTGGCGACGCGCGACCTCGATATCCACAATGCCTGGCGCGTCGTGCGACGTGAGGCGGGCGTCGGCCTTCTGCATGGTATTGCCTTCGGCCTGATGATCGGTGCCGTCGCCGCCCTCTGGTTCCACGACATCAATATCGGTGGGGTCATCGCCACCGCCATGTTGATCAACATGTGCGCGGCGGCTCTGGCCGGCATCACGATCCCGATTCTGCTCGATCGGGCAGGGGCGGACCCTGCCGTCTCCTCCGGCGTCTTCGTGACGGCGGTCACCGATATCGTGGGGTTTTTCGCGTTTCTTGGCCTGGCGACCTGGTGGTTCGCGGTCCGCTAAGAAATCTGGCAAAAATGCGCGGCGGTTTTGCGCTTCCATTTGTGCCCGCAGAGAGGAAAAATTGACTTATACGTAAAAGTCAATAAAATGCCTGCTCAGACGAGATCGGAGCAGGCGTGGACAAGTTTTATACCATAACCGAGCTGACGCGCGAATTCGGGGTTTCCACCCGCACGCTGCGCTTCTACGAGGACGAAGGGTTGATCCACCCCGAGCGTCGCGGTCGTACGCGGCTTTTCCGCCCTGCCGACCGCCGCCTCATCCTGGAAATCCTGCGTGGACGCCGAATTGGCTTCACCATCGCTGAAATCCGCGACATTATCAAAGTCTACAAGGATCCGCCGGGTGAGGTGGGGCAGCTTGAAATGCTCATGACGAAAGTCAGCGAGAAGCGGGAAGAGCTGCGCCAGAAGCGGCGCGACATCGAGGAAACCTTGACCGAACTCGACAATGTCGAGGAGGCTTGCCTCACACGCCTGGCTGAAATCGGCGTCGGTACCTGATATCCTGCCTTGCCGTAATTTCAGACAGCGACAGCGTCCTTTTTTTGCTGGAAAGCCTCAGATCCAGCGTGCCGTTCCGTTGCAGTAACGTTCGAAATCGATGCCGAAACGGGAGAGCAGATGCAGCTCTTCACGCCGGACGGCAACCATGCTTGTCGCACCGATCGCGATCATGGCCGTCAGGATGCACCAGGGATTGAGGACCGCCAGGCCAATACCGGCGGTCGCCAGCGTATAGCCGAGATAGATGGGATTGCGCGTCAGGCGGTAGGGGCCTGAAGTCACCAGATGGGTGGAACAGCGGTTGGGCAGGATTGTCGTGTGACAGTCGAGCAGCGTGCGCATCGCCCAGACATCCAGCACGATCGCCGCGACGATCAGGGCGCCACCGGCCGCTCGCGCGATCCAGATGTTGGTTTGCGCAACGGCGAGCGGAAAATACGCCTGAAGCAGGAAAGCCGCCGCTATGGCCGCGCCGTAGATGAATGGCGGCCACGGAAAGGCGAGTGGCTTCATGCGATAGGCATTCATGATCCTACTCCTTCAGGTCGGTTTTCGTTTCCGCGTCCGCAGTGCATTGCGACGAGATTTTCGAGATCCGCTCGTCTGTCGTTATGTCGATCGTGCCGCGGTTCAGATCGGCAAACAGGTTTTCGCCGATCAGGCGATCCAGCGTGCAGCCGCAGAAACTCTGGCAGAAAGCGGCGCTGCTGCCATTCTCACAGGCGCGCATGCAGCTCTTCGTGTAACCCACGACCGGGTCCGGCGCAGGTGCTGGAAACACCAGGGAAAAGCCGTAGACCAGCGCGATCAGTAAGGGCTGATGGATAAGGTAGATGGCAAGACTGTGGCGACCGGCCTTTTCCAGCAGGCTTTTCCACCAGACTTTCGTCGTGTTTCCGTAGCCGGCAAGCCGCTCCGGCAGCGAACTCGCGACGAAAAGGCGGGCAAGCGCAATACCCAGCAGGGCGGGCGCCAGCCATGGCAGCAGCGGCACATAGTCGTTCGAGCGCGGGATGTTGACGGAAAGGCCGACCCACCACAGGGCCGGATGGTCAAAGAGCGGAGCGCGCAGATAGAGCGGCGCGGCGACGGCCGCTACGGCGACAAGCAGCGTGACGGCGACCGGCAGGCGCAGGAAGAGAAGACCGACCAGGCTCGTCGCCGCGATCGCGTGGAGAATGCCGAAGAAGATGAAGGTTTCCGGGAAGGCGAACCAGGTGGCGATGGTGATGGCCGCCGCCGCAAGGCCGATCTTCGCGAAGCGGATGAGAAAGGGCCGAAGGCGAAAACCCCGTTGATGGCCGAGCACCAGGCTGAAGCCAACGAGGAAGAGGAAGCTGCCGGCGATCACCCGCGCAAAAATGCGCCAGCCGCCGGTCGTTGCCGTTTCCGGTTCGATATAGCCGAAGAAGCCGAGGTCCCAGGTGAAATGGTAGATCGCCATGGCCATCAGCGCGATGCCCCGCAACTGGTCGATCAGCGGAATGCGCGGCAGGCGGCGCGTCGGTGCGCCGTCTCCTGCCACATTGCCGTCAATCACCGTGGTGGTCATGGTTCCGGGTCGTCGCATTGTTTGGTCCATAGGAAAGTGTCACGCCAAGCTTGCGCCGGGCGGATGGCCGAAAGGTGGCCGATGGGGGATTGATCAGTCGAGCCGTTCCAGCACGGCAAGGCGCGCCTCGGAGTAGAACTGCCGGCGAACGAGCACGATGATAATGCCGATGGTCGTCACGATGAACAGATAGGGGCTGACGAACCAGCCGAGGTAACCGATCGACAGGAAGATGGCGCGCAGCCCCATGTTGAAGTGTTTTGCCGCCAGAATGTTCATGCGGATGACCTTGTCGGCGGCGAGGTCCGCACCGGCCGGGTCCTTGTGGATGTCGCCGCTCATCGGGATCGCGCCGAGCAGAATGGTGCAATAGTTGAACAACCGATAGGACCAGCCGAATTTGAAGAAGGCATAGCCGAAGATGATGGCAAGCCCACCGACCTTCAGCTCGAACCCGGCGCGGCTGCCGCGGAAGACGTAGGGCAGGTCGTTGAAAATCGCAAAGACCTGCTCCGTGGCACCGAGCAGCGCAAAACAGCTGCCGAGTGCGAGAAGCGACGTGGACGCGAAGAAAGCGGTACCGTTCTGCAGGCCGGCCATGATCTGCGTATCGATCATGCGCAGGTCGCGGTGCATGGCATTGCGGATCCACACCGCCCGTTGCGAACTCATCGCCCGAGTGAGGCTGATGCGGTCGAAAAACTTCGCCCGGTCGGTGATCCAAGAATAGCCGACCCACAGGGCGACGAAAATGAAGAGGGCGGCAAAATCCGGGGTGCTCATGGATGAGCGTTTTGCCATGGATTTGGTAATTTGCAAGCGGACCTCAAAAACCACACTCGCCGCATTCAGACCTTTGGCGAAAAAGGGGCGGCCCGTTTCCTGTGCTCCTTGCCCGCAAACGTATGATTTTGCGACAGGTCATGCGCTGGGCGCGTATCTCCTATGACGACACCGCCTTGGTTTCGCCATTTTTCGCGATTGCGGTTTCATGAAATCTTCATTAAACAGGCGCCATGCAGCGCTGAACACGGCTGCTGCAATGACATCTTCAATCGGGGTAATCATGGAAAGCACTGCTCAAAAGTCCTGCTGGGGCGTAACTGCCCGTGCAGTTCTCGGTTTCGGCGCCGTCCTGGTCGTCGCCTATCTCTTCGGCGGCATCTGAAAATACCGGACAACAGCCCCTATATAGACAGCGTGCTCTCGCGAGCGCGCTGTTTTTGTTTTGGCCCCATGTCGCGTAAGTAAAACCCGATGTCGGGAGATCGCCTTATCCGCACTGCATGATAACGTAGCTTCAGGGATCAAGGCGCCTGCCAAGGCAAGGGAGAAGTCCGGGTTATGTTTCTTTCCGTATTCGATGTTTTCAAGATTGGTATCGGCCCGTCGAGCTCCCATACGATGGGGCCGATGTCGGCGGCGAACCGGTTTCTCGACCTGATTCTCTCGGCCGACTGGCCGCGCCCTTCCGGCGCGCAGGTCGCGACCATCCGCATGAGCCTGCACGGCTCGCTAGCCTATACCGGCGTCGGCCACGGCTCCGACCGCGCGGTGATCCTCGGCCTGATGGGCGAACGGCCCGATTCGGTTGATCCCGACCGGATGGACGCGATTGTCGGCGAGGTCGAGCGCACCGGCCGAATCACCCCGCCCGGCCATCCCGGCTACGCTTTCCAGCCGAAGACCGACCTGATCTTCGACAAGAAGAACCCGTTGCCCGGCCACGCCAACGGCATGACCTTCTCTGCCTATGACCGCGATGACCGTCTCCTCTTGAAGCGCATCTACTATTCCGTCGGCGGCGGCTTCGTCGTCACCGACACCGAACTCGACCAGATGCGCGCCAGCAAGGCGCGCGCCGGCGACAAGAAGGTGCCGTTCCCCTTTGCCTCGGCCAAGCAGATGCTCGAGATGGCCGGACGCTCCGGCCTCACCATCGCGCAGATGAAGCGTGCCAACGAAGAAGCCACCATGTCACGCGAGGAACTGGATGCTGGCCTGGACCGCATCTGGGGCGCGATGAAGAGCTGTATCGACCGTGGCCTCAAGAACGAGGGCATCATGCCGGGCGGCCTGAAGGTGCGCCGCCGTGCCCGCTCCATCCATGACAAGCTGCAGGAGGAGTGGCGTTCCAACAAAGCCAATCCGCTGCTCGCCAACGACTGGCTCTCCGTCTATGCCATGGCCGTCAACGAGGAGAATGCCGCCGGCGGCCGCGTCGTGACGTCGCCGACCAACGGTGCTGCCGGCGTCGTACCCGCCACGATCCGCTACTACCTGCATTTTCATGAGGATGCCGATCAGGACGGCATTCGCGACTATCTGCTGACAGCCGCCGCCGTCGGCGGCATCATCAAGCACAATGCCTCGATATCGGGCGCCGAAGTCGGCTGTCAGGGGGAGGTGGGCTCCGCCTCCGCCATGGCTGCCGCCGGCCTCGCCGCCGTCATGGGCGGCACACCGGAACAGGTGGAAAACGCCGCAGAAATCGCGCTGGAGCACCATCTCGGCATGACCTGCGATCCGATCGCCGGCCTCGTGCAGGTGCCCTGTATCGAGCGCAATGCGCTCGGCGCCGTGAAGGCGGTGACGGCCGCCTCACTCTCCCTCAAGGGCGACGGCATTCATTTCGTGCCGCTCGACGCCTGCATCGAGACGATGCGCCAGACCGGTGTCGACATGAACGAGAAGTACAAGGAAACCTCCACCGGCGGCCTCGCCGTCAACGTGGTGGAGTGCTGAGGTTTTTAGCGCATTCCTTGTGGAGTGCGACGCGGCGGCCCCTTGACCCGGCCGCCGCAAGGGCGTTCAAAAGGCCATGGCCCTACATCTCATCAAACTTTGTGTCGGCGCGGAATCCATCGATGACCTGCGTGAATGGGTGTCCGAGCGTTCGCTGATCGCGATCGCCGCGGGCATGGAGCCGCATTCCAGCCACGTCACCCGCATGATCCCGAAGCGAGACCAGGAGCTGCTCGACGGCGGCTCGCTCTACTGGGTGATCAAGGGCCAGGTGCAGGCCCGCCAGCGGCTGCTCAATCTGAAGAGTTTTACGGACGTCGACGGCATTTCGCGCTGCGAGCTGGTGCTGGGGCCTGAAGTCATCGAAACCGAATTCCAGCCACGCCGCGCCTTCCAGGGCTGGCGCTACCTGCCGGACGAGGACGCGCCGCGGGATCTCAGGAACATGGGTGACGGCACGGCGGACCTCCCTCTGGAGCTCCGGCGTGAACTCGCCGAACTGGGGCTTCTCTGAAAAATCCCTATGCCGATGACCTGAATCGCGTTTCAGGTCTCTTCTTTCTCCCGTTCGCTGCATGCCGGCCTCGTTCAACAACACGAGGCTTCCATGCGCAAATCGCTTTTCACCACAGCCGTGCTCCTCGCCGGCCTCGCCACTGCTGCTCAGGCTGACGCGATCGGTGTCCGCGACATCCGGATTGCCGATCCGGACAACGGGCGCGCACTCTCCGCCGTCGTCTGGTATCCGACGCCGGACGTTGGAAAAACCGAAACCGTCGGCGAAAACCCCGCCTTCATCGGCATGGAAGCGGTCCGCGACGCCGCCCCGGATGGCAAGACGCATCCGCTCGTCGTGCTTTCCCATGGTTATAGTGGAAGCTGGCGCAATCTGAGCTGGCTGGCCGGCGACCTTGTTGCGCGCGGCTATATCGTCGCCGCAACCGATCATCCGGGCACCACGACCTTCGACCGTAGTGCCGCACAGGCCGCAAAGCTCTGGGAACGCCCACGCGACCTGAGCCGGTTGATCGATGCCTTGTTTGCAGACCAGGACCTCGCCCCGCACCTGGACAAGAACAGGGTCGCCGCAATTGGCCATTCACTCGGCGGCTGGACGGTTGCAGCATTGGCCGGCGCGCGATTCGATGCAGACCGGTTTGCGGCCGACTGCAAGGTGAACACAAGCCCGCGGGCATGTGTCCTGTCCCATGAACTCGGGCTGGACGGAACGGGTGAGGCGCGAAAGAAGCTTGAAGGGGACCTCGGCGATCCGCGTCTTCGTGCCTTCGTTTCGCTGGATCTCGGTCTCGCGCGCGGTTTCACGCCGGAAAGCTTTGCGGCACTGCGTGTCCCGGCGCTGATAGTCGCTGCCGGAACGGATATCGGCGACATGCCGGCCGATCTGGAATCCGGTTATCTCGCAAAAGGCTTGCCGATGACCACGACCGAGTATGTCGTCGTGCCGGATGCCATGCATTTCAGTTTCCTGCAGATCTGCAAACCGGGCGCTGCGGAACGCATCGAGGCGGAAACACCGGGCGACGGCATCGTCTGCAAGGATGGTGGCTCGCGCAGCCGGGCCGCAATCCACCGGGAGATTGCCGACCGCATCATCACCTTCCTCGGTGTCGTCATGCCGTAGACGCGCGGCGATAGTCGCTGGGGCTGAGACCGGTTACCCGCAGGAACTCCCTGTTGAAGTTCGATTTGGTCTGGAAGCCGGATTCGAACATCACCGTCGTGACCGGCATATCGGTCTCCGCCAGCAGGCGTTTCGCCTCCTCGACACGGTAGTGGTTGACGAGCTGCGAGACGTTGCGCCCGCGCAGGCGATTGACGGCGCCCGATATCCGGCGCGACGGAATTCCCGCCCGTCGCGCGATACGGTTCAGGGTGAGGTCCGGATCGCGAAACAGCCCCTTGTCCTGCATCAGGCGCTCTATCGCGGTGACGATCCTGCCGTCTTCCTCGCTCGGGATATCCGCGACGTCCGGGCCGATCGCAATGGCGTCCTCGGCCATGTCGGTGGGCGTGCTCCTGCCGATCACGGCCACGGCGTAGGCAAGCACGGGCAGCAGAAGCAGGTTGCCGGTCGTCACGATCACCTCCGCATGCGTGCCGTGATAAACGCCGAAATCGATGGCGATGAAGAGGTCGACGACGGCGGAGAGAATGAGAATGACACCCGCGGCGAGGGTAGCCTTCTGCGCGCCCCCTGCATCGCTGAGCCGCGCCCGTTCAAAGCCATCCGGCCCGTCGCCCACCAGGCGCAGCAGAGCGACGCCATAACCGACATAGAGAACAGCCAGCACCAGATCGACGGGCGATTGCCATACCCGCCAGGCCGCCGACAGCAGGAAGACGAGCGCAACCGGCAGAAAATGCAGCCACCATTTGCCGCCGGTTTGCGTCCGCCCAGCCGTGAAGCAGAGCCAGGCCACGGGTGGTAGGGCTGATGCGAGGACGGGCTGGAGAAAGCGCACGAACGCCCAGTCGATAGCCCATC
Organism: Sinorhizobium sp. RAC02; assembly: GCF_001713395.1. Lineage (NCBI taxonomy): Bacteria > Pseudomonadati > Pseudomonadota > Alphaproteobacteria > Hyphomicrobiales > Rhizobiaceae > Sinorhizobium > Sinorhizobium sp. RAC02. Next base: position 1,353,814 of record NZ_CP016450.1, on the reverse strand, counting down.
GCGCACCGACACCCGCGGCAACGATCACGCAGGCACCGACGAAGCCGATGGTTGGCCGCAGCGCTGGCTCGCGCAGCAGCACCAGCCTCAAGAGCAGCACAGTCAGCAGCAGTGCGATAACGAAGGGAAGAGGAATGGCCGGCATCTGTCATGCACAGCAAATGTCGCAGCACTTTGCAAGCTGGGCTGACTTGCAGCAGCCCAGCGGAATGCGCCTTAACGCAGGCGCATCCGCACGGGGTAGCGGCGCTCGCTGACGCCGACATGCAGGTGGATCCCGGCGGTCGGCTGGCCCGAGCGCCAGGCGCGGGCGCCGTGGGCGAGCAGCATGCCGACGAGATCCTTCGTCCTGTTGCGCGAACGGCCAAGCCCGATATCCGCAATCCGCATCGCCGCTTCGTGCAGCGGGTGCAGCGTGCCCTTCAGCGACTTGCGCTTTTCGTCGCGCGTCGTGGGAGGGAAGTCGAACAGGTTCTCGTTCATCGCCATAATTTGCCTCGTACGCATTACCCAATCGAGGATGGCAGAGCCGCTTTCACGGCAATCCGCCTGCCTTGCTGCGCAGTCACCCGGTACGCAATACCTGTCCGGGACCGTTGCGGGCGCAAGGCGGTAGTTCAGCGGGCGCGCCAATACACAGCGCGTTCCCTTGTCGTTACTGCTGGCTAGCCCAGCAGGCGAAACCCTTGCGCTTCAAAGCCTTGCAGGCAGCAGCCGCGCCGTTCTGGTTATCGAAGCCACCGAAGCGGGCGCGGTAGAGCTGGCCGCTGCCGCTGTTGACGGCGACGGTGAAGGGCTGCGCGCTGGAGAGTGCCTTGCCGCCCTGGTTCTTTGCCTTGGCGAGAAGATCCGATGCCTGGCCCTGGTCCGGCGTGGCGCCGATCTGGATAACCCAGCCCGAGGGCACGGAGGCGGATGCAACCGTAGAGGAGGTGGTCAGTTCATCGACGGAGTCGTTTGCGTCGCCCTGTTCGATCAGATCGGCCGGCGGAACGGCGGCATCGCGCTGGATTTTCAGCGTTGCGGCAAGCGCGCGCTTGCCGACGACGCTGGAGCTGTCTTCAGCCGTCGCAGCATAGGCCGTTTCGATACGGGCTTCGTTGTAGCGATAGGTCGGCACCGGGCCGTTTTCCGGCAGGTCGAGCGTGCCGGAGACCGAGGCGGTCGTCGCCTTGCTGGCGACCTCGGCGGTCAGGGTCCGCGTGTCGTCGGCTTCTGCCGTCAGCGTCGGCGCATCCTTGGTCTGGGCGATCAGGTCGCCACCGCCACGGCGCGAGGCCTTGGGCATATAGGCGGCAATAAGCTTGCGCATCTGCTGGTCACGGGCCGCACCCGAACGACCGCCCAGGACCACGCCGACCACGCTGCGGCCATCGGCAACCGCCGAAGTCACGAGGTTGTAGCCGGAGGCGCGAGTGTAGCCGGTCTTGATGCCGTCGACGCCGCGCACGCTGCCAAGCAGGCGGTTGTGGCCATTGATGGTCTGCTTGCCGAAGCGGAAGCTGCGCACCGAGAAATACGAATAATATTGCGGGAAGTGCTGGCGCAACGCGATGCCCAGGCGGGCCTGGTCGCGCGCCGTCGTTACCTGCGCGGTGTTGGGAAGGCCGTTGGCATTGCGGTAGACCGTGCGCGTCATGCCGAGTGCACGGGCTTTCTGCGTCATGATACGGGCGAAACGCTCTTCCGAGCCGCCAAGGAATTCGGCAAGGGCCGTCGAGGCATCGTTCGCCGAGCGCGTGATCAGGCCAAGCATCGCCTGTTCGACGGTGATCGAGTTGCCCGTGCCGACGCCGAGCTTGGTCGGCGGCTCGCTGGCCGCATTCTTGGAGAAGGGGACGCGTGTATTGAGGCGGATCTTGCCGGCCTCGAGCGCCTCAAAGGTCAGATACAGCGTCATCATCTTGGTGAGCGACGCCGGGTAGCGCAACTGGTCCGCATCCTCGCTGTAGAGCACCTTGCCGGTCTTGGCATCGATGACGATACCGGCATATTTCGGCGCTGCCTGAGCGGGTGTCGCCACGGCAACGGTGGCGACCATCCCGATCATCACCAGACTTTTCGCCGCAGTGGCAATTGCCTGACAAGAGCGGGGGAGGAAATCGAGGAATACGGAACGGGACACTACGTTACTCTTCATTCTCGGATTGCAGATGGGCTCCGGGCGTGGCCTCCCAGAACGACCGTTCCTGGCACAGTAGCGAGATAGCGTTACCAATCGGTTTATGATGAATCATAGGTTTCTGAGATCGGTCGTGTTTTATCGGCTCTGGCGAAGGGAGGTCGGGCGGCCGTTCTGGATCAGGGAGCGGCCGAGATAGTCGCGAACGCGCGCCTCCATGGCCTGCCACTGCGGCAAAAGTCTGCTCGAAAAGCGGTAAAGCACGGAAAGATCGCTGCCGATGTGGATATCGCGCTGGCAATCCGCACTGGTCGATTGTGATTCCTCGGCCGGCATCATGCAGCGCACGACATAGGCGGAGCCGTCGGACTGCGTGCCGGTGAAGAAAATCTCGTCGCCATAGCCGGACGTCTCTTTAAGGCGCTGCAGGGTGAGGCCCGCAGGGCCGGGCTCCGGCCGGCCGTCGAACAGGTGGCTGTAGATCGGACCGAGCCGACCGGACATGTCCCTGGACATCGTGCTCTGCGAAAGGTTGAGGAAAATCAGGCTTTCCGGGCGGCTGGCATCGTTGAAGCGGCCGCGCTGCGCATTGGAATAACCGTTCATTTCCGGCCAGGTCAGGTAGAGGTCGAGCCGCTCGGCGCGGCCGGTCTGGCGCTGCTCCTCGAAGCGGATCGTATTGGCCGGCAACCGGATCTGGTCCTGGCCGATGACAACGTCGATGGCCTCGCCGCTTTCCGTATGGCCGGCAAGCGCGATGCGCTCGCCCAGCATGCGCCCGCCAAGGCTGATTGCCACCGTGAGGCCGGCGAGCACGGCGACCCCGATCGTCAGGCGCGTGAGCAGGCGGCTGGAGAGCAGGGGGGCGTGGTCGTCATTGCCGGTCGCGGCCGCTGTCATCTCGCATCTCTCCGGTGGCTCGGGTCGGAACCGTCTTTGCCGGAGCGTCTGCGAACAGGGTTAATTTTTGGTTGAGATCAAGAGTGTCAGGTTCCCTAAAAGGGGAGCGGCCGGTTCCGGGGACAGCGGAACCGGCCGCAGGGCCGTGGTCGGGACGGGGATTGGGGGACTGACCGGGCCCTTTTGCTCGCCCGGCAATGTTGCCGGGCAGTCTCGTCATGCGGCGTCTGGTGGACGCCGGGACTTACTTGACGCTACCGACGGCGTCGGCACGACCGTCTTGCAGCTTTACCCACTTGCCGGCATTCACCGAGGACTGGCGCTTCAGGTAGCGGTATTCGGTCTCCGACCAGAGCAGCACCTTGTTGCGCATGTTGTCGAGCACGAAGTCGCCGCGATCAGTGCGAACGGTCAGCACGGCGTGGCCTTCGCCATTGGGCTGGAGCACGACGGTGATCAGGAGGTTGGAGGGCGAAATGCCGGCCTCGATCAGGCGCTTGCGCTTGATCAGCACGTAGTCTTCACAATCCGCAGCGCCGTCCGGATAGGTCCACTGTTCCTCGACGCCGTAAATCTCCATGTCCGTCATCGGCATGAATTCGGTATTGGCGGCGTAATTGACGTTGAGAATCGTCTTCCAGTTTTCCTGCGTCAGCTTGAGCGGGCCGGCGTCCTTGCCGGTCGGGCCGCACTCGTCGGAATATTGCTTGCAGAATTCATAGTGCCCGATGGGCTGGTTGGTCGCGCCTGCCAGCGGAATATTGGCCGGAAGTGCGACGGCGGCCTGCGCCGCAACCAGAGAAAAGAGGAATGCGAATGTCCCTGTCTTGATTGTTTTTGTCATTGCGTTGTCCCCGTTTGATGAGGTGACAATGACAGCTATGTTTTGAGCTTGCGCGAAAAGCCGAAGTATAACTTAGTTCAAATCAAGGGTGCATAAGAATAAAACAAGAATAAAATTTGATTTTGATTTGATCTGTATTTGAGTGGAATTTGAGTAAAATTTGAAGGAATCGTTCGGCTGGCGATGATTGAGGTTCTGCTTCAAGTAACTGAATCAAAATGAAAATCTTGCGGAACGAACTGACATTGCCTGAGAAATCGCGCCCTTAGGCCTGGTCGGAGGCGCCGGACAAGGTCCACTGCTGGAGTGTCAAAGATGGAAATACGTCAGCCTGGTTGCTCAAAAGAGCGGCTGAAGGATTTAGAGGCGGCAAATTTTTTTTGAGATTGTTTTCCAGCCGGCCTGTTGTCTCGCCTTGAAACAACAAAGGGGCCCGAAGGCCCCCAATAGAACGGATCCGACTTGCGGCCGTGCCAAAATGCTACAGGAACGCCGTCAAGGCTTCCCGGGACTGCACAGAGGAGAACTCGATGGCGACGCCCTCCTGGAAGTGTCGCACGACGCGGCCCTTCATATTGCCGAGCTGGACCGGTGTTCCAAGGGCCGGGCGGACATCGATATCGACCGCTGCGCCGGAGAGCGAAAGGTCGATGATGCGGCAGGGGTAGCGCCGCCCGTCGTCGAGCGTCAGATCCGTCGGCGCCTGGCGCGGGCTCAGTCGGTCGTGCCGGCGGTCCTCGGGCAGGCCGAGTTCGTGTTTGTTGGCAATCCAGGTCAGCTGCGCGGCGAGTTTTTCGCGCTTGCGGTCCGTGGCGTTGAGGAAGATTGCGAAGCCGTTGTCGTTGAGGACGGCGACGGTACCTTCGATGCGGCCGAGATGGTCGACATAGGCGATGATGCGCTCGCCGATACGTGGGCGCGCAACGCAGACGAAGTTTGCGTCACCCGGTGACATGTCGAGAACGGTGCAGTCGTATTCGTCGTGATTGGGCAACATCAGCCGGCCACCCAGGTTCACCGAGACGCGCTGGAAGCTGCGTTGCTCGGGCTGTGGTTTCCGGGCGGCGGGTGATGCCTGCTGGAATGAATACATGTGCGCGCGGGCCTGATGATCCTATCTGTTTCCAACTCTTAAGCTTTCGGGGTTAACAGAAGGTTTGCCGCTCCGCTAAAAGCAACTATAAATATATGCATTAACAACCATTTAGTGTCTTTTGATTTTGTTGTGACGTTATGCGTGTTTAAACGTCATCGACGCGCCGTCCACCTTCAAATATCCTCAGGTGCAACACGCGGCTCATCGTCTGGCCCAGCCCCGCCGGGCGGATGGCCATGATCGAGGTGGGCATGGGAACAGCCGGCCGGCTGCCGGCGAAACCCGGCATGCGGTTTGTGTCGATTACCGAAAGCGCGCCGAGTGTCGCGTAGCGGAAGGCGGCAAGCGGCGGCGACTGGCCGGGCAGGGGGGCGAGGGCGCCGATGATGCGATCCGCCGTCCTGCCTTTCGTCGCGACCGGCAGCAGCACGATTTCCGCCTCGGTGGTTTCCAGCGTGCCATCGACGAGCGCGACCTGCATGACTGCCGGTGCACAGTGCGCCATGACGTTTTCCGCTATCCGCGCCACCCGGTTGCGCTGATCGGGCGCAAAGAGCTGGTCGAAGGCCGCGCCCTTCAATTCTTGCGCGAACTGCGCACAGATGCGTGTGCCGGCAAGCCGGAAGTGCGGATCGGCAAGACGGCTGTGTTCAAGAATGAAGACGTCGGGCAGGATCGGCGCGATGTCGGCGGGCTCTATGGCGCGGCGCAGCGGAACCGCACGATCACCGCGCTGGCGTGTCCAATAGTCGTAAAGTGCCGTGACGGCTTTCGTCTGCATGCTCACTTCCAATCGATTCTGTTCCGTTCCGACACGAAAAACAGCGTGTGCGGTGGCTTTCAGAAGGAAGGAGCGAGTTTCGTGCCAGCCCGCCGTTAAGGTTAACGAATGGTTTCGATTGCGTCCCTGGCCGCGTTGAGGGAACATCCGGTCATCCCTCCACGAGGGAATGGTTATTGCACATCGACTTCCGCCCCGGGGATTGGGGGCACCGGCCGTTCAGCGAAAGCTGCACGGCCTTTCTTTTATCTGTATAAGCGCGATTCGTATTTTATGTGTTTGGTGGACTGCTCATGAGTAACGATGGCGTTGAGGTGCAGGGTGGCGGGGCGGATATCCGCAGGCGGGAGCCGGCCTTCAACCTGCCGGGCAGTCTCGTCGCGGTCCTGGCGGTGCTCATCGCCATCCATGTGGTGCGAACCTATCTGCTTTCGACCTCGACGGACGAGCTCGTCCTGCTGCATTTCGCCTTCATCCCCGGCCGCTACGCCATTCCCTTCGCCGAGCAGGACATGGGCTGGCTGTGGAGCCCGGTGACCTATTCGCTGCTGCATGGCAGCTGGGAACATCTGATTTTCAACGCCTTCTGGATGGTCGCCTTCGGTGCGCCCGTCGTGCGCCGCATCGGTCTCTTGCGGTTCTTCCTGTTCTGGTGCCTGTCGGCCGCCGCGGCCGTCGCTTTTCATACGACACTGCATTGGGGCGCGATGATTCTGGTGGTCGGCGCGTCCGGCGTCGTCTCCGGCCTGATGGGGGCCGCTGCCCGCTTCGTCTTTTCGCCGAGCGGCCGCATCAGCCGGCAATTCGCCCATCTCAACCGGCGCCTGACGATCGGCGAGGCGCTGTCCAACCGCTCCGTCCTGGTGTTTTCCGGCATCTGGTTCCTGACGAATTTCCTGATCGGCTTCGGCCAGGTGTTCGGTTCGGCCGAGGGCGGCGCGATTGCCTGGGAGGCGCATATCGGCGGCTTCCTTTTCGGCTTCCTGTTCTTTCCGCTGTTCGACGTCGGTACGGCGGAGACCCGCCGGGATTAACGATAGTCCATTAGCGGTCTTGCAATCGCCTCCTTCGTGGCGCACCATATAAGTGTTCCGGTTCGCACATGCACATCGGAACGGATGCGGCATACCGCGGGAGGAAGCGGATGTCGCTGGTACAGGCAGGGCATCCCTGCGCGGGTGTCCCGCCTTCTGCGTCATGATGCACTCGGGAGGTACGCATGTATGTAAAGACGATACTGGACGAAAAAGGCCGCAACGTCGTAACCGGCGGCCCGCAGCTCACAGTCAAGCAGGCTGCCGTCTATCTGCATGAAAATCACATCGGCGCCATTGTCATCGTTGATCGCAACGACCGCATTGCGGGCATTGTGACCGAGCGCGACATCGTTGCCGCGGTTGCACGCAACGGGGCAGACAGCCTGGACAAGCCCATTTCCTCCATCATGTGGGGCAACGTCTATCGTTGTGGCGAAGACCAAACCGTCGACGACCTTATGGAAATGATGAGCAAGCTGCGCGCCCGCCATATCCCGGTGGAAAAGGAAGGCCGGCTCGTCGGCATCATCTCGATCGGCGACGTGGTGAAATCCCACATTCGCGCCATCAAGCACGAAGCAGACGCCATCAAGGCCTATATCGCCAGCTGATTGCTCTCAAAACGGTTTCGGGCGGAACGATTGTCATCGCTCCGCCCTATCGTGCGTCTAGGTCTTGATAACGCGTCAGCGCATCAGGACGACTTCCTGCATGCGCTTGATTTCGAAAATCCGCGCCTTGGCTTCCAGGTATCCGCGATCGATCGCTTCGCCCGCGCGGTGGAACTCCGAAAGACCGATATCCGACAGTTTCGGATGCAGCGAGAGATCCGGCGGATCGCCGGCAAGGCGCGCGCGGGAAATGCGGTCCTGGATGATGTTGAAGGACTGTACCATCACACTCGTCAGCCCCATGCGCGCCGCGCTGTCTTCCTGCCGATGATCGTCGATCTTCTGCTGGCTGGCACTGTGCTTGATCACGGCCGAGCGTCCATAGAGGTCGTAGTTGAGGTTGACCGCGACGACCAGCGGCTCCTCATGGGCGCGGCAGACGGATACCGGCACGGGATTGACCAAAGCGCCATCCACCAGGGTCCGGTTGTTGCACTTGATCGGCTCGAAAATGCCGGGCAGGGCGTAGGACGCGCGGATGGCGGTGATCAGCGAACCGCTGTTGATCCAGACCTCGTGACCGCTGTTCACTTCGGTCGCCACGGCGACGAAGGGACGGTCAAGCTCCTCGATCGACAGGTTCTCCAGGTGCTCCTGCATGCGCTTGGTCAGCCGCATGCCGCCGAACAGACCGGAGCCGCGAATGGTGAAATCAAGCAGGCTCGCGATGCGCCGCATGGTGAGCGACCGGGCGAAGGTTTCCAGTTCGTCGAGCTTGCCCGCAAGGTAACAGCCGCCGACCAGGGCGCCGATCGAAGTGCCGGCAATCATGCCGACATCGATGCCTTCCTCGTCCAGTGCCCGCAGCACGCCTATATGAGCCCAGCCTCGAGCGGCGCCACCGCCAAGTGCCAGCGCGATCTTGGATTTGCGCGGCTGAGCCGGCGCGGGAATATGAGACATGTCGTTCATGGAAGGGCCGCCTGGATCTGAGGCATCCGCCGTTACGAGACTACGATTGAAACTCCAGTTCAGCATGCCAGGCCTCCATTCCAAAGAGGAATTCGCGCCGAGGCAATCGGTTCCTGAACCTCGGGCCTATCTGCTACACAATAGATGACAGGATAGAGGCAGACTGTGACCCGGGGAACTTTTGCTGGAAAAATCCCTGTGTGGCGTCTGCCGCGTGCGTTCATTTGAGGCTGGAGGAGGGCGCTGGCCCGCGGGATCGTCGCCCCTTTCGGGGAGGCGGTGGAAACCGGTCGTGACGCACTACAGCGATGGGGTTCCATGTTCCGATCCACATGGCGGGGATACAGGCCGCCATGCGTGGCATTAGGCGATCAGACCGGTTGCCAATTTGTGAATCCGTGCCGGAACTGAACGGAATTCGCGCAGATGCTTAATTTTTACCGTAGATTGCGGCCGGGTCGAATTGCGGCTCGCCGCCGGTGATCGTCACCACTGCGCCATCCGGCCCGTTCGAGACCGTGCGGTAGAAACACGAGCGGCGGCCGGTGTGGCAGGTCGCGTCATGGCCGGCAACCGACACCTTGAGCCACACGGCATCCTGGTCGCAATCCGTCCGCAGTTCCACGACCGTCTGGAGATTGCCGGAGGTCTCGCCCTTCTTCCACAGCGACTTGCGCGAGCGGCTCCAATAGTGAGCGATGCCCGTTTCGATGGTCAGCGCCAAAGACTCGGCATTCATATGGGCGACCATCAGCAGTTCGCCATCCTTCGCATCCGTTACCACGGCTGTCACAAGGCCGTTTTCGTCGAAACGCGGCGTGAAGGCCGGGCCCGTTTCAAGCTCGGCCTTGTCATTGGAAGGGGTTTGGAAGGTGATTGGCATGGCGGTCGGCTTTGTCTTTTGTTCTTGCGCAATTCGAGCAAAAGCACTGCTCACTCTTGCTCGAATTGCGGGCGTGCGGAGCCGGCTTTCGCCTATCTCCGGATCATGGTCATGAAGCGAACCTGTTCGGTCGGCTCCGTCTTGAAGGCACCGGTAAAGGTGGTGGTGAGCGTCGTCGAGCCCTGCTTCTGGATGCCGCGCATCGCCATGCACATATGCTCGGCTTCGATCATCACGGCGACGCCACGCGGGTTCAGCGTCTCGTCGATCGATTTCGCGATCTGCGCCGTCATCGTTTCCTGCGTCTGCAGGCGGCGACCGTAGATTTCCACCACGCGGGCAATCTTCGAGAGGCCCAGCACCCGGCCATTCGGCAGGTAGGCGACATGCGCCTTGCCGATGATCGGCACCATATGGTGTTCGCAATGCGAGAAGAACGGAATGTCCTTCACCAGCACCATGTCGTCGTAGCCGGCAACCTCTTCGAAGGTGCGGCCAAGAACGTCCTCGGCGGCGAGGTCATAACCGGAAAACAGCTCGCGGTAGGACTTGGCGACGCGGGACGGCGTGTCGAGCAGGCCTTCGCGTTCCGGATCATCGCCCGCCCAGCGAAGCAGGACGCGAACGGCGTCTTCAGCCTCTTTCTGCGAGGGGCGGTCCGACTGATCGTCGAGACGCGGAAAATTGGTGACGATGGCGTCCATGGACCCATAAACCTTTCTGCAGGTTACCTGACGTGTTTATCGGACTCGCCATTGGCCATTCGCCTAACCCTGCAGGCTTGGGTTCCGTCGGCGGGCTCCGGGGCTTTCTGGTCTCGGCTTATCAGTGCGCTAGACCGTCCGGCACGGTTTCCCAAACAACAGGTGAATGCTTGCTTTCTGCTTATCGCAATTCCGGACGGAAAACCGCTTCGCACGTTTCCCGGAATTGCTCGCGTCTTGCAAAACGCTCACCCCAATACGAGTTATCATATAGTATCGAACGATGGGTGCGAAAGAGGCACGAGGCGACACGGCATGCTTTTTTCCCGACGAGACCGGAATAATCTCCTCGGATCATTGAAGATTCCGCAAAAAACGCGGAAAACAGGGTCATGATGGACGATATCTATAACAGCCGTATCCTGGAATTTGCCGGCAACATCCCGAAGATCGGCACGCTTGCCGATGCGGATGCCGAAGCCGGCGCCCACTCCAAGCTCTGCGGATCGCGGGTCAAGGTCTACTTGAAGCTCGACGGCGACCAGGTCAGCGATTTCGCCCATGAGGTCAAGGCCTGCGCGCTCGGCCAGGCGTCCTCCTCGGTCATGGCGCGCCATGTCATCGGCGCGACGACCGCGGAAATTCGCCAGGCGCGGGAAGACATGCTGGCCATGCTGAAGGCCGACGGCGAGGGGCCGGCCGGCCGCTTCGAGGATATGCGCTTCCTCAAGCCCGTCAAGGATTACAAGGCCCGTCACGCCTCCACCATGCTGACCTTCGACGCCGTGGTCGATGCCATCGGTCAGATCGAGGTGAAGCGGCTTGAAAAGGCAGGGTGAGGGGCGATGTGCGACGCCCCGGACTGCCGGCATTCCGGCGAGCGCCTGGCGTATAGCGGCCGCAACTGGCGCGGGCCGTTCCGCAAGACGCCGGGCCGGTTGCTCGGCATGGGATTCATTCGTCTTTACCAGCTCACGCTCTCCGGCTTCATCGGCAATGCCTGCCGTCACCTGCCGACCTGTTCGGAATATGGCTACGAGGCTGTCGCCCGCCACGGGCTCTGGCAGGGCGGCTTCATGGCGCTGTTTCGTGTCGCCCGGTGCGGTCCCGGCGGCACCCATGGTTTCGATCCCGTGCCGGAGACGCTGGAAAAACGGTTCCGCTGGTGGGCGCCCTGGCGTCTCTGGCGTGTCGCGGCGGCGAAGGCCTGAAACCATGACCGTGCCGATGGGGTGCCGCCACGCCTGCTGCGATTTCGACGCCCTTCTGTGCGGTGCCCGCGACGCCGTTTTGTTGCAACGCCGGGCGCATCCATGACAACCTATGTCGCCCTCCTGCACAGTATCGTACTCGGACCGGGCCGCCGCCTTGTCATGGCTGATCTCAAGGCCATGGCGGAAGGTTTGGGTTACCGCAACGCCCGCACGCTCGTTGCCACCGGAAACCTGATCTTCGAAGGAGACGACGCTCCCCTTGCCGCCATAGAGGATCGGCTGGAGAGCGCCTTTCGCGATCGTTTCGGCAAACATGTCGATATTATCCTGCGCACGGCGGCGGGCTGGCAGCGCCTTGCGGCCCAAAATCCCTTTCCGGATGGCAAGGGCGCCGACGTCGGCATCCGCGTCATGCGAAAACCGCTCGGCGCCGACGTCCTGCCGGCACTCGAAACGATCGCCGACCCGGCGATCAGGCTGGCTTTCGTCGATGGGGACCTGTGGATCGATTTCAGCAAGAAACCGAGCGAAACCAGGTTGCTCTCGCATCTGACGACGAAGAAACTCGGTATCGGCACGCTGCGCAACTCCAACACCGTCAACGGTCTCGCGAAAATGCTCGACTGAACCGTTCAGAGCCATCGCGGCACCTTTTGCCGATAGGCCTGGTAGGGCTCGCCGGGATCGCGCACTAGCACTTTTTCCTCGATTCGAACCTGAAGCCAGACGGCAAGGGTTATGGCGGCCACAAGCGCGAACTGGATCAAATCCGGCCGCGCAAGCAGGAATCCCGCAAACATCGCCACCTGGCCAACGAAGACCGGATTGCGTGACCGCCTGAAAGGACCGGTGTCGACGATCGCGCCGGAATGGCCTTCCACCGAGCCGATACGCCAGGAGGCGCCCATATAGTGCTGGGCGTAAATGCCGAACAGGGCGCCGGCGAGCGCCAGCAACAACCCGCCAACACGCATGGGGAAGGGCAGCGCAACGATTTCATGCACCGGTTCGAAACCGGCTGCGAGCACGGCTGCCGGATAGAGAAATCCGCCGGCGAAAACCACGCGAAAGAGCAGCGCCGATAGGCCCTGACGGTTCCCCAGGCCGAACAGCCAGACGGGCTGGCCCGCAGCCTGCGCGGAACGCACGGTCAGATAGAGGAAGGCGGCGAGGTAGCCTCCCATGATGGCGGCGGACAGGAGGGAAAGGGACGGCATGCTAGAATCTCCGGCTTGGCATTTTTCGACGCTACTTCCTCTAGGGGCTAGAGGATCAAGGCCATGCCTCGGCTTCGTGCCATTCTACCGGATGCCTTTTGAGCGGGGAAAACGATTCCGGAATTTGGCGGTGGCGGTTGCCTCTGCGGGGTTCGCATGTTCAAAAAAGACAGACCGGAATTGTCCACGGCGGGTAAGCATACGGATATGGCGCCTCCGAAATGGACCTTCATGGAAGGAATTCAGGCGTGACGAGGACATTCGGCAAATCGTCGGCGGAGCTTGTTCAGCGCGAGAGAGACCGCCTTGCGGCACTTGAAAATCTCGACCTTCTCGACACACCGCGCGACGAGGGGTTCGACCGCATCGTCCGACTGATCCAGCAAGTTTTCACGGTCGATATCGGCCTCGTTTCGCTGATCGATGCGCACCGCCAATGGTACAAGGCCTGCTCTGGCCTCTCCAACGACGAGATGCCGCGCGAGGACACGTTCTGCCGCTACGTGCTCGAAGACGAGCAGCCGATGATCGTGCAGGATGCGACGAAGGATCCGCGCTTCCTCGCCCACCCCGCGGTGACGGGCGACGCGCATATCCGCTTCTATGCCGGCGTGCCGCTGAAGATGAAGGCGGGGCATACGATCGGCACCGTCTGCGCAATCGACCGCACACCCCGCTCCTTCGGTCGCAGGGATATCGACATCCTGCAGGAACTGGCGGGGGCGGCGATGGACCGCATCGAACTGATGCAGACGGCGTCGACCGACAGCCTGACCGAGGCGCTGACGCGCCGCGCCTTCAAGCGCGAGGCCGAGCAACTCATTGCGTCCGCGCTTCGCCACAAACACGACCTTGCCTGCGTGGTGCTGGATATCGACCACTTCAAGCGGGTGAACGATACCTATGGCCACGCCGCCGGCGACGAGGTGCTGAAGGCGGTGGCCGCCACCTGCCGGGCCAACCTGCGCGCCAGCGACCTCTTCGGCCGGCTCGGCGGCGAGGAGTTTGCCATTGTGCTGCCCCATGCCGGCGCGGAAGACGCGGCGCGGGCGGCCGAGAAGCTGCGGGCGGAGATCGCGGCGATACCCGTCACCGGCGATTTCGGCACGCTGACTGTCACGGCCAGCTTCGGCAGCGCGGCGCTGTCGATCGTCGGCCGCGACATCGAGACCCTTCTCGCCCAGGCCGATGCCGCCATGTACCGGGCGAAGGAGAGCGGGCGCAACCGCTGCGTCTCCTGGACCGCCATGGCCGCCGCCCAGGGCATGGGCGCCCGGCGGCGGGTGCTGAAGGCCGGCGCCATCATCTTCAACGATCGCCGCTCGACGATCGATTGTACCGTGAAAAGCCTCGGGGTGGACGGTGCGGGCATCACGGTCAGCAATTCCGCGGGCATTCCGCCCGAATTCAGGCTGTCCATCAAGGCGGAAGGCTTCGAGACGACCTGCACGGTGCTGTCGCGCGACCGGCAAAATCTCGAAGTGGCGTTCCGCTAGCCCTTGCCGACAAGGCGGCGCAGGTCCTGAAGCTCCGCATCGGCAAGCGGCCGGACGGCGCCTTTTTCCAGTTCGCCGAGTGCAAGGGTGCCGATCGCGACGCGCACGAGGCGCAGGCATTCGATGCCCTGTGCTTCCAGCATGCGGCGGATCTGCCGGTTGCGGCCTTCGTCGAGCTCTATTTCGAGCCAGGCATTTTTTTCGCCCTCGCGCAGCACCCGCACCGCCTTCGCGCGCAGGAATTCGCCGTCGTGCGCGACGCCCTGCGTCAGCGCATCGAGGAGCGGCTGGTTGGCGAGGCGATCCATCTGGACGTGATAGGTCTTGGCAACATGCGTCTCGGGGTCGAGCAGCGCGTTGGCGAATTCCGTGTCGTTGGTGAAGAGCAGCAGGCCCTCGCTCGCCTTGTCGAGGCGGCCGACGGGGGAGAGGTGGGCGTGCGCGTGGTCCTTCAGGCATTCGTAGACCGTGGGACGGCCTTCCGGGTCGTGCCGCGTGGTGACGAGGCCGCGCGGCTTGTTCAGCATCAGGTAGACGCGCTCTTCCGCGACGACGGGGGTTCCGTCGACGGCGATCGCGGCGGTGGAGAGGTCGATCCACGTTTCCGGATCGCTGACGACGCGGCCGGAAAGCGTAACGCGGCCGGCGGCGATCAGCGCCTCGGCCTGCGTGCGGGAGCAGAAGCCGAGTTTGGAGAGCGCGCGGGGCAGGGTGACGCGCTTGCCGCTATCGGCAACGACCGGCGTGCGGCCAGCCCGCGGCCTGGAGCCGGGCATCTGCCTCTGCGGTTTGCGGATATCCTTCGCCATAGCCCTAAAACCCTGCCATCGTCGTCCTGTCACCGTTCTATCGGTTGACCCGCCAGCCCTTGCCATTCTAAAGCCGGTTCCGTCCAGAGGATTATAGCCGAAGCGAGGCCGCCGTTGACACAGGACGACATCACAACCGAACTCGTGACGCTGCGCGACTACTGGCGCTACGCGATTTCCCGCTTCAATGCGGCGGAACTCAGCTACGGCCACGGCACGACGACGGCAAGCGACGATGCGGCCTTCCTGCTGCTTGACACGCTCGACCTGCCGATCGACGCGCTCGATCCCTTCCTCGACGCCCGTCTGCTGCCGGCCGAGCGCAAGCGCATCGCCGAGCGCATCGAGACGCGGGTGACGACGCGCAAGCCGTCCGCCTATATTACCGGCCGCTCCTATATCCAGGGCGTGCGCTTCCATGTCGACGAGCGGGTGATCGTGCCGCGCTCGCATATCGGCGAAATCCTGTTTGCCGAATATCTCGGCGAAAACGGCTCGTCCTTCCTGCCCGATCCGATGGCGGTGGAAAGTGCCGTCGACATCTGCACCGGCTCGGGCTGCCTGGCTGTGCTGGCGGCGAAATTCTTCCCGAACGCCACGGTCGACGCGGTGGACCTGTCCGCCGATGCGCTGGAGGTGGCGGCGCTCAACGTCGCCGAGCACGATGTCGCGGGGCAGGTGAACCTTCTCGAAGGCGATCTCTTCGCGCCGCTCGCCGGCCGCACCTACGACCTCATCATCACCAATCCGCCCTATGTCGACCACGAGGCGCTCGACGGCTATCCGCCGGAATTCCGCGCCGAGCCGGAAATGGCCCATGACGGCGGCGTCGACGGGCTCGATCTCGTGCGCCGCATCCTGCACGACGCGCCCGCCTTCCTCAATCCGGACGGCGGCATGATCTGCGAGATCGGCTCGGGCCGGGAAATCCTGGAAGAGGAATTCCCGCATCTCGATTTCGTTTGGCTGGAAACCGCCGAATCGCAGGACGCGGTGTTCTGGATTTCGGCGGAAGCGCTCGGCGTCTCCTGATCCGCTGGATCATTGCCGGTGAAATCCGGTTCACCGGCATTGCACTAGCGTCCTGTTTTTGCCGCGTGTCTCCGACGCCAAAGCGATGCCGCTTCGACTGAAAGTGTTTTAGCGCCGGCCGCCGTGACGGCTGCGCCGGTGGCGGGGAATGACGACGACGGGGAACGGCCAGACGTCTGCGTCATCGTCGCTGTCCTCATCCGCGTCCTGCGCGTCGTCGATGTCGCCGGAGGCGGCGAACGCCGCCTGGATGCACCGGTTGAATTCGTCCAGAGCCTGCCCCATCCGTCGAAAGCTGGCTTTGTCGGTGACGCAGGGCGGCAGCGTGAGGTCGATGACGTCGGGGCCGCTTGCATCCTCAGGGTGCCAGCCGATGCAGCGCCGGGCGCGCCGGCACTGCGGCAGGCGGCAGGTGTGGAAGAAACCGGCCTGGCTCGCCGCGGCCTAGTAGACCGGCAGGCTGCTGCGGTCGATCGCAGGCTGCGGCGTCTTCCTCGTATCCGGCATCATCGGCACTCCCCAAAATCGCGCGCAGCCGAAAACGGCCCGCAGGTTGCCCATCGGGTTGGTGTGGCGTTTTCGTTTCGCAATTCCAAACACCTTGCTGGAATTGCCCTGGTCCGGAGAACCGCGCGAAAGCGTTGCCTCTGGAAGGGGTAAGTGGGTGGCTTCGCTTTCGCGCGGCCCAGGCGTTCTTCGGAGGCGGTCTAATCCTCCTTCAGGCATGGCAAGGCTTCGCTGCGCAGTGTCTTCGCATCGCCTTGTCCGAAAACCGCTTGGCACAGGTTTCGGGGGCATGCGTGGCAATGCTTGCATGGCGGACCCAAGCCGACCCCGCGACCCGGGGAAGGGGGAAGCCTCGCCCGCCGGGGACGTCACGCCCCGGCGCTCCACGCCTCTTTCGCCCCTGCCGTACGTTTCGGCCGGACACGAAAGCGCCTCCTCCCGCCCGCATCGACACGTTACGCGATCCGTCCGGCGGCGGAAGGAGGTTCAGGATACGCGATGGCCGGAGAGCGGGGAAAATCAGCCGTGAAATGTGCGGGAAATCAGCGCCTTCGCCGGCATTGTTTGCCCGTGGCGGGGCCGTACACCTCCCCCTTGAGGGGGGAGGTCGCCGCGCAGCGGCGGGTGGGGGTGACCCATCCGCACCGGCGTTTGTCGTCGAAAGGCCGCGTCACCCCACCCCGGAGCTTCGCTCCGACCCTCCCCCTCAAGGGGAGGGTGGGTGCCACGCTGTCGCCGCTTGCCCTCGCGCCGCGCCGAAAAACAGGTCGGTGGTGTCGGCAAGGGTGCCGCTCAATCCTGCTGCTCAATCGTGCACTGGCCGCAAGTGGGGATAGGTGACGAAGGCCGTCAACGCGCCGGCATCGGAGCGGATCGTCACCGCTTCGCCCTTCGGCATATAGACGATGTCGCCAGGGCCGGCCTCCAGCGTGCCCGCCTCCGTCGAGACCGAGAGCCGGCCCTCCAGAATGATCATCGTGTCGTCCACCGCCATGGTCTCCGTCAGGCTCTGGCCCGGCCCGTAGCGCCCGTAACCGATGGACACCGGCCCGCCATGCCGCTCGTCCACAACATTGCCGACGAGAATATCGGCATCCTGCCCCGGCGACTTTCCAGCGCCGCATCCGCGACCGTGAATTTCTGGACCTTCATGGTGTTCTCCCATTGTGTGTCTGGGAGGGAGGTAGTGCTGGCGTGGCGGGGTGCCAAAAGGGGGGGATGGAGGGATGGCACACGCGGGAGCCGTTGCCAGGAAATTCAAAGAGCTCTCTTTATAGTTATAATTCTGGCATGTTTGCAGAGCGGATTGGGCCATTATCGGCAGCTTGGTTATCCATCATTGGAGCAATGCTGACCGTGTATGAGAAAGGCAGCCAGGCGCCACTCCAAGCCCGCCGAAGAGACATCATTTCAGAACGCAAACCGCCTTCACTATAGCGAGCGACGAAATTTAGAATTTTGTAGTTTCCTTTTGCAAAACCGGGCGGGTCCGAAACTTGAGATGAGCCCGTAAGTTTCCGCGATAAGACTGTGCCCAGCTGTTCGCGTGTTTTGAACAACTCGTTAAATTCGTCAAAATCTGATACTAGGGTACGTTGTGCTGTTTCATCTAGCTGCTGCCAGGCGCCAGCATAATCCCCACGATCTACGGCTGCTAAAAATGTAGCGGCGACTCCATCAAAATCGGTTTTCGAGCTGAGACTAAAACTCGGGAAATTAGACTTGAGCCAAGACAAAAAGACTCGATGTTGTAAATCGTCCGGCCCCGACGGTGATGCGATCGTAAAATGATCAGAACCAGGGACTCGCAGGGGCTCGCCGAAATACCGAGTGGCTGATAGGGGTGGCACAACCTGTGTATTTGGAAAAAAAACGCGAGCAACAATCGGTAGATCTTCGTACAACTCCCTACCGACAATGCTGAATGGCGCGGCGTGGAGGAGGCTCTTGAAGTCCTTATCCAGATCGTTGAGCCAGACATTTCGTTGGGAGGCCACCAAAGACTCTAACTGCATATGATAATTTCGGCGAATAAGCCTGAATAGGTTCGCATAATGCGACCCGGTGGACGGACATGCCAACATAAACAAGCCGCATTTTGTTTGTCGCCCTGCCAACTCCAGGCTCTGTTTCACAAGGTATCTTCGAACAAGATTTCCGCCCATGCTGTGACAGATAAATATAATTTGCTTTCTCGTATCAACCTCATCAATTTTAAACATCTCCCGCATATAATCAACCGCGTCGCCAAGCGTGTATCCTGGGCGATTTATTTGGCTCTGGTACTCAAAAATATATACGCCAACCTGTTGAAGAAGCGATTCATTCAAAATTAACTCTGGCCAAAACGCTGTTTCAGATCTGAAAGCATTCTCATCGGAGTTGATTCCGTGCACAAATATTATAGCGGTATCTGAGGCGCTATTCCTGATCCACCGACTTTTCATTTCACACCTCTAAATGCGCGCAAGAAAACCAGTGCGTTTTCACGTATGGTTGCTATACTACTCTGCATTGTTTTCATGTAACTGAAAATGGGGAAGATAATGCGTCGGCGAAATTTCTTGAGGGGTGCAATTCCACTGGGTTTTTTCGCGTTGGCGCCACGTGTCGCAAACGCTTATACGCAGTGTATTCCAGACAATTCGGGTATGGAAATTTGCGAGTCAGGTATAAATTTGAGCAGAATCGCTGAGGCGTCGTCTGCACAATATTTAAATCAGTGGTGTTGGGCGGCCAGCATACAAATGGCGTTCGCCCATTATGGATATAAAATATCTCAAGATCGGATAGTCTCAGAAACCTACGGTGTTATTGCAAACATACCGGCAATCACTGGCTATGCAATTTCCAAAAATCTACAGCGTGATTGGGAAGATGATTCAGGAGATTCTTTCTTTGTCGAGATTGAGGGTCTTTATGATTTTGACGCAGGAATAACGGGAATTACCGACATTGACATAATCAATGCCCTTGATGACGAGCGACCGTTAATAATGGGAACGCAGAGTCATGCGGTTTTATTAGTTTCGATTGCATATTACAAAATGCCAACCGGCCCAATGATAGGAAACATCGGCGTTGCAGATCCCTGGCCTGGCGTTGGGATACGCGGTCCTTACTCACCTTTGGATTTTAGACCTATGCACCTGGGAGGAAATTTGCGCTATCTCTGCCTACCGCGAATTTCTTGATCAGAAGACCTATAGAGCTGAGCTTTATTTCGTCCTGTAAAAGCGCCGTTATTGCAAAGATCGGCTTGCCAGTTAATCCCTTCCAATCTAACCAAAATCCCCGTATACCGCCCTCCGCAACGCGCCGGCGCATCCGGCCACTTCCCCTCGCATACCACCCGCATTCGTTGGCGGGACTGGATAGGAGATTTTTAGATGTCTGCACCTGTTTCCCTGACTTTTCCCGATGGCTCCGTCCGCGAATACCCCGCGGGCTCGACGGGGCGTGATGTCGCCGAGGCGATTTCCAAGTCCTTGGCCAAGAAGGCGATTGCGATTGCGCTCGATGGCGAGCTGCGCGATCTCTCCGAGACCGTTTCCAACGGGCGGATCGAGATCGTCACGCGCGAGGACGACCGTGCGCTGGAGCTGATCCGGCATGATGCCGCGCATGTGATGGCCGAGGCCGTGCAGGAGCTTTGGCCCGGCACGCAGGTGACCATCGGCCCGGTCATCGACAACGGCTTCTATTACGACTTTGCCAAGAACGAGCCCTTCACGCCGGACGATCTGCCGAAGATCGAAAAGCGCATGAAGGAGATCATCCAGCGCAACAAGCCATTTACCCGGGAAATCTGGTCGCGCGACAAGGCGAAGGAAGTCTTTGCCGCCAAGGGCGAGGCCTACAAGGTCGAGCTGGTCGATGCGATCCCGGCGGGGCAGGACCTCAAGATCTATTACCAGGGCGACTGGTTCGACCTGTGTCGCGGTCCGCACATGGCCGCGACCGGCCAGATCGGCACGGCCTTCAAGCTGATGAAGGTGGCGGGCGCCTATTGGCGTGGCGACAGCAACAATCCGATGCTGACGCGCATCTACGGCACCGCCTGGCGCACGCAGGAGGAGCTTGACAGCTACCTGCACATCCTCGCCGAGGCGGAGAAGCGCGACCACCGTCGTCTCGGCCGCGAAATGGACCTGTTCCATTTCCAGGAGGAGGGTCCGGGCGTCGTCTTCTGGCACGGCAAGGGCTGGCGCATGTTCCAGACGCTCGTCGCCTATATGCGCCGTCGTCTTTCCGGCACCTATGAAGAGGTGAACGCGCCGCAGGTGCTCGACAAGTCGCTGTGGGAAACGTCTGGCCACTGGGGCTGGTATCGCGACAACATGTTCAAGGTGACCGTTGCCGGCGACGAGACCGACGACGAGCGCGTCTTCGCGCTGAAGCCGATGAACTGCCCGGGCCATGTGCAGATCTTCAAGCATGGCTTGAAGTCTTATCGCGAACTGCCTGTTCGGCTTGCGGAATTCGGCAATGTGCATCGTTACGAGCCTTCCGGCGCGCTGCACGGGCTGATGCGCGTGCGCGGCTTCACGCAGGACGATGCGCATGTCTTCTGCACCGACGAGCAGATGGCGGCGGAATGCCTGCGCATCAACGACCTCATCCTCTCGGTCTACAAGGATTTCGGCTTCGACGAGGTCGTCGTGAAGCTTTCGACCCGTCCGGAAAAGCGCGTCGGTTCCGATGCGCTTTGGGACCGGGCGGAAAGCGTCATGATGGATGTGCTGAAGCAGATCGAGGCGCAGTCCGGTGGGCGCATCAAGACCGGCATCCTGCCGGGTGAGGGTGCGTTCTACGGGCCGAAGTTCGAATATACGCTGAAGGACGCCATCGGCCGCGAATGGCAGTGCGGCACCACGCAGGTCGACTTCAACCTGCCGGAACGCTTCGGCGCCTTCTATATCGACCAGAACTCCGACAAGAAGCAGCCGGTGATGATCCACCGCGCCATCTGCGGCTCGATGGAACGGTTCCTCGGCATCCTCATCGAGAACTTCGCCGGGCACATGCCGCTGTGGATCGCGCCGATGCAGGTGGTGGTGGCAACCATCACCTCGGAGGCGGACGACTATGGCCGCGAGGTCGCCGAGCTGCTGCGCGAGGCCGGCCTGGTCGTCGAGACCGACTTCCGCAACGAGAAGATCAACTACAAGGTCCGCGAGCATTCGGTGACCAAGGTTCCGGTCATCGTCGTCTGCGGCAAGCGGGAGGCGGAGGAACGCTCCGTCAACATCCGCCGACTTGGTTCGCAGAACCAGACGGCGATGTCGCTCGACGAGGCGATCGCTTCGCTGACGCTGGAAGCCACGGCCCCGGACCTCAAGCGAAAGCTCGGCAAGGCCTGACGGTCTCGCCGCCTGTCTGAAAACTGTAATGATCCCGTGCTATCCGTGCGGGATTATTTTTTTGGGGAACACCGTGCGGTTCAAGGAACTCTCCTACGCCAACGAAAACGATCCGCGCCTCAAACGATGGTTCATCCGCTCCATGGAAGGTCTCGCCGGGCGTAACCGCTATGCCCGGATCTACGACACGTGGCGCCACTCCATCGTCGGCACGAGCGCGCGCGTCTTCGGCGACATGCTGGAACTGATCAATGTGCGCCTCAGCGTGCAGGGCTCCTGGCCGCCGCCGGACCTGCCGGAAGGGCCGGTCGTCATCGTCGCCAACCATCCCTTCGGCATCGGCGACGGCATTGCGGTGCTGGCGCTCGCCGAACAGCTCGGCCGGCCGTTCAAGGTGATGATCCACAACGATCTGCTGAAGGTGCCGGAAATGCAGCCCTATGCGCTGCCGGTGTCCTTCGAGGAAACCAAGGAGGCCCTGGCGCTCAACATGCGCACACGGGCGGAGGCGGTGCGGCTGCTCAAGGAGGGCACGACGGTGATCGTGTTCCCGGCGGGTGGCGTGGCGACGGCAAAGAAGGTTTTCGGCCGCGCGGAAGACCTGCCGTGGAAGATGTTTCCGGCCAAGCTGATCCAGTCGGCGCAGGCGAATGTCATTCCGGTGTTTTTCGAGGGGCAGAACGGCCGGCTGTTCCATCTGGCGAGCAAGGTGTCGATGACCCTTCGCCTGTCGCTGTTGATCCGAGAGTTCCGCCGGCTGTCCGGCTCGACCATCGCGGCGCGCATCGGCGGCATCATTCCCTGGGCGGAGCTGGATGCGGGCGACCGCAAGAACATCATGGCGCGGCTCTACGAGGCCGTGTTCGCCATGGCGCCGGCGCCAAAACCGTTTCTGCGCCGGGCGGGGTGAGGTTTCGCGCAATCTTCCTGAAGCGCCGGTCGGTGGTCAATTCCGGACGAGACGGATGAGATCGGACTGGCGGGCGACGCCGGTCTTCAGGAACACCGATTTCAGATATTGCCGCGCGGTTCCGACGGAGATGCCGAGGATCGCCGATGCGTCCTTCAGCGCCGCGCCGCCGCAGATCAGTGCCGCCAATTGCGATTCCCGCTCCGACAGGCCGAATTGCGCGGAAAATTCCTGCGCGTGAATCCGGCCGGATTTTTCAGGATCCGTGATGAGCAGGACGGCGGATGCCGTCGTTCGGAGCATATCCCCGCCGAGCTCCCTGCCGGGGAGGATTTTTACGGTCAGTGAAAGCCCGCGGTCCTGCGGCACCGACAAACGGTGCGGTGCCCCGGCGTAAGGCGCCTGGGACGAACCCGAAACGTCGGGATTGACGACATTCCTGATCGCCGCCTGGAGCTGGAGGTCGTGCACGTGGCTCGTTGCCCGTACATAGCCGTTGACGCTGGAAAGAGCCGCGGACGTGGAAAAGAGCCCGTCGGCTTCGCGGTTGATGAAGATGATCCGCCCGTCGCGATCGAGGAGAACGACAGCCTCGTCGATAAGATTGAGAATGCCGTAGCTCTGGGCCTCGCGTTCCCGGCTCGTTTCCAGCCGAAGCCGAATCTCATTGGCCTCGACAACGTGCCGGGCCAGGAGATTGATCGTCGTCAGATCCTGGTTGGAAAAATCGAGCCCTCGCTCGGCGGAACGGCAGATGAAGAGAATCGACGAGCCTTCCTCACCCAACAACCGGGTCGATGCCCCGAGGCCGCCATCGATGGGCCGCAGCACTTCTTGGTAGCTACGACTCATCGTCATGACTTGCAAGGGGATGATATCGGTCACGCGAAACGCCCCGTGGGCGGGCATGCTTTTGTATAGCGAGGCGGCAAATTCGCGCCGCCAGATCGTGCTCAAATAATCGAATTTAGGCGATGCGAGCCGGCTGCAAGCTACCGGGTCGTCGGGACCAGTTCTATCCTGGCGTGCTAAAATGACGTGCTCGGCTCCAACGGCATCACGCAGGACGTCGAGACCGCTTCGCGTATCTACCTCGCTCGCCCAAGCATAGATCGACTGGATTTTCTCCAGGACCAGTTCCGGTTTCATGCGAAAGTACTCACAGATGGGAATAGTGGGGTGGATTCCGTAGCGTTAATATCCCCGGATGAACAGGATTCCGCAAGACTTGTTTCAGCGATGACCGCTGTCGTGCAATCCGAGGAGAATATATCATGCCGGGCTACAGCACTGTTGAGGGTAACGATTTCGCCAATGTAATCGTAGGTCAATCTTGGGTCGTGACCAATTGGCAGACAGGTGCAGGTTACTACGACGACAACTACTGGTTCGACACGATCTACGGGTATGGCGGCAACGACAAACTATATGGACTGGGGGGCAATGACAGGCTCTACGGCGGCGACGGCGTGGATGAACTCTACGGCGGAAAAGGCCATGACCAGCTCAACGGCGGCGCTGGCAACGACATCCTGAATGGCGACGAGGGCGATGACATACTCAGCGGCGGCGGCGGCTATGACCAGCTCTTCGGCGGGGCGGGCTGGGATACGTTCTGGGGCGTGGACGGCCATAGCAGCGTCATGTGGGGCGGTGCCGGCGCGGACAAGATGTTTGGCGGCAGCGGCAGCGAGGAGATGTACGGGGGCGACGACGCCGACACCATGCGCGGCAGCTTCGGCATTGACACGATGTCGGGGGACAACGGCCATGACGATATGCAAGGCGGCGGCGACAACGACACGATGTCCGGTGGCCTGGGCAACGACCTGATCGCCGGGGATGCCGGAGCGGACACGATTTTCGGCAACGAGGGTAGGGACAACCTGTCGGGCGGGAGCGGCAACGACACCATCTGGGGTGATGGCGCATACTTCATCGCCGAGTCCAACTACTATCACAATGACATTATCGACGGCGGTACAGGTAACGACATCATTTACGGTGGCATTGGCCTGGACACCATCAAGGGCGGTACGGGCAGGGACACTGTCTATGGTGGCACCGGGGACGACGTCATCGATAGCAGTGATGGCGACGGTGGATTGGTTCTCATTCTGGGTGCCGACGATTCTTTCTATGGCGAGGATGGTAACGACACGATCTATGGCAGAAACGGCAACGATTTCCTCTATGGCGGCAACGGCAACGACTACTTGAGCGGCGGCCAGGGAAGCGACCGGCTTTCGGGCGATGCCGGCTTTGACACGATTTATGCCGGAACCGGTAACGATACGATGGATGGCGGCTCCGAAAACGACAACCTCTATGGCGAGGAGGGCGCGGATAGCATCCGTGGTGGCACCGGAAACGACAATGTCAACGGAGGTGCTGGAAACGATGCCCTGTGGGGCGATGCGGGCAATGATGGCGTCTACGGCAAGGAAGGCGACGACCAGATCTGGGGTGGCGATGGTAATGACGACATGTGGGGCGATGCCGGAAACGACATCCTCAGAGGCGGCATAGGCGATGACGTCCTGCACGGCAACGACGGTGACGACATCCTCTTCGGTGACCAGGGAACCAATACGATCTACGGCGAGAACGGCAATGATCGCTTTATTGCAAGTGACGCGATCGACCACATGAATGGCGGCGCCGATGTGGATACGCTTTCCTTCTCGGCCTATCTCTCCGTGGCGGTCTCCGTTGATCTCGCCGCAGGCAAAGGCCTTGCAGGCCAGGCATTGGGGGACACCTATGTCGGCATCGAGAACGTCGTCGGCGGCTGGGGTGGAGACAGGCTTGTCGGTAGCGCCGTCGCCAACAAGCTTCTCGGCGAGAAGGGCAACGACACCATTTTTGGCGGTGGCGGGAACGATAGGCTCGAGGGCGGCGACGGCCACGATGGCATTCGTGGCGATGCAGGCAACGACACACTGTACGGCGGGGCGGGCAATGATGCCCTCAGGGGCGGTGTGGGGCAGGACATCGTCTTTGGCGGCAGCGGGGCCGATGTCTTTTTTTATGTCAGCCTGGATGAAAGTGGTATTACTGCTGCAACGCGTGACATCGTTAGAGATTTCAGCCGTGCGGAAGGCGACCGCATCAATCTTTCCGGGATCGATGCCTCGGAAACGGCAAATGGAAATCAGGCATTTACGTTCCGTGGCACAAACGCCTTCACCGGAGCGGCGGGCGAACTGCGTTACACAGCCAGCGGAGGTGATGTCTACGTCTCTGGAGATACCGACGGGGACAAGGCGGCTGACTTCTCGATCCTGTTCGACAACATCACAAGCCTCGCTGCCTCGGACTTCCTTCTGTAAACCAAGCGTGGCGGCGGTGGGCTGTTGCGCGGCAACGGCACCACGGCTGCGCGAGGCTGCAACCCGGCGCGGGATTTCTCCGTCGGGTCAGTCGACCACGTCTTGCGCGGCCGCCTTCTCATCGTTGGCGTTTTCGTCGAGCAGCACTTCGACATCCGTGTTGACACCGGCTTTTACCGTGAAGTCGCGCTGGTAGATGCGGTTCTTGTTTCGCGCCACCGCGATGTAGCTGCCTTCGGCCAGAACAACCGTCGGGAAGGCGCCGACGCTTTCGCTGACGGTGTCGCCCGAGGAGGTGAGGATCGACCAGGCCGTGTCGGCAATCGCCTCGCCACCGGGATCGGAGACGAGTTTCAGCGTGAGTTTTGCGGCGCGGTGCTGGATGGTCGCGCGCGTGAGTTTACCGGCCTCGACCTGGATGTCGGCGCGGATCACGGCATTGACCGAGCCATAGTCCGAAACGACATGGTAGGTGCCGGCGTTGAGGCGCACGACGGAATTCGGCTTCACCTCGGCGACCACGAGATTGCGCTCGCCGTCCTCGCGCACTTCGGCGGCGAAGATGGAAAAGCTCAGCTCTTTCGGCGGGATGCGCACGTCCGAGCCCGAGACAGCGTTCAGCATGATGCCGCCGGCATCAAGCACCATGACCTGCTTGTCGACATCTCCGGATTCGGGAACGAGCAGCTTCTTGGTGGCGCCCGCGCGGCCGAAGGCGACGTTGACGAAATATTCGCCGGGCACGAGCTGGAAGGCGGCCGTGCCGCCCTCGGAGGTGGCCAGCAGCGGCAATTTGCCATCGGCCGCCGGGATCGGCGAGAAGACGCGCCAGGTCAGGCCATGCTGCATCGGGCTGCCATCCTTGGTCAGCAGCGCCTCGCAGGTGATGTCGCGCAGGTTTTTCGGTGTCGCTTCGCCCGTTACGATCGGATTGAACGAGGTCAGCTTGCTGCCTTTCAGCGGCGTGGTGACCTGGGAGAAACTATCGACCGCATCCTGCGCACGAGCCGGAACAAACGACGAGACGAGGCTCGCCATGGCAAGGCTCACGGCAATGGCGGGATGGATCGGCATGCGCATGGGGATGGTTGACTTCCTGACTGTAAGGCTCCACTTGAAGACCCGGCTAATGGCATTTTCAAGGCCGCGCCCGCGGCACGTTATTGGAACTCCCTCCCGATGAAAACCGAAATCAAGCTGATCGATTATCTTTCGACCCGCCGGTCGATCCCTGCCTTCCAGATGGGCGAGCCCGGCCCCTCGAAAGCGGAGGTCGAGGAGATGCTGACGCTCGCCTCGCGCGTGCCGGACCACGGCAAGCTCGCCCCCTGGCGCTTCATCGTCTATCGCGGCGAGGAACGCCGGCGCATCAGCGAGGAGCTGGCAAAGATCGCCATCGGTGACAGACCGGACCTGTCCGACGAAATGGTCAAGGTGGAGAATACGCGGTTGACCCGCGCGCCCGTCGTGGTCGCCGTCGTCAGCCGTGCAGCACCGCATTTCAAGATCCCGGAATGGGAGCAGCTGATGTCGGCCGGCGCCGTCTGCCTCAATCTTGTGATGGCCGCCAACGCGCATGGCTTCGCCTCGAACTGGCTGACGGAATGGTATGCCTTCGACGCACGCGCCTATGCGATCCTCGGCGTGAACGAAGGCGAAAAGGTCGCCGGCTTCATCCATATCGGCACGCCGACCGTACCGCCGACCGAACGGCCGCGGCCGGAGCTTGCCGAGATCGTCACATGGGTTGGCGATGACGCCTGACGCGTTGTTCTACGAGACAGCGCAAAACGCGCACGGCCTGAAGCACGATCCCTTCAAGGCGATCGTCGCACCGCGGCCGATCGGCTGGATCGGTACGAAGGCGGCGAATGGGGGGCTGAACCTGTCGCCCTATTCGTTCTTCAATGCGATCAGCGACAGGCCGAAGCTGGTGATGTTTTCCTCCAGCGGCCACAAGGACAGCGTGACGAACATCGAGGAAACCGGCGTCTTCACCTGCTCGCTGGCGAGCCGGCATCTCGCCGAACAGATGAACCTGAGTTCGGCCACCGTGCCGCGGGAGGTCGATGAATTCGACCTCTCCGGCTTGACGCCGGTGACCGGTCGCCTGGTCGATGCGCCCTATGTCGGCGAGGCCTATGCGGCACTGGAATGCCGGGCGACGCAGATTCTGCGGCCGGTCGATATCGAAGGCCGGGAAACGGACAACTGGGTGGTGTTCGGCCAGGTCGTCGGCATCCATATCAGCCCGGAAATCCTGCGCGACGGCATGATCGACATGGCTGTCGCCCGTCCGCTCGGCCGGATGGGCTATATGGATTATACCGATGGTGGGGCGGATGTCTTTGCCATGACGCGGCCGAAGGTGGGGTGAGGGGATCGTTCTTTCGGCCCACGTTGCGGCGTTCGTTCGTCTTCAATCTGTCGTGAGGAGCAGTGCCCGGTGGTCGGAGACCTCGGGTGTCTCCACGACCGTGAAAGCCGCGACGGGTACGGCGTCATTCACCAGCATGTAATCCGCATAGCGGCCCGGCTTGGTGTAGAGCGACGTTCGCGTGTCGATGAAGCCGCGGGTGGTGACGAGATCGGTGAGGCCGAGGCGCGAGAGTGCATCGAAGGTGCGACTGTCCGGCAGCAGGTTGAAATCGCCGCAAAGCACGAGGCCATCGCCCGGGCGATGAAGGCGATTGACGAGGGCAATCAGCGCTTCCGCCTGCGCATCGCGGCTCGGCGTGTCGTCCTTGCCGTCCACGGTCCGCAGGCCATGGAACTGCACGACGGTAAGCGGACGATCCGCTGCGTAGTCGTAGAGCCGGAAGGCATGCGCATTGCGCGAGCGTGGGTGAGCGCCGAAGCCATGCGGAGAAAAGCTCTGGTGGATGAAATCGAGCGCCTGGCCGATCACCGCGACGTCCTGCCGGATGAAGGTGGCGAGGCCGAACTCTTGCCAGCAGGGACGGTCGCCGTCGATCAGTTCACCGCGCATCGCCGGTGCGAAGAAGCCGTCATGGCCGGGCAGGGCGGTTGCGATTTCCTTGTAGAGGTTTGAGTGTTGCTGGAGTTCCACCGCGCCATCGCGGTAGGTCAGCCAGTCGGACCGCGCGGCGACGGCACGCGGCACCTCCTGCAGGCAATAGACATCGGCATCGACGGCGGCGAGATAGGCGAGGAGCGGCGCATGCAGCATGCCGCCCCAGACGTTCAGCGACAGGATTTTCATGCGCGTCGCCCCCCGATGGCTCAGCCCGCCTGCGACAGGTCGCCCATGCGGTTCCAGGCGTCGAGACCGGCAATCTTGTAGGCTTCGGCGAGCGTCGGGTAGTTGAAGGTGTTCTCGACGAAATATTCGACGGTGCCCTTCAGGTTCAACACGGCCTGGCCGATATGGACGAGTTCGGTGGCGCCTTCGCCGACGATGTGCACGCCGAGCAGGCGGCGCGTCTTGAGCGAGAAAATCATCTTCAGCAGGCCGGAATTCAGCCCCATGATGTGGCCGCGCGAGGTCTCGCGGAACCGCGCCATGCCGCATTCATAGGGAATGCCGCGCTCCTTGACCTCTTCCTCCGTGAGGCCGCAGGTCGAGATTTCCGGCACGGCATAGATGCCGTAGGGGAAATATTTCGGCGGCTCCTTGGCGATGGCGCCGACGGCGACGCGGGCGGCGATGCGGCCCTGTTCCATCGAGGTGGAGGCGAGGCTCGGGAAGCCGACGACATCGCCGGCGGCAAAGATGTGCGGCACTTCGGTCTGGAAGGTTTCCGGATTGACGCTGAGGCGGCCACGCGAATCGGCGGCGAGGCCGGCCGCCGCAAGGTTCAGGCTGTCCGTCGCGCCGACGCGGCCGGCGGCATAGAGCACCATGTCGCAGGTGACGTGGCGGCCGTTGTCGAGTGTGATCTCGCACTTGCCGTTTGCCAGCTTTTCGACCTTGTCGGCCTTCTGGCCGAGGATCAGCTTCATGTTGCGGTCGCGCAGTTCGTAGATGAAGTCTTCGACGATTTCCTTGTCGATGAAATCGAGGATCGTCGATTTCGGGTCGATGACCGTTACCTGCGTGTCGAGCGCCGAGAAGATCGTGGCATATTCGATGCCGATGACGCCGGCGCCGATGACGGCCATGGAACGCGGCAGATCCTGGATGTCGAGCAACTCGTCGCTGTCGAGAACGCTGACGCCATCGAAGGGGATGTTCGACGGGCGGTAGGGCTTCGTGCCGACGGCGAGCATGATGCTGGCCCCCTTCACATGGATGATCTCGCCGTCGTCCTTGACGATTTCCATCGTATCGGGCGTCACGAACTTCGCCTTGCCGCGAATGTGCTGCACGCGGTTGCGGGCGAATTGATGCTCCAGTACGTCCACTTCGTGGTCGAGCGTGATGAGCAGGCGGCGGCGCAGGTCGTCGGCGCTGATTTCCTGCTTCACACGGTAGGAGCGGCCATAGAAGCCGCGTTCGCGCCAGCCGGACAGGTTCAGTGCGGTTTCGCGCAGCGTCTTGGAGGGAATGGTGCCGGTGTGCACCGAGACGCCACCAACGCGCTTGCCCTGTTCGATAACGAGAACCTTGCGCCCGAGCTTGGCTGCCTGAATGGCGCCACGGCGGCCTGCGGGGCCGCTGCCCACGACGACGAGATCATATTCCTGCATGTGAGATGGCCCTGGTCCTGTGCGGGAAGAATCATATTGCGTCGCAGCAATTGTCTTCGCCGTGCAAATTTCGTCAACCGTATGTGGCAGCAAAGCATTTCAATCGGATGAAAGAACGCTCATCCAAATTTGGGGTATCACATAAGTCTCAATCCCTTGAGACTGGCATGCCCGTCTTTTCCGATGATGATGTGGTCGTGCACCGTGATACCAAGCGGGCGGGCGGTTTCCACGATCGTCTTCGTCATGTCGATGTCGGCCCGCGACGGGGTCGGGTCACCGGAGGGGTGATTGTGAACGAGGATGATCGCCGTCGACGACAGTTCCAGCGCCCGGCGCACCACTTCTCGCGGATAGACCGGCGTGTGGTCGACCGTGCCCAGCCCCTGCACCTCGTCGGCGATGAGCGTGTTGCGCTTGTCGAGGAAGAGGATGCGGAACTGTTCGCGCGGCTCGTGCGCCATCACGGCGTGGCAATATTGGATGACCGAGGACCAGGAGGCGAGCACCGTCTTGTTGCGGATCTCGCTCTTCAGCGTGCGCTGTGCGACGGCGGCGATCAGCTTCAGATCCATCGCCACCGCTTCACCGATGCCCTTCACCTCCTGCAGGAGGGCGGGCGTCGCGCCGAAGACACCGGATAGCGTGCCGAAACGGTCGAGCAGGGCCTTTGCCACCGGCTTGGTGTCGCGGCGCGGGATCAGCCGGAAGAGCAGCAATTCGAGGATTTCATAATCGGCAAGGGCGCCATCGCCAAAGCCGCTGAAACGCGCCCGGAGCCGCTCGCGGTGACCGTGATAGTGCTTTTCCTCGATGGGAACCGCTTTGGCGGTTGATGTGCGGGCAGGCTGTTCGAAGAAATGGCCCCGTTCATCGGTGTCGTGGAACAGATCCTCTGCAGGCGCGGACGCGTCCCCCGCGCTGGCGGGCGATGTCGTATGCTTTCGTCCGCGCGGTCCTGTCATGGGCGGCCTAAGCGGGGAGGCCGGGGCGGTCGAGACCGCCGGGCGACAGGGTGAAGATTTCGCAGCCGTCGGCCGTCACGCCAACCGTGTGCTCGTACTGCGCCGAAAGCGAACGGTCGCGGGTCACCGCGGTCCAGCCGTCGGAGAGGACCTTCACATGCGGGCGGCCGAGGTTGATCATCGGCTCGATGGTGAAGATCATGCCCTCCCGCATCTCCGGGCCTTCATTGGCGCGCCCGTAATGCAGGATGTTCGGCGCATCGTGGAAGAGCCGGCCGACGCCGTGGCCGCAGAAATCGCGCACGACGGAGCAGCGCTCGGCTTCCGCATGGGCCTGGATCGCCTCGCCGATCGCGCCGGTGCGCGCACCCGGCCGGACGGCGGCGATGCCGCGCATCAGGCATTCGTGGGTGACTTCCAGCAGGCGCTCGGCGGCGCGCTTGATCTCGCCGACCGGATACATGCGACTCGAATCGCCGTGCCAGCCATCCAGGATATAGGTGACGTCGATGTTGACGACGTCACCTTCGCGCAGCGGCTTGTCGTTGGGAATGCCGTGGCAGACGACGTGGTTGATTGAGGTGCAGCTGGATTTCGTGTAGCCGCGGTAGTTCAGCGTGGCGGGAAGTGCGCCGTGATCCATGCCGAATTCGAAGACGAAGCGGTCGATGACATCGGTGGCGACACCCGGCTTTACCAGCGGATAGAGCTCATCGAGGCAGCGCGCCGTCAGCTGGCAGGCCTTGCGCATGCCGGCAAAGGCGTCCGCGTCGTAAAGGCGGATCACGCCCGTATTCTTCAGCGGCGCGGAGGTCGCGTCGATATAGGTCACCATGGTCGAACTTTCGCTAGTCTTTGTGACTGTTCATAAAGCAGCCGCACCGGGTTCGTCCATGGCGATCGATGCCACAGGCTGGATTTGCTGGGATGTAACCGCACATTTGACCGCATAGGCCTCGACACCGCGCGCCCGCGCCCGCCGGAAGCCGGTCGCATAGGTCGGGTCGAGATCGGCGCAGATCTGGAAGCGTTCGCAGTCCTCGCGCTGGATGAGATAGAGCATGACGGCGCGAAAGCCGGCCTCGGCCATGTCGCCGAGCTCTTCGAGGTGCTTGGCGCCGCGCTCCGTCACCGTGTCGGGAAATTCGGCGAGGTCGGGGGTGCGTCGGAAATGCACGTTCTTGACCTCGACATAGGCCGCCGGCCGATCGGGACCGGAAAGCAGGATGTCGATGCGCGAATTGCGGCCGTATTTCCGTTCCCGTTCCAGCACGGGATAGGTACCGAGATCGGCGACGAGACCGGCAAGGATCGCCTCCTCGGCAAGCCGGTTCGGCAGGCCGGTATTGACACCGACGACCGTGTCGTCCGCCTCCACCAGCTCCAGCCGGTGGCGGTGTTTTCGCGTCGGGCTGTCGCTTGTCGACATCCAGATGCGCGAGCCTGGTGCCGTCAGGCCGCGCATGGAGCCGGTGTTGGGGCATGAGCCGGTGATCGCCGAACCATCGTCGAGAATGGCGTCGAACAGGAAGCGCTTGTAGCGCTGCACGAGGGTGCCGGAGACGAGCGGCGGATCAAATTTCATGTCGTCTCAGGCACGCACGCGCACATAGGAGCCGGGCGCTTCCTCAAGGGAATTCATGCTGCCGCCGGTCTTGCGCGCCGGCACCATGCGGTCGTCCTCGGACTTGATCCAGTCGTGCCAGTGCGGCCACCAGGAGCCGGGCGTCTCGTCCGCCTTCTTCACCCAGTCCTCGAACTCACCCTTTACAGGGCCGCCGGTCCAGAACTGGTACTTCATCTTGTCCGGCGGATTGACGACGCCGGCAATGTGGCCGGATCCCGCCATGACATAGGTCACCTTGCCGCCGAAGAACTGGCTGCCGACGAAGACTGATTTTGCCGGCGCGATATGGTCTTCCTTGGTGGCGAGATTGTAGATCGGGATCTTGACGTCCTTCAACGACAGCGTCTTGCCGGCGAGCACCATTTCGCCCTTGGTGAGGGTATTCTTCAAATAACAATTTCTCAGGTAAAACGAATGGTTGGCGGCAGGCATTCGTGTGGAATCTGAATTCCAGTAGAGCAGGTCGAAGGGCATCGGATCCTGACCCTTCAGGTAGTTGTTGACGAAGTAGGGCCAGATCAGTTCCGAGGCGCGCAGCATGTTGAAGGCGGTCGCCATCTTGGAACCGTCGAGGTAGCCCGTCGCCTTCATGCCGCGTTCCATGAGGTCGATCTGTTCCTCGTCGGCAAAGACCTTCAGGTCGCCGGCATGGGTGAAATCGACCTGGGTGGTGAACAGCGTCGCCGAGCGGATGCGCTTGTCGCCTTCCTGCCCGTGCAGGGCAAGCGTGGCCGCCAGCAACGTGCCGCCGACGCAATAGCCGATCGCATTCACTTCCTCTTCGCCGGTCGCTTGCTTGATCGTGTCGAGCGCGAAGCCGACACCCTCGCGGGCATAGGCTTCCCAGCCCTTGGTCGCATGGCGTTCGTCCGGGTTCACCCAGGAAATGACGAAGACCGTGTGGCCCTGGTCGACGGCCCATTTGATGAAAGATTTCGCCGGGTTGAGGTCGAGAATGTAGAATTTGTTGATCCATGGCGGGCAGATGAGGAGAGGGCGCTTCAGCACCGTTTCCGTTGTCGCGTCGTACTGGATCACCTGGCAGACATCGCTTTGCGCCAGAACCTTGCCGGGCGTGAGCGCCATGTTTTCGCCGATGGCGAATTTGGAGGTATCCGTCTGTCGCAGTTTTAGATCACCGCGGCCGGCGGCGATGTCCTCGGCCAGCATCTTCATGCCGCGCACGAGGTTGGCGCCGTTCGAGGCGACCGTCTCGCGGTAGAGCTGCGGATTGGTCGTGACGAAGTTGCTGGGGGAAATCGCGCTCGCGATCTGCTTGACGTAGAAGCCGGCCTTGTGGCGCGTGTGCTCGTCCAGGCCCTCTGCATCCGCGACGAGCTTTTCGGCCCAGTCGGATGTCACGAAATAGGCCTGCCGCAGGAAATCGAAGAACGGGTTCTTGATCCAGTCCTCGTCGGCGAAACGCTTGTCCTTGCTGTGCGGGTCGGATGTTGGCTCGACCTCCTGGCCGCCGATGCGGTTGAGGGTGCGCGACCAGATGTTGAAATAACTGCCGAGCAAGAGGGTCTGGGCTTCCAGCGTGCGGCGCGGATCCGCCAGCCAATATTCCGAAACCTTGGAGAGCGTCTTGACCATGTCGACCATCGGCTCGGAGACGGTGTCGACCTTCTCGCCGCTTTCGCGGGGGGCGAGCCAGGCGGAGGCGGCCTTGCCGAGCTGCTCGACCGTGCGGGCGAGGTTGACCGTCAGCGCCTCGGGGTCCTTGACGATATAAGGCTCGATCGTGGCGGGGTCGAACGCCTGTAAACCGGGCTTGTTTCCGGCCGCATCGCGTTCATTCGCTTTGCGTTCATCGGCCATCGTTCCCTCCCGATTTTATTGTTACTTTTGTATTTTTACATTCTGAACGAAACAGATTACAAGGGCCTGACAGCCTCTAGCGGCATTATCCGGAACCGGTCGTTTCGACAGGAGCATACGTCCCCATGGCGTTCGAAATCAGGCGCGTGAGCGCCGCCCTTCTCATGGCCGCCATGCCGGTCGTTTTCGCCTCCTGCGCTTCGACGACCGAGACGGCTTCGACGGTCAATACCGGCGCCAATCGCTCTGCCGTTTACCCGGACATTACCGCCATCGTCAGCGCCGAAACGCAGCAGATGAGCGACGAGGAGGCGGCCAGCTACAGTGCACGTCTGTCGTCGCTTGCCGCGCGCCGTCGCTCGGGGTCGATTTCGGAGGCCGAATACCGTCGCCAGCTCGCAGAATTGCAAGCATTGCGGGACGGTCACGGCCAGGCGACGCTTTCGCAGATCGAAGGCAACAATTAACACTTGCCTTTCTTGCCGTTTGGCAGCAAAGCGGATGACGGCCAATTGGCCGTCGGCCGGGCGGAGCGCCTTCATTTTGAACGCTTTTGTCCGTATCCGATCACTTGATTCGCGCGGAGTTTTGCGTCGTCCGGCAGGGCCGCCGGAGGGGCTTCGCGCCCAACGGGGTTAAAGATGGAAGAGTTTCACAAGGTCCGGCGTCTGCCGCCGTATGTTTTCGAACAGGTCAACCGTTTGAAAGCAAGCGCGCGAGCGGGTGGTGCCGATATCATCGACCTTGGCATGGGCAACCCCGATCTGCCGACGCCCAAGGCGATCGTGGACAAGCTGTGCGAAGTGGTCCAGGACCCGCGCACGCACCGCTACTCCTCCTCCAAAGGCATTCCTGGCCTGCGCCGCGCCCAGGCCGCCTATTACGCCCGCCGCTTCGGCGTGAAGCTGAACCCGGAGACCCAGGTCGTCGCGACGCTGGGCTCGAAGGAAGGCTTTGCCAATATGGCGCAGGCGATCACCGCGCCTGGCGACGTGATCCTCTGCCCGAACCCGACCTATCCGATCCACGCCTTCGGCTTCCTGATGGCCGGCGGCGTGATCCGCTCGATGTCGGTCGAGCCGGACGAGAGCTTCTTCCCGCCGCTCGAGCGCGCCGTGCGTCATTCGATCCCCAAGCCGCTCGCGCTGATCATCAACTATCCGTCGAACCCGACGGCGCATGTCGCGACGCTCGATTTCTACAAGGATGTCATCGCGTTTGCGAAGAAGCACGACATCATCGTGTTGTCCGACCTTGCCTATTCGGAAATCTACTTCGACGACACGCCGCCGCCGTCCGTGCTGGAAGTGCCGGGCGCCATCGACATCACCGTCGAATTCACCTCCATGTCGAAGACCTTCTCCATGCCCGGCTGGCGCATGGGCTTTGCCGTCGGCAACGAGCGCCTGATCGCGGCGCTGACGCGCGTGAAGTCCTACCTCGACTACGGCGCCTTCACGCCGATCCAGGTGGCGGCGACCCATGCGCTGAATGGCGACGGCTCCGACATCGCCGAAGTGCGCAACATCTACAAGCGCCGCCGCGACGTGATGGTCGATACCTTCGGCAAGGCCGGATTCGAGGTTCCGCCGCCGGCGGCGACGATGTTCGCCTGGGCGAAAATTCCGGAAAAGTTCCGTCATCTCGGTTCGCTGGAGTTTTCCAAGCTGCTCGTCGAGAAGGCGGATGTCGCCGTCGCACCCGGCATCGGTTTCGGTGAGATGGGGGACGATTACGTCCGTCTCGCGCTGGTCGAGAACGAACACCGCATCCGCCAGGCGGCGCGCAACATCAAGAAGTTCCTCTCCACGGCGGACGAGACGATGCACAACGTCATCTCGCTGAACGCCCATCGTTGATACACCACCCTCCGCGTGATCCGCGGAGGGCTCCCTTCCCAAACATAGGACACGACCATGGCAGATGCCCTGAAGATCGGCATTGCGGGCTTGGGTACCGTCGGTGCCTCGCTCGCGAAGATTCTCGTCGAACGCAGGGACATGCTTACGACAACGTGCGGCCGGCCAATCGAGATTGTTGCCATTACCGCACGCGCCAAGGGCCGCGACCGCGGCGTCGACCTATCGTCGGCTGAATGGTTCGATGATGCGGTTGCGCTGGCGCGTGACGCCAAGATCGACGTCTTCGTCGAACTGATGGGCGGGGCGGGCGATCCGGCCTATTCCGCGGTCAAGGCGGCATTGTCGCGCGGCGTGCATGTCGTGACCGCCAACAAGGCGCTGCTGGCCGCCCACGGCGTCGAGCTTGCCGTCATTGCGGAAAAGCACGGCTGCATTCTGAATTACGAAGCGGCCGTCGCGGGCGGCATCCCGGTCATCAAGGCGCTGCGTGAATCGCTCACCGGCAACACGATTTCCCGCGTCTACGGCATCATGAACGGCACCTGCAACTACATCCTGACCAAGATGGAGAAGGAGGGCCTGTCCTTCGAGGCGTGCCTGAAGGAAGCGCAGCGCCTCGGTTATGCCGAAGCGGATCCCGCCTTCGACATCGAGGGCAACGACACGGCGCACAAGCTGTCGATCCTGACGACGCTCGCCTTCGGCACGAAGATCTCGGCCGACGACATCTATCTCGAAGGCATCACCAACATCTCGATCGATGATATCCGCGCCGCCGCCGATCTCGGCTACCGCATCAAGCTGCTCGGCGTGGCGCAGAGGACCGATACCGGCGTCGAACAGCGCGTGCACCCGACCATGGTGCCGCTCGATTCCGTCATCGCGCAGGTCGACGGCGTGACCAATGCGGTCGCGATCGAATCGGACATTCTCGGCGAGTTGCTGATGGTCGGCCCGGGTGCGGGCGGCAACGCCACGGCCTCGGCGGTGCTCGGCGACATTGCCGATATCGCCAAGAGCCGCCCCGGTGCGCAGACCGTGCCGGTTCTCGGCCGGCCGGCGGCGTCGCTGGCACCCTACAAGCGTGCGCAGATCCGCAAGCATCACGGTGGTTATTTCATCCGCCTGTCGGTCGAGGACCGCACCGGCGTCTTCGCCAGCATCGCCAAGCATATGGCGGAAAACGGTATCTCGCTCGAATCGATCGTGCAGCGCGCGCAGGCAAGCGCTGAAACGACCGATCCGAAGACGATCATCCTCGTCACCCACGCGACGATGGAGGATTCCGTCCGCAAGGCCGTCGCTTCGATCAAGAGTGAGGGCTATCTCGTCGGCGAGCCGCAGGTGATCCGCATCGAGCGCCCGAAGACGGCCTGATTGCCGTCTTTCCACCGCGAACAAATCCGTGCCCGCCTCCGCCCTTGCGCCGGAGCGCGGGCACTGGTCTTTTAGGGCCTGTCAGGAGCCGCCATGAGCATGTTGGAAAACGCAGATCCCGTCAGCCGGGCCTTTCTCGGCGTCGAGCGCTCGGCGACCGGCCAGCGCTGGGTGGCGCGGCTCGACCAGGCAGGAGAAAACCGCGCGCTGGCGATGAGCCAGAGCCATGGCCTGCCGGATCTGATTTCGCGCGTGCTGGCGGGCCGCGGCGTGCCGTTCGACGGTGCGCTCGAATTCCTCGATCCGACCTTGCGGCGCCTGATGCCGGAACCCTACAGCCTGATGGACTGCGAAGCGGCGGTGGAGCGGCTGGCGCGTGCCGTCGAGCGCGGGGAACGGGTCGCGATCTTCGGCGACTACGATGTCGACGGCGCCTCGTCCTCGGCACTTCTCTATCGTTTCCTCGCACATTTCGGCGTCCAGGCCGAAATCTACATTCCGGACCGGATTTTCGAGGGCTATGGCCCGAACCCCAACGCCATCGCCCAGCTCATCGAGCGCGGCGCCCAGCTCATCGTCACGGTCGATTGCGGCTCGACCAGTCACGAATCGCTTGCCGTGGCGCGCGAGCGCGGCATCGACGTCGTCGTCCTCGACCATCACCAGGTCGGCGAGGACCTGCCGCCGGCGCTAGCGCTGGTCAATCCGAACCGTGAGGACGATCTTTCGGGGCAGGGGCATCTTTCCGCCGCCGGCGTCGTCTTCCTCGTGCTGGTGGCCCTGCAGCGGCTCCTGCGGTCGCGCGGCGATACACGGGCCGCAGGTTTCGATCTGCTCTCCATGCTCGATCTCGTGGCGCTCTCCACGGTCTGCGACGTGGTTCCGCTCAAGGGTCTCAACCGTGCCTATGTGGTGAAGGGACTGGTCGCGGCGCGCCATCTCGGCAATGCCGGGCTGACGGCGCTTCTGAAGCAGGCGGGCATCGGCGGGCCGGTGACGCCCTATCATCTCGGCTTCCTCGTCGGCCCGCGCATCAATGCCGGCGGGCGCATCGGTGACGCGGCGCTCGGCAGCCGTCTCCTGGCGATCGACGAGCCGGGCGAGGCCGAGCGCATCGCCAAGCAGCTCGACGATCTCAATCGCGAGCGCCAGGTCATGGAGGCCGCGATGCTGGCCGAGGCCGAGGCCGAAGCGCAGGCGGAATACGGCACGGGCGAAAGCGCCGCGGTGATTCTCACTGCCCGTGAAGGCTGGCATCCGGGCGTCGTCGGCCTGCTCGCCTCGCGCCTCAAGGATCGTTTCCGCCGCCCCGCCTTTGCCATCGCCTTCGACCCCTCCGGCAAGGGCACCGGCTCCGGTCGCTCGATCAGCGGCTTCGACATGGGCCGCATGGTGCGCGCCGCCGTCGACGAAGGCATTTTGGTGAAAGGCGGTGGCCACGCGATGGCCGCCGGCCTGACGGTGGAACGGGCCAATCTCGGCCGGCTGCGCAGCTTCTTCGAAGAACGCGCAGAGCGAACCGTGCGCGACCTTGTGGCCGTGGAGACGCTGAAGATCGATGGCGCGCTCAGCGCCAGCGGCGCGACTCTTGCCCTTGCCGATCAGCTCGAACAGGCCGGCCCCTATGGCTCCGGCCACCCGCAGCCGATTTTCGCGCTGCCGACGCACCGTGTCCGCGATGTGCGACCGGTCGGCGTCAATCACCTGCGCATCGGCCTGGAAGGCCCGGACGGCGGCCGCATGGATGCCATGGCTTTCCGCGCTGCCGAAGCCGATCTCGGCGTCTTCCTGATGAAGGAGCGCGGCCAGGCGGTGCATCTTGCAGGAACGCTTTCCGCCGACAGCTGGCAGGGCAGCCGGCGCATGCAGTTCCGCGTGCTCGACGCTGCAAAGGCGTTCTGATCCGTCATGCAAGGGGAGGGAACCGTGGCACGCCCTAGGGGAGTCGAACCCCTCTTTTCAGAATGAAAATCTGACGTCCTAACCGATAGACGAAGGGCGCGTGCGGTGGGCGTCTTCTAGTCGGGCCAGTGGATTCGTGCAAGCCCTAAATGCAGGAATTTTCTATTTTTTCCACGGCGCGCGCAAACACGGAATCGCGCGCGGCGAGGGTGGTAATCATCAGTTTTGTGAGGGAACCGTGGCACGCCCTAGGGGAGTCGAACCCCTCTTTTCAGAATGAAAATCTGACGTCCTAACCGATAGACGAAGGGCGCGTGCGGTGGGCGTTTTCTAATCAGGACCGGCCGGATGCGCAAGACGAAAAATCGCGTTCGACGCAACTTTTTCACAGCCAAAAGAACGACTTCAAGCAGGTGAAAACAGCAATGGCAGGGGAGGGAACCGTGGCACGCCCTAGGGGAGTCGAACCCCTCTTTTCAGAATGAAAATCTGACGTCCTAACCGATAGACGAAGGGCGCGTGCGGTGGGCGTCTTATAGAAGGAGGTTTTGCCTTCCGCAAGCGGGAAAAAGCCGTTGTGACAAAAAAATGAAAAGCCGCCCGGAGGGCGGCTTTGAATGGGTGTAAACCCAGATATTGCAGGCGCTTAGGCCGCAAAATCTATTTGCGCCGACGGCAGCGCCAGTTCCAGTCGCGTTCCGTGCCGATGTCGATATGCACGGATT
Source organism: Sinorhizobium sp. RAC02 (assembly GCF_001713395.1). Taxonomy (NCBI): domain Bacteria; kingdom Pseudomonadati; phylum Pseudomonadota; class Alphaproteobacteria; order Hyphomicrobiales; family Rhizobiaceae; genus Sinorhizobium; species Sinorhizobium sp. RAC02. Next base: position 1,313,055 of record NZ_CP016450.1, on the reverse strand, counting down.
CGGTATGGCAATAGGTGCCGACGCCGCCACGGCCGGGCATGGTGCGCAGATATTCCGCGAGTTCCCATTTGCTGACGCCGGCGATCTGGATATCCGCCGCCTCGCACCGGGTGTGCAGCGACTGCTTGGCCCGGTTGCGCTTCAGGTCGCGCAGGCCGGAGGTGACGATGATCGGCTTGTCGTAATGCTTTTCAATCGTCTTCAGCACCTGCAGCAGTTCCGGCTTGAAACAGCCGGTCTGTACCTTTTCGGTCTGCAGCCACAGGCCATTCGGCGCGAGGCGCGCAAGACCGGCAAGCGAGGCTACTTCCTTGAACTGCGGTGCGTCATCCTCGACCTCTTCGGATTCCGAGTGATCCGTCGAGAACAGGGCATGGGCGGTGGTAACGCCCGGAAGCGTGCCAAGCGAGGCCTTCTGCGTGGCGTTCGCGCTGTCGCGGCTGATCACGCGGCGCGGCTGCACGGCAAAACGTTCGCCGTCGAACTGCTCCTTGGCTTCACGCTTGTTGGCAAACAGGGAGGCAAGCGTCACGGTCTTGCGCGGCTGGTCCTTGGTCTGCGTCTCCGTTTCCGGCAGGGTGGCGACAGCGGCATCGTCCGCCGGGGCTACAAGCGCGAGGTCTGCCGCATTGCCGCTCGCAGCTTCCGCGACGAGCGCCGTGCGCGCCGTCTTCGGGATCGGCACGGTTTCCGGCAGCACGACTTCGGCCTTTTCATCACCGAGGGTGGCGACCGGCTGCTGTGTCGTCGAATCGACCGTCGGCATGTCTTCTACCGGCAATCGCCCGGATTGATCGGCAGTCTGCGCCGCACCCGAATTGGCATAGAGGCTATTGACGGCGCCACTCGTGCCGGACGTTTGCGTCGCATAGGCGTTGCTTGTGGGGGTCGCCTGGTTGCCATTGGAATAGATGCTGACCTTGCCGGCGTTCAGCGACGTCGGCTGCATGACGAGGCCCGCCATGTCGCTGCCGGCTTCGCCCGTTGTCTGCTGCCCTGTCGTTCCGGCATCGGCCGTGACGGATGCATCCTGCGCCGCCCCGCCAGCCGCACCAGCGGTAACGACCGGCGTGGTGGTCTCTTCCGTGCTGCCTTCGGCGACGGAATCTTCGCTTTCCTGCGCGGCCTTGTTATCGGCGCGCATATCCGTGGAAGCCGCGGAAACGCAGCCCGAAAGCGTGGCAACCGAAACGGCCAGCAGCAATCCATACCGCAGCGCCTTCAGGCCTGACCACTTTCCCTGCAAATCTTGCAAAGGCTTTCCCCCGCATTCGACGTTCGTGCCCTCGGTCTTGCCGCCGATCGGGCTATGTCTTCAAACAGTCGCAACCGCAATCGAGAAAAGCCGGGTGGGCCAGGCTGCGGTTGCCGCGATGTTAGCGTTTCGGCCGGGTGTGTAAAGGCCGAACGTGTGAAGCCGTAAAAACGCAGAACAGAAGGTATCCGGCTCGCAATCGGCCAAAGCACCCCTCTCACTGGCGATCGACCGGAACGGCAAGAAAGTCCCGGTCAAATACGGCGAAACAATGGTCTCGTCATACAATAGGACGCAAGCTTTGCCCGGAGCTTGCGTCCCGTTCGGGCTTACCAGGCGCCGGTATTGCCCATCGAGGCCCAAGGCTCGGCGGGGGCCAGATTGTCGCCCTTCTGCAGGATTTCGATGGAAATGCCGTCCGGCGAGCGCACGAAGGCCATGTGGCCGTCGCGGGGCGGGCGGTTGATCGTGACGCCGTTGTCCATCAGCTTCTGGCAGATCGCATAGATATCGTCGACCTCGTAGGCGAGGTGGCCGAAATTGCGTCCGCCCGCATAGTCCTCGGTGTCCCAGTTGTAGGTGAGTTCGAGGCAGGGGGCGGCGTTTACCCGCGCCGCATCGGCATCCTCGGGCGCGGCCAGGAAGATCAGGGTGAACCGGCCCTTTTCATTCTCATAGCGGCGCACTTCCACGAGACCGAACAGGGTGCAGTAGAAATGCAGGGACTGATCGACGTCTTTCACGCGGACCATCGTATGGAGATAACGCATTGGAATATCCTTAGAATGTGGAATCGCCCGGAAGATTAGGGTTTTGTCAGCCTGAGGCAAGCCTCGTGGCCTACCAATGCGACCGGCAAAACTTTCAAAGGGGCTTGCGCATTCGCATCGGGACAATGTTATTCTGGTTATCAAGAATCAGTTAACCGTAAACTCATGTGACGCGTAAACGAGAGGCTGGCAGGTCATGGTGGACAGAGTGTCGTCAAAGGAAATCACGGGCCGTGATGACCAGAGCAATGACGCTGTCGATCTGATCGAGATCACCGGCGTCATCAAGTGGTTCGACGTCGCCAAGGGGTTTGGCTTCATCGTGCCGGACAACGGCATGCAGGACGTTCTGGTGCATGTCACCTGCCTGCGGCGCGATGGCTACCAGACGGTTCTGGAAGGCACGCGCGTCGTGGCGCTGATCCAGAAGCGTGACCGCGGCTACCAGGCCTTCCGCATTCTTTCCATGGACCAGTCGACGGCCGTGCATCCCTCGCAGATGCCGCCGGTCAAGACGCATGTGCAGGTCACGCCGTCGAGCGGGCTGGAGCGCGTGCTGGTGAAATGGTTCAACCGCACCAAGGGATTCGGCTTCCTGACGCGGGGCGAGGGCACCGAGGACATCTTCATCCATATGGAGACGCTGCGCCGATTCGGTCTGACCGAGCTGCGGCCGGGGCAGGTGGTTCTGGTGCGCTTCGGTGACGGTGACAAGGGCCTGATGGCTGCCGAAATTCACCCCGACAATCCGGCTCCCGGCAACATGGCACACTGATGGCAGGTCCTGCGCGCGCTTCCGGTTTGGCGCGCCTGATGGGCGCTCTGCTGGCACTATTTTTGTGTCTGGTCCCCGCGGCGTTCGCGGCCGAGACCTTCGACAAGCAGCCACTGGCGATCATAACCAAGGATGGCAAGAGCCATGCCTTTACGGTGGAACTCGCCGTGACGCCGCGCCAGCGGGAGCAGGGGCTGATGAACCGCCGCGACATGGCCGCGGATCACGGCATGCTCTTCGCCTTCGGCGAGACGCGTCAGGTCTTCATGTGGATGAAGAACACCTATCTGCCGCTCGACATGCTGTTCCTCGCCAAGGACGGCAAGGTGCGCGCCATCAAGGAAAATGCCGAGCCGCTCTCCGAATCGATCATCGATTCGCAGGGGCCGATCGATTACGTGCTGGAACTCAACGGCGGCACCGTGAAGCGCCTTGGAATCCGCGCCGGCAACCGCGTGCAGAGCGAACTCATCGAATCCCAGCGCAAGGTGAAGTAGGGCATTTGCGACGCCTTTCCGCTTGGAAGCAGTTTCTCTTTAACAACCGTGAGAAAGCTGGCTTTTGCTGTTGCGGCTCAGGGCAGATGCGTGTATCTCCCCATCGCCGGGACGGACGGAGTGTAGCGCAGTCTGGTAGCGCATCTGGTTTGGGACCAGAGGGTCGGGAGTTCGAATCTCTCCACTCCGACCATCGGCGGGCGTTTCGATGCCAAATGCTCTTCCGGTCATTCCCCCTTTACGGAATCTGGGTTATGCATTCTCGGACGCGCGCCGGCACAACGGTGCGCCTTTATGCGAGAATTCTGGAGCCGCTTCGATGACCGCGAAGATCTATCGTCCCGCCAAGACCGCCATGCAGTCCGGCAAGGCCAAGACCAACCTTTGGGTTCTGGAGTTCGATGCCGAAAAGCCGCGGACGATCGACCCGATCATGGGCTATACCAGCTCCGGCGACATGTACCAGCAGGTCAAGCTGACCTTCGAAACCAGCGAAGAGGCGGTCGCCTACGCCACGCGCAACGGCATCGAATACCGCGTGATCGAGCCCAAGGAAGCGACCCGCAAGCGCGTTGCCTATCCGGACAATTTCCGCTTCAGCCGCACGCAACCCTGGACCCACTGAGGTTTTTCTGGCCTTGCCAGTTCCGGCCCCTTAGCTCAGCTGGATAGAGCATCTGCCTTCTAAGCAGAATGTCGCAGGTTCGAGCCCTGCAGGGGTCGCCAATCTTTTCAAATGCTTAGGGTATGTTTTCGCCGGGAAGATAGGGTGGGCGGTGTTCAACCCTCAAAATCACCGCATCAGCCGCCCCTTAACGTTGTGCTTGAACCTGCGACATTCTGCTTAGAAGGCAGATATTCTTCGTCGGTGATGAGCCTCTCGCGCAGGATCTGGCATCACTGAATGATGCATGTCCCGGGCCAATCGCGGCAGGAGCGGCCAGCGCAGCCCGAGAGAGCCAGTCCCACGATGGCGAGACAGATAACAGCAACAATCGCTTGAACCCTCAACGCGTCGTCTCCCTACGTCCGATCACCCGTTCTCTGATCAACGGATACTGTGGCGTTCGGTTCATGGGTTCAACGTGTCGCTGAAACTTGCCCACAGACTTTCGATCTTTGTCGGGGGAATCAACGTCACCAAAGCCTGGGGAGAGTGACATTCCAGCTTTCTTACGGCCGCAACGACGATCACATAAGATAGATTATGGAACTAAATGATTTGCCAGCGACGCTGAAAGTGCTGGAAATCGGGTTTCTTCCTTGACCCTGCACCACTCGCGGCCTTAAGCGAAACGGCAGACGGAACCAACAGCGAAAGCCTGCACCTATGAGCGAGTTGCGCATTCTCTCCGACGCCCATATCCCGGAACTGCCGAACCGCTACAACGGCAAGGTTCGCGAGAACTACGACTTGGCCGACGGCAGCCGTATCATCATCGCGACGGATCGGCTGAGTGCCTTCGATGTCATCCTGACCGCGATTCCCTTCAAGGGCCAGGTGCTGACGCAGACGGCGCGCTACTGGTTCGAGGAAACCGCCGATATCTGCCCGAACCATGTGCTGTCCTATCCGGACCCGAACGTCGTCATCGGCACGCGGCTCGATATCCTGCCGGTCGAGATCGTCGTCCGCGGCTATCTTGCCGGCACGACCAGCACGTCGATCCTGACGAAATACCGCAAGGGTGAGCGCCAGATGTACGGCATCACGCTGCCGGATGGCCTCAAGGACAACGAAATACTGCCCGAGCCGATCATCACGCCCACCAGCAAGGCGTTCGACGGCGGTCATGACGAGCCGCTCTCCGGCGAGGAAATCCTTGCCCAGGGCCTGCTGACGGCCGAGCAATGGGAAACCGTATCGCGTTATGCCCTGTCGCTTTTTGCGCGCGGACAGGCTCGGGCGGCCGAACGCGGGCTGATTCTCGTTGACACCAAATACGAATTCGGCACGGACAAGGACGGCCGCATCTTGCTCGCCGACGAGATCCACACGCCGGATTCCAGCCGCTACTGGATCGCTGACAGCTATGAGGACAGCTTTGCCAAGGGCGGCCGCCCGGCGAGCTTCGACAAGGATTTCGTGCGCGCCTGGGTTACCGAGCGCTGCGATCCCTACAAGGATCCGATCCCGGAAATCCCGCGCGATCTCGTCGAGCAGACGTCGAAGGTCTACATCCAGGCCTTTGAACAGATTACCGGAAAGACGTTTGTGCCGGACCTTTCCGGCGATACGGTCCTGGACCGCATCCGCAAGAACCTGGCGCCTTACTTCGCCTGATCGCCTTACAGCGTCATCTCGAAACTGAGACCATCATACGCCGGCTCCACATGGGCCGGCGTTTCCTTTTGCACGGTGTCGTAGTCGAGCGGTACGTGCATATGCGTCAGGATCGCGCGCGCCGGCTTCAACCGGTCGATCCATTCCAGTGCCTGGCTGAGCGACAGATGGCTCGAATGGAAGCGATATTGCAGGGCGTCGATGATCAGCATGTCGAGGCCCGCGAGGCGTGGAACCGTCTCGTCCGGGAAGTCGCTGATATCGCTACAATAGGCCACATTGCCGATGCGGAAGCCCAGCGAATGGATCGAGCCGTGCACCTGGAGGAGGGGTTGGAAGGTAATGGATCCCCCTGCCCCTTTGATCGTCACCGGCGCGTCCATCGGCTCGATCAGGTTCTCCGTCACGATCGGCGGATACATGCTGCCGGGCGGCGTCTTCAGGCAGTAGCCGAACCCTTCGCGGATACGCTCCATGGTCGCCACATCGGCCCAGATCGGGATCTGCTTGTGATTGTGCAGCACGAAACCGCGGATATCGTCGATACCGTGAATATGGTCGGCGTGAGGATGGGAAAACAGCACCGCGTCGATGTTCTGGACGCCCGCGGCGATCATCTGAACGCGGAAATCCGGGCCGGTATCGATGACGACCGTCGTCGTGCCGTCCGGTCCGAACTGCTCGATGAGAAAGGCGGCGCGGGTGCGGCGGTTCTTCGGATTGGCCGGGTCGCAGGCACCCCAGTCGCCGGTAATGCGCGGCACGCCGGGTGATGAGCCGCAGCCGAGAATGGTGAAGCGCCGGACGGTGGCCACGCCTACACCCGCGGCATCTTCGAGAAGATGCGGAAGGCGTTTTCCGTGGTGATGCGGGCGATCTCCTCGACGCTGACGCCGACCGTCTCGGCAAGCACCGCAGCCGTGTGCGCCACATAGGCCGGCTCGTTGCGCTTGCCGCGGAACGGTTTTGGCGCAAGGTAGGGCGCGTCGGTCTCGACCAGCATGCGCTCCAGCGGCACGGTTTTCGCAATCTCGCGCAGCTCTTCCGACTTCGGGAAGGTCAGGATGCCGGAGAAGGAGACATAGCCGCCGAGTTCGACGCCGATACACGCAAGCTCCGGACCGGAGGAGAAGCAATGCAGCAGGAAGGGGAAGGCTCCCTTCCCCGTTTCCTCGGTCAGGATCGCCGCCATGTCCTCATCCGCCGAGCGGCTGTGAATGACCAGCGGCAGGCCGGTTTCGCGCGCGGCCGCGATGTGGTTGGTGAGGCCGATCCGCTGGGCGTCGCGCGGCGCATTGTCGTAAAAATAGTCGAGGCCCGCCTCGCCGATCGCCACGACGCGCGGATGGTTCGATAGCGCGACCAGTTCCGAGACCGTAACATCCAGCTCCTCATCCGCATTGTGCGGATGCGTGCCGACCGAACAGAAGACCGACGGGTATTTTTCGGCAATCGCCAGGATCGTCGGAAACTTCTTCACCCGCGTCGAAATGGTGATCATCTGCTTCACCCCGGCCGCGTGCGCCCGCGCGACGATATCGTCGCGCTCCGCTTCGAAGTCGGGAAAATCCAGATGGCAGTGGGTGTCGATCAGCATTGCCGCGTCACGCCTCGGGTGCGACGTAGCGCGGGAAGACCGGCGTCGGCGCTTCCAGCGGCGTGCCGCTGACGAGACGACCAGCCTCGCCAAGTGCTGCAAAATCACGCTTGTCGACGGGCGACGCGACGAGGTCGAGCAGCTTGCGGCCGGATTTCGGCATGAAGGGCTGAAGCAGGATCGCGATCTGGCGCACGACTTCCGCCGTCACGTAGAGCACGGTGCCCATGCGGACCGGATCGGTCTTCTTCAGCGCCCAGGGCGCCTCGCCGGCGAAGTAGCGGTCGGCCTCCGACACGACGGCGATGATCGCCGCCAGCGCCTTGTGGATCTGCTGCTTGCCCATCTCCTCGCGCGTCAGCGCATGCAGCGCATCGACGGATTCGAGCATCGCGCTGTCGGCATCGGAAAGCGCGCCGCACTCCGGCACCTTGCCGTCGCAATTCTTGACGATCATCGACAGCGAGCGGCTGGCGAGGTTGCCGATGCCGTTGGCGAGGTCGGAGTTGATGCGGGTCGCGATCCCCTCCTCGCTGTAGCTGCCGTCCTGGCCGAAGGAGACTTCGCGCAGGAAGAAGTAGCGGATCGGGTCGAGGCCGAAATGATTCACCAGGTTGACCGGATCGACGACGTTGCCGAGCGATTTCGACATCTTCTCGCCCTTGTTGAGCAGGAAGCCATGGGCGAAGACGCGCTCCGGCAGCGGCACGCCGGCCGACATCAGGAAGGCCGGCCAGTAGACGGCGTGGAAGCGGATGATGTCCTTGCCGATGATGTGGATGTTTGCTGGCCAGTACTTTGCCCGCGGGCCTTCCGGATCGGTGAGGTAACCGGTCGCGGTGACGTAGTTGGTGAGCGCATCGACCCAGACATACATGACATGTGCAGGATCGTCCGGGACAGGAATGCCCCAGTCGAAGGTGGTGCGCGAGACCGACAGGTCCTTGAGACCGGACTTGACGAAGGAGATCACCTCGTTGCGGCGCTCGGCCGGGCCGATGAAGTCCGGATTGTCCTCGTAGTGCTTCAGCAGCTTGTCCTGATAGTCGGACAGGCGGAAGAAATAGCTCTCCTCTTCCACCCATTCGACGGGCGTGCCCTGCGGTCCGTAGCGCACGCCGTCGTCGCGCTTCTCGGTCTCGTTTTCCTGGTAGTAGGCCTCGTCGCGCACGGAGTACCAGCCGGCATAGCCACCCTTGTAGATGTCGCCATTGGCGACCATGCGGCGCCAGATTTCGGCGCAGGCCTCGTAGTGCCGATCCTCGGTCGTGCGGATGAAATCATCGTTCGACGCATTAAGAAGAACGGCCATATCCTTGAATTCTTTCGAATTTCGATCAGCCAGTTCGCGCGGAGAAATGCCTTCCTTGCGCGCCGTCTGCTGCATCTTCTGGCCGTGTTCGTCCGTGCCCGTCAAGAAGAAGACGTCGCGCCCGTCGAGCCGCTGGTAGCGCGCCATGGCATCCGTCGCGATCAGCTCGTAGGCATGGCCGATATGCGGCTTGCCGTTCGGGTAGGAAATGGCGGTCGTGATGTAGAAGCGGGATGTGTCGGTCATGGGGCGTATCTGTCTTCGGTTGTGCAATGCCGCAAGGTATTAGACCATGCGGGCGTGGAGGGAAACAGCAAGTTTCCGTCTCTTCCTATTCGCGCCTTATCTCGGCGCCCGGAACACGATCATTCTACCCCTAGATGGCGTTTTTTGGCAGCGCACACGGTGGGCCGAAATCAGGAATGCTCAGGAGGACGCTGCCGATCTTTGATCTTCTTCTGAGGACAAGCTCATAGCCATCGCTACCCTCGTAGACGTCAAACCTTCGCTCGCCACCAAACATCAGGCCGGAGCGACCGTTGCTAAACGAACACTCTCCCGACGCGCAGCGCAGGTACAACTCGCTCGATAGGCATCGGGAACTACCTACGTGCACCTTGAGCGAGAGGCCAAACGTATGCTGCTCCCGCGTGAAAATCTGGCATTCCTCACCGATTGTGTACATGGCGGCGCCGGCAATCGGTTCACCGTTTTCCAGCACGATGGCGGCCTCGACAGGAAACGAAGCGCCGCTTCTGCTGTCAGCGGCAGCGGCCGTGGCAGAAAGCGCCAATGCAAATACTGCGCAGCAGAACCACGTTGCTGGCATGAACATCCCCCGGAATCATCGGAAAGGGTCGCAGCCGACTGAGCCGGAACTGTGGCGTGGGTGGGGATTGCGCGCTACTACAGCGAAGCTCGGATATCGTCGAGCACGCTGATGATCGTCTGCTTGCGGTCGAGGTTGTAGGCCTGTGCGATGGTGATGCGTTCGCCAAGCTGCGAGGACAACTGCGCGAGACGGTCGGCGCGGGCGATGTCGCCGGAAAGCGCGGCGGTGCGGGCGCTGTCGGTCACGAAATCCGTGACGTGCTGGCAGAAGAACGAAAAGACCGTGTCGCTGTCCTTGGCCGATAGTACGTCCGCGAGCTTGTGCACGTCGCGGCGCGGTGGCTCCGCCGTGGCTTCGACGATGGTGCGGAAGGCCTCGACGATGTCGAAGCCCCCGTAGTTCACCAGCTTCAGCGCTTCGGAGACGCTGCCATGGGCTGCCGAGAGAACGTCTGCCGCACGCGGCCCGGACGGTGCTGCGCCGAGGCTGTCGAGGGCGGCGGCAAGATCGGCTTCCGACAGCGGCGACAGCGCCAGCGGCAGGCAGCGCGAGCGAATGGTCGGCAGCAGTTTTCCCGGAGCATGGGTCAGGACGAGGAAGAGCGAGCGCTTCGGCGGCTCTTCGAGGATTTTCAGGATGGCGTTGGCAGCATTACGGTTGAGGTCGTCGGCGGGATCGATGATGACGATGCGCCAGTTGCCCGTACCGGACGTCTGGGCCAGGAATTTTCCGGCTTTGCGCACCTCGTCGACGGTGATCGCCGATTTCACCTTGCCGGTCTTCTCGTCGACCGGCCGGGTGAGGTGCAGCAGATTGTGCGAGGCGCCGGCCACGAGCTGGCGGGTAATCGGTGAACCGGGAGACGGGTCGGCCATCGTTTCCGGCGCGTCGGCTGGTTCCGGATGGTGCAGCACGTGGTTGGCGAAGCGGAAGGCGAGCGTTGCCTTGCCGATGCCTTCCGGCCCTTCGATCAGGATGGCGTGGTGGCCCTTGCCGGACCTGTAGGAGCGCGCCAGGAAATGTTCCGCTGCGGCATGGCCGAAAAGCCTTGTCTGCTCGGCAGGATGCACCGCACCGTCGAGGATGCCGGGACGATCGTCGCTCACGAGACATGCTCCGGGTCGTGCCGGTCGTGCGCGTTGATCGGCAGCAGCGGCTCTGTGATGGCGAGCACCTGGATAGCGATCGCCTCCTGCGTCTGTGTCGCGTCGACCACACGGCAGCGCAGCGGTTCGCGTTCGGCAATATCGAGAAAGGCCTCGCGGCGCTTCTCGTGCGTTTCCAGCTCTTCCTTCTCGAAGCGGTCCGGCTGCTCGTCGGGTCCGGCGCTGCGCTTGCGGGCGCGCTCCAGGCCGATGGCGGCCGGCAGGTCGAAGATGATGGTGCAGTCCGGCACGACGCCGTTGACGGCCACGCGCTCCAGCGCCGCGATGAATGGTTGCTCCAGGTTGCCGGTGATGCCCTGGTAGACGCGGGACGAATCCATGAAGCGATCACAGAGCACGACGGTGCCCGCGGACAGCGCCGGGCGGATGACCTGCTCGACATGATCGTTGCGCGCGGCGGCAAAGAGGATCGCTTCCATGCGGATGCCATAGGGTTCGGCCGCGCCAGACAGGAGAACGTGTCGGACGGCTTCCGCGCCCTTCGAGCCGCCTGGCTCGCGCGTCATCAGCACGGGCAAGCCGCGCGCGCGCAATGCCTCGGCCAGAAGCCGGATCTGCGTCGACTTTCCGGCGCCCTCGCCGCCTTCGAACGTGACAAACAAACCGGGTGCGGCCGACAAATCCTGTTTCCGTTACCAATGGCCGCAAGAGCGGCGTTACCCGGCGGGGCCGGGGCGAGTCGGACCACTACTAACCGATGTTTCCGGCCGGCGAAACGCTTTTCGCCGTCGCCCGCCCCGTCAAATCCAGAAGAAGAACAACTCGATCAGCGCATCCAGCGCCCGGGAGCGCAGAGCGCCGACGCCGACCGAACCCGCTGTCTCCACCGGTACTTCGCGCAACAATTGTTTGTCGTTCCAGATCTTCAGGGTGCCGATCGCCTGGCCCGGCTCGACCGGCGCCCGCACCGGCCATGTATAGACCACGCGTGCGACGAGCTTTTGCGAATTGTCCTTCGGCAGGAAGACGTCCACCTGCTCGCCGGCCACTAGCGGCACGCTGGATGCATCGCCGCCATAGACGCTGGCATCGGCGATCGCCTCACCCTCCTTGAAGAGCGTACGACGCTCGAAGGAGGAGAGCGCCCATTCGATGATGCGACGGGTTTCCTCGATGCGGACCTTGTCGTTTTCCATGCCGCCCATGGCGAGCACTAGGTGCTTGCCGTCGCGGTTGACCGCCGCGACGATGGAATAGCCGCCCTCCTCCGAAAAGCCGGTCACGAAGCCCGTCACGCCGATATTGAGGGTCAGAAGCGGATTGCGGTTGCGCTGCTTGATCTTGTTCCACTCGAATTCCGGCTCGAGATAGTAGCGCATGTAGTCCGGATAGGTCGTCTGCAGGTGCCGGGCGAGCTGCACCATTTCGCGCATCGTCACCTTGTTTGCCGGGTCCGGCAGGCCGGTGGCATTGGCGAAGCCGGATTTCTGCAGCCCCAGCGCTCTCGCCTCCTGCGTCATCCTTTCGGCGAAGGCGGTCTCCGAACCGGCGATGCCCTCGCCGAGGATGATGCAGGCGTCGTTGGCGAACTGAATGATGACGCCGCGGACCAGGTCTTCGACGCGCACGTTCGATTTCAGGGCGGCGAACATGGTGGAGGTGCGCGATGGTGCACCGCCCGTGCGCCAGGCATGTTCGGTGACGGGAAATTGCGTATCGAGCGTGATTTCGCCGCCGGCCAGCGCCTTGAAGACCGTCGCCATGGTCATCAGCTTGGCAAGCGAGGCGGCGGGAACGGTCTCGTCCTCGGCGCGGGCAAACAGCACCGTGCCGGTTTCCGCCTCGATGAGGTAGACCTGCTTCGCCTTGACGTCGAAGCCCGCCTGCGGCGCGGCAGACTGCGCGTGCGCAATGCTGGAAAAGGACAGAAGGACAATGAGGGCGGCGAAAAGACGGCGATGCATGGCGACTCCGAATGTCGTCACACTCCCACAGCCGACCGCATTGCGCAAACGGCTTTGGGAACGCGGGCGATCAGCCCGCGTTGTCGGCAAATGCGGAAAGCGGCGTCAACTGGCCGTCCATCGTCAGGATGGCATCGAAGGCGCCGGCAGCGTCGCGCACGCGCTCGTCCGCATAGGCCGCCGCATAGCTTGGCTCAGCGGAAAGCTGGGGCACGAAATTCGGTCGTTCGATTGGCAGCGGGCCGATCTCCGGCAGCATGACGAACTGTTCCATCACCTGGAAGGCCTCGGCTGTCGGGGCCGTCTTGGCGAGCGCCGTCATCGTGCTCTTGTCGGGCACGGTCAGCACGTTTTCTTCCGTGCCGACGCCAGGCAGCGAACGGTTGTCGGCGGAAGCCACCATGACGCCCGTCGCGATCTGGCCGCCCGGGTCGACCGCCGGCACGCGCGATCCCTTCGGAATGTAGGAGGCCATGAGGTACGGCATGTCGTGCCCGTCCAGGCGGGCCTTGCCGACATATTGCACGCGCACCTTGGCCGTGCCGGTGCGCTTCATGTCGAGCAGATCGGCCGTCTTCGACGAAACGTCGATCACCCGGCCCTCATGGTAAGGGCCGCGGTCGTTGACGCGCACGATAACGGAGGTCCCGTTTTCCATGTTGGTGACCCGCGCATAGCTCGGCAACGGGAACGTCGGGTGCGCGGCGGAGAGATGGTACTTGTCGTAGACTTCGCCATTCGCCGTCTTGCGGCCGTGGAAGGCTGAACCGTACCACGACGCGAGACCTGTCTTGTTGTAACCGGGCTCTTCCTTCGGCTGGTACCACTTGCCGCGAACCTGATAGGCCTTGCCAACCTGGTAGCGGCCGCCACCCTTTGGCACGGCCTGGCCTTCTTCCACGACGCGCGGACTTGCCTTCACGCCATATTCGGATTCAGAAAAGAATTCCTTGCTGCGCACCTTCTTCTTCGGCGCGGGCGTCGTCGTCGCGCAGGCAGCAAGGCTCGCGCAGACCAGAGGAATAGCCAGCAATCTCAAGCTCTTGCCGAACCGGATCGCATTTTTCTCGAAAGTTTTATGTCCCACGCCGCTATTGTCCCCGACGGTGTGCCAGCCAACCTGTCTTGCCCCTGCAAGCCGGCCGTCAATGCCACTCAGTAAATAACAGTACGTTAATCATGCCAATAAGATGGCAAAATTGCGAATGGATGCAAAGCTGGGAAAGAGCTTGTTTGATTTATGGTTTCCATATGGTTAAGCGCCCGCCGTTGCCGGGCGAGCGCTCATTGGAAATTGGGATAGCGATTGCGGCGTCAGGACGACGGCACTTGCAGCACGTCGAAGATCTGCTCGGGATCACGCACGCCATGCCGATACAGCGTGATGATCGATCGCGCGAGCGAACGGGCCCGGGCCTCGTCGAAGGCAGGGCTCCTGGTTGCCGTCAATCGTGTGAAAACGCCCTGCAGAACATCCAGATCCTGCGGTTCGAACATGCCGATATGCGTGGGGTCTCGAAGCACGTCCATTGCGACCTCCCCTTTTCACATCCAGCCGGCGATATTGCTTTCGGGTGTGTGGGAATTTTAGGCCCGGAATGCGTCAGCAACAAGTCGGGAAAAGTTGTAGCGCCGCTTCCGGTTAACCGGCTGAGTTATGGGTCTTTTCGGGACACTGAAACGGTGATGAGCCCTCGCTGTCAGGGATTGTCGGCGAACCATTTGGTGATCGCCGGCATGTTTTCCTCGAACCCGCCCGGCAGGAAAACGTTGAGCAGGCCGACGCGCTCGTCCGTGCGATTCTCGAAATCGTGCATGACGGTGGCCGGAATACGCACGAAACTGCCGGAAGGCGCATCGAACCATTTATCGCCGGCCAGGAAGCTGGCGACACCGGCAATCACATAGAACAGTTCGACATTGTCGACATGGAAGTGGGCGCCCGGACCCGTCGTATTCGGCTCAAGCCACCATTCGGAAACGCTGTAGGCGCTGCCGGTTTCGCCGTGATCCGCCTTGAAAACCGCCGTCATAGCGCCGAGTGGATAGGTTCGCCCCTCGCCCGGCCGCAGGAAAAGCACATCTGCGGCCGTCTTCTCATCGCTCATAACACGCCTCCGCCAGCATGACCCCGCCGGAGGCGCGTCGAACATCAGCCGGCGTGAACGCCGGTCGTGTCCGTCGTTCTCAGAACGGGATGTCGTCATCCATATCGCGCGAGAGCGGCGAACCGCCCGAACGGCTGCCGCCACCGGCGCCGCCGCTGCTTCCGCCACCCGAAGACGGGCGCGAACCGTAGTCGTCGTAGCTCGGTGCGCCGCCGCCGAAATCGCTGCCGCCGCGGCGCTCGCCGCCGCCTTCACCGCGACCGTCGAGCATGGTCAGCGTCGAGTTGAAGCCCTGCAGCACGATTTCCGTCGAATAGCGGTCGTTACCGGTCTGGTCCTGCCACTTGCGGGTCTGCAGCGCGCCTTCGATGTAGAGCTTGGCGCCCTTCTTCACATATTGTTCGACGACCTTGCACAGGCCTTCGTTGAAGACGACGACATTGTGCCATTCCGTCTTTTCTTTGCGTTCGCCGCTGTTGCGGTCGCGCCAGGTCTCAGAGGTCGCGATCCGCAGGTTGGCGATCGGCCGGCCGTCCTGCGTCCGACGGATTTCCGGGTCCGCACCGACATTCCCGACCAAGATCACCTTGTTGACGCTTCCAGCCATACCCATACTTCCCGTTGTCGCGTCGGGCTCTGGCGCCCGACATCATTTCACACCATGAATGCGGCATCTTATCGGCTGCCGTGCGCCAGCGCCGCCCCGCGTGACTATAATCCACAGATCAATTGCAAAAATTCGTTCTTTTTTTGTTCTAATAATTCCCTACACTCTTGTCAACCGAATCGGAAACGGGCACGGATTCCTTCGACCGCGCATGGACACGCCCCAACCAGTTCCTACATAGGGGCAACCCCTAAATCGAATGCGCAAGAACTTCTGACGCTGGATATCATGAGCGAACTCAAGACAATTTCCATTCGCGGCGCCCGCGAACACAATCTCAAGGGCATCGATCTCGACCTGCCCCGCAACAAGCTGATCGTCATGACCGGGCTGTCAGGCTCCGGCAAATCGTCGCTTGCCTTCGACACGATCTATGCCGAGGGCCAGCGCCGCTACGTCGAGAGCCTCTCGGCCTATGCCCGCCAGTTCCTCGAAATGATGCAGAAGCCGGATGTCGACCAGATCGACGGGCTGTCGCCGGCCATCTCCATCGAGCAGAAGACGACCTCGAAGAACCCGCGCTCAACCGTCGGCACGGTCACCGAGATCTACGACTATATGCGCCTGCTCTTTGCGCGCGTCGGCGTGCCCTATTCGCCGGCGACGGGCCTGCCGATCGAGAGCCAGACGGTCAGCCAGATGGTCGATCGCGTCATCGATTTCGGCGAAGGTACGCGCCTCTACATCCTCGCGCCCATCGTGCGCGGCCGCAAGGGCGAGTACAAGAAGGAACTCGCCGAGTTGATGAAGAAGGGCTTTCAGCGCGTCAAGGTCGACGGCCAGTTCTACGAGATCGCCGATGTGCCTGCGCTCGACAAGAAGTACAAACACGACATCGACGTGGTGGTCGACCGCGTCGTCGTGCGGTCGGATCTCGCCTCGCGCCTGGCGGACAGCCTTGAAACCTGCCTCAAGCTCGCCGAGGGCCTGGCGATCGCGGAGTTCGCCGACAAGCCGCTGCCGGTCGAGGAAACCTCCGCCGGTGGCTCGGCCAACAAGTCGCTGAACGAGACGCATGAGCGCGTGCTGTTTTCCGAAAAATTCGCCTGCCCGGTCTCCGGCTTCACGATCTCGGAAATCGAGCCGCGGCTCTTTTCGTTCAACAACCCCTTCGGCGCCTGCCCGACCTGTGACGGCCTCGGCAGCCAGCAGAAAATCGACCCGGAACTCATCGTTCCGGAAACCGAACGCACATTGCGTGATGGCGCCATCGCGCCCTGGGCTAAATCGTCCTCGCCTTACTACAATCAAACGCTGGAGGCCCTCGGCGCCGCTTATGGCTTCAAGCTTTCCAATCGCTGGTCGGAACTGACGGAAGCGGCGCAGGGCGCGATCCTGAACGGCACCAAGGAAAAGATCGAGTTCAACTACAAGGACGGCGCACGCTCCTACAAGACGGTGAAAACCTTCGAAGGTATCGTGCCGAACCTCGAGCGCCGCTGGAAGGAAACGGACTCCGCCTGGTCGCGTGAAGAGATCGAGCGCTACATGTCTGCCGCGCCCTGCCCGGCCTGCAACGGCTTTCGCCTGAAGCCCGAGGCGCTGGCGGTAAAAATCAACAAACTGCATATCGGCGAAGTGACGGCCATGTCGATCCGCGTCGCGCGCGACTGGTTCGATGTGCTGCCGGAGAACCTCAACACCAAGCAGAACGAAATCGCCGTCCGCATTCTCAAGGAAATCCGCGAGCGCCTGCGCTTCCTGAACGATGTCGGCCTCGAATATCTCTCGCTGTCACGCAATTCCGGAACGCTGTCGGGTGGCGAAAGCCAGCGCATCCGTCTCGCCTCGCAGATCGGCTCGGGCCTCACCGGCGTGCTTTACGTGCTCGACGAGCCCTCCATCGGCCTGCACCAGCGCGACAATGCCCGCCTGCTCGACACGCTGCGGCATCTGCGCGACATCGGCAACACGGTGATCGTGGTCGAGCATGACGAAGACGCCATCCTGACGGCGGACTATGTCGTCGACATCGGCCCCGCCGCCGGCATTCACGGCGGTGAAGTCATCGCGCAGGGCTCGCCACAGCAGGTGATCGCCAATCCGGCCTCGCTGACCGGCAAATATCTGTCCGGCGAGCTTGCCGTCGCCGTGCCCGCGGAACGTCGCAAGCCGAAAAAGAAAAAGGAAATCAAGGTCGTCGGCGCGAAAGCCAACAACCTCAAGAATGTCACGGCCGCCATCCCGCTCGGCGTCTTCACGGCGGTCACCGGCGTGTCCGGCGGCGGCAAGTCGACCTTCCTGATTGAGACGCTCTACAAGTCGGCGGCGCGGCGCATCATGGGCGCGCGCGAAATTCCGGCCGAGCACGAGCGCATCGACGGCTTCGAATATATCGACAAGGTCATCGACATCGACCAGTCGCCGATCGGCCGCACGCCGCGCTCGAACCCCGCCACCTATACCGGCGCCTTCACGCCGATCCGCGACTGGTTTTCCGGCCTGCCCGAGGCGAAGGCGCGCGGCTACCAGCCGGGCCGCTTCTCGTTCAACGTCAAGGGCGGACGCTGCGAGGCCTGCCAGGGCGACGGTGTCATCAAGATCGAGATGCACTTCCTGCCCGACGTCTATGTCACCTGCGACGTCTGCCACGGCAAGCGCTACAACCGCGAAACGCTCGACGTCACCTTCAAGGGCAAGTCGATCGCCGACGTGCTGGACATGACGGTGGAGGAAGGCGTCGAGTTCTTCGCCGCCGTGCCCGCCGTGCGCGACAAGCTGGTGACGCTGAACCAGGTCGGCCTCGGCTACATCAAGGTCGGTCAGCAGGCAAATACGCTGTCAGGTGGCGAGGCGCAGCGCGTCAAACTCGCCAAGGAGCTTTCCAAGCGCTCGACCGGCCGCACGCTCTATATCCTCGACGAGCCGACCACCGGCCTGCACTTCCATGATGTGGCAAAGCTGCTCGAAGTGCTGCACGAACTCGTCAACCAGGGCAACTCCGTCGTGGTCATTGAGCACAATCTCGAGGTCATCAAGACGGCTGACTGGGTCATCGACTTCGGCCCCGAAGGCGGTGACGGCGGTGGCGAGGTGATCGCGGAGGGCACGCCGGAGGACATCGTGAAGGTGGAACGCTCCTATACCGGCCATTTCCTGAAGGAACTGCTGGAGCGCCGCCCGATGAAACGGGTGGCGGCGGAGTAGGTTTTGATGATCCTGATCGGCCAGTACGACTCGTCCTATGTGCGCCGCGTGGCGATTGCCATGCGGCTCTATGGCCTGCCGTTCGAGCACCGGCCCTGGTCGGTGTTCAGCGAAGGCGAGAAGGTGCAGGCGCTCAATCCGCTGATGCGGGTGCCGACGCTGGTGCTGGATGACGGTGACGTCGTGGCCGACAGCAATTCGATCCTCGACTACGTGGATGGCCTTGTTCCGGCAGACACGCGCCTGCTGCCGCAGGCCGAGCCGGAACGGCGGCAGGCGCTGAAGGTCATGACCTTTGCCACCGGCCTTGCCGACAAGGGCGTCAGCCTGTTCTACGAACTGCATCTGCATCAAACGCCGTCGGACTACTTCGTCGGACGCTGCCGTTCGCAGATCGGTACGGTGCTGACCGCGCTCGATGCGGAGCGCGCCGTGCGGCCCGGACAGTTCTGGTTCGGCCGGATCACCCATGCGGACATCGCGGTCGCCTGCGCCTGGCGGCATGTCAGCGAGGCCCATCCGGGCCTTATCGACCCAGCGGCCTATCCGGCACTGGCCGCGCACTGCACCGGCATGGAGGCCCTCCCAGTGTTCCAGGAGATTTCGCAACCTTTCATCGCGCCGGCGTGAACCGCGCCGCCATCCTGTCTGTCGAGGAGAGCAAGACATGAGCACATCCGGCACCATTCGCACCGGCATCGGCGGCTGGACCTTCGATCCGTGGGAAGGCACCTTCTATCCGGAAAAGCTGACGAAGAAGCGGCAGCTCGAATTCGCCAGCCGCGAACTGACGGCAATCGAGGTCAACGGCACCTATTACGGCTCGCAGAAGCCGGAGACCTTCGCCAAATGGGCCTCCGAAGTGCCGGACGGTTTTATTTTTTCACTGAAGGCCAGCCGTTTCACGACCAACCGCAAGGTTCTGGCCGATGGCGGCGAGTCGGTCGAAAAATTCCTGACGCAGGGTTTGACCGAACTCGGCGATCACCTCGGGCCGATCCTCTGGCAGTTCCCGCCGACCAAGAAGTTCGAGCCGGAAGATTTCGAAGGCTTTCTGAAACTCCTGCCGGAAAAGCTGGATGGCCTGACGCTGAAACATGCGCTGGAAGTGCGCAACGACACGTTCCTCGTGCCGGAATTCGCGGCCCTTGCCCGCAAGCACAAGGCCGCGATCGTCTACGCACAGCATGAGGACTATCCCGAGATCGCCGACGTGACGGCGGATTTCGTCTATGCGCGCCTGCAGAAGGGGTCCGACGACATCGCGACCTGCTATCCGCCAAAGGCGCTGGACGAATGGGCGGCACGGCTGAAGGACTGGGCGGGCGGCGGCGAACCATCGGACCTGCCGAAGATCGATCCGGAGACCAAACCGGCCCAGAAAGCGCGCGACGTTTTTGCGTTCTTCATCACCTCCGGAAAGGTGAATGCGCCGAACGGTGCGCGCGAGTTGCAGAAACGCACCCAGCCACGGGCCTGACTATCCGGCCTTGTGCGGCGACGGCGACGCGCGCAAGCGGTCGAGCAGGCGCGGGCCGAGCACCGTCAGGATGAGCCCGCAGACGACGAGGACCGCGCCGGCGAGACGTTGAGGCCCAAAACTCTCGCCGAGCGCCAGGGCCGAAAAACTCATGCCGAACACCGGCACGAGCAGAGAGAATGGGGCGACGGTGGCCACGCCGTGTTTTCGGATCATCAGGCCCCAGACGCCGAAGCCGAAGATCGTGGCGATGTAGGCGATATAGGCCACTGCGCCGACGCCCTGCCAAGTGAGCGCCTGGAGGGCGGCGATGTCCCTGTCCAGCCCTTCCGTTGCCAGCGAGATGATCGCCAGCGGGATCGGGGGCACGAGGCTCACCCAGACCATCAGCGCCAGCATGTCGACATTGCCGGCCTTGCGCGTCAGCATATTCGAGAAGGCCCAGGCAAGGCCGGCAGCAATCACCAGGGCAAGGCCGAGATAGGTAAAGCTTCCGTCCACCGTCGTGGCGATCACGGCCATGCCGGCAAAGGCGATGAGGATGCCGGTGATCTGCGCCGGGCGTGGGCGTGTGCCGTAGAACACGGCAGCGAGCGCGACGGTGAAGAAGGCTTGTGATTGCAGGAGCAGCGAGGCAAGGCCGGCAGACACACCGACATCCATGCCGATGAACAGCAGGCTGAATTTCACCACGCCCAGCACGAGGCCGATGCCGAGGATGATCCGCCAGGACACTGCCGGACGTGGCAGGAAGAACACCAGCGGCACGGCGGCAAAGAGGAAACGCAGCGCGGAAAACAGGATCGGTGGGAAATTTTCGATGCCGACCTTGATGACGACGAAGTTGAAGCCCCAGACGATGGCGACGAGCACGAGCAGCGCGATATCGATCAAAGTCATGGGACGGTCTTCCGCTTCGGGGCTGTGGGGCAAGAGCGTTTCGGATCGCGCTCGCGCCTTTGCTGAATTTGCTTAACGGGGAACGCCCTTCGCTCAAAGTCATTAGATTTGATCGAAGCTATTCAGAGCGTTGATACGCGC
Organism: Sinorhizobium sp. RAC02; assembly: GCF_001713395.1. NCBI lineage: Bacteria > Pseudomonadati > Pseudomonadota > Alphaproteobacteria > Hyphomicrobiales > Rhizobiaceae > Sinorhizobium > Sinorhizobium sp. RAC02. The sequence continues at coordinate 1,292,220 of NZ_CP016450.1, read as the reverse complement.
GCCTGCGGCGTGCAGGCCACTTCACTTCACTTGACGTCAATGCAATGCCTAGATTTGGCTTAGGCCACTCAGAGCATTGACGAGATCCTCCGCCGTCAACCCCTCACCGGCTGTTCGCCCTGCCTCACCATGACGCCAGACGGCGCTGGCGGCGGCTTCGAAGGCGGGCATGCCCTGGGTCAGGTGGGCGCCGACGATGCCGGCGAGCACGTCGCCGGAGCCGGCGGTCGCCAGCCAGGGCGGCGCGTTGTCGTTGACGAGGGCGCGGCCATCCGGCGCGGCAATCACCGTGTCAGCCCCCTTGAGGATGATGGCGGCGTTGCTGCGGGCGGCGGCCTTCTGAGCGCGCTCGATCTTCGAAAGGCTTCTGTCGGCGGCAAGATCAGGGAAAAGCCGGGCGAACTCGCCGTCATGCGGCGTCAAGACCAGCCGTGTGTTGGAGGCGGCGAAGAGCTGGAAGAGCGAAACGGGATCGTCGCGGAACGCGGTGATGCCATCGGCGTCGAGAACGAGGTGACGACCGCTTTCGGCGAGACGGCGGACATAGCGCCTTGCCTTTTCCGTATCCCCGAAGCCTGGGCCAAGCACGAAGGTTTTCAGCCGCTCGTCCGCCAGCAAGGCCGCAAGGTCATCCTCGCTATCAAGGGGCCTCAGCATGACGCTCGTCACCTGGGCCGCATTGGTGGAAAGCGCGTCGCTTGGCGACAACAGCGTAACGAGGCCGGCGCCGGCGCGCAGGCCGGCCATGGCGGAGAGCCGTGCAGCCCCCGTGGCTGTCGCCCCGCCGGAGAAGACAGCGAGATGGCCGCGCACATATTTGTGGGTTGCGCCCGTCTCGGTGGGAAAGGCTACCCGCCAGAGGGCGGGCGTGTTCACCCGGCTGTGGCCGGCATGCCGGGCGATGACGCGGCCGGGAATGCCGATATCGAAGACCTCGACCTCGCCGGCCAGCGTCCGGCCGGGCAGCAGCACATGGCCGGGCTTGCGGCACATGAAGGTGACGGTCGCCACCGCCTCGAAGGCCTGCCCCCGCACCTGGCCGGTGCGGCCGTCGATGCCGGAGGGCAGGTCCACGGCGAGGACGGGCAGGACGTTTTTGCGCACGGCCTCGATGGTGCGGACGACCGCGTCGGGCAGATCGCGCGACAGGCCCGCGCCGAACAGCGCATCGATGACGACGTCGCCAGCTAAGGGTGTGTAATCGGCAAGGGGAAGGACCGCAGCGTTGAAACGGATATAGGCTTCCGCCGCATCGCCTTTCAGCGCCGCCGGATCACCGAAAGCGTAAACGGCGATTGCGGCTCCGGCTTCCTGCAAGGCGCGCGCAGCGACATAGCCATCGCCGCCATTGTTGCCTGTCCCACACAGCACGGCAAAGCGCAAGGCGCCCGGAAAGCGGCGAAGGGCGGCGGCGGCAACCGCCTGCCCTGCCCGCTCCATCAGGCCGTAGCTCGAAAGGCCCGACGCGGCGGCGTCGCGGTCGATGCGGCCCATGTCGTCGGGCGTGAGGATCAGCGTATCGATTTCTCTGTGCATGTCCCACCATGCCCGCAAAGCCATGGGACAGACAAGCGCAATGGCGGCGGCGAAGGAATTCGCCTTCTTTTTATGCATTTGCATAATCGGAATGCTCATGTTTGCAGCTTTTGGCGCCACCCTTCGGCACGGCAATCTGGTGCGGCGGTCGGGGGGCGCAGAAAGTGACAATTTTTAGGCAGATTCCGCTGGCCCTTTTTTCGGGAAAGCCCCATCATCCCCGGCGTGAGGACGAACGTTATGGTGAAAGAGACGGGTTTTCCCTGATCTGGAACAGATAACGCCTAGACTTGGCATGTTATGTGCATTTGAAGTGAGCAGCGGGCGAAATCCTGCGCAAACGGGAGAAGCGGAGAGACATTTTCTCATGAAAAAGATCGAAGCGATCATCAAGCCCTTCAAGCTCGATGAGGTGAAGGAGGCTCTTCAGGAAGTTGGCCTGCAGGGTATCACGGTCACCGAGGCGAAGGGATTTGGACGCCAGAAGGGGCACACGGAACTTTACCGTGGTGCCGAATACGTTGTCGACTTTCTGCCCAAGGTGAAGGTCGAGGTCGTGCTGGCGGACGAGAACGCGGAGGCCGTCATCGAGGCGATCCGCAACGCGGCCCAGACCGGCCGCATCGGCGATGGCAAGATCTTTGTCTCCAACGTCGAAGAAGTCATCCGCATCCGCACCGGTGAAACCGGCGTCGACGCCATCTAATCCGCCCGGCCGTTCGGCCGAGGCTTCCACCTCGTCATCTCACACAGGGACTGCAAAACATGACGACTGCCAATGATATCCTCAAGCAAATCAAGGAAGATGATGTAAAGTTCGTCGATCTGCGCTTCACCGACCCGCGCGGCAAGATGCACCACGTCACGATGGACGTCGGCATCGTCGATGAAGACATGTTCGCGGATGGCGTCATGTTCGACGGTTCCTCGATCGGCGGCTGGAAGGCGATCAACGAGTCCGACATGGTGCTTATGCCCGATCCGGCGACGGTCCACGTCGATCCGTTCTTCGCGCAGTCGACACTCGTCATCATGTGCGACATCCTCGACCCGGTCTCGGGCGAATCCTATAACCGCGACCCGCGCGGCACCGCCAAGAAGGCCGAAGCCTACCTCAAGGCATCCGGCATCGGCGACACGGTCTATGCCGGCCCGGAGCCGGAATTCTTCGTCTTCGACGACGTGAAGTACAAGGCCGACCCGTACAACACGGGCTTCAAGCTCGATTCGTCCGAACTGCCGTCCAACGACGACACCGACTACGAGACCGGCAACCTCGGCCATCGTCCGCGCGTCAAGGGTGGCTACTTCCCGGTTCCGCCGGTCGACTCGTGCCAGGACATGCGCTCGGAAATGCTGACCGTGCTGACCGAGATGGGCGTCACCGTCGAAAAGCAGCACCACGAAGTGGCGGCTGCCCAGCATGAACTCGGCGTCAAGTTTGACACACTCGTGCGCAGCGCCGACAAGGTGCAGATCTACAAGTACGTCGTGCACCAGGTCGCCAATGCCTATGGCAAGACGGCAACCTTCATGCCAAAGCCGATCTTCGGCGACAACGGCTCGGGCATGCACGTCCACCTGTCGATCTGGAAGGACTCGAAGCCGACCTTCGCCGGCGACGAATATGCCGGCCTGTCGGAAAGCTGCCTCTACTTCATCGGCGGCATCATCAAGCACGCAAAGTCGATCAACGCCTTCACCAACCCGACGACGAACTCCTACAAGCGTCTCGTCCCGGGTTATGAAGCACCGGTTCTGCTGGCCTATTCGGCCCGCAACCGTTCGGCATCGTGCCGCATTCCGTTCGGCACGGGTCCGAAGTCCAAGCGCGTCGAAATCCGCTTCCCCGACCCGCTCGGCAACCCCTACCTCGGCTTCGCGTCCATGCTGATGGCTGGCCTCGACGGCATCAAGAACAAGATCCATCCGGGCAAGGCCATGGACAAGGATCTCTACGACCTGCCGCCGAAGGAACTCAAGAAGATCCCGACCGTCTGCGGCTCGTTGCGCGAAGCCCTCGAAAGCCTCGACAAGGATCGCAAGTTCCTAACCGCCGGCGGCGTGTTCGATGACGACCAGATCGATTCCTACATCGAGCTGAAGATGGTGGAAGTCATGCGTTATGAAATGACCCCGCACCCGGTCGAGTTCGACATGTACTACTCCGCCTGATCGGCGCTCCCGTCTTCGGACGGGAGGACCTTCAGACGAAAAACCCGGCCAATGGCCGGGTTTTTTGTTGTCGTTTTTCAGGATGTTATTGCTGGAGCCGCTGCTTCAGGAGGTTCAGGTATTCCTCGTTAGAATCATCCGCAGCACCGTCGGAAGTATTGCCGGCGGCCGGCTTGCAGGCGGGCTTGTAGTCCATCGCCATGCCGGTCTTCACGCAGACCCCGACCTGCCAGCCCGGCGGCAGCGCCGTCAGGTCCACGGTCTTCCACTTCGGGTGGCCGGTTGCCCTGAGCTTGTCGAGGCCGGTGAGGATGAGGCTGGAGAAATCGGAGACGGTCTTGCAACTGTCGCGGTGATAGGCGTTGCGCTTGACGTCGTAGTCATAGGTCATCATCACGGCCTTGACGGCGATGAGATCGACCGGCTGGTCCTGGAAGGAATAGGTACCGGCCTCGATGCGCGAGGGCGTGTAGGTGGCGAGAAGCGGCGCCTCGGTGATCGGCACGAGGTGGAACTTCGTCTTGTCGATCGTGTCGCCGGAAAACAGCGCGGCAGGGGCGCCCGCGACGTAGAAGAAGGCGTCGATCTCGCCGGACAGCAGTTTCGGCAGCGCCTCGTCGGGGTTGATGTCCATGCGTGCGCCGGCCTTCACCTGAAGGATGTCCATGATGAGCGTCGCGGTCAGAAAGGTGCCCGAATCCTTCTTGCCGACGGCGATCTTCTTGCCGGCAAGGTCCTTCATGCTGTTGATGTCCTTGCGCGCCAGGACGTGGATTTCCTCGTTATAGAGCGGGAACATGATGCGCACGCCCTTCACGGCCTTCTGCACCTCCGGATCGTTGGCCTCGAAGGTCTTCAGGTATTCCAGCACGTCACTCTGTACGATACCGAACTGCGTGTTGCGCCGGTTGCGTACGCCGACGAAATTCTCCAGCGAGCCGGCGCTTTCGACGACGTTGAGCTTCAGCCCGCACTCGGCGCCCAGCGTGGCAAGGTCGCGGCCGATCTTGATATAGGTGCCCTGCGGACCGCCGGTCATGATGTTGCGGTCGAATTCCTGCGCCAAAACCCCGCTCGCGGACAGCGCAAGGCCAAGTGCGGCCATAAGAACAGATCGCTTCATCGAAATCTCCTTCCCAGAGGCGGCGGTCGAACCGCCGAAAAACTAGCAATCGCTATCGAGGTCACGCATCAGGTTGCGCAGCGCCAGAACCGGTACGCGCCGCAACGCGCCACTGAGCGCCTTGGTCACACATTCCCCGGAGACCAGCGTTTGTTCGAGTTGGGCGCGTTGCGCACTGCTCAACCGGTCGAGGCCAGGCGTGTTGTCGATCGCCAGCGCCACCAGCACCGCGCTGCGCGGGTTGCGCGCCTGCCCGGGCTTTTGATTGTCGATCACCACCGGCTTGTTGCCGCCGCCCTCCGGTTCGCCCCGCACGGTGGCGGCGCGCGCAGCACTCTCAAGCGCGCCGATGCGCGCCGTCAGCGATGCGTTGCGCGCCTTGAGTTCAGCAATCTCCTTGTCCTTGCGGGCAATCTCGTCGCGGAGCGCCGGCAGATCCGTCGTGCGGATCGTGTCCTGGGCGCGCTGCGCATCCTCGAGTTCGCGTCGCAATGCATCCTCTGCCGCCTGGCGGTCCTTCTCGGCGCTTTGCGAGCCGGTCTGCTGATTGCGGGCAGCGGTCAGGGCTTTTTCCAGCCGGGCGATTTCGTCCGCCCGCAGCGAGAGCTGCCGGTCGCGATCGCGAACCGCTTCCTCGGCCCGCTTCTTCAGCGCCTCGGCGTCGGCCACGAGCTGCTTGGCCAGTTCCAGCTCGTTCCTGAGCTCCGGCACGACGGTCTCGGTCAGTCGGGCGTTTTCAGCCAGTGCAACGGCGTCGCCGGTTCCGGCATTCTTGCGCAGGGCGTCGAGCTGGCGCTGCAGCGCGCCGTTCTCCTCGCTCAGGGCCTGTGCTTTCTGGGTGTTTTCCTCGACCTGCGCGACGCGGGCATCGAGCTCCTTGGCGAGGTCGGCGATGCGCTGGTCGCGTGCTTCGATTTCGTTGGTAGGAACGGCGCCATCCATCATGCGAAACGCGCCATAGCCGCCCGCCGCCCCCAGCGCCAGGCTGACCACGGAGGCAAACAGGATGCCGCCAATACCACCGCCGCTTGCCGGCCGCCCGCTACCGCTCCTGCCCCATTGATCGTTCATGCCATCCAACCCGCCTGAGACGTTGCCCTTCGAGGTACGCCGAAACGCATGGGCGCGCAAGCACCGCAAACCTCTGCATGAAGAACGTATGAAGAGGCGGAACTATTGATGTTTTTGCGCAATTACCCAAATATGCAGGGAAAGGTAGGTACGCCATGAAGATGCGTGACGCAAAATTTGCAATCGGCGACGTGGTCCGCCACAAGGTTTTTCCCTTCCGTGGCGTGATCTTCGATGTCGATCCGGAATTCTCCAACACGGAAGAGTGGTGGAACGCCATTCCGGCCGAAATCCGGCCCTCGAAGGATCAGCCCTTCTACCATCTCTTCGCGGAAAACGACGATTCGGAGTATGTCGCCTATGTCTCCGAGCAGAATCTCGTGGCCGACGACAGCGACAAGCCGATCCGTCATCCGCAAGTTCGCGCCCTGATGGATGGCGAAGAAGGGCATTATCGCTGGAAGGAACAGAGCGGCATCTTCCACTAGCCGTCCTCTCGTCCCCGCAGCAGCTTTGACAGGAATTCTCCTGCCACAAACAAAAGGCGCCCCGAACGGGGCGCCTTTCTCATGTTCCGTGCTCTGCCGCTTACTTCGGCAGCTGATCGTCCACGCCGGCGATGTAAAAATTCATGCCGAGCAGCGTGCCGTCGTCGGAGACGGCGCCGGCAGCAAGCCAGTCCGAACCGTCCTGCTTCTTGATCGGGCCGGTGAACGGGTGCAGTTCGCCCGAGCGGATCTTGGCTTCCGCCTCTTCCGCCAGCTTCTTCACGTCATCCGGCATGTTGGTGTAGGGCGCCATGGTGAGAATACCGTCCTTCAGGCCGTCCCAGACCGGTTCAGGCTTCCAGGTGCCGTCGAGAACGGCCTTGGTGCGCTTGATGTAGTAGGCGCCCCAGGTGTCGACGATCGCCGTCAGCTGCGTCTCCGGGCCTGCCTTGATCATGTCCGACGCCTGGCCGAAGGCCTTGATGCCGCGCTCGGCCGCGACCTGCATCGGCGCGGTGGTGTCGGTGTGCTGCGTCAGGATGTCGACGCCCTGGTCGATCAACGCCTTGGCCGCGTCGGCTTCCTTGCCGGGGTCGAACCAGGTGTTGGCCCAGATGACCTTGACCTTGAAGTCCGGGTTGATCGACTGGGCGCCGTGAACGAAGGAGTTGATGCCCATCACGACTTCCGGGATCGGGAACGAGGCGATATAGCCGGCAACGCCCTTTTGGGACATCTTCGCGGCAATCACGCCCTGAATGTAGCGGCCTTCATAGAAGCGCGCATTGTAGGTGCCGACATTGGCGGCCGACTTGAAGCCCGTCGCATGCTCGAACTTCACGTCCGGGAACTTTTCCGCAACCTTGATCGTGGCGTCCATGAAGCCGAACGAGGTGGTGAAGACCAGCGCGCAGCCGGAGCGGGCCATGCGCTCGATCGCGCGCTCGGCATCCGGGCCTTCCGGAACGTTTTCGAGGAACGGCGTTTCGATCTTGTCGCCGAACTCCGCCTGGAGCGCCTGGCGGCCGATATCGTGCGCCTGGGTCCAGCCGCCATCGGTCTTGGAGCCGACATAGATAAAGCAGATCTTTGTTGTATCCTGGGCGCTGGCTGCGGCGGCAAAGCCGAGAACGGCGGCCGACGTGGCGAGAGCGAGAATGATTTTCTTCATTTTATCCTCTGTAGGTTAGGAGTGGTTGTTTCTTCTTGTTCTTCTCACCGATCGGGCACAAACGGCTTGCCGAGAGAGGCAGGCGTGTTGATCAGCGTCATGCGCCGATTGTGTGATATCAGGATTAGTACGATAATCGTGGCGAGATAGGGAAGAGCCGACAGGAACTGCGACGGGATGCCGATGCCGAGCGCCTGAGCGTGCAGCTGGCTGATCGACACCGCGCCGAAGAGATAACCGCCCGCCAGCAGCCGCCAGGGCCGCCACGAGGCGAAGACGACGAGCGCCAGCGCGATCCAGCCGCGCCCGGCCGACATGTTTTCCACCCACTGCGGCGTATAGACGAGCGACAGCTGCGCACCGGCAAGACCGGCACAGGCGCCGCCGAACATCACGGCGAGATAGCGCGTGCGGATGACATGGATGCCGAGCGCATGGGCCGAGCCATGGCTGTCGCCGATGGCGCGCAGCTTCAGGCCGGCGCGGCTCTTGAACAGGAACCAGTTCACGCCGAAGACCAGCGCGATCGACAGGTAGAAGATCAGATCCTGCTTGAACAGCAGCGGTCCCAGGAACGGGATATCGGACAGCAGCGGAATGACGATCGGTTGCAGCTTGATGCCCGACATGCCGACATAGGGCTCGCCGATCTGGCCGGATACGCCCAGACCAAGAATGGTGAGCGCCAGACCCGTCGCCACCTGGTTGGCGACGAGCGTCAGCGTCAGGAAGCCGAACAGCAGCGAGAACAGCGCGCCGCAGGCAATGCCGGCAAGGATGCCGATATAGGGCGAGCCCGTCGCCTGCGTTGCGGCGAAGGCGAGCACAGCCCCCATCACCATCATGCCCTCGACGCCGAGATTGAGCACGCCCGACCGTTCGGCAACGAGCTCGCCGAGCGAGGCCAGCACTAGCGGCGTCGCCGCGGTGATGACGGTGAGCAGGATCGCTTCGATGATACCCATCAGTGCGCTCCTTCGCTGGATTGGCGGAAGCGGGAGAAGACCAGCCGGATCTTGTACTGGATCAGCGTGTCGCAGGAGAGCACGAAGAACAGCAGCAGGCCCTGGAAGACACGCGTGACCTTGTCGGAGACGCTCAGCGTCAGCTGCACCGCCTCGCCACCCACATAGGTCAGCGCCAGGAACAAACCGGCCGCAACGATGCCGAGCGGATTGAGGCGGCCAAGAAAGGCGACGATGATTGCGGTGAAGCCATAGCCGGGCGAGATGATCGGTTGCAGCTTGCCGATGGTGCCGCTGACCTCCGAAATGCCGGCAAGACCAGCGAAAGCGCCGGAGAGCAGCATCGAGAACCAGATCATGCGCTTGGACGAGAAGCCGGCAAAACGCCCTGCCCGCTCCGATTGGCCGAGCACGGTGATCTCGAAACCCTTCAGCGTGTAGCGCATCATGATCCACAGCCCGATGGCGGCGATGACGGCAAAGGCGAAGCCGAGATTGGCGCGGCCCGACGCGATCATTTCCGGCAGGATCGCTTCCGGCGCGAAATCCCGCGTTACCGGGAAATTATAGGCATCCGGGCTGCGCCAGGGTCCACGCACCAGCCAGTCGAGGAAGAGCTGGGCGATATAGACCAGCATCAGGCTCGTCAGGATCTCGTTGGTGTTCATATGCGCCTTGAGGAAGGCAGGAATGCCGGCATAGAGCGCGCCGCCGATCATGCCGAAGATCAGCATCAGGGGCAGGACGAGCGAAGAATGCCATTCATGGAAGACCACGGGCACGATGGCGCCCGCAATGGCGCCCGCGATGAACTGTCCCTCGGCGCCGATGTTCCAGTTGTTCGAACGGTAGCAGATCGAAAGGCCGGCGCCGATCAGGACCAGCGGCGCTGCCTTGATGGCGATCTCGTGCAGCGACCAGACGTCGAGCAGCGGTTCGATGAAGAAGCTGTAGAGCGCCGATGTCGGGCTTTTGCCAAGAAGCGCGAACATGATGCCGCCGGCAACGATGGTCAGCGCCAGCGCGATGAACGGCGACAGGATGGAGAACAGCGTCGAGGGATTGGCGCGCTTTTCAAGTTCAATGCGCATGGGTTACCTCGCCTTCCGTCTTGCCGTACATGCCACCCATGAGCAGGCCGATCTTTTCGCGTGTCAGTTCATGAGCCGGGTAAGCATCGGAAAGCCGCCCCTCGTTGACGACGGCGATTTCGGTGGCGACTTCAAAGATTTCGTCGAGGTCCTGGCTGATCACCAGCACCGCCGAACCGGATTTCGCGAGATCGACCAACGCCTGACGGATACGGCTTGCAGCACCGGCATCCACGCCCCAGGTCGGCTGGTTGACGATCAGCACCGCCGGTTGACGGTCGAGTTCGCGGCCGACAATGTATTTTTGCAGATTGCCGCCCGACAGCGAGCCGGCCGCCGGGTTCTCGCCGCTCTTGCGCACGTCCATCGTTTCGGAAATGCGCTTCGAGGCGATGCGCACGACGGCCTGGCGGATGATGCCGAGCAGGCCGGCGGCCAGAAAGGTTTTCCGGTCTGACTGGCTGCGCGCCAGAACGAGGTTGTCGGAGAGCGGCAGCGCCGGAACGGCCGCATGGCCATGGCGTTCCTCCGGCACAAAGCCCGCGCCCATCAGGCGCCGCGCCGTGATGCCGAGATTGCCGGCGGCCTTGCCGCGAATGAAGACGGCCGACGCATCCGCCGCCGGATACTCGCCGGAAAGCGTATCGAAAAGCTCACCCTGGCCGTTGCCGGCGACGCCGGCGATGGCCAGAACCTCGCCGCCCCGCACCTTGAGACAGACATTCTTCAGCGTAACGGCAAAGGGCGTGCGCGCCGGCACGCTGAGATGTCGGGCTTCGAGCAGGACCTCGCCCTTGGTGTTGGTGCCGGCCGCCGTCACGGAGGCGACATCGCTGCCGACCATCATGCGGGCCAGCGACGCCGGGGTTTCCTGGCGCGGATCACAGGCGCCGGTCACCTTGCCGTGGCGCAGCACCGTCGCGCGGTCGCAGATGCGCTGCACCTCTTCCAGCCGGTGACTGATATAAAGCACCGAGCGCCCCTCGGCCTTCAGCTTGGCGAGCGTCTCGAACAGCCGGTCGGCCTCCTGCGGCGTCAACACGGAGGTCGGCTCGTCGAGGATGATCAGTTCCGGGTTCTGCAACAGCGCCCGCACGATCTCGATGCGCTGGCGCTCGCCAACCGAGAGATCGGCGACATGGGCCTTCGGATCGAGGGGCAGGCCGTAGAGATGCGACAGGCGCGAGGCCTCTTCCGCCACCTTCGATAGTGAAATGCCGGGGCTCAGAGACAGCGCGATATTCTCCGCGACCGTCAGAGCCTCGAACAGCGAAAAATGCTGGAAAACCATGCCGATGCCGAGGCGGCGCGCAGCACCGGGGCTTGGTATGCGGACGGGTTCGCCCTTCCACAGGATGTCGCCGCTGGTCGGCGCCAACACGCCAAAAAGCATTTTGACGAGGGTGGATTTGCCCGCACCGTTTTCGCCCAAAAGGGCGTGGATTTCTCCGGGCTGAATCTCTAGGTCGATGCCGTTACACGCGGCAAACGAACCGAATAGCTTTGTCAGGCTGCGGGCAGCCAGCAATGCGCTGCCCCTGCCCCCGGATGCTCCAACGGCTGACACTCTGCCCCTCTTTCCTGCCATCTCAGCCCTTGCCGCCCGTTCGGGTCGTGTCAGGGAATGAGCAATGTCGTTCCACTCGTTTTTCTTGCTTCCAGATCCGTGTGCGCTCGGCCGGCCTCGGCCAACGGATAAGTCTGATGAATATTGATACGCACTTTGTTGCTTTGCACAATATCAAAGAGCGAGTTTGCACATGCATCGAGTGCGGCGCGCGTCGCAATGTAAGCGAAGAGTGTCGGCCGCGTCGCGTAGAGCGAGCCTTTCTGCGCAAGCAAGCCCATGTTGAAGGCATCGACCGGCCCGGAGGAATTGCCGAAGCTGACGAACAGGCCGCGCGGCTTCAGGCAATCCAGCGATTTCGGGAACGTATCCTTGCCGACGGAATCGTAGACGACGTCGACACCCGCGCCGTCCGTCAGTTCACGCACCCGTGCGGAAAAGTCTTCCGTGCCGTAGTTGATGACATGGTCGTAGCCATGCGCGAGCGCCAGATCGATCTTGGCCTGCGAACCGGCCGTCCCGATCACCGTTGCGCCGAGCGCCTTCGCCCATTGTCCGGCGATAAGGCCGACACCGCCTGCTGCGGCATGAAACAGGATCACGCTGCCGGGCTTCACCTGATAGGTCTGGAGCAGCAGATATTGCGCCGTCATGCCCTTCAGCATCATCGCCGCCGCCGTTTCGAGCGAAATGCCGTCCGGCACCTTCACCAGATGTTTCGTCGCGACGTTCCGCTCGGCCGCATAGGCGCCGTCCGCCGAGGCATAGGCCACGCGGTCGCCGATGGCAAAATCCGTGACACCCCCGCCGAGTGCCGTGATCGTGCCCGCACCTTCCTTGCCCGGAATGAACGGTGGTTCCGCCTTGTAGAGGCCGGTGCGAAAATAGACGTCGATGAAGTTGAGCCCGACCGCGGCCTGCCTGATCTGCACTTCGCCCGGACCTGGAGCATCGAGCGCGACCTCCTCGAGCTTCAGCACGTCGGGGCCGCCGAGACTGCGGATGACGATCGCCTTGGTCATGCTTATCTCCCGATTGTTCTGTTACCGGCCGAGGCTCGGAATCGCCTGCAGCACGGCGCCGATGACATAGAGGTAGAGACCCGTGCCCACGACACCCCAGACAACCCAGGCCGGCGTATCGAAATGCAGGAGAAGCGCATAGCCGCTGAGCAGCGACCACAGGAAGAAGACGGCGAGATTGATGGGCCGAAGCCGCTGGACCCGCACGGGATGCAGGAAGTTGATCGGCATGAAGGTGAGGAAGACGGAAACGAAGACGATGATCGATGCCGTCAGTTCGCTCGCCTGGATTACGAAGAGCGTGAACACCACCATGTTCCAGACGACCGGGAAGCCGGAGAAGAAATACTCATCCGTCTTCATGCCCATGTCGGCATAGTAGATCGCGCTCGACACCACGATTGCGCCCGCCGCCACGAAGGACCAGGGCTCGCCGATCATGCCGCTCTGGTAGAGCGCGAAGGCCGGCAGCAGCACATAGGTCACGTGGTCGATGACATTGTCCAGCGTATCGCCGGACCAGTTCGGCAGCACTTCCTTGACACGCACCTTGCGGGCGATCGGCCCGTCGATACCATCGACGAGCAACGCCAGGCCAAGCCACCAGAACATATCGACGAAACGATGCTCGGCGGCGGCGACGACACCCAGAAAGGCGAGGAACGAACCGGATGCCGTCAGGATATGGACGGAAAAGGCACGGATTTCCGCGTAGGGCACGCGCTTGTAGTTGAAAAACTTCATTGCCGTTCGCAGTCCATCCCTTGGGGCTTTTCTTCGGCCGCAACTCGCCGAGCACGCCCTCTTGCGCGGTCACTGCCGGTAATATGCATTGATTGCCCGTCATCGCCAGTGAAAAACCGGCGCTTTCCAGGCGAGTTTCTGCCCTGCGCCGATTCACCCCATGGAAATTGCCTCTTTGCCGGCCTACCTTTCCCGAAGTACAAGCACCGCAAATCTGTGGGTAACACTTTGATATTTCGGAGATCGGTCATGAGACAGTTCGATATCGCGATTGTCGGCGCCGGCCTGGCCGGCAGCCTGGCGGCTCTAGCGCTTTCCGATTCGGGCCGCAGCATCGCGCTGATCGCCCCGCCCACGCGCACCAAAGACGGCCGCACCACAGCCCTCATGGACCAGTCCATCGCCTTCCTGAAGACACTCGGTCTTTGGGATGACCTCGCGCGCCATGCCGCCGCGCTCGAAACCATGCAGATCCTTGACGGCACGTCGCGCCTCCTGCGTGCCCCGCCGGTCGCTTTCCGCGCCAGCGAGGTCGACCTGCCGGCTTTCGGCTACAACATTCCGAATGCGCCATTCCTCGACATTCTCGATGCGCGCATCGCCGCCGACGGCAATATCGTGCGCCTGGAGGACGGTGTCACCGCCGCCAACAGCTTCGAAACCGGTATCGAATTGGCTCTCGACAGCGGCGAACGCGTGACCGCCGCCCTCGTCGTTGGTGCGGATGGCAGGAAATCGCGCATCCGCGACGGCGCCGGAATCAGCGTGCGCACCTGGTCCTATCCGCAATCCGCCCTCGTGCTCAATTTTGCTCATGAGCGGCCGCACGGCAATGTCTCGACGGAATTCCACACGGAAAGCGGCCCCTTCACGCAGGTTCCCCTGCCCAGCCGCCGCTCCAGCCTGGTCTGGGTGCTGCCGCCGAAGGAGGCGAACCGCCTGTGCGAACTCTCCGTCGCCGATCTCAGCCGCGCCGTCGAGGAGCGCATGCAATCCATGCTCGGCAAGGTCACGGTGGAAGGCAGTGCCCAGAGTTTTCCGCTTTCCGGCATGACGGCCAATCATTTCGGCAAGGGCCGTTTCGTGCTGGTCGGCGAGGCCGCGCACGCCTTTCCGCCGATCGGCGCCCAGGGCCTCAATCTCAGCTTGCGCGACATCATGGCGCTGAAAGATCTCATCGGAATTGATGAGCCGGCAAACTATGGTGGCGTGGGTGATCGATTTGACCGCAAGCGGCAGGCCGATATCCGCTCCCGCACGGTCAGTGTCGACCTGCTGAACCGTTCCCTGCTTTCCGATTTCCTGCCCGTGCAGTTCCTGCGCTCGGCCGGCCTTCACCTGCTTTCCGCGCTCGGGCCGTTGCGCAGCATCGTCATGCGCGAGGGCATTGAGCCGCTCGGCTCGCTGAAGGCCTTTCGCGAAAACCTACGGGAACGGGTCGCCCGCAAGCAGGCCTGATTTGATGAGATAGAGTAGGATCGTCACCGTGGCGACGGACAGCACGGTGGTGATAAGAATGGTCGCCGACGCCCGCTCCTGCCACACGCCATATTGCTGGCCGATGACAAAGACGTTCGTGGCCGTCGGCAGCGCTGCCAGAAGCACGGCCGTGAACACCCAGACCGGATCGAAATTGCCGGCAAAGCCGAGCACCAGATACATTGTCACCGGCAGCAGCAGCAATTTCGCCGGCACGATATAGCCGATCTCCACCGGCACCCGCTTCAGCGGCCGCAGCGCCAGTGTTACGCCCATGGCAAAGAGCGCGCAGGGTGCTGCGGCCTGCGCCAGATAATCAATCAACCGCTGCAGCGGCGCCGGCGCCTCGAACCCGGCAAAGGCCGCGACGAACCCGGCCGCCGTCGCGATGATGAACGGGTGCGTGACGATCTTGCGCAACACTCCGACGGCAATCTGGAGTGCCGGCTGTTTCTCGCCGCCAGCAACGGCCATCAGCGCCGGTGCCACCATGAAATGCAGCATGTTCTCGAAGCAGAAGACCAGCGCCACCGGCACGGCCGCCGGCTCGCCGAAGGCGAGCAGCGCCAGCCCCGGCCCCATATAGCCGATATTGCCATAGGCGGCAGCAAGCCCCTGGATCGTCGCCTCGCCGATAGTGGCGCGGCGCAGCCAGAGACCGACGGCGAAGATCAGTCCAAAAACCAAATAGGTCGCGCTGATGTTGGCGATGATGAAATCGACGCGCGTCAGCTGCTCGATCGGCGTTTTTGCGACCAGTTTGAAGAACAGCGCCGGCAGCGCGATATAGATGATGAAAGTGTTGAGCCAGCCAAGCGCTTCGACCGGCTGCTTGGTGATCCGGGCGACCACATAGCCCAGCAGGATCATGCCGAAGAACGGCAGGACGAGTCCGACGATGTCCGCCATGGGCCGAGGCGCGCTCCCGCTTGCCGAGGATGATATCCCTGACTAGAACCCCGGTTCACCGGAAATGCTCTAGATATTTGTTTTAGCCGCATTATCCGAGGCCGAAGCGGTACCGCCTCGGCTGGAATGCTCTAGCCGATTTGCGAGAGAATGGGAAACGTTTGCTGGAACCAGATGGCGACCGTGCTGATATAGCCGAAGATGAAGGCAAGGCCCGTCAGGACGAGCAGCACGCCCATGACCTTTTCCACCGCGCCGAGATGCCGGCGAAAGCGCAGGAGGAAGCGCATGAAGGCGCCGGAAAACCCGGCCGCGATCCAGAACGGCACGGCGAGGCCCAGCGAATAGACGGCAAGCAGCATCGCCCCGTCGCTGACCGTTTCCCGCGCGGCCGCAACGCCGAGGATCGTCCCAAGGACGGGACCGATGCAGGGCGTCCAGCCAAAGGCGAAGGCAAGTCCCATGACATAGGCGCCCGATGCCGTCGCCGGCTTGCCGCCGCCCTGGAACCGCGCCTCGCGCGCAAAAAGCCCGATGCGCAGCAATCCCAGAAAATGCAGGCCCATCAGGATGATAATGACGCCGCCGATCTGCGCCAGGATGTCGAGATGCCGGCGCAGCACCATGCCGATCGTCGACGCCCCGGCGCCCAGCGCCACGAAAACCGTGGCAAAGCCCAGGGTAAAGAAGAACGCCGCCAGCAGCACCGCCCCGCGCGTATCCCGCCGGACCGCGACCGCGTCGTTGCCGCGAAACTGATCCACGGAAATGCCCGCCATATAACAGAGATAGGGCGGCACGAGCGGCAGCACGCAGGGCGACAGAAACGACAGCGCTCCGGCAAGCAGCGCACTTAGAAGAGAAATATCGGCAATCGACACTGGCTACTCCGCGACGGCGGGAAAGCGGTTCGGGCCCGAAAACGCCCCGCCCGCTCCTTCATTTGCGCTTCCTAGTATCGGCCGAAGCCCTCTCCTGCCAATCACCTTTTGGAGAACGCGGCAAAATGCAGCAAAAGCTGTTTTTCATCGCATTTTCCGGGTTGACCCGGCAAATCCTCCTGCCTATGTTCCGCGCACTTCCGCGGGGCGTCTTCGCACCGCCTGGGAGCGTGTAGCTCAGCCGGTAGAGCAACTGACTTTTAATCAGTAGGTCCAGGGTTCGAATCCCTGCGCGCTCACCACTCGAACCCTTGACCCCCAGGCTTTTGCAGTATTTTCGAGCCTGCCGCATGGGGTGAAAAAAGTCCCAAGTAATCCCGCGAAGACCAAGGCTTCGACCGGCTCGCATTTCGCAAGAGATGCGCTAGGTTGTGGCGTCGCCTTCCGCGGCCGAGAACAAAGGGCAAGAAGCGCCGAAGGCGTTCAATTACTCAGCGCACTGCCTGTCATAACGCTTCTGTAGGTGCGGGCCTCTTGCAGAACACATATGGAACAGATAGTGTATGTTCTATATTTGTTTCGCGATTCTGGGGTGGACGGCGATGTTGACACGTAAGCAACAGGAACTTCTCTTGTTCATCCATGAACGGATGAAGGAATCCGGCATACCGCCGTCGTTCGATGAAATGAAGGATGCTCTGGATCTCGCCTCGAAATCGGGTATTCACCGGCTCATCACGGCGCTTGAAGAGCGTGGCTTCATCCGGCGATTGCCAAACCGCGCCCGCGCCCTAGAAGTGATCAAACTTCCGGAGGCCTATTCGCCCAGCCTTCAGCCGCGGCGCGGTTTCTCCCCATCGGTCATCGAAGGAAGCCTTGGCAAGCAGCCGGTGCCGGCCGCTCCGCCCCAGCGGACGTCGAGCCAGGCAGACATGCCCTCCTCCGTTTCCGTGCCGGTCATGGGACGCATCGCCGCGGGTGTGCCCATCTCGGCGATCCAGAACAATACCCATGAAATCACCGTGCCGGCCGAAATGATCGGTGGCGGGGAGCATTATGCGCTGGAGGTCAAGGGCGATTCGATGATCGAGGCCGGCATCCTCGACGGTGACACCGTCATCATTCGCAATGCGAACACTGCCAATCCCGGTGAAATCGTCGTGGCGCTGGTCGATGACGAGGAAGCGACGCTGAAGCGCTTCCGCCGCAAGGGCGCATCCATCGCGCTTGAGGCCGCCAATCCGGCCTATGAAACCCGTATTTTCGGACCGGACCGCGTCAAGATTCAGGGCAAGCTCGTCGGGCTTATTCGCCGCTACCATTAAAGCGTGTCGCGTAAACGCGTGCGGCGGTTTAGCAATAACGCCTGCAAAACATCGAGAAACCAAGGCTTGGGGAGTGAACTTGAGAGATCACGACGCGCTGTCATCCGCTCGCTTCATAGGTACCACTACGCCAATCATAGGTGCGGTGTCGTGACCAGGGGCGATGAAGCGTTTCAACAGCCGGGGTGAAAAGGGCGTCGGAGAGGGCAGAGTTTGCGGGATCGGCCGCCGGCTGGATTTCCAGGGCGCCGGTTTGCCTCAGATGGCGAACCGTGATGAGGCGTGCACCTGAACGGCAAGCTTCCAAACGGATTGCGACGGGCACGATGACGAGGTCTGCACCGTCGCAGGCCGTACCGAGGAAGGCGAGGTCCTCCAGCGCCACGATGCGCCAACCGCTGGGGGAAATGGCGGCACAGAAGGCTTTTGTCTCGCAGATGAAGCTGTCGTGAGTGCGGGCTGTATCGAATGCTGCGGCCATGGCCGCCTTGGCCTTCTGTCGGTCGGCTTCGCGGCGGGGTCGTTTCTGCCTGGCCGTAGTGGCAGGGTCCTCCTTCTCGATGTTGACTGTCAGGCCGCTCGTCTTGCGTAGCTCGGGTTTCAGCAGTGTTTCGAGGCGAAGGGCGCGCCGCCATTGCGCATAGATGAAATCCGGTGGCCGTGCGCGGTTGGTCGCTGCTTTCTCGCCACGCAGAATGGCGACCAGGCGGCCATCTTCCGACACGAGAATCTCCGGCCTTGTGCCTCCAGCGGGCCAGCAGGCGACAAGGATTCCGACGACGACGAGAAGCGTGCCGGCATGGCGCAGTCGGGTGCGCAGGAGGCAGACGAGGCCGCTGCCGATGCCGATGAGCAAGAAGGCGGTTGCAGGGATGCGGCCGGTGACGATCTCGCCCTTCCAGCCGGCTACCCATGTCGACAGCGTGATCATCCACTCGATGCCTTTGCCCATGATCGCGAAGGGAATGGCATCGAGGCCAAAGGGCATCAAAAGCACGGCGATCAGACCGAAGGGCATGACGATGGTGCTGATCACCGGCATGGCCAGCAGGTTGCCGGCAAGCCCATAGGCTGGGATTCGGTGAAAATGGCCAATGGAGTAGACCAGCGTCGCAAAGCCGCCGATCAGCGAGGAGAGGATGAGCCCGCCGATGAAGCGGCCGGCAGCGCCGCCGAACAGCGCAAACGGCCCTCCCCGGCTTTCGCGCTGGATCGGACGCTCGCGCCACGCGGCGTAGCCGGCCACGAGGCCCAGCGTTGCGGCATAGGACATCTGAAAACCGGGATTCGTCACGGCAGAGGGCGTGACCAGCAGGATGAGGATGGCCGAGATCGCCACGTTGCGCAGGCTGATGGCCGCGCGCCCGAACAACACGGCGACGAGCATCACGCAGATCATGATCCAGGAGCGCACGGCCGAAATCGCGCCACCCGAAACGAGAATATAGAGCGTCACCATAACCAGGGCGCCGACGGCCGCGAACTTCTTCGCGGGGTAGCGCTCGGCAAAACCCGGTATCAGCGCCATCAGCATGCGCGCACCGACGAGGAAGGTTCCGGCGGCGAGCACCATGTTCAGCCCGGAAATGGCAAGGACATGGGCAAGGCCCGCCTGTCGCAGCGCTTCCACCGTGTCGTCGCCAATTGCTCGCTGCTCGGCAGTGACAAGGGCCGCGGCAATGGCCCCCGCATCGCCGCCGATGCGGCCCCGAATATGCTCGGTGAGGTTGTTTCTCCAGGCGGCGATCCGTTGCCGTATTCTGTCGTAGAGGCCGGGCGCGTTTGTCGTCACGGTGGTCGGCGCGCTGTAAAAGTAGCCAACGGCGCCGGTGCCGGCGAAATAGGCATCCAAGGTGAAGTCGTTGAGCCCGGCCAATGCGGGACCGGACGGCGGGCCAAGGCGTGCGCGTCCCCCAATGCCGCCGCCGATGGCGATCGGCTCATGCCGGCTTCGGGCAAGCAGTGTCACCACGTCGGGTGCGCGCTTCAGGGTGGGCTCGCGCGTCGTTTCGAGCGCAATGCGATAGCGGACTGCACCGCGGTCGTCGCTCTCGCGAGACAGGACGCGCCCCCTCACCTCCGTGGTCACCGGCGCATCCAGGATGACGGTGCCAAGGCGGGCGGTTTCTCCGGCCGCAAGCAGCATACCGAGCGGAACGAGGAATGCAGCCCCCGCCGCGAGCGCCACGAGGCTTTCACGATGCCGCAGCCGCAAGGCGGGCCAGAGCGCCGCACAGACAAGCAGGATCAACGCATAGGGCGACGGATCCAACGCTGCGGAAAACCAGAGCGCGGCGCCCGTGCCGAGGAAGACGGGAACGAAAAGGAGGAAATGGCCGTGTGCGCGTTCCTCGGCAAAGGCGGCTGCCACCGTTTGCCGTCCGGCAAGGCGTTCGCGCAGGCGGCCGATGGCACGCAGGAGAAGAACAAAAGCCGGCCGGCGCGGCTTGTCGAGCGGCGCGAGCTCTCGGGAATCGTCGGTGGGCACGCCGTGCCAGGCATCAGCCTCGGACGCCGTCCGTCGTTCCGCGATGTCGATCCTGCCCATGGCTCGGCCCCACCCGTTCCCACTGGCATTGTGCAATCGAATGGAGAAATCTTCAATCTGCAGTACATGCCGAAAGTGCTAAGTCAGGCATAAGGGATGCGCCCTCCGCATCGTGGAAAGCACTCTCAAAAGTTGCTTGCAACTTCATGGAAAGGGTAGATATTGCGTTGCCGGAAAACCTGTTTTCGCAATGCACAATTTGCCTTTCGTATTGCTTGGCAGCATCGGACAAATGGGTTAGCAAAACGAGCATGTTCATGGATACGGCACAGCTTCGTGCCACCATTGGAAACAACGGAGGATCGTTATGACAGGAACTAGCGCGGGTGTGTCAGTCGGTGGCAAGACGGTGGACTTGCCGACGCGATCCGGTACGATCGGCCCCGATGTGATCGACATCGGCACGCTGTACAAGAATACCGGCACCTTCACCTACGATCCCGGCTTCACCTCCACTGCCTCGTGCGAATCGAAGATCACCTATATCGATGGCGACGAAGGCGTTCTGCTGCATCGCGGGTATCCGATCGAGCAGCTGGCCGAACACGGCGATTTCCTCGAAGCCTGCTACCTGCTGTTGTACGGCGAATTGCCGACCAAGACGCAGAAGGATGATTTCGACTACCGCGTCACGCACCACACCATGGTGCACGAGCAGATGTCGCGCTTCTTTACCGGCTTCCGCCGCGACGCGCATCCGATGGCCGTCATGTGCGGCTGTGTCGGCGCGCTGTCGGCATTCTATCACGACTCGACGGACATCACTGATCCGCACCAGCGCATGGTTGCGTCGCTGCGCATGATCGCCAAGATGCCGACGATCGCCGCCATGGCCTACAAATACCATATTGGCCAGCCCTTCGTTTACCCGAAGAACGACCTCGACTATGCGTCGAACTTCCTGCGCATGTGTTTTGCCGTGCCGTGCGAAGACTATGTGGCGAACCCGGTTCTGGCGCGCGCCATGGACCGCATCTTCATCCTGCATGCCGATCACGAGCAGAATGCATCGACCTCCACCGTGCGCCTTGCCGGTTCCTCGGGCGCCAACCCGTTCGCCTGTATCGCGGCCGGCATTGCCTGCCTCTGGGGTCCTGCCCATGGCGGCGCCAACGAAGCGGCCCTCAACATGCTCGCCGAAATCGGTTCGGTCGATCGCATTCCGGAATATGTTGCCCGCGCCAAGGATAAGAACGACCCGTTCCGCCTGATGGGCTTTGGCCACCGCGTCTACAAGAACTACGATCCTCGCGCGCGCATCATGCAGAAGACGACGCACGAGGTTCTGAGCGAGCTCGGCATCAAGGACGACCCGATGCTGGAAGTCGCGATGGAACTCGAGCGCATTGCGCTGACGGATGAGTACTTCATCGAGAAGAAGCTCTATCCGAACATCGACTTCTACTCCGGCATCACGCTGAAGGCGCTGGGCTTCCCCACCACCATGTTCACCGTGCTCTTCGCACTCGCCCGCACGGTCGGCTGGATCGCCCAGTGGAACGAGATGATCGAGGACCCGGAACAGCGCATCGGCCGTCCGCGCCAGCTCTATGTCGGCGAACCGAAGCGCGACTACGTGCCGGTTTCCAAGCGCTGACAGCGCGCCGCCGAAAAGAAAAAGCCCGGTCAGTTTTGACCGGGCTTTTTTGTTGCGAGCAGATCGAGGATGACCGCCGCCCCGGTCTCGCCAGGCGGGCGGATGGTCCGCATGCGTTCATGCACGAGATCATAGCCTTCCAGCATGGCGCGGCGTTCAGCCGTATCGACGGAAAGCCGTTCAAACCAGCGTACGAGGCTGCCCGGGCGCACCTGTTCATTGAGATATTCCGGCACGACGGTGTAATCCGCAATGAGGTTAGGGATCGCTGCTGTCCAGATCTTGATCTTGCGAAGGAAGAGGTTGGCGAGCCAGTCGAAGCGGTAGGTGGAAACGACGGGCACGCGGGCCAGCGCCAGTTCGAGAATGACGGTGCCTGATGCCGCGATCGCCGCATCGGCCTCGGCGAAAGCCTGCCACTTTTCCGCAGTCGAGACGGTGATCTGCGGCTTCACCGGCCAGTCCGCCGTCAACTTGCGCACAAGCGCTTCCTGGCGCGGCACGGTCGGCAGCGCAAACCGGGTGGCGGGATTGCGGGTGGTCATCTCGCGCGCTGCCTGGCCGAAGACTGGCAGGAGGCGAGTGATCTCGGTGGCGCGGGAGCCAGGCAACAGCAGGCAGAGAGGTGCGTCGGAAGCGTCTAGCGTCCGCACCAGGCGTGCTGCGCGGATCCGCTGGACATCGGGATCGCTGGTCAGCCGGTGACCGACATAGGTCGTTGCCGGGCCGCCGAGGCGCTCCATGACAGCAGGCTCGAAAGGCAGAAGCGCCAGGACATGGTCGACATAGGCGCGCATGCGTGGCGCGCGCTCCTCCTTCCACGCCCAGACGCTCGGGCAGACGTAATTGACCACCGGCAGGTCCGGCAGCGCCTTGCGGACGCGACGCGCGACGCGGTGGGTGAAATCCGGGCTGTCGATGATGACAAGCACGTCCGGTTGCGCGGCGATGATGGCGTCCGCCGTCTGGCGAATGCGGCGCAGCAGCGATGGCAGGCGCTTCAGCACCTGCGATATGCCCATGATGGAGAGTTCGGAAAAATCGAACAGGGAGGTGAGCCCCTGCCGTTCCAGCGCCTCGCCGCCGACGCCGACAAGCGCGATCGAACCCAAATGGGCTTTGCGCAAGGCGGCGATCAGATCGCCGCCGAGCAGGTCGCCCGATACCTCGCCGGCAATCACGCCGACTTTCAGCGCAGCTTCCGTCATCGCTGGCTCTCCGTTCTTCCCGGCAGGATGCCGGTCACGAAAAGACCGTGTGCATCGGCTTCCGCGACAAGCGCCTCACGCTCCAGCACGAGCGACCGCCCCGCCTCGATGGCGACACCGGCCAGACCTGCCGCACGGGCGCGCCGCAACGTCTCGACACCGATCGACGGCAGGTCGGCCCGGAGATCCTGTTCGGGCTTGCAGAGCTTGACCAGCACGCCCTTGCGACGTGCGGAGATACGGCCCAGGGCGCGCAACTGCGCCACGCGCTCCAGCATCGCGTCCGTGCCCTCAGCTCCTTCCAGGGCGACTACGCGGCCGCCAAGTGCCACAGCACCCTGCCCCACATCCAGCAGACCGAGCGCCAGCGCAGCAGCTGCTGCTGCAGCAATATCGGCTTCGGCTGCTGCATCCGGTTTTACGGCGCCAAGAGGGCCTTCGCTCCCCAGGAGGTTCGGCACGATGTCATGCGCACCAACGACATGCACGCCTTCGCTTTCGATCAGGCGGATGACCATCTTGAGCACGGCATCGTCACCGCCCTTCAACAGCGTGCGAACAACCGATGGCAGCGCGAGCAGTGCCTTGAACGGTGCATGGATGTCGCGCCATTCGGGGCGGCGGCGGACGGAGCCGGACAGCACCGCGCGGCCGATGCCCTTGGCGCGGAATGCCGCGCCGATACCGGCATAGTTGCCGATCGAGATCACCTGGTGGTCGAAGTCGGACCAGTCCTCTCCGGACTCATCGGTGAGCGCGAGAATATAGGGATTTTCGCCACGGGCGCGCGCCGCGTCGGCGACATAGCGTGGCAGGAGCCCTCCGCCGGCGATGATCGCCAGCCGGTCGCGTTGCTCGGACCGGCCGTCCGCCATGCCACTCAGCCCTTGTTACCCCGGTTCGGGGAGGACAGCGCACGGTCGCTGTCGGCGGCGATGAAGTCAAGGATGTGCATGACCGGTTCGCTGTCCGCATACTCGTCGCGGATCGCCGCGGCATTGACACGGATGGAGCCTTCGCCCTCAAAAATCTGCTTGAAGGCGCGACGGACCTGATGGATCGTCGCCTTTTCCATGCCGCCACGGCTCATGCCGACGACGTTGAGGCCGCCCAGAATGCCGGGATTGCCGTTCAGCATGCCGTAAGGGATCACATCGTAGGACACCCCCGAAAGACCGCCGATGAACGCCTGGCGGCCGATGCGCGTGAACTGGTGCACGGCGGAACCACCGCCGAGAATGACCCGGTCTTCGATCGTGACATGGCCGGCAAGCATGACATTGTTCGACAGGATGATGTGATTGCCGAGTTGGCAATCATGCGCGACATGCGAATTGGCGAGGAACAGGTTGTTGTCACCCACCACCGTCTTGCCGCCGCCTTCGGTCGTACCGGTGTTCATCGTCACACCTTCGCGGATAACGCACATGGCGCCGACGGAAAGCGTGGTTTCCGCCCCGTCGTGATGCACGCTCTGCGGATCGCCGCCGATGACGGCATTGGCGAAAATGCGCGTGCCGCGGCCAATGACGGTCCGCCCGGTCACGACTGCATGCGTCAGAAGCTCCACACCTTCGCCGAGAACGACCTTGGGACCGACATGGCAGAAGGGCCCGACGACGACATTCTCACCGATGACAGCGCCGTCCTCTATGACGGAAAGCGGGTGGATCTTCGCGCTGGCAGCAATCATTTTCAGGCGTCTTCCTTTTTCACGATCATCGCGCCGATATCAGCTTCCGCGACGAGTTGCCCATCAACTTTTGCGTCGCAGTGAAACTTCCAGATATTGCCGCGCTGCTTCTGCTTCGTGACGTGGTACTCGACACGATCGCCGGGCACGACCGGCTTGCGGAAGCGGGCATTGTCGATCGTCATGAAGTAGACGAGGTTCGTGCCGACACGCGATTTGCGCGCGCAGATCGCGCCCGCCGTCTGCGCCATGCCTTCGATCAGGAGGACGCCGGGCATGATCGGATGATCCGGGAAATGCCCCATGAAATGCGGCTCGTTGACCGTGACGTTCTTGATGCCGATCGCCGATTCGTCGCCGTCGATCTCGATGATCTTGTCGACGAGGAGGAAGGGATAACGATGGGGAAGCAGCGTCAAGATTTCCCGCAGGTCAGCCACGCCGAGCGTTGCCTTGGTCTCTTCACTCATCATTGCCCCCCTTTTTCTGGACTCGGGTACTGGAACGCATGGCGATCTCCGCCATATCGCGCAGGAACTCGCGCATGGGCCGCGCCGGGACGCCGCCATATTTCTCACCGGCCGGAATATCGGCGACGACACCGCTCATGGCGGCAATCTGCACGCCATCGCCAATGGTAATATGACCATTGATGCCCGACGCACCGCCGATCATGACGCCATCACCGATGCGCGTGCTGCCGGCGATGCCGACCTTGCTGACGATGCCACAATGACGACCGATGCGCACATTATGGCCGACCTGGACCTGGTTATCGATCTTGGTCCCCTCGCCGATCACCGTATCGTCCATCGTGCCGCGGTCGATCGTCGTGTTCGCGCCGATTTCCACACTGTCCTGGATGATGACGCGGCCAATCTGGACGATCTTGATCATGCCTGGCTTGAGACCCGGCGCATAGCCGAACCCGTCCTGGCCGATGCGGGCGCCCGGATGGATGATGACATCGTTGCCGATTAGCGCGTATTGCACGGTTGCACCTGCAGCGATGGTGCAGTTACGGCCGATCCTGACACCGGCACCGATGATCGCCCCGGGGCCGATGCGCGTGCCCTCGCCGATTTCGGCGCCCTTGCCGATAACAGCCATGGGCTCAACGGAAACATCAGATTCGAGGTGCGCTTCGGGATCGACATAGGCACCGGCGGCAATACCGGCCGGAGCAGATGTCATCGCCTCCGGTCGCATGGCCGCAGGGTGCAACAGTTCACCGGCACGTGCGAACGCCGTGTGGGGACGCGCGGAAACGAGAATGGCGATGTGCGGCGGAATGAGGGAAACGAACGCGCGGTCACACAGGATCGCGCTTGCTTCGCTCGTCGCGAGCTCATTGCGGAATTTACGGGAGAGAATGTAACAGAGATCGCCGCTTTTCGCCCGGTTTACCGGCGAAACAGTCCGCACGATGCGGCCAGCATGCGCTCCATCCACGAGTTCCGCCCCAAGCACCACCGCCAGGTCGCCCAGACGCATACCGTCATGGGGCGGAAAAAACCAATTGTGTTCCATCACGCGATGACTCCAGAACGTCCGTTTTGCGCAGTTCTGGACTGCCCGTCTTAGAACTGGGTCGCAATGCCGAACTTGAAGCGCTGCGTCTCGTCGAAGTCTTCCTTCTTGACCGGGATCGCATAGTCGAAACGCAACGGACCGAACGGCGATGCCCAGATGATGGAGGCACCGACCGAGGCGCGCAGCGTCATGTCCGTGCCCTTGACCTTGTCGTCAAAGTCAATGGTGCCGCTTTTGAAGGTTTGGTTGACCTTGACATCGTTACCGTAGACCGTGCCGGCATCGGCAAAGAACGCACCGCGGAAGCCAGCGTCACGTGGCACGAACGGCAGCGGGAAGGATGCTTCGACAGAGGCCGTGAAATAGGTCGTACCACCGAGTGCATCACCCGTCGACGTTGCCCGCGGGCCGATCCCGCTGGATTCAAAGCCACGCAAGTCGCTTCCCGACAGGTTAAACTGGTCATAGACCTTGGTGTCACCAAAGCCCCACATATGGCCGCCGCTGATGGCGATGGAGCCGATGACGTCGGCATTGTCCAGCAGCGTATGGTAATAACGCGCCTTACCGGAAATCTTGTAGTATTCGGAATCGCCGCCGATTCCCGCAAATTCCTGCGTGACCTGGGCAAAGATACCATCTCGCGGCAGTGTACGATCGTCGATCGTATCAAACGTCATGCTATGCGCGATTGCCGAACGAACCCAAGGACCATTGTTGACCACATCCCAGTACGGGCTGGACAATTCTTCTCTGTCATCCGGATCATCGAAGTCCAGCGAGGTTTTGTAATCGAGCTTTGCATAGCTGTAGCGGAACGTGGTTGATAGGTCTTCCGTGATCGGAGCCGTTACACGCAGGTTAAAGCCGCGCGTATTCAGGTCATAGAAGTCTTCACTGTCGTCTTCGTTGCTGAAGAGGTCAAAACCGGCCGCAAGGCGGTAGCCAAGGAAATAAGGCTCCGTGAACGACAGATTGTAGTCGCGGGAATTCTCACCTGCACCGGCAGAAACGCGAATGTATTGGCCACGGCCAAGGAAGTTTTTCTCTTCGACCGAAGCCTCGAGCTTGATCCCGCCCTTGTCACCCGTTTCATAACCGACACCGATACCGAACGAGCCAGTTGACTGGTCCTGAACATCGACAACCACGACAACGCGATCAGGCTCACTGCCTGGCGCTGTAGAAATGTTGACGGTCGAGAAATAGCCAAGCGCTTCAAGACGACGTTTCGCGCGGGCGATGACGTCCTGATTGAAAGCGTCGCCTTCACCGATGTCAAACTCACGACGAATGACGTAGTCACGCGTACGGGTGTTGCCGCGGATTTCGATGCGCTCAACATAAGCGCGCTCTCCCTGATCGACCAAATAGTCGACAGCGATTGTGCCTGTGCCTGGGTCACGGTTACCGCGCGGCGTCACGCGGGCGAACGGGTAACCCTTCGCCGCAACCCGCTGGGAAATCTCGGACATCGTGTCCTGGACATCCTTGGCACGGTACGTTTTACCCGGACGGGATTCGATCAGGCCCTGCAGCTCTTGAGAATCAATGCCTTCGACGGTCGATTCAACATTCATCTGGCCGAAGTCATAACGCTGGCCTTCGTCAACCGTGAAGGTGATGACATATTCGTTCGTCGCCTCGTCAAGGACGGCCTCGGCCGAAACGATGCGGAAGTCGGCATAACCGTTGTTGAAATAGAACTGGCGCAGAGTTTCTTCGTCCGCGCGCAACTTGTCTTCGTTGTAGACATCCTTGCGGGTCAGGAACGACAGGAAGTTCGACTTCTTGGTGATGATGACGGACTGCAGACGGCTGTTGCTATAGGCCTGATTGCCGACGAAGTTGATCTGCGAGATCTTCGTGCGATCCCCTTCATCGACGACGAAGGCAAGATTCACACGGCCGTTGCCGAGCGGATAGGTCTCCGTGGTGACGGTTGCGTCGCTACGGCCGATACTTGCGTAAGCTTCGCGGATTATCTGGATGTCCGCTTCGACAGCGGTTTGGCTAAACGGACCAAGCGCCTGCGAGCGAAGCTGCGGCAGAAGCTTGTCGTCCTTGATCTTGCGGTTGCCGTTGACGACGACCTGGTTGATCAGCTGGTTCTCGTTGACGGTGACGACGAGCGTGCTGCCGGAAACGGTGATCTTCACATCAGAGAAGTAGCCGGTCGCAAACAGTCGACGCACGGACGCATCGATGTCCGTATTCGAAAAATTCTTGCCGGGGGTAATCGTGACGTTGGCTTTTACCGTATCAGCGCTGACACGTTCGGCGCCGCGCACCTGAATGCTGCGGATGACAGCCGCTTCAGCAGCAGTCGCGGAGACAAGCGTGGCAAAAGAGCCGCCCGTGACAACCATACTGGCCGACAATGCAACGGCCGACACGGCGTTCAAAAAGTTTGAACCAGCTTTCATCTTCACTACTTACCTTCGTTTCAACGTCCCGGCGGGCATACACCCGACTCCGGTCACGTTTGCCGTTTTAACCGCTTTTGCCATACAAGCAAGGTCACGCGTTAATTTCTGTTTACTTCAATTCAAACAGTGGCCCTAAGGTCACTAAATGCGTTTCATTACGGTAAACAGAGCCTTAGCAAGACTGCCCGTCGGACTGCGGCTCCCCTTTAATCTCCGCCGGACGTGCCGGCAAACTTTCAGCCAAGAAGCATGGATATGTCGTTCCAGGTCGCGAAGACCATCAGCATGAGCACCAGCGCCATGCCGATGCGAAATGCGATCTCCTGCGCCCCGGGCCCGACAGGCCTGCCCCGGATAGCCTCCACCGCATAGAACATCAGATGGCCGCCATCAAGTACCGGAACCGGCATAAGGTTCAAAAGTCCAATGGAAACAGAGAGGACGGCGGCCAGTTGCAGCAATGCGGCAACACCAAGCGTCGCCATCTGGCCGGAAGCCTGCGCAACACGGATCGGACCACCGAGCTGATCGGCCTTCATGCGACCCGTCACGAGATTCGACAGATAGTCGAACGTGCCCGTCACAATATGCCAGCTTTGCAGCACGCCCTGCCCCACGGCCTCGACCGGACCGTATTCGACGACGCGGAAATTGCCGGTCTCCTGGCTGGTCACGATGCCGATTTGGCCGAGCTCGATCTTGTTGCCGAACTGGTCTGTGATTTCGGCGCGCTTCGGTATAACCGGGAGATCAAGGTCTGCGCCATCGCGGCGGACAGTGACGGTAATCTTCAGTTCCGGACGGACACTGACGTAGCGGCGCACGTCATCGAACGTTGCCACTGGGTGTCCGTCGAGTGCCACGAGCAGGTCGCCCGGGAGCACGCCAGCCTCTTCGGCGGCGCTGCCGGGACGGACTTCTGCCACGATCGGGTCTGCGATCTGTCGGCCATAGATCGAGAACATCACGGCAAAAATGGCAATGGCGAGCACGAAATTGGCAATCGGCCCGGCCGCCACGGTTATCGCCCTTTTCCACAGGGCGGCTCCGAGGAACGTGCGCTTGCGTACGGATTCAGGCAGCGCCGCAATGGAATCATAATCCGGAATAGAGGCCGGATCGTCGTCGCCGAGGAACTTCACATAGCCGCCGAGCGGGATGGCGGAAAGCTTCCAGCGCGTACCATGCCGGTCGTTAAAGCCGAATATCTCCGGACCGAAGCCCACCGAGAAGGCCGTAATGCCGATTCCCGACCAGCGGCCGGCCAGGTAGTGCCCCATCTCGTGCACGAAGACGATGAGCGTCAACACGACCAGGAAGGGAATGATATAGCCCGTCACAAAGCCAACGGAGCCAGCCAGCATTTCCATGATCCCAATCCTTAAGTCTTCGTGATTACGGGCCGAAAAGAAACACGCCGGCTGGCGCGTTTGCGGCACCTGACACGAGCGCATCGCCTAGCGCAATGAGGAACGCGGCGAAGCAGGCAAAAACAAGGCCGTCGACCCGGTCCATCACGCCGCCATGTCCCGGAATGAGGCGGCTCGAATCCTTCACGCCGAATCGGCGCTTGATGAACGACTCGAAGAGGTCGCCGACCTGGCTGAACACCGAGAGCACGAGCGCGATCATCGGTATCCACAGCCCGTTCAGCGGGAAGAAGATCATATGGACCAACGTGCCGGCGATAACGGCCGAAATGGCCCCGCCGATGGCACCGGACCAGGTCTTGCCCGGCGAGATCGGTGGCGCGAGTTTCGGTCCGCCAATGGCGCGGCCGATGAAATAGGCAAGGATGTCCGTCGCCCAGACGACCGCGAAGATGAAGATCATCGCCGCAAAGCCATTCGCCGTGTCGCCACGAATCGCGGCAAGCGAGATGACCGTCAGGCCGGAGTAAACGATGCCGCCGACAAGCCATCCGCTGCCCTTGAGGGCCAAGGCATAGATGATGCCGATCAGGGTCGCGCCGATCAGCACGGGCAAGGCAAATTCATCGATACCGAAGACGACGAGCAATGCGATGATGCCGACCGAAAACCAGCCGAAGGCATTGGCGCGGAAATCCGTTTCCGGCATGCGGGTGATCGTCGACCACTCATAATAGACGAGAAGCCCGATGGCTGAAGCGAGTAGCCGGAAGGCAAAGCCGCCAAACCAGGTAGCGGCAAGCACGATGATGGCCAGCACGATGCCGGAAAGGATGCGCAAGCGCAGTTCACTCTGCATCAGGAGCCCACCGCAAGGGTCTTCGTCGCCTGCAAGCCGCCGAACCGGCGCTCACGCGCGGAATAGCGCGACAGGGCATCCAGGAAGGTCTCGCGCGAAAAATCCGGCCAGAAATCGGGAATGAACATCAGTTCGGCATAGGCGCCCTGCCAGAGCAGGAAGTTCGACAGCCGCTCCTCCCCGCTCGTGCGGATGATGAGGTCGGGGTCGGGAATGCCGGCAGTATCGAGCGATGCGCCGATGCGTTCCGGCGTGATCTCATTTGGATCGAGGCGCCCGGCGGCGACGTCTGCCGCGAGCGCCTGCATGGCGCGGGCGATCTCGTCACGCGAACCGTAGTTGAAGGCAATCACCAGCGTCGTTCCGGTATTCGCCCGGGTCGTGTCTTCCGCCTCCAGCAGGAGCGGCAGAATGTCGCTGGCGAGATTCGTCCGGTCGCCGATGATGCGGATGCGCACGTTCTGCCGGTGCAGCACCGCGAGGTCGCGCCGGATGAAGGTCTTCAGAAGCCCCATCAGGTCGGAGATCTCGCTCTGCGGCCGGCTCCAGTTTTCCGACGAGAAGGCGAAGAGCGTCAGGTAGGAAACACCACACTCAGTGGCCGTCCGCACGGCTTCGCGCACGGCCTCGACGCCCTTGCGATGACCCATCGCGCGCGGCAGGCCCCGCGCATTCGCCCAGCGCCCGTTGCCATCCATGATGATAGCGACGTGGGCAGGTACGGTGCTGGGCGAAAGCTGGTTCATGAGCAATCCGAAAAAGAGAAATGAATGCAGGTGGCGAACGCCCTAAACCTGCATGATTTCCCTTTCCTTCTCGGCAAGCAAGCGATCGACGTCGGAAATCGTCTCGTCCGTCATCTTCTGCACCTTTTCGGATTGGGCGCGGCTCAGGTCCTGGCCGATACTGCCGTCCTTTTCGGCTTTCTTAAGGTCGTCCATGCCGTCGCGACGCACATGGCGGATCGCGACCTTCGCCTTCTCGGCATAATCATGAGCGACCTTGACGAGCGACTTGCGGCGCTCTTCGTTGAGCTCCGGCAGCGGAATGCGCAGGTTCTGGCCATCGATGATCGGGTTGAGACCGAGATTCGATTCGCGAATGCCGCGCTCGACGGCGCCGACCATGCCCTTGTCCCAGACGGAGACCGACAGCATGCGCGGCTCCGGAACGGAGATATTGGCGACCTGGTTCAGCGGCACGCGCGAACCATAGGCTTCGACCTGCACCGGATCGAGCACGTTGGCCGAGGCGCGGCCGGTGCGCAGCGAGGCGATGTCGTTCTTGTAAGCGGAAATCGCGCCGTCCATGCGACGCTTCAGTTCCTTAAGGTCAATACCTTCACTCATCGGAATACTCCCGTTTTCATAAAGCGGCCGCACGCATCCAGCGTGCGCCGACTGAGAATCAGTTGTCGGTTACGATGGTACCGCGTCCGCCACCGGTCAATATTTCGGCAAAGCCGCTCTTTTCATGGATGGAGAAGACGATGATCGGAATGTGGTTTTCGCGCGCCAGTGCAACGGCGGCGACGTCCATAACGGCGAGGCCCTTTTCCAGCACTTCGCTGTGCGTCAGGCGGTCGAAGCGGGTGGCGTGCGGGTCCTTCTTGGGGTCGGCGGAGTAGATTCCATCGACCTGCGTGCCCTTGAAGATCGCCTCGGCGCCCATTTCGGCCGCACGCAGTGCTGCGGCCGAATCGGTCGTGAAGAAAGGGTTGCCGGTCCCGCCGGCAAAAATCACCACGCGGCCGAGCGACAGGTGGTAGAGCGTCGCGCGCTGCGAAAAGCTTTCACAGATTTCCGGCATGGCGATCGCCGAGAGGACAACGGTGTCGATGTCGAGCTTGCGCAGCGAGGTTGCGAGCGCCAGCGCATTGATGACGGTCGCCAGCATGCCCATGTGGTCGCCGGTGACCCGATCGCCACCCTTGGATGCGACAGCGACGCCGCGGAAGATGTTGCCGCCACCGACGACGACGCCGACCTCGACGCCGAGCGCGCGGGCTTCCGCGATGTCGGAGGCGATGCGATCAGCGACCGCGACATCGATGCCGAAGCCCTGCGATCCCATCAGCGCCTCACCGGAGGCTTTCAGCAGAACACGTTTGTAGATTGGCTTGGCCGTCATGGTCGCTCCTGAACTCGTGGGCCTGCTCTCCCGATCCGGCAGCCGGGCAGAACCGTGGGCGGTCCTGCAAAGGGCAGCCCTCGCCGCATAGAAATTTCGGGGCAGGCATTTCGGCAAGCCGGATACACGAAGGGCGCCGCGTTGTCACGCGGCGCCCTGTTCTTTTCCCAATCAGGACAGTCTTTTCCCAATCGGGCCATTCTTTTCCCAAACGGGAAAGTGGAAATCAGCCCTTGGCGACGGCTGCGACTTCGGCGGCGAAGTCCGTTACTTCCTTTTCGACGCCTTCGCCGAGCAGGAGACGAGCCATGCCGACGACTTCGATCGGCGCGCCGACGGTCTTTTCAGCTTCCTTGACGGCAGCGCCGACGGTCACTTCGGGGTTCATGACGAAGGCCTGCGACAGCAGGGCGACTTCTTCGAAGAACTTGCGCATGCGGCCTTCAACCATCTTCTCGATGATGTTGTCCGGCTTGCCGGAAGCACGCGACTGCTCGATGAAGACGTTGCGTTCGCGCTCGGCGACAGCGGCATCGACTTCTTCAGAACGGATGGCGAGCGGGTTGGTGGCAGCGATGTGCATGGCGACCTGGCGGCCGATGGTGTTGAGAGCTTCCTTGTCGCCGGTCGACTTCAGCGCGACGAGAACGCCGAGCTTGCCGAGGCCGTCAGCAACCGCATTGTGGATGTAGGTCGCGACGACACCGTCTTCGACCGACAGCAGCGTTGCGCGGCGCAGGTTCATGTTCTCGCCGATCGTTGCGATCGCGTCGGTGATGGTCTCATGAACCGACTTGCCGGTTGCCGGGTAGTTGGCAGCCGAGATCGCCTCGACGGAACCGTCGGTGCCAAGTGCCACGCCAGCGACGCCGCGAACGAGGTCCTGGAAGGCATCGTTACGGGCAACGAAGTCGGTTTCGGAGTTGATTTCGATGACGACGGCCTTGGTGCCGGCGCTGGCAATGCCGATGAGGCCTTCAGCCGCGGTGCGGCCGGACTTCTTGTCGGCCTTGGCGATGCCCTTGGCACGCAGCCAGTCGATCGCTGCTTCGATGTCGCCGTTGTTTTCGGTCAGCGCCCTCTTGCAGTCCATCATGCCTGCGCCGGACTTTTCGCGCAGTTCCTTCACCAGTGCAGCGGTGATTTCAGCCATTGTGAGCCTCTTGTCGGTTGTTGCGTGCCGCCGGAAAACCTCGGCGAACTCAAGGTTTTGGGAACGAATGTACCCGGAAATATGACAGGGTGATGAAGATCACCGCGACCTGTCGCCTCAGCTGCGGCCCTTCGGACCGTGGGCAGACAAGGTCTTCAAACAAGCCGAGGCCAGGGATCGTCTCTCTGGCCTCGGTTGAATCTTAAAAGCAGGAGCGAGTGCTTCGCTCCGGCCCTGGCCTTATGCTTCGGCTTCAGCTTCGAGCGCCGGCTCGACCGGAACTTCAGCGGAGGCGCCGAGATCGCGGCCCGATGCGCCCTGCTGGCGTGCGATGCCGTCGATGGCAGCGCGTGCGATCAGGTCGCAGTACAGAGCGATGGCGCGCGAGGCGTCGTCGTTGCCGGGGATCGGGAAATCGATCGGGTCCGGATCGCAGTTGGAGTCGATGATGGCGACGACCGGGATGCCGAGACGCTTGGCTTCCTGGATGGCGATCGATTCCTTGTTGGTATCGATGATGAACATCAGGTCCGGTGTGCCGCCCATGTCGCGGATACCGCCGAGAGCCTTTTCAAGCTTTTCGCGTTCGCGCTCGAGGGTCAGGCGCTCCTTCTTCGAATAGCCGGAGCCTTCCGAAGCGAGGATCTCGTCGAGCTTGCGCAGACGCTGGATCGAGTTGGAGATGGTCTTCCAGTTCGTCAGCATGCCGCCGAGCCAGCGGGCGTTGACGTAGTACTGGGCCGAACGCTTGGCAGCGTCGGCAATGATGTCGGACGCCTGGCGCTTCGTGCCGACGAACAGAACGCGACCGCCACCGGCAACCGTGTCGGACACGACCTGAAGGGCGCGCGACAGCAGCGGAACGGTCTGTGCCAGGTCGATGATGTGAACGTTGTTACGGTCGCCGAAGATGTACGGCTTCATCTTCGGGTTCCAGCGGTGGGTCTGGTGGCCGAAGTGAATACCAGCTTCCAGAAGCTGGCGCATAGAGAAATCGGGCAATGCCATGCCTTGTTATCCTTTTCCGGTTGAACCTCCGCAAGGCGAACAGCATCCCGTCAAGGAATGCCACCGGGCGGAACGGTCCGGATTTCTCCCGGACGATCCCATGCCTTACGTGTGGAATGGCTGCCCCTTACCCCCAGTTTCCCGGAAGATCAAGGGCAGCGAGCAAAAAAGACGGTCGAGAGGGTGCTTACTTGCACTCCTGCTGCTTGAACATCTCGAGCTTGGCAAGCTTGCCGGTCAGCACGAACTCGCCGTAATCCATGGTCAGGTCACGGGTGATGCCGTTCTCGTAAAGCTTGAAGGACATGCGGTAGACCGGCAGCGCATCGCCTTCGCTCGTGTCGTTATAATAGGCGATCGAGACCGGCCAGAAGGCCTGCTTCGAGAAGGTGCCCGCCTTGTCGGCATCCGGATCGCCGGCCTTGGGCGTGTCCTTCTTGCCGACGACCGTCGTGGTCATCAGCGTCTTGTCGCCGGCATCCGAGCCGTCGAAAAGGCGCGATTCGAAGAAGCGTTTGCCCTTCTTGGCGCTATCGATGACATCCAGCATGTGTTCGGTCGGGAAGCGGCTGGCGGCGAGTTCCACCTGCCGTGTGTCCGGCGCGGTCAGGTCGACGCTGACGCCATTCTTGTCCTCGCGGGCGGAGCCGCGCACTTCCTTGTCGAGCTTTTCGTCGGTGAACGACCGGGTGAGGAAGCGGAAGCTGCCGCTCTTCAGGTCCTCGTAGGTCGTCGTCTGCTGGTCGGTGAGCCGCGTTTCCTCGCCCGTATTCACCTGGGTGACGAAACGGAAGCTCACCGTATAGCCGTCGCAGGGGCTGCCGTTGAATTCATAGACCATGCGGCCATACATGCCGGCGATGCCCGAGCGCTCGGTCGCATCCTTGAGCTGGAGGTCGTAAACGGCACGGTGCGGCGCAAGCCCCGTCGCCGGTGTGGCAAAGGCGCTCGTGATGCCGCTGCCGGCGAAGCATGCCCCGGCCATGGCGACCGTGACAAAGGCTGAACGAAACATCCGTTTCCTCCTGTTGAAGTCGGTCGCGATGTTATAAGAACTCTTCCGGCAAAAGCGAGGCAATATGCGCGCAGCGCCCCATTCATTTCGATATCGCGACGGCAGGCCGCAGCGATATCCCAAACAGGCCAACAACGGAGACCGGAATGTCCGCTGAAATCGAGAAACGCGTCAAGGAACTGGGCTACGATATTCCCGTTGCGGCCGCCCCGGCAGCCAACTATGTGCCCTTCGTCATCAGCGGCAACGTGCTCCACATTTCCGGCCAGTTGCCGATGCTCGACGGCAAGCTCGCCGTGACCGGTCATGTCGGCAAGGATGTCGATGTCGCCGGCGCCCAGAAGGCGGCCGAACTCTGCGCGCTGGGTCTCCTTGCCCAGGCCAAGGCCGCGCTCGGCGACCTGTCGCGCATCAAGCGCATCATCAAGATCAATGGTTTCGTCGCCTCGACGCCGGACTTCGTCGAACAGCATCTGGTGCTGAACGGTGCGTCCAACTTCCTCGTCGGCGCGCTGGGCGACGCCGGCAAACACGCCCGCGCTGCCGTCGGCATGGCGGCGCTGCCGCTCAATGCCGCCGTCGAAATCGACGCCATCATGGAAATTGCCTGATGCAGAAATTCAGCTGGCTGACCGAGAGGCCGATTGCCCACCGCGGCTATCACGACCTCAACCGGACCGTCTGGGAAAACACACTGTCGGCCTTCGCGCGCGCCGCCGACGCCGGCTTCGCCATCGAATGCGACCTACAATATGCCGCCGATGCCATTCCCGTCGTCTTCCATGACGACGACCTAAAGCGCCTCTGCGGCATCGAGGGTGACGTTCGTGCCCGCACGGCCGGCGAACTCGGCCTGCTGCCGATCGGCGGCACGGCCGACCGCGTACCGACGCTGAGACAGCTTCTGCACCTCGTGAAGGGCCGGGTGCCGCTCGTTCTGGAACTGAAGGGTCGCAAGGGCGATGACGAGGGTTTCGCCATGGCGGTACTCGATGCCATCGAGGACTATGAGGGCCCGGTCGCACTGATGAGCTTCGACCAGTGGCTGCTGAAAGACCTGAAGGAAATCGGCACGACACGCCCCGTCGGGCTCACGGCGGAAGGCGCACGACCGGAGAATTTTGCGGTGCATGAAGCGGCCATGCAGCTCGGGCTCGATTTCATCTCCTATTATTATGGCCACCTGCCGAACGATTTCATCAGCCGGCAGCGCGATCTCGGCAAGCAGATCATCACCTGGACGGTGCGCGACGACGAAGCGCGCACGATCACGGCACTCAACGCGGACCAGATGACCTTCGAAGGGTTTGATCCGCGCGAGGCCTTGACGGCTTGAGCATGGTCGGGTCGGTGCGCATCCGCGTCGAAACGAGCTTCGCCGACATTCCGGCGAAAGACTGGGGGCGCCTTGCCGGCGCCTCCAGGGACGATGCGACGACGCCCTACAATCCCTTCGTCAGTCACGCTTTCCTGTCCTCGCTCGAAGAATCGGGCTGTGCCATTGCCGAAACCGGCTGGCTCGGCCAGCATCTTGTTCTGGAGGGTGACGACGGCGCTGTTCTTGGCGCCCTGCCCGTCTATCTCAAGAACCACAGCCAGGGCGAATATGTCTTCGACCACGGCTGGGCCGACGCCTTCGAGCGCGCCGGCGGGAGTTATTATCCCAAGCTGCAAGCCGCGATCCCCTTCACGCCGGCGACTGGCCCGCGCCTGCTGCACCGCGTCGACCAACCGGTCGTCGCAACGCAGGCGGCCCTTGCCGAAGGCTTGAAGGAACTGTGCAGGCGCCACGGTGCCTCATCCGCGCATGTGACCTTCGTGCCAGAGGAAGAGATGCCGGTCTTCGAGGCTTCCGGCTACCTGCACCGCACCGACCAGCAATTCCACTTCATCAATGCCGGCTATGGCTCGCACGACGATTTTCTTGAAACGCTTGCCTCGCGCAAGCGCAAGGCCCTGAAGAAGGAGCGTCGCGCGGCACTGGAACACGGTATTTCCATCGATTGGCTGACGGGCAAGGATCTGACTGAACAGATCTGGGACCAGTTCTTCACCTTCTATATGGATACCGGCAGCCGCAAATGGGGACGGCCCTATCTCAACCGAGAATTCTATCGCCTGATCGGCGAGCGCATGGCCGATGACATCCTGCTCATCATGGCCAAGCGCAATGGCCGCTACATTGCCGGCGCGATCAATTTCATCGGCGGCGACACACTCTACGGCCGGCACTGGGGCTGCATCGAGGATCACCCCTTCCTGCATTTCGAGGTCTGCTACCATCAGGCCATCGATTTCGCCATCGCCAAGGGGCTGGTGCGCGTCGAGGCTGGTGCGCAGGGTGAACACAAGCTGGCGCGCGGCTACCTGCCGGCCACCGTCCATTCGGCCCACTACATCACCCATGCGGGCCTCCGGCATGCCGTCGCGGATTATCTTGAGCGCGAACGCCGCGATGTCGAGGCGACGGGCGAATACCTTGCCGAACATGGCCCCTTCCGCCGCGGCGAACCAAACGACACGGACTGAGCATTATCGGGAGACGAGCATGAGCTACGATACGAACAACATCTTCGCAAAGATCCTGCGCGGCGAAATCCCCGCGCACCGCGTCTACGAGGACGACCACGCCATCGCCTTCATGGATGTGATGCCGCAGGCAAACGGCCATACGCTCGTCATCCCCAAGGCGCCGTCGCGCAACATCCTCGATGCCGACCCGGAAACGCTGTCGCACCTGATGCCGGTCGTGCAGAAGGTGGCGGTTGCGGTGAAGGAGGCATTCGAGGCCGATGGCGTCACGGTCATCCAGTTCAACGAACCGGCCGCCGGCCAGACCGTCTATCACCTGCACTTCCACGTCATCCCGCGCATCGAGGGCCTTCCTCTGAAGCCGCATTCGGGCACGATGGAAGATCAGGCTGTGCTGGCGGCAAATGCGGAAAAGCTGAGACAGGCGCTGGCGGAATGAGCACGCCTCTCCTCACCCGCCGCACGGTCCTGCTCGGGCTCGCAAGTGCGGCTCTTCTTGCAGCACTGCCTGCCTTCCCCGCCTTTGCCGCGGAGCGGCCGGAAGCGATCGTCGAAAAAATCTATGCCGGCTACGACAATGACGGCAACGGCCCGAAGGACGTGCCCTATGTTGCCGATGTTGCCGAGCAACTGTCCGGCGAGAACCATCCGGGCTTCGATTTCTTCATCGACGCACAGGACTTCGACAAGGTTTCCGCCGTCGTCACACTTGTTTCGGAAAACGATACAGGTGCCGTGGTGCGTGCCGAGATGACGAATTTCGGCGCTACGAAAACGGTCGAGATTCACTTCGTGAAAAACGGCGGAAACTGGAAGATCGGCAACGTGCGCTATCCCGTCCAAAACGGCTTCGACCTGCGCCAGAGCCTCGGCCTCGCGCCGCTCTGATCAGGCGCCGGTGATGGCAAGACCCGCGGCCAGGAAGGCAATGGCCGCGGCAATTCCCAGGATCTGCCGGAAGCGCCCGCCGAAAAAGAAGCAGACCGCGCCGAAAACCACCGCGCCGAGCCGCAACCAGAGCGGCGAGGTTTCGAGCGTTCCCGTCGGGAAGAAGATCAGCTTGGCGATGACGGCGGCTACGAGCGCGGTCGCCACTGCCCTCACCCAGTTCAGCACTTCCGATTTTTCATCGAGGCGGTTGCCGGCAAGAACGCCCGCCCAGCGCCACAGATCCGTCGCAAGCCAGCCGGCGATGGCGATGTAGATATAGGGCCAGAGGCCGTCGAAGCTCATCGGCTGGCCTCCCTCTGGCGCAACAGCCGTTCCCCCCACCAGGCGACCGTTCCGCCGATGACGCCGGCAAGCAGGATGTCGTATTCCGGCGCGATCACCGCAAAGACGTAACCGAGCGCAAGGCCGATGCCGAGCGCCCAGTAGATCACGCGATGGCGGGCGGAAATCCAGATCGAGGTGAGGAAATAGACCGGCGTCAGGAAGAACAGGCAGCCCGAAACGATGGGCGGGAATTCCGATACCGCGCCGTAGACCAGACCGACGAGAATAATGTTGGCGAGCGTCAGCGTGATGCCGAAGCCGGCGAAGAAGGCGACGCGGCCTTCCCGTGGCACGGTGCGCACATGCTCCATGGCGAAGACCCAGGCGGTGATCGCCACGAAATGCGAGATGATCAGCAAGAGCCAGGTGGGCGTGCGGCGGTCGCGAATCTCCGGGATCAGCGCCGCCACCATCGGCATCATGCGCACGGAGGACAGCGTCACGGCAATGAAGGCGGCCGCAATGTGGGCGCCAGACAGCATGGAGCCGACGAGGATCACCTTTGCCGGCAGCGCCCAGACCATGCCGGTCATGAACATCACCTGCTCGACCGGAATTTTCGCCTCCGCCGTGAAGGCCGCGAAGCCGACGAAGGACAGCATCAGGATGATCGCAGGCAGGCTGAAAATGCCGCGCATGCCAAGGAGGATCCAGTGCATCTGGGATTGAGGTTCTGGCGCGGTCTCGGCAGTCATCCACTCTCTCGGGCGGGTCTCGGGTCTTCAAAAAAAGAAAGCCGGGCAGTTACCTGCCCGGCCGGTATGACTTTGTAAAGTCGTTACTTCTTGCGCGGCACCTTCGGAACGGCGCTGGACTTGCGCGGCGGCTCGTCCTTCGGCTGTTCGGCCTTGGCTTCCGTCACCTTCTTCGATGACTTCGCCTTGGCCGGTGCCGCTTCAGCGGCGACGGTTTCCTTGGCCTTGCGGGGTTTCGCCTTCTTCGCGGCGGTTTCCTCGACTTCGGCCTTCGGCTTGATCGGCGCGGTTTCCGGCACGGCGTCGAGGATCAGGCCGGTCGAGCCATCTTCCTTCGTGCCGACGGAGACGCGGACGACGCCGCCCTTCTTGAGCTTGCCGAAGAGGATTTCGTCGGCGAGCTTCTTCTTGATGTTTTCCTGGATGACACGCGACAGCGGGCGGGCACCCATCTTTTCATCGTAGCCCTTCTCGGCCAGCCAGGCGATTGCTTCCTGTTGGAGGTCGAAGGTGACGTTGCGCTCGGCAAGCTGGGTTTCCAGCTGCATGACGAACTTCTGCACGACCTGATGGATGACCGGCGTCGGCAGCGAGCCGAACGGGATGATCGCATCGAGACGGTTGCGGAATTCCGGCGTGAACAGGCGGTTGATCGCCTCCAGGTCCTCGCCTTCGCGCTTCGACGAACCGAAGCCGATGGCGGCCTTGGCCATGTCGGATGCGCCCGCATTGGTCGTCATGATCAGGATGACGTTGCGGAAGTCGATCTTCTTGCCGTTATGGTCGGTCAGCGAGCCGTGATCCATGACCTGCAACAGGATGTTGTAGAGGTCCGGATGCGCCTTCTCGATTTCGTCGA
Organism: Sinorhizobium sp. RAC02; assembly: GCF_001713395.1. Lineage (NCBI taxonomy): Bacteria > Pseudomonadati > Pseudomonadota > Alphaproteobacteria > Hyphomicrobiales > Rhizobiaceae > Sinorhizobium > Sinorhizobium sp. RAC02. The sequence goes on along the minus strand of NZ_CP016450.1, from coordinate 1,250,769 downwards.
GCAGCAGCACGCAATGCGGATGCTGGTCAACGCCGTCGGTCAAAAGACCGCCCTGGTCGAAGCCGACATAGCCGGGAGGTGCACCTAGCAGACGCGAAACCGTGTGCCGTTCCATGTATTCCGACATGTCGAAGCGCAGCAGTTCCACGCCGAGCGAGCTGGCAAGCTGCTTGGCGACTTCCGTCTTGCCGACGCCGGTGGGGCCGGAGAACAGGTAGCAGCCGATCGGCTTGTTCGGCTCGCGCAGGCCCGCACGGGACAGCTTGATGGCCGACGACAATGCCTCGATGGCCAGATCCTGGCCGTAGACGACCGAGCCCAGTTCCTTCTCAAGGTTGGCGAGCACCTGCTCGTCGTCCTTCGAGACGGTCTTTGCCGGAATGCGGGCCATCGTGGCGATCGTCGCTTCGATCTCCTTCTCGGTGATCAGCTTGCGGCGCTTGCCGGCGGGCAGCAGCATCTGGGCCGCACCGGTCTCGTCGATCACGTCGATCGCCTTGTCCGGCAGCTTGCGGTCGTTGATGTAGCGCGCCGACAGTTCGACGGCCGACTTGATCGCCTCGTTGGAATACCGAAGCTTGTGGTATTCCTCGAAGTAGGGCTTCAGGCCCTTCATGATCTCGATCGTGTCGTCGATGGTCGGCTCGTTGACGTCGATCTTCTGGAAGCGGCGGACGAGTGCCCGGTCCTTTTCGAAGAACTGACGATATTCCTTGTAGGTCGTCGAGCCGATGCAACGGATCGCGCCGGAGGACAGAGCGGGCTTCAGCAGGTTGGACGCGTCCATCGCGCCGCCGGAGGTGGCGCCGGCGCCGATGACGGTGTGGATCTCGTCGATGAAGAGAACCGCACCCGGATAGTCTTCCAGCTCCTTGACGACCTGCTTCAGGCGTTCCTCGAAGTCACCGCGATAGCGCGTGCCGGCGAGCAGCGTGCCCATGTCGAGCGAGAAGATCGTCGCGTCGGCCAGCGCTTCCGGTACCTTGCCTTCGACGATGCGCTTGGCGAGGCCTTCGGCGATGGCGGTCTTGCCCACGCCCGGGTCACCCACGTAGAGCGGGTTGTTCTTCGAGCGGCGGCAGAGGACCTGGATCGTGCGGTTCACCTCGCTGTGGCGGCCGATCAGCGGATCGATCTTCCCGTTCTTGGCCTTCTCGTTGAGGTTCACGCAATAAGCCGTCAGCGCGTCCTGTTTCTTGGCGGCCTCTTCCGGCTCGCCGCCGTTTCGCTGCTGCTTCGTCGGCTCGCTTTCGGACTCGTCGGCGCCGCGCACGGAGCGTTGCTCCGTGGAACCGGGACGCTTGCCGATGCCGTGCGAGATGAAGTTGACGGCGTCGTAACGCGTCATTTCCTGCTCCTGCAGGAAATAGGCGGCGTGGCTTTCGCGCTCGGCGAAGATCGCGACAAGCACGTTGGCCCCGGTCACTTCCTCGCGACCGGACGACTGGACATGGATTACCGCGCGCTGGATAACGCGCTGGAAGCCGGAGGTGGGCTTCGAATCCTCTTCGTAGCCCGTCACCAAGTTGGCGAGGTCATGGTCGACATAGTCGGTGACGGTCTTGCGCAGCACGTCGAGATTCACATTGCAGGCGCCCATCACGGCAGCCGCGTCGGCGTCGTCGATGAGGGCGAGCAGGAGGTGCTCGAGCGTCGCATATTCGTGATGACGCTCGTTCGCGTAGGTCAGTGCCTGGTGGAGCGCCTTTTCAAGGCTTGCAGAAAATGTTGGCACGTTCGTTCCTCATTTCTTTTCCATGACACATTGCAGCGGATGCTGGTGCTGGCGGGAGAAATCCATCACCTGTGTCACTTTGGTTTCGGCAACCTCGTAGGTGAACACGCCACATTCGCCTACACCATGATTGTGCACATGGAGCATGACCCGCGTGGCTGCTTCTCGGTCCTTCTGGAAGAAACGTTCCAGAATGTGGATTACAAACTCCATCGGAGTATAATCATCATTGAGAAGCAGGACGCGATACAGGCTCGGCTTCTTGGTCTTCGGCTTCGTGCGGGTAATGACGGAGGTGCTGCGACCGGGAGTGTCGCTGCCGCCTTCCCCATCCTGCATTCGAGCCCGTCTCACATCCATTTGTGTTCATTCCCTTGATTTCGGCCGCTTCCTTGGAGCGCACCGTTCAGCCGTGGCTGCCTTCTGGACCTGTTATCTAATGTCTCGACACACGATTGTAAGACCCCTGCTTCGCACTGCAATCATAATCGCGGGCCGTCTGAAGGAAATAGCGAAATTTGCTCCCGCTCCACCAGCCTCGCGCAATCCCCGCAACACGAAAAGGCCGGCTGCGGTTGCCCGCAGCCGGCCGATAAACGCTATACGCGTACGCAGTACTGAAAAGTCTTAAGCCGCGACAGCAGCCTTGGCAGCAGCAGTCGCCTTGGCGACCGGTGCTTCGTAGGACTTGTACGTGCCCTTGGCGAGGTCGGCGTACATTTCGCTGAGCTTGGTCGCTTCGGCGACGAAGCCTTCATAGGCGGACTTCACGAAAGCCGTCTGCAGTTCGACAGCGGCTTCGACGCTTTTGACGCCAGAGAGCTTCTCGATGTGGGCAATGTTGTTTTCGAAGGACTTCTTCGAATAGTCAGCCGTTTCGGTGGCGATCGCCTGAAAGCCCTGCGCAACGGTGGCGTAGCTCTTGACGAACGTGTCCACGGCTTCCTTGCTCTTCTTGTTGGCGTCATCGAAATTGAACATCGAAGTCTCCTTTGATCCCGGTGATGTGTCCAAAATCTATATGCAATGCACAAAAAAGTCAATGAAGATGCTGCAACGCAATATTCCGCAAGCAAAGCAAGACCTTGCGCAATAGGTATGATTATTGGCGCTGAAAACGGCAGGCTTGTCGCACAAATATAATAAAAGGCCCGGCGCCATGGGCTGCCGGGCCTCTATCTTTGGAAATACCGACAGATCAGAGATCGATGTCGAGGATCGCCATGGAGAAGTTGTAGGACAGTTCGCCATCCTCGTCATCGCGGAAGACGACGCCCAGGAATTCATCAGCGAGATAGACCTCGGCCGATTCATCCTTACGCGGACGGGCCTTGATGACGATCTCCTTGTTGATATTGCGCTTGAAGTAGGCCTCGAGCTTCCTGATTTCTTCCGGCGTCACGACATGTCTCCGTCAACGTTTGATTTGCCGCGCTTCTCGCACCTGCCCCCGGTCGTGTAAACCCTCGATGTCCGGCAGGCTGCGACTTTTCCCGGATTAGAGATCGTAGTCGAAGGCCGCCAGAAGCTGGTCCATGGCACGCGACGGCTCGTTGCAGCCCGCCTCGCCGATGACCCTGGCCGGCACGCCGGCGACCGTCGATTTGGGCGGCACGGGCTTCAGCACGACCGAGCCGGCGGCTATGCGCGAGCAATGGCCGATATGGATGTTGCCGAGGATTTTTGCACCCGCGCCGATCATCACGCCGTCGCCGATCTTCGGGTGGCGGTCACCGCCTTCCTTGCCGGTGCCGCCGAGCGTGACGTTGTGCAGGATCGAGACGTTGTCGCCGATCACCGCCGTCTCGCCGACGACGAAGCCGGTGGCGTGATCGAGGAAGATGCCCTTGCCGATGCGCGCCGCCGGGTTGATGTCGGTCTGGAAGACGCTGGACGAGCGGCTTTGCAGGTAGAGCGCGAGGTCGCGCCGGCCGTTGTTGTACAGCCAGTGCGCGACACGATGGGTCTGGATGGCGTGGAAACCCTTGAAATAGAGCACGGCATCCAGGAACCGCAGGCATGCGGGGTCACGGTCGTAGACGGCCTGGATATCGACGCGCAGGATGCTGCCCCATTCCGGCCAGTCTTCCAGCATCTCGGAAAAGATCTGGTGCAGCAGGTTCGCCTGCAGGTCCGGATGGTCGAGGCGCTCGCAGACGCGGTGGATCACGCTTTCTTCCAGCGAGCGGTGGTTCAGCACCGTCGAATAGAGGAAGGCCGCCAGCAGCGGCTCGGCCTGGGCAGCAACGCGCGCTTCTTCGCGCAGGCTGTCCCAGATCGGATCCATGGCCTTGAGATTCTCACCGGCCCTGAGTTCGTTCGTCGCGACCATCGCCGCACTCCTTATGGTCATTCCCGTCCATATATAATGCAAAGCACGGCCGAGCGAAATGGCCCGGCGGCCGTTGTCGTAAACGGCGTGTCAGCGACCGTCGATTAACGCATAGAAATCCAGCACGGCACGCTTGAACACCTTGTCGCCGACGGCGAGCATGTGGTCACGGCCGGGGATGTCGAGGGCACGGGCATTCGGCATGAGATCGGCGAGTGGCTGTGGCGCCCCGGCAATGTCGTCCTTCGTACCAACCCCGATCAGCGCCGGTACGTCGATGCGCCCCATATCCGCTTCGGTCAGCAGATCACGCGATGTCATGATGCAGGCGGCAAGCGCCTGCCGGTCGGATTTCGTCTGGTCGGCAAAGGCGCGGAACATGCGGCCGCGCTCGTGGCTCACCACATCGAGCGACGGCGCCAGCAGCGCATCGGCGATCGGGTCCCAGTCGCCGACGCCGGTCACCATGCCGATGCCGAGCCCGCCGAACACGACGGACCGCACGCGGTGCGGATGGGCAAGCGCCAGGAAGGCGGTGATGCGCGCGCCCATCGAGTAGCCGAAGACATGCGCCTCGGGGATTGCGAGGTGATCGAGCAGTGCCGCGGCATCGCCGGCCATCAGCGGCGGGGTATAGACCGCCGGGTCATGCGGCTTGGCGCTCTTGCCATGGCCGCGATTGTCGAAGGCGATGACGCGGTAGCCGGCATCGCCCAGCGTCTTCAGCCAGCCGGGAAACACCCAGTTGACGTTGGCGCTGGAGGCAAAGCCGTGGATCAGCAGCACCGGCTCGCCCGAGGGGTCGCCTTCATCGAAGAAGGCAAGTTCGAGACCGTCATGGGTGAAGCTGGAAAAGGCTGGAGCATCGAGGTTCATCGCGGACCTGCTTTCGTTTTCTTGTCCCTGGTCATAAAGCGGTTCGGCCCTGGAGAAAACGGCAGCCGCGCCGAAATCTCGCCAGGCGCGACGGTTTTGCATCTACACATTTCGCCGGAAGCCGACTATGGTCCGCGCCAGAAAAGACGGTATTTGACGGAGCATGACATGGCTGGCCACAGCATCCCCCATTTCCAGAACGACGGCGGCCATCGCGCAATCGAGATCGGCGTGAAGGAATTCATGTGTGTCGGCGCGTCCGTGCCCTATGACCACCCGCACGTCTTCCTCGACATGGGCGATGATAACGAGAAGGTCTGCCCGTACTGCTCGACGCTCTATCGCTACAATCCGACCTTCAAGGCCACCCAGACCGATCCGGTCGGCTGCACCTTCACCAACCAGGTCGCGGCGTAACGGCCGAAGGGCCGGTACGACCATGTCTTCCATCACATCGGCAACCATCGTCGGCGCCGGCATTGCCGGGCTGACGACGGCGCTGGCGCTTGCGCAAAAAGGCATCACCGCGCACATCCTCGAGCAGGCTCCTGCCCTGGAGGAAGTCGGCGCCGGCCTGCAACTCTCGCCAAACGCTTCCCGCATCCTCGACGACCTCGGCCTCATCGACGCGCTCAGCGCCCGCTGGAGCGAGCCCGATCATATCCTGCTGTCCTCGGGAAGTTCGCTTGCGCCGCTTGCGTCTGTGCCTGCCGGCCAGGCCGCACGCCGGCGCTGGGGCGCCCCCTATGGCGTGCTGCACCGCGCCGCGCTGCAGGCCGTTCTTCTCGATGCCGTTCGCCGGGAGCCACTCTGCACGGTCACGACGGGCCAGCGAATCGAGACTGCGGAGGAGGCGCGCGCCATCGCGCCGGCGGATATCCTCGTCGCCGCCGACGGTGTCTGGTCGCGCCTGCGGCAATCGGTACCCGGCGCCCTGCCCGCCCGCTATTCCGGCACCATCGCCTGGCGCTTTCTCGTGCCCTATGGCGTGGCCCCGCCGTTTCTCAACCCGCGCACCGTGACGGCTTTTCTCGGCCCCCAGGCACATCTCGTCGCCTACCCGCTTGCGGAAAGTCAGGCCTTCAACATTGTCGCCATCCACCAGCTGGCGGAAGCGCCGCCGGAGGGCTGGTCACGAAAGGGCGACGCTATGGCGCGCAAGCGCCTGCTCGACGCCTTTTCCGGCTGGCACGCCGACATCCGCCGCCTGTTGAACGACGCGCAGGATCCGCTGATGTGGCCACTCTTCGAGTGCCCCGACGGTGCCTGGACGGACGGACGCAAGACGGTGCTGATCGGCGACGCCGCGCACGCCATGACGCCATTCGCGGCGCAAGGGGCCGCGATGGCGATCGAGGATGCCGAACTGCTCGCGAATGTGCTGGCAGCTGGAACCGACACCACGCAGGCGCTGCGGCGTTTCGAAAGCACCCGCCGCGAGCGCGTCGCCCGCGTGCGCAGCCGCGGTGCCTTCAACCGCTTCGCCTACCACGCCCGCGGCCCGATCGCACTTGGCCGCAATCTCGTGCTGGCGCTGCGCGGACCGGAGAGCCTCGCCGCCGATCTCGACTGGCTCTACGATTACCGCACACCAGGTTGACGGTCAGACGGCCCGCGCGGCTGCAAGCCCGCGTTCGATATCGGCCCTGATGTCCTTCACGTCTTCGAGGCCGATCTGGAGGCGGAGAACCGGCCCCTCTTCCGGCCCCTTGGCGATGCGGCGATCGTTGAGGTTCACATGCACGGCAAGGCACTCGAAGCCGCCCCAGGAGTAGCCGAGGCCGAAAATGCCAAGCGCATCGAGGAACGCATGGGCCTTCGCCCTGTAGCGCTCCGGCGAACCGCCATTCAGCACGATCGAGAAGATACCGCTTGAGCCCTTGAAGTCGCGCTTCCAGAGGTCATGGCCCGGGAAACTCGGCAGGGCGGGATGCAGCACGCGCGAAACGTCGTCCACGCCTTCCAGCCAGCGGGCGAGCTCAAGGGCACTTTCCTGGTGCCGCTCCAGCCGCACGCCCATGGTGCGCAGGCCGCGCAGAACCTGATAGGCATCGTCCGGCGACGCGCAGGTGCCCAGCGCGATCTGCGTGTCGTGCAGCTGTTCCCAATGGGCGGCATTGGCCGAGACGGTGCCGAACAGCACGTCTGAATGGCCGGCCGGGTACTTCGTCGCGGCATGGATGGAAACGTCGACGCCGAAATCCAGCGGGCGGAAATAGAGCGGCGTCGCCCAGGTATTGTCCATGGTGACGATCGCGCCATGCTGGTGGGCAATGGCGGCGATAGCCGGGATATCCTGCATCTCGAAGGTATTGGAACCGGGGGCCTCGGTGTGGACCAGCCTGGTGTTCGGCTTGATCAGGGCCGCGATACCCGCACCAATCATCGGATCGTAATATTCCACCGTCACGCCAAGACGTTTCAGCATCGTATCGCAGAAGTGGCGGGTCGGGTGATAAACCGAATCGACGATGAGCGCGTGGTCGCCGGCCGAAAGATAGGCCAGGAACGGCACGGTGACGGCAGCCAGCCCCGAGGGCACGAGAATGGTGCCGGCAGACCCTTCCAGTTCATCGATGGCGTCGCACAGCGCATCCGTGGTGGGCGTGCCCCGTGTGCCGTATGTATATTTCTGCGCCCGGCTTTCCATCGTCGCGGCATTCGGGAAGAGCACGGTCGAGGCGTGTACAACCGGCGGATTGACGAAACCGTGATAGTCCGCCGGGTCGTTTCCGGCATGGGCAAGGCGGGTGTTCACGCCGGCGCCGGCGAGGATTTCGTCTCTGTTTTTCATGGGGCGGTCCGAGGATGCGAGAGGGAATTAAGCCGCCGACTTTTCGCCAGCGAGACCGTGAGGTCAACCCCGCATGAATGGGTCGTGGGATATCCAAAGCGCTTCAAATACTAAACACGCGGATTTTTTGAGCGATTTACTGCACAAATTCCCGATTTTCTGCCCAAAATCCCGTCAAGCGCCGACAAATTTAGGTTACTGACCGGAAAATGGCCCGGATCACTTGACCCTGCGAAATTTTGAGCATGAGATAAGCAACCTCGCGCCGGGAGGGTGGCGAGTTCCGCAACGTATCCATTAGGATCGCGTGACCTGCGGACAAAACAAAGACAACAGAAAAAGGTTGTAAAAAATGGCAAAAAAAATTGTGGCGGCGCTCGTTGGTGCAGCCGTTCTGGGGCTTGGCGCAACGGCAGCACAGGCCGACACGCTCTCTGACGTGAAGGCAAAGGGCTTCGTGCAGTGCGGCGTAAACGGTTCGAACCTCGCCGGCTTCGGCGCGCAGGATTCGGCCGGCAACTGGGCCGGTCTCGACGTTGACCTCTGCAAGGCCGTGGCCGCTGCCGTCTTCGGCGACGCCACCAAGGTAAAGTACACGCCGCTCTCGGCCAAGGACCGCTTCCCGGCCCTGCAGTCCGGCGAAATCGACATTCTCGCCCGTAACACCACCTGGAGCGTCAGCCGCGATTCGCAGCTCGGCTTCGATTTCCGCGCCGTGAACTATTATGACGGCCAGGGCTTCATGGTGAAGAAGGAACTCGGCGTGAAGTCGGCTCTGGAACTGTCCGGCGCGTCCGTCTGCGTCCAGTCCGGCACCACGACCGAACTGAACCTCGCCGACTACTTCCGCTCGAACAACATGGACTTCAAGCCGGTCGTTTTCGAAGCGCAGGATGAAGCCGACGCGGCCTACAATGCCGGCCGTTGCGACGCCTACACGACGGACGCCTCGGGCCTCTACTCCATCCGCCTGAAGATGGCCAACCCGGACGACCATATGGTTCTGCCGGAAATCATCTCCAAGGAGCCGCTCGGCCCGGCCGTTCGCCAGAACGACTCCAAGTGGTTCGATATCGTGACCTGGTCGCACTATGCGATGGTGGCTGCCGAAGAATTCGGCATCACGACGGCCAATGTCGAAGAGATGAAGAAGTCCGCCAACCCGGACATCAAGCGCTTCCTCGGCGAAGAAGCTGACTCGACCATCGGTGCCGACCTCGGCGTGCCGAAGGACTGGGCCGTGCAGATCATCAAGGCTGTCGGTAACTACGGCGAATCCTTCGAGCGCAATGTCGGCGAAGGCTCGCCGCTCAAGATCGCCCGCGGCCTGAACGGCCTGTGGACCAAGGGCGGCCTGCAGTACGCTCCGCCGGTTCGCTAAGCGACTGATCCGTACCAATCCGGGAGGGCAAATCGTTGCCCTCCCTTTTTAAACAAACGCCCGGAAAACAGGGCGAACGCAAACTCAGGGGAAATGTATGGCTCTTGCGGATGCCCGAACAGGGTCCGGCGAACCGCCGAAGGTATCTCTTCTTTACAATCCGGCGCTGAGAAGTACCGTCTATCAGGTCGTCACACTCGTCGTGATCGTCGCGGCGGTCTGGTATGCTTGGAACAACGTCGTCCAGAACCTGGCCCGCGCCAACATGACGGCGGGTTTCGGCTTCCTGAACAGCCGCGCCGGCTTCGACGTTGCGCAGAGCCTGATCGCCTATTCGAGCGACTCCACCTACTTCCGCGCGCTCCAGGTCGGCCTTCTCAACACGCTCGTGGTGGCCGCCG